>NZ_JBFRBB010000002.1:0-1513345 GCF_040932035.1 Hoeflea sp. TYP-13
ATACATCGACTTGGAGCAAAGAACATTGCAAACCATCGACAACCCGTTCGGCACGAGGTTGTCACCCATGTCTTAGGTACGTTCTGTTACCTATGTCTCCGGGTCGGACAGGAGATTGCTGGTGCCCCCGGACGGACTTGAACCGCCGACCCCCTGATTACAAATCAGGTGCTCTACCAACTGAGCTACAAGGGCAACGCGCTGCAATTAGCATAATCCTTGGGTGTGTAAAGTAAAATAAACGCGAAATTCACTCTTTGGGTTAAGGTGAGCGCACTTGCGTGAGACAGCCGCTTTGCAGCGGCCGGCTGGAAAGCACTCCTCAGAAGTCAACTACCGGTGGCCTGACCTAAGAAAATCGGCTCAAACTTCGTAGAAATACGGATTGGCAGCAGTCAACTGTGGCCGTTATGACATGCGCAGCCCCGAGGGAGTTGTCATGAATATTGCCGCCTGGCTTGCAAGAACCGCGCTGATTTCTCCGGACAAACCTGCACTCCTTTCCGGAACGAGCGTTGTCGCCAACTACGCGGAATTTGCCCGGCGCGTTCGGGCAATTGCCGGAACACTTTTCAATGTGCAGGGTGTGAACCCCGGCGATCGGGTTGCCATATTTGCCGGCAACTCGGTCAACTATCTGGAGGCGCTCTATGGCATCTGGCACGCCGGAGCTGTCGCCGTTCCCATCAACGCCAAGCTGCACCCGGCCGAAGCGGCCTGGATCGTTCAGGATGCGGATGCGCGTGTGCTGTTTGCCGACAACAAATATGTAGCCGACTTGTCGCAACGCCTTTCAGGCAGCGATTGCCGTATCATTGCCATCGATGATGAGAGTTTTGATCAGTTTCGTTGCGGGCCCGAGCTTGAGGCTCCCGTGCCGAAAAACGATGACGATATGGCCTGGCTGTTTTATACGTCAGGCACAACAGGCAAGCCAAAGGGCGTGATGCTATCGAACGGCAATCTGCAGGCGATGGCTTTGACCTATTTTGTCGATGTGGACGATGTTTATTCCGAGGACGCCATTTTGTACGCAGCGCCGATGTCACATGGCGCCGGCATCTACAATTTCCAGCACGTCCTGAAAGGCGCCCGCCATGTCGTGCCACCGTCCGGCGGGTTTGAACCGGCGGAGATATTCGACCTCGCGGCCCGGCTGAAAAATGTCCATTTCTTTGCAGCACCGACCATGGTGCGCAGGCTGATCGACTTGGCACGCGCCAGCGGCGCAGACGGTGACGGAATCAAGACAATCGTCTATGGCGGCGGTCCGATGTATCTGGAAGATATCGTTGAAGCCGTGGACGTGCTCGGCCCCCGTTTCTGTCAGATCTACGGCCAGGGCGAATCGCCGATGACAATTACCGCATTGCCGCGCGAAACGGTGGCTGACCGAAATCATCCGCGATGGAAGGAACGACTGGCTTCGGTCGGCAGGGCACAATCCTGTGTGGAGGTGCGTATCGCCGACGGGGAGGGCGATACCGTTCCCGCCGGAACCACCGGCGAGATACTTGTCAGGGGCGCTCCGGTTATGGCGGGTTACTGGAACAACCCTTCGGCGACCGCTGAAACCCTGCGCGACGGCTGGCTGTGGACCGGTGACATGGGCAGCATGGACGAAGACGATTTTCTGACCCTCAAGGACCGTTCAAAGGACGTGATCATTTCCGGCGGCAGCAACATCTATCCGCGGGAGATTGAAGAGGTACTGCTTCAACATCCCGATGTCCGTGAAGTAAGCGTCGTGGGTAAGGAGCATGCCGACTGGGGAGAAGTGGTGGTGGCCTTTGTCGTAGCCGGCAACGAAGGAAGTATCGATGCCGGAACACTTGATGCGCACTGCCTCGATCATATCGCCCGTTTCAAGCGGCCGAAGGAATACCGCTTCCTGCGGGAATTGCCGAAAAACAACTACGGTAAGGTGCTCAAGACTGAACTGCGCCTGATGCTTCAGACAAAGGACGGAACGAAAAATGACTGATCGGTTTCTTGAAGGAAAAACGGCGCTGGTAACCGGATCGACACAGGGCATTGGTCTGGCGATCGCCACGGCACTTGGAGAAGCAGGATGCAGGGTGGCGGTTCATGGCCTTGGCGATGCCGGGATTGTCAAAAAAGCAACCGACACCGTCGTTGACGCCGGTGCAAGTGACGTCCGGCATTTCGATGCGAATTTCATGGATCCCGACGCGATCGAGGTAATGATGCGGCAGGTCGCCGATTGGGGCGATATCGATATTCTCGTCAACAATGCCGGCATCCAGAAGACAACGCCGCTCGAAGATGCGGACACCGGGACCTGGAACAGCATATTGGCCGTCAACCTTTCGGCTGCATTTCACACGATGCGGCTGGCGATGCCGTCCATGAAGGAGAGGGGATATGGCCGAGTCGTCAACATCGCCTCGGTGCACGGTCTTGTCGCCTCGCGTGACAAGGCGCCATATGTTGCTTCGAAATACGGACTTGTGGGTCTGTCGAGGACGGCGGCTCTGGAATATGCGGATGCCGGCAATCGTCAGTCAGGCGGCGTGACCGTCAATTGCATCTGTCCCGGCTGGACGGAAACCGAGCTGATCGAACCGCAGGTTCAGGCCCGCACACAGCAACTGGGCGGAGGGCGCGAGGCGGGTGTTGCGGATCTGCTGCGCGAAAAACAGCCCTCGCTGCGCATGTCGGATCCCTCAGAAATCGGCGCGCTTGCCGTGTGGCTGTGTCACAGGCATGCACACAATTTGACAGGGACCGCAATCCCCATCGATGGCGGCTGGACGGCCCAGTAGATCAGGAGCCGAGATAATTGCGTGCGGCGTATAGCGATATGGCTGCCGCGTTGGAAACGTTGAGGGATTTGATGGCGCCCGGCATGTCGAGACGCGCAAGCGCCTTGACGGTCTGTCGGGTTTTCTGGCGCAGGCCTTTGCCTTCGGCGCCAAGGACAAGCGCGATGCGCTTGCCGGAGAAGGTTTTTTCAAGCTGCTCCGGTCCTTCCGAATCGAGCCCGATTGTTTCAAAACCGAGCGCGTTTAGTTCTTCGATGGCCTCGGCCAGATTGACCACCTGAATATGCGGGATGAGCTCCAGCGCGCCCGAGGCTGATTTTGCAAGCACACCCGATTCCTGCGGGCTGTGGCGCATCGTGGTCACGAGGGCGCCGGCGTCCAGTGCAACCGCGGACCGCATGATAGCGCCGACATTGTGCGGATCGGTTACCTGATCGAGAACCAGCAGCAGGGAGCAGTCCTTGAGTTCGGAAATCGGCCGGGGTCGAAGCGGTTTTGCTTCCACCATGACGCCCTGGTGGATGGCATCAGCGGAGAGCAACTTGTCGATGGCTTGCGGTGCGACCAGCTCGACTGGGAAGGGCAGGGATTGAGGGGCTGATATATCAAGCCTGGCAAGCGCATTGCGTGTCGCCAGCATGCGCATGATCGTGCGGTCCGGATTGCCCATCGCGGCTCTGACCGTATGCAGCCCGTAGAGAAGAACCTGATCGGGCAATAGCGGACGCCCCTTGTTGCCCCGAGCCTCCTGCTTGGCCGTAACCTGTGCCGCCTTGGCGTCCCGATAGGCCCTGCGGCGCTTCGCGTACTGGCTGTCGCGCTCTTTGCGGTCTTCTGATTTGTCGTCGGTCATGGCGGGCTCTTATAGAGGCGTAGCGGGTTTTGGCAACGCATTTCGTCGTCAATCTGCCGGACAAAAAACATACATTCGCACAAACAGGAAAATTTCATCAAATGCGTGTTGACAGAAACAGGCGGTGCCTTCATAACCCCGGCGCAGATTCACCGGTCATTGCTTCGGTGAATTGGTCAAATGCCTTGTCACTTGACCCCGTCAGTGGAATTGGAGGGGTGCCTGAGCGGTTAAAAGGGGCGGACTGTAAATCCGTTGGCTATGCCTACGCTGGTTCGAATCCAGCCCCCTCCACCACTTCCCACTGACTGCTTGCGGGTATAGCTCAATGGTAGAGCAGCAGCCTTCCAAGCTGAATATGCGGGTTCGATTCCCGCTACCCGCTCCAGTATCCGCATTGTCATTGCCGTAGAATACGACCGGTTCACAATCGCCGGGCGCAAGCCCTTGGATTTGTCCGCCGTGGCACTCAATTCGTGTCGGGGAATCGGTTCGCATGGGATGTGAATTCGCCACAATTGAAAATCAATGTAGTATGAAGCGGCCCGGCATCTGACAAACAACCGCTAAACGCTTGTCGCGGCGTCGAAACTGGCCATTGGCCTCACTAAGGGGCCTTCAGAGGGTGCAAACAGCAACGGCACCTGCAATTTGGTCTTGCTTCGAAGCGCTGAAAGCCGTATTTGGCCTTCGATCATCTGGGTTTGCTTCGCCAGGAGCACCCGATCTTGAACGCCTTAGTGCAACCTTTGAGTATGACAGGACTGGAAAATCATGGCGAAAGGCAAATTTGAACGTAACAAGCCGCACGTGAACATCGGCACGATTGGTCACGTTGACCACGGCAAGACGTCTTTGACGGCGGCGATCACGAAGTACTTTGGCGACTTCAAGGCCTATGACGAGATTGACGGTGCGCCGGAAGAGAAGGCGCGCGGCATCACCATTTCGACGGCGCATGTTGAGTATGAGACGGAGAACCGTCACTACGCCCACGTCGACTGCCCCGGCCACGCTGACTATGTGAAGAACATGATCACGGGTGCGGCGCAGATGGACGGTGCGATTTTGGTTGTTTCGGCTGCCGACGGTCCGATGCCGCAGACGCGCGAGCACATTCTGCTTGCCCGTCAGGTTGGTGTTCCTGCGATTGTTGTCTTCCTCAACAAGGTTGACCAGGTTGACGACGAAGAGCTTCTCGAGCTTGTCGAGATGGAAGTTCGCGAGCTTCTCGACACCTATGAGTTCCCGGGCGACGACATTCCGATCGTCAAGGGATCTGCCTTGGCTGCGCTTGAGGACAAGGACAAGACGATCGGCGAAGACGCTGTTCGCGAGCTGATGGCCCAGGTTGACGCGTACATTCCGACGCCGGAGCGGCCCATCGACCAGCCGTTCCTGATGCCGATCGAGGATGTGTTTTCGATTTCCGGCCGCGGCACGGTTGTGACCGGCCGTGTTGAGCGTGGCATCATCAATGTCGGCGACGAGATTGAGATTGTCGGCATCAAGGACACGTCGAAGACGACCTGCACGGGTGTTGAGATGTTCCGCAAGCTTCTTGACCAGGGTCAGGCCGGCGACAACATCGGCGCACTGCTTCGCGGTGTTGACCGTGACGGTGTTGAGCGCGGTCAGGTTCTTTGCAAGCCCGGTTCTGTTACGCCGCACACCAAGTTCAAGGCTGAGGCCTACATTCTGACGAAGGAAGAGGGTGGCCGTCACACGCCGTTCTTTACCAATTACCGTCCTCAGTTTTATTTCCGCACGACGGACGTGACCGGTGTTGTCACGCTTCCAGAAGGCACGGAAATGGTGATGCCCGGCGACAACGTCACGGTTGACGTTGAGCTGATCGTGCCGATTGCGATGGAAGAAAAGCTGCGCTTCGCCATCCGCGAAGGCGGCCGTACCGTCGGCGCCGGCATCGTCGCAAGCATCACTGAATAAAGAGCACACGCAAACGCGCCGGTCCGTCCGGCGCGTTTTGTTAAAGCGGGCAACAATATATGCGCCGGGTTGACCTGGCGCATTTTGCATCGCTGACTGAGGTCCCGGAGCGCATTGAACAGGATCGAAATTTTTGTGCTGCTGCGGTGAACTTGATGCTTGAACCGGACTGCAAATGCGGTTAAACCGCCACTCGGCCTTAGGGGTATAGCTCAGTTGGTAGAGCGACGGTCTCCAAAACCGTAGGTCGGGAGTTCGAGCCTCTCTGCCCCTGCCATTTGCACCAACCGAATCATCTGAAATTTGCGCGCCGACAAATGCGGTGCGAGGAGCATTTCGGTTTTCCGGTACAAGTGAAAGACTGGTCGTGGATCGGGCGTAAGCTCTTGAACGGATCGAACAGGGTCACCAATTGTTGAAATAATTCGTCAATTACCTCTTGTGATTTTTGGAATCGGCGATTATTAAGGAAAAAAACAGACACGCGGCGCGTGGGGCTGGCCGGTCCTTTTTACGCGCCGTAAATGCGTGAGCGGCTTATGGCATCAAAAACTAACCCATTTACGTTTCTGCAGCAGGTCCGCGCTGAAACGTCCAAAGTGACATGGCCTTCAAGGCGGGAGACGATGATCTCCACGCTGATGGTGCTTGTCATGGTGATCCTGGCAGCGGCATTTTTCTTTGCGGCCGATCAGCTTTTGGGCTGGCTCGTCGGGCTGGTTCTTAACGTTGGCGGATAGTGCGGGCAGGAGACTCTAATGGCGGCGCGTTGGTACATCGTCCACGCATACTCGAATTTTGAGAAGAAGGTTGCCGATTCCATCGAGGAGCAGGCGCGTTCAAAAGGGCTCGACCACCTTTTTGAAAAAATTCTCGTGCCGACGGAAAAAGTTGTAGAAGTGCGCCGCGGCCGCAAGGTTGATTCCGAGCGCAAGTTTTTTCCGGGCTATGTGATGGTGAGGGCGGACCTTACCGATGAGGCCTATCACCTCATCAAGAACACGCCCAAGGTCACGGGCTTTTTGGGGTCGGACAACAAGCCGGTTCCGATTCCCGATTCGGAAGCCGAGGCGATCCTCACCCAGATCCAGGAAGGTGTCGATCGGCCGAAACCGTCAATCTCCTTCGAGATCGGCGAGCAGATCCGTGTTTCCGATGGTCCGTTTGCATCCTTCTCCGGCACGGTGCAGGAGGTGGATGAGGAACGCTCCAGGCTGAAGGTGGAGGTATCCATCTTCGGACGCGCTACACCGGTCGAACTTGAATACGCTCAGGTCGAAAAGGTCTGACCGTTCTGCAGGACTATCCTGCACCCCGCGTGGGAGATGTTGAGGGCTAAGCCGGCCCTTAAAATCGAACCACGCAACCGCAGCCGCCGGAATTCCGGCAACGGCCGGTATGCAGGCAAGCCTGTGCCGGCCCGCAAACATGAGACGGATCCGTTCATTCAGATCCAAATGTAAAGGCAGAGAGAGAAATGGCTAAGAAAATAGCAGGTCAGCTCAAGCTGCAGGTCCCGGCAGGCGCCGCAAACCCGTCGCCGCCCATCGGCCCTGCGCTTGGTCAGCGTGGCATCAACATCATGGAATTCTGCAAGGCCTTCAATGCGGCTACGCAGGAGATGGAAAGAAACGCGCCGATCCCGTGCATCATCACCTACTACCAGGACAAGTCCTTCACCTTCACGATGAAGCAGCCTCCTGTCAGCTACTTCCTGAAAAAGGAAGCCAAGCTGAAGTCCGGCTCCGGCGAGCCTGGCCGTACCACGGCAGGATCGATAACAAAGGCGCAGGTCCGCACCATTGCAGAAGCAAAAATGCAGGATCTGAATGCAGCCGATGTCGAAGGCGCAATGGCCATGGTCGAGGGCTCTGCCCGTTCCATGGGGCTGGAAGTGACGGGATAAGAACATGGCCAAGCTAGCAAAACGTACTCAGAAGGTCCGTGACGGTATCGAGCCGACAAAGCTCTACGAACTGACCGAAGCCGTATCGCTCGTCAAGGAACGTGCGACGGCCAAATTCGATGAAACCATCGAAGTCGCAATGAACCTCGGTGTTGATCCGCGTCACGCTGACCAGATGGTCCGTGGTGTTGTCAATCTGCCGAACGGAACCGGCCGTTCAGTTCGCGTCGCCGTATTTGCACGCGATGCCAAGGCGGATGAAGCCAAGGCTGCCGGTGCTGACATAGTTGGCGCCGAAGAACTGGTCCAGGCAGTGCAGGGCGGTCAGATCGATTTCGACCGCTGCATCGCGACACCGGACATGATGCCGCTGGTCGGCCGCCTCGGTAAGGTGCTTGGCCCGCGCGGCATGATGCCGAACCCGAAGGTTGGCACGGTGACTGCGGATGTGACGGCAGCCGTTAACGCCTCCAAGGGTGGCGCAGTCGAATTCCGCGTAGAAAAGGCCGGTATCGTCCAGGCCGGTGTCGGCAAGGCTTCGTTCGATGAAAAGGCCATCGAAGAAAATATCCGCGCCTTTACCGATGCGGTCATGAAGGCAAAGCCGAGCGGCGCGAAAGGCAACTATGTCAAGCGCGTCGCAATCTCGTCGACGATGGGCGCCGGCGTAAAGATCGATCCCTCCAGCCTGGCATCTGCCTGAGCTGTTGCGTGAATTTTGACCGGCTTGATCCGGTCTAACAAGTTTTCTGGCCTTCGGGCCGGAAAATCCGGGCCTAAAAACCCGGAACTCCTGTCCGAGATTGCGGGTGGTTAGCCTTAATCACTTTGCCCGCATGAGACGGGTAAGATCCGAAATTTCGTGCGCGTTGCGCACCGCGTTTCGGTTCGAGCCTTCTTTGCCTTGCGTCAGATCATCCGGTCTGGCTCGAGGGGACAGGATCCTCAAGCGTCGCTTGCGGGTCGCGAATGGCCCCATGCGGCAAGGCAAAACCCGACAGGATCCATTGTGGACCTGTCAACTGGAGAGTGGCAGTGGAAAGAGCGGAAAAACGCGAATTCGTCACATCACTGAACGAGGTCTTCAAGACCACAGGTTCCGTCGTTGTGGCCCACTATGCTGGCCTTTCGGTTGCGCAGATGAACGATCTTCGTTCGAAAATGCGTGAAGCCGGAGGCACGGTCAAAGTCGCGAAGAACCGCCTGGCCAAAATTGCTCTTCAGGGCACGGAAGCGGAAGGGATTTCCAGTCTCTTTCAGGGACAGACCGTCATTGCTTACAGCGATGATCCTGTCACAGCTCCGAAAGTCGCCGTCGAATTCTCCAAGGCCAACGAAAGTCTCGTTGTCCTCGGTGGAGCGATGGGGGCAACCGAGCTCGACGCGGACGGCGTTAAGGCACTTGCCTCGCTGCCGTCACTCGACGAGCTGCGTGCGAAGATTGTCGGCATGATCAACACGCCTGCAACCCGCATCGCACAGGTTGTCAACGCACCGGCAGGTCAGCTTGCCCGTGTGATGAATGCTTATGCCCAGAAGGACGAAGCCGCCTAGGCGCAACTTCGCTGTTCAAACCAGTTCGAACCGAACGTTTAAGGAAACAAAATCATGGCTGATCTTGCTAAGATCGTTGAAGACCTTTCAAACCTGACTGTCCTGGAAGCTGCTGAGCTTTCCAAGATGCTCGAAGAGCATTGGGGCGTTTCTGCCGCTGCACCGGTTGCCGTTGCAGCTGCTGGCGGTGCTGGCGGCGAAGCCGCTGCTGCCGAAGAAAAAGACGAGTTTGATGTTGTTCTGACCGCCGCTGGCGACAAGAAAATCAACGTCATCAAGGAAGTTCGCGGCATCACGGGCCTCGGCCTGAAAGAAGCCAAGGACCTCGTCGAAGGCGCACCGAAGGCTGTCAAAGAAGCCGTTTCCAAGGCTGAAGCCGAGGAAATCAAAGGCAAGCTCGAAGCAGCAGGTGCTTCTGTCGAGCTTAAGTAAGCGGTATCACCGTTTTGGGGCGGGGCCGTATTACGGCTCCGCTTCCGGCGTTGTTATACCGTTGGACCGATTACCCAAGGGCCCGAAAACGGCCCTTGGGTAATGGGTTCTCTAAGACCCTTTATTCGAAGCCCCCTGGCCAGAGGCTTCGTCAATTGCAGGCCCGGATGCAAGATACAAGGAGCGACGATGGCTCAGACCCTTTCGTTTAACGGTCGCAGGCGCGTACGCAAGTTTTTTGGTAAGATCCCCGAGGTCGCCGAGATGCCGAACCTGATTGAGGTTCAAAAAGCATCTTACGACCAGTTTCTCATGATTGACGAACCCGAAGGCGGGCGTCCGGATGAAGGGCTGCAGGCTGTTTTCAAGTCTGTGTTCCCGATTTCCGATTTTTCCGGCGCTTCCATGCTGGAATTCGTCTCCTACGAGTTCGAACTGCCTAAGTTCGACGTCGAAGAGTGCCGGCAGCGCGACCTGACCTATGCGGCGCCGCTGAAGGTTACGCTTCGCCTGATCGTGTTCGATATCGACGAAGATACCGGCGCCAAGTCCATCAAAGACATCAAGGAACAGAATGTCTATATGGGCGACATGCCGCTGATGACCGACAACGGTACGTTCATCGTCAACGGCACCGAGCGCGTTATCGTTTCGCAGATGCACCGTTCCCCGGGCGTCTTTTTCGACCACGACAAGGGCAAGAGCCACTCTTCCGGCAAGCTGCTGTTTGCCGCCCGCGTCATTCCCTATCGTGGCTCCTGGCTCGACATCGAGTTTGACGCCAAGGACATCGTCCACGCCCGTATCGACCGCCGCCGCAAGATCCCGGCGACGTCGCTGCTCATGGCATTGGGTATGGATGGCGAGGAAATTCTCGACACGTTCTACAGCCACTCGATCTACACCCGTGAAGGCGATGGCTGGCGTATTCCGTTCCAGCCGGACGTCCTCAAGGGGACCAAGGCACTGGCTGATCTGATCGATGCCGACAGCGGCGAAGTGATTGCCGAAGCCGGCAAGAAGCTGACCCCGCGTTTCCTGCGTCAGCTTGATGAAAAGGGCGTCAAAGCCCTGAAGTCCACCGACGAAGACCTTTATGGCACATACCTTGCTCGCGATATCGTCAACATGGAAACCGGTGAGATTTATCTGGAAGCCGGTGACGAGCTTGATGAAAAGACGCTGCCGGTTCTGATCGAAGCCGGATTTGAGGAAATCCCGATCCTCGACATCGACCACGTCAATGTCGGCGGATACATCCGCAATACGCTTTCTGCCGACAAGAACGAAAGCCGCCAGGATGCGCTGTTCGACATCTACCGGGTCATGCGCCCGGGTGAGCCGCCGACAATGGATTCGGCTGAAGCGATGTTCAACTCGCTGTTCTTCGACGCCGAGCGCTACGACCTTTCTTCCGTCGGCCGCGTCAAGATGAACATGCGTCTCGACCTTGATGCCGAGGACACGGTTCGCGTGTTGCGCAAGGAAGATATCCTTGCCGTGGTCAAGACCCTTGTTGAGCTGCGTGACGGTAAGGGCGAGATCGACGACATCGACAACCTCGGCAACCGGCGTGTCCGCTCGGTCGGCGAGCTGATGGAAAATCAGTATCGTCTGGGCCTGCTGCGCATGGAACGCGCAATCAAGGAGCGCATGTCCTCGATCGAAATCGATACGGTCATGCCGCAGGATCTGATCAACGCCAAGCCGGCCGCCGCCGCCGTGCGCGAGTTCTTCGGATCCTCGCAGCTGTCGCAGTTCATGGACCAGGTGAACCCGCTCTCCGAAATCACCCACAAGCGCCGCCTTTCGGCTCTTGGGCCGGGTGGTCTGACCCGCGAGCGTGCGGGCTTTGAAGTGCGCGACGTTCATCCGACCCACTACGGCCGCATCTGCCCGATTGAAACGCCGGAAGGCCCGAACATCGGTCTGATCAACTCGCTGGCCACCTTTGCCCGCGTCAACAAATACGGCTTCATTGAAAGTCCGTACCGCCGCATTGTCGACGGTAAGGTCACCAATGACGTGATGTATCTGTCGGCGATGGAGGAGGCCAAATACCACGTGGCCCAGGCCAACGCGATCCTCAACGACGACGGTTCGTTCGTCGATGAGTTCGTCGTCTGCCGCTATGCCGGTGACGTGATGCTCGCACCGCGCGATTCCGTCGATCTGATGGACGTTTCGCCGAAGCAGCTCGTTTCGGTCGCTGCGGCGCTTATTCCGTTCCTTGAAAATGACGACGCCAACCGTGCCCTCATGGGCTCGAACATGCAGCGGCAGGCCGTGCCGCTGGTGCGCGCCGAAGCGCCGTTCGTCGGTACCGGCATGGAGCCGGTCGTCGCGCGCGATTCCGGTGCCGCCATTGCGGCCAACCGCACCGGTGTTGTCGACCAGGTTGATGCGACACGTATCGTTATCCGGGCCACCGAGGAGCTCGACCCGTCGAAGTCCGGCGTCGATATCTACTCGTTGCAGAAGTTCCAGCGTTCGAACCAGAACACCTGCATCAACCAGCGTCCGCTGGTCAATGTCGGCGACCGGATCCACAAGGGCGACATCATCGCCGACGGACCGTCCACGGATCTCGGCGATCTGGCGCTCGGCCGCAACGTGCTCGTGGCCTTCATGCCCTGGAACGGCTACAACTACGAGGATTCGATCCTTCTTTCCGAGCGGATCGTTCGCGACGATGTCTTCACCTCGATCCATATCGACGAGTTTGAAGTCATGGCCCGCGACACCAAGCTCGGACCGGAAGAAATCACCCGCGATATTCCCAACGTTTCGGAAGAGGCTCTGAAGAACCTCGACGAGGCCGGCATTGTATATATCGGTGCCGAGGTCGCTCCGGGCGATATTCTGGTCGGCAAGATCACGCCGAAGGGTGAAAGCCCGATGACGCCGGAAGAAAAGCTTCTGCGCGCCATCTTCGGTGAGAAGGCGTCGGATGTCCGCGACACCTCGATGCGCATGCCGCCCGGCACTTTCGGGACGGTAGTTGAAGTACGCGTGTTCAACCGTCACGGCGTCGAAAAAGACGAACGCGCCATGGCCATCGAACGCGAGGAAATCGAGCGTCTTGCAAAAGACCGCGACGACGAGCAGGCCATTCTCGACCGTAACGTCTACGGCCGTCTTTCCGACATGCTCGCCGGCAAGAAAGCCATTGCAGGTCCGAAGGGCTTCAAGAAGGGCACCAAGCTCGACGCTGAAATTATGCAGGAATATCCCCGCTCGCAGTGGTGGATGTTCGCTGTTGAGAGCGAGAAGCTTCAGGGTGAAGTCGAAGCGCTGCGCGCCCAGTATGACGAATCCAAGAAGCGCCTTGAACAGCGTTTCATGGACAAGGTCGAAAAGGTCCAGCGCGGTGACGAGATGCCTCCGGGCGTCATGAAGATGGTCAAGGTCTTCGTTGCCGTGAAGCGTAAAGTGCAGCCCGGCGACAAGATGGCCGGCCGTCACGGCAACAAGGGCGTAATCTCCCGCATCGTCCCGATCGAAGACATGCCGTTCCTCGACGATGGCACCCATGTGGACATCGTTCTGAACCCGCTCGGTGTGCCTTCGCGCATGAATGTCGGCCAGATCCTCGAAACCCATCTGGGTTGGGCCTGCGCCGGTATGGGCCAGCGCATCGGCGACATGCTTGAAGTCTATAAGGACGGCGGCGACATCAAGCCGCTGCGCAAGACAATCGATGACGTCATTGGTTCGGGTCCGAAGGGTGAACCGATCTCCAAATATGACGATGATTCGATTGTTCGCCTTGCCGAACAG
The DNA here is from genome assembly GCF_040932035.1 of Hoeflea sp. TYP-13. Taxonomy (NCBI): domain Bacteria; kingdom Pseudomonadati; phylum Pseudomonadota; class Alphaproteobacteria; order Hyphomicrobiales; family Rhizobiaceae; genus Hoeflea; species Hoeflea sp. TYP-13. Next base: position 13,262 of record NZ_JBFRBB010000002.1, read on the forward strand.
ACCAAGCGTGGCGTGTCCATCGCGACGCCGGTGTTTGATGGTGCCGTCGAAGCCGATGTCAACGATATGTTGCTGAAGGCCGGTCTCAACGAATCCGGTCAGTCGACACTATACGACGGACGTACGGGCGAAACATTCGACCGTCAGGTGACTGTCGGCTACATCTACATGCTGAAGCTGAACCACCTGGTTGACGACAAGATCCACGCCCGTTCGATCGGACCGTACTCGCTTGTTACCCAGCAGCCGCTGGGCGGTAAGGCACAGTTCGGTGGACAGCGCTTCGGTGAGATGGAGGTCTGGGCGCTTGAAGCCTACGGCGCCGCCTACACGCTGCAGGAAATGCTGACCGTCAAGTCCGACGACGTCGCCGGCAGAACCAAGGTCTACGAGGCCATCGTCCGCGGTGACGATACCTTCGAGGCCGGAATTCCCGAGAGCTTCAACGTTCTCGTCAAGGAAATGCGTTCGCTCGGCCTCAACGTCGAACTGGAAAACACCCGCATCGACACAGAGTTGGATGAGGATGCGGAACAGCTGCCCGACGCAGCTGAATAAGATGGTGCAGCGCGCCGCCTGAGGCTGGCGCGCTGCTTTCCGGCAATGTCCGGAAAGTCAAAACCAAAGGCGGCAGAAGTTTTAGACGGTACGTGGGAATGCAGGCACAGCCACAGTACCGTCTGCAAAGGGGCAATGCCCCACGAAGGAGACAGGCATGAACCAAGAGGTCATGAACCTTTTCAACCCGCAGACGCCGGTGCAGACCTTCGATTCCATCCGGATTTCGATTGCGTCCCCGGAAAAGATCCTCTCCTGGTCCTATGGCGAGATCAAGAAGCCGGAGACGATCAACTACCGCACGTTCAAGCCCGAGCGTGACGGTCTTTTCTGCGCACGCATCTTCGGCCCGATCAAGGACTACGAATGTCTTTGCGGCAAGTACAAGCGGATGAAGTACAAAGGCATCATCTGCGAAAAGTGCGGTGTTGAAGTCACGCTCTCGCGGGTTCGCCGCGAGCGCATGGGGCACATCGAACTGGCTGCACCCGTTGCGCATATCTGGTTCCTGAAGTCGCTTCCGAGCCGCATCGGCACGCTGCTCGACATGACGCTCAAGGACATTGAACGTGTTCTTTATTTTGAGAACTACATTGTCACCGAACCCGGTTTGACATCGCTTAAGGAAAACCAGCTTCTTTCCGAAGAAGAGTACATGCTCGCCGTCGATGAGTTCGGTGAGGACGCCTTTACCGCCATGATCGGTGCGGAAGCTATCTTCGAGCTTCTGGCGGCAATGGATCTTGAAAAGATCGCCGTCGATCTGCGCGATGAGCTGGCGGCTACATCATCGGAACTCAAGACCAAGAAGCTGATGAAGCGGCTGAAGCTGGTCGAGAACTTCATTGAATCCGGCAACCGTCCGGAGTGGATGATCCTGAAAGTTGTTCCGGTCATTCCTCCGGATCTGCGTCCGCTCGTCCCGCTCGATGGCGGCCGGTTCGCGACATCCGATCTCAACGACCTTTACCGTCGTGTGATCAACCGTAACAACCGCCTCAAGAGGCTGATCGAACTGCGCGCGCCGGGTATCATCATCCGCAATGAAAAGCGCATGCTGCAGGAATCCGTCGACGCCCTGTTCGACAACGGCCGTCGCGGCCGCGTCATCACCGGCGCCAACAAGCGTCCGCTGAAATCGCTGTCCGACATGCTCAAGGGCAAGCAGGGCCGCTTCCGGCAGAACCTTCTGGGCAAGCGCGTCGACTATTCCGGCCGTTCGGTCATCGTGACCGGCCCGGAACTGAAGCTGCATCAGTGCGGCCTGCCGAAGAAGATGGCGCTCGAGCTGTTCAAGCCGTTCATCTATGCGCGTCTTGACGCCAAGGGCTATTCCTCCACGGTCAAGCAGGCCAAGAAGCTGGTTGAAAAGGAAAAGCCGGAAGTCTGGGATATCCTCGACGAGGTTATCCGCGAACACCCGGTTCTCCTCAACCGCGCGCCGACATTGCACCGTCTGGGCATTCAAGCATTTGAGCCGACACTTGTTGAAGGCAAGGCCATTCAGTTGCATCCGCTCGTCTGTACGGCGTTTAACGCCGACTTCGACGGAGACCAGATGGCGGTTCACGTGCCGCTCTCGCTGGAAGCCCAGCTTGAAGCCCGCGTGCTGATGATGTCGACCAACAACATTCTGCACCCGGCAAACGGCGCACCGATCATCGTTCCGTCGCAGGACATGGTTCTCGGCCTCTATTACCTTTCGATCGTGAACGAGAACGAGCCCGGCGAAGGCATGGTCTTTGCCGATATGGGTGAGTTGCATCACGCACTTGAAAACAAGGTCGTAACGCTGCATGCCAAGATCAAGGGACGCTTCAAGTCCGTTGACGAGGAGGGCAACGAGACGTCCGAAATTCACGAGACGACTCCTGGCCGCATGATCATCGGCGAGCTGCTGCCGCGCAATGCGAACGTGCCGTTCGATATCTGCAACCAGGAAATGACCAAGAAGAACATCTCCAAGATGATCGACACGGTCTACCGTCACTGCGGTCAGAAAGAGACGGTTATTTTCTGCGACCGCATCATGCAGCTCGGCTTCGGTCATGCCTGCCGCGCCGGCATTTCGTTCGGCAAGGACGATATGGTCATTCCGGCAGCCAAGGCCGAAATCGTCAACGAGACCGAGATGCTCGTGAAGGAATACGAGCAGCAGTACAATGACGGTCTCATCACCCAGGGCGAAAAGTACAACAAGGTTGTCGACGCCTGGGGCAAGGCGACCGAAAAAGTCGCCGACGAAATGATGGGCCGGATCAAGGCGGTCGAGTTTGACGATGATGGCCGTCAGAAGCCGATGAACTCGATCTACATGATGAGCCACTCCGGTGCACGTGGATCGCCGAACCAGATGCGCCAGCTTGGCGGCATGCGCGGCCTGATGGCCAAGCCGTCCGGCGAGATCATCGAGACGCCGATCACTTCGAACTTCAAGGAAGGCCTGACCGTGAACGAGTACTTCAACTCGACGCACGGTGCCCGTAAGGGTCTCGCAGACACCGCCCTGAAGACCGCGAACTCCGGATACCTGACCCGCCGTCTTGTCGACGTTGCGCAGGACTGCATCGTCACGCAAAACGATTGCGGCACCGAAAACGGCCTGACAATGACGGCGATCGTCGATGCCGGCCAGGTGGTTGCTTCGATCGGACAGCGCGTCCTCGGACGTACGGCCCTTGAAGACGTCGTGCATCCGCAGACCGGTGACGTGCTGGTCGCTGCCGGCACGATGATCGAGGAACCGGATGTCGTGTCGATTGAGGCAGCAAATGTCCAGTCGGTGAAGATCCGCTCGGCTCTGACCTGTGAAGTCCAGAGCGGCATTTGCGGAACCTGCTACGGCCGCGACCTTGCACGCGGAACCCCGGTCAACATCGGTGAGGCGGTCGGCGTTATTGCCGCGCAGTCCATCGGTGAGCCCGGTACCCAGCTGACCATGCGTACCTTCCACCTTGGCGGTACCGCAACCGTGGTCGACCAGTCGTTCCTGGAAGCCTCCTATGAGGGTACGGTTCGCATCAAGAACCGCAACATCCTACGCAACTCGGATGGCAATCTCGTTGCAATGGGACGTTCCATGTCGGTTCAGATCCTCGACGAGCAGGGCGTAGAGCGTTCGTCTCAGCGCGTGGCCTACGGTTCGCGGATCTTCGTCGACGATGGTGACACCGTGAAGCGCGGACAGCGCCTCGCCGAGTGGGATCCGTACACGCGGCCGATGATGACCGAGGTTGCCGGTACGGTCGAATTCGAAGACGTCGTCGACGGCGTATCGGTTTCGGAGTCGACCGACGAGACAACCGGTATCACCAAGCGTCAGGTAATCGATTGGCGTTCGACGCCGCGTGGCGCCGACCTCAAGCCCGCGATCATCATCAAGGGCAAGGACGGCAAGGTTGCCAAGCTCTCAAGGGGTGGCGAAGCACGCTTCCTTTTGTCAGTGGATGCCATTCTGTCGGTCGAGCCCGGCTCGAAGGTTTCGGAAGGCGACGTTCTTGCGCGTGTTCCGCTGGAAAGCGCCAAGACCAAGGACATCACCGGTGGTCTGCCGCGTGTTGCCGAACTGTTCGAAGCGCGCCGTCCGAAGGACCATGCCATCATCGCTGAGATTGATGGAACGATCCGCTTCGGTCGCGACTACAAGAACAAGCGCCGTATCGTGATCGAGCCGCAGGAAGATGGTGCCGAGCCCGTGGAATATCTCATTCCGAAGGGCAAGCCGTTCCACCTGCAGGATGGTGATGCCATCGAAAAGGGTGATTACATCCTCGACGGCAATCCGGCACCGCACGATATCCTTGCCATTAAGGGTGTCGAGGCTCTGGCTTCCTATCTCGTCAACGAGATCCAGGAAGTTTATCGCCTGCAGGGCGTTCTCATCAACGACAAGCACATCGAAGTGATTGTCCGCCAGATGTTGCAGAAAGTCGAAATCACCGATTCCGGCGACTCCGCTTACATCGTCGGTGACAATGTCGATCGCATCGAGCTAGATATCGCCAATGAGCGCCTTGCCGAAGAAGGCAAGAAGCCTGCGGTCGGCGATCCGGTCCTGCTTGGCATCACCAAGGCATCGCTGCAGACGCCGTCCTTCATTTCGGCGGCTTCCTTCCAGGAAACCACCAAGGTTCTGACGGAAGCAGCCGTTGCCGGCAAGATGGATGCCCTTCAGGGTCTGAAGGAAAATGTCATTGTCGGCCGGTTGATCCCGGCAGGTACGGGCGGCGCGATGAACCAGATCCGCCGCATCGCCACCTCGCGCGACGACCTGATCCTGGAAGAGCGCAAGAAGACCTCCGGTGTGGAAGACGCGGGCCCGATGCTCGCCGATCTCTCCGCCGAGGCCGAAAAGGTGCCGGCGAGCGAATAGGGCTCAAACAGGTTGAAGACAAAAAACCCCGGCAGATTTTGCCGGGGTTTTTCGTTTTGGCCCGCAAAGCGGTCGGTGCGTAGCTGTCTACATCGTAATGATCGCTATTTCGCCTTCCATGGCGCCCTGGTAAGCCGATGCATAGGGCTCTTCATCCGGCATGCCGTCGAGTACGCCGATCTGATCCAGTTCCGCCTCTTCATAGCCTTCCTGCGCCAGGGCATTGAGCGCCTCGCGCACGGCCGTATCGTCGTCGGGTGCTGTCAACAGAATGTGAATGTCCATGGGTTCGTCTCCCTTTCTCTCGAAGGCTCTGCCAATGATGACAAATACGGTTGCGTCTTCGCCGTCTTCATACTGGGATGCGTTCATCAGGAGACTCTCGCTGTTGATTTGCAGGCTAAGTGATTCCCCGATTCCCGCAGAATGAAACCGGGCAGGGGAGTTGTGTGGACTCTTGTGCTATTTTCTGGCCCGGTCCGCAAGAAAATGAGTGACGAATCAGGTCGATTTGGCTCCAATTGATCACTTTGACCGCGTATTGGGCGCCTTGGGGAGATTATTTGCCCCAGGCACTTGACGACTTCCCGGCAAATAAGTATCTAGCGGCCACCAGAGCCGATGTGAGGCTGGCTGGTTCGGGATGACTCGTCCTGAAGTTCGCCTCAAACACGGTTCTAAACGCACGTTGATACAAAATGCTGCATGCATGACACGGGTTACATCGTGTCCTCTGCGATTTTGGGGGCAAGCCGCCGTTGCGCGGATTTGCCCGTTTGCGCATGGAATGAACGTGCAAAAGAGCGCCCGAAAGGGCATACGCAAGGTTTTGTTTAAAAGGAAGGTTGAATGCCTACCGTAAACCAGCTGATCCGCAAACCGCGCCAGGCGCCGGTTAAGCGAAACAAGGTTCCGGCTCTCGAGGCCAATCCGCAGAAGCGTGGTGTTTGCACCCGCGTCTACACAACGACCCCGAAGAAGCCAAACTCGGCTTTGCGTAAGGTTGCCAAGATCCGTTTGACCAACGGCTTCGAGGTTATTGGATACATCCCCGGCGAAGGTCACAATCTTCAGGAGCACTCGGTCGTCATGATCCGTGGTGGTCGTGTGAAGGACCTTCCGGGTGTGCGTTACCACATTATTCGTGGCGTTCTCGATACGCAGGGCGTCAAGGATCGCAAACAGCGCCGTTCGAAATATGGCGCCAAGCGTCCGAAGTAAGAACCAATAGTTCGGGTCGTGGCGCAGGGGCGCCGCGCATCCGACGGTAGTTGAGAGACAAGAGCATGTCGCGACGTCACAGTGCAGAAAAACGCGAGATCAACCCGGATCCGAAATTCGGCGATCTGGTGGTCACCAAATTCATGAACGCCATCATGCTGGACGGCAAGAAGTCCGTTGCAGAGCGGATCGTCTATGGCGCCTTCGATGTGATCGAAGAAAAAACCAAGCAGGAGCCGGTTGGCACGTTCCACTCCGCTCTGGAAAATGTTGCGCCGCAGGTTGAGGTTCGCTCCCGCCGTGTTGGTGGTGCAACCTATCAGGTTCCTGTCGATGTCCGCCCGGAACGCCGTCAGGCTCTCGCCATCCGCTGGCTCATCACCGCCGCGCGCAACCGCAACGAGTCAACCATGGTCGATCGCCTTTCCGGCGAACTCATGGATGCTGCGAACAATCGCGGCAACGCCGTTAAGAAGCGTGAAGACACGCACAAGATGGCCGACGCCAACCGCGCTTTCTCGCACTATCGCTGGTAACCGGTCGGACACGACATTTGCATTGAAAGGCATTTGATATGTCACGCGAATACGCAATTGAAGATTATCGCAACTTCGGCATCATGGCGCACATTGACGCCGGCAAGACGACGACGACTGAGCGTATCCTGTACTACACGGGCAAGTCTCATAAAATCGGCGAAGTGCATGACGGTGCCGCAACCATGGACTGGATGGAGCAGGAGCAGGAGCGTGGCATCACGATCACCTCTGCCGCGACAACCACGTTCTGGAAGGGCCGCGATGGCAGCATGCGCCGCTTCAACATCATCGACACGCCCGGACACGTCGACTTCACCATTGAAGTTGAGCGTTCGCTCCGCGTTCTTGACGGTGCGGTAGCGCTTCTCGATGCCAATGCCGGTGTTGAGCCGCAGACCGAAACGGTCTGGCGTCAGGCTGACAAGTATAATGTCCCGCGCATGATCTTCTGCAACAAGATGGACAAGATCGGCGCCGACTTCTACCGCTCGGTCGAGATGGTCGGCTCGCGCCTCGGTGCAATCCCGGTCGTCATGCAGTTGCCGATCGGTGCGGAAAGTGACTTCAAGGGCGTTGTCGATCTGATTGAGATGAACGCTCTGGTGTGGCGCGACGAGTCGCTCGGCGCCCAGTGGGACGTTGTGGAAATTCCGGAAGACCTGAAAGAAAAGGCCGAGGAATACCGCGAAAAGCTCATCGAGACCGTAGTCGAGATCGACGAAGCTGCGATGGAAGCCTACCTGGAAGGCAACATGCCGACCAACGATGAAATCCGCGCCCTCGTGCGTCAGGGTACCATCAATGTGGACTTCTATCCGATGTTCTGCGGCAGCGCGTTCAAGAACAAGGGCGTCCAGCCGCTTCTCGACGCCGTTGTCGAGTACCTGCCGAGCCCGGTCGACATTCCTGCCATCAAGGGCATCGATGTGAAGACCGACGAGGAAATTAGCCGCGTCGCTTCCGACGATGAGCCGCTTTCCATGCTTGCGTTCAAAGTCATGAACGACCCGTTTGTCGGCTCGCTCACCTTTGCCCGCATCTATTCCGGCAAGATCGAAAAAGGTTCTTCGGTCATGAATACGGTCAAGGAAAAGCGCGAACGCGTTGGCCGTATGCTGCAGATGCACTCCAACAGCCGTGAAGACATCGACGTTGCCTATGCAGGCGACATCGTAGCGCTGGCCGGTCTTAAGGAGACAACCACGGGCGATACGCTCTGCGATGCGCTGAAGCCGGTCATTCTCGAGCGGATGGAATTCCCTGATCCGGTTATCCAGATCGCCATCGAGCCGAAGACCAAGGGCGACCAGGAAAAGATGGGCATCGCGCTCAACCGCCTGGCGGCCGAAGATCCGTCCTTCCGCGTCAAGTCGGATGAGGAATCTGGTCAGACCATCATCGCCGGCATGGGTGAGCTTCACCTCGATATCCTCGTCGACCGCATGAAGCGCGAATTCAAGGTCGAGGCCAATGTGGGCGCACCGCAGGTGGCCTACCGCGAAACCATCACCCGGGAAGCCGAAATCGACTACACCCACAAGAAACAGTCCGGTGGTTCGGGTCAGTTCGCGCGCGTCAAGATCATCTTCGAACCCAATCCCGAAGGCGAAGAGTTCGAATTCGTTTCGAAGATCGTCGGCGGCAACGTTCCGAAGGAATACATTCCCGGCGTTCAAAAGGGTATCGAAAGCGTTCTTTCTTCCGGTCCTCTGGCTGGCTTCCCGATGTTGGGTGTGAAAGCCACGCTCGTCGACGGTGCCTATCATGACGTTGACTCTTCGGTTCTCGCCTTTGAGATCGCCTCCCGCGCCGCCTTCCGTGAAGGTGCGCAGAAGGCCGGCGCTCAGCTTCTCGAGCCGATCATGAAGGTCGAAGTGGTTACGCCGGAAGATTATGTGGGCGACGTCATCGGTGACCTGAACTCCCGCCGAGGTCAGATCCAGGGCCAGGAAGTTCGCGGTATTGCCGTTGTCATCAACGCCCATGTGCCGCTGGCGAACATGTTCAAATACGTGGACAACCTGCGTTCGATGTCACAGGGCCGTGCCCAGTACTCCATGCAGTTCGACCACTACGCACCGGTGCCGTCCAACGTGGCACAGGAAATTCAGGAAAAGTACGCCTGATCGCGGTCTGAGTAAGAAAACAGTAATGCAATTAGCCCTTTAACCGGGCACGGAAACACGGAGAGCCGAAAATGGCGAAAGGCAAATTTGAACGTAACAAGCCGCACGTGAACATCGGCACGATTGGTCACGTTGACCACGGCAAGACGTCTTTGACGGCGGCGATCACGAAGTACTTTGGCGACTTCAAGGCCTATGACGAGATTGACGGTGCGCCGGAAGAGAAGGCGCGCGGCATCACCATTTCGACGGCGCATGTTGAGTATGAGACGGAGAACCGTCACTACGCCCACGTCGACTGCCCCGGCCACGCTGACTATGTGAAGAACATGATCACGGGTGCGGCGCAGATGGACGGTGCGATTTTGGTTGTTTCGGCTGCCGACGGTCCGATGCCGCAGACGCGCGAGCACATTCTGCTTGCCCGTCAGGTTGGTGTTCCTGCGATTGTTGTCTTCCTCAACAAGGTTGACCAGGTTGACGACGAAGAGCTTCTCGAGCTTGTCGAGATGGAAGTTCGCGAGCTTCTCGACACCTATGAGTTCCCGGGCGACGACATTCCGATCGTCAAGGGATCTGCCTTGGCTGCGCTTGAGGACAAGGACAAGACGATCGGCGAAGACGCTGTTCGCGAGCTGATGGCCCAGGTTGACGCGTACATTCCGACGCCGGAGCGGCCCATCGACCAGCCGTTCCTGATGCCGATCGAGGATGTGTTTTCGATTTCCGGCCGCGGCACGGTTGTGACCGGCCGTGTTGAGCGTGGCATCATCAATGTCGGCGACGAGATTGAGATTGTCGGCATCAAGGACACGTCGAAGACGACCTGCACGGGTGTTGAGATGTTCCGCAAGCTTCTTGACCAGGGTCAGGCCGGCGACAACATCGGCGCACTGCTTCGCGGTGTTGACCGTGACGGTGTTGAGCGCGGTCAGGTTCTTTGCAAGCCCGGTTCTGTTACGCCGCACACCAAGTTCAAGGCTGAGGCCTACATTCTGACGAAGGAAGAGGGTGGCCGTCACACGCCGTTCTTTACCAATTACCGTCCTCAGTTTTATTTCCGCACGACGGACGTGACCGGTGTTGTCACGCTTCCAGAAGGCACGGAAATGGTGATGCCCGGCGACAACGTCACGGTTGACGTTGAGCTGATCGTGCCGATTGCGATGGAAGAAAAGCTGCGCTTCGCCATCCGCGAAGGCGGCCGTACCGTCGGCGCCGGCATCGTCGCAAGCATCACTGAATAAAAAGCACACGCAAACGCGCCGGTCCATCCGGCGCGTTTTGCAAAACCGGCGGCATAGATCCGCAAAGACAACGAGAATTGGACTGATTTTCAGTCCTTAAACTAAGGATAAGTCGAATGAACGGCCAGAATATCCGTATCCGCCTCAAGGCGTTTGATCATCGGATTCTCGATGCCTCCACGCGTGAAATCGTGTCGACGGCCAAGCGCACGGGCGCAAGTGTGCGCGGACCAGTTCCGCTTCCTACACGGATTGAAAAATTCACGGTCAACCGGTCGCCGCACATCGACAAGAAGAGCCGCGAACAGTTCGAGATGCGGACGCACAAGCGTCTTCTCGACATCGTTGACCCGACACCCCAGACAGTCGATGCGCTTATGAAGCTCGACCTGGCCGCCGGTGTTGATGTGGAAATCAAGCTTTAACGAGTGTCTCTGGGGCTGGTTGCGAAAAAACCGATACGGGACCTTCGCGCAAGACCAGACCCAAACTACGACAAGGACGAACCAATGCGTTCAGGTGTGATAGCACAGAAAGTGGGAATGACCCGGGTCTACAATGACGCCGGCGAGCATGTTCCGGTGACGGTATTGCGTCTCCAGAACTGCCAGGTCGTTGCCCAGCGTACAGAAGATAAGAACGGTTACACCGCAGTTCAGCTCGGTGTTGGTATTGCCAAGGCCAAGAACACCTCCAAGGCCATGCGCGGTCACTTTGCCGCTGCAAAGGTAGAGCCGAAGGCGAAACTGGCCGAATTCCGGGTGACCGCCGACAACATGATCGACATCGGCGCCGAAATCACCGCCGAGCACTTTGTCGCCGGCCAGCTTGTCGATGTGACGGGCACGTCTGTCGGTAAGGGTTTTGCCGGTGCCATGAAGCGTCATAACTTTGGCGGCCTGCGCGCAACCCACGGTGTTTCGATTTCACACCGTTCGCATGGTTCAACCGGTCAATGTCAGGATCCGGGCAAGGTTTTCAAAGGCAAGAAAATGGCCGGTCATATGGGCAACACCCGTGTGACCACGCAGAACCTTGAAGTCGTTTCGACGGACACCGATCGTGGACTGATCCTCGTCAAGGGCGCCGTTCCCGGTTCCAAGGGCTCCTGGATCATCGTCAAGGATGCAATCAAGGCACCCGTTCCGGACAACGCTCCGAAGCCGGCAGCATTGCGTGCAGCAGCTGCAGCCGACAACGCTCCGGCCGAAGAAGTAAGTGAGGGAGCCGAGTAATGGATCTTAAGGTAACAACCCTCGAAGGGAAGGCCGCCGGCAAGGTATCGCTGTCCGACAGCGTATTCGGCCTTGAGCCGCGCCAGGACATCCTTCAGCGCATGGTTCGCTGGCAGCTTGCACGCAAGCAGCAGGGAACACACAAGACCAAGGGCCGTTCGGAAATTTCCCGCACCGGCGCCAAGATGTTCCGCCAGAAGGGTACGGGCCGTGCTCGTCACTCCTCTGCACGCGCACCTCAGTTCCGCGGCGGTGGTAAGGCACATGGACCGGTTGTTCGCAGCCATGAGCATGGCCTGCCGAAGAAAGTCCGCGCACTGGCACTTCGCCATGCGCTTTCCGCGAAGCTTCGCGATGAAAGCCTGATCGTCGTTGACGAACTGGCTGCCAAGGAAGCCAAGACGAAGCTGCTCACCGGTTCGCTTGAAAAGCTTGGCCTTTCAAACGCGCTGTTCATTGGTGGCGCCGAGCTGGACGACAACTTCAAGCTCGCCGCGCAGAACATTCCGAATGTGGATGTGCTGCCGGTCCAGGGCATCAACGTGTACGACATTCTGCGCCGCGGAAAGCTGGTCCTTTCCAAGGCCGCAGTAGAAGCTCTCGAGGAGCGGTTCAAATGACGGATCTTCGCCACTACGACGTGATCACCTCGCCGGTGATCACTGAAAAATCGACGCTGGTCTCCGAGCAGAACCAGGTTGTTTTCAATGTCGCAAAGACGGCAACGAAGACTGAAATCAAGGCCGCGGTCGAAGCATTGTTCGGCGTCAAGGTTAAGGCTGTCAACACGCTCGTTCGCAAAGGCAAGGTTAAGCGGTTCCGCGGAACCATCGGCCGGCAGAGCGACGTCAAGAAGGCGATTGTCACGCTGGTCGACGGTGAATCCGTTGACGTGACAACCGGTCTTTGACGGCAAGCCCAGAGGAAAGAAGAAGACAAATGGCACTGAAATCTTTCAAGCCGACGACACCAAGCCAGCGCCAGCTGGTCATTGTTGATCGCTCGGGTCTGTACAAGGGCAAGCCGGTCAAAGCTCTGACGGAAGGCCTTTCTTCCAAGGGTGGCCGCAACAACACCGGTCGCATGACTGTTCGCCACCGTGGTGGTGGTCACAAGCGCACCTATCGTGTTGTTGACTTCAAGCGTCGCAAGTTCGATGTCGAAGGCACCATTGAGCGTCTGGAATACGACCCCAACCGTACGGCGTTCATCGCCCTGGTGAAATATGCCGACGGTGAACTGGCCTATATCCTGGCTCCGCAGCGTCTTGCAGCCGGTGACAAGGTTATCGCATCGCAGTCCGCGGTTGACGTCAAGCCGGGCAACACGATGCCGCTGCAGTCCATGCCGGTTGGCACGATCGTGCACAATGTTGAAATGAAGCCGGGCAAGGGCGGTCAGATCGCCCGTTCCGCCGGCACATATGTTCAGCTCGTTGGCCGCGATCAGGGTATGGCTATCCTGCGCCTCAATTCCGGCGAGCAGCGCCTGGTTCCGGGCAGCTGCCTGGCAACGGTCGGCGCGGTGTCCAACCCGGACAATTCCAACCGCAACGACGGCAAGGCAGGTCGTTCTCGCTGGCTGGGCAAGCGCCCGAGCGTTCGCGGTGTTGTCATGAACCCGATCGATCACCCGCATGGTGGTGGTGAGGGACGCACGTCCGGCGGTCGTCACCCGGTTACCCCCTGGGGTAAGCCGACCAAAGGCAAGCGTACACGGTCCAACAAGTCGACCGACAAGTTCATTATGCGCTCCCGTCATCAGCGCAAGAAGTAAGAGAGGAAGTCTCAAGTGGCTCGTTCAGTTTGGAAAGGTCCGTTTGTTGACGGCTATCTTCTCAAGAAGGCTGAGAAGGTGCGCGAAAGCGGTCGTAACGAGGTAATCAAGACGTGGAGCCGCCGCTCCACGATCCTGCCTCAGTTCGTCGGCCTGACTTTTGGCGTCTACAACGGAAGCAAGCATATCCCGGTGTCCGTGTCTGAAGACATGGTTGGACACAAATTGGGTGAATTTTCCCCGACCCGGACCTATTACGGCCACGGTGCGGACAAGAAAGCGAAGAGGAAATAGCAATGGGCAAGGCCAAGGCCGAGCGCAGGCTGAAGGATAACGAGGCAAGAGCAGTTGCCCGCACACTCCGCGTTAGCCCGCAAAAGCTCAATCTCGTGGCATCCATGATCCGCGGCAAGAAGGTCGAGCGCGCCCTGGCGGACCTGGAATTTTCGCGCAAGCGTATTTCAGAAACCGTCAAGAAGACGCTGGAATCTGCAATTGCCAATGCCGAGAACAACCACGATCTCGATGTGGACTCCCTGATCGTCGCCGAAGCTTTTGTCGGTAAGTCGATCGTCATGAAGCGTTTTCACGCACGTGGCCGTGGCCGCGCATCGCGGATAGAAAAGCCGTTTTCGCATCTGACGATTGTCGTCCGTGAAGCCGAGGAAAAAGAGGAGGCCGCGTAATGGGTCAGAAGATTAATCCGGTCGGCTTCCGTCTGGGCATCAACCGCACCTGGGATTCTCGCTGGTTCGCCGAAAAGGGCGAATATGGCGACTTGCTCCAGGAAGACCTGAAGATCCGCGACTACCTGACCAAGGAACTCAAGCAGGCCGCGATTTCGAAGGTTGTTATCGAGCGTCCGCACAAGAAGTGCCGCGTCTCCATTCATTCGGCGCGTCCGGGTCTGATCATCGGCAAGAAGGGTGCAGATATCGAAAAACTGCGCCGCAAGCTGTCGGTCATGACCAACTCCGAAACGCATCTCAACATCGTTGAAGTGCGCAAGCCGGAGATCGACGCCACGCTCGTTGCACAGTCCATCGCGCAGCAGCTGGAGCGCCGTGTTGCATTCCGCCGCGCCATGAAGCGTGCCGTTCAGTCGGCCATGCGCCTTGGCGCCGAAGGCATCCGCATCACCTGCGGCGGCCGTCTGGGTGGCGCTGAAATTGCACGTACGGAATGGTACCGCGAAGGCCGCGTGCCGCTTCACACCCTGCGTGCCGATATCGACTACGGTACAGCCGAAGCGCACACCGCCTATGGCGTTTGTGGCATCAAGGTCTGGATCTTCAAGGGTGAAATCCTTGAGCACGACCCGATGGCTTCGGAGCGCCGTGCAACGGAAAATGACAATCAGGGCAGTGGCAGCCGCCGCCGCGAAAACGCGTAAGTTTTTGCGCGGTAAGTCAGTTCGGAGAATAAAAAAATGTTGCAGCCAAAGCGTACGAAGTACCGCAAGCAGCACAAAGGCCGTATCAAGGGCGTTGCACCCGGTGGCACGTCGCTGACCTTCGGTTCCTATGGTCTGAAGGCGCAGGAACCTGATCGCGTGAATGCACGTCAGATCGAAGCAGCCCGTCGTGCGATCACCCGTCACATGAAGCGTGCCGGCCGTGTGTGGATCCGCATCTTCCCCGACACTCCGGTCACCTCGAAGCCGACCGAAGTCCGCATGGGTAAAGGTAAGGGTTCGGTTGACTATTGGGCATGCAAGGTCAAGCCTGGCCGCATCATGTTCGAGATTGACGGTGTCAGCGAAGAAGTTGCCCGTGAAGCGCTGCGCCTTGGCGCCGCAAAGCTCTCGGTCAAGACACGCTTCGTACAGCGTATTGCAGAGTAGGAAGACAAACCATGAAAGCCACAGATATCCGTGCCATGAGCGTCGACCAGCTTAGCGATGAGCTTGCCAAGCTGAAGAAAGAGCAGTTCAACCTGCGTTTCCAGAAGGCCACAGGTCAGCTCGAAAAGACGTCACGCGTCAAGGAAGTCCGTCGCGATATCGCTCGCGTCAAGACAATTGCCCGCCAGAAGGCGGCAGAAGCCAAGGCCTAAGGACCAATAAAATGCCAAAACGCATTCTGCAGGGCACCGTCGTAAGCGACAAGAGCGACAAGACAGTCGTAGTCAAAGTCGAGCGCCGCTTTGCCCACCCGATGTTCAAGAAGACCGTGCGCCGCTCCAAGAAGTACAAGGCTCACGACGAAAGCAACCAGTTCAAGACCGGCGACATCGTTTCCATCCAGGAATGTGCGCCGATCTCAAAGGACAAACGCTGGACGGTCGTAGCCGAATAGGCCCGTCCGGTTCAGGAAGAAAAACGAAAATTACCGGGGCCTTTCAATCATACCCCGGGCTAGTTAGAGAAGGCGGTCTGACATGATTCAGATGCAAACAAACCTCGACGTCGCCGACAATTCCGGCGCCCGTCGTGTCATGTGCATCAAGGTGCTGGGCGGCTCGAAGCGGAAATACGCTTCCGTTGGAGACATTATCGTCGTCTCCGTCAAGGAAGCCATTCCGCGCGGCCGCGTCAAAAAAGGTGACGTCATGAAAGCGGTGGTCGTTCGCACCGCCAAGGATATTCGCCGTGCAGACGGCAGCGTCATTCGTTTTGACAAGAATGCAGCAGTCCTGGTCGATAACAAAAAAGAGCCGATCGGCACCCGTATCTTCGGACCGGTTCCACGCGAACTTCGCGCCAAGAGCCACATGAAGATCATCTCGCTGGCTCCGGAAGTGCTGTAAGGAGATTACGATGCAGAAGATCCGTAAAGGCGACAGCGTCGTTGTTCTGACCGGTAAGGACAAGGGTCGTACCGGCGAAGTCATTCAGGTGATGCCGAAGGAAAACCGCGCTCTTGTTCGTGGTATCAACATGGTCAAGCGCCACCAGCGCCAGACCCAGACCGAGCAGGCCGGCATCGTCAACAAGGAAGCATCCGTGCATCTTTCAAACCTTGCGGTTGCCGATAGCGACGGCAAGCCGACCCGCGTCGGCATCAAGGTCAACAAAGACGGCACGAAAGTCCGCGTGGCAAAGCGTTCAGGAGATTTGATTGATGGCTGAGGCAAATTACGAGCCACGGCTCAAAAAGGAATATGGCGATCGTATCCGCGACGCCCTGCTGGAGAAGTTCTCCTACAAGAACGTCATGGAAATTCCCCGTGTTGATAAAATCGTAATCAACATGGGTGTAGGCGAGGCGACTGCTGACTCCAAGAAGCCTGCAGCCGCTGCCGAGGATCTGGCGGCGATTGCCGGCCAGAAAGCGGTTGTAACGCACGCCCGCAAGTCGATTGCCGGCTTCAAGGTTCGCGAACAAATGCCGATCGGCGCAAAGGTAACGCTGCGTCAGGCGCGCATGTACGAATTCATGGATCGTCTGGTCAACGTCGCGTTGCCGCGTGTTCGTGACTTCCGGGGCCTCAACCCCAAAAGCTTTGACGGCCACGGCAATTTCGCCATGGGCATCAAAGAGCACATTGTGTTCCCGGAAATCGACTACGACAAGGTCGATGAGATTTGGGGCATGGATATCATCGTTTGTACGACTGCAAAGACGGACGACGAAGCCCGGGCTCTGCTGGCAGAGTTCAACTTCCCGTTTCGGCAGTAACGGCAAGCGTAGAGAGGATATTTGACATGGCTAAGGTTAGCGCAGTCGAAAAGAACAAACGCCGCCGCAAGACGGTTGCACTGCATGCGGAAAAGCGTGCCGCGCTTAAGGCGATCATAAAGAACCAGGAAACGCCGATTGAAGAGCGTTTCAAAGCGACGCTGAAGCTCGCCGAATTGCCACGTGACGGCTCGAAAACACGCGTTCGCAACCGCTGCGAAGTGTCCGGCCGTCCGCGTGCCTATTATCGCAAACTGAAAATGTCCCGTATTGCGCTGCGTGAACTTGGTTCGCTCGGCAAGGTGCCGGGCGTCGTCAAGTCCAGCTGGTAGGGAGACAGGCAAATGGCTATGACTGATCCGCTGGGCGATATGCTCACTCGTATCCGCAACGCGACGGGACGCCGCAAATCGACGGTTTCGACACCGGCTTCGAAATTGCGTGCACGCGTCCTGGACGTGCTGCAGTCCGAGGGCTATATCCGCGGCTATTCCGAGGTCAATTACGACAACGGCAAGTCCGAGATAAACATCGAGCTGAAGTACTACGAAGGTGCACCGGTTATCCGCGAGATCGCTCGCGTATCCAAGCCGGGCCGCCGTGTATATGTCTCGGTTAAGTCCATTCCGCAGGTCGCGAACGGCCTCGGCATTTCCATCCTTTCGACCCCGAAAGGTGTGATGGCCGATCATGAGGCGCGCGAACAGAATGTAGGTGGTGAGGTTCTCTGTCACATCTTCTGATGTGGCGGGTCCTCCATAACGGTCAGACAGGTTTGAACAATGTCTCGTATCGGTAAGAAGCCCGTTCAGGTTCCCGCAGGCGTCACAGCGACTGTCGAGGGACAGAAGGTCACTGCAAAGGGACCCAAGGGTGAATTGAGCTTCGTCGTCAACGACGAAGTTCTTGTAAAGCTTGAAGAAAACGAAGTTGTCATTTCTCCGGCAGACGGATCGAAAGACGCTCGCTCAAAGTGGGGTATGACCCGCACAATGATCGAAAACATCATCAGTGGTGTTTCGAATGGCTATGAGCGCCGTCTGGAGATAAACGGCGTTGGCTACCGTGCGGCCATGCAGGGCAAGAACCTGCAGCTCGCTCTCGGTTTTAGCCACGACGTTGTCTACGAAGCTCCTGACGGCATTACGCTTGCTTGCCCGAAGCCGACGGAAATCGTCGTAAGCGGCATCAACAAGCAGCAGGTCGGTCAGGTCGCTTCGGAAATCCGCAGCTTCCGCAAGCCCGAGCCCTACAAGGGCAAAGGCGTGAAATATGCTGAAGAGCGGATCGTCCGCAAAGAAGGCAAGAAGAAGTAAGGATTACGCAAAATGGCTAGCAGGAAAGAAACACTTGTGCGTCGTGCAGCGCGTGTCCGCCGTCAGGTCAGGGCCGTTGCCAACGGTCGTCCGCGCCTGTCGGTTCACCGTTCGTCAAAGAACATCTACGCACAGATCATCGACGATGCCGCCGGCAACACGATTGTTGCAGCGTCCACGCTCGACACCGATCTGCGCAAGAAGCTGAAAACCGGTGCGGATACCGATGCCGCAGCGGCGGTTGGCAAGCTCGTTGCAGAACGCGCTTCGAAGGCCGGCGTCAAAGAGGTGGTATTTGATCGCGGAGCCTTCATCTATCACGGCCGCATCAAGGCGCTGGCTGACGCTGCGCGTGAAGCCGGCCTGAATTTCTAATTTAACCGCCCGTTGCACCCGGAAAAGAAAAAGGACAAGGACAATGGCAAGAGAAGCACGCCGCGACAATCGCGGCAGGGACGATGAGCGCGACAGCGAATTTGTCGACAAGCTCGTCCACATCAATCGCGTCGCCAAGGTTGTTAAAGGTGGCCGTCGTTTCGGCTTTGCAGCCCTGGTTGTCGTCGGCGATCAGAAAGGCCGCGTTGGTTTCGGTCACGGCAAGGCCCGTGAAGTTCCCGAAGCAATCCGCAAGGCCACTGAAGCTGCGAAACGCAACATGATTTTTGTACCGCTGCGCTCCGGCCGCACGCTGCACCACGACGTGCACGGCCGCCATGGCGCCGGCAAGGTTCTGCTGCGCTCAGCCAAGGCCGGTACCGGAATCATCGCCGGTGGCCCGATGCGTGCCGTTTTCGAAACGCTCGGCATGCAGGACGTTGTTGCGAAATCGACCGGTTCTTCGAACCCGTACAACATGGTTCGCGCCACATTCGATGCGCTCAAGCACCAGATGCACCCGAAGGACGTAGCTGCACAGCGTGGCATCAAATATTCCACGCTCCAGGCACGCCGTTCATCCATCATCGGCAATGAAGAGTAGGAAAGCGGTACGTTATGGCTGACAAGAAGACAGGCAAAACGGTTACCGTCGAGCAGATCGGTAGCCCCATTCGTCGCCCCGCCGATCAGCGTCAGACGCTGGTTGGACTGGGTCTTAACAAAATGCATCGCCGCCGCACTCTGGAAGATACACCTTCCGTGCGTGGCATGATCCGCAAGGTAAGCCACCTCGTGCGCGTCGTAGACGAAGGCTGAGGGGAGTTTGAATCATGAAACTGAATGAACTTCGTGACAATGAAGGCGCAACAAAAGGCCGCAAGCGCGTTGGCCGGGGCATTGGTTCCGGCAAGGGCAAGACCGGTGGCCGCGGCGTCAAGGGTCAGAAATCCCGCTCGGGCGTAGCCATCAACGGCTTTGAAGGCGGTCAGATGCCCATCTACCGTCGTCTACCGAAGCGCGGCTTCACCAACATCTTCGCCAAGGACTTCAACGTCGTATCCCTCGGCCGCCTGCAGGCAGCCGTCGACGCCAAGAAGCTGGATGCGAAGAAGACGGTCGATGCCACAGCGCTCAAGGCTGCCGGTGTCATCCGCCGCGAAAAAGACGGTGTGCGAGTCCTTTCGGACGGCGAGCTGAAAGCTAAGCTCAAACTTGAAGTTGCCGGTGCATCCAAGACGGCAATCGAAAAGATTGAAAAAGCAGGCGGTTCGGTGAAGGTTCTTGCAGCCGCTGCGGAAGCAGCTGAATAAACAAATGTTGGCCCGTTGTGATTTGCAATGGGCCCTTTTGTTCCCATATGGATGTCACATCACTGTGATCCCAAGGGGTCTGAACGGCGGGGCGCCCAACATTTAAGCAATAAGTACTATTGCCCGGGCGTCTAAAGAACAGCAAATGTGACCTGTTCCGGCATCAGTTTGAGTCGACGAAGTATCAGGGAACAGGTCTCGCGGAGATTTCGTATGGCATCTGCAGCCGAACAACTTGCAGCCAATCTGAACTTTTCAGCCTTTGCGAAAGCCGAGGATCTCAAAAAGCGCATCTGGTTTACCCTGGGTGCGCTTTTGGTCTACCGGCTGGGTACTTACATTCCGCTGCCGGGTCTGAACCCGGAAGCCTTCGCACAGGCATTCCAGCAGCAGGCCGGCGGTGTTCTCGGGCTGTTCAACATGTTCGCGGGCGGCGCAGTCGAGCGCATGGCGATCTTCGCGCTCGGGATCATGCCTTACATTTCCGCATCCATCATCATGCAGCTCATGACGTCGGTCGTGCCGACGCTCGAGCAGCTGAAGAAGGAAGGCGAGCAGGGCCGCAAGGTCATCAACCAGTACACCCGTTACGGAACGGTTATCCTGGCGACGATGCAGGCCTACGGTATCGCCGTCGGGCTGGAATCGGGCAACGGTATCGTCGTCGATCCGGGCTGGTTCTTCCGCATTTCCTGCGTTCTGACGCTTGTTGGCGGCACCATGTTCCTGATGTGGCTTGGCGAGCAGATCACCGCACGCGGCATCGGCAACGGTATCTCGCTCATCATCTTCTCGGGCATTGTCGCTGCGCTGCCTGGCGCAATCGCCGGCACGCTCGAACTTGGTCGTACCGGTGCATTGTCGACCGGTCTGATCATCATGGTGATCGTTATTGCAATTGCGGTTATTGCTTTCATCGTTTTCATGGAACGCGCCCAGCGCCGACTGCTGATCCAGTATCCGAAGCGCCAGGTCGGCAATCGCATGTTCCAGGGCGATTCTTCGCACCTGCCGCTGAAGCTGAACACCGCTGGTGTTATCCCGCCGATCTTTGCATCGTCGCTGCTGTTGTTGCCGGCCACACTTGCCGGATTTTCCAACACGACCAATCTGCCGGGCTGGGCAACGACCGTCCTGGCGACGCTTGGTCACGGGCAGCCACTCTACATGGTGTTTTATGCGGCCATGATCGCGTTCTTCGCGTTCTTCTATACCGCAGTCGTCTTCAACCCGAAGGACACGGCGGACAATCTGAAGAGCCATGGCGGGTTCATTCCCGGCATTCGCCCGGGCGAGCGCACAGCGGAGTATATCGACTATGTACTGACGCGCATCACGGTGGTTGGCGCGCTGTACCTTGTCTTCGTTTGTCTTCTGCCCGAGTTCCTGATCGCGCAGACCGGCATCCCGTTCTATCTCGGCGGAACATCACTGCTGATCGTGGTTAGTGTTACACTGGACACAGTCGCGCAGATACAGGGGCACCTGATTGCGCAGCAGTATGAAGGGCTGATCAAGAAATCCAAACTTCGGGGAGGAAAGAGGGGACGATGAGACTGATATTGCTTGGCCCTCCGGGCGCAGGGAAGGGGACACAGGCCCAGCGTCTGGTGGAAAAGCACGGCATCCCCCAGCTTTCAACCGGAGACATGCTGCGTGCGGCGGTGGCCGGCGGAACGGAAGTTGGCCTCCGTGCCAAAGCAGTCATGGATGCCGGCAAGCTGGTCTCGGACGATATCGTCAATGCCATCGTGTCAGAGCGCCTCGATCAGCCGGACTGTAAGCCGGGTTTCATCCTGGATGGCTATCCGCGCACGCTTGTTCAGGCCGACGCTACGGAAGCAATGCTGGCCTCAAAGGACATGGCCCTGTCCTGCGTTCTGGAACTGCGCGTTGATGACGATGTGCTGGTCGACCGAATTGGCGGGCGCTACACCTGCGCGGATTGCGGCGCAGGCTATCATGATGAAAACCTGAAGCCGGCCAAGGAAGGCGTTTGTGACAAATGCGGTTCTACCGAGTTCAAGCGCCGGCCTGACGACAACCCGGAAACGGTGCGCACCAGGCTGCAGGCCTACTACAAGGAAACGTCTCCTTTGCTTGGCTATTATTATGCGAAGGGTCTGCTCCGGCCGGTAGACGGCATGGCCGATATCGACGTTGTCACCGCTCAGATTGATGACATTTTGACCTCTTTATGAGGCGATCGAGCAGTTTTTCGGCGAAATAACATCATTGCGCCGGATTTTAGGCATTTGGACTGTTGACGATAGTGCATCGAGTCCGATAGAACCCCGCCAATTCGAGATAGTCGAGCGATTGGCGCGGTTTTCGAAAGAAGAGAACCGGGGCTGGTCGCTTATACATGTCCCGACTATGTGAAACTTGCAGCTGAACGGCTGCCAATGAACCAGTCAGACCCTTTTGGTCTGGAAGGCAAGGAGAACAGACGTGGCCCGTATTGCTGGCGTCAATATTCCGACGAACAAGCGCGTTGTCATTGCGCTTCAGTACATCCATGGAATCGGTGCGGCTCATGCCAAGGCAATCACCGAGAAGGTTGGCATTCCCGCCGAGCGCCGGGTAAACGAGCTTTCGGATGCTGAAGTCATTCAGGTCCGCGAAGCCATTGACCGCGACTACCAGGTAGAAGGTGACCTTCGCCGCGAGACCTCGATGAATGTCAAGCGTCTTATGGATCTGGGCTGCTACCGTGGTCTGCGTCATCGCCGCAATCTTCCGGTTCGCGGGCAGCGCACGCACACGAATGCCCGCACCCGCAAGGGGCCCGCAAAGGCAATCGCAGGCAAGAAGAAATAGGCAACCGGTTCTTTTCCGGTTTGGGTCGGCTCCTTTACGGGTATGCCGGCCTTTTGCGTAAGAATGGTTGGGGCAGGCATATAGCCCCATCCGGTGGAGCCGCTGGAATTACGGCGGTGTAGAGATCGATGAAAGGGTCGTAATGGCAAAGGAAGCCACACGCGTTCGCCGCCGCGAACGCAAGAATATCTCGTCGGGCGTTGCCCACGTGAATTCGACATTTAACAACACCATGATCACCATCACCGACGCGCAGGGCAATGCAATCGCATGGTCTTCAGCCGGTGCAAAAGGTTTTAAGGGATCGCGCAAGTCGACACCGTTCGCAGCTCAGATTGCTGCTGAAGACTGCGCCAAGAAAGCCCAGGAACATGGCATGAAGTCGCTTGAAGTTGAGGTTTGTGGTCCGGGTTCGGGTCGTGAATCTGCGCTGCGCGCTCTTCAGGCTGCCGGTTTCACCATTACGTCCATACGTGATGTGACACCCATTCCGCACAATGGCTGCCGTCCGCGCAAGAAGCGGCGCGTCTAACGTGTGTTCAACAGCCGATGAGCGGTTCCGCTCCTCTCGGTTCTCCAGCTCTATTGCCACGATTGGATGGTGGCAAGGAACGGAAGGTAATACGACATGATCCAGAAAAACTGGCAGGAACTTATCAAGCCGAACAAGATTGAGTTCTCGGCAACCGGCCGCACCAAGGCCACGTTGGTCGCTGAACCGCTCGAGCGCGGTTTCGGCCTGACACTCGGCAACGCTCTGCGCCGCGTTCTGCTGTCGTCGCTGCGCGGCGCTGCGGTAACGGCCGTGCAGATCGACGGCGTTCTGCACGAATTCTCTTCGATCCCGGGCGTTCGCGAAGACGTTACCGACATCGTGCTGAACATCAAGGAAATCGCCATCGGCATGGAAGGTGACGAGCCCAAGCGCATGGTCGTGCGCAAGCAGGGCCCGGGCACGGTCCTGGCCGGCGATATCCAGACGGTTGGCGACATCGAGATTCTCAATCCCGACCACATTATCTGCACCCTCGACGAAGGCGCTGAAATCCGCATGGAATTTACCGTCCAGAACGGCAAGGGCTATGTACCGGCAGACCGCAACCGTGCGGAAGACGCGCCGATCGGTCTTATTCCGGTCGACAGCCTCTATTCTCCGGTCAAGAAGGTCTCCTACAAGGTCGAGAACACCCGTGAGGGCCAGGTTCTTGATTACGACCGTCTCAGCATGACGCTTGAAACCGACGGTTCTGTCTCCGGTGAAGATGCCATCGCATTTGCCGCACGTATCCTTCAGGACCAGCTCGGCGTGTTCATCAACTTCGATGAGCCGCAGAAGGAAGTCGAAGAGGTTCAGGCAACCGAATTGGCATTCAATCCGGCACTTCTGAAAAAGGTGGACGAACTGGAATTATCCGTCCGTTCGGCCAACTGCCTGAAGAACGACAATATCGTCTATATCGGCGATCTGATTCAGAAGACCGAGGCAGAAATGCTGCGTACACCGAACTTCGGCCGCAAGTCGCTGAACGAGATCAAGGAAGTTCTGGCATCCATGGGTCTCCATCTTGGTATGGAAGTCCCCGCATGGCCGCCGGAAAACATCGAAGATCTCGCCAAGCGCTACGAGGATCAATACTAATCGAACCCGCGGGTATTGCCCCGCACTGAAGGAGAAGGCTCATGCGCCACCGTAAGTCAGGCCGCAAGCTGAACCGGACACCAAGCCATCGCAAGGCAATGTTTGCCAATATGGCCGCGTCCCTGATTGAGCACGAACAGATCGTGACAACCTTGCCGAAGGCCAAGGAAATCCGTCCGATCGTCGAGAAACTTGTAACCCTCGGCAAGCGGGGTGACCTGCATGCCCGCCGTCAGGCGATCTCCAAGATCCGCGATGTCGAAATGGTTCGCAAGCTGTTCGACACGATCGCCACCCGTTACGCCGATCGCCATGGCGGCTATGTCCGCATCATGAAGGCCGGTTTCCGCAAAGGCGACAATGCACCGCTCGCCGTTGTTGAATTCGTTGACCGCGACGTTGACGCCAAAGGCGCCAAAGACCTTGCACGCGTCGAAGCCGAGGCCAGCGACGAAAGCGAAGCAGCATAAGAACTGCGACATATCAGATTTTCGAGGCCGGGCTTTATGCCCGGCCTTTTTTGTTTCAGATTTCCGCACGTTGCGGGAATTCCGATCGTGTCACATCCAGACCTTTTTGATCGGTAATTCATCCCTATTTGTGTAGAATACGGATTCGTGTGGAGGGTCATTTATGCGCGGTTACAAATTGGCCGGATTGTTGGTGCTGATCGCAGTTTCGATCGGTCTGATGCTGCCGGTATCAGGTGCCCAGGATACGTCCGGCAAGAGCCGGATGAGGGGCGTGATTTCGGAAATACTGGGCAAGTCGAAAAGCGACGGTGATGCGGTCAAACGTATCGCGCCGCAATCGAAAGCCGCACTGCAGTATTCCTATGCGCCGCTTGTCAAACTTGCTGCTCCTGCCGTGGTCAATGTCTACGCGGAGCGCATGGTGCGGCAGCGCTCGCCGTTTGCGGGCGATCCTTTTTTCGAGCGCTTTTTCGGACAGCGCACACCGGGTCGCTCCCAGCGCCAGACCTCCCTTGGGTCCGGTGTCATCGTCGATCCCTCCGGCATCATCGTTACCAACAATCACGTCATTGACGGTGCCGATGAGATCAAGGTCGCCTTCGCCAATGGCCAGGAATATACAAGCCGTCTTCTCCTGAAGGATGAGCGGGTCGATCTTGCCATCCTTAAAATCGACGGAGATGAACCTTTCGCCGCGATGGAATACAGCGATTCGGACCGTCTTGAAGTCGGCGATATCCTTTTGGCCATAGGCAATCCTTTCGGTGTCGGACAAACGGTGACCAGCGGCATTGTCTCCGCACTTGCACGAAATGGGGTTGGTGTCTCGGATTTCGGATTTTTCATCCAGACGGACGCAGCAATCAATCCAGGCAACTCCGGCGGCGCCTTGATCGACATGAATGGAAAACTGGTCGGCATCAACACTGCGATCTTCTCACGCTCCGGCGGTTCCAACGGCATAGGGTTTGCGATTCCCGCAAACATGGTGCGCGCCGTTGTCGAGGCGGCAAAGAACGGTGACGATAAGTTCAGCCGGCCCTATATCGGTGCATCCTTTTCCCCCGTGACTGCGGATATGGCCGAGGCGCTGGGCATGGAGCAGGCTTTTGGTGCGATTGTTACCGCTGTTGTTTCAGGCGGACCCGCCGAAAAGGGAGGACTGCGTGTCGGAGACTTGGTGATCAGTCTCAACGGGCTGACCGTACAGCACCCGGATGCACTTGGTTACCGCCTGGCGACAACCGGCGTTGGCAAGATTGCCGAGCTGAAAGTCGTTTCGCGTTCTTTGGTCAAAAGTGTTTCCATCCGACTGGCACCGCCGCGTCAAAGGAGACCGGATGAGGAGGTGCGCATTACCGGCAGAAATCCGTTTGCCGGTGCGCTCATAACAAATATCGAACCACAGCTTGCCGAAGAGCTGCGGCTGCGTGGCGATGTTTCGGGTGTGATCGTCCTTGATGTTCAGCGCGGTTCGCCGGCCAGCCGCTACGGCATCAGGCCACGGGATATTGTCGTCGCCATCAATGGCGAAGCAATATCCAGCGCAAGCGATGTGGTGAGTATTGTCGAGGGCGATCCCGGCTTCTGGCGCTTCGAAATCAATCGAAACGGCCGTCGACTACGGCAAATGGTTCGCTGATGGCCGATTTGTTCGCTGCCGTCGCGGATGAGGCTGCGCAGAAGGCGCGCCCGCTTGCGGACCGCCTGAGGCCGCATAATCTGGCGCAGGTATGCGGTCAGGAGCATCTGACCGGCGAGGACGGCATCCTGAGCCGGATGATTGCTACCGGTACATTGGGTTCGATGATCTTCTGGGGTCCGCCGGGAACGGGCAAGACGACCGTCGCCCGTCTTCTCGCCGGTGAGACGGACCTGGCCTTCGAACAGATCTCGGCAATATTTTCCGGCGTTGCGGATCTGAAAAAGGTGTTTGAAGCCGCCCGTGCCCGGCGCATGTCGGGAAAACAGACTTTGCTCCTTGTTGACGAAATCCACCGCTTCAACAAGGCGCAGCAGGACAGCTTTCTGCCTGTCATGGAGGACGGCACCGTTATCCTTGTCGGGGCGACCACCGAGAACCCCTCATTTGAACTCAACGCTGCGCTTCTGTCGCGCGCCCGGGTCCTGACATTCAAGCCCCACGATGAAGAGAGCCTGAGGCTGTTGCTGAGCCGTGCCGAAGGTGCTGAGGGTAGGGCTCTGCCCGTTGACGAAGATGCGCGTCAAAGCCTCCTGCGCATGGCCGACGGCGACGGGCGCGCAGTTTTGACCCTGGCCGAAGAGGTCTGGCGCGCCGCGCGCGAAGGCGAGATCTTCGATGCCGACGGCGTGCAGATTGTCGTCCAGCGGCGCGCGCCGGTATACGATAAGGGTCAGGACGGTCACTACAATCTCATATCGGCGCTGCATAAGTCCGTGCGCGGGTCTGATCCAGATGCGGCGCTCTACTATCTGTGCCGCATGTTCGATGCCGGTGAAGATCCGCTCTATCTGGGGCGGCGTTTCGTGCGCATGGCGTCCGAAGACATCGGCCTTGCCGATCCGCAGGCGCTGGTGATCGCGAACGCCGCCAAGGATGCCTATAACTATCTGGGCTCGCCCGAGGGTGAGTTGGCTCTGGCTCAGGCATGTGTCTACCTGGCCACCGCACCAAAATCCAATGCCGTCTACACCGCCTACAAGGAGGCCACCCGTGCAGCCAAGGACAATGGTTCGTTGCTGCCGCCGAAACACATTCTGAATGCCCCGACCAAGCTCATGAAGGGCGAAGGCTACGGCAAGGGCTATCAATACGACCACGATGCGCCCGATGCATTTTCCGGACAGGACTATTTTCCGGAAAAAATGGGCCGCAGACAATTTTACGATCCGCCGGAACGGGGATTCGAACGCGAGTTAAAGAAACGTTTGGATTACTGGACCAAACTGCGCGCCGAAAGGCAGGGAGATGGCGGCTGATTTCGGTCCGATAGCGGTTTTTGGAGCTGGAGCAATCGGCTGTTATGTCGGCGGCATGCTGCAGGCCGCCGGAGCGACCGTGCGCTATTTCGGCCGAGAGCGCGCCGTCAACACGCTTGGGAAACACGGACTGACACTGACCCGGTTCGACGGTTCGGACGTGTTGGTGCCGGCAGACAAGATCGAGACTTCGTCCGACCCTTCGATCCTGTCCGGCTGCGAGTTGATCCTGCTTTGCGTCAAATCACAGGACACGGCCGAAGCCGCGGTCGATATCGCCGCTCACAAAAAACCGAGTGCGAAGATTATTTCGCTGCAGAACGGCGTCGAAAACGCGACGACGCTTGCCTCCAGCCTCGGCGAAGAGGTTGTGCTTGCCGGCATGGTTGCCTTCAACGTTCTTTCGCTCGGCGATGGCCGGTTTCATAAGGCAACCGAGGGCGAAATTCTCCTTGCCGATAGCGAGGAAACGCGCCGCCTTGTGACCTTTCTCATGCGTACTGGTACAGAGGCTCAAACCCGTACCGATATGCCCGAAGTGTTGTGGGGCAAGTTGCTCTTGAACCTCAACAATGCGCTCAATGTATTGTCGAACGTGCCGCTCGTTGAGCAACTGTCCGACCGCTCATACAGGGCCGTTCTTGCTGAAATGGTAAGTGAGGCCCTCGAAGCAACATCAAAAGCCGGGATCAGGCCGGCGCCGATCGGCAAGGTACGGCCCTGGCTCATTCCCCATATCCTGCGACTGCCGGATTGGCTGTTTATGCGCGTCGCCCGGTCCATGCTGGCGATGGATCCCAGCGCGCGTTCATCGATGTGGGATGATCTTCAAAACGGCCGCGCGCCTGAGATAGATTACCTCAATGGCGCCGTCGCGAGGCTTGCCGCCGAAGTGGGTACGGATGCCCCTGTGAACCGCAAAGTCATATCGCTGGTCAAACAGGCGTTCAAGGATGGGCGGTCGCCTCGCACATCGGGTGCCGATCTCCTTGAACTGGTCGAGAGCGAAGTCGACTGAGATTATTTCTGTTTCGACCTTTTCTGAGCGTTAAAAAGCGACTAAACGCTGTTTTATGGCACATATACTCATTGTTGCGCTGGGCGGGGCCGTTGGTGCATCGCTGCGGCATCTCGTTAACCTCGCAACGCTGAGAATGCTTGGTCCGAATTTTCCCTGGGGAACGCTGACCGTGAATGTCTTCGGTTCGTTTGCCATGGGCATTTTCATCGAGTTGCTTTTGCGGCGTCTTGGCGGATCGCAGGAACTGCGGCTCCTGATCGCCACGGGCTTGCTCGGTGGCTTTACGACATTTTCCGCCTTCTCGCTGGATGTCGCCCTGCTTTGGGAACGTGGAGCCGGCGTTACGGCAACAATATATGCGGTGTCGAGCGTTGTGCTTTCGATAGCCGCGCTTTTTGCGGGACTGGCGCTGGCAAAGGCGCTGACCTGACTGATTGAAAGATTAACTGATGGCAGGCGTTGAACAGCGCAAAGTTGACCTTGACGAATCCGGTATGCGCCTTGACCGCTGGTTCAAGTCACATTTTCCGGGATTGGGTTTCGGCAAACTGCAGAAGCTCCTGCGTTCGGGGCAGATCCGCGTGGACGGCGGCAGGGCCAAACACGACACCCGCGTGCAACCCGGTCAGGTCATTCGCATTCCCCCGCTCGGAACCGACGCGAAGGATACCGCCGAGCAGGCCGGGGACACCTCCTATCGCTCAAGTGGCGCGGATAGCGAATTCCTTTCCAAGATGCTTCTCTACGAAGATCCAAAGGTCTTCGTCTTCAACAAGCCGGCTGGGTTGGCCGTGCAGGGAGGCTCGGGCCTCTCGCGCCATGTCGACAAGATGCTCGATGCCTGGCGCAACAAAAAGGGCGAAAAGCCGCGCCTGGTCCATCGCCTCGACCGCGATACGTCCGGTGTTCTGGTCGTGGCGCGCACAAGAGGGGCGGCGCAGGCATTGACGGCTGCATTCCGTGAGCGCGACACCAAGAAGACGTACTGGGCTCTGGTCAAGGGCGTTCCACCCAAGCGTGAAGGCCGTATTTCCACCTGGCTGGTCAAGGAACAGATGCCTGACGGCGACCGCATGCGGGTCTGCAAGCATGGCGAACCCGATTCCGACCATGCGATCTCGCACTACAGGATTATCGAGCAGGCCGGGCAGAACCTGTCCTGGCTGGAAATGGAACCCTATACCGGCCGCACCCACCAGCTGCGCGTCCATGCGGCCCATATCGGCTGCCCGATCATCGGCGATCCGAAATATTTCGAGGCGGACCACAACTGGGATTTTCCCGGCGGTATGCAAAAACGTCTGCATCTTCATGCGCGCCGGATTTCCATTCCGCATCCCGACGGCCGCTCCAACATTGTGGTCACGGCCCCACTGCCGCCCCATATGGTTCAAAGCTGGAACCTTCTTGGTTTTGACAAGGATTCAGACGAATGAAGCTCGTTCTGTTCGATTGCGACGGCACACTCGTTGACAGTGCCGCAATCATCCATTCCAGCATGGAAAGGACCTTCGATGAGGCGGGATTTCAAACGCCCGACCTGGTGCAGACGAAATCCGTTATCGGCTTGTCGCTTGAGATCGCCATCGCCCGCATGCTTGAGCGCGAGATAGACGAACAGATAAATCACATGGCCAACCGCTACAGGCATCACAGCCAACTGATGCGCTCGGCGCAGGACTGCCACGAGCCGTTTTATGACGGTGTCTGGGAGTTGCTGGACGCCTTGCGGCAGGTGGACGAAATACTGATTGGCGTTGTCACGGGAAAATCACGCCGCGGTCTGAACAACCTGCTTGCAAAACATGATCTCGGTTCTGCTATCATCTCCACCCGTACGGCCGACGAGTGTCCGTCCAAACCACACCCCGCCATGGTTATGGAATGCTGCGCCGAGGCGGGTGTCGATCCGTCACGGACCATTGTCATAGGCGATGCGGTTTATGACATGCAGATGGCCCGCAACGCAGGCGCAACCGCGGCGGGCGTGACCTGGGGGTATTGCGATAAGGAGACGCTGCAGGAAGCCGGTGCCCACCATATCGTTGAAGAACCGGCGGAACTCATGCCCATTATCGGTGCTCTGGCGCAGGAAGGACAAGAACCATGCGCGACATCCTGAACGATCTTGGTGATATGTTGAGCGATACCGATCCGGTTCGCCGTGCCCAGATCAAATCGAAAAAGGAACTTCCCAAACGATTTTATGAGCGCGCCGAAATTGGCGAGGTCGAGGGAGGTTTCAGCATCCAACTCGACGGCAGGACGATCCGCACACCGGCCAGGCAGGTGCTACAACTGCCAACGCGCGATCTTGCCGAGCTGGTTTGCAAGGAGTGGGATGCGCAGACGAAGGAAATCGATCCGGTCACAATGCCGGTCACACGGCTGGTAAATACATCGCTCGATGGTATCGCGAACGATCCGCAGGCGGTCATTGAGGACATCCTTCGATTTGCCGGCACGGATCTTCTTTGTTACCGCGCCGATGGTCCGCAGCGCCTCGTCGACCGCCAGACGGAGATCTGGGATCCGGTTATCGACTGGGCGCATGCGTCCCTTGGGGCAAGGTTCCTGCTTGCGGAGGGTGTCATGCATGTTGAGCAGCCAAAGGAGGCGATCAACGCGATCGGCATCCATGTCGCTGCATTTACCAGCCCGATCGCCCTTGCAAGCCTGCACAGCTTCACGACACTCACTGGCTCCGCATTGTTGTCGATTGCCATTGCCAAAGAAGAATTGACCGTAGCGGATGCGTGGTCAGCCGCCCACGTCGATGAGGACTGGAATATCGAGCAGTGGGGCGAGGACGCGGAGGCAAAGGCGCGCCGGACTTATCGTTGGGGCGAAATGCTTGCAGCCGATCAGGCGCTGAAGGCGCTTTCCTGACAGCCTATTTTTCGGCGCTTCACCACTGGCAATTATGCTGCAGTCTCCTAGTTAGGATTTGGCCATGCAATCCGTGTGGCAGATTTATCAGGAGGATCGCAGATGGCCGGGCAAACAGCGTTGATTGTGGGGGTTGGCGATGGGCTGTCCGCCTCGCTGGCACGCCTTCTTCATCAAGAGGGCTACGACATTGTGCTGGCCGCAAGGAACATCGCAAAAATTGAGGCGCTGGCGAAAGAGACAAATACTACGTCGATAAAGTGCGACGCGGCAAAAACCGAGGACGTGAACGCACTCTTTTCATCGCTTGCCGGAAGGTTGAGCGTCGCGATCTACAATCCATCTGCCCGGCAGCGCGGCCCAATCACAGATCTCGATCCGGTGGCCGTGAAACACGCGATGGAAGTAACCGCGTACGGTGCGTTTCTGGTCGGTCAGGCGGCTGCGAAAATGATGCTCGGGCAGTCTGCCCAAAACGGTGTACTTGGAACGATCCTCTTTACGGGAGCCTCGGCTGGCGTGAAGGGATTTCCCCATTCGGCCCCGTTTGCCATGGGCAAATTCGCACAACGCGGTTTGGCCCAGTCGATGGCACGTGAACTCCACCCAAAAGGCATTCACGTCGGCTGGATCAACATCGACGGCGGTATAAGAAATCCCGGACGGTCCGAAGCGCCTGACAACCCGGATTCCATGCTGGATCCGGATGCCATTGCGCGGAGCTATCTGGGCCTGATCAATCAGGACCGGTCCGCCTGGTCCAACGAATTGACGCTGCGGCCCTGGGTCGAATCGTTCTAGGGTGGGCCGATCCAGAGCGAGGCACCTGCTATAAACGAACAGGTCGACAATTACTGTGAACGGTTGGGACCGGCCTTTTGGGCCGAACCAGTCAATGCTGTCACCAATTTTGCATTCATCCTCGCGGCTGTTTTTGTCGCGCTCGCCTGGCGAAACAGCACGCACCGGTCTGCGGCGGTCCTGTTCCTCGGCATCTGGATAGGCATCATCGGCATCGGGTCATTCCTGTTTCATACCTTTGCGACCCGTTGGGCCGCGATCGCCGACAGCGTGCCGATACTCGTCTTCATCCTTGCCTATCTGTATCTGGCCCTACGCCATTTCCTTGGATTGCCGATATGGGCCGGCGCGGTGATTTCGCTGGCATTCGTGCCGGCCAGCATAGCCGTGGTGCCGCTGATCGCCCCCATGGTCGGTTCGTCGGCCGGCTATGTCCCGGCGCTGTTGACGATCTTCATTGTCGGTTTCCTGATGCTCGGCCGCGACCGGAGGGTCGCCGTTGGCCTGCTGATAACAGCCGGTATTTTTCTGGCCTCAATCGGCTTTAGAATTGCCGATGAGCCGGTCTGCAAAACATTTCCGATAGGCACCCATTTCATCTGGCACATGCTGAACGCGGTCGTCCTTTATCGGCTCACCATGATCTATCACAGAAGGCACGAGGGTATCGTGCCACAATAAAAGCCAGCCGAGGCTTGCTGACCCGGCTGGCTGTTTCTCCCTATGTGGATCCCGTCAAATAGCGGGAATTTTCAGTTTCAACAGGCGTACGCCGGAAATCTGGAAATCTCCGTCATCCTGTCTTTTGAGAACATAGATCGCACGCCAATCCTTACCCTTAGGACCCGTTATCAGCAGTTCCAGGGCAATGGTGTTGCCTTCTGTGTCGCTGAGTGCACGGCCAAATGCGTAGTTTCCAGGCCGGTAAACCGGCTGATAGTTTCGCTTGACCATGTCAAAGAAGCGCTGAGGCTCCGGATACAGATTCTTGACGCCTGGCGAGGCAAAAGAATACGCCGTATCTACATCATCCTGTAGGAACGCGGTGATCTGCTGTTCTACTATACCCCTTGCTGTAGCCAAATCGTCATCTGCCATAGAGGACGTGGCCATCAGCAAGCCGACCATGATGGATAAACCGAGTATACGCATGGTTTCATCCTCCTTCCTTGACCCATTAGTTAGGGTCCCGCATCAGGGGTGAAAAGCTCACACACACTCACGTTTTACTGAACAGATTCGTTAGATTTTATCACTATTTGTGAACAGTTTGAAGGTGCCGGTCGCTGTAGCCACCGTGGTACCGTCGTCTGCGACCAATTCGGCGTTCACGAAAACGATCTTTTTTCCACCTCCGGTTACCCTCGCGGTCGCCACAACCCGTCCATCACGAACACGTGATTGGTAGTTCACGGTGAGGGATACTGTGGAAGTATAGACTAAAGTATTACCATCAACAGATAAGCTGACAGCATAGCCGGCAGCAGCATCGAGCAATGTCGCCATGATGCCGCCATGAAGGCTGTCACCGCGGTTGATATGGCGGTGATCAATATCGAGATAGACACGCGCTTTACCGTCGTCGATTTCGACGACATAACCGATATTGGCCTGAGCGCCGGTGTGGTCCCGGATTATTTTCATCACTTATATATACAATGATTTAGACGCCCCGCAGAGCGCGGAACGCCTTCATTTACGCGGCGTTACGGGAAAAATCGACAAAGCGCGCGGTATGGAAATCGACATCGCCGAACTGGTGATCGATCATAATCAACCGCTTGGCAAAATGGCCGAGTCCGTATTCCCAGGTCATTGCTATCCCGCCATGCATTTGAATGGCCTCTTCGGCCACCAGACGACCGATGCGGCCGGCAAGCGCTTTGGCGGATGAGATCGCTTTTTCGCGTTCGCTCCGTTCAAGATCCAGTCGGCCAGCGGCATTGATGGCGGCGGACCTGGCCTGTTCGATCTCGGTCAAAACTGTCGCCATGCGATGCTGGAGCGCCTGAAATTTTCCGATCGGCACGCCGAACTGTTTTCGCGTGCGCAAATATTCAAGCGTCATGTCCCGGCAGACCTCCATCAGGCCTACGGCTTCCGACACAAGTGCTACATTTGCGCGTGCCGTGGCCGTCTCGATCGCGGGATAGGCGTTGCCTGATTCGCCAAGCAGGGCCGGGGCCTCCAGCCTGACATTGTTCAGGACCACCTCGGCGGCATGCTGACCGTCGATTGTCGGGTAGCCCCGGATCTCGACGCCATCTGTCGTACCGGGCACAAGAAAGGCGGAAATGCCATCCTCGTCCCATGTGCCGCCGGACACCCTTGCCGTAACGATCAGATAGTCCGCACTGTCGCCGTTTAACACGACTGCCTTGCTGCCATTGAGGACCCAACCGTCGCCATCCTGTTGGGCCGATGTCTCGACATAGGCAAGATCGTAACGCCCGTTCGGTTCGCCATGGGCAAGGGCAAGCAATGTCTTGCCTGCGATGACGTCCGCAATAATGGCCTTTTGCTCTTCATTGCCGAGTTGTGCCAGCACGCTGCCACCAAGAACGGCGCTCGCCAGGAACGGCTCGACCACCAGGCCGCGCCCGAGTTCTTCGAACAGAACATTGATGTCGAAACCCGCGCCGCCAAAACCGCCGTCTTCTTCCGAAAAGAGCGCACCGATCAATCCGAGTTCGGCAAACTGGGCCCAAAGGTCCCGTGAGAAGCCTTCCGTGCTTTCAGCGGCCCTGTTGCGTTCCTCCAACGGGTAGTTGTCGGCAATAAAGCGGGCGACCATGTCCTTGAGCATGGTCCTGTCTTCCGTGTGATTAAAATCCATTTTGCTGCCTCACAGTCCCATCATCATTTTGGTGATAATGCCGCGCTGAATCTCATTGGAGCCGCCATAGATGGTGATCTTCCGATTGTTGAAATATTCCTGCGAGACCGGGGCCGCATAATCGGGCCCGATGGGTTCTTCATTGTAACCCGTATCAAGCGCTTCAGACACGAAGGGCATGGCGTAGGGGCCAAGCGCACGGCGTGTCAGATCGTTGAGCGCCTGACGGATTTCAGTACCCTTGATTTTCAGCATGGAACTCATCGGGCCGGCATTGGCAACGCTGTCGGGTGACGACAACAGCCGCAGATTGGTTGTCGCCATCGCATCGAGTTCCATCTCGATCTGCGCAAGGCGCGAAGAAAAGACCGGATCTTCGATAAGCGGGCGGCCGCGAACCTTCTGCTCCCTTCCGATATGTTTCAGGTGCGCAAGCGAGACCTTGTTGGCACCAACATTGGCAATGTTGGTGCGCTCGTGCGTGAGGAGATACTTGGCGTAGGTCCAGCCCTTGTTTTCCTCGCCGACCAGGTTTTCGGCCGGCACCTTCACATCATCGAAAAAGACTTCGTTGACCTCATGGGTGCCTTCAAGAAGGATGATCGGCCGCACGGTGATGCCGGGCGTGTCCATGTCGATCAGAAGGAAGGAAATGCCTTCCTGCGGCTTGCCTTCCGTCGAGGTGCGCACGAGGCAGAATATCTTGTTGGCGTATTGACCGAGTGTCGTCCAGGTTTTCTGACCATTGACGATGTAATGGTCGCCTTCACGCACGGCCTTCGTCTTGAGCGAGGCGAGATCCGAACCCGCACCGGGCTCAGAATAGCCCTGGCACCACCAGTCGGAACCGTCCAGGATACGTGGCAGGTAGTAGCGCTTCTGCTCGTCCGATCCGTATTTCATCAGCACTGGTGCCAGCATCTTCAGTCCGAAGGGCACGATTCGCGGCGCGCCTGCGGCGCAGGTCTCGTCATCGAATATTTGTTGCTGGATAGCGTTCCAGCCGGTGCCGCCATATTCAACAGGCCAGGATTCAGCCAGCCAGCCGCGCTTGTTCAGGATAGCGTGCCAGGTGTCCATGTCGTCCTTGGTCAGACGCTTACCCGATTTGACCTTGTCGGAGATCGATGCCGGCAGTTCGGATTTCAGAAAATCCCGAACCTCGTCGCGAAAGGCGAGCTCTTCGTCCGTGTAGTTCAGATCCATGATCTCATCTCGCTTCAGTAGATTTCAAACAGGCCGGCAGCACCCTGACCGCCGCCGATGCACATGGTCACGACGACATATTTTACGCCGCGGCGTTTGCCTTCATACATGACGTGTCCCACCTGCCGGGCACCGGTCATGCCATAGGGGTGACCGATGGAGATGGAGCCGCCGTTTACGTTGAGGATGTCATTGGGAATGCCCAGCTTGTCGCGGCAATAGAGCACCTGACTTGCAAAGGCTTCATTGAGTTCCCAAAGGCCGATATCGTCCATTGTCAATCCGGCGCGCTCCAGCAGGCGTGGAACC
Organism: Hoeflea sp. TYP-13; assembly: GCF_040932035.1. NCBI lineage: Bacteria > Pseudomonadati > Pseudomonadota > Alphaproteobacteria > Hyphomicrobiales > Rhizobiaceae > Hoeflea > Hoeflea sp. TYP-13. Next base: position 49,915 of record NZ_JBFRBB010000002.1, read on the forward strand.
GCAAAGACCGGCCCGATACCCATTTCATCGGGTTCGCAGCCGGCAACCACAAATCCCCTGAACGCGCCCATCGGGTCGATATTGCGCTTCTCGGCTTCAGTCGCTTCCATCAGCACGCAGGCCGATGCGCCATCTGACAATTGCGATGCGTTGCCGGCGGTGATGTACTGATCGGGTCCGCGCACCGGCTCCAACCCCTGGAGACCTTCAAGCGTTGTCGAGGGGCGATTGCACTCGTCGCGCTTAATGGTGACTTCATGCTTTGAAATCTCGCCCGTTTCCTTGTCCTTGACCGCCATGACGGTCGAAAATGGAGTGATCTCGTCGGAATAGCGGCCGGCTTCCTGCGCCGCTGCCGTTCGCTGCTGGGATGACAGTGCATATTCATCCTGCGCCAGACGGCTGATGCCGTAACGGGCCGCAACAATATCGGCCGTGTCGATCATCGGAAGGTAGATCGCTGGCTTGTGCTCAAGGATCCAGGGGCTCTGCGCCATGTGCGTATTGGCGTTTCCCTGAGCCAGCGTGATCGACTCAAGACCACCCGCCAGCATTGCCGGCGAGCCCTGCTGGGTGATCGCGTGCGAGGCGAGGGCGACGGCCTGCAGGCCGGATGAGCAGAACCGGTTTACCGTCATGCCGGACGTCGTGACCGGCAGGCCGGAGCGGATGGCAATCTGGCGGGCAATATTGCCGCCGGTCGCACCCTCTGGAAGGCCACAGCCGATAACCGCGTCCTCAATGAGCTCAGGATCAACACCCGACCGCCGGACCGCTTCGCTGGCGGCGGCGCCGCCAAATTCGGCGCCATGGGTCATGTTCAAGCCGCCTCGAAAGGCTTTAGTTATGGCGGTGCGAGCGGTCGATACGATTACAGCTTCACGCATTTTTCTATGTCCTTGAAAATTCTATTTTTTATTCAGGCTGTCGAAGTTTTCGCCACGCTCCACAAGGTCGACAAGCAATTGCGCCGGCTTCCAAAAATCGGGCGCTTCGCTTTCGAAGCTGCGGATGTCATCGAGAACCTTGTCGAGGCCGATCATGTCCGCATATTTCAGCGGACCGCCGCGCCAACGGGGAAAGCCGTAGCCATAGAGCATGGTGATATCGACATCGAGCGGTCGAAGCGCGATGCCTTCCTCAACGACGCGGGCACCCTCGTTGATCATGGCGGCCATGTACCGGCGCATGATTGCATCCCCGTCGAGCGGCTTTGGGTCGATCCCCTTTTCGCTGCGGACCTGGTCGATAATCTCGAGCACTTCCGGGTCTTCCTTGCCGACACGGCTGCCGTCTTCATAGATGTAGAAGCCGCGGCCGGTTTTCTGACCGTAACGGCCGAGCTCGGTAATGCGGTCCATATAGTCGGCTGCGTAGCGGCCTTTCCAGCCTTCCTCGCGCTTGCGTTTGCGGTTGGCGTAGCCAATGTCGAGACCGGCCAGGTCACCCATCTGGTTGGGGCCCATCGGATAGCCGAATTTCAATACAGCCTTGTCGATGTCGTAGGGGCTCGTTCCGTCTTCCACGAGGAAAGAAGCGAGCGACAGATACCGCTCGAGGATACGGTTGCCGATAAAGCCATCACAGACGCCGGCGCGCACGCCGACCTTTTTGAGCTTCTTTGCCAGCGCGAAGCCGGTAGCAGTGACATCATCATCTGTCTTGTCCGCAACGACAATTTCAAGAAGCCGCATCACATGAGCAGGTGAGAAAAAATGCAGCCCAAGCACATCCGCCGGCCGCTCCGTCGCGGAGGCAATTTCATTGATGTTGAGGTAGGACGTGTTGCTGGCCAGAACTGCGCCTTGTTTGGCGTGCCTGTCGATTTTGCCGAACAGTTCCTTTTTCACGTCCATATTCTCGAACGCGGCCTCGATCACGATATCCGCATCGCCAATGGATGAGATATCCGCACTGACCGAATACAGGTTGTTGGCAAGATGATCGCGATGCGACTGGTCGAATTTTCCGCGCCTGACACCGTCATCGAGAATGCGTTCGACATTCTGCCTACCGCGTGCGGCACCTTTCTCGTCCTGTTCGATCATGGTAACCGGCATGCCGGCAAACAGCATTGAAACCGTGATGCCGGATCCCATGGTGCCGCCGCCGATGACGGCAGCGCTGTTGAGCGGGCGTGCCGTGCCGGTCTTCAGCTCCGGAACCTTGCCGACTTCCCGGTCTGCAAAGAACACATGAATGAGCGCTTCGCGTTGCGGCGAATTCATCAGTTCCACGAACAGTTCGCGTTCACGTTTGACGCCTTCGACAAAAGGCAATTCAGCCGACGCGATCACGGCTTCAAGACAGAGCTGGGGTGAAAGCTGTCCCTTGGCTTTCTTTTTGACTGTGGCGCGGAGGCTGTCAAACAGTGCAGTGTTGCCCCGTACCGCTTCGACCTTGTCGTTCTGTTCGCTGGTGCGGCGGACCGGAAGACCTTCATTGAGCACCTTGCGGGCAAATGAAAGGCCGGCCTCCAGCGGATCGTCTCCTTCGTCGACGGCGTCGATGATACCCAGTTTAAGCGCTTCTGGAGCGGCAACGTGCCGGCCCGATGTGATCATTTCCGCCGCCGCTTCAATGCCGGCAAGGCGCGGCAGGCGCTGGGTTCCGCCGGCACCTGGCAACAATCCCAGATGAACTTCCGGAAGGCCCACACGGGCGGATTTGAGCGCCACGCGATAATGGCAGGAGAGGGCGGTTTCCAGCCCGCCGCCGAGTGCGGTTCCGTGGATTGCACAGACCACCGGCTTGTCCAGGCTTTCGATGAAATTGACCACATCCGGCAAACCAGGCTCCTGCATCGGTTTGCCGAATTCTTTTATATCCGCGCCGGCTATAAATGTACGGCCCTTGCCGACAAGCACAGCGACCTCCGTTGAGGTGTCGGCGGCAAAATTTTCCGCAGCCTTCATCAGGCCGTCACGGACGGCGTGGCTGGCGGCATTGACCGGTGGGTTATCGATGGCAATGACGGCAATGGAGCCGGCATCATCGGACAGGACTTCATAAGAAACAGCTTCGGTCATTTTATTCACCAGACATACATACGGGAGGGGCTTGGGTGTTCGTAGTTTCACTCGGATATCCGGCGCCCTGTCGGGGCGCCGGATTGCTTTAAATTGGTATTATTTCTCGCCGATGACCTTCCAGTCGCCGCCGTCAATCCTTGAAATGATGATCGCATCACCGCCCTGGTGATCTTCGGCGCTGTAATCGACCTTCACACCTGTGATCGGGTCGGTGTATTCAAGACCCTCCATGGCCTTCAGGAAACCTTCCGATGTCAGGTCCGGACCGGCAGCTTCAAGAGCCAAAACAAGACCTTCGGCTGCGGAACGGCCAAGCAATGCGCCTGTGCCGGGAGCTTCGCCGAATTCAGCCGTGTAGTCATCAACCCACTTTTTCACGTGCGGGTCATCCATGCGGGTGTTGAGGTCGGGCCAGCCGGCTGCGGCATAAAAGCCTTCCGTCACACCGCCCGGAACCTTTGCGACAGCGGTGTGGAAGGCAGCGGACGAACCAATGAAATCGACATCATCCCAGCCGATCTTCTTCGCTGTCGCCAGCGCGGTGATCGTTTGGCGGATGCCGAGTGCCGTTGCGATCGTATCGCAGCCTTCTTCCTTCAACTTGGTCAGTGATCCGACAAAGTCCTGTTCATCGGGCTTGTGCGTGGTCTCGGCCTTGTAATCAAGGCCAAGATCGGCTGCAGCATCCTTCGCGCCCTGCTGAATTTCCTTACCGAAATCGGAAGGGATATACATGGCGCAGATGACCTTTGCGTCATTGTTTTCCTTCAGATAGGTGATGCCGGCGTTCATCTGATCGTAGTAGGACGAGAACCCGACAAACTTGTAAGGCTCCAGTGGTTCGACCATCTGACGCGCAGCGCTGAGCGGGCCGATATTGGCAATGCCCTTGCGTTCGAGCAGCGGAAAGCTGGCGATGTTCATCGGCGTGCCAAGCGACAACAGCATGACAAACACCTTGTCTGAATTGACCAGCTTGTTGATGTTCTGCATCGCTTTCGGCATCTGATAGGAATGGTCTTCGGCGATGAGTTTCAACTGGCGGCCGTGAACGCCGCCGGCGGCATTGACCTGGTCAAAATATTGCTTGGCAGCACCAACCGCTGGCGCTCCAAAGGCGGCGAAAATTCCCGACAGGTCGTTGTTTGAGCCGATCAGAATTTCCGTATCGCTGACGCCCTGCGTTTCGGCATAGGCCTGTGGCAGCGCGGCCACCGACAATGCCAGTGCAACGGCCATCGATTTAACTGGGTTTTTCATATTTTACTCCTCCTTGAAAAGCGGATCCCTAAATCTCGTCTAGGCATACATCTCGTCTATGAGCGCTTTATGTTTTTTCTCCACAAAGCTGCGCTTTAGCTTCATGGTGGCGGTCAGTTCGTCATCTTCTGCAGTCAGCAGCACGTCGATAAGGCGGAAGGCCTTGATCTGCTCGACGCGCGCAAACTCCGCGTTGACCTGCTCGACTACGCTGCCGATAAGTTCCTGAACCTCGGATGTTGCGCAGAGCGAGGCGAAATCACCGAATGGAACTCGCTTGTCCTGGGCAAATTTTTCGACATTTTCCTGATCGATCATAATCAGGCAGGACAGGTATTTGCGCCTGTCGCCGATGATGACTGCATCGGAGATGTATGGCGAAAACTTCAGTTTGTTTTCGATTTCGGCTGGCGTGATGTTCTTGCCGCCAGCCGTGATGATGATGTCCTTTAACCGGCCGGTGATGTTGACATAACCGGCGTTGTCGATGTGGCCGACATCGCCCGTCTTCAGCCATCCGTCCTCGGACATCGTTTCCTTTGTTTTGTCGGGTTTCCTCCAGTAGCCCTCGAAGACATTGCCCGCCTTGTACTGGATTTCGCCACCGTCTCCTATGCGCACCTTTCCGCCCGGCACCACCTGGCCGACCGTGCCCACCTTGTTCTTTCCGAACATGTTGAGCGAAATGATGCCGGCGGTCTCACTCATTCCGTAACCTTCGAAGAGATCGATGCCGATGGCCTTGTACCAGCGCAATAAATCTGGAGAGATCGGTGCGGCGCCCGTGGTACCCCGGCGCAGCCGGTCCATGCCGATCATCCTGCGGATGTTTTTGAGCACTACCGTATCCCAGAAACGATATTGCAGCGCCAGGAACCCCGGGACCGGCTTTCCCTGCTCCAAGAGGTCGGCCCTTGCCTTGCCCGCGGCAAGCGCCCGTTTATACGCCCAGCGACCGAATGGCGTTGCGTCGCCAACCATGATGGAGATCTTGGAGTATATTTTCTCCCAGACCCTCGGCACGGCGGTAAAGACGTGCGGGCTTACCTCCTGCACATTGTCGAAAACCGTTTCCGGGCTTTCAGCGAAATTAACGGTCGATTTCGATGCAATCGGGGAAAGGACGGAAATGAACCGTTCCAGAATATGACAAAGCGGCAGGAAACAGACCTGCTCATCGGTCTCAATAACGGGCAGGGTGTGGGCGCCAATAGACAGCGAATACATAATGTTGCTGTTGGAAATCATTGCCCCTTTTGGCTGGCCGGTCGTTCCCGATGTATAAACGAGAATTGCGATATCGTCCGGCTTCGACTTAGCGACTTCCTCTTCGAATTGTCCCGGGTTCTTTTTGGAGTGAACCCTGCCGATGTCGTAGAGCTCCTCAATGAAGATAACCTGGTCGTCGTGATAATCGTGAAGACCCTCCCGGTCGAACACGATCACCTTGGTCAGGCCAGGCATTTGATCTCTTACAGTCAGGTATTTGTCCAACTGCTCGTCATTCTCGAGAAAGAGGAAGCGGCTGTCGGAATCGTTGACCAGATAGGCGAGCTGACTTGCTGAATCCGTGGTGTAGACACCCGATGCGATACCGCCGACGCATTGAACGGCAAGATCGGTATAGACCCATTCCTTGTTGTCTTCTGAAAGGATTGAAACGACTTCGCCCCGCTTGAGACCCATAGACAAAAGCCCGTGGGCAATCAGCTTTGCATGTTCGTGAAAGTCATTCCAGGAATAGGAAAGCCAGATGCCGTAGTCTTTTTCACGGTGTGAGGTTCTTTCTCCCAGCTCCTTGCAGCGTTGCAGGAACAGTTTTGAGAGCGTATCGCATCCATCAAGAAAGTAAGGACCGCTTTCAAGATCTGCGTTCACGCTAACGCCGTCGACCAGCGTCTGCGGTGGAATGGTTTGCATGGTTCCCATGTTGGTCCTCCCTTCGCCCTATCGCCAGGTCTTGCGCTGTTTCCAGCGCCTCTGTCCGCGTTGCGTATCCTGTTGTGCGCCCAGATAAAATTCCTGAATGTCTTTCGATTCCTGCAACTTGTGAGCTTCACCACTCATGACGATACGCCCAAGTTCCATCACATAGCCATAATGTGCAACATCAAGAGCGACTTTTGCATTTTGCTCGACCAGCATCATCGTGACATTTTGTTCCTGGTTAAGGCGTTTGATGATCGTGAATATCTCCTTGACCAGCAACGGGCTGAGGCCGAGGCTCGGTTCGTCAAGCAGCATGACGCGCGGCCGTGCCATCAGGCCGCGGCCGATAGCCAGCATTTGCTGCTGACCGCCGGACAGTGTGCCTGCTTCCTGGGTCCGTCTTTCCTTCAGGATCGGAAAGTAGTCGTAGACAAGCTCCATGTCCGTCGCGATCTGGGCGTGATCGGAGCGGGTGTAAGCCCCCATCTTGAGGTTTTCCTCAACCGTCAGGATCGGAAAAATTTCACGGCCTTCGGGAACATGGACAACGCCTTTGTGGACGACCTTGTCCGGTGCCGCACCCTGGATTTCGGACCCGTGCAGGGCCACGGTTCCCTTTTCCGGGTCCATGACCCCCGAGATCGTCTTGAGCAGCGTCGTCTTGCCGGCACCGTTGGCGCCCAGAACCGTGACGATCTGGCCTTCATTGACTTCGAGGCTAACGCCGCGGATCGCCATGATCGGACCGTAGAAGCTTTCCAGATTGTCGACTTTGAGAAGGGGAGCGCTGGTATCCTGCTTCATGCTGCCTCTCCACTTTCCGAAATGTCATCCGAACCGAGATAGGCCTCGATGACCGCCGGGTCGTTTTGAACCTCTTGCGGTGTGCCGATGGACAGCATGCGCCCGTCCGCCAGTGCCATGACGCGGTCCGACACGGAACTGACGAGATGCATGTCATGTTCAACCATCAGGACGGTTATGCCCATCACCTTCTTTATGTCCTCGATCCAGAACGCAACATCCTGCGTTTCTTCGACGGAAAGGCCGGAGGCCGGCTCGTCGAGGAGCAGCAATTTGGGTTTGATCGCCAAAGCGCGGCCCATTTCCACAACCTTCCTGACACCGTAGGGGAGACCGGCGATCATTTTCTCGCGATAGGCCTGCAGGTCCAGAAAGTCGATGACATGCTCAACGGCTTCGCGGTGCGCGCGTTCCTCATTGCGCACGAACGGTGTGAAGACCATGTCAGTCAAAAAATTTGACCGGCGATGTGTGTGACGGCCGACAAGCAGGTTCTGAAGCACCGACGCCTGCTCGAACAGCTCGATATTCTGGAAGGTGCGCGCAATGCCGAGTCTCGGAATATTGTGCGCTTCCTTGTCGAGTATGCTCTTTCCCTCGAAAAAGATGTCGCCTTCGGCCGGTGTGTAGAACCGGGAAATCATGTTGAAGATGGTGGACTTTCCGGCCCCGTTGGGACCGACAAGGGCAAATACTTCGCCTTCCTCGACATTGAATGAGACGTCATTGACCGCGACGAGACCGCCAAAGCGGAGCGTAACGTTGGTAAGTTCCAGCAAACTCATTGTGTGCGCTCCGTTTTCAAATAGCTCTTCTGGCGACGGAACATGTCTTTGCGGTAGAAGGGGAAAAGCTCGAAATAGGTTCGGATTTTCAGCCAACGGCCGTAAATCCCCATTGGCTCGAACAGGATGAAGCCAATCAATATGGCTCCGAATATTCCGTTTTCGAGACCCGGGATGGTTATGGATCCGACCCCGGAAAGCGTTCCTATTGCGTCACGGGTAACCGATATCAACAACGGCAGGAGCACGAAAACGATGGCCCCGAAAAATGCCCCGTGAATTGTTCCAAGGCCGCCGACGACGATAATCAGCAACAGCGTTATCGAAATGATCAGGTTGAATGTCTCATGGGTGAAGACGGTTGCAAAATGCCCCATCAGTGCGCCGCCAAGCCCGGTGATGGTGCAGGAGATAGCAAACGCGACCATTTTTGTGCGGGCGACATTGACGCCCATGGCTTTTGCAGAAACTTCAGAGTCCCGCACCGCGGCGAAGGCCCGGCCAATGGGTGAACGCAACAAATTGCGGTAGGCGTAGACAACTATGAACGTGATTGCCAGCACGAGCCAATACAACTCGACCGGGTTTCCATAGCGGTTGAACGTGAAGCCGAAAATCTGGATGTCGGGCGCAAACAGCCCGGCTACGCCGCCGGTGATCGGTTCAAGGATGACAATCAGATCCTCCGTCAGGACCGAAATAGCCAGCGTGGCAATGGCAAGATAGATGCCGTGCAACCGTGTTGTCGGCAGGGCGATCAGCGCACCCGCCACACCCGCTGTCAGTCCCGACAAGGGGAATGACAGCAGGAACGGCATCGAGAAATGTTCCTGATAAAGAACATTGGAGTAAGCGCCCACCGCCATGAATGCAGCGTGGCCGAGGCTTGCCTGTCCCGTCTGTCCGACAAGGACCATCAGCCCCATTCCGCAAATTGCCCAGATGAGAACCAGCGTTGCTTCCCCCACCAGGAATTCGCTGACGAGAAATGGCAACAGGATCGCAACGGTGAACAACAGCATGTACCAGAAGGCCTGGGCGTTGTGCTTGAACAGCCGGATGTCGGCATCATACGAAGTCTTGAAAACTATCCGCATATCCGCCCCTCACACCTTCTTTGTCTGGATTTGTGACAGGATGCCGTGCGGGCGCACGATCAGCATCACAACCAGAATGAGATAAGGGAATATTTGCGAGTAGCCGGCCGGCATGTAGCGGGCCGCAAAGGGTTCGACCAGCCCCACGATTATGCCACCGAGAAGTGCACCGGGAAGGCTGCCGAACCCACCGATAACGGCTGCGGCGAATGCCTTGATGCCGAGCAGTCCGGCGGTCGGATCGATTGATCCTTTCGAGGCGAACAAAATGCCGGCGATAGTCGCAACGATGCCCGAAAGCCCCCAGATCATCGAGTGAACCCGCTTGACCGGGATGCCCATATAATAGGCGGCAAGCTGGTTCTGCGACGACGCCTGCATGGCAACGCCGAGTTTCGTCCGGGCGAAGAAAAGATAAAGCAGGCCGGTCAGCAACACGGTGACGATGATCACCCAGACCTCGTCCAAGCCGAGTACAAGGCCCCCAAAGCGCATCTCGGCACCCGCAATCGGTGATTCAAGCGACTGTGGCTCATGCCCCCAGATAGCGCCGGCGATGAACCGGATGACGAAGCCGAGAGCTATTGTCAAAATGACGACGGCTACCTGCGACTGGCCGAACATTCTGCGAAGAACGATGAGATCGAGCAGGTAGCCCAGCGTACCCATGATGCCGATGGCCAGGCATACGGACAGCCAGAAGGGCAGATCCATATAGTGCTCGTTGGTAAAGCCGAGCGTGATAAAGGCGCCCAGCATCATGAAATCGCCCTGTGCGAAATTGACGGCTTCCGTTGCCTTGTAAATCAGCACAAAACCCAGCGCGATGAGGCCATATACGCACCCGTTGGCCAGACCGCTGACGATCAGTTGTAGTATGTCCACTCGATGGCCCTCCCAAAGCCTGAGCTGATTGCTCGATCCCGTGGATGGCGCGTCCGGCCAGGCGGCGCGCCTCTGTTTTCGAACAGTTTCGTATTACGGAACCAGCATTACCTTTCCATCTGAGTTGCGCAGTGCATCGGCAAGGTCTGACATGGCGTCTCCAAGCCGGATCGTGTTCGTTACCTCGGTCTCCCACTGGCCGGATACAAAACGCGCCTGAACCTCGCCGATGATTTTGATTTGCTCTTCCAGCGGCGTACTCATGAACCAGCGCGTCAGCCAGAATCCTTCAATGCGCTTTTCCATGAAAACGAACTGCCCCATTTCCCGGAACTGCGGCGGCTCGGGGTCGAGTTTTCCATAAACGACCCAGAGGGCCCGGTTCGGCATCACCGCAAAGACGTCCGCTGAAACCTGATTGGCCACCGCATCGAGCATGACGCGCGGTTTTTCTTTCTTGACGATGGCCTTCAGCGTTTCCTTGAAGTCGCCGTCCGTGCTGTTGAGAACGTGTTTGGCGCCCAGCTCCTTGAGATGCGCAATCTGTTCATCTTTCCTGACGATGGCGATGGGCGCTATGTCGTTGTCGCGCCCCAGCGCCGTCATCAGCTTGCAGAGCTGGCTGTTCGCTGCCGTCATGATGAAGCTGCCGGATTCGGCTTTGCGCACAATGTCGAACATCGCCATTGCGGTGAGCGGGTTGACCACATGCGCGGCAGCATCTTCGTTGCGCATGTCATCGCGTACTGGAATGCAAACTGCTGCTGACGTTATGGCGTATTCAGCCCATGTGCCCGAGCCGGCTGGATCCACGGTAAAGGCGACTCTTTTTCCTACAAGAGATTGTGCGTAACCGCCGCTGCCGGCGATGACCTCACCGACACCTTCGAAACCGGCTGCCGCACCCTTGACGCGGGGGTGTCCATATTCGCCCTTGATATAGTGGAGATCGGAGGGGTTTATCGATGCCATCGCCATCTTGATCAGAACCTGACCGTCGGCAAGTTCCTTGAGCGGGATTGTTGCTGCTTCAAGATAAAGATCGAGGCTTTCGATATGCGGGCCTTCCGCCTTGCCCGAAAAGCCGTCATGTTTTTGCACCAGGGCAAATGTCTCTTTTGGAAGATCCAAATTCAAACTCCTTCCGGTACGAGAACCAGTTTGCCGGTCGCGCCGCGACCAAGCACACGCTTGAGTATTTGAGGCGCCTCGGCGAGCGGATAGCGTCCCTCAATATGCGGTTTCACCTTGCCTTCCAGATACCAGCCGACAAGCTCTCTCATGTTATCCGCATAAACGTCGGGCTCATGCTGTGTGAAAGAGCCCCAGAAGACGCCGACGACAGAATATTCCTTCACCAGCGTCAGGTTGACCGGCAGTTCGGGAATGCGCCCGGAGGCAAAGCCGATAATCAGCAGACGGCCCCCGCGACCCATGGCACGGCAGGCGGCATCGAAAGCATCGCCACCGACAGGATCGAACAGGACATCGACGCCTTTTCCGTCGGTCAGCGCCTTCAGCTGATCCTTCAGATTGTCATAGCCAATTACCTCATCGGCGCCGCTCTCCTTGGCGATACGCTGCTTTTCCTCAGATGAGGCAACGGCAATGACCCTGGCGCCCATCGCCTTGGCGATCTGGATTGCTGCGATGCCCGTTGCGCCGGCTGCGCCGAGAACCGCAAGGGTTTCTCCGGGTTTGAGGACAGCACGCTGTTTCAGCGCATGGTGCGAGGTGCCGTATGCGCACATCAATGCACAGGCGTCGGCCGCATCCATGCCCGGCGGCAGTGGAAACACAACCTTCTGTGGGGCGCTAACGCGTTCGGAATAACCGCCAATCTGGCACAGCGCCGCTACCCTGTCGCCGGGCTTGACGTTTTTGACTGCAGCACCGACTTCCTCGACTACGCCGGCCACTTCCATGCCGGGAACAAAGGGTGTCGGCGGTTTCATCTGGTAAAGGCCCTGAACCAGCAAGCCGTCGGGGTAGTTGACACCGATTGCTTCCGGTCTGATCAACACCGTGTGGTCCTTGACGGGCGGTGTTTCAATATCCCTGTAGACCAGCGTGTCGAGAGGTCCGAATTCCTCGCAAACGATTGCTTTCATATTCAGACGCGCTCCTGCGTGTATTTGCGCAGTTCCGTGCGGGCAACCTGCATACGGTGTACGGCGTCCGGGCCATCTGCCAGCCGCAGCGTCCGCAATCCGGTCCATGAACGGGCGAGGGGAGTGTCCTGCGACACGCCTTGGCCACCAAACATTTGCACAGCCTCGTCAGTCACCTTCAGCGCCACCTGTGGAGCCACGACCTTGATCTGGCTGATCCACGGGGCCGCCGCACGTGCATCGCCCTTGTCCATCATCCAGGCGGCCTTGAGGCACAGGAGCCGGGCCATCTCGATGTCCATGCGGCACTCGGCGATGATATCGTAGTTGGCGCCGAGCTTTGCCAGCGGCTTGCCGAAGGCCTCACGGCGCAACGATCGCTGGCACATCAGTTCGAGCGCGCGTTCCGCCTGTCCGATTGCCCGCATGCAGTGGTGTATGCGGCCAGGTCCGAGGCGGCCCTGTGCGATTTCGAAGCCGCGTCCCTCTCCTAGAATGAGGTTTTCCGCAGGTACACGCACATCTGTAAAGCGTATGTGCAGATGCCCGTGCGGCGCATCGTCGTGGCCGTAGACCTGCATGGCCCGCAGTTTTTCAATGCCGGGCGTGTCTGCCGGAACCAGGATCATGGAATGACGCTGATGCTTCGGCTCGTCTTCGCCACCGGTTTTCACCATGGTTATATATATCTGACAGCGTGGATCGCCGGCGCCGGATGACCACCACTTTTCGCCGTTCAATATATAGTCGTCGCCGTCACGTACGCAGCTCATGGAGACATTCGTCGCATCCGAGGAGGCGACATCCGGCTCTGTCATGAGATACGCTGAACGGATTTCTCCGGCGAGTAGCGGGGTCAACCACCGGTCTTTCTGTTCACTGGTGCAATAGCGCTCAAGCACCTCCATGTTGCCGGTATCGGGCGCGGAACAGTTAAACACCTCTGCGCCGATATGCGCCTTGCCCATTTCTTCGGCGAGATAGGCATATTCGACGGTCGTCAGACCATATCCGCGGTCTGATGCGGTCAACCAGAAGTTCCACAGGCCTTTTTCCTTGGCCTTCGCTTTCAACCCTTCCAGAATTTCGGTTTGCCGCGGTGTGTAGGCCCAGCGGTCGCCATTGTTCACTTCGGCGAGGAATTCCTCGTCGAGCGGCAGGATTTCATCCCGCACCATGGAGCGTACCTCTTCAAGTATCGGCTCCAGCTTGGCCGTGATTCCCAGATCCATTTCAGACATCGGTGATCAAATCCTCCTTCAATCCGAGACCACGCAGCGCAAATATGGCGCATTGGCTGGCAATCTGGTCAATTGTAGTGTCGTTTTGCCCTTCACGTCTCTGAAACCAAAATAGAGGTGAATTCAAAGACATAAACATAAGTTGCAATGCAATGCTTGAGCTTTCGAAATGCGCAACGCCTTCGGCCTTTGCCTGTTCGAGAACTTCCCGGAATATCTCGGAATAATTGTCGCGCATGGCCTGAAGCTCGAGCAGCACATCCCGTTGCTCAGGCGTTGTGGCGCCGCGCTTGAGAAGTTCGACACCTTCCCAGACACAGCGCTGAAACGGCAGGGTGTTTATCATCGCCAGGCAATGCGCCTTTGTCATGCGCTGCAATTTTTCTGGCGTCGGTAGTGATTGGGCTGCAATCGGCGACAGCACATCAAAATTCATCTGCATTCCATGACGATACACATCAAAGAACAGGTCGGCCTTCGAACGGTAATGATGGTAGATACGGCCCTTTGTGGCACCGAGGCTGCGCGCGACATCGTCGATGCTTGTCGCTGCGTATCCTCGGTCCATGAAACATTGCGCTGCCGCGTTGAGGATATCCTCCTGCACTGAGCGCACTGAATTTGCTGATACCGACGCAGACATTTGCCGGATGTTCCTCCTCGATACGGCGCAAACCTTCTCCGCCGGCAATCCGAATTTCGGCGTGGGTCAGCTATCGTTTGTTCCGTAAAGAGGAACATACTACCGGGTATGTTGTCAATGGAGGTTAGAGCAGAACTGTTGTTATTCTGTATTATCGATCAGATGCCGAAACCAGGAAACGGTCTCTTTCAAACCGTCTTCCAGGTCCACTTTCGGCTGCCAGTCGAGTTCTTTTTGGGCAACTGAAATATCGGGGCACCGCTGCACCGGATCATCTTGGGGAAGAGGCCGGAACTCCAGCTTCGAACGGCTGTCGACCAGTTGCACTATGCGCTCGGCGAGCTCAAGCATCGAGCATTCATGTGGATTGCCGAAGTTTATGGGACCGGTCAAATCGTCGGGGCTGTCCATAAATCGAACCATGCCGCCGATCAGGTCGTCGACGTAGCAAAAACTGCGTGTCTGTGTGCCATCCCCGTAAATGGTGATCGGATCACCCTGCAGCGCCTGTATTATAAAGTTGCTGACCACGCGCCCGTCACTTGGATGCATGCGCGGTCCGTAGGTGTTGAAGATGCGCATGACTTTGATCTTGACGTCATTTTGCCGATGATAATCGAAAAACAGCGTTTCGGCGCACCGCTTACCCTCGTCATAACAGCTGCGCGGCCCGATGGGATTAACGCGCCCCCAATAGTCCTCACTCTGTGGGTGAACCTGCGGATCGCCGTAGATTTCCGATGTTGAGGCCTGCAGGACCGGGGCTCCCAGACGCTTGGCGAGGCCCAAAATATTGATTGCGCCGAGCACGCTGGTTTTTGTGGTCTGAACCGGGTCGAACTGATAGTGAACCGGCGAAGCGGGGCAGGCGAGATTGAATATCCGGTCCACTTCCACATGCAGCGGAAAGATCACATCATGCCGCATCAGTTCGAAATCCGTTCGACCGAGCAAATGCTTGATATTGCTGCGCTGACCAGTGAAAAAATTGTCGACACACAATACGCTGTCACCGCGTTTCAGCAGTGCGTCACAAAGGTTTGATCCTAAAAATCCCGAGCCGCCTGTGACAAGAATTTCACGCATAATATCTCCGAATCCCAGCACTCATTTTGTATCGGCTCCAACGTTTAGAGCTATATTGAATGGATGCCCTTTTCTCAACCGGAATATTATATGTGACACCGGCTTTACATTGCGAGCAGTCTGGTGTCCTTGTGCATGCGAAAGTAGCGGTGTAGCTGCTGGACGATCAAAGGAACAGCGGGGAAATCCATGAGTTTGGAGCCGGGCAAGCAGCGAATTTTGCAGACAGCCGGTGTCGCGTACGAAAACCTGCGCTACAGGATGAATGAGCTGGAAACCAATGAAGCGCAGTGCCGATACATATCCAGTCATGGTTTGAAAAAGAGCTGCAACTATTGGCACAAGGACGGACGTCCGCCGGAAATTGTGGAACTGAACCGGCTTGCAGCCACAGACCACTCAAATACTCTGTCCATCTATTTCAAAACCAACGGGCTTCGGCATTTTGCCGACCAAACACTCGGCCGTATGGAGAATCGGTTTGTGCTGGTGACGGGTGGATGTGATCTGGAAGTCGGTGATCGCGATACTGATTCAGAACTGCGCGCCCGTATTCTTGGAAGTCCCCTCCTAGATGCCTGGTTCACACAGAACTGCAATGACCAGCATCCCAAACTGCTTCCGATGCCCATCGGAATGGACTATCACACGCTGACCTTCCAGTTTCGTCATCGCCCTTGGGGTTATTTTGCAAACCCGCTGGTGCAGGAACAGATACTGGATGATGCCCGCACGACGTCACCTGGGTTGGAACACAAAAAAATAGCCGGCTATAGCAATTGGCATCACGTGATCACCCGTGGCGATCGCCACCAGTGCATCAACGGCGTTCAATTGGATGCGGCTTTTCTTGAGCAGCCCGATACCAACCGCGCCGAAAGCTGGAAGAACAATGCCGAGTATCTGTTCACGATCAGTCCGCTGGGCAATGGGTGGGATTGTCACCGGACCTGGGAGGCGTTGCTTTTGGGGTCGGTACCCATCGTGCCGCGTTCCAGCATCTGCTCCTTGTTCGAAAACCTTCCGGTATGCATCGTCGATGATTGGCGCGAGGTCACGATGGATTATCTGAAGGCCAAGAGGGAATGGGTGCTTGAAAGCGAATTCGATTTTGCCCCGCTTTACCTCGGCTGGTGGAAGGCACGCTTCAAGGAAGAAGCAGAGTTGCCTCGAAGGATGCAAAGGTTTCAGGATTTCATAAATACCGCGCAACAGCCGTTTGCATCGCTTCAAAAGCAAACCGCAAGCGCCGTGTAATTTTGAGGAGCGTGTTGGATGGATGTATCTGTTGAGAACAAACGTGTATTTGTTACGCAGGCAGATCAGTATATGGGGCCGGCGTGTGTAGACATGTTTCGACGGGAGGGTGCACACGTTACCGCCGATACGAGCGATCTTTCAACGGATGCAGCCTGCCGCAAATTGATGGAAGATGCCGGACATATCGATGTTCTAATCATCAACCTGGCTTCACCAAATCATTACGGAACCTTGGTCACCGATCTGGAGGAAGACGCGTGGCAGGAGGTGTTCGGGTTACTCGTACATCCACTCCACCGCCTCACGCGCCATGCGCTTCCGCGGATGATCGAGCGGCGGTCGGGAAAAACTATCGTATTCGGTAGCGCGACACCGCTGCGCCCGATGGGACGGCTGTCAGCATACAGCGCCGCACGCGGAGCACAGATATCCTATGTCAAATCGGTTGGCGTGGAGGTTGCGAGACACAACGTCCAGGTAAATCTGATTGCCCAGAACTGGGTCGAAAACCCGGCCTACTATCCGCCGGAAATGCAGGCAAACCCGAAATTTCAGAAAAACCTCAAGGAACAGGTTCCGCTGGGCCGGTTGGCAAAACCCGAGGAGGATGTTGCACTCGCGTTATTTCTTGCCAGTGACCGGAGCGATTTTTTTGTTGGACAGGCCATTCCGTTCTCGGGTGGCTGGGCGGGTTGAGGGCGGCGTGCCCGCCAGCGCTTAAATTCGCTGAGTAATTACACGAACTTGACTTGAATTGATCGTCTCGACGGAACATGTAGGGTTTACGCACGAGCAATGCGGCCCGCATAACACGGATAGTTTCAGCCCATGAAAATTTTTGCCTATAAGCCCGGACATGACGGGCATGTTGCCGCAATCGATGATGGTCGCCTGATTTTTTCCATGGAAGCCGAAAAAGATTCCGGCAACCGCTATGGGCCGGTCACACCTGAACTTATGTTGCATGGTTTTGCCGCGCTTGAATGGATGCCGGACGTCTTTGGTGTTTCGGGCTGGGAGCGGTCGTTCCGCCCGATGCGGGATCCCATCGGCGCGGGCTATCTCGGAACAACGCCCGACACAAACATTTCCCATAAAATGAAGATGTTTGGTCAGGAATTGCATTATTTTTCAGATACCCATGAGCGCTCCCATATTATCGGCAGCTACGGTATGTCTCCATTTTCGCAGGGTGAGCCGGCATATGCACTGGTCTGGGAAGGTGTGCTTGGTCATTTCTATCGTGTCGATGAAAACCTGAATATAGCTGAAATCGGATCGCCGTTGAGCGGTCCGGGCCACAAATATGGTTTTCTTTATGGCCTTGCCGATCCCGCTTATCCATTCGATGCCAGCAAATCCCGCCGCGAGGATGCCGGCAAGCTGATGGCCCTTTCCGGATTTGGCCGGGATACAGTAGAGACCCAGGAAGAACGCGAACTGATTGAGCGCATCCTTGAGTGGGATGCTGTTGCAAGCCCATTGCGGAAATCGGATTTCAAGGACAGCCCGTTTTGCAATATAGGTCTCGACAGCCCGGATTTTCATAATCTGGCACGGCGTTTTCAGCACCGCATATTCGAACGTTTTTTTGAGTTTGCGGAAAATAATATGAAGGAAGGCCTTCCAATCCTCGTGTCCGGCGGATGCGGTTTGAATTGCGACTGGAACAGTGCCTGGCGCGAGAGCGGTCTGTTTAAAGATGTGTTCGTTCAGCCGTGCACGAACGATTCCGGATCGGCGATCGGAACGGCAATCGACGCTCAATTGGTTCATACCGGCAATGCCAAGATTGACTGGACGGTTTATGCCGGTGAAGAGTTCGTCATGGACGATGCCGATGTTTCCGGTTTCGACCGTGCTCCGCTTGATCTTGATGAATTCACCGGCCGCTTGGTTGAGGGGGGCGTCTATGCCTGGGTCAACGGGCGCTACGAAATTGGTCCGCGAGCGCTCGGCAACCGGTCGCTGGTCGCGGCGCCATTTACCGCGGAAACCCATACACGGCTCAATGCCATCAAAAAACGCGAAGGATTCCGGCCCATTGCTCCGATCCTGATGGAGGAGGAGCTGGATCGTCATTTCAACAATCACGGCCCCAGCCCTCACATGCTCTACTTCCAGACGGCACGCACTGATGCTCTGAAAGCCGTCACCCATGTAGACGGTTCAGCCAGGGCACAAACGGTGCGTCAGTCGGAAAACCCGCAAATGTACGCGCTGCTGTCGGCGTTCAAGAACAAAACCGGTTACGGCGTGTTGTGCAATACATCGCTGAATTTCAACGGCAAGGGATTTATCAACCGCCTCAGTGATCTGGTGCGTTATGCAACCGACACCGGTCTGGACGGATTTGTGGTCAACGGCAGTATATATCGCCGACGCGCGTAAGCTGCACAGCCAGCGATATTCCGCAAACTGCGATTTAGGACAACCGCAGATAAGCCGTTGCCGTGGGCCCGTGATGTCAGGCCGTAACTTCAGAAGTGGGCTTTGCCCGGTCGCGGCCGATGCTGACATAAGTAAAGCCGTACCGTGTCGGCTCCTTGCGCCGGTGAATATTGCGCAGGTCAATCATCAGTGGTTCGGCCATGGCATCCCTCAGACGGTCGAGTTCCAGGGCACGCAACAGGTTCCATTCCGTCATAATGACAACGGCGTGCGCGCCGACAACCGCCTCATAGGGATCATCTGCCCAAACAACATCGGGATAAAGCTCTGTTGCCGCTTCCATAGCCTTTGGGTCGAACGCGCGCACCGTCACGCCGCTGTCAATGAGAAGATCCAGAACAGCCAGGGCTGGGGATTCTCGAATGTCGTCCGTATCGGGTTTAAACGAGACGCCGAGCACGGCAACCGTCTTGCCTTTCGGCTCGCCTATGGTCGCCAACACCCTTTCAGCCATATGCTTCTTGCGGGTCTCGTTCAGCGTTATCGTCGCCTCAACCAGCTCCTGGGGTGCATCAACCTTGCGAGCAAAAGCTGCCAGAGCGCGGGTGTCCTTGGGAAAGCAGGACCCACCGAAACCCGGGCCGGCACGCAGGAACTTGTCGCCAATCCTTTCATCAAGGCCAATAATCTCAGATACCTCAATGATGTTTCCATCAACCTTTTCGCACAGGTCGGCAATTCCATTGATGAAGCTGACTTTCATCGCCAGGAAAGCATTTGCCGCATATTTGCTGACCTCCGCGCCGACGAGAGATGCAACGGAAATAGGTGTGTCCTGCAGTTTCAACGGCCTGTAAAGCGTTTCCGCAACTTCCCGTCCGCGCTCGTCGTGAATTCCAAGAACAACGCGGTCTGGTCGCATGAAGTCCTGTATGGCTGAACCTTCACGCAGGAACTCCGGATTGCTGACAACGGAAAAGTCGAGATCCGGCCGCAACTCCTCAATGCGTTCCTTGACCCGCTGACAGGTTCCCGGAACCACCGTGCATTTGATAATAACGACAGCACCGTCCTGCAGGTGTGGCGCGATGTCTTCCACCGCTGAAAACACGTAAGTCAGGTCCACATCTTCGCCATTGGCAGCCGATGGTGTTCCGACTGCCAGAAAGACCACATTTGAATGAGGTACGCATTGCTCCAGATCGCTTGTGAAATGGAGGCGTTTGGCTTCCGCATTCGAGCGGATCATCTGGTCAAGGCCAGGCTCATAAATCGGGCTGACGTTGTTTTTAAGCAGTGCGATCTTTTCTGGAACGTTGTCCACGCAGGTAACATCGAAGCCGAACTCGGAAAGGCAAACACCCGTTACGAGCCCAACATAACCGGTTCCGATAATCGTGATGATCAAGGCAGCCTCGCGAGTCTATTTTATGGGGGTGCCGATCTGTTTTGCCGGCGATTGAATTGTGGCGTTTTCAATAGTGTTTTGTGGCGGTATAAACAATTCACAGAATAATTCCATACCACATCATACCGTTGTGAACACCTACCAAGGCGAGATTCAACAAATATGTCAAACCAGATTTCAGCCCCGATTATAGTGACCGGGGCGGCAGGCTTCATAGGGTTTCACGTTGCGCGCAATTTGCTTGATTTGGGATACCAGGTCATCGGTATCGACAACATGAACACCTATTACGATGTGGGCCTGAAAGAAGCCAGGCTCGCGCAATTGACCGGCAGAAACGGCTTTGGTTTCCATCGCGTGGATATCGGCGATAAGGAAGCGATGGCCGATATCTTTGAGAGCATACGGCCGACACATGTCGCGCACCTCGCCGCGCAACCGGGCGTGCGCTATTCGCTTGAAAATCCGCATGCCTATGTCGATAGCAATGTCACCGGATTTTTGAACGTCCTGGAAGGCTGTCGCGCCTGTGACGTCAAGCATCTGGCCTATGCAAGTTCGAGTTCCGTCTATGGCAACAGTCCGGATGTTCCCTATAGCACCGATCAGAATGTCGACAATCCGATCAGTCTTTATGCCGCCACCAAAAAATCCAATGAGCTGATGGCCCATGCCTACAGCCATATCTGGAACATACCCGTAACCGGCCTGCGCTTCTTTACGGTCTATGGTCCCTGGGGCAGGCCGGATATGGCCGTGTATCTTTTTACAAAGGCGATCCGGAACGGAGATCCGATCAAGGTCTTCAACAATGGCGACCTGCGCCGCGACTTCACCTATATCGACGATATTGCAAATGGCGTCGTCAAGGTGCTGCTTTCCCCACCGGCTTCGGACACTGGCGATGCGGATGGTAAAGCACGGCAAAGGGTCGCGCCTAACTACCGGCTGTACAATATCGGAAACAGTGAACCTGCTGATTTGATGCAAATGATCGAAACACTGGAAAGCCTGACCGGTGGTGAAGCGGTAAAGGAGTTTTTGCCGATGCAACCCGGCGATGTTTATGAAACATTTGCCGATACGTCGGCGTTGGAGCGCGATTTCGGGTTCAAGGCACACACGCCATTGAATGAGGGACTGGCTGCCTTTGTTGCCTGGTACGATGCCTACCATTCCAGCCGAACCTGATATCGACCCTCAGACCGTGCCGGACCTCTATTTTATACGGCACGGCCAGACCGAGTGGAATCTTCAGGGTCGTTTTCAGGGCATAAGCGACATTCCACTCAACGATACCGGCCGCAGGCAATCCGACCACATCGGCGCCAATCTTGCCGAACTGGTGACGCGTGCCGGACAGGCGCCGCGTGCGCTGCAATTGTTCTCATCGCCCTTGCTCCGGGCCCGGCAAACGAGCGAGATCATCTGCGGCAAACTCGATGTGACCACAGATTGGCTTACATTCGAACCGGACCTTGGCGAAATCTCCTATGGGGACTGGGAAGGAATGACGACGCTGGAGGTCAAGGCTGCATTTCCAATTGCACGCAAAAGGCGAAAGGCCGACCGCTGGCTGTTCTCGCCGCCACACGGAGAATCGCCCGCCTCACGAGTTCCAGCGCTGCATTCGTTCCTGACGGCGCGCAAATCGCCGTCCATTATTGTTACCCACACAGGTGTCATACGAATCTGTCTGTATCTGCTGGGTTTCCTGCAGCGGGAAAACGCACTTGTCGAACCGATTTCCCAAGATAAGATCTACGTCATTTCAAAAGGATCATTGGCACGGATATAAAATGCTGCAAATATGATGAAAACAATCGGTGGCGGATTGGAATAATAACAACAAACCGGCCAAGCCATTGATCGATAGGGGAATTAACGCTTGATGAGTATGGGTGCTTCCGATCTGCTGCGGGTGGAGAACTTGCGGGTGGCAATCGGTTCGAGGGAAAATCGGGTAGATGTCGTCAAAGGCGTCAGTTTTCGAATACCGAAGGGAAAGACTGTCGCTCTGGTGGGAGAATCGGGGTCCGGCAAGTCGATTATCGCGCAGACGATCATGGGAATTCTGCCCGACATTGCCGAAGTAACGGGCGGATCAATCCAGTTTTTCGATCCGTTGAACGACGGCGAGCCGACCGATATCGTACAACTACCGCGCGATGGCAAGCAGATGCGCCAGCTTCGCGGCGGGCGCATCTCCATCATTTTCCAGGAGCCCATGACGTCGCTTTCGCCGGTTCACACGGTGGGCAATCAGATTGACGAAGCACTTTATCTGCACCGCGACGTCAACCGTAAGGAGTGCCGTGATCTGACTGAGCAGATGCTGGCTCTGGTCGGTTTCCCAAACCCCTCGCGCGCCTACAATATGTATTCCATGGAGCTTTCCGGCGGCCTGCGCCAGCGCGCGATGATCGCGATGGCGCTCGTTTGCAATCCGGCGCTTTTGATTGCCGATGAGCCGACCACGGCGCTGGATGTCACAGTGCAGGCACAGGTGCTTGCTGTATTGAAGGACGTGCAGCAAAAGCTGGGTATGTCGCTGCTGCTTATCACCCATGATCTGGGTGTGGTCGCCAACATGGCCGACGAGATACTTGTGCTCTATCACGGCACTCTGATGGAAGCCGGGACACTCGAAGATATCTTCCACAAACCCGAACATCCCTATCTCAAGGCGTTGCTGGCAGCCGTTCCGAAACTGGAGATGCAGCCGGGTGAGAAGCTGGTCGCACTGCGCGAAGTCACCCAGCCGCTGCCGGAATCATTCAAGGCCCGCGCGGCACAGCGCGTGCATTCGCCTGAAGACATTATCTTGAATGTCAGGAACCTGTCCAAAAGCTTCGAGTCCAAAAAAGGCAGCCGCCTGATAAGTTCCGAAGCCGACAGAGTAATAGCTGTCGACGATGTGAGTTTCTCGGTGCGTTTCGGTGAGTGCTTTGGTCTTGTGGGCGAGAGCGGCTGCGGCAAGACTTCGCTGAGCAAAATGATTATGCGTGCGATTACGCCGAGCCAGGGTTCGATTGGGTTCAATGCAGGTTCAGGCGAAGTTGATCTCGCGACGATACCAAATCGTGAGCTATTCGAGGTGCGCCGCAAAATTCAGATGGTGTTCCAGGATCCGTTTTCCTCACTCAGTCCGAGATCGACGGTTCTGAATATTCTTGCAGAACCGCTTGAGATTCATGGTGAGGGAACCCGCAAATGGCGCAAGGAGCGGGCGCGTGAATTGATGAGCATGGTCGGTCTGTCGCCGACCTTCCTGAACCGCTATCCGCACAGTTTTTCGGGTGGACAGCGTCAACGCATCGGCATCGCCCGTGCTCTGGCGTTGGACCCGGATCTATTGATTTGTGACGAACCCGTTTCAGCGCTGGATGTTTCGGTTCAGGCGCAAATCCTCAATCTGTTGATGCGTCTCCAGAAGGAACTGCATCTGACAAGCATTTTCATTTCCCACAATCTGGCGGTGGTGAACTACGTGGCCGACAGGGTTGCGGTCATGCGCCGTGGCCGGATCGTCGAAATTGCTCCAGGTGACGTGCTCTTCCGCGATCCGATTCATCCGTATACCCAAAACCTGCTACAATCTATTCCAACCACCGATCTGGCCTGCCCCCTGGCCCTGGGGCACACGGACATATTGTCCAGCAGCAGCCATGATAATTGGGACAAGAAATTCATTCCGGAGAGGCCCGGCGCGCCGATGGAAATGCTGGAGGTCGGCAAGGACCACTACGTCCTCGTGCGCCCGGACTTTGATACGACGAGGCTGGTAGCATGAGTATGAAGCATTTCACCCTGGCAACCGTCCTCTGCGCCATGTTGCAGGTGTCGTTCCTGTCTCTGGCGAATGCGACCGGTGTTCTCAGGGAGCCGCCGATACTCGAACCGCTGGTCCAGTCAGGCGAACTGCCGCCGATGAGCGAACGCCTGCCTGAGCAGCCGCTTGTCGTCGACTTTGAAATGGACGGCAAGAGCATCGGGCGCTATTGCTGTGCCCTCAGAATGCTCATGGGTAAATCCAAGGATATCCGGATGATGACGGTATATGGCTATGCCCGTCTCGTCGGATTCGACTACGATTTCAACCTTAAACCCGACATTCTTGAAAGTTTCGATGTCGAGGAGGGCCGGATCTTCACCTTGCGCCTTCGCAAGGGGCACAAATGGTCCGACGGTCATCCCTTCACATCCGAAGATTTCCGCTACTATTTCGAGGATGTGGCCAACCACGAAAAGCTCTCCGGAGCGGGATTGCCCCAGGTTCTTCTTTCAAACGGAAAGCCACCCAAATTCGAAGTCATTGACGAACACACCGTCCGCTATACCTGGGAGGATCCAAACCCGGCATTTCCTCTCGGCCTGGCGGGCTCCCGGCCGGCCTATATCTACAAGCCGGCCCACTACATGAAGCAGTACCACGCGCACTACAATGACATCGATGAACTGGAAGAGATGGCCAAGGACAAGGGCTATCGCAACTGGGCCGCGATGCATACGGTGCTCGGACGTCAATACAGGCCGGAGAATCCCAGCCTTCCGACTTTACAGCCCTGGCGCAATACCACGGAAGGGCCCTCCAAACGCTTCGTGTTCGAGCGCAATCCGTACTATCACAGGGTGGATCCGACCGGTCAGCAGCTCCCTTATTTCGATGAGGTCATCGTCCTGACCGGGTCCGCCGACATTGTCGCCACCAAGGCCGGGTCCGGCGAGAGTGACCTGCAGGCACGTTATTTGCGGTTTGACAATTACACATTCCTCAAACAGGGCGAGAAGACACAGGACTATCGGGTACTTCTGTGGCGTGCCGGCGTCGCATCGCAGATTTCGCTGTATCCGAACCTGAATGTGAAAGACCCCGTCTGGCGCAAGCTCTTTCAGGACGTGCAATTCCGCCGTGCGCTTTCCATCGGTCTCGACCGCCGCGAGTTGAACGAACAACTTTTTTTCGGACTTGCCAAGGAGGGCGGCGATACCGTTCTGGAACGCTCACCTCTTTACAAGGAAAAATACGCATCGGCCTGGGCGCAGCACGATACTGATCTGGCCAACAAAATGCTGGACGAACTTGGGCTGACGCAGCGAAATGCAGCCGGTACCCGCCTGCTTCCGGATGGAAGGCCGATGGAAATTATCGTCGAAAGTGCAGGGGAAAGCACCGAGCAGACGGACGCACTTGAACTGATCCGTTACCATTGGGAAGAGCTTGGAATACGCGTCTTCACGCGTGCAATGCAACGCGATATTCACCGCCGCCGCTTTCTGACCGGTCAGACCATGATGACCATATCCAAGGGGCTCAATATCGGACTTGCCACGCCTGACCTCAATCCAGAAGAGCTTGCCCCGGTCTCATCCGCGCAACCGAACTGGCCGGTCTGGGGGCAGTATACCGAGACAGGCGGAAAGGCCGGTGAGCCGCCGACATTGCCCTCTGCTAAACGTCTGCTCGAGCTTTACGGGCTTTGGCGAAAATCGACCAACAATGTCGAACGCGAGGCAATCTGGTCGGAAATGCTAGAGATCTATTCTGAAGAAGTGTTTTCGATCGGTATCGCGCGTGAAGCAATTCAGCCGGTCGTCGTGAGCAAGAAGCTGCGGAATTTGCCGGAAACCGGCATCTATTCCTGGTCGCCATCTGCGTTTTTCGGAATTTACCGTCCGGATACGTTCTGGTTTGAGGAATAGGCCGCAACATGCTGAAATATATATTCTTTCGTTTTGTGGCGATGATTCCCACACTGGCGATCGCCAGTGTGCTTATATTCACAATCATCGAACTCCCGCCGGGTGACTATTTCGAAAGCTACGTGGCGGAATTGCAAGCGGCCGGCGAGACAGTCGACCCGAAAAAAATCGAGTTTTTAAGAACTGAATATGGTTTCGACAAACCGGCCTGGCAGCGCTATTTCGGTTGGGTCTGGGGCATGCTGCACGGGGATTTCGGCTACTCTTTCGAATATGAGCGGCCGGTTTCGGAACTGATCGGCAGCCGGTTGTTTTTGACCATGCTGCTGTCGTTCGTGACCATCATATTCACATGGATCGTCGCGTTCCCCATCGGGATTTATTCGGCCACACATAAATATTCGTTCGGCGATTACGGTTTCACCTTTGTCGGCCTCCTGGGGCTGGCCACTCCGAATTTCCTGCTCGCCCTTGTCATGATGTATTTCGCCAAGGTGTGGTTCGGAACCTCCATCGGAGGCTTGATGGATCCTAAATACATCAACGAACCCATGAGTTGGGCGAAACTGGGCTCCGTTTTCGAACATATGGTCATACCGGTGATCGTCATCGGTACGGCTGGCACGGCGGCCATGATCCGGCGCATCCGCGCCAACCTCCTCGACGAGCTGAAAAAGCAATATGTCATAACCGCCCGCGCAAAAGGCGTTCCGCCTGTGCGCGCCGTGTTAAAGTACCCATTTCGTATGTCCTTGAATTTCTTCATTGCAGATATCGGCAACATTCTGCCTACAATTGTATCAGGTGCCGAGGTTGTCGCTATCGTCCTGTCGCTTGAAACGACGGGCCCGCTGTTGATCTCTGCCTTGCAGAGTCAGGACATGTATCTGGCCGGATCGTTTTTGATGTTTTTGGCACTTCTTACCGTGATCGGGGTTCTCATCTCGGACATTGCGCTGGCCATACTCGATCCGCGCATCCGGCTGCAGGGAAAGGCGTATAAATGACCAACACGTCCTTGCCCGAACCCGGACAGCCGATCGGCCATTTCGTATCCACGGATCCATTTGATCCGCTCGCCGCGGAAAAACTGACGCCGGAACAGGAAAAATACTATTTCGCCTCGCAGCTTCGGCTGATCTGGTGGAAGTTCAAAAGGCACCGGCTGGGCCTGTATTCCGCAATCTTCCTGACCGCGTTTTATGTCGTGATCGCCCTGGCTGAGTTCATCGCGCCTTATGATCTGGCGCACCGGCACATCGATGACATCTATGCTCCGCCACAGGGCATACATTTCTTTGAAGATGGCAAGTTTGTCGGTCCGCGTGTTTATCAGCGTGTTCGAACGCTGAACATGGAGATACTCAAGCGCGAATATTCGGACAACAAGACCAAGAGCTATCCCGTAAGGTTTTTCTGCGACGGCGACCCGTACACGCTCTGGGGCCTGTTTGAATCGCGCAAGCATCTGTTCTGCGCCGGAGACGGCGGAAACCTCTTCCTGCTGGGCACGGACAGGCTTGGTCGCGATATGTTTTCGCGCATTATTTATGGCGCGCGGATATCGCTGACCATCGGCCTAATCGGTATCACCGTCAGTTTTGTTCTCGGCATCACCATAGGCGGCCTTGCGGGATATTATGGCGGGTGGGTCGATGTGGTCGTTCAGCGGATCATCGAGGTGCTTCAATCGATCCCGAGCATACCGCTCTGGCTGGCGCTGGCTGCCATACTGCCGGTCACCTGGAGCCCCATCCTCGTCTATTTCGGCATAACCGTGATTTTGGGTTTGCTTGACTGGACCGGCCTTGCGCGTGCCGTGCGGTCCAAACTCCTGTCGTTGCGCGAAGAAGATTACGTGCTTGCCTCACAATTGCTGGGCGCAAAGCCGCGTCGCATCATTACACGGCATCTGGTGCCAGGCTTTTTAAGCCATCTGATCGCGTCTGCGACAATCACGATCCCGGCAATGATCCTGGGCGAAACATCACTGAGTTTTCTGGGGCTTGGGCTGCGGCCGCCGATCACCAGTTGGGGCGTTCTGCTGAATGAGGCGCAGAACATCAACGTAATTGTGCTTTATCCATGGCTGATATTGCCGGTTGTGCCGGTGATCCTTGTCATATTGGCTTACAACTTCATGGGTGACGGATTGCGGGACGCCGCAGATCCATATCACTGAGGTGAGTTCTGATTTGCCGCGCTTGCATCGGCGAAAATGCCGTCGATTACCGATTTGAATGTCGCGGCAACGGAGGTGACATTGTGATGCTCATGGACATATCGGCGTCCGCCGGCGCCAAGTTCCTCACGCAGGCGGCGGTCATCCAAAAGGCGCGCAATTGCCGCGGCATATGCGCCGGTATCGCCCACAGGCAAGAGCGTGCCGCCAACACCATCCGATACGACAAGCGGAACGCCTGCGGTATTTAAGGCCACCACCGGCATGCCCCGTGCCTGGGCCTCAAGATAGACAAGGCCGATGGCTTCACCGATCCCCGGCCAAACGAAAATGTCGCTGCTATCCATCAGCGCAAACATGTCCTCATGTGCAACGCTGCCGACAAATTTGACACGGTCAGAGCCGGCAAATCTCAGAAGTTCGGCAATGTTGGCGCGTTCAGGTCCTTCGCCGGCAATGATGAGATTCCAGTCTTTGTTTTCGATCAGCTGGAGCGCCGCGGCAAGCGTGCGGTAGCTTTCCATTTTTGCGCCCGGGCGCATCATCCCGGCTGCAAGAAGCACAGGTGCCTCGTTTTCAAACAGTTTTTTGGGTTTCGCCCGCGCCGGCAATCCTGATATATCGAGAAACGGCGTAATCCGGACAGCCGTTTTCATGTCTGGCGTAACGGTTTTCAGATATTGCCAGTCACTGTCTTTGAGCACGAAATTGACTTTAGCGAACCTTATGGCCTCCTGCGCCGCCGCGCGCCCTTCAAGCCAGTCATTTGCCGTGCCCTGGCGCGTTCGGCACGCCTCCGCTGTCACATAGGGAATTTTGAAGTGTCTGGCGAGCGGAAGCCCCAGCCAGTCCGGTGATTTGCAATAGGGGTGATAGGTGAACCAAAGATCCGGAAGAGATGCCGCGTCGCTTTCCCAAAGCCTGCGGATCCTGTTCTCCTCGGCAGACACGGCCGATTTGCGGGTGCCGTAAAGTTCCCCGGATGGTCTTTTCTGGTAGCTGATCACGTCGGATACGAGTTCCACCGAATAGCCCGCCAGCCGCAGGGCCTTCATCATCAGGCGGGCAATCTCCCGGTCACCGGACGGAATCGGGTGGTCGGGCGACTTGAGCGGGGCGTAGAACGCGATTTTCTTTTTGGTCGCCATTGCTAATGAACACCGTTGGACCGACCGTTCGCAAGTGCCTGGCGCAAAATGCGAGCGGTGGCCGCGGCGCCATCCTGTTTCAACCGGCTCCAGTCGGGGGAAGGGGCATTCATCACACGGTTGATGGCCGCACACAGTGCAGCCGGTGTCTTGTCGTCATGATGCAGCATTTCCACCAGACCGAGATCTGTCAGCAGTTGCGCCCGGCGCAATTGTTCGGTTTCTTTTTCATTCCACTGTGGTGCGACAATGGAGCGGCAACCGGCCGCCATGATATCTGCAATGGTGTTGTAGCCGGTGAGCGAGATGGAGAGTTTCGCCTTCTTCAACGCGCAATATAAATCCGGTATGAACTCGTGGGTCTCAATATCAAATTTTGCAAGCTCGTTTCGATCGGCCTGCGCCATATACGGGCCGGTCAGCAGACACCAGCGCGCATTGCACAATGATGAGTTCGCCTTGGCTTCCGCGGCAGCAAAAATCAGTTCACGACCCAACAGCCCGCCGCCCGCTGAAACAACCACATCGAACTGTTCGCAAGAGGCGTCATTGTCTGTGGTGTGTGGGGGTGTGACAATGCCCGTATAGTGCAGCCGATCTGCAATTTCCGATGTGTAAGGAAATGTCGCCGAAAGATCGATGAGATTCGGGTCGCCATGCACCAGAACTCCGTCAAAATACCGTTTGACCAGTTCAACCGTCTGGCGGTCTTTAGAGGGTTTGTTGCCCTCCTGCAGGATATCGCGGATTGAAGCGAATATTTTCGGCCTTTTTTCAAGGGCTTGTGCGGCATCCATCAGCGGCAGCAGCTCGAAATGCATCTGCCGGCGGCCGAAGGGAAACGCTTCGGTAACTAGTATGTCCGGTTTGCTTGAAGAAAGTGCTGCAAGCACAAGGTCGCGCCGCTTGTTGCGGTACTGATCGTCGGCAACCGAACCGTCACCCGTTATCAGTTTTGAAAAGTCACCATGGGCGGAATTCAGCGGCGGCAGAAAATGGACAATGGCGCCATGGTCTTGAAAATTTTGAAGCTTTTGACCGCCATAGAGAAGTTCGACTTCAAAACCGCTTTCAACCAGACCCGCCACAATACGCATGGTTCTGAACACATGTCCGACACCAAGTAGGTGCTGGACATAATAGAGAACTTTGCCGCCCTGGCTCATTGCGCGGCTTCTTGATAGCCGGGCTCAGGTCCCGTGCCGTTGAAAAGCCGCAAAAGATGTTTGATTTCGGTGCGGTGATCGAAGTCGGATTTGACCTTTTGAGCGCCTGCATCGCCCATGCTTTGGCGCAGATCAGGGTTCCGTGCCAGGTTTTCAATTGCGAGAGCAAGTGCAATGGCATCATCAGGCGGCGTCAGCAGGCCGTTTTTCTGATTTTCGATCAGTTCGACGATGCCCGAAATCGGCGATGAGATGCACGCAAGACCCTGGCTTTGAGCTTCAACGAGCACATTGGGCAATCCGTCGCGGTCGCCGTCATCGGCGATACGGCAGGGCAATACGAAAAAGTCACTTTCACGGTAAGTCTGCAGCACAAATTCCTGCGGTTTCGAGCCGAGCATTTGCGCCCGGTCCGAAAGCCCAAGGCGAGATATCTGTTCCGCAAGCTGTTTCGACAGGACACCGCCACCGATGTGAGTCCATCTCCAGTGCAGATCCTGAGGCAGCCTGGCAAGCGCGTCGACCAGTGTGTCGAGGCCTTTTTTGGCGACCGCACGGCCGACCGTGACGATCCGAACCGGGTCGTCCGCCCGGCTGCCGTCTCTTTGCGGGGCAGGGCGTTCGCCTGTTGGAAAACGGCTCAGGTCTAGACCATGATGAACAAGATGCACATCATCCGGACGTCTGGTCAGCGACTTGAGATGATCGTACCCGCTCTTTGTGCAAGTAACCGTCCAGGCTGCGTCATCGAGCTTTTCTGAAAGCTCCCAGTCAGGAGATGTCCAGATGTCCTTTGCATGCGCAGAACAGCTCCAGCCGGTGCCCGTCATTATATGCGTATAATAGGTCACCGATCCCGGTGTATGGATGAAGTGGGCATAAAGCCAATCGGCATCGGCGGGCAACTCATTGGCCATAACCAGCGCCTGTCCGAAACGTCTGATGCGGTTGCTTGTGAAGTCCCGTTTGAGGTCCGATAAAAACCTCCGAAATGCGGTCCGGTAGCCCGGTTTTCTTCTGCTGGACCACCAGCCCCTCAGCACCCGCAGAGGTTCTTCGTGGAGATATTCCGGCAGATAGGTCACATCCGCCTTGATCTCTGAGTGAATTGGATGGCGCGCCTTGTCGGTCGGATGCCTCAGCGAGAACAGGTGCAGTCCCAGGCCCGCCCGTTCAAGCTCCAGCAACTCCTGTGCAATGAATGTCTCGGACAGCCGCGGATATCCCTTGAGAACAACGACGATCTTTCTGCTCATCAGCCCGCACGCTCCACCTCGAGCGCAGGGCGGTTTTGCGCGTCGAGAATAGCCCCGACTTTGTCACAGATGCGTTGAAGGCCCGAAGAATCCAGATCGTGGATAGGAGCAGGCTGATTAGCAGAAGCTATCAGCGCTCTGATGGATTTCGCAAAACCTGTTGGATTTGTTGCGTCTTTTGCCCTGATTGTCTCGCATAGGCCCAATTCCTGCGCCCGTTCCGCCCTGATCAGTTGCTCCATGCGTGGCGTTTGTCTGGGGACGAACAACACCCGCTTGTCGCGTGCTATCACCTCGCAGAATGTGTTGTATCCGCACATCCCGATCACCGCCTTTGAATGCCGGATGAGCGCTTCGGGTTCGGAATTGAAGCCGATAACGCGAATGTTGCCGATATTGTCGGCCCGTGCTCGTATCTCCTTTTCCCGCTCCCGGTCCGTATAGGGGCCAAGCAAAAGAACGGCGGGGCAGGGGATGGCTTGATCGCTTTCATAGGCGCCCAGTACCGCATTCATGAGAAAATCACCGTCACCGCCGCCGCCGGCCGTAACCAGTATGTAATCGGAGGGCAGACCTGCAACAGGAACCTTTTCGAATTCAGGGTGAGGCTGATAGAGATACCCCGTATAGCTGCACCGACCAAGAACCGATTGAGGTAGCCCTATACCTTTGAGTGGATTGTAGAAATCCGCCGAGCCATAGATCCAGATGTGATCGTACAAGCCGTCGATGGCATCAAATATGCCTTTGTTTTCCCACTCTTTTTTTAGTGTCTCTGCTTCATCGAGCACGTCTCGAAGACCAAGGACGAGGGTCGTGCCGGCCGCCTTGAGGTGGGCAAGCGCGTCGGTCAATTCACCGCCAAGGCCAAGAGGTTCCTTGTCGGCGATGAAAACGTCAGCCGGATTGGAGCGAACGAAATCCGAAATTGCCTTCTTGCGTGCATCTATAGCCTGCGAAAACGTCTTTTCGGGATTAGCGGAACGATATTGCCCGGTTGGCAGTTTTTCCACCTGGTCGATCTCGATATAGCTTATGCGCGGGTGCGAAGCGTATTCGCCCGAAAGACCTGAACCGGTGATGATTGAAGCGTGAAGTTCCGGAAAGGCTTCGACCAGCGATCTCGCAATTTTGCGGTTGCGCCTTATATGACCCAGACCAAAGGTGTCGTGGCTGTACAATATGAGGTGTGCCGGGGTGCTCACAGCTGCCAACTTGCCATATTTGGGATTAAACCTCGAATCACCGGGAAGAAGCCAACTACAAACATACATGGATTGGCCAGATAATCCCATTGGTGTCTATTTGAACCCGGCCAAGCCTGTCAGGTAAAAAAGCCGAAATTCGTTGGCTCGTAAATAGGTGGTTGCAAATGATATGTCACGGTTCTTTTGCGCGATTGTGAAACGAGTTGACAATATGATCGCGGCTCTTTCGGTTGGTTTAAGCTATTGATAGGCTGACAATATTGAAGCGGAGGTCCGGAAGACCGGCAGCGAGTGAATATATGAAGCCAATATTGAACGTGTTTCTTGTCGCGTGTCTCCTGCTGGCAATGTTGGTCGTTGCTGTGCCGCAAACCGGTTTCGCGCAATCATCCATGCTTAACTCGGTGACGGGCAGCAGCGGCGAGGAAAGCGAGACGGACGCCCTGAACGCGCTGATCGACGGTGCCAAGGCACAAGGATCGACCGTCATCGTCATAGCGCCCCCATCAGACGACAAGGATGCGGGCAGCGCTGCCGCTCCCATGCCCATGAACAGCGAAATGCTGCTCATGGCGCGTTCCAATGTGAAACGAATGCTCATCGGTGCGACTGACATCCGCGAGCGCATGATCGTTGCCCTGGAACGGTCAAGCTATGACGGCACGCCCTATTGGCTCCTCTGGGCCGTTGGAACGGCATTGTTCGGCATGTTGCTCGGTCTAGGAATTTACAAACTGGTGTCGCGATGGATTCGTGACCATTTTGCAGCGGGCTTCAAAAAGGAAAATCTGTCGCGCGCGGACAAGTTAACCTTTCTTATGTTCCGCGGCTCCATGATACTGTTTTCAACTGCGATTATGTTTGCAATCACCATATTGGTCGCAGTAGTGCTGGACTACGAGCACGAACCGTCGCGCATGACAATATTCACGATCGTCGCCACTTATGCCTGCTACCGCATATTGCGATACGTGATCCTGTTTAATTTCTTCACTCCCGATATGTCGGCGTTCCGCATGATCAATCTTGACGACAATCGGGCGCGCCGGCTCTATAACGACTGGATTTACCTTTCCATTACGGCAGCCTACATGTTGGGGCTCATTGCCTGGGTCCGCGGATTGGGCATAGACAATGACAGCTATAGGCTGCTCTCCATTGTGGGCTTGGGTTTTGGCTCGATCTTGACCGCGTTGTTGACGATTAAGCACCGGGCAGACACGTATGATATCGTGCTCGGCAAGGGGGAGAATGGGAGCATTACTCCGTGGCGGAAATTTGCCGCCCAGGCAACCACACCGCTCATGCTCATCTATATCATCGTATCGTGGTTTGTCGCATCATTCAGACTGTCCCTGGGGCTGCCGGGCGGCTACATCATCATAATGGCGCCGATTATCGTTTTTGTCGGCGGGGCAATTGTATATGCGATCGCGATCATTGTTCTCGACCGCATATACGAGCGACGGGAAAAGAACTTCCGGCGCATGGAGATTATCCGCAAGCGCAGAGCCCGTGCCGACGCGCGGCGCAGGGAAGCTGCAGAAAAACTGGCTGCTGAAACTGAAAGCGAAGAGGACCTGATTGGCGAGGGCGAGGAGATGATCGTCCATCATGTCGAGCCGCCGCCGGAATTGGAAGGCGAGCATGAATTCAAGCCGATCTTCAAGAGACTGATCGAAAATGCGATCGTGACCCTGATCCTTATCTTCGCCGTCGGTGAATTGGGGCGGCTCTGGGGCGTTGACTACGAACGCATTGGCGGCCACTGGCTTGCGACAATCCTCGATAGCATTTTGATCATGGTCTATACCTATCTCGCCTATCAGGCGATCAATCTGTACATCGACAAGAAAATCATCGAGGAGGGCGGCACACTCGATGATACGCCCGCAAATCCGGGTGAGGGCGACAGCGAAGGCGGTACCGGTGAATCCCGTATGGCGACGCTGTTGCCGATATTCAGGAACGTCTTCATTGTTCTGCTTGTTACAATTTCAGCCGCGTTCATTCTGTCCGACTGGGGAGTCAATGTTGCCCCGCTGTTTGCAGGTGCCGGTGTGGTCGGCCTTGCCATCGGCTTTGGTGCCCAGACGCTGATCCGGGACATCTTCTCCGGCGTCTTCTTCCTGGTTGATGATGCCTTCCGCAAGGGCGAATATATCGAGGTGGGAACCGTCAAAGGCGTTATCGAAAAGATATCGATGCGTTCGTTCCAGTTGCGGCATCACCTTGGCGCGGTTCACACCATTCCCTTTGGCGAAATCAAGCAACTGACCAACTATTCACGCGACTGGGTCATGATGAAACTGCCGTTGCGCCTGACCTATGGCACGGACGTTGAACGGGTTCGCAAACTGATCAAGAAACTCGGGCAGCAATTGCTCGAGCATGAGCAGATCGGACATCTGTTCCTGCAGCCGCTCAAGTCACAGGGCGTCTATTCGATGGAAGATTCGGCCATGATCATCCGCGTCAAGTTCATGACCCGACCCGGAGATCAGTTTGTGACGCGAAAGGTCGTCTACGGCGCCATCCGTGACCTGTTCGAAAAAGAAGGTATCACCTTCGCCCACCGCGAAGTCACTGTGAGGCTCGCTGAGGAAGGACAGGCACAGAACCTGACACCGCAGCAAAAGGAAGCAATCAGCGGCTCGGTCCGAAGTATCATCGATGAAGAAGAGGCGCAGAAGAAGCTCGCGGGCACTCCGGATCCGACGAAGGTCGCCGCGGCTGAAAGATAGAGGCCATTTTTGAAGACGCCGCTAACCATCATTTGATTGTCTGTCCCGTTGCATAAACGTTTTTGTTGTAAACTGATCGGGATTCGGCAAAAGTCCGCGGAAATTGTCTGACGTTTAAGAGGAACGGCCGTTGGCGAGGGAGCGGG
This sequence comes from Hoeflea sp. TYP-13, assembly GCF_040932035.1. Lineage (NCBI taxonomy): Bacteria > Pseudomonadati > Pseudomonadota > Alphaproteobacteria > Hyphomicrobiales > Rhizobiaceae > Hoeflea > Hoeflea sp. TYP-13. The sequence continues at coordinate 85,400 of NZ_JBFRBB010000002.1, forward strand.
AGCTTGATCTGATCTCTGAATTTGGCGCGTGCAAACTGGGGTTTCTGCCCCGTTTGGCCTGGACCTTGGCAACACACCGCAAAATCGATCGCAAGAGACGAAAATTTATCCGAAAGAAAATCGCAAGCCGTTTTCCGGGACCATTCGATGTCGAGGTGGAGGGCGTTTTAATGCGCGCTTACCCGCTCGAAAACTATTGCGACAGAATAGCCGTTGGCCGCGGTAATCTACCCGAAATACCTGAGCGTGCTCTAATCCGGCCATTGCTGAAGCCGGAAATGGTTTTCGTGGACATAGGCGCCAATATCGGAACCTACAGCCTGTTCGTAGCCAGTCAGTGCAAGGATACCGCCCGAATCCTGTCGTTTGAACCGCACCCGCGAACGATTGGCAAACTCACATTCAATGCCCGTGCAAACGGCTTTACTTCCATAGAAACAATCAATCAGGGCGTTGGGCCGGAAAAAGGCCGTATGCGGCTCTATTCCAGCGGCGGCACGAACATAGGCACTGCATCCATCCTGCCGGAAGCCGCCAGCGACAAAGTCCATGTCGATATCAAGATCGTGCCGCTGGGCGACGCGCTCAAATCACGCCTGATCCATCAGGTCGACCTGATGAAGATCGATATCGAGGGCTTTGAAGACAGAGCACTCTTGCCTCTGATGACGCCGGAATTTGAAGCCCTGTGGCCACGGGCAGTGCTGATCGAAACGGTGCTCAAACAATATTGGCAGGAAGACTGCGTCGAGCGGTTGAAGGCGCTTGGCTACACAATATCCGGTGATACGGGCGAGAACCTGCTGCTTCTTCACCCGATGACGGAAAAACTCGAATCCTGATTGATTTCACGGTTCCTTGAAAAAACACCGAGCGAGATATCCAAATCGATGTGGTCGAGGTGGAACTGTACCGGATCCCGGTCGTGGTCGTGTCCGCCTTCGCAGGCCTCGATGAGTGCCGTCATCATCTTGCCCGCAACCGGGGCGTTTTTAAATTGATTGCCGCTTGTGCCAACCGCCATATAAAATCCGTCCAGATCGCTACGGTCATAGATCGGCATCCAATCGTCCGTCACGTCGTAAAGGGCGACAACACCACGTGTATCTGACGGAATGCGCAGGTCAGGCAGTCTTTGTGCCATGCGCATGACCAGCACGTTCCACTGCTCCGAAAAACGGTCGTCATAATTATCCGGATCGTCCACCCATTCCTTCCGGTCACACTCTGGGTCTTCTGATCCGATCAGAATGTGATTGCCGATTTCCGGACGGCAATAGGTGTGAATGTCACTGTCGGAATAGACCACGCCATCCTTTTCAAAGTCGAATCCCTGAGGTGCGGGAACATGCGCAACCTCATGGCGCAGCGCTCTGGTCTTGATTTTCATATTGGCCTCGGCGCCAGCCATTGTGTTGATACGGGCGGAATGAGGCCCGGCGACGTTAATCACGACCGGTGCGCTAACCCTGGATCCATCACCCAGTACGACACCGGAGACACGATTGCCGTCCTTCAATATCTCCGTGACTTCCGCATTGAACAGGAACTCCGCGCCGTGCCTTTCGGCCGCCCGCTGGGCATTGTGGGCCGACAGTTTCGGATCGTTCACATAACCGCCATTCGGGAAAAACACGGCGCCCGCAATTTGTGGACCGGTTGGCTCTCCGAATCCCGGATCATCAGGCCGTTTTGCCGGTTCAAACTGATGTATGTCGGCATTGGGCATACGCCTGGCGATATCCTCGGCCGCGACATCCTCATGAGGACATCCGATCCTGTCCATCATCTCGCAGACCCTGGAGAGATTGTGATTGTGCTCGGTCTTGATGACCAGGCAGCCGGTGTTGTGGTATTTGATCAGACCCTGTTCGTCGTCCACACCGATATAGTCGTCCCAGTCCTTCCAGTAGTGCCAGCCCTCATAGGCGATAGCGCAGGTCTCGAGCGCCGAATAGTAGGTGCGTATGATCGCACAGGACCCGGATGTGGAGCCGTATCCGGATTCCGGAAGCTTATCGATTGAAAGTGTTTTCCAGCCCTTCTTGGCCAGTTCGAATGCCGTGCATGCGCCGATAACACCGGCACCGATAATGATCGCATCGTAGGATGGTTTTGCTGGCATGTTTGGAACTTTCCGGAAGAGATCGCCTTCAAGCGTGTGTTAGTGCAGAACTGGTTCAAAGCGCAATGCGGCTGGCCTCATCGTGACGCCGCGCAATAACTGCATAATCCGAAATTTCGGTTTGCGCAAAACCGGTCAACAACAATGCATCGCTGATTTCAGGATTGAGTGCCGCCATGGCTTCGACGACCGCCAGGTGCATCTGGCTTACCGACCAGTCGGGGTTCTTCGCGCAGATCATCGGCAGTCCGGGTGTTGAATCCGTTGCTGCAAGCACGCGCAGCTCGCCGGCGGCCGGTTCATGTCGTAACGCCAGACGCCAGCTAACGGCATCGATCGATGCAATATCGGCCTCTCCAGCCGCGACAAGCCGTGCGGAGTGGCGATGCGAACCGCTGCAGATCTTCTCCGAAAAGACCGGTTCCGGCGATCTCAATTCACGCAAATGATAGGCAAGGGCGCCATAACCTGACTGCGAGTTTGCACCATTATATGCCAGCCGTTTTCCGGCAATATCCGATATTTCCTCAATATCGCTTTCCTGGCGCACAACGATGACGCTGTAGTAGCAGCCGGCACCGCACTCGATGTCATAAGCGGGCGTTCCGACAACGGATACGGACGGGCTGAGATCCTTGACCAGGGGAAGGCCGCAGCTCTGGCCGAGCACCAAACCCGGATTGCGCCACAATTGCTCATCTGCGAAATCACGTTCAAGGGCGTCCGGTGCTGGGAACCCGAAATCGCGAAGGCTGTCCCTCAGCAGTGACCAGAAATTGTCATTGGCAGCGCGCACTTCGGGCCAGTCATACATGGGAAGAGCGGCAACATAGGACGGAGCAGACGTCATGAACGTCCGCCATCCATAAACGGGTGGACAACCTGTTCCTTACGCCTGAAGGCAAACCGACGAAATATTTCAGCGTAACTGTTAAAGAAATAGCCTTTGTTCATATCGAGAAATCGCTGCCTGTTCCGCCTGTACAGCGATGGCAGTTGATGCCACGCAACCGCCGGATAGGCATGGTGCACGGCATGAAGATTGTTATTCAGAAACAAGAGACTGAACGGCCCGCTGTCCTCGATGATGACCGAGCGGCCGCGCAAACTCTCCTCCGCCTGGTGTTCAAGATAGGTGCGTACCATCAAAAGCGACATGCCGGCATAGGAACACAGGACATAAACCCAAACCGGAAGAGCTGACCATTGGACGACAATGGCCAGAATTGGTGCCAGCAGCGCCAGATGAAGAACCCAGGCCCAAAGTACTGCACGGTCACCGCCGGCGATGTCGCGGCAGTCGGATATCACCAGCCGGATGAGTCCGATCACCGGCCCGAGTATCAACCGGCCGGCCAGCGTGTTGTTCACTTCAAAGACAAGTTTGAGCCAGCGGGGCAACCTCTGCCAGAAATCCTGCGCCAGATACCAGCTCTCCGGATCATCGTACGGGTCGCAGATGCGCGCGTTAAGGTGATGCTCAAGATGCACGGCCTTGAAACGAAAATATGGAATAAAAAGCCCTATAGGGGGCAGGACAACGGCATCGTTCAGCCACGGAATCCGAAACGGATGCCCGTGGAGGCACTCATGCTGCAGTGACGAATGAAGCGTTATAAACGGAATTATCAGTATGGCCGCTGCAACAGGCGAAACCTGCGAGAGGCCCAATAACAAGGCCAGCCAGCCAATATAACATGTCGCAATCAGAGTGACTGTTCGCCACTCCGTTTTGTCTTTGAGAATCATTCCTTTGTCCCCGAACTACCTAGATGTATATGTCCAGTGAATGACACGATAGACAATGTGGAAATCCGCGAATAAAAATGAGAATGTGTCTCCATAAATGTGTATTGTGGAAATAAATGAAAACTGCTGATAATATACAACACATGCTGACAGAGCACACCGATAAACGGGATGTCGCGGAGATATTCCGCGATCGCATGGCCCTATTGATTGCGCAGAAGGGATTTAACCTGAGCCGGTTTTCCAAAAGCATTGGCATTGACCGGTCAGCGCTCAGTCAGTTTCTAGCCCCGGGATCAACCCGATTGCCACGCGCTGAAACCCTGTGCGCGATTGCGCGCACCTGTGGCGTGTCGCTTGACTGGCTGATGGGGCTGATCGCCAATGACACTTTCGGCGAAGACGCGGCCCCGATGCTTGAAGTGGAACGCGTAACCGACGACACGGGTAGCCGGATGATCGCTGAATGGCACCGCGAAGCCATGGGATACAAGATACGGTACGTGCCCAGCGCCCTTCCTGATTTGTTGCGAACCGAGGCAGTCCGCAGTTTTGAATTCAACGCCCACAACAGGGATGAAAGAGAAGCGCGCGACCAGCTGGCAAAGGATCAGCTGACCTACTCACGCCGTCCCGAAACCGATATGGAAGTCTGCATGCCTTTGCAGCGCCTGCAGCAGTTTGCCAAGGGGCAGGGTATCTGGCGCGGTCTGCCCGTTCATGTCCGCAAGGAACAGCTCGAGCATATGTCCTCGCTGATCGATGAGCTCTACCCGACATTTCGCTTGTTCCTGTACAACGGACGTGAGGCCTACGCGGCGCCCTATACGCTCTTTGGGCCCTTAAGAGCGGCTGTTTACCTTGGAAACATGTATCTGGTTGTCAATTCCGTCGAACATATCAGGGCTCTGGCGGGTCATTTCGATCAGCTCATCCGCATCGCAAGTTTTGGGCCGGATCGGGCGTCTGAATTCATTACTGCCCTGACAGCTGAACTGCCCGAACATTAGGCTCAAACCAAAGAGCGGTGAAGCAGCTGCGGTGCCCGGCACCAGGGGTCAGTTCTTTTGCTCGATTGCCGACAAAATCGGCTCCAGACGGACATAGGCGTTGTAGATGGAGTTACGCGTCACGAAACCGACGCCCTTTGCGTCATTGTTCTCCATTGCCTTGAGCGTTAGTTCAATGTCCTTCAGAAAGATGGAAACTTCGCTGTCCCAATCCTGCCTCGGCAGAAAATGGAACCACATTCGGGCGGTGCGAAAATACATCTCGTCATAAATTCGCAGCAGCATGTCATTGCCGATAACACTGCATATGGCTGCGTGAACCTGCATATGCGTATGGGCAAATGCACCTAGATCGGCAGACCCGAACAATTGACTGCATGTTATGAACGAGCTTCTCATGGCTAGAATGGTTGCCCGTTCGATCGTGCTCGGGCCGATCGTGCCAATCATCGATGCCAGTTCAATCCGAAACAATACGGCTTGCCTCAATTGCACGAAATCGAGCGGCGCCACTATGGTGCCGACGCCATGCCGCGTTCTGACCAGGCCTTCCATATCAAGCCGTTGCAGAACATTTCTGACCGGTGTTCTGCTGACACCGAATTCCTCGCTCAATACATCAACATCGATCCGGGTACCCGGCTCGTATTGCAGTGTCGTTATACGTTGCCTTAGAGCCAGGTGGATGTGATCAAACCGGCGCCGCCACGGGCTTTGGTCGTCACGAATATGGAACGTATTCGGTAACGTACCGGCATTGTCGCCTGGAATTGCGGCGGATCGATATCGTTGTGTCATCGCGCGATGATCCAAATATCAACACAGTGTTCAAATTGTCCGCCCAAGATATATGGGAAAGGCTAGCAGTATTGATTATCCTTCATCAATGATTTTATTGCAGAAATTCGAAACCAGTCATTTTTCATTGGTTGGTGAGTGTAAAAATGACACTATGCATGCCAAAATATAATATTGGAATTTCAATGTGACATCGGCAATGTCGGCAAAAACACCATCGCAGGGTTGAGCGACGGGAGGCAATTGTGAGCCAGCACAAGATCAATCTGTCCGAAATTAAGTCATCGTCGGTTGAAGTGCCGGACGGCCGCCGCCGCAGAGGTGTTCGAAGCAGGCAACAGATCACAAATGCAGTGCTGCGGTTGGTGCGGGGAGGCAATTTCATGCCGCGCACCCATGAAATTGCCAACGCATCGGGCCTTAGTCTGCGAACCGTCTTTCGCCATATCGACGATATGGAGAGCTTGTACCGGGAAATGTCTGCCCAGATAGAGGCGGAAGTGATGCCGGTTCTGCTGCGCCCTTATGAATCAAGCGAATGGCGCGGTCAGCTCATGGAGACACTCTCAAAGCGGGCAGAGATTTACGAACATATATTGCCCATGAAAGTTGCGGCAAGTCTGCGCAGGTTCCGTTCGGAGTTTTTGATGGAAAATTACCGCAGATTTCTGGCGATCGAGCGCTCGCAACTTACGGCGATATTGCCGGAGCCTATTTGCCAGGACAATACCTTGTTCGATGCTATTGATCTGGCGGCAAATTTCGAGACCTGGCGAAGACTGCGTTATGACCGGGAGCTTGATGTCTCGGAGACGGAAAAAACAGTCCGCTTCGTCGTCGAGAAGCTAATATCGGATCTGTAACGCCGGCTTCACCTGTGTTGCGAACCGCTTCGGGATATTTTTGACATCATTTGCGTACATGCAAAACCCACAAATGATTCTCGATAAAACGCCAAATGTGCCTATTCGAGCTCTGATTGGAAGCACAGGCGATACCGGAAAATTCGCTATCCAAAACGCATAAAATTTCCGGAGATTTGACTATTGCGATGCAACTTGCTTCCATTCCCGGTTAAGCTGTATCGCAATCCAAGATAGACCATAACGGGATACGATGATGAAACGGATTTTGATAGCCACGCTTACTCTATTGTCGATGGGAACCTTGGCATATGGAGCTGACGCGACCGGCATGTGGCAAACGCAGCCGGCCAAGAATGGCGACTATCTGAAAGTAAAGGTTGCGCCCTGTGGCGCAAATCTGTGCGGTACGATCGACGCGGCATATGGCTCCGACCACAAACCGATTTCCGGCTTCAAGGATGCCGGCAAGCAACTGATTTGGGATATGAAGCCCGACGGGGCCGGCAAGTGGAGCGGCGGAAAGGTCTGGTCGCCGGAACTCAACGTTACCGCCAATGGCAAACTTGCGCTACAGGGAGATACGCTGGTCGTTTCAGGCTGCAAGGGGCCCATCTGCCGCTCTCAGGACTGGGCACGCACGAAGTAGAGCCGGTTAAGTCAAATATATCGCTGTACATATTAAAAGGCGCGGGTTGTTCTCAACCCGCGCCTTTCAAACCGTCGCATTGTTGATCAGTGCAAGATCAAGAGATCCTCGCCATCCGCCTTGTCGATTTCTATCATCGCCTGTTTGTTCGCGGCGATCATAACCATCGATATCAGATGCAGCAGAAACTGGTCATCGATTTCTTTTGCCAATTCAATCAGTTCCACGGCGGTGTTGCCGATGATTTCCCGCACCTCATTCTCGTTCCGAGCCATGACGCATACCCTTTGTTTTTGCTCGCAGCCCGTCTTAGGCCGCGGAATCTGAAAAATCGGGTGGTGCCGGCTGCACCGCGGAGCGCATAGCCGTCAAAAGCCCCATGGCGTTTGCGTTCCGCTGTGGCTGGTCCTGGATTTCTCCATTGCGCAGCTGGTTCACCCGATCCCTTAGAATTGGATATTTGCCGTAATTGCAGTGCGGTACTGTGATAAAAACTACAGACCCGAAAGATTACCGAATTTGTAAAGTCGCACTCAGGTCGGAATGCATAATCACGTCGGCGTCAGATCTTCCGGCAATTTCGGATAGTTGGCTAAGAGCGTACTATTTTTCCCGTTGGGTCAGCCAACTGTTTAAAACGTCTTCTTCCCTGGGGGCGCTGGCCATGGACTATCCATTCTGCCGGTTGGGGCATTGTTTCAAATCTCGTGGTGACCATCGCTGTTTCCGCACTCACCCAGAATGCGGCCGCGGGAGCACATCGGCAGGAAATGCACGACTTTCTGCAAAAGCACGCCGGCCTGTCCGATGAAAAGCACCTGCTGGTTCCGCTCGCATGGGTTCTTGTCATCGTCTGGTTTGTCGTCGGCGCCGGTCAGGGTGCGGTTCTGGGCAACACCATTTTCGGCAATCCCGACGATGCGGCGAGCTGGATTTTCGGCATTCCGTCCATCTGGGCATGGCAATTGGTCTGGTGGGCCGCCGGTGTCTATATGATCTGGTTTCTGGCCTACAAGATGGAGCTCTCTTTGCCGCCGCGCAATGTTGAGGAACCTGCCGCCGCCGCTACCGAGAAAGCGCTCCCGGCTGACGGGTAACCCGTGTTCAGAAGTCGAATTGTCATTCCAAATCAACCGCTGGTTCGTTCTCAAATGTGAAGGATCAAACTATTTCTTGAGTGGGGCAGGGAATCAATAATCTCGACATTGCGGAGAAAGCGTTTAGATGAATGTCCAAAGGACGCCGGTCGTCATTCTCCATTCCAGCAGCAATTGAAAAGCTCGACACGGGTCGCAAGGGCGCGCTTGCAGTTATGGCAGGCTCCCGGCCTTTCAAGGAGCGGTACAAGAAGGCGCGTGCAGTCACCGAGGCGATAGACGATCTCGCGCAGGATTTGACCGGCGACCGGGAGCGTTTCTGGGAAAAAGTGCGCGAGTAAGGCCTGCGGGCAAACTGCAGTTTGTGATTCCAGAATGCAGCCTGTTCGGCTACCATCGCTGGTCGAACGTGGCGGCTATCTGAGGAATGACGAACGATGATCCAGCGACGCAATTTTCTGATCGCCTTCAGCAGTACAGCATTTGCGATATCTGCCTGTGGCCTGCTTGCCGGGCCTGCGCGGGCGGCCCGTGGCAATATTGTTACCGGGCAGGCGCTTGGCCGGCTCAATGCATATCGCAGCGCCAACCGGCGTGGTGCGCTCAAAAGTGACGCCACGCTCGGACGAGCGGCGCTGGATCATTCGAAAGCAATGGCGCGATCCGGCCGACTCAATCACAAACGGTTTCGCGCACGCATGCGCAAATACGGCATAGCCGGTGCCGCAGCCGAGAACGTGGCCATGGGACAGCCCAATGTGGCTTCCGTCATCGCGTCGTGGCAGACGTCGCGCGGTCATCGCCGCAACATGCTCGGAAATTACAGTCGCGTCGGTTTGGCAGTCGCGCGTGATCCTGCATCCGGCAACCGCCCTTACTGGACGATGATCCTGGCAAACTGATCGGCCGAACCATGAATGTGCGAGCCGGTTTTCAAAGCCAGGCGGAAGACACACGGCCAAAACTGGATTTGAATATATTCGCCGGGACAGGAATAAATGTGCCGTCTGATCGTAATTGCGGCCGGCCCTGTCGCAGCCGGTTTGGAAATATCGGGCAGGTGGAAAGCCAACAATAGTGGTGGAATACACGTGTCGGGATGGGTTGCTCGGCACAACGATTGCGTGCAGATATGGGAGCGATGAACTGAGGGAAACTCAAGCCGGCACATCGGACGGATGCCCGATAAAGTCCTCTCAACAACGGAAGCACGAAACAATCATGACCACTGATTTCGATAAGGGGCACGTAGCAGAGCAATACAAGAAGGTGAAAGAGCAGCCGTGGCGATCGCGGGTCGAGACGTATTCCCTGATGAAGCTGATTGGGGATGTCTCAGGCAAAAAAGTTTTGGATGTTGCCTGCGGCGAGGGTCATTTCACCCGTATTCTTGGTCGGGCCGGTGCTTCGAAGGTGGTTGGTGTGGACATTTCCGAACGGATGATTGAGCTCGCTCGCAATCAGGAAGCGCAGGAGTCCATCGGGATCGAATATCGGGTCGAAGACGTCCGGTCGGCCGGCCCACGGCAGGATTTCGATTTGGTCGTAGCGGCCTGGCTGCTGGTCTATGCGCAAGATCGCGCGGAACTAGCACGCATGTGCCAGGGGCTTGCCAGCCGTCTGAAGTCCGGGGGACGTTTTGTCACCTTCACCACGAACCCCGCCGTCTATGACTTTCGGCCGCCGCCCGATTATCAAAAATATGGCTTCGACATAAAGCTGGCCGACCGTGTCGCTGACGGTGCTCCGATAACCTGGTCGGGCTACGTCGATGGCTCTCTTCTTGAGGTTGATAATTACTACCTTCCGGTCGAGGCGTACGAAGCCGCCTTTCGAGACGCCGGGTTTCACAGCTTTGCGGTTCACGCACCGGAACTGTCGCCTTCTCCGGACGGCAAGGATGATCTCGAATACTGGAATTACTTTTTTGAACATCCCCCTACGATCCTTATCGACTGCATAAGGGGCTAGCTCGGCTCGTTTTGCGGTCAAGGGTGATCCGGCACTGCGTGTTCTGGCGAACTTGCCCGACTATGAGATCTTCACCAAACTGTTGGCAAGCGGGAAGCAGAGTCGGGCGTTTTCAGCCCGGACGCTACTCCATTTATGAGTCACGCCTCCTAAAAACGGCGCTAAAGGGCAGCGTTTCTGCGACCAGTCCATAACTGAATCTGTCGCTAACAATCTATAAGTCTTTGATTTTAATGGTGAGCCGACAGGGGCTCGAACCCTGGACCTACTGATTAAAAGTCAGTTGCTCTACCAGCTGAGCTATCGGCTCCCGACAGGCGCGATAGCGGCCCTCAAGAATTGCGCGGAACATATGCATGCGGCCTTGGCTGGTCAACCGGAAAATTGCAACATTTGTCTTCTTTTTCAATTTTCGTTTCACCGCGCAAAAAGGTGACTGGCGCGTGAACGCCAAGAGCCTTAATAGAGGGGCGTATACAACGCGGACAAGACCTTTGAACATCGCAGATATTTCCGTTTTAACTGCCATATTTGCCGGCAGCCTTTCGTTCCTCTCCCCATGCGTGCTGCCGCTTGTGCCGCCGTATCTGTGCTATATGGCCGGCGTCAGCATGGAAGACTTCCAGGGCGGTCATGAAAGCGATCGCGGAACACGCCGCTCGATCATGCTCGCATCGTTCTTTTTTACCTTTGGGTTTTCGACCGTTTTTGTCGCGCTCGGCGCCGGTGCATCCAGTATCGGCGGGCTTTTGCGTGCGCACATGGACATTCTTTCGCAAATCGCCGGCGTCGTGATCATCATCATGGGCTTGCATTTTCTGGGCCTGTTCCGAATCGGTTTCCTCAACCGCGAAGCCCGCTTTCAGAGCGGCGGCACACCGGCGACCATGACCGGTGCCTATATTATGGGTCTTGCATTCGCATTTGGCTGGACACCCTGCATCGGTCCGGTCCTGGGAGCCATACTGGGTGTTGCAAGCGCGCGCGATACAGTGGGAGACGGCGCATTTCTGCTGGCGGCCTACTCGCTGGGCCTGGCCGTCCCGTTCTGGATTGCAGCAGCATTTTCAGGCGTTTTCATGCAGTTCCTGACGCGCTTTCGCCGTCATCTCGGACATGTGGAAAAGGCGATGGGCGGACTTCTCGTTTTGACCGGGATACTGTTCCTGACCGGTGGCATGCAGCGCATGGCCTTCTGGCTTCTCGAGACATTTCCAGCATTTGCAACGATCGGCTAGCTTTCCGGCACGCCGATTTTCTTTGACCTTTTACCGGCAGGAAAAGTGGCGAGCGATACGCCGCCCAGCACAAGCAGAATACCTGCAACGTGGAAGGCCTGAAGCTTTTCTCCCAGAAACAGGACGGCAAGGAGAACACCGTAGGGCGGCAACAGATACATGAAGATGCCGGTGAGTGAGGCGCCGAGCGTCCTCAACCCGTATTGAAATCCCGAAAACGCCAGCAGGGATGAAAAGACGACGATCCCGGCAATACCCTGCCATGCTGATCCTGTCACCGGCATCACCGCGCCCGATACGAATTCAAAGAGCGCAAAGGGAAGCAGCAAAAGCGCCCCTGCGGCGCACACCAGACCGAACAGGGACATGATCGGCAGTTTGGACAGGCGTCCGCTTCTGAACAGGATAGAGTATCCTGCCCATGACACAGCCGCCAGCACAAAGCCGACATCTCCGACATTCAGTGACCCGGAAAGAAAACGATTGAAGCTGCCCTGAAACAAAATCGCCGCAACCCCTACAAATGCGACCGCCATACCGCCAAGTTCGCGCCAGCGGATCGTCCTGTCGAAAAACACCCGCTCCAGAAGGATGATCATCAGCGGCGATGTGGTGTAGATCAGCGTGCCGTTTGTCGCCGTTGTGTGCTGGAGGGAATAGTACACGCCCGCACCCGATATCCACATGCCCAGAAAGCCGAGCAGGAGCAGCAATAGCGGCTCCCGGCGCACCACATCGATAACCTCCCGTCTTGCCTTGAAGACAAAGGGAAGGAGAATCAGAGCGCAGAAACTCCAGCGCAAAAAGGCCAGCGTGAACGGAGCGACCTCCGGAACCGTAACGCGCCCGAAAATGATATTTGTGGAAAAGAAAAGCGGCGTTAGCGCCATAACCACATAGGCAATGGCAAGACGCGGCGAACGGCCGGATGGGGTCAGTACATTAGATGTCATGGAGATACGCGCGCCGGGGCTTTCCTAAAAAGAACAAATTCTTTAGACGTCCTGTATTATCTTTCCCCAAAATAAAAGAACTAAAAATGGAGAATGCAATGGCGCGCAATTGTCTCGCAGTGGTGCTGGCGGCAGGGGACAGCACCCGGATGAAGTCGTCGACGTCCAAGGTACTGCACACCGTGGGCAATTTGCCGATGATCACGCACGTCATCAAGGCAGCGCAGTCGGCCGATGTCGATTCGGTCGCGCTGGTCGTGGGCCGGAACGCTGACGAGGTGGCCGCTGCGGCCGATACGGGACTGCCGGTATCAACCTGGTCGCAGAACGAGCGCCTGGGAACGGCCCATGCGGTTCTTGCCGCGCGCAAGGCCATCGAGGAAGGCTTTGACGATATCCTGGTCATATTCGGTGATACGCCGCTGATCACATCAAAATCCCTTGCCAATGCCCGCGCTGCGCTTGCAGAAGGCGCAGATGTTGCAGTGATCGGCTTCCGGACCGATGCCCCGGACGGCTATGGACGTCTGATCGAACGCGACGGGCAACTTGCAGCCATCCGTGAGCACCGCGATGCGACGGACGCGGAACGTGCAATCACTTTTTGCAATGGCGGCCTGATGGCAATATCTGGGCGCAAGGCTCTCGAATTGCTGGACGCCGTTGGGAACGACAATGCAAAGGGCGAATATTATCTGACGGACATCGTTGAAATCGCGCGGGCCGCCGGAGGCTCGGTTGTTGCCGTTGAGGCAAGCGCCGAAGAAGTCCTCGGAATCAATACACGTGTGGAACTCGCAGAGGCAGAGTCACTGTGGCAACACAAGCGGCGTCACGACCTGATGATGGCGGGCGTCAGTATGCGAGCGCCAGAGACCGTCTTTGTCAGCCACGACACATTGATTGAGGCCGATGTGACCATTGAGCCTAATGTCATCATCGGACCGGGCGTCACAATTCGCAGCGGTGCGACAGTATTTTCGTACAGTCACCTTGAGGGTGCGGTTATAGACACCGGCTGCTCGGTTGGGCCGTTTGCGCGCCTGAGGCCTGGAGCCGAATTACAGCACGGTGCCAAAGTCGGAAACTTCTGCGAAGTCAAAAACGCGGTCATTGGCGACGGCGCCAAGGTGAATCACCTGACCTATGTCGGTGATGCGGATATCGGGGCGAAAGCCAATATCGGTGCCGGTACGATCACCTGCAATTATGACGGCGTTAACAAACACCGCACAATCATTGGCGCCGGCGCTTTTGTCGGCTCCAACTCAGCGCTCGTTGCGCCGGTGACGATTGGTGACGGTTCCTATGTTGCGTCCGGCAGCGTCGTAACGATGGATGTACCGGCAGATGCTTTGTCGTTCGGGCGGGCACGGCAGACCAACAAAGAAGGGCTGGCCGTAAAGTTGAAAGAGCGCAGCCTTGCGGAAAAAGAGCGCCGCAGAAAAGCCGGGAATTGATCTTCCGGTTGCGCTGTCGGCCATATAAAACAAAATTTGTGATGTAATTGTTTGCGACATTGTCGCCATTGCAGTGATCAGGCAAATGGCTATCAAAGCAGTGTTCTGAGGGGAATTTTATGTGCGGCATTGTTGGAATCATTGGCAATAAGCCGGTTGCGTCGCTTCTGGTGGACGCGCTGAAGAGGCTTGAATATCGCGGATACGATTCAGCCGGTGTTGCAACCCTGCTCAAGGGTAAGCTCGACCGCCGCCGTGCGGAAGGCAAACTTGTCAACCTCGAGGCAGAGCTTTCTGGCAACCCGCTCGACGGCAATGTGGGTATTGGCCACACGCGCTGGGCCACCCATGGCGCGCCGACGCAAAACAACGCGCACCCGCATTTTTGTGAGGGGGTCGCCGTTGTTCACAACGGTATCATTGAGAATTTTTCTGAGATCCGGGAGCAGTTGTCAGCAAGGGGTGCTGAGTTTACCACCGATACCGACACCGAGGTTGTCGCCCAGCTTCTTGCCAGCCTGTTGCGCAGTGGAAAAACACCCAAGGAAGCCATGCTCGCGACGCTGAAGCTGATCAAAGGCGCCTACGCCCTTGCGGTGCTATTCGATGGTGAAGACGGTCAGATCATGGGAGCACGCAATGGTCCGCCACTTGCCGTTGGTTTCGGAGACGGTGAGATGTTCCTTGGTTCTGACGCTATTGCGCTGTCGCCCTTTACCGACGACATCACCTATCTCGAGGATGGCGACTGGGCCGTTATTCGCAAGGACGGCGTGGAGATATTCGACGGCGAAGGCAAACGGGTTGAACGCCCGCGCAGCAAGGCTTCCACCGCTTATGCCCAGGTGGATAAGGGAAACCACCGCCATTTCATGGAAAAGGAAATCTATGAGCAGCCGGAGGTAATGTCCCATACGCTTGCTCACTATGTGGATTTTGCCTCCGGAAAGGTCCGCGATCTCGCGTCCGAAATCGACTTTTCATCGGTAGACGGTCTTAAAATAGCGGCATGTGGAACTGCCTATTACGCCGGTCAAATCGGAAAATACTGGTTTGAGCGTTATGCGCGGCTCCCAGTCGAGATCGATGTGGCTTCGGAATTCCGCTACCGGGAGATGCCGCTGCCGGGAAACCAGGCGGCCCTGTTTGTCTCTCAGTCCGGCGAGACCGCCGATACGCTTGCTTCTTTGCGCTACTGCAAGGAACACGGGCTGAAAATCGGCTCGATTGTCAATGTCCGCGAATCAACGATCGCCCGCGAATCGGATGTGGTATTTCCGACGCTGGCCGGTCCGGAAATAGGCGTTGCATCCACCAAGGCACTGACCTGTCAGCTCTCTGCATTTGCAGCGCTTGCGATCGCTGCTGGACGCGCCCGCGGCACACTGATTGCGGACGAGGAACTGAACATGGTCCGGGCACTCTCAGAGGCGCCGAGAATTGCGGGCTCCGTGCTCAATTCCATACAGCCGCAGTTGGAAACCCTTTCCAGAGAACTGTCAAAATACCGGGACGTTCTTTATCTTGGGCGCGGCACCAACTTTACGCTCGCCCTTGAAGGTGCCCTTAAGCTCAAGGAAATTTCCTACATTCATGCGGAAGGCTATGCCGCCGGAGAACTCAAGCACGGGCCGATAGCACTGATCGACGAAAACATGCCTGTCATCGTCATTGCTCCCTATGACCGGCATTACGAAAAGACGATATCAAACATGCAGGAAGTTGCGGCCAGGGGAGGGCGAATCATTTTCGTTACCGACGAAAACGGCGCCGCCGCCAATGACCTCGAGACAATGGCAACGATCGCTCTGCCGAATGTCGATGAACTGGTTATGCCGTTGATTTTTACCCTGCCTATTCAGTTGATTGCCTATCACACCGCGGTTTTCATGGGCACCGATGTTGATCAACCCAGAAATCTGGCGAAATCCGTCACTGTCGAATAGGACAGGCATGAAGGCTGGCAAATGGGGATTTACGCATTTTCCCGGACTGTTAAGCGCGCGCGAAACAGGCCATGTGCGAACTGAGCTTGTTGCCGGAAGCGTATGTTCCTATATTACTTTGCATATATTCTTGCTCCCCATTGCGGCTCGGTGAATGTCAGAAAAACAAACCCGCCTATCAGCGTCAACACGGATCAGAAACTACTTTCTGACCGGATTGATTATTTGTGCGCCGCTGGCGATCACAGCCTATCTAACCTGGTCTTTCATCAAATGGGTGGATGGCTGGGTAAAACCCTATCTGCCGGCAGTTTATAACCCCGACAACTACCTGCCGTTCAGCATTCCCGGGTTCGGTCTGCTGACGGCGCTGGTGTTCATTACCGTCGTTGGTTTTCTGACCGCGAACCTCATTGGCCGCACCATCGTCGCTTACGGCGAATCGATCCTCAACCGGATGCCGCTGATCAGGGGTGTCTACAAAGGTCTGAAGCAAATATTTCAGACGGTTCTTGCCGAGCAGAACAACTCCTTCAACAAGGCCGGTCTCATCGAATATCCGCGCCGCGGCATCTGGTCCATGGTGTTCCTGGCGACAGAAACCAAGGGAGAGGTGGACTCGCGGCTTCATGATACCGGCAATGACACCATTTCGGTATTTCTGCCAACAACGCCGAATCCAACATCCGGTTTCCTGCTGTTCGTCCCGCGGGACGAAATTATCATTCTGGATATGACCGTCGAGGAGGCCGCCAAAATGGTAATTTCAGCGGGTTTGGTCGCACCTGAATATCAGGCCAAGACGGAAGCGCTCGCCAAAGAGGCTCAGGAAAAACAGGATTTGGAAGACAGCCAATCCGCCGCACAGTAGGCGACAATTCAACTGGCGCGCAATTTGCGGATTTTCCGCTTCAGTTTCGTTGCGAAGCTCATCCCGGCGTTGTGGCGATGGTTGCCACGGCCATTGATGAGAGAAGCATCGATAAAGAGTTGCCCGCCATTGTTTCGAAGGCTCTCATGAAAAGCGACATGTTCGCAAACCTCATGGCCGTCTTCGTCTACTCCGACATATCGGCAATCGCGCAGCGCCTGTAACCTGTAAATCCCGAAGCCGCCAAAAGCGCTCTGAACTTCGATGAACCCACGCTCCGGATCCAGCTTTTCGCGCCGCTTTACGACGAACTCGTCAATCGCCTCTTCTTTTGACATATCCTCAGGGCGCTCGCGGACACGTTTCCAGCAATCGTCCGGGCTCCAGGTTGGATGGCGCAGGGCCCAGATATCGTAGTACCGTTCGCTTTGATTTGCGAACACGGCCGTCCATGCTGGCTCCTCAAGCTCCATAAGTTCCAGGATACGCACCTTGTCGAGCCGTTCATTGACGGCGTCTAGATCCAGTTTTATCAGGTAGTCGAATTGTCCCAGCCGCTGCGAAGATAACGCGGTCTCCACGCATTTGTTGCGCAGCAGAGCGAGCCGTTCGGTCCTCGAATTTATTTTAGCATCCAGATTGTCAAACGACTGGACCGTTCCTCGGTCATGCTTTTGGTGGAACCGCTCGAGCTGCTTCGCTGTATTGTCCACCGAGTTGTTTTCGAAAAACACATACCCCCAATCGTCGAGATCGGCACTGAGATCTTCGATGGAATTCAAAATGGAGGGAAGGGCGTGGGCGCAGTCGCGCGCTAGTCCGGCAAAAACGACCCGCTTTTGTGATGTCACAGCTGTTTTGTCCTGCATGATTTCAGACAATCGTACTAGCGTCGATTGACACGCTCGGCAAGTTCCGCGGCAGATCTATGCCCAGGAGATTCACGTGGAGGCCTTACCGGAGCGCTTTCGGCTATGATAGGTCAGAGCAAGGGCCAGGCAGTGTTTCAATGCATCATCGGGCGGCGGCTGTGCTGCCGCAAACGACATGCGACGATTGCCCTCAAACTCAAAGAGATCCGGATAGAGTTCGCGGCATGTCGAAATCAGGTCGGTCTGGCAATGAAAGAAGATGGAGCACTGATCCGGGCGACTGGAATGCCAGTTCATGCGGATGGTTGACCCGCTCTTCGGTCGAACGGTCAGGTAACTCGGTTCACCCCACTTTAGAGTTTCTTCTACTTTTCCAACACCATCCGTATCCGAAGCCGCCAGAAATACCAGTTCGCGCAGGGCAAGCATGCTTTCTTTCACATCGTCCGGATAGCCGGAAAATATGGCTTCGACATCTGCCGATTGAAAGGGTGTCATCGTTTTTCCTATCCCGCACGCAGCAGCTTAATCGCCTCGTCCCGCCGCCACAAATACAACAGCATCCGTAGCGCCTGACCGCGCTCGGACGCAAGTTCACCGTCCATTTCCAGGATATAGCGCGCATCGTTGCGGGCGGTCTCCAAAAGGTCCCGGTGCGCCTCGAGGTCGACGAGCCGAAAACCGGGTGCACCCGACTGTCTGGTTCCAAGCAATTCGCCTTCACCGCGAAGTTTCAAGTCCTCTTCAGCGATTCGGAAACCGTCCTCACTCTCACGCATGATGGATAGCCGTGCTCTTGCCGTCTCGCTCAACGGCCCTTTGTAGAGGAGGATACAGCTGGAAGCCTCCGATCCGCGTCCGACACGTCCGCGAAGCTGATGCAATTGCGCCAGCCCGAAGCGCTCGGCATGCTCGATGACCATGATCGACGCGTCCGGAACATCGACGCCAACCTCGATCACCGTGGTCGCCACCAGAATACGTGTTTTGCCGGTTTTGAAATCCTGCATCGCACGATCCTTGTCGGCGCTGCTCATACGGCCATGCACCACGTCGACAAGCGCACCGAATTCCGCGGCAAGATATGCGTGCCGCTGCTCCGCGGACATGAGTTCCGAGAGTTCCGATTCTTCGACGAGGGGACATATCCAGTAGGCCTTCTTTCCCTTTGATATCGCATCCTTCAGCCTCCGGACGATGTCGCCGATACGTTCAAGTTCAAGAGTTACGGTTTTTATGGGAAGCCGGCCGGCCGGTTTTTCAGTCAGGCGCGATACGTCCATATCGCCAAACGCTGAAAGGACGAGAGTTCGCGGGATAGGTGTTGCAGTCGTCACCAGCATGTGAGGCGCTGCACCCTTTGCCGTCAGGCGAAGACGTTGATGCACCCCGAACCGGTGCTGCTCGTCGACCACGGCAAGAAGCAGGTCATGATAATTGACGCTTTCCTGGAACAAAGCATGGGTGCCAACAATCATTTTTGTCTCACCGCTCTCAATGCGGGAGAGGATTGCTTGCCGTTCTTTCGCCTTTGTACGGCCCGTCAGTATATCCACGCGAACGCCGGCCTGACGTGCCAGGGGTTCGATCGTGGCAAAGTGCTGCTGCGCGAGTATCTCGGTGGGTGCCATCAAAACCGACTGCCCGCCGACCTCTGCACAGGCCGCCATTGCAAAGAGCGCGACGGCCGTTTTGCCCGAGCCGACGTCTCCCTGAAGCAGCCGCAACATTCTGTTCGGGCTTTGCATATCCTTGAGGATGTCCGCGATCGCCTCCCGCTGGCTTTCGGTTAATTGAAAAGGAAGCGCTTCAAGCAGTTTTTCCCGGACAGAGCCGTCGCCCTTTACAGGTCTGCCCTGCAGCTTGCGGATGCGTTGACGCACAAGCGCAAGAGAAAGCTGTCCCGCCAGGAGTTCGTCATAGGCAAGACGCCGCCGCGCGGGTGCATTGGGGTTCATGTCATGCTCGTCGCGCGGTGCATGCAGCCCGCGCACGGCTGCGGCAAAATCCGGCAACCCGTTCTGTACAAGGAACGCCTCATTCAGCCACTCGGGCAGGTCAGGGAGGGCGGCGACGGCGCTGTCTACGGCGCGTTGCAGCAATTTCGGTGATAGGCCCGCCGTGAGCGGATAGACCGGTTCCACCAGCGGAAAATTATCGATGTCTTCCGCAAGTGCCATCCGGTCCGGGTGAACCATCGATGCCCGGCCGTTGAACCAGTCAACCTTACCGCTGACCAGCACCGTTTCTCCAACCGGCAACGATCGCTCGAGCCAGCTTTGGCGAGCGTGAAAGAACGTTAGCGCAATGTCGCCTGTCTCATCATGGGCAAATACCCGGTACGGGACATTGCCTTTGCCCCGTGGCGAAGGCTGATGTCGATCGACATGCAGTTTCAGGGTGACGATTGCGTGCTCCGGCGAATAGGCAACGCCAGGCTGGTTCCTGCGATCGATCAGCCGGTGTGGCGGCAGGAGAAGGAGATCGACGGCCCTTGTGTCATCGGCGCTTTCCCGACCCAGTGCCTTCGCGATCAGCGCCGCAATCTTGGGTCCAATGCCGGTGAAGGATGTTATCGGCACAAACAGCGGGTCAAGCAGATTTGGACGCATTCAGTCACGTTCTCCGTAACTGTCCACCTTTGGAAAAATTGCCTGAAACAGATCAAGATCGCGTGCCATATCTCTCCTCGTCGATGGACTGACGCGTAACCTATCACGATGCAACCCGATCTTTGAACGCAAAGCTGACAATTGGCTTTGCCTTCGCTATAGAAACGCATCACCACGAGGAAACAGAACAGCATATGACCGGCACGACCCGTACAAGCGCAGAACTGGACCCCAGGCGCAGGCGTATTCTCTTTCGCGCCTGGCATCGCGGTATCAGGGAGATGGACCTGATTCTCGGCCAGTTTGCGGACGAAAACATCGATCGTTTGAGCGATGCGCAACTGGACGTACTGGAAGCCCTGATGGCCGTCGACGACCGGGATCTCGTCCAATGGGTCACCAGCGAAATACCGGTGCCCCCGGAACACGACACGGAAATCTTCCAGCAGGTTTGCGCCTACAGACAAAGTGACCAGGAATGCTGACAAGTCTTGCTGCCGACCGCATATTCAATGCAAAAAACCCGACAACGCTTGCCAATGTCCCATCCGGCTCCGAGCCGCTCATTTTGGCCGAGGCGGCAAGAAAGGGGCAGGCGGTCGTCTACATTTTGTCAGACGGCCAGCGCATGGCCGATGTTGCGCAGAACCTCGAATTTGTTGCGCCGGATATTCCGGTGCTTTCCTTACCCGGCTGGGATTGTCTGCCCTATGACCGCGTATCGCCCAGCGCCGATGCCGCCGCGCGGAGACTGTCATCACTTGGCGCCCTGATCGCGCATCGGGCAAATCCCCATGCTGCAATCGTGCTGATTTCGGTCAACGCGCTGATGCAGAAAATTCCACCGCGCAATGTCCTGGACGGTCTCGGGTTCCATGCGCGGCCAGGAAACCAGATCCGCATGGACGACCTTACCCGGAGGCTTTCGACGAATGGATTCGAAAGGGTGCCGACGGTCCGCGAAGTTGGCGAATATGCCATACGCGGGGGCATCCTCGATGCGTTCGTGCCGGGGTATGACGAGCCGCTGCGTCTCGATTTCTTCGGCGATACGCTGGAAAGCATTCGTTGTTTTGACGCCGCCACACAGCGAACTACAAGCCAGGCGCAGGAACTGACACTCAATCCGATGAGTGAAGTCTCGCTGGATGCCGAAACCATCAGTCGCTTCCGGAAAAATTATCTGGCGTTGTTCGGTGCGGCGAAGCGCGAAGACGCACTTTACCAGGCAATCAGCGAAGGCAGGCGTTTCGCCGGTATGGAACACTGGCTCCCGCTCTTTTATGAGAAGCTGGAAACGACATTCGATTATCTCGAAGGATTTTCCTTCTACACAGACCGGCATGTCGTTGAGGCGGCAACTGAGCGTCATGCACAGATCATCGACCACTTTGAAGCGCGCCAGAAAATAACCGAGGAGGCATCCTCCGCTCACGCCACGCCATATAATCCGGTGCCCGTCGACCAGCTTTATCTTCAACCGTCGGCAATTTCCGATTTTCTGGATACCGCAAATGCGGTCAGTCTTTCGCCCTTCATGGAGGAAGAGAGCAGCGCCAGGCGTGTCGTCAATCTGGACGCGCATGCCGGGCCGCGCTGGGCAAGCACTGTCGAAAAACAGGAAACCGGTGCCCAGAAGGTCAACGTGTTCGACCAGGTGGTCAGGCACATTGGCGAAAAACGGGCGGGTGGCACAAAGGTACTGATCACCGCCTGGACGGAAGGTTCACTGGACCGGTTGCTGCAGGTTTTGGGCGAGCACGGCCTGGAGCGCGTGCGTATTATCAGGTCGTTGTCCGAAACACTCGATCTCGGACAGGGCGAGGCCGCAGCCGCCATCCTCAATCTGGAAAGCGGGTATGAGATCGACGGCATTGCCGTGATCGGCGAACAGGACATACTCGGTGACCGACTGGTTCGACGCGGTCGGCGACGCAAAAAGGGCGCGGATTTCATATCCGAAGTCTCCGGTCTCGAAGAAGGCGACATCGTAGTTCACGCCGAACACGGAATCGGCAAGTTCATGGGGCTGAGGACCATAGAGGCGGCCGGCGCCCCGCATGCCTGTCTGGAATTGCGATATGCCGAACAGGCCAAGCTTTTTCTGCCGGTGGAAAATATCGAGCTTTTGTCCCGCTACGGTTCCGAAGCCACCGAGGCGGTTCTCGACAAACTCGGCGGGGTTGCCTGGCAGTCGCGCAAGGCAAAGCTGAAAAAGCGTCTCCTGGAAATGGCCGATGCGCTGATCCGCATCGCTGCGGAGCGACAGATGCGCCATGCCCCGCAACTTAAAATTCCCGAAGGGCTCTATGACGAATTCGCGGCTCGCTTCCCCTATGATGAAACGGATGATCAGGCCAACACTATCGATTCCGTGCTCGATGATCTTCGGGGCGGGGTTCCGATGGATCGTCTCGTTTGCGGCGATGTCGGTTTCGGCAAGACGGAAGTGGCGCTGAGAGCAGCGTTCATTGCAGCAATGAATGGTGTGCAGGTTGCTGTTGTCGTGCCCACAACGCTGCTTGCCCGCCAGCATTACAAGACTTTCAGCGACCGGCTGCGCGGTTTTCCGGTCCGTGTCCAGCAGGCGTCGCGTCTGGTCGGCCAGAAGGAACTGAACCTTACGAAGAAAGAACTAGCGGAAGGCAAGAGCGATATCGTCATTGGCACCCATGCGCTGCTTGGTAAGTCGATCAATTTTGCAAATCTTGGCCTGCTTATCATCGACGAGGAGCAACATTTCGGTGTCAAACACAAGGAGCGGCTGAAGGAACTGAAATCTGACGTCCATGTTCTGACACTTTCGGCGACGCCAATTCCGCGGACCCTGCAACTTGCCATGACCGGCGTGCGGGAGCTTTCGCTGATCACCACGCCGCCGGTGGACCGGATGGCCGTCCGCACATTTATCTCACCGTTCGATCCGCTGGTCATACGCGAAACACTGTTGCGCGAGCACTATCGCGGGGGGCAGAGTTTTTACGTCTGCCCGCGCGTGTCGGATCTGGAAGATGTACGCTCGTTCCTCGAGGCCGATGTGCCGGAGTTGAAGGTCGCAGTGGCACACGGGCAAATGCCGGCCGGTGAACTCGACGACATCATGAATGCCTTTTATGACGGCCAATATGACGTGCTGCTTTCGACAACGATCGTCGAGTCCGGCCTCGATGTTCCGACCGCCAATACGCTCATTGTTCACCGTGCCGATATGTTTGGACTGGCTCAGCTTTACCAACTGCGCGGCCGGGTAGGGCGCTCCAAGGTTCGAGCTTTTTCCCTGTTCACGCTGCCGGTCAACAAGGTTCTGACAGCCACCGCGGACCGCAGGCTCAAGGTCCTCCAATCGCTGGATACGCTTGGTGCGGGTTTCCAGCTGGCAAGCCATGACCTCGATATCCGCGGTGCGGGCAATCTCCTCGGTGAGGAACAGTCCGGCCACATCAAGGAAGTCGGATTCGAGCTCTACCAGCATATGCTCGAGGAAGCGGTCGCCGAACTGAAAGGAGAGGAAGACCTCGTCGATACCGGCTGGTCTCCGCAGATAACCGTCGGAACGTCAGTGATGATCCCGGACGAATATGTGCCTGACCTGCATTTGCGGTTAGGTCTTTATCGTCGGCTTGGCGACCTGACCACACCGACCGAGATCGATGCATTTGGCGCTGAACTCATAGACCGTTTCGGACCGTTGCCGGAAGAGGTTCAGCACCTTCTGAAAATAGTGTTCATGAAATCGCTTTGCCGCACGGCCAATGTCGAAAAACTGGATGCGGGTCCGAAGGGAATTGTCGTGCAATTCCGCAATGCCGAATTCCCCAATCCAACCGGTCTGGTCGAGCATCTCGGCAAACAGGGTTTGCTGGCAAAGATCCGGCCGGATCAAAGCATACTTTTTGTCCGTGATCTTCCGAGCGCACAAAAACGGCTGAGCGGCGCTGCGGTAATCATGAGCCAGCTGGCGGAAATTGCGGAAGCCGGTTAAGTCGCCGGCTGTGTATCGGGCGCCGCTTCTTTCTCCTTGGCGACATCACGGATCGCACTGGCAAGAACATCGGCTGACTGCGCGCCCATGACAGCGTATTTGTTTTCAAGAATGAAACAGGGAACACCTGTCACGCCCATCTTTCTGGCGACATCGATTTCCTGTTCAACCTCCAGGCAATCGGCCGTCCCGACGAGAAGGCTTTCCGTGATGGACCGGTCCATGCCGGCCTGCTCCGCTGCATCGAGCAGAACAGCGTTGTCTCCAATATTTTTGCCTTCAATGAAATAGGCCTTGAACAGAAGATCCACCAGCCGGTCCTGCACGCCGGGTGCTTCCGACGCCGACCAACGGATGAGCCTGTGTGCGTCCAGCGTATTGGGCGAGACCTCTATACCGCTGAAATTGAATGGAATATCTTCCTCGCGTCCGGCATCGACAATGGTTGAGTAGATCTGTTTCGCGCGCTCGGAACCACCGAACTTTTCTTCCAGATACTGCTTTCGGTCCTTGCCTTCTTTGGGCAGTGTTGGATCGAGTTGATAGGGCCGCCAGCGAACGTCAACCTCAAGATCTTCCGGCAGGTCCTTCAAAGCCTCTTCAAGCCTTTTCTTGCCGATATAGCACCAGGGGCACATTACATCCGACACGATATCGATATTGACCGCTGTCATCCGGATTCTCCATTCAAGCCGACTGCCGCACTATTGCGCCGCCCTTTTGTCCCACCAGGCCGGCAGCACATAGCCGTAAATGGGCGTAAAGGCGGGATGTTCAAGGTTTGACCGGTACGCAACCCGTTGCCCTGGCAGGTAATAGAGCGGAACAACATAGTGCCCGGAAATCAAAACGCGATCAAACGCCCGAACGGCAGCGGTAAAATCCTCCTGGGATCGCGCTTCCAGCATCGCCTCGATCATCGCATCGATGGCGGGGTCAGCCGTACCTGCGTAGTTGAATGTACCCGGAACATCGCGAGAGCGGCTGTCCCAGCGCCAGATCTGCTCCGTGCCGGGAGATAGTGACGCCGAGTAGCTCTTCATGATCATGTCGTAATCATAGTTCTGGCTTCGGCGTTGATACTGCGCATCGTCAACAGTGTGAATGCGGAGCTCAATACCGAGTGCGGCAAGATTGCGCTGGTAGGCGAGGGCGATTTTCTCCTGACCTTCATTTTGGGTCATGACTTCGAAGGCAAGCTGCTCGCCGGCCTCGTTGAGCAGCTTGCCTCCGCTGATCCTGTACCCCGCTTCGTTCAGCAGCTCCAGCGCCGCCCTTTGGACCTTTCGGTCACGGCCACTGCCATTGGTTCTTGTCGCGTGATAGTTGCCGACCAGCACCGCTTCATCGACGGCATCCGGGAAGGGCTCGAGCAGTTTTCTTTCGATGTCGCTGGCGGGTATACCTATGGATGAAAGAAAGGAATGCTGGAAATAGCTTTCGGTGCGCTTGTAGGCGTCATCGAAAAGGGTCCTGTTGACCCATTCAAAATCAAACAGCATCGCCAGTGCGCGTCTCAGCCTGACGTCCTGGAATTTTTCCCGGCGGGTGTTGAAGACAAACCCGTACATGCCTGCCGGCGTTTTTCTTTCGAAAACGGTCTTTTCGACATCGCCGTTTTCGACAGCCGAGAAATTATAGGCGCGCTTCCAGCTTATGGGGCTTCCCTCGGCGTGAAAATCGAATATGCCCTTTTTGAAGGCTTCGAACTGGGCGCTGTCCGAAAGGAAATATTCGATCGATATTTCGTCGTAATTATCGATGCCACGCTTGATCGGCAGGTCATTGGCCCAATAGTCCGGTCTCCGCTCGAACGTGATTTTTTGCCCCGGCTTCACCTCGCTAATGCGATACGGACCCGAGGTGACCGGTGGATCAAATGTGGTTTTGTCAAATGTTTCAACATCGGTTGCGTGCTCTGGCAGGACCGGGTTGAGACCGAGGATCAGCGGAAATTCATTGCCGGCATCTTCCTTCAGTGTAAAGCGGACGCTGAGCGGTCCGGTCTTTTCCATGTTTTTGACCTTGTCGAGGCGGGAGGAGTAGGGCGGGCGACCCTTTTCCTCAAGCAGATTGAACGTGAAAATCACGTCATCCGCGGTAACATCTTTGCCGTCAGACCAGCGTGCAAGTGGGTTGATGTTGAACTGTATGTAGGTGCGTTCATCATCGAATTCGACGGATTCTGCCAGCAGGCCATAAAGCGTAAAGGGCTCATCGCGCGAGCGCTGCATCAGGCTTTCATGGGTCAGATTGCCGAATTGTGGATCCCACATGCCGCGCGCGGTTGTGCGCATGCTTTTGAGGATAAAAGGATTCAGATTGTCGAATGTACCGACCACACCGTAGGAAACGCGTCCTCCCTTCGGGGCATCCGGGTTTGCATAGGGAAAATGCTTGAAATCCGGTGCCAGTGCCGGCTCGCCATGGGATGCGATTGCGTGTTGCGGCTGTGCAGCCAAAGCGGGAACGAAACTGGCTGTCACCAGCAGCAATGCTGCAGATATCGGTCGGAGGAAGTAACGCATCGCGAGCCCTTTGCTGATTCTTCGCAAACCGTAGCATGAACATATTTGAATCCAACACGCACGGATCGGGCGTGAATTCACGGATTTTGCAGGAAATTTCGACCAATTGAAGATCGCAGTCATCAAACAGGGTGACAGGAAGAAGGTTTGCGCTTAGACAACACTTGAAAGTGCTATGGGCCTTGCAATGGCCTTATTTGCCGCACAGGGAGTACGCAATTGGAGACGCGGATTGGGAACCAGGCACAAACCGCGGATCGTTTGCTGCAGATGGGCCGCTTTCCATATAGGATGCGCGCAGCACTGCTGGTAATAATGAAGTATTGAAAGCCCAGGAGAAATTAGACGAATGACCTTCAGGACCTCAAACGTCACAAGGACTGCGTTGGCGACAGCATTTGCGGGCGCCGTATCTGTTGCGCTGTCGAGCATGTCCTATGCACAGGCACCGACACAGCGTTGGTACAAGGTTTGCACAAAGCAGGAAGACAATGATGTTTGCGTTGTGCAGAACATCACCACCGCATCCACCGGACAACTGCTAACGGCTGTCGGGCTGATCACTGTTGAAGGAAAAGTCAACAACAAGATGCTCCAGGTTTCTGTGCCGTCAGCACGCACAATTCCGCCCGGCGTCGGTATGCAGATCGACGGCGGCAAGTCTCAGCTTATTCCTTATTCGGTTTGCATGCCTGACAAGTGCGTCGCCCAGGTTCCGCTGACCGATGCGATCATCGATTCATTCAAGCGCGGCGGTGAAGTCGTGTTTACGTCGGTAAACTTCCAGCGCGCGCCCAATCCGATAAAGATCTCTTTGAAAGGATTTACGGACGCATTCGATGGCGAGCCGGTCGCACAGTCCGAGCTCCAGGAACGTCAGCGCCTGCTGCAGGAAGAAATGCAGCGTAAAGCGCAGGCGGCCCGAGAAAAGCTCGAGGCAGCCCAGAAAAAGGCGAAAGAAGAGAACTAGGAAACAAAAGAAGGCGCGGATCAAACCGCGCCTTTTCTTTTAACGACCAACTTCGAATGATCTGACGCAGTTAGTGGCCAACCGGTCCGCGAAGCTTGTACATTCCATCATCCGGCCCTTCGAATATCTCAGCGATCTGAGGGTGTTGTACCGGCTGCCCGCTGTCGTCGGGAACAAGGTTCTGTTCCGACACATAGGCGATATAGTCCGTGTCCTCGTTCTCCGCGAACAAATGATAGAACGGCTGCTCCTTATGCGGCCGCACATCCTCGGGGATGGATTGATACCATTCCTCAGTATTGTCGAACACCGGATCCACGTCGAATATAACGCCGCGAAACGGGTAAACGCGGTGCTTTACCATTTGTCCGATCTGAAATTTTGCCGTGCGCGGTTTAAGCATAACTGGATGTCTCCTATAGACACTAATAGAGGGAATGCGCCCGCAATATCAATGACTTTCGGCATTAAACGGTAACAAATGCGGGAGTGCCGGTGCCGTTTGATGTCGTGGATTCGACATAGGCGGGCCTTAGCCGCTTGATTATCAAGGCTTTTTGAATACAAGCTGTATCGCCATGACAAGATTCGCCGATGTCTGAGATCGCAGCGCTTATCCTGCCGCTGTTTGGGCTCATATTCCTGGGGTATCTGACCGCCCGGCTGATTCACCAGCCGGCGGATGCGCTTGGCTGGCTCAATATATTTGTCATTTATCTGGCTCTTCCGGCTTTGTTTTTCAAACTGCTGGCGCGTACGCCGATCGAGGAACTTGCCCGGATGGATTTCATTCTTGCAAGCCTTTTGTCGACCTATTCCATATTCGCACTGATCTTCGCCATTGCCGTCGCACTCGGCAGAAAAACAATAGCAACAGGAACCATCCAGGGCCTGGCTGCCGCCTACGGCAATATCGGCTATATGGGCCCCAGCATCGCTATTTTGGCATTTGGCGAAAGGGCGGCAATACCCGTCGCGCTCATCTTCTGTTTCGAGAACATCATGCACTTTGCCATTGCCCCCTGCATGATGGCGATATCAGGCAGTGAGAAACGCTCTTTACCGTCGCTCGCGGCTCTGATCGCACGCCGCATTTTCTTGCACCCGTTTATTCTGGCGACCATGGCCGGGATATTTGTTGCATGGATAAACGTGCCAATACCTGCAGCGCCCGAACGTCTCATCGAATACCTGTCACAGGCAGCAGCACCATGCGCGTTGTTTGCGATGGGTGTGACACTGGCCCTGCGGCCATTGAAACGCGTGCCGCTCGAACTGACGTACATCGTGCCCACCAAACTGATCCTCCACCCTGTGATTGTGTATTTCGCCATGGGCCTTGTCGGTGACTTTGATACGGTATGGATCTTTACCGCGGTGCTGTTGGCCTCATTGCCAACTGCCACAAACGTGTTCGTCCTTGCGCATCAGTACGGCGTCTGGGTGGAGCGCGCATCCGCAACCATACTTGTGACCACCGCAATTTCCGTTCTGACGGTCACAGCGTTGCTCTATGCGATCAAATCAGGAATTTTACCTGCGGATATCTTTCCCGGCAGCTAATGTCTCCGGAATACATCCAGCCCACCGCCCGGTTTCATCCCTTCACGCATGGCGAAATTACGCAGAGGCGCAAAGGCTGAAAGGGCAGCAAGTCCGGTCGATCGGGCAAGCTGGACTGGCAAAAAGGCATTGAGGAGCGTTCGGTTCAGCATGTCGACGCTGGCGGTTCGTGAAACAACGTCGCTTCTGCGGTGTCTGTCATAGCTGCGAACCGCCTCTGGTGCGTTCTGAGGCCCGCCTACACGCGTGAGAGCATCGATCAGCTCAAGCACGTCCCGTAAGCCGAGATTAAGTCCTTGCGCTCCGATCGGCGGGAACACATGGCCTGCCTCGCCAACAAGAACCATGCGTCCCTTTCCGAACGACTTCGCGATCATGCCGCTGAACGGGAAGCTTTGCACGGCACTCTCTATGGTTATCTTACCCAGCATGGACTGCATTCTTTGCTCGATCGCCAGCGCCAGCTCTTCGCGGGATAATGCCTTCATCATATCCGCATCCGCCGGGCTCAGCGCCCAAACAAGGCTCG
Organism: Hoeflea sp. TYP-13; assembly: GCF_040932035.1. Taxonomy (NCBI): domain Bacteria; kingdom Pseudomonadati; phylum Pseudomonadota; class Alphaproteobacteria; order Hyphomicrobiales; family Rhizobiaceae; genus Hoeflea; species Hoeflea sp. TYP-13. The sequence continues at coordinate 115,186 of NZ_JBFRBB010000002.1, forward strand.
ACATACGGCCGGGCAGGGGCACCTGTGTAAACGGACCCTTTTCGGTGTGAAATTCGTTGGATGTATCGGCGTGCCCGTATTCGTGTGAAAAATTGAGCACGATTGCAGTTTGCGGATAACGCCAGTCGCGCACACCGATTCCGGAAGCAGCGCGTACCCTGGAATTGCGGCCGTCCGCACCAACGCACAGTGCGCATGAAATTTCGGTTCCATCCTCAAGCACCAGATTTACCTGATCCTGCGTATCGGCAATCAGGTCCGCCGACCGGTCGAAATGGGCAATTTCGCCAGACGTTTCGATGGCATGAAAGAGCGCATCGAGAAGCGGCGCGTTGGGAATATTGTATCCAAACGCCTCGATATCGAGCTCGCTGGCATGAAATGTAACCGTCGGCGCCCGAATCAGGCGTGATGTCCCGTCGATAATGCGCATGCTGCGCAGCGGTGCGGCAACATCACGGACTGTCGGCCAGATACCAAGCCTTTCGAGCAGTTCCATCGAAGGCATCATGAGAGCGGTAGTCCGGCCGTCCGTGGATTTGTGTCTGGGTGCAACCAGCGCTGTTTTGTAGCCGGCATTCGCGGCGGCGAGCGCAGCGGTAGCCCCCGCAAGTCCTCCGCCAACGACGGCGATGTCGTAATGTTGGGCCATAATTTGTCCTTGTCCGAAACGTCGGCTAGCTCCTATGCTCCAATCTAATACAACGGTTGAAGCCGTTTAAAAAGAAGACTTGCAGGGCCAAGTGCCGCAGTTCGATCACTGCAATTCGTACCCAGTGTTTTTGCGCTGCAGCATTTCCGTGTGGATGAAGCTGCGGGGAAGAAAGGCACTAGGATGACATATGCAGGTAGTCCTGCAATTATGCATCAAAAATTTGAAGCTCTTTATTGTCGTACCATCTTTCCGGGCCATACCGACTGCGCCTAGGATCATTATTGGTTGGATCCGCTTAAATGCGGGGGAGGAAAATTTGGCTATTCAGGAACCTGGGCACGGTGACTGCCTATTGGAAGTGCGCGGCTTGACCAAAATATTTGGTGAACTGCGCGCCAATGACGGGATTGACCTCGAAATCAAATCCAGTGAGATCCATGCGCTTCTCGGTGAGAACGGCGCTGGAAAATCAACTCTCGTCAAAATGCTCTTTGGCTCGCTTGAGCCGACTTCCGGACAGATTATCTGGAAAGACAAACCGGTGGTGATCAGCAGCCCGGGTCAGGCCCGTGCACTTGGCATCGGCATGGTCTTCCAGCATTTCTCGCTTTTTGAAGCGTTGACGGTTGCAGAAAACATCGCACTGTCGATGGACGGCAATGTGAGCATCGAAAACATCTCGGAACAGGCTGCTGTCTTGTCGCGTGAATATGGCTTGCCGCTTGATCCGAATGCTCATGTTGCAGACCTCTCTGTTGGTGAGCGGCAGCGGATCGAAATCGTCCGCACGCTTCTGCAAAATCCGGAACTCATAATTCTCGACGAGCCGACATCGGTCTTGACGCCTCAGGAGGCGGACAGGCTGTTCGAAACTCTGGAGAAGATCCGCTCCGAAGGCCGTTCGGTGCTTTATATCAGCCATCGTCTGGAAGAGGTGCAGCGTATCTGTGATCGTGCGACGGTGCTGCGCCACGGCAAACTGACGGGCGCTTGCGATCCACGGGCTGAAACCCCGGCTTCGCTGGCCACTATGATGGTCGGTTCCGAAGTGAAATCAGTCTCCAACACCGGAGGCAAGATCACCGACAAGGTCCTGATCGAAACGAAAAAACTCTCGGCACCGGCCCGCACGCCATTTGCCGTCGCGCTTAAAGATATAGATCTTTCGGTCCGCGCCGGTGAGATTATCGGAATTGCCGGTGTTGCCGGCAACGGTCAGAGCGAGTTGTTCGATGTTCTGTCCGGTGAAGAGATGAGTGACAACGCCGACGACGTGCGTATCTGTGGTACCGATGCAGGGCGCATGGGCATTACCGCCCGGCGGCTATTGGGTGCCGGATTTGTACCGGAAGAGCGCCATGGTCATGCCGCTGTGTCTTCGATGTCGTTGTCGGAAAACATGGTACTGGCCCGTTATCGCTCGGATGCCAGCGAGTTTCTGACCGGCGGCCCGCTGAAAGTCATTAGATATGACGCCGTCAAAAAGGCTTCTGAACGCATCATCAAGGACATGGATGTGCGCATGTCGGGTGAAGATCCGGATGCATCGTCTCTTTCTGGTGGCAATCTTCAGAAGTTTATCGTTGGGCGGGAGCTTGATCGCAAACCTTCGGTCATCATCGTCAACCAGCCCACCTGGGGTGTGGATGCCGGCGCGGCGAGCCGCATCAGGCAGGCACTCATAGACCTTGCCGAATCCGGTTCGGCGGTTGTGGTGATCAGCCAGGACCTGGACGAGATTTTCGAAGTCGCAACAAGCATTGCCGTGATCAACGAGGGTCGGCTCTCGGCCGCTGAACCGGCGGCAGATATGACCCTTGAACGTATCGGCCTGCTTATGGGCGGCATCCACGGTGAAGACGCACCGGTCGAAGATATCAAATTGGAGGCTGCTCATGCGCATTGAGCTGGAACGCAGACCATCGCACTCAGCGCTGTTTTCGGTGGTCTCACCGTTTATCGCACTGGGACTGACCATCATCGCCGGTGCCATCATGTTTACGGCGCTGGGCAAAAACCCTTTCGATGCGCTTTACAGCTTTTTCATCGAACCCCTGACGGAAATGTGGTCGCTGCATGAGCTGGCCATCAAGGCCGCACCGCTTATCCTCATTGCCGTTGGTCTGTCGGTCTGTTTCCGGTCGAACAACTGGAACATCGGTGCCGAGGGACAGTTCATCATCGGCGGCATTGTCGGGGCGATCCTGCCCGTCATGTTCCACCAGTGGGATTCGTTCCTGGTTTTGCCGATCATGCTGATCATGGGCATTGCAGGCGGGGCAGCCTACGCGGCGATACCCGCGCTATTGAAGACCCGGTTCAACACCAATGAAATTCTGTCCAGCCTGATGCTTGTCTATGTGGCACAGCTGTTCCTGGACTGGCTGGTGCGCGGACCGTGGCGCAACCCGGAGGGCTTCAACTTTCCGGAAAGCCGCGAATTCGGCCCGGAAGCCATTCTGCCGGAGATCTTGCCGGCCTCGGGTCGGGCTGACCTTGGCATCATCTTCGCCATTGTCGCTACGCTGCTGACATGGTTCATGATGAGCTACATGCTGCGCGGTTTCCAGGTGTCGGTTCTCGGGCAATCGGCCCGCGCCGGCAAGTTCGCAGGCTTCTCCGCCAACAAGATGGTGTTCTTCGCCTTCCTGTTTTCCGGCGGACTTGCAGGCCTCGCAGGCATTTCCGAAGTTTCCGGCTCCATTGAGCAGCTTCAGCCGGTCATTTCGCCCGGGTACGGCTTCACAGCCATCATTGTAGCCTTTCTCGGCCGCCTGAACCCGCTTGGCATCTTTGCCGCCGGTCTTGTACTAGCGCTGACATATCTGGGCGGCGAAGCGGCGCAGATATCCATCGGCCTGCCTGACAAGATCGCGCGTGTTTTCCAAGGCTTCCTGCTGTTCTTCGTTCTGGCCTGCGACACATTAATCCACTACCGCGTGCGGCTGAAATTCGCCGGACATGCCGAACTGGCCGAGGAGGGCGCTTAAATGACACTGATAGAGGCTGTACTTCTCACCGTCACGACGGCTGCGACGCCGCTGCTACTGGCGGCAATGGGCGAGCTGGTCGTGGAACGGTCCGGCGTCCTTAATCTGGGCGTTGAGGGAATGATCGTCATGGGCGCCGTCGTCGCCTTTGCGACGGCTCAAGTCACGGGCAATCCCTATTTGGGCGCACTATTCGGAGCCGTGGCAGGATGTGTATTCTCCCTGCTATTCGGTTTCCTGACGCTGACACTCGTTACCAATCAGGTGGCGACCGGCCTGGCGCTGACAATTCTGGGCCTCGGCCTGTCAGGCATGATCGGCGAGAACTTTGTCGGCGAGGCAGGCGTTCAACTGGAACCGATCGCCATTCCGCTGCTTGATCAACTGCCGCTGCTCGGTCCGTTGATCTTCAATCAGGATCTTATCTTCTATCTTTCGATCCTGTGCGTCGTCGGCGTGAGCTGGTTCCTGTTCAGGACACGGCTCGGCCTGCAGCTTCGTGCCATCGGCGACAGCCATGGTTCGGCGCATGCACTCGGCATTTCGGTTATCAAGACCCGCTACTGCGCCGTCATGTTCGGCGGCGCCTGTGCCGGCCTTGCCGGCGCTCAGCTCTCTCTCGTTTACACCCCGCAATGGGTGGAAAACATGTCAGCCGGTCGTGGCTGGATCGCACTTGCACTGGTTGTCTTTGCAAGCTGGCGTCCGCTGCGGGTTCTTGCTGGCGCCTATCTGTTCGGTGCGGTAACCATCGGACAGTTGCACGCTCAGGCACTCGGCTTCGGAATTCCGTCGCAGTTTCTGTCCGCGCTTCCTTACCTGGCGACGATCCTCGTCCTCGTCATTATTTCGCGCAACAGACGCCTGACACTGATGAATACACCGGCCTCGCTTGGCCAGTCTTTCGTCCCGGATCGCTGATAGCAATTCGACCATAACAGAAGAGGTGAACATGATGAAAAAACTACTATTGGCCCTGTCAACGGCCGCGGTGATGAGTTTTGCCGCAACTGCTGCCCAGGCTGCTACAAAGGTCTGCTTCGTCTATGTCGGTTCAAAAACCGACGGCGGATGGACGCAGGCCCACGATATCGGCCGCCAGGAACTGCAGAACCACTTCGGTGACAAGATCGAGACACCGTATCTTGAAAATGTTGCCGAAGGTCCGGACGCAGAACGCGCCATCGAACGCTTTGCCCGGTCCGGCTGTGAGCTGATCTTCACCACGTCTTTCGGGTTCATGGAGCCTACACTGGACGTTGCGAAGAAGTTCCCGAAGGTAAAGTTCGAACACGCAACCGGCTATAAAACCGCCGACAATATGGCCAGCTATAACTCTCGCTTCTACGAGGGCCGTTATATCCAGGGCCAGATTGCTGGCAAAATGTCGAAAAACGGTGTCGCCGGATACATTGCATCCTTCCCGATTCCGGAAGTCGTGCAGGGCATCAACTCCTTCCTTCTTGGAGCACAGTCCATCAACCCGGATTTCCAGATCAAGGTCGTTTGGGTGAACTCCTGGTTTGACGCTGGTAAGGAAGCCGACGCTGCAAAGGCGCTGATCGACCAGGGTGTCGATATCCTCACGCAGCACACCGACTCGACGGCTCCGATGCAGGTCGCCGCCGACCGCGGTATCAAGGCATTCGGACAGGCATCCGACATGATCGAAGCAGGGCCTGAAACCCAGCTGACCGCTATTGTCGATACCTGGGGTGCATACTATATCAAGCGCACCCAGGCTTTGCTTGATGGCACTTGGGAAACCCAGTCCACATGGGACGGTCTTGTTGACGGCATCCTGACCATGGCGCCGTACACCAACATGCCGGATGATGTAAAACAGCTGGCCATGGAAACGGAAGCCAAGATCACCACCGGCGAGCTGAAGCCGTTTACAGGACCTGTCATGAAGCAGGACGGTTCCGAATGGCTTAAAGCCGACGAAGTGGCCGACGACGGCACGCTGCTTGGCATGAACTTCTACGTCAAGGGTGTCGACGACAAGCTGCCGCAGTAAACCGCAGTTAAACAAGACATGGAAAAGGCGCCAATCGGCGCCTTTTCTTTTGCCTGGGAGGATCGGTTGAACTCATCCAACCTCGGAGGCGGTCATTTCAGCAAGTTTCATCCGCTGAATTTTGCCCGACGGACCTTTCGGTAATTCATCCAGAACAAATATCCGGTCCGGGCTCTTGAAAACGCCCAGTTTTTCGCCGCACAAAGAAATCAATTCACTCTGGCTCACCGCGCTTCCGGGCCGCAGCCTGACGGCCGCCTCGACCCGCTGGCCATAGCGGGGGCAGGGGCGCGCAAAGGCGGCAGCCTCGATAACGTCACGATGCCCGTACAGCGCTTCGTCGACTTCGCGTGGCGCGATGTTTTCACCGCCCTTGATAATGAGCTCCTTCAGACGGCCCGTGATGAACACATAGCCGTCCTCATCCATGTGCCCGAGATCGCCGGTTCGCAGCCACCCGTCGGCAGTGAACGAATTTCCGGTTGCTTCGGCATTATCCAGATATTCCAGCATGACATTGGGTCCGCGAACAGCCACTTCGCCCGATGCACCATTGGCGACTTTTTTGAGGTCCTCATCGATTATGGCGACCTCATTTCCAAAGGCGATGCCCGGAGAGCCGATCTTGCGCTGCGCCGGCGGCAAAGGATTGGAGAGTATTTGTGCCGCCGTTTCCGTCAGCCCCATGGTCTCAATAATCGGTATCTTGAAGCGTTCTTCAAACGCCGAGTGAACCTCGGGCGCCAGTGCCGAGGATGCAGACCGGCCAAACCGGATTTTGGCGATAGTTTCCCCATCCGGCTCCGCATCGGAATGCAGGATATGCGAGATGATCGTCGGCACTACTGAGAACCAGGTGACGTCAAATTGTGCGCACTGATCCCAGAACCGGCTGTTTGAAAACTTCTTGCAAACTACGACCGACCCACCCGAAACAAGCGGCGCGATCAAGGTGACGCAAAGCCCGTTGATATGAAAAAACGGAAGAACGCAAAGCGCGCGGTCATCAGCCGTCAGGCCATGCGCAAGACTGGTGTTCCAGCCGCCGGCAAGCAATCCGGCGTGTGAATGCAACACGCCTTTTGGCCGGCCGGTCGTGCCGGACGTGTACATCAAAAGCGCATGGTCGTTACCGGCAACATCGTGTTGAGGGACCCAGTCGCCAACATCGGGCCAATTGATCCGGTCAGACACCGTAATAGCGGTTACATCCGACGGAACTGCGCGCAACGCGGCCTCAAACAGTTCTGCCTGGCCGTGACCGACAAAGGCAAACCGTGATTTGCTGTGCGACAGCGCATATCCAAGCGCCTCAGGGCCTGCGACCAGATTGAGCGGGGTCGCGCGAAAACCGCCATAAAAGACACCGAACAGACACAGGATCGCCAGTCGGCTGTTGGGCAGGCAAAGCGCGACACTCTCGCCCTTTTTTATGCCCATTGCAGTGAGCGTGTCGGAAATATTTTTCGCTTTGTGGCGCAATTGCGCCCAGGTCAGCGTGCTGCCGTCATGTGCAAATATGTGACTGACGGCATTGGGCGCATGTTTGGCCCGGCTGTCGAGCAGATCGCGCACCGTGCCTTCTGGGCGAGAGTTTTTGTCCCAGGTCACTTTCCGGCCTCTGCCCAATAGTCTTGGAAGATTTGATCGACGGATGGCTCGTCCGGGTCGGTCTCCCGCACAACTTTCGTAATGTTCAAAAAATGCTTCCAGTGCAGGTTCTCATCGATGGAATTGCCGCCCCAACTTCCGCATCCCATGGAGAGAGAAAACGGCAGACCGTTGTTGAACGCTCCGCCCGTTGCAAAGCAATGGGCCTGATTGACGATAACCCGGCAGGTAGGCAGATCCCGTCCGAGCCCAACCGCACGCGCGTCATCGCGAGAGTGAAGGCCGACGGAATGTCCCGCGCCCTGGTGCGCGAGCAACCGGCCTGCCAATTCCTTGGCACTGTCGAAATCCGATGCGCGATAGAGCGCGAGCACGAGCGAGAGCTTTTCTCCTGACAGCGGATAGCTCTTTCCAACACCGCTTGTCGGAACTGCAATGAACCGGGTTCCCGCATCAACATGGTCATGCAGTTGCAGAGTGTCGATAAGGACGTCGGCATCCTTTGCGAGCGCATTGCGATTGAGCTTGCCGCCTGGCCAAAGGCGCTCGACGATCTGTGGTTCCAACGCCGGTGAAACCGTGGCGCCACCGAATTCAGCCAAAGCCGCAACGAATTCGTCATAGACACTGTCGACAACAATGACTGCATTTTCCGACGAGCAGGACGTTGCATTGTCGAAGGTCTTGGAAGCCGCGATCTTTTGTGCCGCATCGCGAGTATCGGCAGTTTCGTCAACGATTACGGTCGCATTGCCGGCTCCGACGCCAATCGCAGGTGTTCCCGATGAATAGGCGCGACGGACATTGTCCTGTGACCCGGTAACGATCACCAGATCGGCGGTCTCCAAAAGACGCTGCGTTCTTGCCTTGGTTCCCGGCGGCGGGATCATTTGTACCAGATCCCGGCTGACGCCCATTTTGTCAAATTCGGCATGGATATAGCCGAGCAGCCGCGTGCACGCCTCCACGCCCTTCGGCGATGGCGAGAGAATAATCGCATTGCCGCATTTGAGTGCGTTGATGATGTTGTTCGCCGGTGTCGCCACCGGATTGGTCGAGGGCACGACGGCGCCGACGACACCGATGGGCCGGGCGATTTTGGTGATGCCGGTTGTGGCTTCCTCCTCAATAACTCCGCAGGTTTTTGCTTTGGAAAGGTCGCGCATCAAGCCGAGTGTCTTGCGATGGTTCTTGAGGATCTTGTCTTTCACATTGCCAAGGCCGGTTGTCCGGACCGCCAGCTCGGCCATTTCCGCATTGCGCGCAGGTTCCATGATCGCCCAGGCCGCCGCCTGTGCAGCCCGGTCGTATCGCTCTTGAGTCGCACCATCGGCATATCCGGCCTGCGCGGCCCTTGCTCTGGCCACCAGTTCATCAACAACGGCAATTTCGGTTTGATCGGACATAAGCACTTTCCTGGCTGGATCGCGGGGCAGGGAACCGCCCCGCGTTTCGGTATTAAAGACCCTGCAGTAGCTGGCTGAGATACTCTTCGCGCTCTTTCCACATCTGCTGCACCTCTTCGCGGGTCATGATGTGCATGGGCGAACCGCCCGCATTCATTTTCCCCGCAACGCGTTTGTTCTTGAACATGTCAGGCACGGTCGCCGCCAGTCGGTCGATCACCTCAGGCGGCGTTCCCTTGGGAACCATGATGCCGCGGAAATTGACCGAGCTGTCGTCGACGTCGAGTCCCTGTTCCTTCATTGTCGGAACATCGGGTAGAAACTCCTCATTGCGCTTCACATCCGCAACGCCAAGGATTTTCACATTGCCGGCCTCGCGGGCGCGATAGGCATCGGAGAGATTGTTGATGCCTCCCATGACGTCGCCGGCGATAACGGCTTTCATTGCTGCTGCACCGCCGCCCTTGGTCGGGATGTACTGCATCTTGACGCCGGCAGCCTTTTCAATCTGGAGCGCGGCAATGTGATGACCGACAAACAGGCCGGCACCTGAAAATGTCAGCTTGCCGGGATTTTCCTTCGCGAAGGCGACGACATCCGCCATCGAATTGAACGGGCTGTCTTTGCCCACGACAAACACGGCCGGGTCCGCACCCCAGTTTGCGATCGGCTCGAAACTGTCGCGCTTGTATTCAACGCCGCCCTTGATGCTTTGCGCAATGAAATGGGGAATATTGTATGCCGCCAGCGTATACCCGTCGGCTTCCGCTTCCTTGGCGAACCAGTTCCATCCGACACGGCCGCCTGCACCGGGTTTGTTGATAATGGCGATGGGCATGCCCAGCGCATCTTCGTTGCCGGCGGTCATCGTCACGATGCGCGCCTGAAAATCGGTTGCACCGCCGGCGCCGTAGGACACCATGAGCATGATCGGTCTTTCGGGGTAATCACCCGCCATTGCCGTTCCGGCCATTCCCATCAATGCGACAGCCAGGCCAATTATCAGTTTTCTCATTTATTCCTCCCTTGTTGGGTTATCCGCCTGTTCCCGGCGGTTCACATGAACATCCCGCGCGGTGTGTAAACTTTCAGCACCAACGCGAAGAGACCGTAGATGACCGCGATATAGACGGCCGTTATGACGATGCGCCTGATCCAGGTGCGCGCGCTGTCATGCGGGGCCGGATCGTAGATCGTCAGCAAAATCAGGAACGCGACCGTCGAAGCGGCATAAAATCCAAAAGTCTTGGCCGCCCAGAACACGTAGATACCCGCCACAATGAAACCCGGCGCAAGGTTGCGCATCATGGCAAGGGACACGCCAGCGCCGACCTTTGAAAGTCCGAGCGCGGCCTTGCCGAATGTCCACAGGGAAAGCGCCAGGAATATCGTTGAAATCAGACGCGGAAAGAGAAAGGCATCGGCAGGCTGCTGCGTGTAACTGACCCAGCAGACCCACAGGGCGACGAGGGTCACGATGCCGGATGGCACCATGTGCTGTGTGCGGTTCATGCTGCTACCCTCCTGCTGCGGATTTCCATCATGGCCGAATAGCCGATGGAGACGACGACGACGGCTATCAACAAGAGGTTCAGAGCGCCGCTGAAGAAATAGAGGAACTGGCCGTCCGTTGCGGTCGCGATCAGCGAACCCTGAATGAAATTGGATTCGGCTATCGGGCCAAGAATGAGCCCGAGAACGAGTGGTGCGGCGGAATAGCCGAAGCGCTCGAGAAAATACATCATGGTTCCAAGCGCCATCATCACATAGACATCGCCCATGGATTGCTGCACGGAGTAGGATCCGAAGACCGCCAGCCCCAGCACCGCAGCCGCCATGATGGATTGCGGAACCTGGGCGATGCGGGCGGCGAGCGAAGCCACATAAATGCCGAATGCACACATCAGGATCTGCCCGATCAGCATCGAATTGATGAACGGCCAGGCGACATCGGGATGATTGTCGAATAGGTCGGTGCCGGGAAAAATCCCATGGATCAAAAGACCGCCAAGCAGGACAGCAGCCGTTGGACTGCCAGGTATCGAAAGCGTTAGGAGCGGAACCAGAGAAGGGCCGACCATTGCATTGTTGGCAGATTCAGCGGCAATGACGCCCTCAGAGTGCCCGGTACCGAACTTTGCCTTTTCCGGTGAGAATTTTTTGGTTTGGTCATAGGCCACGAGACCGGCGATCTGTCCGCCGACACCCGGAATAAGACCGATGATGGATCCGGACAACGTGCCGATTGTCAGCGCGCGCGTGCGGCTGATGACTTCACTTATCGCGGCACCTATCGGATGACGCTCAACCTTGATGGCCTCGACATCGTAATTCTGCCGTCCCTTGGCAAACATCGATAGGACCTGGGGGATGGCGAAGAGACCGATGAGCGCCGCAATAATATTGACGCCCCCGCCCAGAGCATCGTGAAAGATGAAGCGCTGCACGCCCTGCATATCGTCATAGCCTATTGTCGCCAGCCACATACCGATGCATCCGGAAAGAAGTCCCTTTACGACCGAATCCGAATCCAGCGACCCGATGACGGTAACGCCGAGTATGGCCAGCCAGAAAAGATGCGAAGGGCCGAAGGCGAGGGCCCACTGTGCGAGCAGCGGCGTGAGGAAGATAAGGAGCAGAACACCGAACAGCCCGCCGACGAGCGACGATAGGAACGCAAGCTGCAAGGCCCGCGCACCCTGTCCGCGAACCGCCATCTCATGACCATCGAGTGTTGTGGCAATGTTCGCCGGTGCACCGGGGATTTTGAGCAGGATTGCGCTGACCGCTCCGCCGGCAACAGTTGATGTGTAGGCGGCGCCCAGAAGGATCAGCCCGTGTACGGCCTGAAGGTGAAATGTGAACGGGATCAGCAACGCCACAGCCATGGTTGGGGAAAGGCCAGGTGTGGCCCCCAGGATCAATCCTCCAATGGTGCCGCCGATCAGAAGCAGCATTGATATCGGGGTGAAAACCTCACCGAAATACGACAGAAATTCCATCGCTCCAACTGTCCTCCCAGAAGTCGAAACACGTCTTGTGAGGATGAGGCTAGACAATGAAAATAATAATGCAAACGTTTTCATTTCTTATGGTAAGATGCCTTATGAACCGGGAAAAATTCGCTGATATCATCGATGTTGCAAACCGTGCCGGCGTGTCGCCCGCGACTGTATCGCGTGCGTTCAATCATCCTGATCTGGTAAAGCCTGCAACGCGCCGAAAGATACAAAAGGCGGTGGAGGACACCGGCTATATCCGAAACCGCGCGGCGCAGGCCATACATGGCCGGCGAAGCGGCACTGTGGGGCTGATCGTTCCCACCTTGGACAACGCCATCTTTTCAAATCTGATCCAGTCCTTTTCCGAAACGCTCAACGGGCTCGGTTTCACCATGCTGGTCGCCACGCATGGCTATGACCTGAAGGAGGAACACAAGCTGCTGCGCTCGCTGCTTGAACACCGCATAGAGGGCATAGGCCTGATAGGACTCGACCATGAGGACAGCACCTATACGCTTCTGGAACGCCGTAACACGCCGGCGGTCGCCATGTGGAACTATCAGGCCGATTCGCGCATTTCCTGTGTCGGCTCCGACAATTATACCGCCGGCCAAATGGCGGCATCCCACATCGTCGAACAGGGACACCGCAGGATCGGCATCGCCTTTCCTCCGACCGACGGCAACGACCGGGCAGCCTCGCGGCTGAGGGGGGTGATGGACGTGCTGACCGAAGCAGGCGTGGACATTCCGGACCACTGGAAACTGCGCACGCAGTACAGCATTTCAAAGGCGAAAGCGGCTTGTCTTGATCTGTTCCGGGGCGACAACCTGCCGACGGCCCTGATTGCCGGCAACGATGTCATCGCGCAGGGTGCGGTGTTTGCGGCAACGCAGGCCGGGCTGGTTTTGCCTCGCGACATTTCAATTACCGGTATCGGCGATTTTGCCGGCTCCGCCGAAATCGTACCCGGCCTTACAACGGTGAAGGTCCAATCGGATGAAATCGGAGAAAAGGCAGCGCATCTGCTCTACGACCTGATTTCGGAACCCGACGAGCGCAATATCATACGCGAGAACATCGATCTGAAATTCATTGCGCGCGCCACGACGGGGCCGAAACACTAGTGTCCCGAAGCTGAAGTTCGTCACATTGAGCAGCACACTCTGAACGAACTTCAGATTCAATCAGGACACTAGCAACATCATGATTCTAGTGTGGTTTACGGATTTGAAGTTCCTCCAGACGCTAGCTGCAACAACGATAGGAACTTCAAATTCACCACACTAGGGCGCGAACTCGATTTACGAGATAACACGGCGCATGATAGCAATTGCCTGAATAATTGCAGACAACGCGCTTGTCGTTGCGGCTTGATTGGAGGTTGGCGGAATGTTTACGCGTCGAAACATACTGACGGGTAGTGCGGCACTGCTTGCGGCCCCTTCCGTTTTGAGAGCTCAAACGGCACGCGAGGTGATCATTGTCGGGGCGGGTGCCGCCGGGCTGACCGCCGCGTTTCATCTTCGCAGAAAGGGCGTAAAAGTCCGGATTTTCGAAGCCGGATCACAGTGGGGCGGACGGGTTCGGCGACTGGACGGATTCGCTGATTTTCCCATCGATGTCGGGGCAGAATGGATTCACGACGATCCCGAAATTCTTGGCGAGATCGTCGGCGCGGGCCGGACGGATCTTGGTGTTGAGACCATCACCTACCAACCCCAGACCTACAAGCAATGGTATGGGGGCCGTTTACGGCAATTCAATCTGCTGCGTTTTGCTTATGCCGAGGTGAAATTCTTCAATACGACATGGTACGGCTTTTTCGAAAAGCACGTGGTTCCGCATCTTCTGGGCGCAATCGAATTAAACACGCGAGTGACCGAAATCGACCATTCCGGCACGAAGGTGCGGGTGCGAACCGGCGACGGGCGCGTACACACCGCCGACAAGGTGGTGGTGACGGTGCCGGTTTCGGCTCTGCAGCGTGGCGATATTGCCATTCATCCGGATCTGCCGGTGGACAGGCGCCAGGCGGTCGCCGGAATCAATTTCGGCAAGGGCTTCAAGGTGTTTCTGTCGTTCCGCGAACGATTTTATCCCGACATGCTGCTGACCGGTCCTTTGGTAGACCAGATTGAGGACGACTGGGATGAAAAGCTGTATTACGACGCCGCATTCGGAAAGCAGGCAACGTCCAACATACTGGGACTGTTCACATCAAACCAGCGGATGACCCCGCGGGCCCAGATGAATGATGAAGCGCTTGTGCGTGACGTTATAACCGAGCTTGATACGGTATATGACGGCGCGCCATCCCGACTCCTGACCGGCGCGTATGTTCGCAACTGGACCGCCGATCCAATGTATGGCGGCATCTATTCAATGGAGTATGACGACAGCCGCTTCGATACGCCGGAAGAAATGCTTGCCCCCATCGGAGGTACGCTTTACTTCGCCGGCGAAGCTCTTGGAGGCGATAGCCAGTCGACGGTACAGGGGGCCGCGTTTTCAGCCATACGGGCGGTCGAAAGGATGCTGGCCGGTTAGAGCCCCGATTATCTCGGCAGCAATAATAGGTTTCTAATCTCCGACAGGGGTAACATCGTCCGGCACCGGAACCGGCCTGCCGTGTTTGTCGACGGCAACAAAGGTGAAAAGCGCATCGGTGACTTTTTCATGTTTGCCGTACCGGTCGCGCTGCACCCATGCTTCCACGTGGATTTTCATGGATGTGCGGCCGATATGCTCGACATCCGTATAAACGCAAACGAGATCGCCGACCTTGACCGGGCGAATGAATTTCATCGCGTCAATGGCAATGGTCACAACCCGCCCGTGCGCACGCTGGCCTGCGGCTATCCCGGCCGCGAAATCCATTTGAGAGACGACCCAGCCGCCGAATATATCGCCTGCGGCATTCGTATCCGCCGGCATCGCCATCGTCTGGATCATCAGTTTGCCCTGAGGCTGTTCTTCGCTCATTGCTCGCGGTCCTGTTCGACTGAGTTGCGCAATTCCAGCACGCCGGAGCAGATTTGGCAAAGTAACGGCTTCAGAGATGGAGCCGGATTTCCGTCTTTCGCAAGTTTGTCCTAGATTATCCGCCATGGCCAAACCCAACCCCCATAGACCATTCACACCGGATCCGGCACAGATGGAGTGCGCACCGGACATATCGGGCAATACGGTCAACGGTCTCGGCGAGAGCGAATTTCGACGCCCAAGCATTGTCTACTGGTCGCCCGATCCGGACGACATTCCTCACGGAGGTCTGCAGCGCTGGTTCTACACGGTCAATCCGGATGAGCCTGCCATCGTGGCTCAGCGTGCGGAGCGTCAGAAAATTCTCGACGCGCCGCTGCCGGACCTGGCCGGGCGTCGGTCTGAACGAACGCCTGAACAATGGAACGACGCCCTCCAGCAATATGTGACGGCCGGCCTGTGTGAGCAGGTCGGCGCGACCCCGCTCGATCGGGATTGGCTCTTCGAAGGCCAGGACACGCCCTTTGCAAACATCATCATTGTCGGGGTTCAACACGATTTCGAAACAATTTCCGCTGCACCTGAGCCGAGTGCAGGCGCCGAAGTCATGCGGCAATACAGCCGCGCAGCATTTGCGGCAAAGGCAATAGCGGGCTGGCTGAGGCGGGCCGGCTGGGATGCGGATCCGGTAACCGGACCGATGGCCGGCAAGATCACGCTCATCCCGCCGGCGCTCGCTTGCGGTTTCGGCGAACTCGGCAAACATGGATCGCTGATTACGCCGGAAATGGGCGCAAGCTTTCGCCTGTCGGCGGTTCTGACCGATGCGCCATTCCTGGCGACGTCGTCAAAGGAACACGGGATCGACTCATTTTGCGCCAACTGCCGGGTCTGCGAGGATGCCTGTCCGCCGGAGGCGATTTTTTCGGAAAAGCAGACCGTGCGGGGCGAAACGAAGTGGTATGTGGATTTTGACAAGTGCCTGCCGTTTTTCAATCAGACCCACGGTTGCGCCATCTGCATCGCGGCCTGTCCCTGGAGCAAGCCCGGCATCGGCCTGAACCTTGCTGAAAAACTCGCACGCAGAGACAAGCGCATCTCGGGGGAAGGTGGCGAGGCCTAGGGAAGGATTCACCACGAGTTGGCGGGAGCGCTGATAGACGCGACCTGAAAATCCGTAAATAGGTTAAGAGAACTAGGGTGGCGGAGGAGGTGTCTTTCGTACTGGCACTTGCGCGAGTCCGGTGCTGTCCACAGAAAGCCTTGTTTTCAAGGGTTCTAGCGTCTTGACCGTCCGCGTCTGTCCATGCTTGTTTGCCCAAAGCGACGGACCAGAGTAAGAACTAAAGTAAGAACTGAGGGCAAGTCTATGGCGGGAAGGCGCAACAAGCTTACCGCAATTGCAGTCGAAAAGCGAAAATCGCCGGGCCGTATGGGCGACGGCGGCGGGCTGTATCTCAACATAAAAAACAACGGGCCGAAGTCCTGGGTTTACCGCTGGACGCCGAAAGGTGGCAAGCCGCGCGAAATGGGGCTGGGCGGCTATCCCGATGTCAGCCTTCAGGCGGCACGCGACGAGGCGCAGACCTGCCGGCAGGAAACCGCGGCAGGACTGGATCCGAAGGCCGAACGGGACCGCCGGCGCAACCTGGTGAACGATGAAAAGTCGATCGGCGAGGCCTGCGATTTATTCCTTGAAAGCATGGCCGGCCGGTGGACCAACGACAAAAGCGAAAAGCAGTGGCGTCGGACCTTCGAAGTGACTTGCGCGCCGATCCGGACGCGGCCGATGCGCCAGGCCGACACGTCGGACGTGTTGCAGGTCTTGACACCCATATGGCTCAAGACGCCGGAAACAGCTGTCAGGACGCGCGGGCGCATTGAATCGGTGTTCGACTATGCCCGGTCCAAGGGGTGGCGCGACGGGGAAAATCCGGCGCGCTGGAAGGGCCATCTGGAAAACATGCTGCCGAAGCGTCGTAAAAGCGATATCCGGCATCACCCGGCCATGCCCTACCAGGAAGTGCCGGCGTTTATCGCGCGCCTGCAGGGGCTTGAAGCGCTGGCCGCGCGCGCGCTCGAATTGCTGATCCTGACTGCAGCCCGGACCAATGAGACGCTTGGGGCGCAGTGGGGCGAGTTCGATTTCGACGGCGCGCTATGGACCGTGCCGGCCGAGCGCATGAAACTGCGGATCGAGCACCGCGTGCCGTTGTCGCCGGCGGCGCTCGATATCCTGCGGCCGCTTCACGATGCGCGGATCTCAGCGTTCGTCTTTCCAGGCCAGGCCGAAGGCAAGCCGCTGTCGAACATGGCGATGGAAATGGTCCTGCGGCGCATGAAACTGGACCGCTACACCGTGCACGGGTTTCGATCAAGTTTCCGCGATTGGTGCGGCGATGAAACGACGGCGCCTCGTGAAGTCGCGGAAGCCGCGCTTGCGCACAAGGTCGGAAGCGATGTGGAAAGAACCTATCGGCGGGGCGATGCGCTGGCGAAGCGCCGCCAGCTTATGGACATGTGGGCGGACTATTGCACCGGTCGGCAGTCTGAAAACGTGGTTAAGATTCGAGTCCGGAAGAATTGATACGCCAGACATGGTCTCGACTTTAGCGGGTGGTCATGTGTACCCTTTCCAAGATTTATATTGGAACGGGACAAATGCACAGACCCATCGCGTTTTGTAAAATTCACGGCTTCTTTCCAAACGGGATTGTCATTAAGGGCGCGGTAGATGCAGATTTTTCTGCCAACCGGGTGAGATGTCCCCAATGCGGTGGAATGTGCGAGATCATTCCAGGAAACTATATCTCTGATGGTGAGCACCTGAGTGTACTTGTCGACCCGTCGATCTCCATTGAAGCCCTGGAGGAGCTTCGTAAATTAGCTGAACGGCTTAGCCGAAGCGATATCGACATTGGTCAAGCGAAGGCCGAGGCTGAAAAGATCAGTCGAGGCTCAGGACGGCTTTTCGACATAAAAAACTGGTCCGATGAGGCGCAAGCCATGATTGCGGTTGCGGTCATCGGTGCGATCGCAGCTGTCGCGGCGGCGAAATTCTCAAGCAAATCCGATGCGCCGGTAGTGAACATTACGAACCAAATCACTATTGAGTCGTCAGAAAATCAATCGAAAAACTCAACGTCGAAATCGACCGTACCCATACCCAAACCCAAACCAAAAGAACCCCCGAAAGGGTCCCGATAGGAACGCCGACGAGCAATCCCATGTAAAAGGCCCAAAAAGCGTCGCTCACCTTCCGTGATGACATGATATTAGCCTTTTAATCGCTCGGCGCGTTCTGCAGGAGGTTCCGCAGATCCTCGATCAGGATCACCGTCCGGTTTCCGAGTTTTCGCTTTTTCAGTTCGCCGTCGCTGATCATCTTATAGATGGTGCTGCGGCTCAGGCTGGTGATTTGCACAGCCTTCGGAATGCTCACCGCCAGCACTTCGGTGTTTTCAATTGTCTCAGTCATCGGTGGAGATCTCCGGAAATTGCTCGTAGGTCTTGCCGTCGAGCTCGTTGCCCGCGGCTGACTTGCCGGTCTTTTGCATGACAGTGGGCCTGAGCGGGAATTTGTTGAAGTTGTCCGACATCCGGCCGTCCGGCCAAACGAACATGGCGCAAGCGCCGATGGGCTCATGAAGCAGTTTCGGCCGGTATGCGCCCCATTGCTTGAAGAACAGCGGAACGCCGGCGCTTAAGCACTGGTTGCGGATACCGCGCGGCCACATGGGATGCATCGGCCTTGCACCCGGGCCGCTCTCTCCGCCGACAATAATCCAATCGAGGCCAGGCATTTTGAACGTCGGATTGTGTGACCAGCCGGTGAGGGCGTTCAGTATCTGTGCGCCACCCGGATAGAGTTCCACGAGCGACAAAGGCTCCAAAAGCGGTTCGGCGCTGACGAAGCGGATCGCCGCCGGCGTGTCGAGAAGATAGGGGATGCGTTCATCGGCGCGTTTCTGATCCTCGACCGATGTGCCAAGCCAAACGTTTGCCAGAGGCCAACTCGCGTTGACGATAAGCGGTTCTTCTGGATCTCCGTACACTTCGAATAGACCAGCCGGCAGTTCGCGGTTGCAGATCTCCGCAGCCTTTTCCGCTATGTTTCCGTCGCGCTGTTCCGATGACAGGTACTCCCGCATTCGTTTCGGGCGCTTGGTCAAGACCTGGTAGATGTGACGCGGCGTCAGCGCCATGACGGCAAAGACGCGATCGAGCATGTCGTCGGTCACGCCATCGGCGAACAGGTCGCCATGGGCGCAGACGAACACGGCGCGCGGCGCTTTCCAGTGCAGCGGCTGTGTCAGCCATTCCTCATTGAAGCGGATCTCGCCGGTCCAGACCGGGCCGGCCTTGCCCGGCTGTGTCAGGCTCTTTCGCGACGGAATGTTTTTCAGCCGCGTGCCGGCGAGGCGCATGGCGTAGCAGTTCCTGCAGCCCGGCGACTCGATCTGGCAGCCGGTGATAATGTTCCAGGTCGCGCCCTTGCCGGTGACCGGGTGGCTGCACCATTCGATTTTGGTTCCATCAGCCATTGCCGTTCACCTCCGGCGACTGACGGTCTTCAAGGCAAAACTCGCAATAGATGTCGCCGTCAATGACAGCGCCGCCAAACGCCTCATTGGCCGGTTCGCCGCAACACGAACAGCCATAGGTAAGCCCTTCGCCGGAATAGAACCAATCCTCCAGCGCGATCTCGTCCTTGCCCTGCCAGTTCTTTATGAAAACAGCGTCGACTTCGCGGTGCGCTTCCGTGTCGTTTTCCTGGCGGTATTGCGCTACTGCGTCGTCATCCGATACTGCCTGTATGGCTTTCCAACCGCATTCGCTGTCCTGTTCACCGACGGCGTACCAGTGAAGTTCTTTCTTAGTCATCGCCTTCATCCCTCGTCAGATGGGCGACCGGGATCGGCTCGGAAAACCCGGTGATCCTGATCACGGTTTTGTCGCCGATGCGCCACGGGATGGATTTGACCAGGTACAGGCTGGCGGGCCGGGTGTATCGGACCTGGGCGCCGATCGGGAAGGGGGCCTTGGTGTCCTTGGGTTCGGCGTCAGTCATAAACCGCACTCCAGTATCTGAATGGAATTGGGATGGACGCGCAGAACATCTGGCCGAGAATCCAGCTTCACGAGTACATGTGCCGTCGTTAAACCGGGATAGGCGACTTCGCCCTCCAGGCCGCTGGATGATCCTTCATTGATCAGACGCACGCGCTGTCCGATTTTCACATCAACGCTGTAGGCGCGGCGGATATAGTCATAGCCGTCTTTGGCCGGCACGTCGCAGCGGCGAACCGTTGAAATCGACAAAAACTCACGGAAGGTGCAGTCATAGCATTCCGTGAAATCTCGCCAGGCATCGGCCCTGGCTGCGCTTGCCGAGACTGCGGATTTGCAAACCGGCGGGAAGCCGTTGACTTTGACTTCATAGGTTTTCATCGATCTCTCCTATGTCCCTGTTGGCGATTTCGAGCAGCACGTCGGCGTGGCACGGTTCGCCCGGCTTGCACCAGCACGCGAGGTTCTTGCCGCGCAGCTGCTGGTAGGTCTTGACCTGCAGCGCCACTTCCCGTGCCGTGAAACGGCGATAGAGCCGCACGGCATGTTCAGCGTCGCCGACGACGCCGGAGATCTGCCCTCCGCCCGGCGTCATCTTGTCCCTGACGAATTCCCGGCCGATCACGAACGGGTTTCCCCAGGGGCCGGGCCGGGCGACGCTGACCGCCGGCAGGCCGTTGATGGCGCGGCTGCGGGCCTGCAGATCGAAGCCGCGCCGGCGGGACAGCTGAATGCGGACGGGTTTGGTCATCTATTTCGCCTGGACCAGCTCGAGCTGTTCGATCAGATAGTCGGCCTGCCTGTCCGGCACGTCTTCGCCGTATGGATCTTCGAAGGCTTCCGGATCGGCCTTGTCGGCCTCGAGCCAGTTCCGGAAAGCTTTGACCAGCTCGGATCGGGTGAAGAAGTGGATTTCCTCGATCATCGGTCATACCTCCCGGGCCGCAAGCATGGTGAGGCGGTTTTGAACCGAATGGGGCGAGCGCGGCCAGCCGAAACGCTCGGTGCATTTCCGTGCGATTTCAATCAGGCTGGCGTTGGCGATGCGCAGCGCGGTGATGAACTCGTCTTCTTCCGGCGGGTAGTGGTAGACCATTTTGCCGCCTCGGCAATAGGGTTTCAGGCCCTTGTCCTTTGGCGCCCTTAGCCCGCTTCGATACATAAACCAAAGCACCGTGGACGGATGCTTTTCGATCTCGCGGGCAATGCGTGTACTCGCCCAGCCGCGCTCGGCGAGCTCATGAATGCGTTCGTGGTCCGCGTCCGTTAGTCCGCCAGGGCGAACCAGATGGTCCAGTTTCTTCTTTGTCATCAATTCCGCTCCTGTTCCGCCCCAGTGTCGCAGTCCGGGCAGGGCTTCGTTTCGCCTGGACATTCCTTCATCGGCACCGCCGGGCATTCGCACCTCGGCCAGAATGGGCAGTGCCAGATCCTGCCGGCGCCCTCGCAGGTTTTGCAGCGCGGTTTTCTCATAGGTCGCGCTGCCACAGTTCAAATTCGGTCAGATGCTTAAGCCAGCGGCCAGCGGCGTTGAGGTCCGCCTTGGACCGGATCTTCACCGCCTTCCGCTGTGCTTCTCTGACGGCATCGGGATCCGCGCCCTCGGCCAGGCCGTGGTGTTCTTCGAGGAACCGCCGGTATGCCGGGCGGTCGCACATCATTGCGGCTTGCGCGGCATAGTCTTTGGGCTTTTCGCTCACGGCCGCACCGGCGCTGTCGCGCCTGGCCTGCGCGGGCGCGGCGGAAAAGTCCGGCGGCGACCGGTCGGTCGCGTTACCTTTCAAACGACGGATCTCGGCGCAAGCTTCTGCGAACAGATTGAGCATGTCGCCCAGGTCGTCGCGGTACCGCGCCAGCTGCTCGACCTGGTCGGGCGGGACATCGGCGGCGAACGTCGCCATGATTTCCCTCTGCCCGGTGGCCGGGTCGGTAAATTCAAGGGTCGGCCCGCCACTGTAGACAAACGAGATTTCCGCCGCCGCCTCATAGCGTGCCCGGATGCCGGCGAGCCGCTGTTGCCGTTGCCGGCGTGGACTCTGTGTCATCAGGTGTTCGTGGAGTTGGGGGCTGGCGAGGGTTTCCCGCTGTTGCTGGCGGTGGGCGGCTGTCATCTGGCCGGCCTCACCGCCGCTTCGATCTGTGCCGTGAGCTCGATCAGGTGCTCGCGGATATCCGATTCGTAGTCGGGCATTTCGCCGAGGTATTGCGGCGGATAAACAACCCAACAAAGCCAGGCGCTGATTTTCAGATCTATAAGCCGAGCGGCGACTGCCGCCTGCTGCAGCGCTTCTCTGGATATGCGGGCGCTCGCGGCGCTCATGGATTTTTCTTCCTGGCGGCGAGCATCGCGTCGGCGATCTTGTAGCTGGCAGTGGCGACCGCTTCGGTGCAATCGCCAATGCCGCCTTGCTCGAGCACATGCGAAAGGATCGGATCCAGGGCTGTCAGGGCAAATTCATCGCGCAGTGTCATATTGTCCGCGACATAACCGATCTGCGGCAACTTGGTTTTGTTTAACCCGCTCATACCGGCTTCGCCCCGTAGAGCAGGACCTCGAGCCGCGGCCAGCCGTCGACCAGGCCAAGCACCGCGAAGAAGCCGATCGTCATGATGGCGGCGAGGAGCACAGACGATATGGCGATGGCGTGCCAGTCGTGTTGATGAACCGGCGCGCTCATTTGGCTAGCTCCGCCTTGCGTTTGCGGATCAGCCCGAGCGTTTCGTCGCCGAGCCTGTCGGCCCAGGCGTCGAACGCGGCGTCCTGTTCCTTGGCCTCGGCCAGGTCGCCGCGCTTGCGGGCGGTATCGGCCAGCACGCCGGCAAGGGCGGCGCCTTCGATGCAGCGGCGGATTTCAGGTGTCAGCATGGCTGTTTTCCTCGTATCTGGCCGGCCCGCCGGGGAGGTGACGGCGGGCCGGGTCGGGCGGCTGCAGACCGAAGCGCCGCCCTGGGGGGACCTCAGGCGGCTTTGCCGTCGATGTGCTTGACGAATGATTTTTCGGCCAGGCGGCGGGCCTTCCCGCCGTGCTCGGCGATTTCTTCCGCCTTGAAGCCCTCGCGCAGCAGGTCGCGCTCGGTCGCATCTCCCTTGGAGCTGTAAAGCTCGAGCATGATTTCGGACATGGTGCGGGGAAGGGTGTGGTCGCGCCTGGCGCGGGTAATTCTGACGGTATTCATCATATCCTCTCCGTTGCGGATGAGAATAATATGACGAAAAACGTCAATCGTTGTCAATTGAGAAATTGACGAATTGCGTCATGTTGGAAATTTCGCAGTGATTGTAGAATGTTGGCGACTTCAATCAGAGGGTTGGAAGTGATGCGGGTCGCGGTCTCAGCTTGTATTCTTCTATTTGCACTGTCAGATTTCGCTGTTTCTCAGAGCCAAATGGAAATGGCGGCAAAACGTTGCGCCAAGCTGGACGATGCTGGGTCGCGATTGACTTGTTACGATGGCCTTTTCAAGTCCAAAAGTTCGAAAGCGCCACTTGCAAATAAAACGGAGACGACATCTGTACAGGCAGTGGCAGAGCCGCCGATTGGCTGGAAACTATCAAAGCAACGCTCGAGCATGGATGACAGCATTGGCGTGTTTCTGGATCTCTATTCGATAACCTCGATCCCAAAAAAATTTGGAAGCGGGCAACAATATGCACGTTTGACGATCCGATGCCACGAGAATACGACCGCTTTGATGATTGGTCTTGGTGATCATTTTCTTGCAGATATCGGCGACTATGGCATCGTTCGCTACAGGATCGATAAACAACCTGCAAAGGCAAATGAATTTGCCGAATCGACGGACAATACGTTTCTTGGCCTTTGGAAAGGGCGCAGAGCGATTCCGTTCATAAAAACCCTGTTTAACGCCAATCGATTTACCGTCCGGATTGTTCCTTTTAACGAATCATCACTGGAAACGTCATTTGACATCCGCGGATTGGATGAAGCCATCAAGCCGCTAAGGAAGGCATGTGGATGGTAGATTCTGTCAGCAGTTGTGTGGTTGATTGCTTTTGATTGAGATGGCTGTAGTACGTGCCCAAATTTAAGTACCAATTTTTGAGTCAGGAATATATCTAAATCCGCTGTCGAGCCCTTCTTCCACCACCGTACCGAGTTCAAAAATTAATCCCTTTGCTTCAAGTGATTTACCAAGTAGTTGAAGAGCTTCTTCCCTATGTCGACGGGCAGTCAGACTGAGCAATTCAGAACCTGTTTTTGTAAGAGCGTATATACCGAGATTTAGCTCTGTAATGGAAGAATTCGAGAAAACGATAAGCACCCTGTGGCCAGCTTTAAAGATAATCGGTTCGGTTTTATTGTCGGGAAACTGAATTGAGAGGGATAGTTTGTTGAGGTTCAGCAATCCAGCGTCATTGAGTTGTTTCATCAAAAGAAATGGTATTTGATGTGTTTCGGTCGCCCAGTCGTTTGGATTGACAATGAAACTCTCTTGTTCGGTATGAACAACGTAACTCGAGATATATTCTAGAGCCTCTGCATCTTCGGTTGAGATGGATCTGAGCGTTTCCAACGTTCGCAGGGAATAAGATTTGGGTCGCTTGATTTCACCGGCTAGTACTTTACCCCATAGTTTCTGTATTTCCTCGGAGTTAGCAGAAGCCGCGTATTCAAAGAACCGATACGTCCAATCCGCATCTGGTTTTTCATCCGGGACGTCAGATTCGTCTTCCAGTTCTGCTGCTGCAGCTGCTATAACTCGCTCGTGATTAGCCTGGCGTCGGCTTTCGATGTGTGCGGTGCTCAGTTTGGCCCGATCATCCAATGTCTTATGTGAGGGTACTTGGCCCGGCGAATCACCAAATTTGGAAATTACTATTCCATCCTTGTCATACTCTATTTTTGCGGATTGTGAGTTGTCTGCAATTGCCTTTGAGAGCTTTTGAATTTTGTAAGCATCAGCGTCAGCGATTCGCTTACTGATGTATGGTTTGACCCAAGCGCCAATGCCTTCAGATGTGACTTCTATCAGTCGAGTCAATGGCTGACTCAATCCTGTAAGGTCTTTGATTTCAACCATCTTAAGATCCGATTTATCCCTGGTTTAATCTTCCCGCTGCACCGAATAAACGACTCTCCCGACGATCCTTACCGTATCGCCGTTGGCACCGCCGATCTCGATCGGCTGCTGGTGGCGCGGATCCGTTGATTCGGGCATCAGCCAGAGATTGCCGGCCTCGTCCTGGATGAGCGTCTTGATCGTCGCCTCGCGCAGGCCGTCGGCGCGCTCACGCTCGACGATGTAGCGTTTGCCGACCTCAATATCCTGCTCCGTTTCAATTGTGTCCGTAAAGACCACAACAGTGCCTTCCGGATAGCGCTTGTTCATTGATGGTCCGCGGGTTTCAGCGCCGTAGAGATTGTAGTTCCGGTATTGGGGATCATCTGGAACCGCTACATCGTACCAGCTGCCTTCTTCCCATTCATAGCTTTCAGAATACACGCCGGCTTCGACATGGGCGCGGACATGGATCATGCGCGTTTTGCTTATGCCGGTGATAAAATCGCCCGGTTCGCAGTGAAGCAAATCCGCCAATTGGTTCATGCGGGACAAGGTCAATTCGACCTTCTGATTCTCCAGGCGATTGTAGTTTGCGACGTCTATGCCAAGGGCATTGGCGACATCGGATTGCGATAACCCTCGGGATTTTCTGATTTTTTTCAGTTGTTCAGTCATCGGTGACTTATAGCGATTTCCGTCAAATCCCTGAATGACGGAAAACGTCATGCTTGGCTTGACAAAAAATGACGGAAAACGTCATATATGACGCATGCGATTGAAAGAATGGCGACTCACGCAAAAACTGACACTTGCTGACTGCGCTGCCGCACTTGGTTGCAATGGCGCTCGCACTTATCAGCGATACGAAGACGGCATGCACCGCACCGATGCGCTGTTTGTTGAAGCCATCGTCGAACTGACCGATGGCGCGGTCACCGCCCAGGACATGCACGAAACGCGGCTGGAATGGCTGAAAGCCAACGGGCGGGGAGAACCCGCCCATGTCTAGATTGTCCTCACGCCATGAAACGCGCTCACGGCCGCACGCGGCTTCGCCGCTGGCCTTCGCGGGAGCGCCCGAAAAGTCGGGCGGCGGGCGGTCGCCCGCTGCGCCTTCGGCTTTGCTCTTTTCCCTCTCCATGCCCGCCAGACTGACAAAGCGGGGCGGTGAAGTCTGCGAAAATATTTCAATAAATCTTGGGCGGGGGGTGATGCGGCATGTCAACCGGACGTGGCCTTAGCAAGGAAGAAGCCGCCCGCGTGATCAAAACGGCTCTGCGCCGCGCGACCCGGCTCTATGGCGGGGCGGTGGGGCTCTCCATCGACCTGGAACTTAGCCAGTCGCATCTTTCGAAGTGCCAGAATCCAAACGAACGGGAAATCCTGCCGGCGCATCTGCTGCTGGTGATCGACAGCCTGATCGGCTCACCGGTGATCATCGACGCGATGGCGCGCGAGCTCGGCTACCGGCTGGTTCGCCAGGAGGCAACCGAAGAATGCAGCCTCGACATGTCCGATCTGTTGCGGTTCGTCGGCGTCAGCGGCGATCTCGCGCAGAAATTCAGCCAGTTCCTGGCGGATGGCGAGATTGACAACGCAGAAGCGCCCGTCGCGCACGCCATCATCGAACTGGTGATCTCGCACCTTCGCACCATGCAGGACAAGCTGCCGGGGGGCGGGCGATGAAACCGCTGACCGACCGCATGGTTCATCTCTATACCGTCCGCCGCTGGAGTTATCAGCGGATCGCCGACGCGCTTGGCGTGACAAAGGGTGTTGTCGCCGGCGAATTCAACCGCCTGCGGGCGCGCGAAACCGGATCGAAGGCGCGGCGCGCACTGCTATCGGCGGATCCGCGCAAAGCCCCGGACGGCCGGGACGGCGATTTTTATATTCCGGGTCCGCCGCAGGGCGCGATCCGCGACCATGCTGTTCGCCCGCTGCCGGATCCCGGCGCCAATGAGATCCTTTCTCCCGATCCGATCCGCTTTACCGATATCGATGGCGATCTGCGCTGCCGCTTTCCGATCGGTGGAGCGGGCCGGGACCTGGTCTGCTGCGGCGGCGCCGTCGCGCGGCCCGGGGCGGAAGGCAAATCGGGAATTTATTGCGGCCACCATGTTCATGCGTCTTCAAGAGGGTCTTCTGCCCTCACGCCGCACGCGCCTTCGGCGCTGGCTCCGGGCGGGGCGGGCGAAAAGTCGCCCGGCGGGCGGTCGCCCGCTTGCATGAACGGGGGTAATGGTGAGCGAAGCTGAGATCCAGACCCCCGCCGTTGTCTCCGACGCTTCCGACCTTGCCGCCGTCATCGAGCGGGCGCGGGCGTGTCTGACCGATGGCGATGTATTGGCGGCGAAAATGCTGGCCGCGGCGGCTTACGACCAGGCGAAGGTGGCGCAGCGGTTCGCCGCCGGCGAAGGGCTGATCCGCAAGGCGCATCAGCTGCAAGGCGATGCGCTGCTGATCGAGAGTCGCGCCAAGATCCGCATCGCCGACGAATACGACGCGGCCCAGACAGCGGGGGAGGCCTCCAAAGGGGGGCCACGGCGAAACGTTCCCGACGGGAACGTTTTTACCGCATCCGAAGCGGGGCTTTCCCGAAAGGAAATTTTTGAGGCGCGCAAGCTGCGCGATGCCGAGCGCGGTGCGCCGGGCATTGTCGAGCGCGCGATTGCCGTTCGATTGGAGCAGGGTCTGGAGCCGACAAAAGCCAGCCTTCGCCACTCGATCGGCACGCGCACGGCGAGCAAAGAGGAGCGCGGCAACAATCTCTATGAAACGCCGCCGGAGGCGACGCATGCGCTTTTGACCGTCGAGCGGTTCACTGCCCACGTGCTGGAACCGGCGGTGGGCCGCGGGGCGATCCTGCGGGTGCTCGAGGATGCCGGCTATGCCGTCGATATCGCCGACAAGATCGATTACGGCACGGCGACAAGCGACGGGGTTGTCCAGGACGTTGCCGATTTCCTCAAATCGACCGCCGGCGAGGCGCGCGACATCGTCACCAACCCGCCCTATGGCGAGGCCATGAACGCCTTCATCGCCCATGCGCTGCGCGCCCACCGGCCGCGCAAGATGGCGATGCTGCTCAACTGGAACGCCTATTGCGGCTTTGAGGATGAAGACCGAAATTTCTGGCTCGACGAATGGAAGCCGGCGCGGATATGGGCGTTCTCCCGCCGCCTGCCGATGATGCACCGCGACGGCTGGGACGGCCCGCGATCCACCTCGCAGATGAATACGGCCTGGCTGGTTTGGGAACGGGCGATTTTTTCTGACGAAATGCCATACGGCGACATGACGGTGACCAACCGGATCGACTGGCAGGTTCAAGCGGATCTGCCGGTGCTGGAACCGGAGGGGGCGGGATGATCAATGGGTTAATCCGATTGCCGCATTGCAAAACTTGTCAATTCGTATGCAGCCTCGCTAATGGACTCGAGTTTGTCTCCGATGATGTCCAAAATCATGGCGTCAGGGGGATTGGATTCCAGAAAATAACACTCCTTTACATCCGGCGGGTTCAGCCCATCGCGGAGTTGCCGAATATCCATGATTCTGTCTCGATATTTGCATCCGGAGAAGTCGCACCGGTTAAAGCGGTTGTAATAAAGCAGGTGCTGATTAGTGATCTGAACTTTGCAATGTGCGATGTAGCAGGTGCTAAAGGTCCATTCTTCAAAATCGGTTTTATTGGCTTCGATATCGGTGCCAATGAATTTTACGTTGCTAAATCTGAACAGAGTCCACCCGGTGTCACGGAAGCTTTCGCCCCGAATTTCGGCGCCCGAGTAACTTACAAAACCAACTCCGGTTATCAGTTTCCAGCCGGGCTCGTCTTCCGGTGCAACGGTGATTTCGTTCTCTTCGCATTCAAAATACAACTCCCGCGCAGCATAGACTTCGTTTCTTGCACACGCAGCCAATGCCAATCTGGCGGAATCAAACAAACCTGTTTCTTTCAGGTGATTGTGGCGGAATCTCTGGCCTATAAAACCAGCCAGCAGATTTGCCGCTGGAGTGGAAAACCGCTCGTCCGCCGAAACAGCGAGGGCTTCAAGTGTGACAACACCTGCTTCAGCTTTGGCTGGATCTTCGTCAGCAACAAGTTCTGCTCCTCTTTGCAATTGTGCCGCAAGATTGTTCGATTGAAGGGCCAGCAAATTGTGCTGAGCAGTTCGCGCCTGGCGAACAGCAATCGTGCCGCGCCATATAGTCGTGACGAAGGTAACAATAGCTACGTAAAAGATCACAAAATAGGAAAGGCTACGCCAGAAATCTGTGCCGGACAGCGGTCTTTCGGTCCAAAAAAAATAAACCAACCCGAGTGTTACTATTCCGGTGGCTACGGTCGTGATGATTATCGCCGGAACTGGAATTTCTCGGCCTGCGACAGCGCGTTGCCGGTTTTGAAATGCGATAACAACAACTACCATTGCAACGAAACTGATCGCTACGCTTGTCCCAATTTCTATAGGGATGCCGTCGGACACGAGCCACGCAACAAAGACCGCCAACGATACGCCGCCAAATCCCGCCAACACATCACGCATTGCCTTCAATCTATCCCCTCTACTACCAGTTGTGCGCGAAACAATACCGGCAAACGGTGGCAACTGCCAATTCATTATCCGGTTGAAGGGGCTATCTCATGAAGCCACGCCCCGATTTCTCGCCCCTGGTACTGGCCGGCTTCCTGCAAATCCGACTCGGCGGACTGCATTGCCGGCACGGCAAGGTGCTCGAAACCTGTTCAACGTGCCGCCGCAACTATCTGATCGAACTCAGGAAAAACGCGGACATCACCGAAAGACAACTGGACTCGGCATTGCATGGCCGGCTGCGCCAGGCGGCGGCGCGCGAACGGCTCTGGGCAGCGCTGAACTGCGCGCCGCCGGACCACGGAATCCGGCTTCTTTCGAACGGGCAACAGTGTTCTGTCCTCACGCCGTGCGCACCTGCGGCGCTGGCTCCGGACGGGGCGGCTGAAAAGTCAGCCGGGCCGCAGTCGCGGCCTTTGGATTTGCATCAATCAAACGCTGCCGACCGGCAGCCGGGCGACTTTTCGCCCGCGTCCGCGCAGGCCAGCCGCGACAGCGGCGTTACGGCCGTGAGCGCAAATTCCAAAGGAATGAAATCATGACCGGTTTGCAGAATTCCGAAAATCCGAGCCGCGCCGGCTTTGCCTGGCGTGCTTTCGCAAAAGCCGTTCGTGATCACCGGGCCAAGGACAGCCGCGGCCTGCGCGCCGTCGTGCCCGAAATCGGGGTGACGGTCACCGACCTGTCGCGGGCCATGGGCGGAACGCATATCGAGCCGCAAAAGGTGATCGCGATATGCGACTGGATGGAACGCGACATCCGCGACTTCTACGTTCCGCCCGACCATATCTCACGGGCCGGATGTTTCACGTTTACCCCGGTGAAACAGGTTGAAAACACACGACAATCGAAAGGGTGTCAGTCATGAAAAACAAACTTTCAGACCTCAACAATCATCTGTTCGCCCAACTGGAGCGTTTGTCCGACGAGGACCTGACCGGCGAACAGATCGAGCAGGAAGTTGGACGGGCCAAGGCCATCGTCGGTGTGTCCGACCAGATCATCGAAACGGCATCGTTGCAGTTCAAGGCAGCC
Source organism: Hoeflea sp. TYP-13 (assembly GCF_040932035.1). Lineage (NCBI taxonomy): Bacteria > Pseudomonadati > Pseudomonadota > Alphaproteobacteria > Hyphomicrobiales > Rhizobiaceae > Hoeflea > Hoeflea sp. TYP-13. The sequence goes on from NZ_JBFRBB010000002.1 coordinate 145,586, forward strand.
GAGCTTGTCGCCCGGCACGGGCGCGGCGTTTCCGGCATGATCCCCGAAACCGTAGCGGGCCGTGTGATCGAGCATAAAAAAGTCGAACGGCCATTGACTGCCGAAGAACGCGAACAGGCGGAAGCCGACGCCCGGCGGCAAGAACGCGAGCAGGAGGAAGAGCGTGACGAATGGAAGCACCAACAAAAAGAGGCCGCGAACAAATGAAAGGCCGCTGGATTCAATACACCGATGACGAGCTGGAATTTATCGAGCAAACGTCCACCTTGCCTCGCCGTCAGGCATATGCGGCGTTCCGCGAAAAGTTCGATCGCACGGACGTGTCGCTTAACAATTATAAGGCGCTTTGCAAGCGCAAGGGCTGGCTCACGGGCAGGACCGGGCAGTTCGTCAAGGGGGGCGTGCCGGCCAACAAGGGCAAGAAAATGCCCTACAACGCAAACAGGGCCCGTACGCAATTCAAGAAGGGCGGGATGCCTCACAACACCAAGTTCGCCGGCCACGAGCGCATTACCAGGGATGGTTACGTTGAAATCAGCGTCGAGGAAACGAACCCGCACACGGGATTTGGGCGGCGCTATGTTCAAAAGCACCGTTGGCTGTGGGAAAAGGAAAACGGTCCCGTACCGGCTGGCCATTGCCTCAAAAGTGTAGACGGCGACAAGACTAACACCGACCCTTCGAACTGGATATGCATACCGCGCGCCTTGCTGCCGCGTCTCGCTGGCCGGTGGACGCAGGGCTACGACGAGGCCCCGGCCGAGCTTAAACCGGTGATCCTGGCAACTGCGAAACTGGAACACCGCGCCCGTGAAGAAGGACGACGCGGCCATAAGGAGACGGGATGAGCCACGCTGGACATTACCGGACTGCTCGTTTTGACCGAGGCCGAAATGAGCCGGATTGTCTTCGGTTTTCGCTGTCGAAAGCGGGGAGGGGCGAGGTAATGTCAGAAAGCTGTTTTCAGATCTGTGTCAATGCGATCGTTGTATGCCTCAAGGTCAAGTTCAGCCAAGACATCGCCAAAAACGCGCAAGATTTCCTCGTCAGGCGGCGAGTGGCGATTGTAGTAGCAGTCAGTCAATCTGTCGCGACCCAGGGGATCGTGGTACTGCATCGGTGGCAATTTAGGACCTGCTACGGACGGCAAAAAGCCGTACAGACGACAGCCGCTGAAATCGCAACTTTCGAAAAAATTGTCTTTGAGCGTTTCACTACTGACCTCGCTGATACTGCACCTATCAAATTCGCATCCGCTGAACTCCAGCACCGATACCAAAGTGCAACGGACAAAACGGGAGTGGAAGAAGCGAATTTTAGTCTGGCCTGCCGATTGGATTACCTCGAACTTGAATGTGCCGTCAAAATACCGAACGGATTTCGCGGCCGTGATCAAATCCCAATGAATAGATCGCCTGTATTGCTCATCTGCGTGTTCTATTTCAGGCGAAAAGACGAGTTCCTTGGTGCTCATAATGCCGGACCACCCACATCGATTGAGAGCTGTGATAGCCGCTTGGCACAATCCTGTTTTTGGATCGTGTCCGTGTCTGTATTCGCGCTGAATAAATATGGCCAAGAGATCCATGGCCTGCTGCGAGAATTGGGCATCTTCGGAGTTGCCGATTGCCTCAAGCGTTGCAACACCGGCCTCGCGTTTTCCCGACTCTTCTTCCGCAAGCAACTCAGCACCTTTTGCCAACTGCTGATAGAGGTTGTTCTTTTCCAAAGCCGCGATCTGTTGGCGGGAAATTATGACCTGGTTTTCGGAAGCATTTGCCTGCTGCTGAGCTATCATACTGCGCCAGATTGCGAGGGGAAGGCCAATAACGCCGACAAGTGCAAGTCCCATATTGCGAATGAAAGCGGAACGGTCTTCCGCGGTATCTATACCGTCGCCACCGAGAACCCACGCACCGCCGCATATGGTCAGCATGAGGGTTGCGGCCACGATCAATGGCAAGAGTGTTTTCAGTGTGTCCAGCGTCACCGAATAGTTGTCGTTACTCGAAGCCATCCACCAACTCCCGGAATTGGAGTGAGCCTGCAGTTAGGCAAGAATAGCCACAACCTGCAGTATTTATCAATTCGGTCCCGGAGGTCGCCGGCATGAGCCACGCGGCGACCAATTGGGCCATCTTGCAGCGCGGGCTGAAACCGGCGGCGAAAGTGGTGCTTTGGCACCTGTGCGATCGGTATCACCCCGACAATGGCTGTTTTCCATCGCAGGAAACGCTCGCCGCCGATTGCGAAATGTCGCGGTCGGCGGTGAACAGAAACCTTGAAGCGCTTGAAGGTGCTGGCCTAATCGTCCGCGAAAAACGCCATGACAGGCGCACCAACAAGCGGATTTCGACGCGCTACCGCTTTCCGTTCGAACCGGATTTTCCATGTCCCAAATCAGGACATGGCTCCATGTCCCAAAACGGGGCCGAGCCATGTGTCAAAAACGGCGAAAGCCATGTCTCGAATCAGGACACTAACCCTGTAAGGGAACCAGTAAGAGAACCAGTAACCGAGAGAGAGCGCGCGGGCGCGGAAAATTCGGATTTGGAAAATTTGGAACTTGAGGCTTCCGCAACTGACGAACCGAAACTGACAGCCAGCCAGCGCGGCAAGCTGATTACCCGGATGGTGGAACGCTGGCCGAAAGGAACAGGCAGCACGGAAACCGCCATTGCCGAGTTGAAGAAACTTTCCGATGCTGATCTCGTCGATGCCGATGCGAAGCAGCAGGCCTGGCTGGACCAGTGGCACAGCACGCCGCGCCGGCACACGCATGCGCTTTCGACCTACGCCAAGGACCGGCTGTTCGATCAGGTCGAGGTATTGCCGGAACCGCCGCCACCGACAACGAAATCGGTCCGTCGCGGTGAACGGTTATGGAACGCCCGTTTCTATGAAATCGTACTCACCGTGGCGATGGCACAATTGCCGGAACCTAAAACCGACTTTCTGCGCAAGCAGATCGCCGACGAGGGCAAGGCCGGAGAATGGGCCCGCCTCAACCATCAGGCCAAGTATGGATGGCCGGATGCCGTGGATATGATCCGCGCCGATGAAAGCGGGCACGGAACCAGCGTTTCGCTGGAACTGGAGCGGCTTTCCGAACGGTTCGGCAGCGTCAAGGCCGGTAGCGAGCTTTGGAACGCCTGGCGGGACTACCATCACCAGCAAGGCTGGCCCTGGGCGGAGCGACACAGCGGCGGTGCGTGGCTGCCGGTACCGGTCGAGCCGGACGCATACGACGACCTGGCCGCATTCGTCGTAGCGGCAATTGAGGATTTCAGGGCCGCCCTTGACGATATGGGGGCGGCGATCAGCGGCAACGAGGAAAGCAGCGATGATGACCGTGCGGCGTGAGGATGTCGACAAATTCCATGACCCCGAAGCCGCCCAGGCCGAGGCCGACCGGGTGAAACGCGCCAATGATCTCGCTGAAACCATGCTGGCCGCTGCCAGCGAATCAGCGGTGGGACAGCGGCGCTGGTATGTGCTTGAGGTTCGAAAAAACACTGAGCAGGACGTCATCGACGCTCTGATCGGGGAAAAAATTTGTGCATGGCTGCCGATGCGCACGATCGAGTGCAAGGGCTTCAAGAAGCGTAAACCGTACAAGAAATCGGTGCCTGTTTGCCCCGGCTATGTGTTCGTCCGGATCGTTCCTGACAACCATGCATTCGGTGCATTCCAGTTCATCAAATCCGCCCTTGGTCTGATATCGACCGGTGACAGACCGACACCCGTTGCCGACGAAATAATCAAAGCCTTCAAGATGTTGGTGGAGCGAAACATATTCGATGATGATCCGCGCGACGCCATGGGCAACAGGATCACCGAGGGCGATTTGGTAGCGCTCCACATCGATGCGCGGGAGTTTGTCACCGGTGTGATCGATGGATTTCGCGGCACCCGGCATGTCCGGTTGCGGGTAGCACTGTTCGGCGGATCTGCGACCATGACTCGCCGTCTTGACGAAATCGAAAAGATTGGATAGCGAATCTGCCCGTGGTTTCCTGTGGAACTTTGATGCAGCGTTTGAGGGCAGTGGCGTTGGACCGCTGACGAGTGAGGCGATAGCCTTCGCGCCGAGCACGAGACGGGATACCAAGGGGACGGTGGCGCCACGGCAAGCCGATCCCCACGAAGGGCGGCTCGTGCCGATTATCCAGATACCCAATGGAACTCAGCTTCGAAAGCAACATCGCGGAATGGACGCGGTACGTTGACCAGAAGGTCAGGCGTCAGGTGCCGTTCGCCACGGCCAAGGCGCTGACCGATACGGCACGGCGTGACTGCAAGCCTGCGGCCGAACGGCTGATCCGCAAACGGCTGGATAAGCCGACGCCTTTCACGCAACGGGGTGTGGCCACTCGTAGCGCCAGCAAGCGGCGGCTGGTCGCCACGGTGTTCATCAAGGATATCCAGGCCGGTTATCTCCGGGTGCAGGAAAAGGGCGGCACGACCAAGCCGAAGGGCCGTGCGTTCTTGATCCCTGTCCGCCAGCGTCGCAACAAATACGGCAACATGCCGCGCGGCGCCGTCAAGGCTGCGCTGGCAAAGCCCAACACCTTCTCCGGCAAGGTGAGGGGTGTGGGGGGCATCTGGCAGCGGATGAAAAGCGGGCGGCTGAAGCTCTTGATCCGGTACGAGGACCAGACAACCTACCGGCCCCGGCTCGGCTTTCATCGCGAGATGGCGAAGGTTGCAAGCCGTGCCTTCCCGGCAAGGTTCGCCCGGTCCCTCGCACATGCCGTGAAGACCGCACGATAGCGCGGGTCCTTCTGACACTTCGACCGCCCGCGGGTACTTCGCGCGCGCAGTTTTTCACGGTTTTTTATTCTGACAGCAGCTTGGCGATGCCATTGTTGTTGTTGTTCTAGTCACTTAGCAGGAAATCATGGACCTGAAGTCACTGACCCGTGCGCAGATCCGCGCGCTGGTCAAACAACATCCCCTGCCGAAATCGGTTGATGACGTGGTGCTGAACCGCGAGGATCTCGCCGCGGCCATGGGCGTGTCGATCAACACGATCACGCAATGGATCGCCAGCGGCATGCCGGTCGCGCAGGAAGGCGGCAATGGCAAGGCCTATGAGCTGCAGCTGTCGCATTGCTGGGCCTGGCGCCAGGCGTCCAACGCAGCCGAGGAACAGCGCAGCGCGGAGGCCAAGAAGGCAATCCAGGCGCTTCGCCTCGAGCTGATCGGCGGCGCGTCGGGCGAGTCCCTCGATGCGCTCGGACCGAAAGAAAAACGCGAGATCATGGCTGCCCAACGTGAGCAGGAACTGTTCCAGGCCGCGCGCAACAGCCTGATGAAACGCGACGACGTGCGCGAGCTGCTCGAGCAGATGTTCGCGATCTTTCGCGACACGCTGGACGCCGCGCCGGACCGGGTCGAGCGGATCGAGGCGATATCGCCGAAAGCTGTCGGCGCGTTCGTCGAGGTTTGCGACGAGCTACTCAAGGAAATGGAACGGCGGATCCGCGACTTCTGGGATCTGCGGCCTGAGCGCGGCGAGGAGTATCTGAAGCGGGACATGTTCGATGCTTAGCACAGATCTCAACCGCTTCCTGCCACCCATGCCGCCGCCGCCATTCGTCTCGCCGGATGCGGTTGTCGCCGAGGCCCTGCCGACGCTCCGGCCCGCCGAGCGGATCGACGTTCCGACCTGGGCCAAACGCCGGCGAGTCAACTTTCCCGGTTACTCCGGCAAGTGGCGGAACGATTTCGCGCCCTACATGACCGAGCCGGCGGGCATGGTCACGTCGCGCAAATATCGCGGCCTTGTCTTTGTCGGACCGTCCCGAACGGTCAAGTCGGAAAGCCTGGTTCTCAATACGATCGGGCATGCCATAGCATGTCAGCCGCAGGATATGCTTGTCGTCTGCCAGACACAGGACAGCGCTAAGCAGTTCTCGACCCGCAAGCTGCGCCCGATGATCCGGGAAAACGAGGAGCTTTCGTCGCGACAATTCTCCGGACGGGGCGGCGACAATCTCTACGAAAAGGCCTTCACCGGCGGGATGAACCTGTTCATCGGCTGGCCGGTGATGGGGTATTTCTCCCAGAACGAATACCGCACGGTTCTGCTGTGCGACTTCGACCGCTACAAGTCCGACGATATCGAAGGCGAGGGCAACGCCTTTTCGCTCGCGATGAAGCGAACGCAGCAGGCCGGATCTCTGGGCATGGCGATTGCGGAAAGTTCGCCGGGCCGTCCGATTACGGATGACGATGATTGGGAGCCGGAGGGGATCCACGAGGCGCCGCCGTGTACCGGTATTCTCGCCGAGTACAACAACGGCACCCGGGCATGCTTCTACTGGATCTGTCCGTCATGCGGCGATCCGTTCACGCCTCTTGTTGAGCGGCTCGTGTATGAGGCCAAGGGCTCGCCGTCGGACCGGGCCGCTACGGTCGAGATGGTCTGTCCGAACGGTTGCTGCATTGCGCCAGATCGCAAAGCCGAACTCAATGCAAAGGGTGAATGGCTGCACGAGACGGCCAACGGTCAATCCGCGGTACCGAAAGACGACACCGCCATTCGCGAATCCGATATCGTTTCGTACCGCTGCGAAGGTCCGGTCGCGGCAATGCAGAACTGGCGCGATCTTGTTCTCCGGTACGAAACCGCCAAACAAGATTTCGAGCGGACCGGCGATGAGACCACCCTCAAGGCCACGGTCACGCTCGACCAGGGCCGTGCTTACAAGCCAGCGGTGCGAACCATTGGCGAAAGCCTGTCCGTGGACGCCTTGAAAGCTCTGTCCGTTCGGTCACCGCTGGAGATAGCGCCGGCGGGAACGCGGTTCATCCTGTTTTCGGTCGACGTGCAGGGCAACCGGTTCGTTGTCCAGGCGGATGCGTTTTGTGAGGGCCTGGCGCGTCAGCTGATTGACCGTTTCGAATTGATCACGCCGCCGGAGAGCGCTCCGAATGCGGACGGCAAGCGGTCGATCGACCCGGGCCGTTACGTCGAGGATTGGGACGTCTTGTTCGATCTGCTCGATCGTAGTTATCCGGTGGCCGAGAGCGGCTTCAGTCTGTTACCGCGCGGCATGATCGTCGACCTGCGCGGTGCACCTGGTGTGACCGCGAATGCCTACAAGTTCCTGCGCAAGTCCAAAAGAAAAGGGCAGGGGCACCGCGTCTTTCTCGCCAACAACCAGTCAGGTCTGCAGGGCGACAGGGCGTTTTATACCGAGCCGGAAAAACGCAACGGTCAGAAAATCAAGGGCCGGGCACCGTACAAGCTGGTTCGGATCCGGACCGACATGTTGAAGGACGAGATCGCGCTTGCGCTTACCCGCAAGGATGACGGACCGGGAACATACCGTTTGCCGGATGCGCTGCCCGATTCCGTGTTTGGGGAGTTCTGCGCTGAGCACCGCACTGAAAAAGGCTGGGAGCGGATCAAGGCTGGAAGCCGCAACGAGGCACTGGATCTGGCCGTCTATGGCAAGGGTCTGGCGATCATCCTCGGCGCCGAAAAGATCGACTGGCAGCGCCCGCCCCAATGGGCGGCACCGGTCAAGGAAAACAATTATTCGGTCCAGATCGTCGGTGACGATCAACCGGATCCGGTTGAGGCACCGGTCAAATCCACACGGCGCCGCCGGCGTGTTATTTCGAAAGGAATCTGACTTTGGCAGGCATTACGCTCGCAGATGCGCAGGCGCAGCTCGCGGTTTGGCTCGCAGCCTCGACGGCCGTTGCATCCAATCAATCCTATTCGATCAACGGCCGCTCGATGACCCGGGCAGACGCCGGCGAGATCCGCGAACAGATCGACTACTGGCAGGGCTGGGTGACAAAGCTTGACACGGCGAATAGCGGCCGCCGGCGCGTCCGTTACGGTGTAGCGCGATGAGTCGCAGGTTCAATGTCGCACCGCCGAACCTGGTCGACCGAGTTGTCGGGATTTTCAACCCGCAGGCCATGGTCGGCAGGCTCCGCGCCAGAACGCAGCTGCAGGCATTGAGGGGCGGCTATGCCGGCGGAAAACGTGGCCGAAAGGCAACCCACAATCACAATCCGGATGGCGGATCTGCCGACGCGGATACGTTGCCGGATCTACCGACTTTGCGTTCGAGGTCACGCGACCTGGCGCGCAACGTGCCGGTTGCCACCGGTGCGATCGCGACGAATAAGACACATGTGATCGGTAGCGGGCTCAAGGCAAAATCCGCCTGTGACTATGACGCGCTGGAAATCTCCGAAGACGCGGCCCGGGCATGGAATAAACAGGCCGATCGGGAATTCGAGCTGGCGTGCAAATCCATCGACTTTGCCGGGCGCATGAATTTCGGTCCGCTGCAGGCAATGATGTTCGGGTCGGAGCTGGAATCCGGCGATGTATTCGGCATTCGCCGGTACCGCAAGCGCCCGGGCCAGATCTACGGAACCAAGGTGCAGGTGATCGAGGCGGACCGGGTATGCAACCCGCATTATCGGGCGGACACCGACACGCTGGCGGGTGGCGTTGAATTCGACAAAGATGGTGTTCCGGTCGCCATCCATGTCGCAAACCGGCACCCGGGCGATTTATACCGCCGCCCCACCGAATGGCGGCGTATCCCGATGCGATACAATGACGGGCGCAGGATCGTCATTCATTTAGCATCGTTCGACCGGCCCGATCAGTCCCGTGGCGTTCCCTATTTCGCGCCGGTGATCGAGGCGCTGAAATCGTTTGGCGACTATCAGGACGCCGAGGTCCGCGCCGCAGTGATTACGGCAATGTTCACCGTGTTCGTAACTAGCGCGGCAGGAGACGACGCCGGGCCACTTGGCGCGTCCGAGGAATCTTCGGTCGGTTCCGATGAAGAAAAGCTTGAACTCGGTTCCGGAGCGATCGTCGGCCTCAATCACGACGAGGATATTAAATTCGCGGATCCGAATCGGCCCAATAAAAACTTCGACACATTCGCCAAGGCCTTTCTGCGGCTTGTCGGCGTCGCGTTGGAACTGCCTTTCGAGTTGCTCGTCAAACATTTTACGTCGTCCTATTCGGCGAGCCGTGCCGCACTTGAAATGGCCTATCACACGTTCCGCAAACGCCGGGAACGGTTCGCCGACGATTTCTGCCAGGAACTCCGCGCCTGGGTGATCGAGGAAGCAATCCTGACGGGACGCCTCGAGGCGGACGGCTTCTTTGACGATCCCGTTATACGCGATGCCTGGTTGCGGGCCGAGTGGACCGGACCGGTGCGCATAACGCTGGATCCGGACAAAGACTCCAAGGCTGATGAACGCGACGTCAAGAACCTGTTCAAGACGCGCCAGCAAGTCATGACCGAGCGCACCGGCGGCGAATTCGATGTCAAGGCCGATCAGGCAGCCCGCGAAAATGAGCGGATGAAGGATATCGGACAAACGGCAACGGAATCCGAAACCACAGATGAACCGCCGGCAGCGGAAGACCTGAAAGAGGATCTCGAAGATGCTTGATATCGCGCAGCTGATTTCGCAATTCGTGCGGCCTATCTCCGGTCACGGCGCCAGCCGTCACCTCTGGGCGATCGACAAGGCGGGGATCCGCGAAAGCCTGTTTGCCGTCGATACGCTTCGCGGAGCCAATGCCAAGCCGGTCGAGGCGTCGCGCCGCGGCTCGCGCTACGGCAACGGCACCTTCATGACCAAGGTCGGATCTATTGCTGTGGTGCCGGTTATGGGGCCTTTGATGGCCCGCTTCAACTATTCGTACTGGTCGTACGATGAAATCATCCGGGATCTGCGCATGGCGGCAGCCGACGATACGATCGATGCCGTCCTGCTCGACGTGGATTCGCCCGGCGGCATGGTGGCCAATGTCGAAGCGGCTTCTGCTGAGATTGCGGCGACCGCAGCGATCAAGCCGGTGTTTGCACATATCGGCGGCATCGGCGCGTCGGCCGCGTACTGGCTTGCCGCAAGCGCATCTGAGACTGTCGCAGCACCCACATCGCTGGTTGGTTCGGTCGGGTGCCTTATCCGGTACATGGATATCGAGGGCATCTTTACGAAGATGGGCGCGCGAGTGGTCGAGGTGATCGCAGAGCAGTCGCCGAACAAACATCTTGATCCGGAGAGCGACGAGGGCCGCGCCGAACTGCAGGCCATCGCAGACAACGGCGCAGAGCTCTTTCTCAAGGGGCTCGCGGAATCGCGCGGTATCGATCGAGACACACTGCTCGCCGACTACGGCCAGGGCCTGGTTTTCACCGCCCGGGAGGCATTCGATCGCGGTCTTATCGATCGTATCGCCAGCTTTGAAGAAACCCTCGCGGACCTGGCGGACCGCGCGGCATCACCCACCGGCGCGGCGTCCGCCACCGCGCAGATCGGCCAGGAGACAATCATGGCAGACGAAAACACCGGAACGGCGCCGAAAGCGGTACCAGCCCAGCCGGTCACCGTGGAAAGCCTTCGGGCCGATCATGGCGACCTTGTTGCAACCCTCGAAAAAGACGCTTCGGAATCGGCGCAGAAAGCCGAACGCGACCGCGTCTCCGGCATCATGGCGCTGTCGAAACCCGGCCGCGAAAAGATCATTTCCGAAATGATCGCCGACGGGACATCCGTTGCCGAGGCATCGTCGAAGATTCTCGCGGCGATCGATGCCGGCGAACTGGTTTCCGAGGCCTGCGACAAAACGCCGGAATCGGTTCTCGAGAAAATGGACAAGGCGGCTGAAGGCGTCACGTCCAGCGTGTCGAGTACCAAGCCGAGCAAGGCGAACGACCCGGAAGGCTGGAAGGCCGAATGGGGTGCGAGCGACAAGCTTAAGGCGGAATTCGTTACAAGCGACGATTATGTCGCTTTCCGTAATGCCGAGTCCAAAGGGCAGGTGAAAATCTTCAAAAAGAGTACCGCGGCCTAAGCATTAATCCGCCCGTTGAGGGCGGTTTTCCATCAATCCCAACAAGGATGAATATCATGAACAAGCTCGCACTTTGCGCGGCCGCGATGGCGGTCGCCATGTTGGCACTCGTCGCGGCCGTCACTGCGCCCGACCATCTCTATGCAACCATTGATCCGACACTTTATGACGGTGTCGGATTCGCGATGGCGACACTCGCTGCAAACAAACAGCGCGCCTATGAAGGTGGTAGCCGGAACGAATACCCGGTGGTCGCTTCTGACATCATTTATGAGGGTGCCGCTACAGGCCTCGTCGATGCGTCCGGTCATGCGCAGCCCCTGACTTCAAGTGATCGGTTTGGCGGTTTCGCTGTGCAGAAAGCAGACAACTCGACAGGCGCCGCGGCGGCGATCAATGTCCGGGTTTACGAATCCGGCAAGGTGGAACTGTCCGTAACCGGGGTGGTTATTACCGATGTCGGTCAGCCAGTTTATGCGTCGGACGACAACACATTTACACTCAATCCGGCGGCCGGTGCGTTTATCGGATTTGTTCATCGGTTTGTTTCAGCCGGTGTCGCAGTCGTAGCGTTCGATGCGCTGAACTATCAGGATCCGTGGGCGCACTACACTGTTCGCGAAACCCTGACCGGCATCAAGACCTTTGATGCAGAGGATTCCGGCAAGCTGTTTTGCGTGACGGACGCCGGAGACGGCGATGCGTTGACCCTGCCGGCGATCGCCGATGGCTTCGGCGGTGCAACGATCCTGGCTGTCGGTGCGTTCGGCACAACGGCGCTCACGATCTCGCCGGCGGCTGCCGACATGATCCTGGGCCCTGACATCACCGGTGCCAACGACAAGGATCTGATCTGCACAAAGGCCACACAACGCCGCGGTGATTTTGTCTCGCTGATGCTCGGCGATGCCGACGGTTATGTCGTGACCGGTCTGCGCGGCACCTGGGCCCGCGAAGCCTGATCACGAGAAAACGCATGCCCGCGTTTCGGGCGTGACTTAACACAACATCCCCGAAAGGAACCAAGATGACTGATGTACAGCTTCTCTCAAGCCGTGCGATCATGGGCATGTATTTTGCGAGGCTCGAACAGGACCTCGGCATGTCCTGGATGGACGGCATATCCAATTCGTTCGGATCCGACCAGGCGTCGGAAACCTATGTTTTCCTCGGCCAGTCGCCGGCCATGCGTGAGTGGATCGGTGGTCGCCAGGCAAAAGGGTTTACTGGTGAAGGTCTGACGATCTTCAACAAGCATTACGAAGCGACGATCGAAGTCCAAAAGAAAGATGCCCGGCGTGACAAGACCGGTCAGCTGCGCGCGCGTATGGATGACTTCACCGATCGGGCGCAGACCCATTGGGCAAGTCTCTTGTCCGCGCTTCTCCTGAATGGTGCATCGAGCCTTTGCTATGACGGCCAGTACTATTTCGACACCGATCATGTGGAAGGCAAGAGCGGTACGCAGTCGAACAAGATCGATGTCGATATCTCGGCCCTGCCGGCTACGTTACACGGAACGGTGGCTGCGCCAAGCGTCGAGGAAATGCAGCAAGCAATCCTCAAGGGTATCGCCCAGATCCTGAGTTTCAAGGATAACGAGGGCGAGCCAATGAACGAAAACGCCAGGGAGTTTCTGGTCAAGGTTCCGATCGGATTGTACCTCACCGCGGTTGCCGCCGTGTCGAATCTGACAACCGCAAACCTGGCGCCGAACCTCAATCCGAACATCGTTGCCGGACTCACAGTCAATGTGCAGATGAATGCGCGCCTGACCTGGACGGACACCTTTGCGATCTTCCGCACCGACAGCCCGATCAAAGGCTTCATTCGGCAGACGGAACAGGAAACGGAGATGAAGGCTAAAGCCGAGGGTTCGGAGTATGAGTTTGACAATGATGCCTGGCAGTTCGGCATCGATAACTGGCGCGGCGCCGGCTACGGCTACTGGCAGCGAGCCTGCCTGGTCACCCTGGTCTGACCTTCAGCTGAATAAAACACCGCCCCGTTATTGGGGCGGTGATGTTCGAAGCGCACGTTTTTGTGTTCTTCGGTCATCACCGCCGGAAAGGAAAGACCATGAATATCTATACAGTCACTGACCCTCGCGGCGCGCAGATCGGCGCCGGCACAATCGTCAAGCTTTCGAAGGAACAGTCAGCCCCCCGCACGCATGTTCTGCGCACTGTTGACGAAAAGACGGGGGTTTTCGAGGCGCAAAAACCGCTGGAATTCAAGGCTGGTGAAGTGATCGGCGTTGCCGGCACCGTTCCAAAAACGTTGGTGCCAAAGATCGAGACGGGCGCCAAACGCGTTGTCCGGAAGCGGAAGCAGGATCGCAGTCGCTCCACAAAGAAGTGAAACAACGACAGCGAGGAAAAGAGCCGTGAAAAAGATTAAGACCAAGGCCGGTGGCAAGGTCCTTGAAATCGGCAAGGACATCGAGGCGGCGAACGCGCATAAAATGGTGATGCGTGGTGAAGCCGAGCCGTCGCCAGCCAAGTCAGCCAAAAGCACGAAAACGTCGGACAAGGGCTGATGCCAGTCGAAAGTGAGGCCGATCGCGCTGCCTTTCTCGATGTCGACGAGCACGGGGTTTCGGCCACGATCACGGCGAGCGGTGCCAGTCCCGTCACGATTCCGGGCATATTCGATGAAGGTTATTCGTTGCTTGCCGACGGCGATGGCTCGGAAGGTGTGTCGAGTGCTGAACCGACACTGCTCGTTCAGTCTTCGCTGCTGCCGTCGGTGTCGCTGATCGGCGCGACGATGGCGGCTACCATACTCGAAACGGCCAGGGCCTTCACAATCGTTGAGCCGAAACCGGACGGCACCGGCATGACCGAGTTGAGGCTTCACGAAACCACATGACGCACATTATCGAGCAGATCGCCGATGCGGTCGTCGCTGCCGTCAAGGGCGCGTCGACCAATGCCGGCACCGACGTTTCGCAGCGGCGGTTCTGGCCGGCGGAAAAGGACACGGCGGCGAGCGGCATCGTCTTTGCCAGCGATGAGGATGTCGCGATCGACGGTCACGGTCCTTACTACCGGCGCGACATCGCCATCACCGTTGCGCTCCGATATGTCGGTGATGCCGACACGATCGAGGCGAGCGCCTATGCCGACCAGGTGAAGATCGAAACTGCGATCGAGGCCGATGCGACGATCGCCGGCCTGACACACGCGATTGTTCTTCACCGCTCCAATACCGAGACGGACGGCAATGGCAACAAACCGATGCTGATCCGCCGCACGGAATTCATCGCTATCGCAAGAACACTTGCGAGCGATCCCGAAAACCCAGCCTGACAGGAGAATTGAACCATGGGCGTATCACACGGAAAAAACGGCAAGGTAAAGCTCGGCGCCAACACCGTTGCCGAAACCACAAAATGGACGCTGTCGGAAAGTGCCGCGGCTGCCGATACCACGTCGCAGGGCGATACGGCCCAGACGCATTTGACCGGAATTCCGGGATGGAGCGCCCAGGTCGAGGGCTGGTACGACCCCGCCGATACGAATGGCCAGTCGGCGCTCGCCATCGGTGCTTCGGTGTCGATCGAGTTCTACACCGACACCGACGGCAGCGGTAAAACATACAAATCCGGTACGGCGTCCGTGACTGATATCCAGTGGGAATCGGCGATGGACGGCACGAATTCGTTCTCGATCTCACTGCAGGGCAATGGCGCCCTGGCGACCGCGACGGTGGCGTAACATGGGTAGCGTGCTTGACGATGCCACGGCGCATTTCGACGGACTGGAAAACGGCGATATCACCGTCCCGGAATGGAATAACCGGAAACTGGTCTGGAAACCTCTGACCTGCGACGAACGGCGCAAGATCTATGCTCCGCTTGACAATGGTCAGCCGCCCGACGGTGTGACCGTGTTTATCCGCACGCTTATTGCCAAGGCACTCACCGAGGACGGCAAGAACGCATTTACGAAGATGGACGAAAACAAGCTTGCCCATGGCGTTGATCCGACCGTTGTTTCGCGGATCGCGCGCGAGATCCTCGGTTTCGGTGCGGATCTGCCGAACGACCAGGCCGTGGATGAGGCGGGAAACGCCTGAAAGCCGATCCGCAGCTGATGGTGATGTTCGCCCTCGGTGAGCGGCTCGGCAAGACACTCTCTGAAATCGGTGCAATGCCCTATGCCGAGCTCATCGGCTGGCTTGCCTATTTCCAACTGAAAAAGGAAACGCGATCGTGACCATCGCGATGCGTGACATGCATTTCGACATCAAGGGCCGGGACCGGACGCAGCAGGCGTTCGATTCCGCGACCCGTCGAGCACGCAGTTTCAACCGCGAAGTCGGAATGGGCGGCCGGGCGATGGGCGCTATGGCGGCACAGGCCAAGGCGCTGGCCGCGTCGATCGCGGCGATCGGGTTCATCGGTGTCGCTCGCGAAATGCGGGAAGTTGTGGCGGAAGCTTCCGAGTTGGCCAAGGCCGCCGACAAGGTCGGGGTGGCGACAGACGAACTGCAGCGCATGCAGTTCGGTTTCGGGCAGGCCGGTGTCGCGGTGCAGGACCTCGAGCGGAACCTTGAGCAATGGTCGAAACGCGTATCGGAAGCGGCATTCTTTGGCGGTCGCCTTGCCGACATTCTCCAGGCCAATAATGTCCCGCTGCGCGACGTGAACGGCAATCTTCGATCCTCAACGGATCTGTTGCGCGACTTTGCCGAGCTGGTCCGCAACGCCGGATCCGCCCAGGAACAAATGACCCTGGCAACCGAAGCCTTCGGGCGCTCCGGCGGCGATATGATCCTCGCCCTACGGGACGGTGCGGCTGGCATGGATGAGCTGATGAGCCGGGCCGATAATGCTGGTGGCGTGATCAGGGAAGATTTGCTGAGAGCCGCCGAGGATCTGGACGACCGCTTCGACAAGCTGTCGCGAACGATCAAGGTGGAAGTCAAAACCGCATTGTTGGAATTCGCGGTTGCCGGCGTCGACGCCTTCGACCAGGTCGCCGCAGCTATGGACAATTGGGACATTCTGAGCAAGATCCGCGAGTTGTCAGCGCTGCAGTCCCAATTGCAGGATGCGCGGGAACTCGGTTCCTTTATCGGTTCGCTCCCTGGTAACGGGTTTCCTGTAAAGGAAAAAACGTCGCGCATGGGAGCGCCCGTCGATCCGGATCGATTTAATACCGAATTTGCCGGCCTGGAAACCGTAATTCCCGAAACAGAAACCCGGAAGGGGTCTGCGAGATCCGCCAGGGCGCAGCGCGACGCCTATGCCCAGGTGACCGAGGCGCTCCGCCAGGAGATTGAGACCATCGGCCTGTCACAGACCGAACAGCGTGTGCTGCGCGAGATCCGGCGCGCCGGCGTCGAGACGACCGGGGAACAGGCCGATGCGATCCGTGCCCTGGTCCTGCAAATCGAAACGGAAACGCAGCGCGTCGACGAGCTGAAGGCGCAGACCGAGGCGTTCAATGATGCCGTGGTTTCCATGGGCGAAATGGGCTTTGAGGCGTTTGATCGGTTGACCTTTGGTGCCGGCAAGGCCAAGGAAGAGATGCGCAGTTTGGCGATTCAAATAGCCCGCGCCGCGGCGGAGGCCGCGTTCCTCGGCACCGGGCCTCTGGCTGGTTTTTTCGGCGGCGGAGGTGGTGGACTGTTCTCGAGCATCGGCCGCGCCTTGTTCGGCAGGGCTGGCGGTGGCGGCGTCGATCCCTATG
Organism: Hoeflea sp. TYP-13; assembly: GCF_040932035.1. NCBI lineage: Bacteria > Pseudomonadati > Pseudomonadota > Alphaproteobacteria > Hyphomicrobiales > Rhizobiaceae > Hoeflea > Hoeflea sp. TYP-13. The sequence goes on from NZ_JBFRBB010000002.1 coordinate 162,149, forward strand.
GCGCCTATGTCATTGGCGAAGACGGGCCTGAAATCCTGCGCATGGGCTCGCGCAGCGGATCGATTATAACCAACGACCAGGCTTTCGGCGGCGGCGGTCAGGGTGCGGCTCCGGTTCCGGTCGACCTTAGGATCGAGGGCGTCTTCGTTGACGACAACGGCGTCGTGAAGGGCATGATCACGAAACAGAGCCAACAGGCACGAACAGGCGCGGTTTCCGACGTGAAGGGCAATTTCACGACCTGGTCGCGCCAGGCACAAGTTCACGGCCGGCCGGCATGACGATACCGCTCTATGACTGGCCCGCAGCGGTGCGGCCTTTTGCTTCGATCCTTGTCGCGCCGGGCAATACGATCGACGGGTTCATTTCGCGCGCGTCGTACCAGAACGATATCCCGATCGCCGGCGCGCGCAATCAGTTGCGCATGGAATTCAATGCGCACGGTGAAAGTGCGGGAAACTACTTTGCCTGGGCCATCAACAACGCCCAGCTGGCCCGTTTCCTCGTTCCGATCCGCAACACGCCGCAGCTCGCATCGACCGCCGCTTTGGCCGCTGCGGAAGTGACCCATGCGCAGGGCAACCCGTTTTCCACGGGGCAGTATTTTTCGACCGGCTACGGTTTTGCCTTCAACCCGACGATCGATGTTTCCGCCGCCGCGGTCGAGGGCGCTAACACGATCGTGCTCGACGAAACGCGCTGGCCTGATGCGTTGACCTACGGAAAGATCGTCGGGCTGGGCAGGGGCGTCTATCACGTGAACGATATCGACCGGGACGGAACCACGGTCACGATCAGTTTCTCCCCGCCGCTACGGCGCGATATCGCCGCCGGCGAGCACGCGACGCTCCGGCCTTCGCTGATCTGTCGCCCGCAGAACCTGTCGACATTCATTGCGCTTTTCGATCCGGCGCAGATCGTGCGACCCGGCGCGATCGTCATGAACGAAGTGATCGACGAGGCCTATCTGTGAGTTTCGAAACCGAGCTCACCGCGGCGCTGGACGCAACGACAGCGAGCGACCGCAGCATCGTCTGCCGTCCGACGATCAAGGTCGAATTTGAAAGCGTCACGGTGAGGCTCTGGGGCGGGATCGGTTCGCTTAAGACACCGGACGACGAGCGGTGGACCGGTTTTTATCTGAAAAGTGAGGGCGGCGAGCTCCAGTCGCTTATCGACATTCCGGCGATCGACGATGTGCGCGAGGGCACGTCCGCGCCGATCGCGTTTCGGCTGGGCTATATCGATGCCGAAAACTATGCGGCGCTGCGCGACGACGAAACGAAGACCGATGGCCGGCCGCTGACGATCGGCAAGATCTACCTGGCCAGCCCGGACAGCACTGTCGCGCTGTCGCAGCCCGGCGATGCGGTGCGGTTAACCATGGTCGGAAAACCGGGGTTTCAGGAACTGCGCAGAAAACAGGACGATGGATCCTATAAGTTCCTTTATTCGCTAACCGTCAAGGCGGTGAACCAGAATTCCGGGCGGTCCCGCGTCGGTGCAAACCTCCTGACCTATAACGGGCATAAATTCCGCTCCGAGATCATCCACGGCGTGACGAACGATGAATATGCGCAGTTCATCGCCCGCTACGCCGGCGGGGTCACGCTCGAGCTCTGACGATGATGACAGCAGACATGGAAACCGCCATCCGCCTGACGCTGGAGCGGATGGACAAAACCGTGTTCACGCGCGGGACGAATGATTGTGACGCCGTCATGGCCGATTACTGGCTGATGCGAACCGGGCTTGACCCGATGGCGAAGTGGCGCGGCACGTACAACACGGATGAGGCGGCGGAGGCCTTGATCCTCGCCGCCGGCGGCAATGGCAACCTTGTCGAGGAAGGCATGCGCTCGATCGGGTTCGAACCGAAAGACGGCCAGCCGGCGCGTGGTGATTTCATCGTCATGGATTTTCACGGCGATGAGGTTGCCGGGCTGTTCCTGGATCCGCGCGCTGCGTTCAAAACCGCTCGCGGTTCGTTTCGCAAGTTCCGTCCGACAATTCTGAAAGCCTGGTCATGCGACTGAAACTGATAGCCGCGGCATTGGCGTTGTCGACAGCGCTGACGCCGGTACAGGCGCATGCCGGCATTGTTTCGGGCATTGTCGCCCTGGTCTCCGGTGCGCTGAATGCTGTCGGCGTCAGTGTCGTTGCGCAGGCGGTGATCGGATCGGCTCTGCTTTCGGTCGGCGGCGCGCTCGGATCCGTGCTTATCGGCATTGCGCTGAACTTCGCGGTCAACGCGCTTTTCGCGCCTGATGCCGGATCCCTGCCGGCGCCGCAGCCGCAGGAGATCCAGGGCAATTTCCTGCAGGCGGAAGCGGCGCGGTTCATGCTCGGCGGCAGGCTCCGGGTCGGCGGGCAGGTGATCCTGGCCGAGGTCAAGGACGGCCTGCTTTACAAGCTTGTCGCGCAGGGCGATGCCGAAGCAACGACCGAGATCAGCACCTATCTGTCGGATATCGCCGTTACGCTCGATGGTGACGGGAACGTGACGGACGATGAATTCAAGTATAACGGCGGCACCTACTTCGCGATCGAAAAACGCGCGGGCACACCGTCCCAGGCGGCATCTTCAACGCTGACGGCGGCGTTCACCGAATGGACGGCGAACCACAAGGGCGCGGGCGTTTCAGATACGCTTTTGACACTGCGGGCACCGTCCAACGAGGCCTACAACAGGATCCGCCGGCACCGCGGCGTTCTTGGCCTCGGCGAGCCGGATGTAACGCGGGCGGCGTGGTACGGACGCTATTACGATCCGCGAAACGACAGCAACAATGGCGGATCGGGGACGGAACGGGTTGACGATCCGACGACCTGGGGGCCGAACCTTGGAAACTGCGCTCTGTTCTGGGCAACGCACCGCATGGACGCGGAGCGGTTCAACAACGATTCCGGCGATATCAACTGGACCAACGTCGCCGCCCAGGCCGATATCTGCGACGAGCAGGTCCAGGACCGTTACGCCAACTTTGCCAACCGCTACGAGGTCGCCCTTGCGATCAACAAGGATCGCCATACCAACAAGCAGGCCGAGGACTGGATCCTCGGCGCCTGCGACGGTGTTTTGTGGACCGATGACGACGGCAAGCTCGGCCTTTATGTCGGTAAATACGACAGCGATCCGGATCTTGTGCTCACCGATGCCGATATCGGCGATATCGAGAGCATGGACGGGAATGACGGCGAGAGCCTCGCGACCCATTACATCGCGTCCTACACGGAACCGAACTTCGCCTTCAAGGGAACGCAAAGCGCCACCTGGGTCGCGCCCGACTATGTCGTTTCCGACAAGATCAAGACGCAAAAGGTCGAGATCTACCAGGTCCCCAATCACAATCAGACCATAAGGCTCTTGAAGGCGGCGATCGGCCGCCAGCACGAAACCAAGCGCCTTGCCGTCCAGGCCGGTATCCGCGGCATCTTCGCCAAGCGCCGGCGGTTCATCCGCCTCAACCTGGCGTCGGACGCGGCCCTTTCCGGCATTTACGAGGTTGTCCCGGGCGCCGATACGTTCGACGGTCTGACGATCCCGCTTGTTCTGATCCGCTGCGACGATGACCGGTGGAACCTGACAGCCGGCGAGGAAGGCGAGCGCCCGAACTTCAACACCACGATCACGGTCGACAATTCCCTGACCAATATCATCCAGGCGAATATGAGCGTTCAGCCAGCGCAGATCGCCAATACAAGCGGAACATCGTCCGTCCGCCTGCTTGCCACCTTCACCAAGCCGACCCGCGAAGATGTCATCGTTCAGATCCAGTACCGGTTGAAGACAACGTCGATCTGGGAGGAGTTTTCCGTTCGCACCGAAGACGGCGCGGGGACATCGGCCATTGTTTCCGACGGCGCGACCTACGAATACCGCTGGCGCGTCTACACGATTTCCGGCAGCGCCTCAGACTGGTCGGCGATCTATGAGGTTGTCGCCACTGCCGATGCCACGGCACCGGGCGCTCTCAGCGCCACGTCGGTCGACGATACCGTTGCGGGCCAGGCGACGTACAAGTGGACCGCGCCTTCCTCGCTCAATTACTACGCGACCCGGGTTTACAGGGCCGACGGGGCGTCGGCCGACTTTGACGACGCGAACGAAATACGCATCGAACCCGGACTTCCCAGTGATCCCGACACCCACACGGAAACCGGCCTTTCCGCCGGCGACTACCGCGCCTGGCTCGAGCCGCTGAACGGATCCCTGGTGGCCGGTACGCGCGTCGGCCCGATCGACTTCACCATCACCTGAACCGCCCAACATCTGAGGTCATCATGACTGCACTTTCACCGCAGCTAGTCTTCGGCGGGATCCCGCACAGCGATACCAAGCAACCTGATCCCGTCGAGGTTATCCGGCTTTTGAACGCCATTTCAGTCGGCGCCGGCGATGAAGTTGTCAAGACCGCCGACTATACGATCGTCGCGAATGACGGAAGGGCAAACATTGTTTTCAATTCTGCGACTCCGGTAACGGCTTCGCTCACCGCTGCGGCGACGATCGTTGCCGGTTTGGCGACCGGAACAACGTTCCTGTGCAATGTTTTCAACATCGGCGCCGGTTCCGTGACGATTGATCCGGACGGTTCGGAAACGATCAATGGAGCGGCGACTGCCGTACTCAGGCAATATGAGAGCGCGGCGCTGTGGACGGAGGGTACGGAATGGCGGGCTGCGTTGTCGCCCGCATCTCTCAATATTCCGACCGATGTCGCAACGCGCTCTGCCATGAAAGCGCTTAATACGGCGAAGGATACCGTCGCGATCCTGACCGAATCCGGGCGCGAAGGAATGTTCATATGGATAGCGGCGGACTATTCGACACAGATCGCCGCCGACACGCAGGAAGGCGTCTACCTAAAGGCTGACACTGTTGCGTCAAGCGCCGGCGCCTGGGTGCGGGTTTATGTGGGAGCGGTCGATATCCGATGGTTCGGCGCTATTGGCGACAATACGACCGACTGCGAAGCGGCGATCGAGGGAGCTGTCGCGGTCGCAGACCGGATACTGGTGCCCGAAGGGACTTTCTATGTGGCAGCTGCGGTAACGATCCCTGAAAGCAGATCCATCGAATTTGTCGGTGAAAACCCACGGCAGACGGTACTCACCAACAAGGGCGGAGCATACGCCATATTGTCATTTGTCCGGGTGACGGAAGCAGCCGGCACCGGATCTGTCCTGTTTTGCCGCGACATCCATTTCCTGGGGGATGCCGTAACGCCCGGGACGTCGGCCGGAATTGAGTTCAAGGGGCCGAACTCGACCTATCATGACAATTGGTTGCGTTGCTACGATTGCTGGTTTTCCGGGTTGAGTAAGGGCATCGACGCTCAATATATGGGGCGCAGCAATTTTGTTCGCTGCCACACTTATGACTGCGGTCACTTTTTTGTCGGTGGCCGCGACTGCTCGTTTCTCTGGTTTGACGAGTGCTTCGGCATCAACAACACGGGTTTGCTTTATCTGGACGATCCGACGCCCGACGGCACGTCCAATGGCGTGTGGTTGCGCAACTGTTCGTCGGTGTTCGCGTCGGAGGTCGACTATCGGATCAAAGGCTGGCAGGCGGTCTATATGTACAACTGTTCGGCCGATCTTGGCGGCACGGCAGCGACAAATTCATCCAGCTACCGTCGCGTCTATTTCGAGGAGGTCACCGATTTCGTCATCAATGGCTGCTGGTTTGCGACCAACGATGCCTTGGCGCCGAACCAGGACGGCGTGTATCTCAACGCCTGCCATTCCGGTTCGATAACCCACAACTCGATTTATAACAGCCGCGTAAACCTCTATCTGGACGGTTCGGCATCCTTCAAATCGCGGCTGCGCATCACCCACAACACGTTCTCTCACGACGAGGCGGGCGTCGACAACACGATCAACCACATCATCGCGCTCGACAATATCACCGCTTCCGTGATCGCGTTCAACAATTTCCACACCGATGTCTTCAACAGGGGAACCGGCACCAACTTTCCGATCTATGCGAACACGACCGGCACAAACGAACTGCACATCACGGACAACATTCTGGCCGGCGCCGACTACGCCATTGTGGCGGGCGCGGCGTCCGTGGTTACGCGCAACACATTCCTGGGCGGATCGTTTCGTGAAGGGTTTTTCAATGCCGCCGCGGTGGTTCAACCCGCCGGCGCGGGGCAGGCCGCCGTCACGCTCGGCAACACCGATAACGAGATCGGTGGGCTGACGTTCTCGGCGACGCCGACACAGGCGGAAGTCGAAGCGCTGCGTGACAAGTGTGAGGAACTGGCGGACGATCTTCGAAACATGCACACGCTGCAAGATGAATTGCGAACAGCGCTTGTCAATCTGGGACTGATCAAGGGTGCGGCGTAAAAGCCACGCTGTATGGCGGGCCGAGCCGGAATTGTGCGCGCCGGACCTTCGTCATCAACCGAAAGGAATTCACCATGGATAAGACCATACCGGCCGGTGCGGCGGTTCTGCTTGACTACATTCGAAAGACTGAAGTCGGCACGGCGGACCGCAGCGGCTATGACGTGATCTACGGGCACAACCAGGGCAAGCTGCCCAAGCCTGTCACGTCGATGACGATTGACGAGATCCAGACCGCGCAGCGCAGCTGGACCAGGCGGTTCCGGTCTTCGGCGACCGGCGGCTACCAGTTCATGCGCGCGACGCTGAAGGGACTGAAAGACGAGCTGGGCCTGTCGGGTTCGCAAAGGCTCGATCCGGATCTGCAAGACCGGCTTGGCTATCACCTGCTGGTGCGCCGCGGCTATCACGATTTCATGGGCGGCCGCATATCGCGAACCGAATTCGGCAAGCGCCTGGCGATGGAATGGGCATCATTCCCGGTTCTGGCGATGACGAGGGGCTCGGAACGCACCGTGCATCGAGGACAATCCTATTACGCCGGCGACGGTCTCAACAAGGCGCTGGTCGCGCCGGAAACCCTGGAGCAGATCATCGACCGCGCCAAGGCGGCCGCGGCCGAGCCGCCGAAGGAGGTCGCGGTACCGGTACCAGGCGTCGACAAGCCGCTGACGAAATCGACGACGTTCTGGAGCGCGGTCGGCGGGTTCATCACGACGGCCCTGACCGCCATATCGTCGCTGCATCCCGCCGTTGCCGGTCTGATCGTCCTGGTCGCCGCCGGGTTCGCGTTCTGGATTATCAAGGAACGGCGCGGCAAGGCGTTGGCGCAGCGCGCGATCCTGCTTGCCCGGGGTGGCAGTTCGCAATGATCGGAAACATCAAGCTTATCGGCGGCGTTGTCGCCGGCGGCGCGATCGGCGCGGCGGCCGTTGCCGGTTATTTCTGCCTTTTCGCGGTGCCGGCCGCCCGCAAGGACGAACGGCGGATCGTGGCGCTGGAAGCGTCGCAGCGCGCCGTCGAGCTGATCAGAAAGGGGAATGAGGATGAAACGGAACTGGATCGCATGTCTGTTTCCGATCTTTGCCGCGAGCTTCTTGGCGGCCTGCACGACGACGCCGGCGACGGAAGGGGCGGGATTTGTGATGACCAGCCCGAAACCGGAGACGGCGAAATACATCGCGACGAATGACAAGCCGTTCGCCGTCGATGTCGCGCGCAACAACCGCGCCTGCCGGCGTGCACCGGCGTGCCGGAAATAGGCGAGGGCGCGTCCTGCGCGACGTTCTTGCATTTGTTGCGGTCGTTCTGCTGCTGACCGCCGGCGCTTCCCTGTGGGCCGCGCGCCAGTCCACCAGGCACTCAATTGGAGAATTCGGAAATGATCAAGAGCACACGAAACCTGATCATGGCGTTGGTTTTGCCGCTGGCGTTGTTCGCGGCTCCCGAAGCACAGGCGGCGGGGCTGACTTGCGGCGACCGGACGAAGCTGATCAAGGCCCTCAGTGAAAAGTACCAGGAATCGCCGATGGCGCTCGGACTGTCCGCCACGGGCAAGGCGATGTTCGAGATCTACACGTCGGACACCGGCACCTGGACGATCCTCATGACCAACACGTCCGGCGTCACCTGCATCATGGCGGCGGGCCATTCCTGGGAAACCATTCCCGACCTGGCCGAGGGGGAGCCGACCTGATGAATGAAGGCTTCAGCCTGGTTGGATTTCTGGATTCCTGGCTTGGTGGCGCGGCGACAACACTGATCGGAGCGGCGATGGGACGGCTCATGTATCACTCGCTGGAGACCAAAAAAGGCAAGCGCCGGTTTTTTGGCAAGGAACTGATTTGGGAGATCCCGATCTGCATCGGTATGGCGCTGATCGGCGATAGTGTTGCGGTCTACCTGGAATTGTCACGGCCGGTTTCGGTCGGCGTGATTGCTGCGCTCGCTTATCTCGGCCCGCGTGGCGCCGAGGTTATTTTGATGAACTGGTTAAGCCGAAAGGCGAAGTAAACGCATAACAACGCCAGCTGCATATTTTCCGCTTACAGCAATGAGTTTTAAAATCAAAGGGAATCCGATAATGCTTTGCAAATGGAGTTCGTTAAATATCTGCAATCGGAGTGGGCTGTGATCAGCCAAGCTCCCGTGACTTTTATAGTCGGCGCCGTTATCATATTAGTGGCGGCCTACGGAATCTGCCGCTTGCAGTTTTCCGACCGCATTGGAACGCTCAATGAACGCATTGCACTAAAAGACGACACGATTGCTCAATACAAAGATAATACGGGTGCCGACTCTCCTGATGATGCACGAAGGATGATCGCGGAACTTGAGAAACGCCTTGAGGCGCTTGAGCCAAGGGCGCTGTCGTTGCAAGAAATCGAAATACTTGAACGTGAATTATCTGCATCCGCTGGTTTTGTGCTGCTTGCGCGAGATATGGTGTCCGCAGACTCAGTAAAGTTGACAAGCCAGCTTGAACGTTCATTTCGCAAGTGCAAATGGTCGCTCAATACAGCGGTTGTTGCGGGTCTTGGGTTTCATCCACCCACAGGGGTCCTGATAACGACGCGGATAGGTAACGAACTTAGTGGCGATGCAGCTGTGGTGGTGCGGGCATTTAACGAAGCAGGAATCAAGTTCGATCTCAAAAAAGAAGATCAGCCTCCACCTGAAGAAAAGAAGTTCAAGCACAGTGTCGAGGTGTTGGTTACAAACCCAATTTGAAACCGTTTCACGCGCCAGACAAATGCGATCTGGAATGGTGGAAATGGGCGCCGTCCGGCGAGATCGTAATGATGATCACCAATCCGGATGCGATAGCGCAATTTTCGCTTGGGGAGTATTATATCGTGGACTTCACGCTGGCGGACTAGCTGTACGGCCGTATTGAGATGAAGCAAAAGGCCGTCCATTGTGGCGGCCTTTTTTACGCGTTCACCCGAAACCGTATTTAACTTTAGGTGAGTCTGATTCCTGGTGCGCCTCGAACTGCAGAATGTAACGGCCACTTGCATTATATATCCTTATCAATCCGCCGTTTTGGTCGTAATCTACCTGTCTTTCTACTTGCGAGCGTTCAACAGGGATAAGGTGCAAATCATCGACACCGTTCCCATCTACTGATACCCAGATTTCACCGACTGGATGCGTTGAAATGATTTTCAGCGGAACCTTATAAATTGTTTTGCCATTGCTTCCGGATGCGTCGCTAAGGTCGCCCCATTCAAATCGTGGCGGCGGTGTCCCGACAAAGTTCTTGTTGGTCTGCGTTATAATACCCGTGTTGTTCGGGGCAGTTATGCTCTGGTCTATTTGAATGCCGTCGGTGCCTTGCAATTTACCCTCTTCCGTTTTTGATTTGGACCAAAAGGCACCGGCAACCAGCAAAGCAATCCCACAAACTACAAACCAATTCATGTTTGCTTCTACAAAATCTGGTTTTAAGGCTATCGAAGCCGCAAATATAAGAATTTCACCACCGATGATTGGCGCCCAGCGCTTAAGCAATGTCATGAATTCTTTGTTTCTCCTGATGTCCGGCGAAGAATATTATATCTCTGAAATAAGTTCCGGCCCCTTGTTCTTCACGCTCCCCACCTCATGCGACACCGGATAATAAACCAGATCTGTCCCCCGGTTATCCTGCAGCAGATCCAGCGCATCGGCCCTACCCGTTTCCGGGTTCATCCACGCCTCGAGCGTGCCGCCCTTTAAGATCACCGGCATCCGGTCATGGATGTGCGCAATGTTGTCCGTCGCCGCCAGCGTGACGATTGCGAAGGTCACCGTGTCGAGGTTCTTGTTGCGTGACATGATGCCGGCGAAGGCGAAGGGCTCGAATGTCGGCGCATCGCCTGGCAGGTGGATGAGGTAGGGTTGCTTTTCCTTCGTCTTCTTGTCCAGGACCAGCCATTCGTAATAGCCCGTTGCCGGAATCAGGCAGCGGCCGTATTCGAAGGCGGTCCGGAAGAACGGCTTTTCCGCAACCGTCTCGCCGCGGGCATTGATCATCATCCGGACTTTCGTGTCCTTCGACCAATGCGGCACCAGTCCCCATTTCACCGGTTCAATGCCGATCCCGCCGTCGTGGCTGGTCACGATCTCAAGCGTCGAGGTCGGCGCCGTGTTGTAGTTCGGCTCCGGCCCGTTCCGGCCGTCCACCTCCGGCGGCAATATGCTCATATATTTCCGGTACTCGGCCCAGGTGCCGGTTGTTATGAAGCGGCCGCACATCGTCAGATCTCCCCGGCGGTTGGTTTGAGGGCACTATTTCGCGTCTCGATCCTCAAATCAACGATGGAGCTGCCAACCTATAAGCCTGGTTATTTCAGATTGACGATCTGGGATGCGTTGTCCGTCACCTTGTAGGCACAGGCATTGGCACCGGGCTTTGTAAGCTTGTCGCTCATGGAGACCTTGTACCCGTGGGGTACTTGTGTCGGCAGGCACTGCGGAATGGTAACGGGCGTAAATCCTTTTTTCTGCAGGCAACGTCTGAAAAACTCTTTTCGCAGAGAGGCGTTCTTGTCCACGCTCGAGGTGTATCCACCATACCGAATTCCACCCGTTGAATAGCAATATCCGCTGGTACAGGTCGTGTGGACCGGCGTATATCGAACCGGTGACGTTCTGGTTATCGTGTTGGCCGGAACGTTCTTTGCGGCTTCAACACGGCACTCAAAGAACACATCATCGGTTTTCTTCAATGTCGTGTTCGGTCTGTAGCCAACTGTCGAAGTTCCGCTGATGCACCCCGAAAGCAGCAGAACGGCCGGCATCAAAACACAAACAATCTTCTGATTCATTGCATACCCCCTCGCAATCAACTGTCGGTAGATTAAACAATCGGACTTCAATTCCAATAGGAAATTTCGATCTCAGTATAGCCGCCGATCGAGGCGGCTTTTTTGTTGGTGGATATATGGTTAGGCTGTCGGAGGGAGGATCCAACGATGAGCCTGTTCAACGTCGCGATAGATCTGTGCGGCCTGCCGGCGGGAACGTTCGACGAAGAATGCGATGATGCCTGGGCGGTACTCGCGGCGCATTTTCAACAGATGGAAGTTGACGCCGACCGTATTGCATCCTCGGCCGAATTCAACCCGCAGGATCCGGAGGGTTTCCCTATAGACGATCTCGAGCAGCAATATCCGACAATAACGGTCAAAAAAATTCTGGCGATCGCAAAAATGATGCGCCTGGCCGTCTCGCCGGTGGAAGGCGAAATCTTCGCAAAGCTGCCGCGTCCGCCCAATTCGGAATTGAACTGACGGCGGGCCTGAACTATTTCTGAGCAGGGGCACGAATTTAACAATCTCGACATTGCGGAGAAAGCATGATGGTGCGTGTCGAAATTCATCGATCACATCAAGTTTCCGCTCAAGGTCCGCAAAACCCGCTGCCATGTTTTCATCGAGGACGCGGATAAAAAACCTCATTCCACGGTCGGCTACAATGGCAGGGAAGCGCATTCGCTCGAATATGCATCCTTTGTATGCCGAACCCTTGCACGCGCGCTGACTGACTTACACGCCGGCCAGAAGAAGCCTCCGAAGCCGATCGGCCCCAAGGCCCCGCCCGACGATCTCTCATTCAAGGTCGAAATGTGGTTTGACAATGGCAACGGTATCCAGCAGACGCTTGCCGCATTTGCCAAGGTTACTGACGCCAAAGCCTTCCTGATGATTGCCCGCAAGGAATATGAGGGCCGCAATATCAAACTTCGTCAGGGGATCAGAGTGATTTGGGAGGAGGGGATGCGTTGACAGAGGGGTATTACGCGACACAAAAATAAGAACTAAAGTAAGAACTCGATTGAAAATAGCAAAAATAACCAATATAATACAAGAAGTTAGGTATATTTTCTGGCGGAGGAGGTGGGATTCGAACCCACGAGACGGTCTCCCGCCTGCCGGTTTTCAAGACCGGTGCCTTCAACCACTCGGCCACTCCTCCGGACGCGCCTTATTGCGATAAGTTCTTTCGATTTGCAAGATGCCTTTCAACAAAATTTTGCGGACACGCCGATGCGGGGTTCACGAAAAGCCGGGGATATGCTTAGCCGACGCAGAGGCTTTCATATGCCATTAACCACATCCAAATCATTTTGACTAAATTGCTTTGAAAATGCGCCAAACAACGGCTTTATTGACATCTTCCAAACCGTTCTGGGTCAAAATGCCTTGTTGAGAAGTAAGGCATTGGGAAATAGTCCTAATTGTTGTATGTAAGTGCAGCAGTTCTGCGTTCAGCGAAATCGGAATGAAACGATATATGCAAAACGGTTTTGCCAAAACCAGATCCGAGGCGAAGCGCAGCTGCGTCCCAGGCGGCCGAATGCGGCTTGTTTTCCGCGCCGGTTTTATCCTCGCCGTCGGCATTGCAGTCAGCGCCTGCGGCAGTTCCGGTAACCGCGCCGACATCAACACCAAAACCAAATTCACTTCCAAGGATTATGGCGTATCGGCCAGCAAGCGGGTGACCGTTTCAAAGAATGTCAAAAAGGGTGGCGGCACCTACAAGGTCGGCAAACCCTACAGGGTCAAAGGCCGCTGGTTCCATCCCAAGGAAGAAAAAGACTATGACAAGAAGGGAATGGCATCCTGGTACGGTCCCAATTTCCATGGCCGTCTGACGGCCAATGGCGAAATTTACGATCAGTATCATCTATCGGCCGCCCATCCGACGTTCCCGATGCCAAGTTACGCCCGTGTCACCAATCTCAAGAACGGCCATTCCGTTGTGGTGCGTGTCAATGATCGCGGCCCGTTCGAAAAGGGGCGTATTATCGACGTATCCAGCCGGACAGCCGACCTGCTCGAAATGAAGCGGGAAGGGGTTGCCAATGTCCGGGTCCAATATATCGGCAGGGCTCGGATGGATGGCCGCGATATGCGCTATCTGATGGCATCCTTCGAGAAAAACGGGCGTCGCTCACCGGTACCCGCCGGCGACGACAAGGATAACAATTCCGGTGTGATGCTTGCCATGAGAGCGCCGCAGCGGACCGTCGCCTCGATCTTCGGCGGAGGCGAGGTGAAAGTTGCATCCGCCGCCGTTACCGGTGCGCCGTCGGCAGTGGCGCTTGCTCCATCCAGCCCTGACGTACCGGCAGTCAAGGGCGGACGTCTTCCGGCTGTCGTTGATATTTCACTTCCTGATGTTGGTCCGGTTCCACGCGAGCGCCCATCGCTGGTACCCGCTATTGCCGAAGGCCAGCCGGCACTGTCTCCCGCATTGTCGTCTTATGCGCAGATGCGCGTTGAGCAGCAGGCCGAAACGCCGTTCGGCGCCATATTGGCCGGTTCGGACCGTCTGACCGGTGAAATGATTACGGCATCGTGGAAACGCCGGAATCTTTGATCTCAATCACCGCCATCTTGATTGATAGAACGTCATCCGATTGCTAACCTTTCGGCAGGGATGACGCGCAAACAGGGAACCGGAATCATGATCAACAGGATGGGGACAACCATCTTTTCTATCGCCTTAGCGATTATCATAGTCATTCCGACCGCTGCATTCGCGCAGCTTTTTCAAACCAAAGCCAAACAGGCCTATCTGATCGAAGCGGAAACCGGAACGGTACTGTTCGCCAAGGATGAGGACGACCCAATTCCGCCGGCATCGCTGGCAAAACTGATGACCATGGAGCTGGTCTTCAATGCGCTCAAAACCGGCCAGCTGTCACTCGATGACGAGTTCGAGGTATCCGAAAACGCCTGGCGGACCGGCGGCGCCGTTTCCGGCACCTCCACAATGTTTGCGGAAATCCATTCCTCGATTCGGCTTGAAGACCTTATGCGGGGCGTCATCGTCCAGTCCGGCAACGACGCCTGCATCGTTATCGCCGAGGGAATGGCGGGTTCCGAAGCCAATTTCGCGGAAATGATGACCGAGCGCGCCCGCGAACTCGGTCTTGAAAAATCAGTTTTTGCCAATTCAACCGGATTGCCGGACCCGGCAGCCGGCGTCACGATGCGCGAACTGGCCCAGCTTGCCCGCCACATCCAGCAGACCTACCCCGAATACTATTCGATCTATTCGGAAGATGCTTTCGAATGGAACGGTATTTATCAGCGCAACCGTAACCCGCTTTTACGCTCCAATATCGGCGTTGACGGGCTCAAGACAGGCTTTACCGAAGAATCCGGATACGCGATCGTCAGCTCGATCGAACGCAAGGGACGGCGGCTCTTCCTTGCAATGAGCGGCATGTCCAGCATCAAGGAGCGCGCTGAAGAGGCCCGCAAAATGCTGGAATGGGGATTGCGCGCGTTTGAGAAAAAGCAACTCTTTGCCGATGGTGAGATTGTTGGCAGCGCCAGTGTTTATGGAGGTGAGCAATCGAAAATTCCACTCATGGCCGACGGCCCGATCAATATCATGGTGCCGATAACCAATGCCGATCGTCTCAAGGCGCGCATTGTCTATAATTGGCCCCTCACGGCACCGGTCGAGGAAGGACGTGCGGTCGGTTTGCTGAAAGTATGGATTGGCGACACACTCAGCCAGCAAACACCCCTTTACGCTGCGGCATCGGTGCAGAAGGGGCCGCTCCACAAGAGAGCATTGGACGCCCTGTTGGAATTGGGGCAGTTTTGGCACTGACCCTGAATACCTTTTAAGTTGTCAACAGCTGCCTCAAATAGATTAAGTGGCGTGTAAGTATTCACCGACTAATTCAATAGGCGGCAGCGGATTGTCTGGACGACCGGGAAAAACCCACTTAAAACCGACCCGAACAGACGAGGATCATGTTTCTTTGAAGGGACGGTTCATCACATTTGAGGGTGGCGAGGGCGCTGGAAAATCGACGCAGATCCAGTACCTTGCCGAAGCATTGCGCACCCGCGGATACGATGTGGTCATGACGCGGGAACCTGGCGGTTCCCCCGGCGCTGAAGCAGTGCGCCATGTTCTCCTGTCGGGAGCTGCTGAAGAGTTCGGCGTGCGCATGGAGGCAATACTGTTCGCTGCCGCCCGCAGTGATCATGTGGAAGAACTCATTCGCCCGGCCATCGATGCCGGAAAAATTGTCCTGTGCGACCGGTTCATGGATTCCTCCAGGGTTTATCAGGGCGTCACCGGCAATCTGGAGCCTGAATTCGTAAGCGCCCTGGAACGCGTTGCCATAAACGGTATGGTTCCGGATCTGACGATCATTCTCGATCTTCCGGCCGAAGTGGGGCTTGCCCGCGCCCGCGCCCGGTCCGGCGGTGGGCGTGCGGACCCTGATCGCTATGAAAAAGAAGCCCTGGCGGTCCATGAAAAAAGACGAGAGGCCTTTTTGGATTTGGCGGCAAAGGAACCAGGCCGGTGCAAGGTGGTTGACGGCAATCAACCGGCTGACGCAATCGCACAATCTATCGAAAAACTCGTCCACCCGCTGCTTGACGATGCGGCTTCCTCAGATACGGACCACGCCGGAGCACAACAGTCATGAGTCTCGATCCGGGCGTTCTGGACGGCGCCATACCGCCGGCGGAAAACACCCGGCTGTTCGGACATGAAAATGCCGCGGAATTCCTGGCAAAAACATATCAGGCGGGCCATTTGCATCACGCATTGCTGCTCGAAGGCCCAGAGGGCATAGGCAAGGCGACGCTGGCTTATCGATTTGCCTATCACATCCTTACCCATGAAGAGCCGAATACGGCGCCACCCACCTTGTCCGATCCGGATTTGAATGCGCCGGTGTTGCGCCAGCTTGCGGGAGGTGCCTCCCATAATCTGCTGCATCTGGCGCGCCCCGTGGATGCAAAGACAGGTCGAGTCAAATCGGCAATCACAGTCGACGAGGTGCGCAGGGCAGGGCATTTCCTCAGCCAGACCTCCGGCACCGGTAATTGGCGCATCGTAATTATCGACCCGGCAGACGACATGAACCGGTCGGCTGCAAATGCCATACTGAAAATCCTGGAAGAGCCGCCGAAGAAAACGCTGTTTCTTGTATTGTCGCATGCGCCGGGCAAATTATTGCCCACCATCCGGTCGCGCTGCATGCCGTTGCGCCTGGAGCCGCTGAACCGTGATCAGATGACACAGGGCCTCGACCATCTTGGGTTGGCGGCCAATCAGGATCCTTCAGTTAGAGAAGCGGTAATTCAACATGCAGAAGGCAGTCTGGCCAACGCGATACTGCTGCTGCGCTATGGCGGTCTGGAAATAGCACAAACCTTCGAAGAGATTCTTCAGAATGGGCCCGAACGATCGCAAAAGGCGGTTCACACGCTCGCTGACACGCTGACGGCGCGCGACCGCGAAATGGCTTACAGCTTTTTCATCAATTACACGGCTGAGAGGATAGCCTTTATGGCCGGTGATGCAGCCAATCATGGAAATCTGCAGGCCGCGGAGCACTGGGCTTCGCTGGCGAGCGAACTGCAGCAGAAACTGGCGACCGCCGACAGCTATAATCTGGATCGCAAACAAACGGTTATCTCGATCTTTTCTTCGCTGTTTCGAATGCCTGCGGCATAGCCACCGCGTTTTTTTTGCCGTATGACGGCAACTAACAAAGATATATCGACGTATCTTGCACCAAAACCACCCGGATAAGTGACGACGGATAATGAGCGATCAGAACCGCTATTATATTACAACTGCCATTTCATACCCGAACGGATCGCCGCATATCGGGCACGCTTACGAGTTGATTGCGACCGATGCGCTGGCCCGGTTTCAGCGCCATGACGGAAAAGATGTATATTTCCTGACCGGTACCGATGAACACGGCCAGAAAATGCTGCAGACAGCGCGCAAGGAGGGCATCACCGCCCGTGAGCTTGCTGACAGGAATACCGCTGAATTCCAGCGCATGGCCGAGGTTTTGAACGCGTCGAATGACGATTTCATCCGCACGTCTGAGGATCGGCACCACCGTGCAAGCCAGGCGATCTGGGAAAAGATGGTCGAGGCCGGCGATATCTACAAGGACAGCTATGCCGGCTGGTATTCCGTGCGCGATGAAGCCTACTACCAGGAAAGCGAAACCGAACTGCGCGACGACAAGATCCGTTACGGGCCACAGGGCAGCCCCGTGGAATGGGTTGAGGAGGAAAGCTACTTTTTCCGCCTGTCCGCCTATGAGCACCGTTTGCTTGATCACTATAGGAAGAATCCCGATTTCATCGGGCCGGATTCACGCAAGAACGAGGTGGTGTCGTTTGTTAAATCCGGGCTGAAGGATCTGTCGATGTCACGCACGACATTCGACTGGGGCATCAAGGTTCCCGATGACCACGGCCATGTCATGTATGTCTGGGTCGATGCGCTGACCAACTACATCACCGCACTTGGATATCCCGATACGGACGCGCCGCTTTGGGACTATTGGCCGGCCAATGTCCACATAATCGGCAAGGACATCATCCGCTTCCATTCCGTGTACTGGCCCGCGTTCCTGATGTCCGCGGGCGTAGAGCTGCCGCAGCGTGTCTTTGCGCATGGATTCCTCTTTAACCGCGGCGAAAAAATGTCAAAATCGGTCGGCAATGTGGTCGATCCGTTCTCCATGGTGGAACATTATGGTCTCGACCAGGTGCGTTATTTCTTTTTGCGTGAGGTTCCGTTCGGACAGGACGGCAACTACAGCCACGAAGCGATTGTCGGACGCATCAACTCGGATCTTGCCAACGACCTCGGCAACCTCGCGCAGCGATCGCTGTCGATGATCGCCAAGAACAGCGACGGCCAGATACCGCAGCCCGGCGATTTCACTGATGCGGACCTGGCAATGCTCAAGGCAACGGACGGATTGCTTGCCGAAACACGCGAAGCAATGGGGCGCCAGGCAATTCACAGTGCGCTGGCGGCGATATTTGCCGTGGTATCGGAAGCAAACCGCTATTTTGCCGGCCAGGAGCCTTGGGCATTGAAGAAAACCGATCCGCAACGCATGGGTACGGTGCTTTACGTTACTGCTGAAGTCATCCGGCAGGTCACCATTTTGTGCCAGCCCTTCATGCCGGATTCGGCGGCAAAACTCCTCGACATACTTTCGGTTGATGCGGATGCGCGAAATTTTGACCGGCTGGGCGAGGGGGGACGTCTGCAAGGCGGCACCGCCATTTCCAAGCCACAGCCGGTTTTCCCGCGCTACGTAGAAGCAGAAGAAGTTAAATAGGCACACCGGATGCTCGTCGACAGTCACTGCCATCTCGATTTTACCGATTTCGATGAAGAAAGGGATGCCGTTATCGAACGGGCCGAAGCCGCCGGCGTCGGCCGAATGGTGACTATCTGCACGCGGGTATCGAAATTCGGGCAGATCAGGGCAATTGCCGAAAAATACGATTCCGTCTACTGCTCCGTCGGAACCCACCCGCATAATGCAGACGAAGAATTGCACGTCACACCCGATGAAATTGTGGCCTTTACAGACCATCCGAAAGTCGTCGCCATAGGCGAGGCGGGTCTTGACTACTTCTATGACAACGCCCCGCGAGAGGCACAGGCAACGGGTCTGCGCAACCATATAGAGGCAGCCAGGCGCACACAGCTTCCATTGGTCATTCATTCGCGTGATGCCGACGAGGATATGTCGGCTATTCTGACCGAAGAAACCGCGCGCGGCGCTTTTCCGTTTGTCCTTCACTGCTTTTCCTCCGGCGCTGAACTGGCGCAGACCGGAGTCAAACTTGGCGGTTATGTTTCGTTTTCCGGCATACTGACGTTCAAGCGCTCGGATGAACTGCGCGAGATCGCCACACAGTTGCCGGCAGATCGCCTCCTCGTCGAAACCGACGCGCCATACCTTGCGCCCATGCCGCATCGCGGACGGCGCAACGAGCCGTCTTATGTGGTGAACACAGCCGGAGTGCTTGCCGACACGCTGGGAATGCCTTCGGAAGACCTCTGGAATCAAACCACAGAAAACTTCTTCCGGCTGTTTTCCAAAGTGCCAAAACCGGAAGCCGGCGCATGATCGTCACCCAGCGTCTCACCATCCTTGGCTGTGGCTCATCCCCGGGCGTGCCGCGCATAACCGGCGAATGGGGCGATTGCGATCCGAAAAACCCCAGGAACCGGCGGCTGCGTGCGGCACTGCTGATTGAGCAAATAGATCAAAGCGGAAACTGCACCACGGTTGTTGTCGACACAGGCCCCGATTTTCGCGCGCAGATGATCGCGGCCGGTGCACGGCGTCTTGACGCCGTCGTCTACACACACCCTCATGCGGATCATATCCACGGAATTGACGATCTTCGCGGCTATGTTTTCGAACGTCGCAAACGGTTGCCGGTCTACGCCGATGCTCAGACGATGCAACGGCTGCGGGAGGGCTTCGATTATTGTTTCGAAACACCGCCCGGCAGCAATTATCCGCCGATCGTTGACGGCCATCTCATTGAAAACATGGATGAACCGTTGATCATCGAAGGGGAAGGGGGGGCAATCACCCTCGTCCCGTTCGAGCAATTGCATGGCGATATCATTTCGCTGGGGTTTCGTATCGGCAATATCGCCTATTGCAGTGATGTCAGCGGCTTTCCCGATGCAACGGTACCCAAACTCCAGGATCTTGATGTATTGATCATCGATGCGCTTCAGTACCGGACCCATCCAAGCCATCTCTCTCTTGGAGAAGCGCTGGAATGGATTGAGCGTCTGCAGCCAAAAAAAGCCGTGCTGACGCATATGCATATACCACTCGACTATGAAACGGTCGCTGCGGAAACACCGGACAATGTCGAGCCGGCCTACGACATGATGGTTCTCGAACAGCAATTGGAGCTGCCCGATGAGCACACCGACTGATCAGGCGCCGAAACGTTCAAGTATGGACCGGGTGCGTCACGCGGCAAGCGAACTTGGCCTGGAAATCGAAATCGTAAAGATGGAGCAATCGACGCGCACCGCACAGGAAGCGGCGGATGCCTGCGGCTGCGTGGTTGCCCAGATTGTAAAATCACTGGTTTTCGAAAATGCAACCGATCAATCGATGGTGCTTATCCTGGTTTCAGGTAAGAATAACGCCGATCTTGAATATTTTTCAGCCACTTATCAGCTGAACTTGATTCGATGCGACACCCGCAAGGTTCGAAATATCACCGGATTTGCAATCGGTGGCGTGGCGCCGATCGGCCATCTGAATCCGATCAGGACATTTATGGACGAAAGTCTGCTGGACTACGGCGTGGTCTGGGCCGCCGCAGGCCGACCGGACAGCGTCTTCAGCGTCGACCCAAAGGCGTTGGCAAAGGCTACGGACGCCGAAATCACCAGCGTATCCAAACCGCGTTAATTGCAGCGAGGCATCAGACATCATGCATTGGAAATTCTGGCTTCCTTTACTGCTGATACCGGTTATCTATCTGGCAATTGCATTTGCCATGACGCTGATCACGCCGGAAGTAAGCAGCTCCAAAAGCCTGAATTTCGAACGTCTGAAAGTCAGCGATGACAATACCATCAAGGCGTCGGCGCTTGAGACATTCGAAGCGCGCGACGGGCAGGCGATCTCTTACGCCCATTATCCGGCCGATACCGATCTCAAGGTCATTTTACTGCACGGTTCCGGCTATCACGGTTCCTATCTTGCACCGCTGGCTTCCTATCTCGCGTCGCAAGGTACGGCAGACGTCTACGTTCCGAATATACGTGGTCACCACGGCTCTGGCGACACACGCGGCGATATTAACCATATCGGACAGCTCGAGGATGATCTCGTCGATTTCATCAATTTGATCCGCGAGATTGATCCAGACGCAAGGATCGTCATTGGCGGACATTCCTCCGGCGGAGCGCTCGCCATGCGCTTTGCTTCCAGCGACAATGATACACCGGTGGAAGCATATTTCGGCCTGGCACCGTTCCTTGGCCCGGACGCGCCGGTGATGCCGGAAACGGATTCCGGCTGGGCCCATATATCGCTGCCTCGTATCATCGGACTGTCAATGCTCAACAATGTGGGCATACATTGGCTCGACAACCGCGAGACAATTCGCTTCAACATGCCGGACGCATATCGCGACGGCACAGAGACGCTGGCTTACTCATGGCGGCTGATGAGCAACTACGCGCTGCATCGTGATTACGAGCCTGACATTGCCGGCATACCGGACGCGTCGCTGGTTATCGTCGGACGCGATGACGAAGCGTTGAACGCTGACGCATTTCCCGATCTGTTCAAAGGCATGAGCACAGATGTGCAGCTGATCGACAATATGGATCATTTTGGCGTTGTGCTCGACGAGAGAGCCATGGAAGCGCTGAATTCATGGCTGTCAGAGCGATAGGCCGCACCACAGGCCTTGTATACAAGCGGCGGCAAGGCCTCCGGCGCACATATCAATAAGTTCCATAATCTATCTTATGCGATCTTTGTTCGGTTACCGGACTACCGTTCTTCTCAGTTTTTGGACTTGTATCGTTGGCTGGGCCTTTCGAATTCGACCCGCCCCTTGCGCGACACGAGTGTCTGCAGTTTGTCTCCGCGACGGTCAAAGACCGCCCATTGAGGATCGCCTCTGGCGATCATGAATGAGACACAGTGCACGTCGTTGGAGAACCGAAGATCGATCTCCGGCAGCCGCCCCGTCAGCGATGCGCCCGCCAGTGTTGTGTTGCGCAGCATTTCAAATGATGGTTGCCATTCGTCCTCATCAGACCAGCAACCGCAGAGTATCGATTTTCCATTCTCCAGACGCCAGCCCCATTCAATCATGACGCCGTATTCGCCGGACGGATTTCCTTCGCTTCCTTCGCGTCGTTTGATTTTGGACGGGCTGAGCTTTCCGAATTCCAGGAAGACGGCAGATCCGTGGCCGAACCACACATGACCAAGCGGAAGCCCGATCATCTGCCGCGTGAAGATTTCGAACAGAGCGGTGTCAGATCGATTCATGGCGCAGAGATAACATTTTTGCAGGGCGCGAGAATCGCCCCGAGCCCCCAACGGTCAAATCATAGAGGCAAACCGGGGAGCAATTATGATGCATGTCATGTCCGGCTGATTTCGTAGCCGAGCCACCCGAATCCACGACAACTCCGTTGTGGAAATCAAAGCAGCGCGCGCTCGCCACTGTCCAACTGTTCAACGATCCGGCTAGTATGCCGCCATGGAAGCTTCAAAAGACATCGCTCGTCTCGTCGAAATCATGGCCGCATTGCGCGATCCTCAGTCCGGCTGTCCGTGGGACGTCAAACAGGATTTTCAGTCCATCAAGCCTTACACGATCGAGGAAGCCTATGAGGTTGCCGATGCGATCGAACGCGACGATCTTGACGATCTGTGCGACGAGCTCGGCGATCTTTTGCTGCAGGTCGTATTCCACGCCCGCATGGCCGAGGAAGCCGGCGCGTTCGATTTCGGCGATGTGGTGCACGCCATCACGCGCAAGATGATCAGGCGGCATCCGCATGTCTTTGCCGGCTCAAATGCCGACACACCAGAGGGTGTCAAACTGCAGTGGGAGGATATCAAGGCTGCGGAAAAGGCGGAGCGGGCCGAGCGTCGTCGTCAGCACGGCAGGACAGAGCAGGAGGCCACCGGTCTGCTGGATGGGGTGTCACGCGCCCTGCCCGCACTTTCCGAAGCGATCAAGCTACAGCATAAAGCCGCACGTGTCGGCTTTGACTGGAGCGAGGCTGCGCCGGTTCTGGCCAAGATCGAGGAAGAACTGGGCGAACTGCGCGGCGCATTGGAGCTTGGTGACAAGACCAAGGTCGAGGGCGAGTTTGGCGATCTTGTTTTTGCGCTGGTCAATTTGGGGCGTCACGTTGGCGCCGATCCGGAAATGGCGCTTCGCGGAACCAATGGCAAATTCCGCAAGCGGTTTGCCTTTATCGAAAAATCTCTTGGCGAAAATGGCGAGGACATAAAGGAAGCCACACTGGAGCGTATGGAGACGCTTTGGGGCGAAGCCAAGGCCCATGACTGAAAACACGTAAATCGGATACTCAGCTAAGCAGTTGCCGTCATCCGACCGTGTCGGACTCACGCCGGAATTCCTGGGTCGCACTCACGAACCATTTTCTGAAATCGGCAACGGACTTTCTGCGCGCCGTTTCCGGACGGAACAGGAGGCAGTAGCCGCCATAGGCCAGACCGATATCAGACAGTCTTTTGAGGCGCCCAGCCTGAACGTCGCCGGCCACGAGCTCCTCAGAGGCCAGCACAACGCCCTGCCCGGCCAAGGCGCCCTCAATTGCCAGTAACGATGCAAATGGCCTGGGCTTGTGAGGCAAGACGAAATCAACCAGCTCTGCCCTGGCGAACCATCGCGTCCAAAGCTGGCCTTTGTCCTCGTGCAGTAATTGATATTCGAGCAGGTCTTCGGGGTTGTCAGCCTTGCGAAACTCCGGGACACCATATGGATACATCGGAGACTGGGAAATCAGATCGAAACCGAGACCGTCCGGCGTCTGTTTGCAATGCCGTATTGCAAGATCAAACTCGTTGTTTTGGATGTCCGCAATATGTGCACTCGCTTCGAGCGTAACATCATGCTCGGGAAACCTTTCTTGAAAATCGCCCAAACGCGGCATCAGCCATTTCATCGCAAATGTCGGCTCACAGCTTATGGAAATCGACCCTTCCTGCTGTTGCCGCAGATCCTCGGCTGCCAGCGATATCTGGTCCAGCGCGGGTGTAACCTGTTCAAGAAACTTCCGGCCTGTTTCGGTTAGTTCGACACCGCGCGCAACCACCTTGAACAACTGGACACCAAGCTGCTGTTCAAGCCCGCGCACATGACGGCTGACGGCGGCATGAGTGACGTTCAGTTCCTCAGCGGCGCCAGTGAAACTCTGGCGGCGTCCCGCCGCCTCGAACGCACGTACCGCGTTCAGCTTGGGCAAATAGCGTGGCATGTGCTCATGTGACTTTTTCTAACACTACATGTCAAGTAACGGCGTTTGATTGACGGCAAATTGCGACCGATACTCCGTGAAGAAAATTTTACCGGACACAAGAAATGACTATGGAAATCAAACGCCTAGAGCGGCCCTTTCGCTCGGGATCAGAGTCCCGCGCGGATAAGCTGATACGCGAAATCTTAGGGGCGCTGGCTCACGCCCTCACCCGCCGGAAAAGGAAAAAGGAACTGTTGCAGCTTAACGGTCACCTGCTTCGTGACATTGGTCGAACAGGAGAACTGCCCGCCTCCGTCAAGAGACCCGGAGAAGACAGGAATGAACTCGATATTGAGATCAGGCGCAAATGGTGATGAACATCGCAACCCTACGGTTTTGGATTAAACGATGCGCAACTCCAAGGGCGCCGCTTGAAAAATTGAATGGATTGGTTCCACATATGCTTTCCCGATAATCAGCACTGGTCTCGACAACACGGAGCACGTCGACAATGCCTAAGGAACTCAAAGGAAGCTGCCTGTGCGGCCAGATCCGATACAAAATTCTCGGACCGCTGGTCGGTGTTCTCAATTGCCATTGCAGCATGTGCAGGAAATCTCACGGTGCGGCTTTCAGGACCAGGGCGGCTGTCAAAAGAGCCGATTTTCAATATCTTGAAGGTGAAAACCTGCTGACGCGGTATCAGTCGTCACCGGGTGAACATCGGACATTCTGCTCCGTTTGCGGCGCCAACATTGTTACCGAGTTCGATGCGGACCAGGAATGGCTGGGATTTGCGCTTGGTACGCTCGACGATGATCCCGGCGTAAAGCCGCAGCGCCATATATTTGTAGGCTCCAAAGCACCGTGGCACGACATCACTGACGATTTGCCTCAATGGCAGGCAATGCCCGATAGCTGACGATCAGTGCAAGACACACGGCATTCAGGGTCAAGAGCACCCGACAATTCGACCGTGGCAACAACTAACCGGCAACACGCCGACGCCGTTCGAACTCGGACATTTCATGTTCGGTAATTTCTACGTCCAGCGCAACGCTTCCGTCTTCCCGGTCTTCGCGTTCAAGTACCGACGCATGGTCGTAAAGCCAGGCCATGTGAGACATTTCATTCGCATTCAGCACGATCGTGTTGTTCAGCAGCACACCGGACAGCGTCTCCTCGATCAATTCGAGAAGCGTGTCGATACCCCTGCCCGTCACAGCCGAAACGGCGGCAACTTTCGTGTCGGTGGCAGATTGTGTCTGCAGCGCATCCACGGCGTCTTCAGGCAGAAGGTCGATCTTGTTCCATACTTCGATAATATCCGTGACGCCCGATCCCTGCTTGTTGACGCCAAGTTCGTCGAGGATGCGCAGAACATCCGCGCAATGGGCCTGGTTGTCCGGATCCGACATATCGCGCACATGGAGAATGAGATCGGCCTCGAGCACCTCTTCCAGGGTCGCCCTGAAGGCCGCGACCAGATGCGTCGGAAGATCCGAGATAAAGCCCACAGTGTCAGACAGGATAACCATGCGGCCGTGCGGCAGCGTCATGCGGCGCAAGGTCGGATCGAGCGTTGCAAACAACATGTCTTCGGCAAGAACGTCGGCACCCGTTATCTTGTTGAACAACGTGGACTTGCCGGCATTGGTATAGCCGACCAGGGCAATGACCGGATGCGGAACCTTCTTGCGTTTGGCGCGGTGCAGATGGCGGGTACGGCGCACCTGCTCGAGTTCGCGCTCCAGCTTGACGATCTTTTCCTGCAGTATGCGGCGGTCGGCTTCGATCTGGGTTTCACCCGGGCCGCCGAGGAAACCGGCCCCGCCCCGCTGTCGCTCAAGGTGGGTCCAACTGCGCACCAGCCGGCCCCTCTGGTAGTTCAAATGGGCGAGTTCGACCTGGAGCACCCCTTCCCTTGTCGATGCTCTGCGGCCGAAAATCTCGAGGATCAGACCGGTACGGTCAATGACCTTGGTCTTCCAGGCATTTTCAAGATTACGCTGTTGAACGGGTGTCAGCGGATGATCGACAATGACCAGCCCCGCGTCGAGGCTGACAAGGAGCCCTGCAATCTCGTCGACTTTTCCCGATCCGATCAACGTCGAAGGCCGAACGTTGTTCAGCACGACCGTACTGGCGTGGACGACATCAAGATCGATGGCTTCGGCAAGGCCCACTGCCTCGGCCAGACGGATATCACCCGGACGCGAAAGGCGTGCGATACCTTCGCCGGCATCTGATGAACCCGCGGATTTTAGAACCGGGACAAGCACGAACGCGCGCGTGGTATCCCCGCGCCCGTCTGTGTCTGCTTCGTCGTTTCGGGTCCCGATTGCGCTCTTGGACTGGTCAGCCTTCACGGCTCGCTTCTTCGCCTTCAAACATCTGTATAGGCTGGCCCGGCATTATCGTCGAAATCGCATGCTTGTAGACAAGTTGCGAATGGCCGTCCCGGCGCAGCAATACACAGAAATTGTCAAAAGATGTAACTACACCCGTCAGTTTTACTCCATTAATCAGGAATATTGTGAGGGGCACCTTTTGTTTTCTGACAGTGTTGAGAAATTGGTCCTGCAAATTCTGAGAACGCTCCGCCATTGCGCCAGTCTTCCTTGTCCTTATCGTTTTTTTCTTTTTGCACGGCTGTACCGCAACTCGATCGCGGGACTAACACTCCATGGCAGCAACCTGCCCTCCGAGTACACACCACTTTGTTGGTTATCAAATCGGCACCTGTTCCGCAATCTTAAAAACAGGCTTACCAACCGCAGGATTGTATGCAATTTGTTTTAATTTACTAGCGGTTGTACCAATACCGGACATTCAACACGGCGAATATGACCAGGACCTCCAACCGCCCGATGGTCATGATCAATATGGCAAGAAAATAGGTGACCGCATGCGGCAGTGACTGAAAAGCCGGCCAGTTGCTCAAAGTCGTATCCGACGCAATAGGACGCAGCGCATCGTAAACCGGGCTGGCATTTGAGAAAAAGGCGACAGACATGACAATGGCCGCTTCAAATCCGGTCGCAGTTAAGGCAATCAGCATCGCGCCGGTGCCCACAACAAGAATGGCGATGATAAAATAGGTCCATATTGCCTGCATGGATGGCCGGTCTATTGCCAGATCGCCAAATTTCAACCGGTCGACGCTGTTGGGATATATCAGACGGTTGAGTTCTGCGACGGTATAAATCCACATGGCTCCGATGCGAAAGACCTTGACCCCGCCCGATGTGGAATACACACCCGCACCGACAAACACGATCGCCAGCACAACGATGCTGGGCAAAAGCGCGATTACGCCGGGCCGCGTTTCAATACCACTGGTTGCCACAAGTGAAGAAGCGGTGAAAAAGCCCTCCTGAAGCGCGGCAATCAGCGTGCCGGGTACAGGGCCGCCCGAGACATCCACTATCCTTGCCGCATAGGCGATTGTAAGCGCAACAATGAGTGCGACAACGAATTTGGCTTCGAGGTTGTTCTGGAATATGCGTTGCGGCCGCCTCAGAATCTGCCGTCGCCAGAACACACTCATCGTTCCAAGGCAAAGGCCGAGTGCCATAATCGTGGCCGCGCCACGTCCGATATTTTCCTCCAGCGGACCGGCAAACGGCAGGAAGCCCCCAGTCGCAGCTGAGATCATGCCAAGCATCACCGCTTCGAGCGGCTTGACCCCGAAAACCAGCAGGCCGAGAAAAATGACGCCTGTCATCAACGTATATTGCAACACCAGCGTATTGTATGTTTCGAGCCTGAAAAGGCTCTCGTCAGGGTTTCCCGACAGCATTCGGCTGGTGCTGCCCTGCAGTCCGCCAAAGCCGGCTGGTGCCAGCACATGGATGATGGAAGCAAGCGTCAGAAAGCCACCGTACCATTCGGTCAGCGTGCGCCAGAACAACAAGCCTTTCGGAGCATGATCACGAACCAGAACCGATGCTCCGGAAGTGGTCAGGGCTCCAACGGCCTCGAACCAGGCGGGCATGAATGCAAGATCAGCCAGAACCATGAAGAAGATTGCGCCTATCAGCGGTGTTACTGCCCACACACCGACAAGAGCCAGATAGGTGAATGCCCGCTCCGTCTTCGCCACCCTGCCCGACAATGCGGTGATGACCGCAACCGCGATGAACGCGCCGACCGCAAAAAGCAGCAGCATATTGGTCGCGAGTTCTATTTCCGCATGCGCCACTGCGACAAGAACGGCGGGCACCAGCAGGATCAAAAGTCCCGCAACAGCCATAGTTATCAGGAAGAGCGCGCCGCCCATGCGATTAAAAGAATTCCAGGCTGACGCGAAACAACTGTTCAACGTGCCGCACGGATTCCGCCTTTGCCAGCAGCACGACGCGGTCGTTTGTCTTTATTTTGCTGTCGCCGTCCGGTCGAAGAACCTTGCCGTCCCGGTAAAGTGCGCCGATGCGGATTCCATGTGGCAGATCCAGATCGCGCAGCATGGTTCCGACAATTGGGGATGTATCAAGCGCCTGTGCCTCGATGACCTCCGCAGCACCCTGCTGGACGCTGTGAACAGCAAGGATACGTCCCCTGCGCACGTGCTGCAGAATGCGGGAGATGGTGACGGCCCTCGGATTGACGTGAGCGTCGATACCCAATGTCTTGGTAAAGTCGAGAAATGCCGGGCTGTTTATGAGAGCAAGATTCGATTTGCATCCCAATCTCTTTGCCATGACGCTGGACAGGATATTTACCTGATCGTCATTGGTCAGCGCCACCATCAGGTCCGCATCCTGAATATCGGCCTCGACCAGGATCTGCTGATCGAGCGAGGATCCGTTCAGAACAACCGTCCGGTTCAGGTCGTCGGCAATGCTGACTGCCCTTTCCCGATGGTACTCGATAATTTTTACCTTTGTGCGCGGCTGCCTTTCCTCGATCGTCTTGGCAACAAAAAAACCGATATTTCCGCCGCCGGATATGACGATGCGGGTGGCTTCCGGTTCTTCGTGGCCAAAGAGACCGAGGGTTCTGCGTACGTGGTTGCGGTCGCAAATGACATAGGCCAGATCGCCGGTAATGAGCTGATCAGAGGAATGTGGAACGATCAGATGGCCATTGCGCCAGACACCGGTCACCGTCGCCGTCAAATCCGGAAACAGGTCGCTGAGCTGTTCCAGCGGCGTGTTGACCACAGGGCAGTCCTCAAGGCACTCGATGGCGACCATTGCAATCGAATCTTCCGAAAACCGCACGGCATCATTGGCGCCCGGCAGCGCGATGCGCCGCAGAACCATCTGCCCGACCTCGATTTCCGGGGAAATGACGACGTCGATCGGCATATGTTCACGCGAAAAAAGATCCGAGTAGTGCGAGGCAAGGTAACTCTGGGCTCTGATTCTGGCGATCTTCGTTGGCACGTTGAAGAGAGAATGGGCCACCTGACAGGCAACCATGTTGACCTCATCGTATAGCGTGACCGCGATGATCATGTCGGCCTGGTCAGCACCCGCTTGGGCGAGCACCTCCGGATGGGCGCCGTGGCCGACATAGCCCCTGACATCGAGAGATTCGCGAATGGCATGAATAAGCGGCGGCGACGTGTCGATCACCGATACGTCGTTGTCTTCGGTCGACAGTCGTTCTGCTATGCCGTAACCGACCCGCCCCGCCCCGCAGATGATGACTTTCATGCCGTTCGGCCCCTAACCGCTTGTTCCATAAAGTATCCCGAATGTTACATCAGGCACTTTAAGGCCTAAGTCCCTTACCGAGTCTTATAGACCAAGCGTTTTCAGCTTTCTATGCAGCGCCGATCTTTCCATGCCAACGAATTCGGCCGTTTTCGAAATATTCCCGCCGAACCGGTTGATCTGAGCCACCAGATATTCACGCTCAAACAGTTCCCGCGCCTCTCTCAGCGGCAATGTCATGACATGGTTTTCGTCCTGACCGGATACGTTCGGCAGCATTTCACCGATTTCCTTGGGTAGCATATCAGCGCTGATGGCACTGTTGCTGCTGTCGCTGCGGGTCAGAATCATCAGTCTTTCGATGTTGTTTCTGAGCTGCCGAATATTTCCCGGCCAGTCATGAGCCTGCAATACCGCCATGGCATCATCGCCGATCGGCCGCACCTTTATGCCCACCTGCTCGCTGATCTGTTTCATGAATTGGTCGACGAGGAACGGTATATCTTCCCGCCGTTCGGCAAGCGACGGTACCCGCACCGGAACAACGGCGAGACGATGATAGAGATCCTCTCTGAAATTTCCTTCGCCGATAAGGTGTTCGAGGTTGCGCGAGGTTGACGAAATGACGCGGATATCGACACTGACGCGTTTTGTGCCGCCGACCCTTTCGAATTGCTGGTCGACGAGGACGCGCAGGATTTTGTTCTGTGTTCCTTTGGGCATGTCGGCGATCTCGTCGAGATACAAAATGCCTCCATGAGCTTCTTCAAGCGCGCCAACCTTGCGTTCCTGACCGTTTCCGGCCTCGGTACCAAAAAGCGCAATTTCCATGCGCTCGGGCGTAATTGCCGCGGCATTAAGCGCTACGAACGGCCCGTCGGACCGGGTTGAATGGCGATGGATTAGCCGAGCGACCAGTTCCTTGCCGGAACCTGACGGCCCCAGGATCATGATCCTGCTGTTGGTAGGTGCAACCTTTTCAATCAGCTGCCTGAGCTGCGAAATGGCCACTGACGTTCCCGTAAGATCGACAGGATCGCCGGACCGCCGCTTCAACTCATCCACTTCACGTTTCAGGCTTGATGTTTCGAGCGCCCGCTCGGCGACCAGCACAAGCCTGTCAGCCTTGAACGGCTTTTCGATGAAGTCATAGGCTCCGCGCCGTATGGCCGACACCGCCGTTTCAATATTGCCGTGACCGGAGATCATCACAACAGGAAGATGCGGATGCCGCGTCTTGATCTCGTCAAGAAGGGCGAGGCCGTCAAGGGTGCTTCCCTGCAGCCAGATATCGAGAAACACCAGCCGCGGAACACGTTCCGCTATCGACTGGAGCGCACTGTCGCTGTCTCCGGCAGTGCGGGTTTCATGACCCTCATCGGACAGGATCCCGGAAACCAGTTCACGGATATCCTCTTCGTCATCGACAACAAGTATGTCAGACGCCATCTGCTCTTATCTCTCCCATCGAGTTAGAGTCGTTCGAAGCCATTCCCGTCGGCAGGTTGACGCGGATCATGGCGCCGCCATTTGCGTCAAAATCGCGTGGCGCATCGTGGAGTTCGAGCACGCCACCGTGTTCATCGATGATCTTCTTGACGATCGCCAAGCCTAACCCTGTGCCTTTATCGCGCATGGTCATGTAGGGTTCGAAAATCCGGTTTCGGTTTTCCACCGGCAGGCCCTTGCCATTGTCAATCACGTCCACCTGCAGGCTCCCATCGTGTGCCCGCGTGGCGCGAACCATCACTCTGCGTCCATTTCTGTTCTGATTTGCTGCAATAGAATCAATTGCTTCTGTCGCATTTTTAATCAAATTTCCAAATGCCTGACCGAGCATGCGTGAATCGAAAAAACCAATCAGCGGATCGTCACCGAGTTCCTTTGTGAATTCGATGTCGTTGCGACCCATTTCGCGCAGGAATATGGCGTCCTTGAGAATTTCACGCAGATCGTGTTTTTCCTTCGCCGGTTTGGGCATGCGCGCAAATGCGGAAAACTCATCGACCATCCGCCCGATGTCTTCAACCTGGCGCACGATCGTATCCGTACACTGATCGAATACGGCGCGGTCATCGTCTGAAATCTGTTTTCCGTATCGCCGTCTGATGCGCTCTGCGGACAGTTGTATCGGAGTCAGCGGGTTCTTGATTTCATGGGCGATGCGTCGAGCCACTTCCGCCCAGGCGGTTGAACGCTGTGCAATCACCAGATCGGTGATGTCATCCAGCGTAATGACATAGGATTCCAGACCCTGATGCGGCCCTTCCTGGGTGGCTTGTACATTAAGTGCGCGCTCCTTGCCGTTGCGCATCACGGTAATCTGGCTCCGGTATTCGCGGCGGTGCCACAGAGCGGCACTGGCAAGCACCGGAGCAACCTCCGGCGCCACTTCGGCAAGCAGTTTGCCGACGAGCTGATTTTGCTCGACACCAAGCATGATTTCCGCAGATCGATTGGCAATCGAGATGAGCCCGTCATCGTGGACACCGATAACGCCGGCCGTAACGCCGGAAAGAACGGCCTCCGTGAACCTGCGGCGGTCGTCCATCTCGTCACGCGCTGATAAAATCTCATCGCGCTGGACTCGAACCTCTTCGATCATATTGTTGAATGTTTTGGATAAATTTCCAACGTCACCATCAGATGCCTTGACCGGCACACGCACGTCGAGATCACCACTGGCGACATCGTCCGCAGCGCCGATCAGCATCCGGATCGGCCGGACAATACGGTCTGCCACGGCAATAGCAGTCCAGATCGCCGATAAGAGAACGATCAGGGCGAACCCGAGGTAAAGGATGGCAAATGCGAGCTGAATGGGCCGGCGGTCCTGTTCCAGCGCCTTGTATTCCTCGGTGTTTTCTTCCATCAGACGCATCGATTGTATGACCGCCGGGTCAACCGCCCGGATCGTATAGAGGAATGCGCCCGGAATGTTCTGAAGTTTGATGACGGCGCCGACGAGGTTGGTCGACCCCGGAGGAATAAGTGCCGGCTCACCTTTTGCAGCAGCCTTCAGTGCGGTGACTGGCACGTCAGGAAGAGGATTGTCGGTCGGAATTTCAGCCCGGGCAATTGTACTTCCGTCTTCGCGTATCACGCTTGCTGCAAGCAGGCCTCTTCCGATCGCCTGACGCGTGACAAGCACGTTGAACCCCGTCCGGTCCAGGCTATAGAGCGTTCGAGCAGAATCCAGATCATTCGCCATCGAAACGGTCTGGCCCTGAAGGTAGCGTGCATTTTCATTTACATAGGCCTCGGCAACACTGAGGGAGGAGTTGACGATTTCCTTGGTCCTGAGGGAGAACCAGCGGTCAAGGCCGATGTCGAGCGTAATACTTGCGACAATGGCAACCAGGATGGCCGGAAGTATTGCGACCACGCTGAAAAGCCCAATTATGCGCACGTGAAGCCGTGACGCAGCACGTCCCCGCCTGCGCGCGGCGATGATATTGGCGACTTCGCGAACAATGAGACCGATCAGGGCGGCAACAAACAGCAGATTGACAATAACAGCCGTCAGCACCACCTCATTGCGTGGCGCAATTGGTGTCAATCCCATAAGGACGATGAAAGAAGCGATCGCGCATACAAGGGCGCACACGACGATAATGATGCCCGGCAGTGCCAGCACCTTGCGCCGGTCATTCTTTTTTGACGGCGAAGACGCTCCCGCGTCCGCAGGTGATAGAGTTTCGCCGACTGTCATCGGGCCCCCGGGTATCAAAATCTGACTACTTCACGATTCGGTGCGCCGCACCTTCGCGTTGCCATAATGCAACGCATTGTGGCGAAAATGCAACGCTAGTGAAAGCGGGTCAAGCGCTTCGCGGAGACCGGTAAACGGAAACGCCAAGTTCCCGGATTTTTTTTCTCAGAGTATTTCTGTTCAGGCCAAGCAATTCCGCTGCTTTTATTTGATTGCCCTGCGTTGCCGTCAAGGCCGCCAACACCAATGGGTATTCAACTTCTTCAAGCACTCTGTGATAGAGTCCCGGCGGCGGCAAATCGGCGCCAAATTGAGCGAAATAGCGCCGCATATTGTCTTCGACCGCCTGTGCGATGGTCGCCGAATTCGGCACCGCGCTAATGGGGCTGACTGCATCATCCCCGCTTTCACTCTGCAGCTCGGTCTGGACGATTTCCGAGGTAATCGCATCCTGCGGGTAAAGCGCTGTAATGCGACGGATGAAATTCTCCAATTCGCGTACATTTCCCGGCCATAGATACTGTTTGAGCTGATCGATCGCCGAGCCCTCAAAACGTTTTGCCTGAAGCCCTTCCTTTTCCGCGGCATTGCTGAAATGGCGGACAAGATCGGGAATATCCTCTGCACGGTCGCGCAGGGGCGGCAATCGCAGCGGCACGACATTGAGGCGGTAAAACAAATCCTCCCGAAATAGACCCTGATTTATGGATGTTTTCAGGTCCTTGTTCGTTGCCGCAACGATACGCACATCCGTGCTGATGGGCGTTCGCCCGCCAACTGTCGTATATTCACCCTGTTGCAGAACCCTCAGCAAACGTGTTTGCGCATCCATCGGCATGTCGCCGATCTCGTCGAGGAACAGCGTTCCCCCTTCCGCTTGCTCGAAGCGGCCGCTCGATCGGCTCTGCGCGCCAGTAAACGCGCCTTTTTCATGCCCGAACAGTTCAGACTCGATCAGATCCCGTGGGATTGCAGCCATATTGATGGCGACAAAGGGGCCGTTGCGGCGCTTTCCATAATCGTGGAGTGCGCGCGCCACCAGCTCTTTGCCGGTTCCCGATTCACCGGTGATCATCAGTGTCAGATCGGTCTGCATCAGACGCGCAAGCACCCGGTAGATTTCCTGCATGGCGGTGGACCTGCCCACAAGCGGCATCCCCTCACCCAGGTCGTCTTCTCGTTCGACCGCCGCCTTTTTGGGTTCCGACAAAGCCCGGCCGACAATCGAGATCATCTCAGTCAGGTCAAACGGCTTCGGCAGGTACTCATAGGCGCCACGCTCGGATGCCCTGATCGCCGTCATAAAGGTGTTTTGCGCACTCATGACCAGAACAGGCAGCTCTGGCCTGGCCTTCTTGATGCGCGGCAGCAGATCGAAGGCATTTTCATCGGGCATGACGACATCGGTGATGACAAGGTCGCCATCGCCGGAGGCAACCCAGCGCCAAAGCGTTGCGGCATTTGAAGTTATACGGACATCGTAGCCGGCGCGTGAGAGCGCCTGATTGAGCACGGTTCTGATGGCCGCATCGTCGTCGGCAACGAGGACGGTGGCTTTGCTCATCAATTTGCCTCCCCGGCGTCTGAATTGTTGTCCTTCGATGCGGGCATCAGGATACGAAAAACGGTTTTGCTGGCCTGGCTGTCGCACTCGACGATACCGCCATGGTCGCCGACAATTTTGGCGACCAGCGCTAGTCCGAGGCCCGAGCCGTTGATCTTTGTGGTAATGAAGGGATCGAACAGATGTTGCAGTATATCCGGCGGAACACCGGGGCCATTATCCTGTACGCAAAATTCCAGCGGCAAAGAAACCTTTTCGCTTGCCCCCGGTACCGATAACCGAATGCCGGGCCGGTAGGCCGTCGTCAGTGTGATTTCTCCGGAAGACTGGTTGCCGAGCGCTTCACTGGCGTTTTTGATCAGGTTGAGAAAGACCTGAACCAGCTGATCGCGGTTGGCGAAAACCGGCGGAAGTGATGGATCGTAATTCTCTACAATTCTGATTTTCTTTGCGAAACCGGCCAGCGCGACCGCTTTCACATGATCAAGCACCGCGTGGATGTTGACCGGCTCGCGGTCAACCGGCCGTTCATCAGAAAATATCTCCATCCGGTCGACAAGCGAGACGATACGGTCCGTTTCGTCGCGAATTAGGCGGGTGAGCGCGCGATCATCGTCGGTGACCGATGATTCGAGCAGCTGGGCGGCACCGCGAATGCCCGAAAGTGGATTCTTGATTTCATGCGCAAGCATCGATGCCAGTCCGGTGACGGATCTTGCCGCTGCCCTGTGCGTCAACTGGCGATCGATCTTGTCTGCCATGGATCGTTCCTGGAACAGGACAACCACCGAACCCGCCTGGTCGGTAACCGGTGCCACATAAAGGTCAACCAGCCGATCGCTTCCAAGCTTCGGAGAACTGACGTCAACGCGGTATTCATTGACCGGCGCGCGGCGCGCACGCACCTGTTCGATAAGGGCAAGCAGCGGGCTGCCAAAGGGGATATATGCATCCAGTTTGCGGCGGGAAAGATGCGCCCGGCTGGCGCCAAAAAACGATTCCGCCTCCCAGTTGGCAAACGAAATGTAACTGTCTTCGTCGACCATGATTACGGGATGCCGTATCGCATTCAATACAATGTTTGCAGCCTCGGCCGGAACATCAACGGGGGCATCGACGACGCTCATGCCGCGGCCTTCTTTACTACAGAGCCATCGGCTGTTTCGGCAAACGCCATGACGAGATTGCTCACGACTGCGTCTGCTTTGCAGGCGGTCATGAGACGAACCTTGAGGTCCTGCGGGCAGCCAGGCACATGGCGGTCGAGATACCAGCTGAGATGCTTGCGGAAGTGCCGCACGCCGACATCCGCGCCGTGGTGCGCAATATTCATTTCGTAGTGCTCAAGCACGATCTCGAGTATTTCAGACCGGGATATTGGAGCGTTTCGCGCACCCGCCAGTTGACCGACAAGCCACGGCCTGCCCTGCGCGGCTCTGCCGATCATCACGGCATCAGCCCCGCTCAGTTCCATGATCCGCTCGACATCCTCGCTGTTCTCAACATCGCCGTTGGCCGTCAGTGGAATATTAATGACCTCACGCACGGCACGTATGGCATTCCAGTCCGCACGGCCCTTATAGAACTGGCTGCGGGTACGGCCATGAACCGTAATCATCTGCGCGCCAGCGAGCTCTGCCCGGTGTGCCAGCTCGGGTGCGTTCATGGAGTTCTCATCCCAGCCAAGTCGCATCTTGACGGTGACCGGCACCTTGACGGCAGCAACGGTCGCCTCGATCAGTTCGAGCGCATGATCGGGATCGCGCATCAGCGCCGAACCGGAATAACCGCCGGTAACTTTCTTGGCCGGGCAACCCATGTTGATGTCGATTATGTCAGCGCCGTTGGCCTCCGCAATGATCGCCGCTTCACGCATCCACCTGGCCTCCCGTCCGGCCAGTTGCACCATGTGCGGAGTAATGCCTTCGCCCTGCAGCCGCACCCAGGATTCGTTTCGGTCGCATACGAGTTCACGGCTCGCAACCATCTCCGTTACGACCAACCCGGCGCCGTATCGCCAGGCCAGGCGCCGGAACGGCAGATCGCTTATGCCGGACATCGGCGCCAGGACCGCCCTATTGCGAATCCGTACCGGTCCGATATCGAAGGATTGTTCGATCATTTCACACCTGCACTAAAATCGTGCAACATTTAGTCTTGCATACTTTTTATGCAATCCAATGAATTTTGCAAGCGAATTGTATGCGATTGCGGTGGTAAATTAGCATCAACACAGCTACAGCATCTTTGTATGAGCCGCATATAGGGTGACCATGTCGGAAATTGGAACAATCGGAGCTGTTATCGTCTCGGCCGGCCGGGGCGAGCGGGCGGGCAACGCCGAAGAAGGCCCCAAGCAATATCGCAAAATCGGCGGCCGGGAGGTGTTGTCCTGGACGCTGGAGACCTTCCAAAAACACCCTCGCATCGGACAGATTGCAGTCGTCATTCACCCGGACGACCAGGTTCTATTTTCCCGTGCCGTTGAAAAGCTGGGTTCACCCATCTCACTCATCATTGTCGAAGGAGGTGCGGAGCGGCAGGACTCCGCGCTGAAGGGCCTTGAGGCTCTTAGCGAGGCTGGACTCACCCATGTCCTCATCCACGACGGAGTGCGTCCGTTTGCCGACAGCTCACTGATAGACAGGGTTCTGGAAGGACTTGAGGAGGGATCAAAGGCTGTTCTGCCGGCTGTGGCAGTCGCCGACACACTCAAAAAGTCCACCGATGGAAACGTTGTTGAAGAAACCGTACCCCGTTCCGACCTGCATGCCGCACAGACCCCGCAGGGATTTGAATTCTTTTCCATTTTGGACGCCCACCGCAAAGCCGCACAGCAGATGCAAACGGCATTTACCGACGACAGCGCCATCGCCGAATGGGTCGGCATTCCGGTCCGGATAGTCAAGGGCGATCCGGAAAACGTCAAGCTGACCGTTGCAAGGGACATCGAATTGGCAGATCAAAAAATGAGATCGGAAACCGGTCGCGCAGCAGCATTGCCGGATGTTCGGACCGGAAACGGTTACGACGTCCATGCGCTTGTTGCGGGCGATTCAGTTACGCTGTGTGGTATCGCCGTTCCTCACGACAAGGCACTGTCCGGGCACTCCGACGCCGACGTCGCCTTGCATGCGCTGACCGACGCGCTGCTTGCGACCTGCGGACAGGGTGATATCGGCGATCACTTCCCGCCCAGCGATCCTCAGTGGAAGGGTGCTGATTCCCGAATATTCCTGAGACACGCTGCCGATATTGCCGCTGCCGCCGGTGGGACAATCACGAATGCCGATGTCACGCTCATCTGCGAGGCACCCAAGATCGGACCGCACCGGCATGCAATGCGCGAAAACCTCGCCGAAATATTGGGCATCGAAATAGAGCGTTGTTCAGTTAAAGCGACAACAAACGAAAAAATAGGTTTCGTTGGACGTCGCGAAGGCATTGCCGCCATTGCCACCGCCACTGTCGTGTACGGAACCGCTTGAAATGACAGATTTGGCCCACCTCGCACAGACGCTTGTGTCGCAGCTTACGCGAACTGGTAAGATGGTTGCGACGGCGGAATCGTGCACCGGCGGAATGATTGCATCCACCATAACGGATATAGCAGGATCTTCGAACGTTCTCGACCGCGGTTTCGTGACATATTCCAACGAGGCTAAGCAGGACATGATCGGTGTTTCGCCAGCAACGCTGGATGCCCACGGGGCCGTGTCCGCGCAAACAGCCATTGAAATGGCTGAAGGCGCCCTCGCCCGTTCACGAGCGGAATTTGCCGTATCCGTGACCGGTGTCGCCGGCCCCGGTGGCGGTTCTTATGAAAAGCCCGTCGGGCTCGTTCATATGGCTCTTGCGGCCCGCGGTGGCGCCACGAAACATACGGAGCTGCGCTTCGGTGATATCGGGCGCGATGCGATACGCAAGGCCACTGTTTCAGAGGCCTTAAAGGCGCTCATTGCCGCTGATAAGGATGCAAGCTAGCAAGCGTTGTCAGTGCCCCAGCCCGCGCTGAAGGTCTTCAGCGGTCAATACGGGCTGGATTTCAATGGATGCGTCCACCGATGCGAAGAACGGCTCGTTGATCGCGGCCATGCGCGCCTGGTCCGTTTCCTCGAAAATGACAATGCCCATGCGTTTGCCGTCTTCGAGGGCAAAATAGGACGCTTCGGCATTGACTGTCTCGACAAGGGTTTGGATAGCCTTGCCCAGGGTTCCGTCCTTTGCCGCCTGGTTTCCCCGTTCAACGGGAATGGTGAATTTGAACATCAGGCGCATGGGTTCCTCCCGGTTATGATCGCGTCAAATATGCAGTCCGTGCCCGAGGGCAAGCATCGCGGCTTCCTGGATGCCCTCGCCCTGGGTCGGATGCGCGTGAATGGTTGATGCAATGTCCTGCAGGCAGGCGCCCATCTCGAGGGCCAGCGAGAATGACGAAGCAAATTCGGAAATATTCTTGCCGACGGCCTGAATACCGAGAACCAGCTCATTGTCCTTGCGGGCAACCACCCGGACGAACCCGGCATCCGCTTCAAGCGTCATGGCCCGGCCGAGAACGGGCAGCGGAAATTTCCCGATCGCGACTTCATGGCCTGCATCCTGTGCCTCTTGCGGCGAAAGTCCAACCGAAACAATTTCGGGGTCGGTGAAACACACTGCCGGAATAGCGGCCGGCTCAAAGACACGGCGCTTGCCCGCAATAAGTTCTGCCACCACTTCCCCTTGCGCCATGGCGCGGTGCGCCAGCATGGGCTCGCCCGTTACGTCACCAATGGCAAACACATCGGTCATGGACGTGCGGCACTCATTGTCGATATCGATGAAACCGTCCTTCATCGTCAGGTGCAATTCCCGCAGCCCCCAGCCGTCGAGGCGCGGTTTGCGGCCCACCGTCACCAGCACCTTGTCGGCATCCAGCTTCGTGGTTTTATTATCAGAATCAACCGCTTCGACAGCCGTGCCTTTGGCATTCATCGCGCCGGCATAGGTGCTGAGACGAACGTCCACCCCCAGCTTCTTGAGTTGCCTGGAGACAACGTTTGCAATCTCCTTGTCGTATTGCGGCAGCAATTGTTCGCTAGCCTCGAGCACGGTCACCTTTGAGCCCATCTTTGCGAATGCCGTACCAAGCTCAAGCCCGATATAACCACCGCCGACCACGACCAGGTTTTTGGGAAGTTCCTCCAGCATAAGGGCCTGCGTCGACGAAATGACATTGCCGCCGAAGGGCAGCCCTTCCAGTTCGACCGGTTCGGAACCGGGTGCCATGACGACGAATTTTGCCTTAATCTGAAAGGACTCTTTTTCCGCCGCCACGCTGCAAGTCTTGCCGTCGCGCATGCGCGCTTGTCCGTTAATGACAGTCACGCCGGCTTTTTTGAGGAGTGAAGTCACCCCGCCATTGAGCCGGCGGACGATGTCGTCTTTCCACTCCACCGCACCAATCAGGTCAACAACCGGCGCCTTCACGGAAATGCCCGGCGCCTTGCCTTTCGAGGCCTTCACGACTTTTTCGAATTCATCGGCGATGTGGATCATCGCTTTTGACGGGATACAACCGACATTAAGGCAAGTCCCGCCGACGGATTTCTTTTCGACGAGGATCGTGTCGAGCCCCAACTGTCCGGCGCGGATCGCCGTTACATATCCGCCGGGTCCACCGCCGATCACCAGCACTTCGCACGAAAGATAATTCATTTACGGCTCCATGAAGAGTGTTGCGGGGGTCTCCAGCGAGCCTCGAATGTGCTGGATGAATTCCGCCGCATCCCATCCGTCGATGATGCGATGATCGAACGACGAAGACAGGTTCATGATCTTACGAGGCACGAATGTGCCATCCTGATAGACCGGCCGCATGGCGATCTTGTTGACGCCGACGATCGCCACCTCCGGACTGTTGATGACCGGTGTCGAAACGATGCCGCCGATTGTTCCAAGGCTGGTCAGGGTTATGGTTGAGCCGGTCAGTTCTTCGCGTGTTATCGTTCCGTCGCGGGCTGCATTGGCAAGGCGCTGCGCTTCCGCTGCAATGTCCCAGATATCGCGCGCCTCTGCATTGCGCACGACTGCAACCATGAGGCCGTTAGCCGTCTGCACGGCCATGCCGATGTGCGCTGCACCGAACTGGCGTACGATCCCGGCTTCATCCTCGAAATGCGCACTCAGCTTTGGATGGGCCCTTAACGCCTTGACCATGGCACGCATGATAAACGGCAGGATGGTCAGTTTCGGCTGGTCTTCCCGCTTTGTCTTGTTGAGATGCGCCCGCAATTCCTCCAGCTCCGTCATATCCACTTCATCGACGTAGGTGATGTGGGGGATGCGACTCTTGGCGTCCTGCAAGCGTTCGGCAATTTTTCGCCGTAAGCCGATAACCTTGGTTTCGGTAATGGTGTTGTTCGGCTGGAAGGAGCTTGTCACCGGCTCAGCCTTGCCGGCGATATAGGTATCAAGGTCCTCATGCAGGATCCGGCCCGCAGGACCGCTGCCGCGGACATAGACAAGCTCAATGCCGGCGTCCATTGCACGTTTGCGAACGCTTGGCGAAGCCAACGATTTTTCGCCTTCCGGCCTCGGCGGTCCGTTGGTGGCCGGGATCGACCGAACAGGCTTTGGTGCTGCAACCGGCGTCACGGGAGGTGCTTCCGCAACTGGTTCTTTTTCCACTGCCTTTTCGGGCTCGGGCATGGTCTCTTTCTTGACGGGAGCAGCCTTCGCCGGTTTCTTCTTCGGCGTGTCACCGGCGCCCTCGACCTCGATGGTAACAATCGCTGCACCGACAGCCGTCATTGCACCGATTTCGCCATCGATCGAGACGATCTTGCCTTCGACGGGCGAAGGAATTTCGACGGTTGCCTTGTCGGTCATGACCGCGGCAAGGACGTCGTCCTCCCGCACCTGGTCGCCGACCGCAACATTCCATTCGACGATTTCGGCTTCCGTTATGCCCTCGCCGACATCGGGCATTTTTATCGTGTGAACGCCCATTATGCTGCCTCCGTCAGTTCTTTAAGCGCCCGCCCGACCCGTTCCGGGCCCGGGAAATATTGCCACTCCTGCGCATGTGGATAGGGTGTGTCCCAACCGGTCACGCGCTCGATCGGCGCCTCCAGGCTGTAAAAACAATGTTCCTGTATCTGCGCCGCGAGTTCGGCTCCAAAACCTGAGGTTAGCGTCGCCTCGTGAAGAACCATACAGCGGCCGGTTTTTTTCACCGACGCGGCGATGGTTTCGATATCGAGCGGCAACAGTGTCCGAAGATCGACGATTTCAGCATCAATGCCGGATTCCTGGGCCGCAGCTTCCGCCACGAAACACATGGTACCGTAGGTGATTATGCTGACAGCCGACCCTTCACGCCGTATGGCCGCCTTTCCGATCGGCAGCGTATAATGCCCCTCGGGAACATTGCCCAGCGGATGCGTCGTCCAGTTCTGCGCAGGACGATCGTGGTGACCGTCAAAGGGACCGTTATACAGGCGTTTCGGCTCAAAGAAGACAACCGGATCGTCATCCTCGATGGCGGCGATCAGGAGCCCCTTAGCGTCATAGGGCGTGG
Organism: Hoeflea sp. TYP-13; assembly: GCF_040932035.1. Taxonomy (NCBI): domain Bacteria; kingdom Pseudomonadati; phylum Pseudomonadota; class Alphaproteobacteria; order Hyphomicrobiales; family Rhizobiaceae; genus Hoeflea; species Hoeflea sp. TYP-13. The sequence goes on from NZ_JBFRBB010000002.1 coordinate 204,820, forward strand.
ACGGCATGATGGTTTTCAGACCGGATACATGCGTGAACAGCGCTTCCGGGCTCTGGCTGTGCGTCTGTCCGCCGAAAATGCCGCCGCCGACAGGGCTGCGTATAGTGATCGGCGCGGTGAAGTCGCCGGCTGAACGATAACGGATACGCGCAGCCTCTGAAACGATCTGGTCATAGGCCGGATAGATGTAATCGGCAAACTGGACCTCGATGCAGGGCCGAAGACCATAGACGGCCATACCGATCCCCGCACCGACAATACCGCTTTCGTTGATCGGGCTGTCGAACACCCTCGACGATCCGTATTTTTTCTGCAGACCGGCCGTGCAGCGGAACACGCCGCCGAAGTAGCCGACATCTTCGCCGAAGACCACGACGTTCTCGTCGCGCTCCATTGTCACGTCCATGGCGCTGCGGATGGCTTCGATCATTGTCATCTGAACCATCGCTTACACTCCCATCTTCTGACGCTGGGCAAGCAGATGCGGCGGCATTTCCTTGTAGACATCCTCGAAGATGTCCCGCGCGCTGGAACCGCCGCCCATGACACCATAGGATTCCGCCTCCTTGGCGGAGACGCGCATTTCCTCGTCGAACTCGGCCTCGGCCTGGAGATGGCGCTCCTCGGACCATAGACCGATTTTGATCAGATGGTTCTTGAGCCTCAGGACCGGATCACCAAGCGGCCAGGCTTCGGATTCCTCGCGGGGCCTGTATTTGCTCGGGTCGTCAGACGTCGAATGGGGCGCGACACGATAGGTAACCCACTCAATGAGTGTCGGTCCAAGATTGCGCCTGGCGCGCTCGATCGCCCATTTTGAGACTGCATGAACAGCCATAAAGTCGTTCCCGTCGACGCGCAGGGACGGAATACCGTATCCAAGCGCCCGCTCGGCAAAGGTGGCCTGATCGCCGCCGGCTATGCCCTGGAAGGATGAGATCGCCCACTGGTTATTGACGATATTGAGCACCACCGGCGGCTGGTAGACGGAAGCATTGACCAGAGCGGCGTGAAAATCGCTTTCGGCTGTTGAGCCGTCTCCGATCCAGGCCGAAGCGATCTTGGTATCGCCCTTGATGGCTGAAGCCATTGCCCAGCCGACCGCGTGGATGTACTGGGTGCCGAGATTGCCGGAGATCGTAAAAAAACCGTACTCTTTTGCGGAATAAAGAACCGGCAATTGACGGCCGTGCAACGGATCGCGCGCATTGGAGAGGATCTGGCAGATCATATCGACGACCGGGTAGTCCTGAGACAAAAGCAGGCCCTGCTGACGATATGTGGGGAAATTCATGTCCCCTTGCGACAGCGCCAGTTGGTGACCGATGGCAATCGCTTCTTCGCCCGTGCACTTCATGTAGAAAGACGTCTTGCCCTGGCGCTGCAATGTCATCATGCGCTCATCGAATGCGCGGGTTCGCAGCATGGAGCGCAAGCCGTGCAGCAGCGTCTCCTTGTCGAATTCCTCGGCCCAGGGACCAACCGCCTCCCCATCCCTGTTCAGGACGCGGATCATCGTCGTCGCCAGATCCTTGATGTCGTGGGCGTCGGTATCGATGCCGGGTTTTCGGACCGTACCGGCCTTGGGAACTTCGAAATCGGAAAAATCGGGTTCGTCACCCGGACGAACGGGTGGCTCGGGCACTTTAAAGGAAAGCGGGCCGTAGTCGTTCATGAGTGTCTCGCTTTCTGGTCTGGGGCTGCAAGCAGCGACAACCTTTAATTACGACAACATTACTGACCTATATGATGCGCCGGTTTGGCTGACCCGACAATAGCGCCTTTGAAAATGGATTGTATATGGCGCAGCCTGTGCATGACCTTTGCGCTCATTGCGCAAAGCAGGCTAATTTTGTTCTTTCATTGCGCGAAAGGAAACAACAAAGCCGTCGCAGCGTGGAATCAACTGCCATTTCGGGTGCTTGCTCTAGCCGAAAATCTCGTCAGCACGCTCTTCGAAGGCTTCGGCGAATTTGTGGAAAGCACGGTCGAACATGGTGCCCATCAGCGCGCCCAGCATGCGGCTTTTGAATTCATAGTCGATAAAGAACGACACGTCGCAGCCGCCCTCACCCGCGGGTTCGAATATCCATCGGTTGTTGAGATAACGAAACGGCCCGTCGAGATATTTGACGTCGATGACTGAATCGTCCGGACTGAGCAGAACCTGGCTGGTGAAGGTCTCGCGAATGGCTTTGTAGCCGACCGTCATGTCGGCAATCAGCAGCGTTTTTGTGTTGCGCTCTTTTCGTGTGCGGACCTTCAGTCCCTCGCACAGCGGCAGAAATTCCGGGTATTTTTCGATATCGGCCACCAGCTCAAACATATGTTCGGGCGTATGGGCGACAAAACGCTTGGTATCAAATTTTGGCATAAGAAGGCGTCTTGAGCGTCACATCGTCATTCCTGCGCGCGCCGCCCTTGCTGCCTGCAGCTTGGCAAAATCATCGCCGGCGTGGTGGGAAGAGCGGGTCAGCGGGCTTGCCGACACCATCAGAAAACCCTTCGAATAAGCAATAGTCTCATATGATTTGAACTCGTCGGGCGTGACGAACTTTTCCACCTTGTGGTGCTTTTTCGTTGGCTGCAGATATTGTCCGATCGTCAGGAAGTCGACATCGGCAACGCGCAGGTCGTCCATCAGTTGGAGAACCTCGTTCCGCTCTTCACCGAGCCCGACCATGATGCCCGATTTGGTGAACATGTCGGGATCGATTTCCTTGACACGCTGCAGCAACCTGATCGAGTGGAAATAACGCGCACCCGGCCGTACTGTCAGATAATTCGACGGAACGGTTTCAAGGTTATGGTTGAAAACGTCCGGCCGTGCTCTGACGACAGTTTCAAGCGCCCCTTCCTTGCGCAGGAAATCCGGCGTCAGGATTTCGATTGTCGTTGACGGCGATGCCTCGCGGATAGCCGTAATCGTGTCGACGAAATGCTGTGCGCCTCCGTCGGCAAGATCGTCGCGGTCTACGGAAGTGACGACGACGTGGTTGAGGCCCATCTGATGCACGGCCTTGGCAACGTTTTCAGGTTCATTCGCATCCAGCTGCGAAGGTTTGCCGGTCGAAACGTTGCAAAAGGCGCAGGCACGCGTGCAGATTTCACCCATGATCATGAAGCTGGCATGCTTTTGCTGCCAGCAACCACCGATATTAGGGCAGCCGGCCTCTTCGCAAACCGTGACCAGGTTGTTCGACTTCACGATGTCGCGGGTTTCCTTGTAGCCCTTGGATGTTGGCGCTTTTACGCGAATCCAGTCAGGCTTGCGCATGACCTCATTGTCAGGCCGGTGCGCCTTTTCAGGATGCCGAACGCGCTTTTCGCGCGCTACCGTATCAACAACTGTGACCATGGGAGAAACCCTTCACATCAAATGCGTAATCAGCGGCCAGCCAATAGCGCAAACAACCACAATATGACAATGGCACCAACGGTCGCGACGATCAGATTGCCGACAAAGCCGAAGAACACGATGCCCAGGCTTTGCGCCAGAAAACCGCCGACAAATGAACCGATAATGCCGACCACCAGGTTCTTGATCAGCCCGTGGTTCCTGTTCATGACCTTTTCGGCGATAAATCCGGCCAGAAGACCGACAATCAAAAAACCGATAATGCTCATTTCAGCACTCCCCTGTTGAATCGCCTTTAAGCATTCAACGCGCGGCCATAGGCGTCAAGCACGCTTTCCTTCATCATCTCAGATAGGGTCGGATGCGGGAAAACGGTATGCATGAGTTCTTCTTCGGTGGTTTCGAGATTCATCGCAACCACGAAACCCTGAATGAGTTCCGTGACTTCCGCGCCCACCATGTGAGCACCGAGAAGCTCACCGGTCTTCTTGTCGAAAATGGTCTTGATCAGTCCCTTGTCTTCGCCGAGCGCAATGGCTTTGCCGTTGGCGCCGAACTGGAATCGCCCAACGCGTATGTCATAACCGGCTTCCTTTGCCCTTGCCTCAGTCAGGCCGACGCTGGCGACTTGCGGATCACAATAGGTGCAGCCCGGTATCTTGTTCTTGTCCATCGGATGAACACCCGGAACGCCTGCGATCTTTTCAACGCAAACAACACCCTCGTGCTCCGCCTTGTGTGCGAGCATCGGTGGTCCGGCAACATCGCCGATTGCATAGACACCTTCGACATTGGTCTTGCCGAAACCGTCGATGACGATGCAGCCCCTGTCGGTCTTTACGCCAAGCGCTTCCAAGCCGAGATTTTCGATATTGCCCTGCACGCCGACCGCAGAGATCAGCTTGTCCGCAGTGACTGCCTGTGTCTTTCCATCCTTGGTCTCAACATGCGCCGTGACGCTGTTGGCGCCCTTTTCGACCTTGGAGACCTTTGCGTCGGTGATGATCTTCAGGCCACTGCGCTCCAGCGACTTGCGGGCAAGTCCGGATATCTCCGCATCTTCGACGGGCATGATTGTCGGCATCATTTCGACGACGGTCACATCGACGCCCAGTGCGTTGTAGAAACTGGCAAATTCGATGCCGATCGCACCCGATCCCATGACCAGCATGGACTTGGGCTTTTCCTGCGGAACCATGGCTTCGAAATAGGTCCAAATCAGCTTGCCGTCCGGCTCGATGCCGGGAATGACGCGCGGGCGTGCGCCGGTCGCCACAATCACGTGTTTGGCCAGATAGGTCCCCTCACCCAGCGTATTTTTAGGAACCGGATGCTGTGGCTCCATGGGTTTCTTGGAGGACTTTTTGACTGCGATCTCGGCAGGCGCACCGCCCTTGGCAGCCTTGGTCAGTTGGGCTTCACCCCAAATGACATCGACCTTGTTCTTCTTCATCAGGAAGCCGATGCCGGAATTCAACCGGACTGAAACGCCGCGCGAACGCTGCACGACCGCATTGATGTCTGCCGAGACCGTGCCTTCGAGCTTCAGGCCGTAATTGTCGGCATGTTCTGCGAAATGCAGGATTTCGGCCGAACGCAGCAGCGCCTTTGTCGGGATGCATCCCCAGTTCAGGCATATGCCTCCCAGGTGCTCGCGCTCGACGATCGCTGTCTTGAATCCCAGCTGTGCGGACCGTACAGCGGTAACATAACCGCCCGGGCCGGATCCGATGATGATGACATCATAAGTATTGGACACGCTTCGTCTCCTGAAATGAAGGCATATTCAATGCCATTGCCTGTCTATTCGACGGCGCCCTGCTTCCAGGGCGCCTGTTGTTTTGGCCGCGAAGGCCTGGCCGTCAGCTCTTGCGCAGGGCAAAACCCGTCAGCAGCAGTGTTACCCCGTTGAAGGTCAATTCAACGCCAAGGAACAGGCCAAGCACAGTGGCCGCCGCCCATGGGAAATTCGCAAATATGATGACGCCGAGAACAATCGACAATATGCCGGATAGCGTCACCCAGCCCCAACCTGAGGCCGGCCGCATCGACATCGAGAAGGCAATTTTTGCAGCACCAAGAAAGAACAGCAAAATACCGACAAGAACGGTCAGTGACGCAGCTCCGGCAATCGGATTTCCAACCAGTATGGCGCCGACGAGCAGGGTCAGTATGCCGACCGCCAGCGTCCACAGAAATCCACCCGAGCCGCGAACCGAAAAGGCCTGCACGATTTGCACGACACCCGCGAAGAGGAAGACAAACCCGACCAGATAGTCAACCGTCATGGTTGCAGCAAACGGATTTGCGAACGACAGAAGCCCGCCGATCAGCGATATGACGCCGATCGCAACCAACCATCCCCAGGATGCCTTCAATTTCTCGAGGGCTTCCTCAACATCCTTTTTGTCAAACAGGTCTGTCATAGCCGCTTCCTCTCCTGATTGGCTGTAAAAACAGTAGCTATACCAGCATACTCATGGGATTTTCCACATAGCCCTTGAATGCCGCCAGGAGTTCCGCACCGAGCGCACCGTCAACGGCACGGTGATCCGTCGACAAAGTCACGGACATGACAGTTGCGACTGCCAGCGCGCCATCCTTGACAACCGGACGTTGTTCACCGGCTCCGACCGCAAGAATGGTCGCATGCGGTGGGTTGATGACGGCGGAGAATTCCTTGATGCCAAACATGCCGAGATTGGAAACCGCCGTTGTTCCGCCCTGATATTCCTGCGGCAGCAGTTTGCGTTCACGGGCCCGGCCGGCCAGATCCTTCATCTCGTTCGAGATAACAGAGAGCGGTTTGAGCTCGGCCTGGCGAACGATCGGAGTGATGAGGCCGCCCGGAATGGAGACGGCGACACCCACATCCGAATGCTTGTGCATAACCATATTTGCGTCGGTCCAGGAGGCATTTGCCTGCGGCACGTCGCGAAGCGCCAGTGCCATCGCCTTGATGACAAAGTCGTTGACCGACAGCTTGAAGGCCGGTTTGTCGTCGCGCACCGGTGCAGAAGCGTTAAGCTCCTTACGAAGGGCGAGCAGCGCGTCCAACTCGCATTCCAGTGTCAGATAGAAATGCGGCACGGTCTGTTTCGATTCCACCAGGCGCTTGGCGATGGTCTTTCGCATACCGTCGTGTGGTACCAGCTCGTATGAACCCTCTTCGAACAGCTTGAGTGTCTGCTCATCCGACGGCGCTGCGGGAGCTGCCACGGGCGCAGCGGCTGGCGCTGCAGCAGGTGCCGCCGCACCAACGCCGCCGGCAATGGCCGCATCGACATCGCGGCGGATGACGCGCCCGTGCGGCCCGGTCCCGCTAACTGTGGAAATATCGATACCGGCTTCCGATGCGATCCGGCGCGCCAGAGGCGAAGAGAAAACACGCGTTCCCGAGAGTTGAGGCGCTGCGGGTGCCGGAGCCGGGGCGGCCGCGGGCGAAGCAGCCGGTGCAGGATCGCTGCCATTGGGCACGGGCGCCTGAGCCGCAGGCGCTTCCGTCGCAGCCGCCGGAGCGGCACTGGCAGCAGCTACGACATCTTCCCCGTCTTCGGCGAGAATGGCGATGGGTGCATTGACCTTGACGCCTTCCGTGCCTTCGGGAACCAGGATCTTGGCGACGACGCCTTCATCGACCGCCTCGACTTCCATCGTCGCCTTGTCGGTCTCGATTTCCGCAATCACGTCACCTGAAGAGACGCTGTCGCCTTCCTTGACGAGCCATTTTGCAAGATTGCCTTCTTCCATTGTCGGAGAAAGCGCTGGCATTGTTATATTGATCGGCATTTCGGCGCCCTCCCTCAGGCTGTGTAGGTTACAGCTTTAACCGCATCGACAACCTCGGCGACATTTGGCAGCGCCAGTTTTTCAAGGTTGGCGGCATAGGGCATCGGAACATCCTTGCCCGCGATCGTCAGGATCGGCGCATCAAGATAGTCGAATGCCTGCTGCATGACCCGGGTGGCAATCTCGGTGCCGACGGAGCTCTGCGGAAAGCCCTCTTCTACGGTCACAAGCCGGCCGGTCTTTTTGACCGATTCAATGACAGTCGGCAGATCCATCGGCCGAATGGTACGCAGATCGATGATCTCGGCCTCAATACCCATGCCCGACAGTTCATCGGCAGCCTGTTCGGCATAGGTCATGCCGATACCGAAAGAGACGATTGTCACATCGTTTCCTGAACGGGCGATCCGTGCTTTGCCTATTGGCAGAACAAAATCGTCTAGCTTCGGCACATCGAATGTGTGGCCGTAAAGGATCTCGTTTTCCAGGAATATGATCGGATTGGGATCGCGGATGGCGGCTTTCAAAAGACCCTTCGCGTCGGCTGCCGTATACGGCATGACAACCTTGAGCCCCGGAACGTGGCTGTACCAGGCGGCATAGCACTGCGAATGCTGGGCGGCGACACGCGCCGCCGCGCCGTTCGGTCCACGGAACACCACCGGCGCTGTCATCTGGCCGCCAGACATGTAGTGCGTCTTGGCCGCCGAGTTTATGATCTGGTCCATCGCCTGCATGGCAAAGTTGAATGTCATGAACTCGACGATCGGCTTCAGACCGGCCATCGCAGCACCGACCCCGACACCGGCAAATCCGTGTTCGGTGATGGGCGTATCGACCACGCGGCGGGCACCGAATTCATCAAGCAGACCCTGTGTGATCTTGTAGGCGCCCTGATACTCGGCAACTTCTTCACCCATGATGAATACGTCATCATCCGAGCGCATCTCTTCCGCCATTGCATCGCGCAGGGCTTCACGCACGGTCGTCGGCACCATTTCGGTGCCGGCCGGTATGTCGGGATCCGACGGCACGGCGGCTGCAACCGGCGCTGCTGCAACGGGTTCAGCGGCTACTGGCCCAGGTGCAGCTTCCGCAATTGCAGGTGCAGGTGCTGCGGCCGGTGTTTCCGTTCCAATATCGGAAGAAGATTCGCCGTCGCCCAAAAGCACCGCAATCACCGCATTCACCTTGACGCCCTCGCTGCCTTCCGGCACGACGATCTTGCCGATCGTGCCTTCATCAACAGCTTCGACCTCCATCGTGGCCTTGTCGGTTTCGATTTCGGCGATCACATCACCCGAGGTTACCGGATCGCCTTCCTTTTTGAGCCACTTGGCAAGTGTGCCCTCTTCCATGGTCGGTGAGAGCGCTGGCATAAGAATATCGATTGGCATTGTTTCTCCCCCGCCCTACAGCATGATGTCCGTATAGAGCTCCGACGGATCGGGCTCCGGATCGGTCTGTGCGAACTCGGCGCTGTCGGCGACGATATCGCGCACACTCTTGTCTATAGCCTTGAGCTCGTCCTCGCTGGCCCAACCCTTTTCGAGCAAGCGCGCCTTGACCTGTTCGATCGGATCATGCTCGGAACGCATTTTCTGAACTTCGTCCTTACTGCGGTACTTGGCCGGATCGGACATTGAGTGACCGCGATAGCGGTAGGTCAGCATTTCCAGAATGATCGGGCCGTTGCCGGATCGGGAGTGTTCCAGCGCTGCCTCGGCAGCAGCGTTGACCGCACGCACATCCATACCATCAACCTGATAGCCCGGAATATTGAAGGAAACGCCGCGTTGTGAAAAGTCGGTCTGGGCGGAGGCCCGGGAAACCGCCGTACCCATCGCATAGCGGTTGTTTTCTACAACATAGACGACGGGCAGTTGCCAGAGCTCGGCCATGTTGAAGCTCTCATAGACCTGCCCCTGGTTTGAGGCACCATCACCGTAAAAGGCAATGCTGACATTGCCGTTATCCTTGTAGCGATTGGCAAAGCCAATGCCGGTTCCAAGCGAAACCTGCGCACCGACGATACCGTGACCGCCGTAAAAGTTCTTTTCTCGCGAGAACATGTGCATCGAGCCGCCCTTGCCGCGGGAGTATCCGCTCTGGCGCCCCGTAAGCTCAGCCATGACGCCGCGCGGGTTCATACCCGCTGCCAGCATATGACCATGGTCGCGATAGCCGGTGATCAGCTGGTCACCTTCCTTCATCGCCATCTGGATGCCGGTTATGACAGCCTCTTGGCCGATATAAAGGTGACAGAAGCCGCCGATAAAGCCCATACCATAAAGCTGGCCGGCCTTTTCCTCGAAGCGGCGGATGAGCAGCATTTCGCGGTAGACTTCGAGCTCTTGCTCCTTGTCGAATTCCGATACAGTGCTGCCGATGGTCGGCTTGCCGGCTTTGGATGATCTCGATTTAGTGGATTTTGATGCACCAGTTCGACGACTGGCTGACGCTGCACTTTTGCGCGGGGCCATGGAGTCCTCCCGATTGTTCGTCTTGCCTCACCTTACGGAATTGACGAACAGCCAGCAAGGCCAATAATGCATAGCTCGCTTGCGTTTTAAGTGTTTGTTTTTATTGAATATTATTCAAATTAACTGAATTACAGTTAATTTCAGTTGAAATCGAAAATAACGATCTCGTTTGGCCGGGACAAATTCAGCGCTTCACGTGCTCTTTCATCCAGCATATCACGCACAACCGGCCCATTTGATGGCAGCAATTTAACCTGCCGCTGAAGCTTCTTGCGATCTTCCACCAACTCCGCAAGCCTCAGTTCCAATTGAGCTTTTCGCACTTCAAAGCGCTGCATTGCGCGCATGCCCCGGTCGCCATGGATCGAATGGAATCCAAAATAGCTGATAAAAGCAATTGCAATGATCGGAATAAACAGACGGCCGGTTTTACGGATCTTTTTCTGCCGTGTCGACATATGTTACGCACGCTACTCGATACTCAACAGGTACTATGTCCCCGCCGGCTTTACACATCCGCCAGCCACCGGAACACGACTTTTATGCACCAACATGTTTAATAACGCGTTATCGCAAAGTGTCAGAATTCGGCACCGGCGAAAAGCACAATACCCGCCATTTGTGAAATGGGAGACTATCGAAGTTCACCTATATATTCTGGCTCGGCTGCCCGCCGCATCCATGCCCAATGCCCCGGTTTGCCTAAGCTTTCTGCCGGAAGGCAAACCACGTTGTTACTCTTGCAAATTAGCACAATGAAATTTACGTAAGCCGCAATCGCCCTCTTTCGACGCTGTTCACATATTAATAGGGGCGCCAAACGAAGAAGCCCCCCGACTGGGAGGCTTCGAAGCACACCGAAAACCTGATGAATCCGGAAATTAACGCCGCAGGATCCCGCGCCCTGCAAAACTTGCCTGACTGTCGAGTTCTTCCTCGATGCGGATCAGCTGATTGTATTTGGCAAGCCGGTCCGAACGTGCCAGCGATCCGGTCTTGATCTGCCCGCAATTGGTGGCAACCGCCAGATCAGCAATTGTGGCGTCTTCGGTCTCACCGGACCGGTGCGACATGACGGCCGTGTAGCTTGCCTTGTGTGCTGTCTCGACCGCATCAAGCGTCTCGCTGAGAGAACCGATCTGATTGACCTTTACCAGGATAGAGTTGGCGACGCCCATCTTGATACCATCGCGAAGCCGGGCGGAATTGGTGACGAAAAGATCATCGCCAACGAGCTGGCACTTGGAGCCGATCAGATCGGTGAGAACCTTCCATCCGTCCCAATCATCCTCCGCCATGCCGTCTTCAATGGATATGATGGGATATTTGCCGACAAGCTCTGCAAGGTATTCGGCCATTGCGGCCGGCTCCAATGTACGCCCCTCGCCTTCAAGAACATATTTCCCGTCCTTGAAAAATTCGGTCGACGCACAGTCAAGGGCGACAAACATGTCGTCACCCGGAGTGTAACCGGCTTTTTCGATTGACTGCATAATAAAATCGAGCGCAGCCGGCGCGCTGGCAAGCCCGGGTGCAAATCCGCCCTCGTCACCCACATTCGTATTGTGTCCTTGCGCGGCAAGTTCCTTCTTGAGCGTATGGAACACTTCCGAGCCCATGCGCACCGCGTCGCGGATCGATGTGGCGCCGACCGGCATGATCATGAATTCCTGAAAATCGATCGGGTTGTCCGCGTGCTCACCGCCATTGATGATATTCATCATTGGCACGGGCAGAACACGGGCATTCGGTCCGCCAATATACCGGTAAAGGGGAAGCCCGGATGCCTCCGCCGCAGCCTTGGCGGCTGCCAGTGATACGCCAAGAATTGCATTGGCTCCAAGCTTGGCCTTGTTGGGCGTGCCATCAAGGTCGATCATTGTTTTATCGACATGAATCTGACCTGTGGCGTCGAGCCCCAGAAGCGCTTCAAGGATGGGGCCGTTCACCGCATCGACCGCATTTTGGACGCCCTTGCCCAGATACCGCGGCCCGCCGTCCCTTAGTTCAACGGCCTCGTGAGCTCCGGTTGAAGCCCCGGAAGGCACGGCAGCACGGCCGAATGAGCCGTCTTCAAGAAGAACATCAACCTCGACGGTCGGATTGCCTCGGCTGTCCAGAATTTCACGGCCGACAATATCGACGATAGCAGTCATAACACAGGATCCTTGTGGAGCGGTTTTGGGAGTTTCGGTGTTCTTTTAGGCAACCCCGCGGAAAACGCAATGTTCAAGGCTTCAGGATACTCCTTTTTCGTCCAATGATCATGCTTGTTCAAATGCGAAGAAAGCCCCCTGCCCCGGTGCCTCGGATATGATCAGCCTGCCGCCGACGAGTGCGTAGTCGAGTTCGGCTTCCTTCAGCCGCTCTTCCATCCCGGAGAGATCAGTGGTGCACAACACCAGCCCGCGAAGACGCAGCCCCCGAGCATGCGTACCGCCTTTGACCCCGAAAAAACCTTCCATCCCGGCAGCATTCAACGCAACGATATCGCCATTTGCCGCGGCAAGATCGACACCGAACGAATGCGCGTTGACCTCGCGCTGATTAACCACCTGCTGAAGCAGATACTGGAAGTCGCTGGGATTTTGCTCTGAAAGCACCACCTGGCGAATGCCGACGACACCATTGTCATGCCTTTCCAGCGCTGATTTATCCACATCCGGAGGGTTTTTGCGCTCACAGGTGAAGAAGAAAACATCCGGTGCTCGCAGATCCGCAGCGAACGCAAGTTCGAATCCAGCTGTCGCACTGTCACCGCCCGGCGTTTCAAAAAGGCGCGAAAACGCCAGATTGGACCCGGCGCTGATTCCGCGTTCCACAAACTGCACATGGTCCCGTTCGGCATTGTCCGTTCCCATCACAAGTGCCGAAATGCCATCATCACCGCGTCGGAAGCGGAAAGCCTGATCGCGCATCACAAAGACATTGCCATCGATCGCAGCTTGTTCGCATGTTTCCCTTTGTGCCACAGCCAGCGGCTCCAGATAGGTTCCGTCCGCAAAGAACACGCAGGCATTTTTCGTTCCGAATGGATGTTGGGCATCGGGCGCGACGGTAAATCCAAGCTTGGAAAGACGTTCACGGGCTATGCCCAGATCGGCTGTGGGCAATACCAAATGATCAATGGATCGTGGCTTGTCCACGTGTGTCTCGGTCATTGCGGCAATCCTTGTAGTGTGTAATCGAGCAATTAGCGGTTCTTTGCCGACCGTCGACCATCAGTGCGATCAATGCGGTGCCGCTGCCTTGGAAATTCGGCACAACAGGGCGCGCAGCTGATAGGTACCCATAGCCGGGTCGTAAGGCGGACCCTGATCTGTAAGCAAATTGGCGTTCGATTGCCAGATACCTTTTTCCCTGTCTTGCCTTTCAGGAAACCACCAGCCGAATTCCACATGGACAACCCTGGGATCGATATTCTCGGTCAGATTGGCTTTCTGCCGAATTCGCCCGCGCCTCGTTTCAATCCATACCCAATCGCCCTCGCGGATACCCGCTTCCATCGCAGTTTCCGGGTGAAGATCAACAAGCGGGTCGGGATGAGAGCGCCGTAGACGCGACAACTGCCGATGCTCTGACGTGAAGAAGTTGAGCACTCTTGCACCGCTTGTCAAAACAAGCGGGTAGTCCTCGGCGACATCCGGTGTGGAGAGAGGCGATTCCGGCGGCTCGCGATAGGTCGGCAGTGCGTCATATCCGAGTCTTTCGAGCGCCAGTGAATAGAGCTCGATCTTTCCCGATTCTGTTTTGAAGCCTGCACCGTCCTTTTCGTGCTTGCGGTATGTAATGGGTTTGTGGGCAAACCCTTCCCGGGTAAGTTCGCGAAAGCTCTTGCCGACGGGAGCCAGCCGCCCATCGAAGATGGTTTCGATGTCTTCCTTGCCGGCACCAAGGTTCATGCGCCGTGCCAGTTCGGCAAACACCACTTCGTCCTGCTTGCACTCGCCGACCTGCGCGAGTTTTTGCTGTGCCAGCGCAGTGGTTTCAGCAAAATACGGAAAGGCGGTCAACGCATCCAGTTCAAGCCAACTGGCAGCCGGCAGCACAAGGTCGGCCAGTTCTGCACTCGGTGTCATGAACATGTCCATGACCGAAAGGAATTCGACCTTCTCGAGACTATCGCGCACCAGCGTGGAATTCGCATAGGTGGCCAGCGGATTGTTGCCGAATATCAAAAATGCCTTTATCGGGTATGGCTTACCGGTGCGCATTGCCTCGAACACGGATGGAATATGCGCCGACGGCATGACGTTGGCCTGACCCAGCAGCCGGAACTCATCGGACCCGAGACGCATCGCCTTCACGTTGTCGTCAAGCGTGTCGTGGAGGAATGGAAAGTCACCCAGAATGTGTGATCCGAACACCCATCCTCCGGGAATATCTATTGTACCTGTCAAAGCCGGCAGGCATGCAATTGCGCGTGCGGTCTGTATGGAATTTGGAGAGTGTTCAATGGCACATCCCCATTCGACGACTGCCGGTTTTGAAGAAGCAAACAGCCGTGCCGCTTCGCGGATTTTTTCCGCAGGCACCCAACTGATGGATGCTGCCCACTCCGGCGTATAAGGCTCGACATGAGCCTTTAATTGGTCAAATCCATAGGTCCAGTTTTCAACAAATTCGGCATCGTACAAATCCGCGGCGATGATTTCGTGAAGCATGGCCAGCGCGACGGCGTCATCCGTCCCCGGCCTCACCTGCAGCCAAACCTGGGCTTCTTCGGCAAGCAATGTGCGACGCGGGTCGACCACGATGAATTTGGTGTTTTTCTTCGTCAGCGCCCGGCAATGGAACAGCAGTTCCCCATCCGGGCCGGAAACCGCCGGATTATGCCCCCAAACCAGAACGCAGCTCGGATCGGTATCCCCGTAATAATCACCGATGGGAAGATCGCCGAAGGTCATTTTCGAAACATTGACACGTGGAAAGAAGCACTGGGCGTGGCCGGGTTCACACCAGTTTGGTGTCCCCAGCGCATTGGCAAATCGTGGTACAAAATCGCAGTGATGGCGACCGGTTCCTGTGCCAATGGCAATTGACCGCGCGCCATCCTGGTCGATGATCGCACCAAGGCGCTCAGCCAGGATGTCATAGGCTTCGTCCCAGTCGATGCGGTCCCATTTTCCGCTACCGCGAGGACCCGCTCGTTTCATCGGAAATTTCAACCGGTCGGGATGATTGACGAGTTCGATCGAAGCAGGCGCCTTAATACAGATTTTCCCGCGATTGAGTGGAGAGTCCGGATCACCCACAATCTTTTTGATTTGTCCGTCAGCAATGTGAACCAGCACACCGCAGCCGCCATGGCACATGCGGCAGGCTGATTTGTGGATGGTCGTTTCCAGCTCCGGCATTACCTGGTCCACCTCCCATTCACATATAATGTACCCAATATGAGCGGTTGTTGGAATCGGATTTCGCAATGCCTGATTGATGTGCGACCTACTGCCACAACCGGCGCGCCGCATTGCGGCGAATTGCTGATACTCACCGGGCAGATGCTGGGCTATAAACAAAAGGGACTGTGACCTATATGAGGTCACCAGTAAAAATCGTTTGCAGGCTATGGGTTCAATTATTTCATGAACAATACCGCTTTTGCCTCGCGGCACCCCGTCGAAACGGCCGTCGTTCGTTTTGCCGGCGACTCTGGAGACGGCATCCAGGTCATCGGCTCCCAGCTCGGTTTGTCCAGCGCGATGACCGACAATGACCTGGGGACCTTTCCCGAATATCCCTCCGAAGTTCGCGCACCGGTCGGCACCACCTATGGCGTATCGGCTTACCAGGTGCATTTTGGCGGACGCCCCATCAAGACCATCGGCGACGAAGCCGATATGCTGGTTGCCCTCAACCCCGCCGCTTTGAAAACCAATCTCGGCCTGTTGAAAAAAGGCGGCACTGTTCTGGTAGACGCCGGAACCTTCACAACACGCAATTTCAGCAAGGCCGGATACGACGTTTCACCGCTTGAGGATGGCACGCTGGACGAATATCAGGTCATGGCGCCAGATATTTCTAAGCTGACTTTGGAAAGTGTCGCTGAAAGCGGCCTCAACCGGAAGGCATCTTCGCGCTGCAGGAATTTCTGGGCCCTTGGCCTCGTATATTGGATGTACGGACGCGACCGCGAGCCGACGACGCAATGGATCAACCGCAAATTTGCCAAGGACCGGGATATCGCGGCCGCCAACATATCGGCGCTGAATGCCGGGCACGCCTATGGCGAAACGGTCGAGGCAACCGGTTACGAAGTCGCGCGCATTGAGCCGAAGCCCGGAACATACAGGTTTGTCACCGGTTATGAGGCACTCGCCTGGGGACTGGCCGCCGCTGCAGAACTTTCGGACCGCCAGCTTGTATTTTCCTCATACCCCATAACACCGGCATCACCGGTCCTGCATACCCTGGCGCGGCTGGAAGATATCGGCGTCAAGACCTTCCAGGCCGAGGACGAGATTGCTGCAATCTGCGCAGCGATTGGTGTTTCGTTTGCCGGCGGTCTTGGAGTGACGTCCAGTTCGGGACCCGGCATCGCTTTAAAACAGGAGGCGATGGGTCTCGCCGTTTCCACCGAACTGCCGCTGATTATCATCAACACACAAAGGGCCGGCCCATCAACGGGTATGCCGACCAAGACCGAACAATCCGATCTCAACCAGGCTCTCTATGGCCGCCACGGTGAAAGTCCCCTCGCCGTTCTGGCCGCCGGCTCACCCGCCGAGTGTTTCGAAATGGCAGTTGAAGCGGCGAGGATTGCATTGACCTATATGACGCCGGTCATTCTTCTGTCTGACGGGTTTGTCGCCAATTCATCCAGCCCCTGGGCGCTGCCTGACCTCGACAGTTTACCGCGCATCAAAGTCGCAAACCACACCGAGCCGGAAGACTTCAACCCGTATGGGCGCGACCCGGAAACACTGGCGCGCGCATGGGCGGTACCGGGTACACCCGGTTGCGAACACCGGATCGGCGGTATCGAGAAGGATTTTAAAACCGGGCACATTTCCTACGAACCGGAAAACCATCAGAAGATGACGGATCTGCGGGCGGAAAAGATTGTTGGCATAGCAAGTACGATCCCGCCGCTTGAACCGGATCAGGGCGAACGCCAGGGTGATTTGGCTCTCGTAGGCTGGGGATCGACCTATGGTCCGATATCACGGGCGGTGACAAACCTGCGTGCACGCGGCCACCGGGTTTCCCACATACATTTACGCCACCTGAGACCCTTCGCTCCGAAGCAGGCGGAACTGTTGGCCGGCTTCAGAAAGATTCTGGTGCCTGAAATGAATGATGGCCAACTCGTTGCGCTGATGCGCGCCGAAGGCTGCGCCAGGGCCGAAGGCTTGAGCAAAATGACCGGCAGGCCTTTTCTGATCAATGAAATAGAAGAAGCGGTCCTATCGCGCCTGGAGGCGACTGATGAATGAGCATTTGAAACCGGTGGCATCATCGCCCGCGGATTTTGCGACCGATCAGGAGGTTCGCTGGTGCCCGGGTTGCGGTGACTACGCAATCCTCAAGGCTGTGCGCACTGTTCTGGCCGAGGTTGGCGCCCGGCGGGAGAATACCGTTTTCGTGTCGGGTATCGGCTGTTCGTCGCGCTTCCCATATTATATCGACACATACGGCTTCCACACGATCCATGGCCGTGCGCCGGCTGTCGCGACGGGTATGCTGCTGGCCAATCCTGATCTCGACGTCTGGATCATTACCGGGGACGGCGATGGCCTGTCGATCGGGGGAAATCACCTTCTGCACATTCTAAGAAGGAACCTGAACTGTCAGATACTGCTGTTCAACAATGAGACCTACGGCCTGACCAAGGGGCAATATTCACCGACCTCGCATCTGGCGACCCGCACCCCCTCATCGCCCGCGGGCAGTATCGACAACCCCGTTGATCCGGCCCGCTATGCACTTGGCTGCGGTGCGCGGTTCGTAGCACGCGGTGTCGACACGCAAGTCAAACAGCTGGTTGAGGTGCTGAAAGCCGCGTACCACCATAAGGGCGCGTCTTTTGTCGAGATTTATCAAAACTGCATCGTCTTCAACGAGGACGTGTTTGACGGATTCACAGCCAAAGGCAATATTGCCGAAAATCAGTTGCAGCTTGAACCGGGCAGTCCACTGACCTACGGCGCCGACCATTCCCGCGGATTGGCTTTCGATCTGGAAACAATGGGCATCAAAGCCATCGATATGCCAGACGGCGACAGGTCGCCGGCCTTGAAACATGACCCATGCAATTACAATCTTGCATCGGCTCTGGCACGAATGGAAAATCCCGATTTTCCGGTGGCGACCGGTGTTCTTTATGACAATCCCGGTCCCGTATATGCGGATCGGCCGGCCGGACCGGACGAAACCGCGGCTAAAAAACCCAGAAAACTCCAGGATGTGATGCAGTCTGAATTCAGCTGGAGGGTTTCGGATCAGCGCTGATGCTGCATTGACTTCCTAGCCGGTTGCTTCGGCTGCCCGCTGCAGAGCGTACTTGCAATGGGCCACAAGCTCGGTCCGGTACCTTTTCTCGCGCACCGGATCCTGCTCCAGCACAACAACGTCGGTAAGTACAGAAAGAAAGCTGACAACCGTCGTCATAGTGACGTGTATCTGTTCGTCGGTTATGTCGGGAATTTGAGACCGAATGAACGAGCTGATCAGGTCGCCGGTAAATTCGTATACGGCGGCTTCATTTGCACCCGGTGGCTTGTTGGCACGTGAAAAGCTCAAAAGCGTCTGGTAGCCCGGCTGTGCCTTGGCGCTGTCAATATAAATACCGATGAGCTTGTCGATCGGGTCGTCCACAGGTTGGGACAGGACCTTGACGACTTCGTCTGCAAGATGGTGCGTCAGGCGCTCGAACATGCGCTCTTCCGCTGCAATCAGCAGTTCGGTCCTGTTCCCGAAATATTGATAAATCGTACCAACCGCAAATCCGGTGTTTTCGGCAATTTGGGTCGTGGTGAGCGCTTCAAGTCCCAACTGCGTGGCCAATATCTCCACAGCATCGAGAATTTTGTCGACCTTTTCCTTGGAGCGCTTTTGGCGTGGCTTGCGCCTGGTTTCAGTGTTCATTGTCAAAATGCCCGATTGGCTGCGATATCGAAGAAAAATGCCGATGTAAAATGTGAATATGTTTCATGTTTGTTGATCATTCCAAAATCACGTGCTATGACCTTACACCATAGTTTCCTGGGGAGGAGCAGATAGTGAGCAGCAAATACCGGGTTTTTCTGGCATTGCCGCTCCTGTTTGTTTTTTGTCTCGCAGCCGGCGCATCGGGTGGGGTTTCGATAGTGCCGGGTCCAAACGCTGCTGAGCAACTCCAGGAAGCTTTGATCACTGCCGAACCAGGCAGCACGATCAATCTGGCGGAAGGCACCTACGTGCTCTCAGATGGGCTTTCGCTGGATATTCCGGATGTGACCATCCGGGGTGCAGGCATGAATAAGACCGTCCTCTCGTTCGGGGATCAAAAGGCCGGGGGCGAAGGCTTTCTGATCACATCTGACAACGTCGTTCTTGAAGATTTTGCAGTAGAAGACACCAAAGGCGACGGCATCAAATCCAAAGGTGCGGATCAGATAACATACCGCCGGATCCGCGTTGCGTGGTCCGGCGGCCCAAAGGAGACAAACGGCGCATACGGCATCTATCCGGTCGAATCGAAAAACGTCCTCGTCGAAGAAAGCGTAGTGACCGGTGCTTCCGATGCAGGCATTTATGTCGGACAGTCGGAAAACATAATCGTGCGAAATTCGATCGCGACTCACAATGTCGCCGGCATCGAAATCGAAAACAGCAAATATGCGGATGTCTATGGCAACACGGTAACCCACAATACCGGCGGAATTCTGGTATTTGACCTTCCCAATCTGCCGGTGATGGGCGGCCATTCGGTGCGCGTTTTCGACAATCAGATTGTCGACAATGATACCCCGAACTTTGCACCCGAAGGCAATATTGTCGGTATGGTCGCCAAGGGAACCGGGATCATGGTGATGGCGAACCGGAACGTGCATGTTTTCAACAACACGCTCAAGAACAACGGTACTGTTCACGTACTCATTGCCACCTACCCCAACGAATTCGATGACGACAATTACATGCCGCATCCCCGCGCCGTGATGATTCGCGGCAACACCTATGATGGCGGAGGCACCGAGCCCGATGGCGAAGTCGGCGGCATCATAACAGGCGTAACGGGAACGCCGGTTCCGGACATCGTGTGGGATGGTGTCGTACCGCTGACGGAATGGATGACGTGGACATCAGACGACGATCGTATCTATGTCGATGAGGCTGACGGAACAACTTTTGCCAACCTGTACATGATCCAGAATACGCTCTATCCGTGGTCCACATCTCCGGATCGCGACATTGAGGATTATGCCGGTACCGTTCCGGAACCGAAGGCGGTCAGCCTGCCGCAATTGCAGCACACGAACTAAACGCCGTACTGTCGGGCCATGGTCATTCGATTATTCATCAGCCTGGCTATCCTGTGCGCCGCTGCAGCGGAAGTATTTGCAGCTCCCGTGAACGACGACGCTCTTATGGCGGCCAAACCGGCACGCACACTGTCTGAATACAATCTCTTCAACGACCCGAAGAAACAAACACCCAATGCCGGTGTGGTTCCCTACGACCTCATAACGCCGCTATTTACCGACTATGCATCCAAATACCGGTTCGTCTATGTGCCCGCCGGCAAGACGGCCGAATACCGCGACCGGGAAGTGATCGAATTTCCCTTAGGCACAACCCTTATCAAGACATTCGCCTATCCGGCCGATCTGCGCCGTCCCGATGAAACCGTGCGGATAATAGAAACACGCCTTTTGATCCGGCAGGAAAACGGCTGGAAAGCCTGGCCTTATGTCTGGGACGAGGATTTGGGCGATGCGCGTCTGAAGGTCGCCGGCAAGCGTTTGGAGATATCCGTAACAGACCATGACGGCGCACCACTCGTGATCGATTACGCGGTACCGAATGCCAACCAGTGCAAGGGCTGCCACGCACTCAACAAGGAAATCACTCCGATTGGACCAAGCGCCCGCAATCTCAACAGCGATTACCCATACGACGACGGCACTGACAACCAGCTTGCGGCCTGGACGGACAGAGGAATTCTTTCGGGCGTGCCGCAATCAGGTGATATCCCTCGCGCAACCGACTGGCAGGACGCGTCGCAACCGCTGGAAGCAAGAGCGCGAAGCTATCTGGACGTGAATTGCGCCCATTGTCATCGCCTTGAAGGACCGGCAAGCAATTCAGGGCTCTTTCTCACCGCATGGGAAAACGATCCGCCCACATGGGGCTACCGTAAACGGCCGGTCGCGGCCGGTCGCGGCTCAGGCAATCTTGAATACGATATAGACCCCGGCAATGCTGCCGGCTCGATCCTCATCTATCGTATGAAGAGCCTCGATCCGGGCATCATGATGCCGGAACTCGGCAGATCGATGGCGCATAAGGAAGCCCTCATCATGCTTGAGGAATGGATTAACGGGCTCGATTAGCGCGCCGCCGCTCGTTGCCGGTTAAACCAGGCGCGACTGTTCCAGGGCTGCTTCGATGAAGGATGCAAACAGCGGATGTGGCTCAAGCGGACGTGATTTCAGTTCCGGATGGTACTGCACGCCGATAAACCAGGGATGGTCCTGATATTCGATTGTTTCCGGCAACACGCCATCGGGCGACATGCCGGAAAAGACCAGCCCCTGCTTCTCAAGTGCACCGACATATTCGTGGTTGACCTCATAACGGTGGCGATGCCGCTCCGAAATTTCCGTCGAGCCGTAGATCTCGGAAATATGCGTTCCTTCCTTGAGCCGCGCCTTGTAGGCTCCAAGCCGCATTGTGCCGCCGAGATCACCGGATTTGGATCGCTTTTCAAGCATATTGCCCTTAAGCCATTCGGTCATCAGGCCGACAACCGGTTCCGATGTTTCGCCAAATTCGGTTGATGAGGCCGATTCCAGCCCGGCAAGGGAGCGCGCCGCTTCAACGACGGCCATCTGCATGCCGAAGCAGATACCGAAATAAGGAACCTTGCGCTCGCGTGCGAAGCGCGCCGCGAGTATCTTGCCTTCCGCGCCCCGTTCGCCGAAACCGCCCGGTACCAAAATACCATGGACCTTTTCAAGCCACGGCGCAGGTTCTTCCTTCTCGAATATTTCCGATTCGATCCATTCGAGATTGACCTTGACGTGATTGGCAATACCGCCGTGATGCAACGCTTCGATCAGCGATTTATAGGCATCTTTGAGGCCGGTATATTTGCCGACGACGGCAATCGTGACTTCACCTTCCGGTGTGCGGATGCGTTCGGCCACCTCTTCCCACCGCTCCATGCGCGGCGCCGGAGCCGGTTCAATGCCGAAAGCCGCAAGAACCTCGTCGTCCAATCCTTCGCGATGGTAGGAAATAGGCACATCGTAGATGTTGTCGACGTCCAGAGCCTGAATAACGGCGGATGAACGCACATTGCAGAACAACGACAGTTTGCGCCGCTCTTCCTCCGGAATCGAGCGATCCGCGCGCACCAGCAGAATGTCCGGCGCAATCCCGATGGACTGCAGTTCCTTGACCGAATGCTGTGTCGGCTTTGTCTTGAGTTCCCCTGCCGCCGGAATCCACGGCATCAGCGTCAGGTGGATATAGATCGCATTGCCACGTGGCAAATCATTGCCGAGCTGCCGGATCGCTTCCAGGAACGGCATGGCTTCGATATCGCCGACAGTGCCCCCGATTTCGCAAAGCACGAAATCGTAATCATCATTGCCGTCGAGAACGAAGTCCTTGATTTCATTGGTTACATGCGGAATGACCTGAACGGTCGCACCCAGATAGTCGCCGCGCCGTTCCTTATCAATAATCTCCTTGTAGATCCGACCCGTGGTGATGTTGTCGGCCTGAACGGCAGACCGGCCGGTAAAGCGCTCATAGTGCCCGAGATCGAGATCCGTTTCCGCACCATCGTCGGTTACGAAAACCTCCCCATGCTGATAGGGGCTCATCGTTCCGGGATCGACATTGAGATAGGGATCGAGTTTGCGGATGCGTACCCTATAGCCGCGGGCTTGCAGCAATGCACCGAGTGCAGCAGCAGCTATGCCCTTGCCCAAGGAGGAAACCACGCCGCCAGTGATGAAAACATATCGCGCCATGGGCTTTATCCGTTACCGCTTTGTGACTGATTCCACCAGCCCCTAATCGGAATACCGGTGTTTTTTTGACAGATTTGTGCAGGCACACGACCATTCATCGCGCAATCGCCTGTATTGCACAGTAAAAACCGGTGGCACGGAAATGCCACCGACAAGATTCAAAATAGATGCATGATCTATTGGCCGGTCGGAACCTGGCTCTCTCCGCCACTCGGAGTTTCGGGTTTGGGTATGTCGGCGGATCCACCGGACTCCTCGGTTGAGGTTGGGGTGCCGCCGAGCTGATCAAGAACCGACTGGCCGCCGCTCGGAGCCGTCTGCTCAATCCGCTCGAGAATATCGGTTGGACGCGATTCGTACCTCGCATAAATGCCTAGTGCGATGGATGTCGCAAAAAAAGCTGCGGCAAGAATGCCGGTGGTGCGCGTCAGTGCGTCGGCAGCACCGCGTGCAGACATAAGTCCGCCCGACCCGCCGCCAATACCCAGGGCTCCGCCTTCGGAACGCTGCAGCAAAACAACACCGACAAGCGCAATCACAATCATAAGATGGATAACGATCAAAACCGTTTGCATGGATTTCAGTTCCTGCCTTCAAGGCAAATTGGAAAATTCGCGGCTGTTTACACGAGGCTGGTATTCATTCCAACCCCTTAACGACGATTCAGCCGCAATAGCACCGCCTAATTTCTACGGCTGTTGCTACCTGTATGCTTCACAAATGGCAAGGAAGTCATCGGCTTTCAAGCTTGCGCCGCCAACAAGGGCGCCATCGACATTACGCACGGACATCAATTCAGCGGCGTTTGAGGGCTTGACGGACCCGCCGTAAAGAAGCCGCATGGCAGCGCCGTTGCCGCCGAAACGGGCTTCAAGCTCCCGGCGCATAAAGGCATGCGCCTCCTCAACGTCTGCCGCTGTCGGTGTAACGCCGGTCCCGATCGCCCAGACGGGTTCATAGGCAATGACCGTATTTTCAGCGGTCGCGGCGTCAGGGACAGAAGCATCGAGCTGACTTTTCAGAACATCAAGGGCCTTGCCGGCGTCGCGCTCTTCTTTTGTCTCGCCAATGCAAATGATCGCCACGAGGTCCTCACCATGTACGGCCTCGGCCTTCGTTCGTACCGTTTCGCTGCTTTCGCCATGATCGGTCCGGCGCTCCGAATGCCCGACAATGATATGGGTCGCTGCGGCGTCGCGCATCATGGCAGCGGAAATGTCTCCGGTATGGGCGCCGGAGGCGGCGGTATGGCAGTCCTGGCCGCCGATACTCACTCCAGTGTCCTGAACGGCGGCTGCCGCAAGATACACCAGCGTTGCCGGTGGACAGATCAAAGCATCTATTTTCTCACGCAGAGAAGCATCGATTCCCGTGGCCATCGCTGTGATCTCCCGCAGAGAATCGCGATTGCCGTTCATCTTCCAGTTTCCGGCTACGAGCGGTTTGATACCAGGTGTCATGAGTTCCCCCAGGGCGTCGTTCGGCATTAAGGTCAGGGAACTATCAAATTGGTGGGATAAATCAATCGGGCACATGCGCCCTGCGTCAATTTCCCTCTGGAGCGGCGGATTGGCGTGGCAATGGCCTTTCAGCCTTGCGGGGGGCGCATTCGATGCGTAAAACACCCTGAAAAATATGGTCAATGTGTTCGCTGCGCCGCAAACGGCGCAGTTTGTATTAAACGGAGTTTTCATGCTCGACGCTCTTCGCAACAGCGCCAAGTCCTGGGTCGTCAAATTATTTTTGCTGCTTCTCGTGCTCTCATTCGGTGTCTGGGGCATCAGCGGGACGGTCTTCCAGGGAGCGGGTAATTCGGTTGTTACCGTCGGGGACACCCGCGTGACGCCAATCGAATTTCGCCTTGCCTACGACCGGCAGGTTGCCAATCTGTCGCGGCAGTTCGGCACGCGGCTGACGCGCGAACAGGCCCGGGCCATGGGAATAGAAAACCAGGTGCTGATACAGGTCGCAATGAATGCCGCGCTCGACGAGCAATCGCGCCGCATGAACCTGGGGCTCTCCGAAGGCCGCCTCGCAACGCTGATTGCTGAGGATCCTATTTTCCAGGGCATCGACGGGCGTTTTGACCGGTCGACCTTTTCCAACCTGCTGCGCAATGTCGGCATCAGCGAAGAGGAATTTGTCGTCAGCCAGGAAAATACCGCTATCCGCTCGCAGATCGTCGAAGCGATTTCCGACGGTTATAAAGCACCAAAGACCCTGCTGCAGGCTGTCAACCAGTTCGACAATGAGACCCGGACGCTTGACTACGTTGTTCTCAATCCCGACATCGTCGGAACAATCGCCGAACCGACCGACGAAGAAATCAAGACCTATTTCGAGGACAACAAGACGGCGTACCGTGCGCCGGAATATCGCAAGATTGCCTATGTTACGCTTCGGGCAAGCGATCTGGCCGACCCGGCAGCCGTCGCCGACGAATCCGTGCGTAGCGACTATGAGACCTACGCCGACCGCTATCGCACGCCCGAAACGCGCACGGTCGAACAATTGAGCTTTGCCAACGACGATGCCGCAAAGGCCGCCGCGGATAAGCTGGCGGCAGGCGAAAGCTTCGAAGACGTTGTTGCCGCCGAAAGCAAGACAATGAACGATGTGTTGCTTGGCACATTCGAACGTCAGGCAATCCCGGATCAGGCAATCGCTGACGCGGCCTTTGCGATCTCGCCGGCCGGCGCGACAAGCGGCGTTGTTGAAGGGACCTTCGGACCTGTCATCCTTCGGGTAACCGCAATCACACCGGAAAACACCAAGAGTTTTGAAGAGGTGGAAGACAGCATCCGCAATGACCTCGCACTGGTCGAGGCCGAAAACATCCTGCTTGATGTCCACGACGCGTATGAAGATGCGCGCGCGGGTGGTGAGACGCTTGAAGAAGCGGCGAAGAAGCAGAAGCTGACCCCCGTCATTATCGATGCAGTCGACCGCACCGCGCAGACACCGGACGGTGAAATCCTTCGCGATCTGCCTGAATCCCGAAGGCTTCTTGCGGAAGTCTTTGACACTGATATCAATGTGGAATCCGCGCCGATCAATCTGGGGGCGGACGGTTTCATGTGGTACGAGGTGCAGGACATCACCCCTGCCCGCGACCGCACACTGGATGAGGTTCGCACCCGCGCAATCGACGACTGGAAGCGTGAACAGGCCGCGACTGCCCTCGGGAAACTGGCGACGGAACTGCAAAAGCGGGTCAAGGATGGCGAGGAACTGTCGGCGGTGGCAGCGGACCAGGGCCTGGTGACTGAAACCAAGTACAATATGAAGAGACGTGATGAAGACGCAGTGTTGGGAACCGCCGCGGTCAATGCCGCTTTTGCCGGACCCGAGGGTCTGGTTGCCGTTGCAGACGATGCCGGTGGCACGTCAAAAATCCTGATGCAGGTATCCAGTGTTTCAACCCCGGACGCTTCGGAGGTCGCATCTTTGCAACCGGGGACAGATCAGGCGCTATCAAGGCGTATGGGCGATGACATGCTGACGCAGGCGATCTCGCTGATGCAGACGGATTTTGGTGTTTCTTACGATCCGGCGGCGGCAGAACTTGCAATTTCATCGGGCCGCTGATCAAGGTTGTAACAATTCGCCCTCCCGGAGGCACACATCATCATGTCTGAACTCAAAGACTATATCGCGATTGCGGCCAGCGGCCGGCACCTGACCCGTGAGCAGGCGCAGGAAGCCTTCACAATCATGATGTCGGGCGAAGCGACCGCCGCCCAGATCGGCGGTTTCCTGATGGCGCTGCGCGTGCGTGGTGAGAGCGTCTCGGAAATCGCAGGCGCAGTCGCCACCATGCGTGAAAAGATGCTGCGTGTGGACGCGCCTGATCATGCTGTCGATATTGTCGGCACCGGCGGCGATGCATCCGGCTCCTATAATGTGTCCACCTGTTCAGCGCTGGTCGCCGCCGGTGCCGGACTGACGGTCGCAAAGCACGGAAACCGGGCGCTGTCATCGAAGTCCGGAACCGCGGATGCGCTTACAGCACTCGGCGTGCATCTCGATCTGGAACCGGGAGGAATTGAAGCCTGCATCAATGAGGCAGGCATCGGCTTCATGTTTGCCCCCGGCCACCACTCGGCGATGCGTCATGTCGGTCCCGCGCGCGTTGAACTCGGCACCCGAACCATCTTCAACCTGCTCGGTCCGCTCTCCAATCCCGCCAGTGTCAAAAAGCAGCTTCTTGGCGTGTTCGCCCCGGCCTGGACGGAGCCGCTGGCAGAAGTTCTGCGCGACCTCGGTTCGGAAACCGTCTGGGTGGTGCATGGCGATGGTCTCGATGAAATGACCACGACCGGCACAACCCAGATAGCTGCTCTGGAAAACGGCAATATCCGCAAATTCGAATTGACCCCGGAGCAGTTCGGCCTGCAGCGCGTGACGATAGACCAGCTCAAGGGCGGTGACGCTGAACACAATGCCGCCGCGCTCCTGGATGTGCTGCAGGGCACAAAAGGCCCCTACCGCGATATCGTGCTGCTGAATACCGCTGCAGCGCTCGTCATCGGCGGTATAGCGGAAGATATTCCCGAAGGCATCAAAAAGGCCGAGGAAGCCATCGATGGCGGCGCGGCCAAGGCAAGTCTGGACGCCCTCGTCAGGACCTCTAGCGCCCACGCCAAACAAGAACAATAACGGGCAGCGCAACGCAGATGACAGACATTCTTGAAAAGATCGAGGCATACAAGCGCAAGGAAATTGCCGCTGCGCAATCAATAACACCCCTGACTGAGCTCAAGGCTGGTCTCGGTGATATTGAACCGCCGCGCGGCTTTTTCAATGCCCTGCAGCGGCGTCAGAACGACGGTTCATTCGGCTTGATTGCTGAGATCAAGAAAGCCAGCCCGTCCAAGGGATTGATCCGCGCCGATTTCGATCCACCCGCACTAGCCGCAGCCTATGAGGCGGGCGGCGCAACCTGCCTTTCCGTCCTGACCGACAGCCCTTCCTTCCAGGGTGCTCCGGAGTTCCTGACGCAGGCGCGCATTGCCGCAAATCTGCCGGCGCTCAGGAAAGACTTCATGTTCGAACCCTATCAGGTCTATGAAGCCCGCTCCTGGGGTGCTGACGCCATTCTCATTATCATGGCTTCACTCTCCGATGACGAAGCCAGGGCGCTGGAGGAAACAGCATTCGAACTTGGCATGGATGCGCTGATCGAAGTGCATGACGAGGCTGAGATGGACCGGGCACTCGCCCTTCAGTCCCGCCTGCTCGGTGTCAACAACCGCAATCTGCGGACATTCGAGGTCAGCCTTGAAAACTGCGAGCGTCTGGCCGCTATGGTGCCTGAGGACAGGCTGCTCGTTGGAGAAAGCGGCATCTTTACCCACGAGGACTGCACACGCCTCGCCAAATCGAACATCCGCTCCTTCCTCGTCGGCGAAAGCCTGATGCGCCAGGACGATGTCGCGGCGGCAACCCGCCGCCTCCTCACAGGCGCAAATTGAGGACAATGAGCATGTCCGGTGACGGAAAACTGACCCATATCAGCGAAGACGGCGAAGCCCATATGGTCGATGTCGGCGGCAAGAACGACGCCGAGCGCGTTGCGATTGCCGAAGGCTACGTCAAGATGTCGCCCCAGACCCTCGCAACGATCATCGCCGGCGATGCAAAAAAAGGCGATGTGATCGGCGTTGCCCGGCTCGCCGGCATCATGGCCGCCAAAAAGACATCGGATCTTATTCCGCTTTGCCACCCGCTGATGTTGAGCAAAGTCTCTGTCGACATAACCGAGGTGCCGGATCTTCCCGGTCTGCGTGTCGAGGCGCTTGCAAAACTCACGGGCAAAACCGGCGTCGAAATGGAAGCCCTGACAGCCGCCTCTGTCGCATGCCTGACGATCTACGACATGGCAAAGGCCGTCGATAAGGCGATGGAAATCACCGGCGTAAAACTTCTGTCGAAATCCGGCGGCAAGTCCGGAGACTGGCAACGCGGCAAGGGTGGCAAATGAAGCCTCTCCTTCCCGTCGACGACGCGCGCTCGCGCGTCCTGAAGGATGCCCATCCGATCGAGGACACGGAACAGGCACCGCTGGAACGCGCCATCGGACGACGGCTCGCCAGCGATGTAAAGGCTGTCCGTTCGCAGCCGCCCTTTGCGGCATCCGCAATGGATGGCTACGCCGTCAGAACCGGGGACATCGGCGCCCTGCCCTGCACTTTGACGATCATCGGCGAAGCACCGGCAGGTCACGGGTTTACCGGAAGCGTCGAAGCCGGACAGGCCGTCCGCATCTTCACCGGCGCGCCAGTGCCTGCAGGCGCTGATGCAATCGTCATTCAGGAAGACACCGAGCGGCTGGATGGCGACGAGGTGAAGATCAATATCACCGTCCCGAAAGGCAACTACATCCGCCCGAAAGGCCTCGACTTTGCCGAAGGTGATGTTGTCCTGCACGCCGGCGAGCGGCTCGATGCAGGGCGTATTACGGTGGCTGCCGCAATGAATTACCCCGAATTGCCGGTTAAGCGACCACCTCATGTGGCGATCCTCGCGACCGGTGACGAACTCGTCGCCCCGGGCGGTGAGCCGGGCACCGATCAGATCATTGCCTCCAACAGCTACGGCGTGCGGGCAATAGCTGAGACCGACGGTGCGGACGTTACGGACCTCGGCATCGCAATCGACCGACAGGACGTCATTGAAGCGGCCATCGACCGCGCACTGGCGGGCAAGGTTGACGTGCTTGTCACGCTCGGCGGTGCATCGGTCGGCGATCATGATCTCGTGCAGGACGCGCTCATCGCACGCGGCATGCAGCTCGATTTCTGGCGTATTGCAATGCGGCCTGGAAAACCCCTGATGTACGGTCAGGTCAGCGGCCTCCACGTGCTCGGCCTTCCCGGCAACCCTGTCTCAAGCCTTGTCTGCAGCCACCTCTTCCTGCGCCCGCTGATCGCCCGTCTCTCGGATGAAGAGGAAACTGACCCGCACCGCGACGCCGTACTCGGCTGTGACGTTGCAGCCAACGACCGCCGCCAGGATTACCTGCGCGCAACGCTTGCCCGCGGCGAGGACGGCACGCTCGTCGCTACGCCGTTCGAGAAGCAGGATTCGTCCATGACTAGGATCTTTGCCGAATCCGACTGCCTGATTATCCGTCCGCCGCACGCCGAGGCAGCGACTGCAGGAAGTCCATGCCGGATTGTGTTGCTGCGGGAACCGGGCTAACGGACCCGAACCGTCAAACGTGCATGGATGCCCGTCTTCGCTGCAGGAGCAAATGGGTGAGAATACCGAGCAAATAGCACGATACGATCAGGACGATCATTCCGGAAAACCCGAACGACACCAGGATCGCCAGCATAAGCGGCGTTCCGCACGTATTGCCGAGATTTCCCATCTGAGCCATCGCGCCGTTTGCCAAAGCCTGCGTATGCGGCCCGCTGTTCAATTGAGGAACGGCCGCAAAACTTGCGCCCTGAACCAGTCCGAGTGCACAAAACAGACCTATGCACAATGAGGGATTTCCAGGAAAGAGACTGAGGCACAGGGTTATCCCGATCGCAAGAACAAATCCTGTCATGACGACATGGATGGCCGTGAAGCTTCGCAGAAGAACAATGCCCAATGTCATCGAACTTATAATGCTCGCGAGTGGCATGGCGCCCGTCACAAACGCCCGGCTTTCCTCGGCAACGGTATCTGGCAGCAACGTGAGGAGCGAAACAAAGGTGAGCGTGTAAAACAACCACCCAAGGGACGGTGCCGCCATGGATGGAGATCTATAGGTCTCAGCGTGCTGTCTGAGGATCTCCCGAAAATCAGGCATTGATGCACTCGTTTTCGTTTCGGCAGAACCGGGCAGCATGAAATGCAGCAACAGTGCTATGGCCGCCAGCGCGACGGCATGCGCAATGAATATAGTATGCAGCCCATGAACGGATACCATGGGAATGCCAAACCACGCGACAAGTGCGAATGCGACACCAAAAAAGGTCCCCCAAAGCGTCAACGTGATCGGACGATGACGTTCGGCGCTGACCTGTGCAATCAAAGTGGGCGCTGCAACAACGATGACGAGGTGAGACAGGCCTTCGACCACGCGGCTGGCAAGCATAAACGCAAAAGGCGGCAAGGTAGCCTGATAGGCCGAAATGACCGCACCAAGCAACAACGCCGACAGCAACAGCCGCCGAAATCCCATGCGTGCCACAATCATTCCGGCGGAGGTTCCGAGCAGAATACCCATGAGGCTCAGTATGGAGACAAGGAATCCCAGCTCCGTTCCCGCCTCGGGGTAAAGCTCCCTGATGCTTGGAAAAATGACGCTTACTTTTGCAAATTGCGCTGCAGCGCCCAGACCTGCCGCCCAGAGGGTCAGGACCAGCCCGACTCGCGTATGATCAGTCTCTTTCATGCCATGGCATGTAGCGCGAATGGTCGCGGGAATATACCGTTCAAACAACTATCCGACAGAGTTTCCCGAAGTCGGGAATAAGGAAGTCAGACTTCGTCGAAATCCAGCACGACCTTCTCGGTCAGCGGCCGCGACTGACATGCGAGTACAAAGCCGGCTTCCAGTTCCCACGGCTCAAGCGAGTAGTTGGCGGCCATTTCGACCTCGCCTTCCCGGATCTTGCAGCGGCAGGTGCAGCACATGCCGCCCTTGCAGGAGAAAGGCAGTTCGATGCCGTGGCGGTGTGCGGCGTCGACGACATTGTCGTCCTCCGCACCCATTATAAAGGGGCGTGAGGCGCCATCGAGCACGGCCTCGACAGCAACGCCCTGTTCGGCAGCCTCCTGCGCCTGCTTCGATTTTGGCGCGGGCGGCGGGCTGCCTTCCGCCGGTGTGAAGAGCTCGAAGCGAATACGGTCGGACGGGACGCCAAGCTTCTCGAGAGTCTCACGGCTCTTGTCGATCATATCGCCCGGGCCGCACAGGAAAACATTGGCAACGGAAGCGGGATCGAAAAGGCCGGCGCCAGCAAATTTTTCGATGCGCTCCGCATCGAGCCTGCCATGCAGAAGATCGACATCCTGACCTTCGCGGCTAAGCACATGAACCAGTGTAAAGCGCTCGAGGAATAGGTCTTTGAGGTCTTCAAGCTGCTCGCGAAAAATAACCGAGGCGCGGTCACGATTGCCGTAGAACATCGTAAAGGTGCTGTCCGGCTCCCTCGTCAGGATCGTTTTGACGATGGAAAAAATCGGCGTGACGCCCGATCCGGCAGTAAAGGCCACATAGTGGTTTTTGGCCTGATATGACGGTTGTGCGGTAAAGCGACCCTGCGGTGCCATCACGTCCATTGTCATGCCAGCGGAGAGATTGTCATTGGCATAGTTGGAAAATACACCGCCGTCGACGCGCTTGATTGCAACGCGAAGTTCGCCTTCGTCTAGGGCACTGCAGATCGAATAGGTCCGCTGCACTGGCGCACCGTCAACGTCTGCCTTCAGTGTCAGATACTGCCCCGGAATGAAGGAAAAGGCATCTCTCGTATCCTCCGGCACGTCAAAGGCGATAGAAACCGCATCATCGGTTTCGCGACGTACATCGGCAATCTTCAGTGAGTGAAAGCGTGACATGCGGTTTTCCTCAAAGGCACTTGAAATAATCGAAGGGTTCTTTGCATTCGTTGCACCGGTAAAGCGCCTTGCAGGGCGTTGAACCGAATTCGCTGACGCGTTCGGTTTCCTCAGAGCCGCAATGCGGACAACTGACGACCGTCTCGCCGAACAGCGCGCGTTTGGAATTGGATGTTTTTTGCGGCGGAGCGATGCCGTATTTGCGCAGCTTTTCTTTTCCGTCGTCGCTGATCCAGTCGGTTGTCCATGCCGGGCTCAGCACCGCTTCGACACGGGCATCTTTAAAGCCGGCCTGCTGCAGCGCCTCGAGCACCATCTGCTCGATGAACTGCGTTGCAGGGCATCCCGAATAGGTCGGTGTCACCTTGGCGACAATTGTGCCGTCATCGGCGATCTCGACCGAGCGCAGGATTCCGAGGTCCTCCACCGTCACGACCGGAATTTCCGGATCGGGAACGGCGGCGGCCGCATCCCAGGCTGCCTTTCTGACAGCAGATTGCGAATTCTCGGTCATGTCGACGGCACCGGACATTGCGGGCTACCAGCTCATGCCCGGATAAGCGCGCTGCATATATTGCAGTTCACTCAGGATATGGCCGAGATGCTCTGTGTGACGGCCTTCACGGCCACCGCTTTGCATGTGACCGGCTTCAGGCAGTTCCAGCGTTGCTTCCTTCAACACAGAATCAACGGTGCGTTTCCACTCATCCTGCAGGCTTGCGACATCGACCGCGAAACCGGCCTCGATTGCGGCCTTGACCAGCCCATCACTCTCGAACAGTTCGCCCGTATACATGACAAGATCCTCAAGCGCCTCAACCATGCGCTCGTGGCTCTCATCCGTGCCGTCTCCAAGCCGCACCACCCATTCGGAGGTGTGGCGAAGATGATAGGCGACTTCCTTGCTGGCCTTGGCGGCAATAGCAGCGAGCGTATTGTCGGAAGATTTTTCCATCTCGCGCCAAAACGGAGCCATAAACGCCGAAACAAAGAACTGGCGGACAATCGTGTGGGCGAAGTCGCCATTGGGCTGTTCGGCAATCAGCGCGTTCAGATAGTCCTGCTCATAGCGAACAAAGGCCAATTGGTCTTCATCGCGCCCCTTGCCTTCCACCTCGCCGGCATAGCTGTAGAGCGACCGTGCCTGACCGATGAGATCAAGCGAGATATTAGTCAGCGCCAAGTCCTCTTCGAGCGTCGGCGCGTTTCCGCACCACTCGCCAAGCCGTTGACCGAGGATCAGCTGATCGTCGGCCAGCCGCAGGAGATAGGTGAATAAGACGTCGTTGTCAGACATGGTCACCTCACATATTTCCGACGTCTTCGGGAATTTCATAGAAGGTCGGATGACGATAGATCTTCGATGACGTCGGCTCGAACATCATGTCTTTGTCGACCGGATCGGACGCGACAATATCACTGGAGCGGACGACCCATATGCTTTGTCCCTCGCCGCGCCGCGTATAGACGTCGCGCGCAGCCTGCAGCGCCATCTCGGCATCCGCCGCATGGATCGATCCGGCATGTTTGTGGCTAAGGCCGTTGCGTGCCCTGATAAACACTTCCCATAACGGGGTTGCAGCTTCACTCATTCCAGTACCCTTCCGTCAAAACGGGTTGAAATTATTCAGAATTTTGGCGTGGTCATTCCGCAGCGACGCGTGCGGCTTCTTTTCGCGCGGCCCGCTTCTCGGCATGGGCGAGAGCCGCTTCCCGAACCCAGGCACCTTCGCGGTGAACCCGGTTGCGGGTCTTCATGCGTTCGCGGTTGCAAGGGCCGTGCCCTTTGACCACACGCCAGAATTCATCCCAGTCGATGTCGCCATGGTCGTAACCTTGCTTATCCTCGTTCCACTTCAACTCGGGATCGGGAACGGTCAGGCCCAGGAACTCAGCCTGAGGAACCGTGGCGTTGATGAATTTGTCACGCAGGTCGTCATTGGAAAAACGCTTTATTTTCCAAAGCATAGACTGCTGCGAATGGACCGACGCGCCCTCGGACGGGCCGAACATCATGAGAGACGGCCACCAGAAGCGGTTGAGCGCATCCTGCGCCAGTTCCTTCTGCTGATCGGTGCCGTTGCATAACGTGAGCAGAATTTCATAGCCCTGCCGCTGATGGAAACTTTCTTCCTTGCAGATGCGGATCATCGCGCGGGCGTAGGGACCATAAGAACACCGGCAAAGCGCGATCTGGTTCATGATCGCGGCGCCATCGACAAGCCAGCCGATGGCGCCGATATCAGCCCAGGTCAGCGCCGGATAATTGAATATGGAGGAGTATTTGGCCGCGCCCGACAACAACTGGTCGGTCATTTCCTCGCGGCTTACGCCCAGTGTTTCTGCGGCTGAATAGAGATAGAGCCCGTGACCGCCCTCATCCTGCACTTTTGCAAGCAGAGCTGCTTTTCGGCGCAATGTTGGCGCACGTGTGATCCAGTTGCCTTCCGGCTGCATGCCGATGATCTCGGAATGCGCATGTTGCGACATCTGCCGGATCAGCGTTTTCCGATAGCCTTCCGGCATCGGATCGTTCGGCTCGATCTTCTGTTCGGCGTCTATCCGTTCCTGGAAAGCCTGGAGGAATGCCTCGTCTTCATGGGTCTTGCCATCGGCGCCAATCAGCCCCTGAGAATACATATCCCTGATCCTTCTTTAGTTTGGAATTACTATATGTTACGAAATCGAATTCGTCAATAGATTTTCCGTAACATATTAACTAAATCAGGGGTCAGATTCCGAATCTTTTTGCGATGTCAAAACCGGGTGCGGCGATAGGGTGTCCGCTTGAATTCAGGCAGCCGTCAAGCCAGCATTCACTGGGCGCTGCCAGCCGGCGATATATGGTAGAAACAAGCTTTCTCGCCTCATCGCCCTGCCAATTTTTTGGCGTGAGTTCGGCGGGAAAAACCGGATCGCGCAAAGCCATCCGGCGAAAGTGGTGGATCAGCAGGCTACGGGCAGCCATGGCCGATAGCGGATCGAGATCCACTCCCTTGCCAAGGGTGCGTTCAAGCGGTGAAAACGTGGCGATAAGCTTAGAATAATGCTTTTCGACTTCGGAGAGCTGCCAGGTCTGCGAAATCAGCTTTGTCGCGTCGGATTTGCTGTCCAGCCTTGAGTGAAAAATCATCTCACCCGGCAGCGTGTCCGGCATGCAGGTATTTCCGATATTGTCCGGACGCAGAAACACCGTTGGACCGAGCGCCCCGAAGCCATCGGCGCGCAGTTCCCGGCGGCGCGTTTCGCGTTCCTCCCCGGCCCGCCCGGAAAGAACGATGATTGTCCATTCACCCGACCACTCGCTGCGCCGCGGCGCGTAGATTTTGAGCGCTGCTTCGGCAAACTCAGCCTCCCCGGCTTCCGCAAGCCGGTAGAAGCTTTTCCGTCCGAGCCGCAGCCGCGTCAGCCAGCCATCGGCCGTCAGCCGTGACATGGCGGCACGAAGTGCACTCGGTTCGATGCGCAGCCGGTCCATCAGAGCCTGCAAGGAGCCGAGCCACAATTCACCGCCTCTTGGAATGACCGCATCGCCAAAGATGGTGATCACCAGCGACCAGACGCGGATACGCTCCTGTGAGTGGAAGTCATCGATAAGCGCTTCCAGTTCTTTGGTGGCAGAATCAGACATGCGGCATTTATTGCCCGTCAGGCCGCCAAGGGCAACTCGCCCCCGCCCATAAGGTAAATGCCTAGGTCAGCCCGCGCGCACCGTCGATGATCAGGCGGCTGGCAATTCTGGCATATTCCTCGCGGCTGATTTCGCCGCTTGGTCGGAACCACATGTAATGCCAGTTCAGCATTCCGAACAAAGACATGGTGACGGGTTTCAAAAGCCTGCCGGCCAGATGCGGGTTAACGCCCAGAACTGCCTTTGCGAAGCAGGCAACCAGCCGTCGCTCCAGGTCCTTCAAAGCTTCCTGCTGGTCGGCCGGAAGGTGCTTCATCTCGTTGATCTGAACCTTGTGTTCATGATCGGCTTCGCGATAGGCTTCGAGAAGCGCGCTTATCAGCAGATGAAGGCGTTCTTCAGCCGGCGCGTCAGGCCTGTCTGCGGCTTCGACCGTCTGGCAAAGGTCCTTGAGATGAGCGCCGATGACGTCGTAAAGAAGCGAGTCTTTGCCGGAATAATAGTGATACAGCAGCGCCTTGGAGACGCCGCAGACCTCTGCGAGCTGTGACATTGAAGAGCGGTCATAGCCGACATCGGCAAACAGCTTCGCCGCCGATTGAAGGATGGCTTCCCGTTTTTCTTCGTAATCGACGGCTTTGGTTCTGGCCACTTGCGATTCCCGCCCTGTCCTGATCCTGCTCTCTTAGTCTTTTTTGCGCAGGTCCACAACGCGCCGGGCTTTTCCGGCCGACCGTTCCACATCGCCGGGTACGCGCACGTCGACTTTCGCCGTCACACCGAGCGTGCTCTTGACGTGCGATGCCAGTTCTTTCGCGCTGCCCTGCCGGGCACCCTCTCCTGCCGCATCTTCCGTTGATTCAACAAGGATGGTCATCGTGTCCATGCGGCCTTCGCGCGTAAGCTCGATCTGGTAGTGCGGTGAAAGGCCGGCGCATTTCAAAAGCTGTTCCTCGATCTGCGTCGGGAAGATATTCACTCCGCGCACGATCATCATGTCATCCGAACGGCCGGTGACCTTTTCCATCCGGCGCATGCTGCGGGCCGTACCGGGCAGCAAGCGTGTCAGGTCGCGGGTGCGATAGCGGATGATCGGAAACGCTTCCTTTGTGAGCGAGGTAAAGACGAGTTCACCCTTTTCGCCATCGGGAAGCACTTCGCCCGTCTCGGGATCGATGATCTCGGGATAAAAATGGTCTTCCCAGATGTGCAGGCCGTCTTTTGTCTCGACACACTCATTGGCGACACCGGGCCCCATGACTTCCGAAAGGCCGTAAATATCGACAGCATCCATATCGAAAGCGTCTTCGATTTCCTGGCGCATTGAATTGGTCCACGGCTCCGCGCCAAAGATACCCACCTTGATCGAGGCTTCGCGCGGATCCAGTCCGGCATTGCGGAACCCGTCCAGGACAGACAGCATGTAGGATGGTGTGATCATGATGATTTCGGGCTTGAAGTCATTGATCAGGGTGACTTGCCGTTCCGTCATCCCGCCGGAGACCGGCACCACCGTGCAGCCTAGTTTTTCGGCGCCGTAATGCGCGCCGAGACCACCGGTAAACAGACCGTATCCGTAAGCGCAGTGCACCATGTCGCCCGGCCGTCCGCCGCTCGCATAAATGGACCGCGCGACGACCTGCGCCCATGTGTCGATGTCTTTGAGCGTATAGCCGACAACGGTAGGTTTGCCGGTCGTTCCGGATGATGCATGCACGCGGGCAAGCCGGTTTCGCGGCACCGAAAACATCGCAAACGGATAGTTGTCGCGCAGATCCTGTTTCACCGTAAAGGGAAAGCGCGCCAGATCTTCCAAGCTCTTCAGATCGTCGGGATGAACGCCATTCTTGTCGAAATGGGCCCGATAGAAGGGGGAATTTTCGTAGGCGCGGCGAAGGGTCTGCTGCATGCGCTCGAGTTGCACCGCGGCGATTTCGTCGCGTGATGCCGTTTCAATCGCTTCCAGCCCGCCTTCCCTGCTGACAGTGGTTTTGGCTGGAGCGCTCAAATTGTTTTGCGATTGTGCGTGCATCTCAAACTCCTCCCTTGGATTTTGTTGTTGTCAGTCCTGCACCGGCAGATGCGTTCCCTTGACTGTACGAGAATGGCCGCGAAACTCGGCGACCGTCTCACCGTCATCCCTGGTGACGCGGATATCGTATATGCCGCTGCGCCCGCTGCGGTTGATCTCACGGGCAACTGCAGTCAGCGTCTCGCCGGATTTGACCGGCAGCAGAAACGAGACCGCGCAGTGTTGGGCGACCGCGTTCTGATTATAGCCGTTGCAGGCAAACGCGAAGGCACTGTCGGCAAGCGTGAAGACAAAGCCGCCGTGGCAGATATCATGACCGTTGGTCATGAAGTCCTTGACGACCATTGAAAGCGTTGCCGTACCGGCCGTCACTGCTTCCAGCTTCATGCCCATGTGCTGTGAGGCGCTGTCGTTGGCCCACATCGACTGCGCGCATGCCTGTGCCAACTCATCCGCCGACATGTCAGAAACACTGCGCGCCTGTTCGGTCATCCTGCTCATCTCCGTCCCGTGAAATTGGCTGGACGTTTTTCCAGAAAAGCTGTGACCCCTTCAGCGTAGTCGGGTGTTGTACCCGCATCGCGTTGCGTATCGCGCTCCAGGTCTAACTGCGCATCGAGCGTGTTGGTTCCGGCTGCCTGGACGAGCATCTTTGTCAGACCCAGACCAACCGTTGCGCCTTTCGCAAAGTTCGACGCCAGCTTGTGGGCCTCATCCATCAGATCCGCATCGTCGATCGCTTTCCAGATCATGCCCCATTCTTCCGCAGTGTCCGCCATTACCGGCAAGCCGGTCAGCATGATCGCCTTGGCGCGCGCCTCGCCGATCAAGCGGGTCACGGTCCAGGTTCCGCCGCTGTCGGGCACCAGGCCGATCTTGGAGAAGGCCTGGATAAACTTCGCCGACTTCGCGGCAAGAACGATGTCGCAGGCAAGCGCTACATTGGCGCCCGCGCCAGCCGCTACGCCGTTGACTGCACAGATTACAGGAAGCTGCATGGCGCGCAGTTTCCTGATCAGCGGATTGAAATAGGTCTCAATCGTGTGGCCAAGATCAGGCGTGCCCTCATCGGGGTTGCGCTCGCCGAGGTCCTGCCCAGCACAAAACCCTCGTCCGGCCCCCGTCAGCACCACTGCGCGGCAATCCGGATCCTCGTCAGCCGCTGTGAGCGCTTCCAGCAATGTGTTATTCTGGACCGGAGTGAAGGCATTGAGTTTGTCGGGGCGGTTGAGCGTTATGACGACGTAGCCATCACATTTTTCTACAAGAACCCTATCGTCGCTCATTCCAGATCTCCTCCACAAAACACGGCCCTTCGGCACTGCTTCGATAATTTATGTTGCATAAACCGACCGGTTGGTCAATGATTAAGGAACGACATAAATCCGACCATCCGATCGCCAGGAGGAAAGAATGAGCGGTTTTTTTGAAACGCACAAGGCAACATTGGACAAGGCGCTGGAAGTTGCCCTTTCGCGGGACTACTGGTCCCCCTACCCTGAGGTCGCCAGCGGCAAAATCTACGGCGAGACGGCCAAGGACGATGGCTTGGCGGCATTCAAATCAAACCTGGGAAAAGCATTTGCACTAGAAGGACATCCAACGGACGGATCGACCGTCGGCGCGGAAAGCTCACCCTATGGGCTCGAGCTGAACATCAAATATCCGAAGGCCTCCCCG
Source organism: Hoeflea sp. TYP-13 (assembly GCF_040932035.1). Taxonomy (NCBI): domain Bacteria; kingdom Pseudomonadati; phylum Pseudomonadota; class Alphaproteobacteria; order Hyphomicrobiales; family Rhizobiaceae; genus Hoeflea; species Hoeflea sp. TYP-13. The sequence goes on from NZ_JBFRBB010000002.1 coordinate 244,538, forward strand.
GCTCAACTCCTTGAAGCTTCCAACAAGGCCGCGGCCAAATGGCGCAAGGCGTCCATCGAAGATCGCGTTGGTGTATGTCTGGAAATCCTCGACCGTCTGAACAGGCGCAGCTTCGAAATGGCCAATGCCGTTTCCCACACGACCGGACAGGCCTTCATGATGGCGTTTCAGGCGGGCGGCCCGCACGCGCAGGACCGCGGGCTCGAAGCCGTGACCTACGCTTACGCGGAAATGACCCGTACGCCGTCCTCCGCCGTCTGGACGAAGCCACAGGGCAAGCATGATCCGCTTGTCCTTGAAAAGCGCTTCCGTGTTGTGCCGCGCGGCATTGCCCTTGTCATTGGTTGCGCCACCTTCCCGACCTGGAACGGCTATCCGGGCCTGTTCGCCAGTCTTGCGACCGGCAACACCGTCATCGTCAAGCCGCACCCGGGCGCCATCCTGCCGCTGGCGCTCACCGTGAAGATTGGTCGTGAGGTGTTGAGCGAAGCGGGTTTCGACCCGAACGTCCTTCTGCTGGCCGCCGACGAGCCCGGCTCCGAAATCACCAAGGAACTTGTGACTGATCCGGCAGTCCGTATCGTCGACTTCACCGGCTCCAATGCATTCGGTAGCTGGGTCCGCGAAAATGCCGGCGGCGATACGCAGGTGTACACGGAAGAAGCGGGCGTCAATTCCATCGTTGTTGCCTCCACTGACAATTTCCGCGGCATGTGCTCCAACATCGCCTTCTCGCTGTCGCTCTATAGCGGTCAGATGTGCACCGCACCGCAGAATATCTATGTGCCGAAGGACGGCATCGAGACCGACGAGGGACACAAGAGCTTCGATGAGGTTGCGGACGGAATCAAGATCGCGGCGGACAAGCTGCTGGGCGACCCGGCCCGCGCCGGCGGTGTCTGCGGTGCTATCGCCAGCGACGCCACGGCTGACCGGGTAAAGGCTGCCACTGGTCTTGGCGAGGTTCTCCGCTCCTCGACGGCGATTGAGGGCATGGACGATGCCAGAACCGCAACGCCTCTGATCCTGAAAGTGAGCGAATCGAGCAGCGATGCCCACCATCAGGAGCAATTCGGTCCGATCAGCTTCGTGGTCGCGGTCGAAAATGCGGATGAGGCGATAGAACGCGCATCTTCGCTGGCGGCTGAAAAGGGCGCGATCACTGCGGCCGTTTACGCGACCAGCGATGAGGTGCTCGATCGGGCGGCGGATGCATTCGCAGATGCCGGTGTGAGCCTGTCCTGCAACCTGACCGGCGGCATCTTCGTCAACCAGAGCGCCGCGTTCAGTGATTATCACGTCACGGGCGCAAACCCGGCGGGCAATGCCGCGCTGACGGATGCGGCTTTTGTCGCCAACCGGTTCCGCATCGCTGCGACCCGCCGGCACAAAGCCGCCTGAAAAATTCACAAACAGAAAGCGCCGCAATCCAATTCGGATTGCGGCGCTTTGCCTGTCATGCTGGCGCTAGCGCATGACAAAGGGATCCGGAATGGGGTCGTCCGATGTACGCAGCCACACCGTTTTGACCTTTGTATAATCGAGCGCGGCTTCCAGGCCGCCCTCCCGTCCCTGCCCTGAAAGCCCAAATCCACCGAACGGCGCAATGGGCGAAACGGCCCGATAGGTATTGACCCATACGACACCTGCCCTGATGCGGCGGATCATGCGGTGCGCCCGTGTCAGATTGGTCGTGAACACGCCGGCGGCAAGGCCGTAGGGCGTCCCGTTGGCAAGTTCCACAGCTTGCTCTTCGGTTTCGAATGAACGCACCGAGAGCACAGGTCCGAAAAATTCGTTCTCCCATGACGGCGCCAGAACGTCCGAACAATCCAGAATGGTCGGCGGGTAATAATACCCCTCGCCCTCCGGCACCTTGCCCCCGCAGACAAGTTCAGCACCCGCGGCAATTGAATCACCAACCAGCTGGTCGATATGTTCGCGTTGCCTTGTTGTGCAGAGCGGTCCGACTTCGGTTGCCTTGTCCTGCGGGTCTCCAATCACGATCCTTGCGGCCTTGCCCTTCAAAAGCGTCAGGAATCGGTCTTTCACCGATGCATGGACCAGAAGCCGTGAGCCGGCGACGCAGCTCTGCCCCGTCGCAGCAAAAATACCGGCAACCTGGGCGTTGGCCGCGCTCTCCAGATCGGCATCCTCAAAAACAATGAACGGAGACTTGCCGCCGAGTTCGAGAGAAGTTGAGGCTAGATTTTCGGCCGAATTGCGGATGATATGCCGGGCGGTCTGCGGGCCGCCGGTAAAGGCGATATGATCGACACCCGGATGGCTCGAAAGATGCGCGCCGCACTCATCGCCAAAGCCGGTCAGGATGTTGACGACACCCGCCGGAAAACCCGCCTCGTCGATAAGCTTCGCCAGCGCCAGCATCGGCGCCGGACCGTCCTCGGACGCCTTCACGACAAGCGTGCAGCCGGCGGCAAGCGCCGGCCCGATCTTGACGGCGGACAGAAAGAGCTGGCTGTTCCAAGGCACCACGGCCGCGACAACGCCCACCGGCTCCCGGCGCAGCCACACTTCCATGTCCGGCTTGTCGATGGGCAGATGCGCACCTTCTATCTTGTCGGCAAGACCGGCATAGTAGCGATAATACTCAGCCACATAGGCAATCTGTGCCGATGTCTCGCGGATGATCTTGCCGGTATCGCGGGTTTCCAGCTCCGCCAGGTGCTGGGCGTTTTCGGCAACAAGATCGGCCAGGCGGTAAAGCAGCTTGCCGCGCATGGTTGCCGTCATGTCGCGCCACTCAGGCGACCAGAGCGCACGGCCGGCGGCTTTCACCGCGCGGTCGACATCGTCAGCCTGGCCCCGCGGTATCAGCGCCCAAGGCTTGCCGTTAGCCGGGTCGAGGCTTTCGAACGTGGCCGATCCGTCTTCAAAAGCGCCGTCGATATAATGCTGAAACCGCTGCATATCTTCCTACCCGTCAAATGCCGGTATCACCTGATTGATGAACCGTTCAAGCGAGGCCTTTTTACGTTCGAAGCTCATACCGCTATCGATCCAGAAGGAATATTCGTCATACCCCAGGTCTTCGTAATATTTAAGCCGTTCAATGACTTCGGCTGCATCTCCGATGACATTGGCCCTGCGCATTTCCTGCGGCGAATAGAACGGATGGCTGGCTATTTCCTCATCGCTGAGCGGGTGGATGAGCCCCTGCGATATGGGCCGTTCGTTTTTGAACCACGCGCCGAAATAATTGTAGAACCGGTTGATCTCCTCTGCACCCCGCTGAATATCCGCTTCGCTGTCGCCCACATAGGTATGGCGCAGCAGCATGATCTTCGGTCGTTCGATGTGCGGGTTGTTTGCACAGGCGTCGTTAAAACGCTCCATCAGAGAATGGACTTCCCTGTCGTCATTCCAAAGTGGTGTGACCTGCACGTTAAAGCCGTTGGACACGGCAAATTCGTGGCTGTTTGGATCGCGCGCCGCAACCCAGACCGGCGGGTGCGGCTCCTGTATCGGCTGCGGCGCCGAGGTCGTTGCCGGGAAATTCCAGAATTCGCCCTCATGCGCATAATCGCCATCCCACAGCTTGACTACTGCCGGCAGGACCTCGCGCATGCGCTGCCCGGCTTCCCAGGCATCCATCCCCGGCATCAGCCGCTCATATTCATAGCTGTAAGCGCCACGCGCCACGCCAACTTCCAGCCTGCCGTCCATCATGATATCGGCCATCGCCGCTTCACCGGCAAGCTTGATCGGATGCCAGAACGGAGCAATCACGGTTCCGGTTCCGAGCCGCACGTTTTCCGTGCGCCGGGCCAGATCGACAAGGCTCAAAAACGGATTGGGCGCGATGGTGAAGTTCATGCCGTGATGTTCACCAGTCCAGATGGCATGCATACCACCGCGGTCCGCTATTTCGCAAAGCTCCAGAAACTCTTCATAGAGTTTCTTCTGGTTTTCCGATGCATCGATGCGTTCCAGATGGATAAACAGGGAAAATTTCATTGTTCAAGACCTCTTGCCAAACGGCGCACGTCACCGCTTTGCTCGTTTCCGTAATAGACACCAAAATTCCCTATGGAATGTTCCCTCTGATACCGCTTTAGAATGTCCCGGGATGCTGAATCCGCGATCCGTTCAAACGGTATATTATTGATTTTAAAGTATTTTCCGGAATTATGGCTACCATCCGAAGATGTGCAGCGATAAACGATATTATGCGTTCCGCGTTCAGTATCGTCATAGACCGAATAGATGAAACCGACAGAAAGTGACGGACCGATTTCGTCGGCGAGACGCTCGGCGTGCGAGCGGCCGCCCTTATTGCTGTCAAGCAGAACCGATGGCAGGTCGAAACCGCCGTCTTCCTGTTCTTTCAAAAGAACCATGCCTTCGTGTTCCAGCACCGCACCAACCCTGATTCCGCCCTCAAGGCCGGCGGTATTGGCTGCCTGGCTTTCAAGCGAAGGTTTGATATAGCTGCCGCCGATATAACCAAGACCGTTGAGCCCGGCATTGTTGAAGGCTTCTATCTGGCCGATGAGAAGCACATGATCGCCCGCGTCGACAACCTTGTGCATGGAACAATCGAACCAGGCAGCGACCCCATCAAGTACCGGTGATCCGAACGGCCCCTTTTGCCACCCGACATCCGCGTACCGGTCTTCAACGGGACGCGCGAAACGGTTAGAGATCTGTTCCTGGTCTTCCGAAAGGATATTCACCGCAAAGCCTTCCGACGACGTAAGCGCCGAAAAGTTACTCGACGTCCTTGCCAGCGATATCAAAAGCAAAGGCGGATCGAGCGACACGCTGGTGAATGAATTGGCCGTAAAACCGATGGGCGCGCCTTGTCCGTTGTGGCTTGTCACAACGGTCACACCTGTCATGAATGTTCCGAACGCATCGCGCAGTTTTCTGGGATCAATCTGTTTCATCGGGCTCGCTGCTCCCTGCCGAGCCAGGTTATCAATGCATTGTTGACGGCCTCCGGTGCCGTCAGCCCGACCATATGCCGGTGCCCCTCGATGATTTCAGTCACACCATCGGGAACTGCGGCGGCCATTTGCTGTGCCATCTCACCGGTCGAGTTCAGGTCGCCGTCTCCGGTCAGAAAAAGTGCCGGGCAACGGACTTCAGAAAGCCGGTCCGCATAGGTTTGGTCACCGCGCGCAAATGCGTTGTAGGCCGTCGCATAGGCGGACGGATCCACACCGGCCAGCATTTTTTCCGTCTGCACGCGCGCGGTCTGATCGGCAACCATGTCCGTAAACCACCGATCCAGCGGCTGTTGTATATTCATGTTGCCGCAGCGGATCTGCGTTGCGCGATCGCGTACTGCCTTTGAAGCTTCCGCACTGCGTTTGTAGACACCGTTCAGCATCGCCATGCGCCTGATCATCGCCGGTTCTTCCACAGCAATGCCAAGTGAAATAAGCGCGCCCATAGAATGGCCGGCAATATTGACGGGACCAACATCCAGATCCGCAAGAACGTCTCGCAGCCAGCAAACGTAGTCCGAAAGCTCTGCACGCGGTGAAAGCGGACGGCTTTGCCCGTGTCCGGGCAGGTCTACCGCATAGACCCGCCATCGCGACGAAAGAGCAGTTGTCTGGGGTGCCCATGCTTCTGCACGAAGACCGACTCCATGCAAAAGAACGACGCTTTCCCCGTCACCGCAAACCTGATAGGCCGCGCCGCTCGCCGTCTCATACCGCGGCAGGGTTTTCCACGTCATGGCCAAGTTCCCTCAAATCCTGATAGCGGTCGCCGATGCGGTGATGCGGTCGCCCGCCGACGGAGGCGCCAAGCGCCACGACAATTTCGTCGGGCCCGGGCGCATCGCAGATGGAAAACTGAATTGTCAGATAGTGCGAGCGTCTGCCGGCATCGTTCTTGTCCATCAGCGGGATCACAATCGGCGCGTTTGCCGGTCCGCGTGTGTTCGTGAACGACAGATAGGATTTTGCACCGACGGCTTCGCGGAAGTGATTGCCAAAGCGAAGCGTGTGGATGAGGCCCGAAGCGTGTTCCACTTCACCGTTCACGCCCACAACAGCCGCCTTGCCGTAACCTTCGACGGCAGCGCCGGAGCCGACATTGTCGATGATCATCTCGGTCAGTAGTTCGCCGAGCCCGGGAGCGGCATCGTGAATGCCCGGCGTCAGGTCTTCAACAAAGCCCTGCCCCGCCCAGGGGTTTTTGACGATCGCCGCGGCAGCAACCATCAAAAGCGGCTGCTCGGCTCGCTTGCCGCCTTCTATGAGGGTTTTTTCAACATGGAGAAGTGTTTTTCTGATTTCTGCCGGCATTGGATTCACCATTTTTGAAGACTATTTGTAATATGGTATACCATATGACCATATGTCAATCGTTGTTTTTGCCCGGCCTGACGGATAAGAAGGGAAAAGGGAGTCGAAATGAGCGATCTTAGCAGCCTGAAAATAGCCAAACCGCCCTCCACCCTGCGGGAGATCGCGCTCGAAAAAATGCGCGATGCGATCATCAGCGGCCTCTTTGAGCCCGGACAAAGGCTGGTTGAGCGGACGCTCTGCGATCAGATGGGCGTAAGCCGCACGGTGATCCGTGAAGTCATCCGCCATCTGGAATCGGAAGGCCTTGTAGAAGTCATCTCCAATCAAGGCCCGGCGGTCGCCCGCCTCGACTGGGATACGGCCCGCCAGATCTATGACATTCGCGCGCAACTGGAATCGGAAGCGGCCGCCGCTTGCGCGACGCAGATTGGCACTGAGGATCTGGATGCACTGCGCACAGCGTTGGAAGAGCTTGAATCCGAGTCCCACAGCAATGACGCAACGTCCCTCATAAAGGCGACGACCACGTTCTATCGTACAATCTTCAGCGCTGCCAGAAATGACATCGCCTGGGAAATCGTCGACCGGCTGAACGGTCGCATCAGCAGGTTGCGCGTACTTACATTGAGCACCGGTGACCGGCTGAATACCGGTCCAAAACGCATGCGCGAAATCTACCAGGCCATTGCCGAGCGCAAGCCGCACGAAGCTGCGGCAGCCTGCAGAACGCATCTGCATGAAGCACGAGAGATCGCCCGCCAAATACTGACGGCGGACACAGGCGGTGAGACCGAATAAACGGAAATCTGAACGCTTCTGTCCTCAAAGAACGTTTAGGCATGCTGCTACTCGGCAGGTCGGCCGGTCCGGCTGGCTGCGTGTTGCCGCAACCTGAAACAACTGAAACCTCCCGCAACAATTGAAACACGGCACAGCCTTTTTCGACACCGGACTGAAAGGCGGGAATCCCAATATCCGGTCAGATAAGCCGCAACGGCCTATCGCATGAGACACGAACAGTGATTGATATTGAGGACGATCAAATGACACAGGCGACAATGGAAAAAGTCACGGAAGTAAACAACGGCGTCAACGTCGAGGCACTTCTGGGCGCTCGTGAAGCTCTTGAGGCAGCACCTGAGGCTGCACAATTCAAATGGCGCACAACCTGCGACTGGGTGAACGGTACACACAGCCGTTCAACGGTCGACGGATTCTTTGGCCTCGGTGAAGAACAGGGACGTTCCAAATCATTCACGGTCGAAGCAGACCATCCGGAACAGTTTGCAGCCGAAGACAACGCCCCTACCCCTGCCGAGCTGGCTCTGACCGGACTCGCGAGCTGCCTGATGGGCGGTCTCGCCGCCGTCGCACAGCACCGAGGCATTCAGCTCTATTCTGTACGCGCAACGGTGGAGGGCGACATGGATCTGCAGGGAATCATGGGCATCGATGACGATGTTCGCAACGGGTTCGGAACGATCCGTGTGACCTTCGATGTCAATGCCGACGCGACCGAAGATGAAATCAAGGCTCTGGTCGCCCAGTCGCAGAAGCGCTCGGCGATCTTTGACGCCATCACCAATCCGACAAACGTCATCGTCGAAGTCAACTGATCTGTTGACCACAACAGGAGCAAGTGTCGTGAATTACGCAACGACCGTCATTATTGGCGCCGGCCAGGCCGGGCTTGCCATGAGCCAGCAGCTTTCGCAGCGCTCCATCGACCACGTGTTGCTGGAGCGCGGCGAAGTGGCAAATTCCTGGCGCAAGGAACGCTGGGATTCACTCACGCTTCTCACACCCAACTGGCAAAGCCGCCTGCCTGGCTTCCGCTACACGGGCAACGATCCGGACGGCTATATGGATATGCCTGCCGTCATCGACTTCCTCGATCGTTATGCCCGCTTCGTTGAAGCTCCAATCGAAACGGGGACCGACGTCACGACCGTCCGCCGGACGCAAGGCGGATATGCCGTTGTGACCAACCGGGGCGAGTGGCGCTGCCGGACACTGGTCATCGCCTCCGGCGCGTGCAACATCGCGAATGTGCCCGCCCTTGCCGCGGAACTTCCCGGCGGCATCCAATCCATAACGCCGATGCAGTACCGCAATCCGGACCAGCTTGCCGATGGCGGCGTTCTGGTGGTGGGCGCTTCTGCGACCGGCATGCAGCTTGCAAAGGAAATACGGCAAACGGGGCGCAATGTTCTTCTCTCCGCAGGAGAGCATGTCCGCGCACCGCGTACCTACCGCGGCAGGGACATCAAATGGTGGATGGATGCCTGCGGCATCCTGAGCATGCGGTATGACGAAGTTGACGACATCAAAAGAGCGCGGCGCGTTCCCTCCCTGCAGCTCGCCGGCTCAAAGGACCGGTCAACTCTCGATATGAACGCACTTACAGAAAGCGGCATCGAGATAGTTGGCCGTCTCGTCGGCATGCGTGACGCCAGGGCCCTTTTTTCCGGATCCCTCGGAAATGTCTGTGCGCTTGCGGATCTGAAGATGAACCGCCTCCTCGACACGATCGATGAATGGATATCACACAACGATTTACCCGGAGATATTGGACCCGCGCAGCGTTTCGAAAATACCCGTATCGCAAAGAACCCGCGCCTTGATCTTGATCTGAACAAGGGTGGAATCAAGACAGTCCTTTGGGCCACCGGCTATCATCCGGACTATTCCTGGCTGCAGGTTCCCGTGCTCGATCGCAAGGGACGTATGCTGCATGACGGAGGCGTGACCGGTGCGCCCGGGCTCTACATTCTTGGATTACCCTTTCTTCGACGCCGCAATTCCACGCTGATCGATGGCGCCGGTGCTGATGCCCGGGACCTGGCTGAACACCTGCATGCTTTTCTTGGCGGGCGTCTGAAAGCCGCATAATCCGATACAAAACGGTTTTTCGGGCCGATGCACAGGAATAAGGCTTTACCCCACCGATTGCTCTTGCCTGCCCGGCAAATACGTCTATCGTCCGACCCGCAATCATTATGGATGGGACATATTTCATGAAAAAGCTTGTTCTTACAGCGACCGCTGCTGTCGCATTGTCGTGGGCCTCTGGCGCGACGGCCGAAGATCTAGAGTTTTTGCTTACCAATAAGGCCTCAAGCCCCGTTATCGCATTTCACGTATCGCCGGCGAGCACGAACTCCTGGGAGGAGAACCTGCTGGAGGGCGGATATCTCGACAGCGACTACGAAATCGACGTGGTGATCGCTGACGGTCAGACGACATGCGTTTATGATATCCGCGCTGAATTCGAAGACGGCGATGCTTTGGAAGACTACGGTCTCGATCTGTGCGAGCTCGGCTCTTACACCTTCGAGTAGGCTTCGGGGCCTCCTAAGCCCGATAAATACTGCAGGCGTGGCCCACTAGCCAAACAATCACAAGTGATGCAAACGCCATTGCTTTCAATGTGAACGCAAAAAAGCCGATGGCGATATTCTCGCCACCGGCGCTTTTGCGGAAAGGCTGCCTGTTGGGGTAGGCAAAACCAAGGGCTGTGTGCTCACCGGTCAGTTTCGCGAAACACACCGCGTCCGCTTGAAATCCCAAATGCAACGTCCCCACGGATCATTCCGATGTCATGCAACTCGTAGTTCGACATCGCCATCAGCTGTTCATGTTCGCGGCGCGTCCGGCGTGCGGCACGTGCTCGTTCGGAAAAGGGATTTATTCGGTTAAAAGCAGCACTTGCGATAGCCTTGTAACCGGCACTGGCATGATCAACAGAGTGATCAATAATCATAGTCATAATTCGCTCCATCGGCTCATTGTCGCCAGAACATTTCCGATTATCGGTGCGTCCGCTGGCGAAGTTTTTCGATGGAACCAATCTAGAAGCCGGCCGTTTCAGTCGGATTTCAGAACGGCTGGTACAATGTTTCAGTTGTAACCGGGAAATTTCTTTACCCAAGTTATTTTATGAAATTAATTCAGCCTCTTAGGCAATATCAATGTGTGTCGGTGCAGACAGGTCGAAACAATTGATACGCTCAAAGCCATTTCGGCTTGATCGTGAAGATATAACCAGCCCCGTAAACCGTGCGGATCAATCGCGGCGATTTCGGATCGTCACGCAGTCTTCGCCGGAGCCGTGATATCCTCGCATCCATGCTGCGATCTTCCGGTTCGATGTCGCCGGGCGCATCAAGGTTGAAAAGCTGGGCCCGGCTGAGCACCCGGCCCGAGGCGCGCAGAAACGTTTCCAGCAACCGGGCCTCGGCAGAAGAAAGCGGCTGTACGCGACCCGCCGGATCTGTGATTTCGCAAGCCTGAAAATCAACACGCCAGCCTTCGAACTCCGCAACGCGACCACTGCCTCGAACATCTGACTTTCCGGAAACACGTCGCAGAACAGCCCGGACCCGCGCCACCAGTTCGCGCGGCTCGAAAGGTTTCGAGACGTAATCATCTGCACCCAGTTCCAGTCCGATTACCCGGTCGCTCGCCGCGTCCCTCGCCGAAACGACAATGACGGGAATATCGGTTTTCGACAGGTGCTCGCGCAACGTGTCGAGGCCATCACCATCAGGAAGCGTGAGATCGATCAGGCATATATCCGGTCGCCGGCGCTTCAACTCCCGGCGCAAATCGCCCTGCCGGGAGAAAGCGCCGGTGTCCATGCCATGTTCCCGCAAAGTGCGTACAATCAGACGAGCGATGTCGGGTTCGTCTTCAAGCACATAAACCAGAGGCCGGGTCATAATGCGCCTCCGCGCCGCACGCGTGCGATGGCGCTTTCAAGATCCTCATCGCTCACCGGCTTCTGCAGAACCTGCACGCCAACGGGAGCCGCCGCCTTCACCGGGCGCGCGCCGTGGCCCGTTATCAGGACAACGCCCAGTTTTGGAAAGTCCGCCGCTAGGGTTTCCGCAAACGCCAGACCGGACCGGCCAGTCAGGGCCACGTCGCTGATAACCATCCAGATGCCTTCAACGCCGGCAAGCAGTTGCTCTGCATCTTCGGCGCTCTCCGCCTCAAGGACGGCATGGCCTAGCGAGACCAATTGGCGACGCAACACACGCCGGACCTGCTTGTCGTCTTCGATCAGCAGAATCGGACCGTCGCGGGGTTCGGGCGGCGTGGCTGCCACGCTCCTGTCCGGAGCTCTTGATTGAGCCGGCTCGGCACGTGGCAACAACAGTGTAAACGCCGTCCCGCGCCCGGGGTGGCTGTGTACCTCGATGGCACCCTCGGATTGTTCGACAAACGCAAAGACCATTGCCAGCCCAAGGCCCGCACCGCGTTCAGGCCGGCCGGAATAGAACGGATCGAAAATGAGCCGTTGCTCCTCCGGGGCCATGCCGCGGCCGGTATCCTTTACTTTCAGCCTGCAAAACGATCCCGGCGAGAGCCTCAGGGCCTGAGCCTGTTCGGAGCCGAGAACCGCCTCGTCGCACGACAAGGTAATGCGCCCGGGGCCATCGAGGGCCGCGTTCGCATTGACCACAAGGTTGATCAGCGCCATTTCGAGTTGCCCGCGGTCTGCCTTAAGCCAGGGGTCACTGCCGTCGCCGCAAGAGCGCAACTCGGTGCTTTCCGGGAGAGAGGCCGTGAGGATTGCGATGACGTCCTCGATCGCATCGCGCGCCCGGATCGGACTCGCCCGATGAATCTGACGGCGGGTCAGGGTGAGCAGACGTTCAGTCAGCAGCGCGCCCCGCCGGGCGGCTCCAACCGCTGGATCCAGGTATTCTTTACTGAGTTCCCCGTCCTGCAGCCGGTCCTGAAGAGGCGAAAGATTGCCGAGAACAATAGTCAGCAGATTATTGAAATCGTGCGCGATCCCCGCAGCCATCCGGCCAAGCGCCTCCATCTTTTGCGCCTGCGCCAGTGTCCGGTCGGCAGCTTTTTGCCGCGTCAGATCGATGGAGAGCACATAAAAGCCGGAAACGGATCCTCCGCTGCCGAACTCCGGCCGAAGGAAAGTGCGGATATCCTTTCGGCGTCCGTCGGCGAGTTCGATCTCCAGATCGAAGTCTACAGATACGCCGCTCAACGCCTGAGTAAATCTCGCGCCGCTGGCCGCCATGACCGGCTGCGGAAGGATCTGATCCGCAGGCCGTCCGATGATGTCGCCTTCGCGCCAACCATAGGCCCTCGAAAACCGGGCGTTGGCGAAACGAAACACCAGATCTTTGTCGAGATGCGCGATACCGGCCTTGACTTCGTTTGCGATGATCCTCAGCCGGGTCTCGTTTTCCCGCAGGGCTTTGGTCCGCTCAGCTACGCGGTCTTCCAGCCAGGCCTCACGAAGCCGTTCTTCGGTCACGTCCGTATAGACCGTGACAAATCCGCCATCCGGCAGGGGCGAACCTTCCACATGCAGGATTGTGCCATCGGGCCGGGTCCGTTCGAAAGTGTGGGGCTCGAATTTCATGGCCTGTTCGACGCGCTGGCGCACAAGCGATTCGACATCGCCCGTGCCGTACTCCCCGCGCCGGGCGTTGTGGCGCATGAACGCTGCAAACTCTGTGCCGGGCTTTGAAAGTTCGGCAGGAAAGTCCAGCAATTCCAGAAACTTAGCGTTGCATGCGACAAGCCGCAGTTGATCGTCAAAGACCGTGATCCCCTGCCCGATATGTTCTATCGCGGCACGGACCGTATCGAGGTTGTGATTATTTGCAGCAGCGGGATTCATCTTGTGATCTGCGTGACTTCGGAATGAACATGCCATGGCGATGGCGCGTTTGGAAGTCGGCGTTACAATTCGATACATTTCATTCGAATTTCGACAACATGGCTCGGCCAGCCTGCTCCCGATACCAAAGGGAGGAGCCAGATGACGCAGGCGTCGTCGATATTCGATCGTGATCTTGACGCAAACAGCGCAAACTATGCGGCGCTCACACCCCTCGCATTCCTTGCGCGAAGCGCTGAGATTTATCCCGACCGCCTTGCCGTGGTGCACGGTACGGTCCGCAGGACCTGGGCCGAAACCTACGCGCGCGCCCGGCAGCTTGCCGGCGCACTTACCCAGCGCGGCATCGGCCCGGGCGATACCGTCGCTGTGATCGCCGCCAACATCCCAGAGATGTTCGAGGCACATTTTGGCGTGCCGATGATCGGCGCCGTTATCAATGCGGTCAACACGCGGCTCGATGCGGAGGCGATTGCGTTCATCCTCGATCACGGAGAGGCGAAGGCCGTATTGGTCGATCCGGAGTTTGCCGCCACCGTTCGTGCGGCGCTCGATCTGACACAGAATCCCGACCGTTTGGTCATCGATATCGAAGACGCGACCTTTGAGGGCGGTACGCGTGCCGGCACTCACACTTATGAAGAGTTTCTGGCGGAAGGTGACCCTGAGTTCGGCTGGGCGCCTCCAACGAATGAGTGGGATGCGATCACGCTCAACTATACATCCGGCACGACCGGCAACCCAAAAGGCGTTGTTTATCACCATCGCGGCGCGCACCTGAATGCGCTGGCCCAGATACAGAGCTGGGACATGCCCACCCACTCCACCTATCTGTGGACGCTGCCCATGTTCCATTGCAACGGCTGGTGCTTTCCCTGGGCGATGGCGGCGAATGCCGGCACATCCGTCTGCCTTCGCGCTGTCCGGCCCGAACCGATCTTCGATCTGATAGCCGCCGAGAGGGTCACCCATTTCTGCGGGGCGCCAATCGTCCTGAACCTTCTGGCGCAACACGCCCATCTCAAATGCTTCGAGCATGAAGTGAAGGTGATGACCGCAGGCGCCTCGCCGCCTGCCGCCGTGATCGAGGCGATGGAGGCTATGGGGATTGAAGTCACCCATGTCTACGGCCTGACGGAGGTGTACGGCCCGGCCGTCTATTGCGCCTGGAAATCGGATTGGGACAGCCTGCCCGCGGATCAGCGCGCAAGGCTCAAGGCCCGCCAGGGGGTCAAGAACCATGCCCTGTCCGAAATCATGGTCGCCGATCCTGCCACGCTGACGCCGGTGCCCCCGGACGGCCAGACGCTGGGCGAGATTTTCATGCGCGGCAACAATGTCATGCGCGGTTATCTGAAGAACCCGAAAGCCACCGCTGACGCCTTTCGCGGCGGCTGGTTCGCCTCCGGCGATCTGGGGGTGATGCACCCTGACGGCTATGTCGAGCTGAAGGACCGGTCCAAGGACATCATCATCTCGGGCGGCGAGAATATCTCGTCCGTTGAGGTCGAGGACGTGCTTTACCGGCACCCGGCAATCTCGGAAGCGGCCGTGGTCGCACGTCCGGATCCGAAATGGGGCGAAAGCCCTTGCGCCTTTGTTGATCTTCTGCCAGACGAGCAGGCAACGGAGGCCGGGATCATCGCCTTCTGCCGCGAGAATATGGCTCATTTCAAGGCACCGAAGACAGTGGTCTTCGGTCCCCTACCCAAGACGTCGACCGGCAAGATCCAAAAATTCGTTCTTCGTGAGCAGGCCGCGGCGCTGAGCAAGGAGGCGGGCTGACGGGGCGAAGGCGCGGCGGCACTCCCTCCGCCGCGCCGGCCCGGGCCGATAGCACGATGAAAAACACGCCCATTCTGCAAACCGACGCGCTGACCAAGGAATTTCGCGGCTTCACCGCCGTTGATGACGTAAACCTGAAAGTCGGGCGGCACTCGATCCACGCGCTGATCGGCCCCAACGGAGCCGGCAAAACAACCGTTTTCAATCTACTGACCAAATTCCTGCCGCCGACGCGCGGGCAGATACTGTTCAACGGCAATGACATCACCGGCCAAAAGCCCGTGCAGATAGCGCGGGCGGGCATAGTGCGTTCGTTTCAGATCTCAGCCGTATTTCCTCATCTGACCGCGCTTGAGAATGTGCGTGTTGCCCTTCAACGCAAGACCGGTGCGATCTGGCAGTTCTGGCGTGCCGAAAACACTTTAAACACGCTCAACCCGCGCGCCGAAGAGCTTCTGGCCAAGGTTGGGCTTGAGAACTTCTCTCACTCGCTTGTGGCGGACATGCCCTACGGGCGCAAACGTGCACTCGAAATTGCGACGACACTCGCGCTCGAGCCTGAACTGATGCTGCTCGACGAGCCGACACAGGGCATGGGGCGCGAAGATGTCGCGCGGATCACAGCGTTGATCCGCGAAGTGTCAGGGGGCCGCACCATTTTGATGGTCGAGCACAATCTCGGCGTGGTTGCCGAGTTGTGCGACCGGATCACCGTTCTACAGCGGGGCGCGATACTGACCGAGGGCAGCTATGAGGAGGTTTCCTGCGACCCGCGCGTCAAGGAAGCATATATGGGGAAGGCTGCATGAGCGGAACGGAAATTCTTCGTATCTCGGACCTGCATGCCTTTTACGGCGAAAGCCATGTGCTGCATGGAGTCGACCTGACCGTGCATGAAGGCGAGCTGGTCACACTTCTGGGGCGCAACGGTGCGGGGCGGACAACAACGCTCAAGTCAATCCTTGGCGTAGTGCCCCGGCGCACCGGATCAGTCATGCTGAAGGGGCGCGAGACGATCGGCGCCCAGCCCCACACCATCGCTCATCTTGGTGTGGGCTATTGCCCGGAAGAACGCGGCATCTTTGCCAGCCTCGATGTGGAAGAGAACCTCCTGCTGCCCCCGGTGGTCGGATCGGGCGGAATGTCGCTCGACGAGATCTACATCATGTTTCCCAATCTGGCCGAGCGCCGCCGCAGCCAGGGCACACGCCTTTCGGGAGGCGAACAGCAGATGCTTGCAATGGCCCGGATCTTGCGCACGGGCGCCGATATTCTGTTGCTCGACGAGATTACCGAAGGACTCGCCCCGGTCATAGTGGAGCGGTTGGACGACGTTCTCGGCCAGCTCAAGGCGCGGGGTTTCACAATCCTGCTGGTTGAGCAGAATTTCCATTTCGCGGCCGGGCTCGCGGATCGCCATTTCATCATGGATCACGGAAATCTCGCCGCCACGGTGGCGCGGGAGGAGGTCGAAACCTCGCAGGCGATCTTTGATGAATATCTGAGCGTTTGACGCTCGCCAACTCGGAGGAGACCAGACATGAAAATCATCAGGATCTTGGCCGCAGGCGTCTCTGCGCTTGCCATGACAATCGGGACCGCCCAGGCCGACATCAGCGACGGTGCCGTCAAGATCGGTGTCATGACCGATATGGCCGCCGTTTACGCGGACCTGGCTGGCCAGGGCGCCGTGATCGCGGCGCAGATGGCCGTGGAGGATTTTGGCGGCTCGGTGGCCGGCGCGCCGATCGAACTCGTGACCGCCGACCACCAGAACAAGGCGGACATTGCCGCCAACCTGGCGCGCGAATGGTTCGAGAACGACAAGGTGGATGCGCTTGCGGAACTGGTGACCACCTCGGTCGCGCTGGCGGTGTTTGAAGTCGCAAAACAGCAAAACAAGATCGCGCTTGTCTCAGGCGCTGCCTCATCACCCCTGACAAACGACAAATGCATCCCGACAGGCATCCACTACACCTACAACACCCGCGCATTGGCCGTTGGTACCGGTTCCGCCGTGGTGAAAGAGGGCGGCGATTCCTGGTATTTTCTGACCGCTGACTACGCCTTTGGCGAGGCGCTGCAACGCGACGTGGCAAACGTGGTCAAGGCCGAAGGCGGCGCAGTATTGGGCACGTCCAAGCACCCGTTTCCGTCTTCGGATTTCTCATCCTTTGTGCTTCAGGCACAGGCCTCGGGCGCCAAGGTTGTCGGTCTGGCAAACGCCGGTGCCGACACCACCAACGCGATCAAGGCGGCCAATGAGTTTGGCCTAGTGGCAGGCGGCCAGACCATCGCGGCGCTGTTGACCTTCATCACGGATGTACATGCGCTGGGGCTGGAAACCGCCCAGGGCATACAGTTGACCACCGGCTTCTACTGGGATCTGAACGACGAGACCCGTGCCTGGTCCAAACGCTTCAACGAGCGCGCCGGAGCTATGCCGACCATGGTGCAGGCGGGCGTCTATTCGTCTGTTACGCATTACCTCAAAGCCATCGAAGCAACCGGTTCCGACGACACCGATACCATACTGGCCTGGATGCGCGAAAATCCGGTCGATGATTTCTTCGCCAAGAACGGTGTGATCCGCAGCGACGGACGGATGGTGCACGACATGTATCTTGCCCGCGTGAAATCGCCGTCTGAGAGCAAGGGGGCCTGGGACTATTACGAGATCATCCGGACAATTCCGGGTGAAGAAGCCTATGGCCCGCTCTCCGAGAGCACGTGTCCCACAAAATAACGCCAAACAGGGCCCCGGTACCAGCCGGGGCCCAAAAAAGCGAGGCCGGATCATGCTTGCCGAACTTCTGGGATTTCCACCGCAAGTGCTCTTTGGACAGCTCCTATTGGGGCTGATCAACGGAGCCTTCTACGCGGTTTTATCACTCGGGCTGGCAGTGATCTTCGGCCTTTTGAACATCGTGAATTTCGCCCACGGCGCTCTTTATATGCTGGGCGCTTTCGCCAGCTATTTTCTGCTTGTAGTCCTGGGCATCGGATATTGGGGGGCGCTGATCCTCGCTCCGGTCATGGTGGGTTCGGCCGGCATACTGATTGAACGCTTCCTGCTGCGAAGGCTCTCGGGTATCGACCATCTTTATGGACTGCTGCTGACCTTCGGCCTTGCGATCGTGATCGAGGGCCTGTTCGTCAAGCTTTATGGCGCTTCAGGCATTCCTTATCCCACACCCGAAGCGCTAAAGGGCGGTGTCAATCTGGGGTTCATGTTCCTGCCGTGGTACCGTGGCTGGGTCGTGGTGGCTGCTCTCGCGGTCTGCCTGTTCACATGGTGGCTGTTCGAGCGCACCAGGATCGGAGCCTACCTGCGCGCCGGTACAGAAAATCCCAGGCTGTTGCAGGCGTTTGGCGTGAATGTCCCGCTGCTGACAACACTCGCCTATGGCTATGGTGTGGCGCTCGCCGGATTTGCCGGAGTTCTGGCTGCCCCGATCACCCAGGTAAATCCGCTGATGGGCTCAAACCTGATCATCGTCGTCTTTGCCGTCGTCGTCATCGGCGGCATGGGATCGATCATGGGTGCCGTCGTCACGGGAATCGCGATGGGCGTGATCGAGGGGCTGACCAAAGTGTTCTGGCCTGAAGCCTCGGCTACTGTGATATTCGCCGTCATGGCTGTTGTGTTGATACTGCGGCCCGCGGGCCTCTTCGGACGAACCGCATAAGGGAGCCGCACATGACCAGACCCATTGCAATCCTCATCGCGCTTGCCCTGCTGATCGCAGCCCCCTTCGCAATCTACCCGGTCTTCCTGATGAAGATCCTGTGCTTTGCGCTCTTTGCCTGCGCGTTCAATCTCATCCTCGGATATGGCGGTCTTCTGAGCTTTGGCCATGCGGCCTTTTTCGGCGGGGCGGCCTATGTCACAGGGCATGCGCTGACCGTTTGGGGCCTGCCGACGGAGCTCGGCATACTGGCCGGGACCGTAGCAGCCGGCGCCTTTGGCGCTGTAGTCGGTCAACTGGCGATAAGGCGGCAGGGCATCTATTTCGCCATGATTACGCTGGCCCTTGCACAGATGGCCTATTTCTTCTTCGTCTCCGCCGACTTCACCGGCGGCGAGAATGGGTTGCAGGGCGTGCCGCGCGGCTACGCGCTGGGCCTGTTCGACCTGACGGACAATCTGGCCATGTACTATTTCGTGCTGATTGTCTTCCTCACAGGCTTCGCGGTGATCGCCCGTACCGTGCATTCGCCCTTTGGTCAGGTGCTGCGCGCCATTCGCGACAACGAGGACCGCGCGGTCTCGCTCGGCTACGACGTGGAGCGGGCCAAACTGCTCGCCTTCACACTCTCGGCTACGATTGCGGGCCTCGCCGGTGCCACGAAAACGGTCGTCTTCCAGCTTGCCTCACTGACGGATGTCAACTGGCACATGTCCGGCGAGGTCGTGCTTATGACCCTCCTCGGCGGCGTTGGCACGCTTATCGGCCCGGCCTTTGGGGCAGGCGTAATCATATCATTGCAAAATCTCCTTGCGTCGGGCCCGCTCAGCGCCTGGGTGCCCGTGGTCATGGGTGCGATCTTCGTGCTTTGCGTACTGGCCTTCCGGCGCGGCATCGTCGGAGAATTCGCCGCAATGATGCGCCGATCCTTCTAAAGTCCGGAGGGAAACAAAGAAAGAGCATCGGATATCCCGTATTCACAGGTGTATGGGATTATGTCCTGAAAAAGTCTTTGGCTATGAAAAGACAATAAAATCAAAGCGTAAATAACTATTCGGGATGAGTTGAATGTCACCCCCACAATCCAGCGCGATTGGGAATTCCGGAAACAATAATAAATTCAAGCGCTTATAAAATTCACAATCTAAAATAACTCCCTGCGCTTCTCCAATCCCGGTCCGCAATAGCTTCCTGCCTCCCCGGGAATTCCCCTTCACCATTCATTCACCTTTGTCCGGCACATTCACAACACTTGCAGAACACAACTGGAACATATAGTGTATGTTCTGTATTTGTTTCTCCGATTCGGGAGCACTGCGATGCTGACGCGCAAACAACATGAACTTCTGCTTTTCATCCATGAACGCATGAAGGAAAGCGGTATTCCGCCGTCCTTCGACGAAATGAAGGAAGCGCTTGATCTCGCATCCAAATCCGGAATCCACCGGTTGATCACGGCACTGGAGGAACGCGGTTTCATCCGAAGGCTTCCCAACCGGGCAAGAGCGCTGGAAGTGCTGCGTCTTCCCGAAACGATGATCCCGGCATCGCAGCCGCGAAAAGGTTTTTCCCCGAGCGTTATTGAAGGCAGCCTCGGCAAACCGGCAACCGAATCGAAAGCCGCCCCCTCACCTGTCGATGACGGCGTCGAAGCCGCTGTCAGCGTTCCCGTCATGGGCCGCATTGCCGCGGGCGTTCCGATCTCGGCGATACAGAACATCACCCACAATATCAGCGTGCCGCCGGACATGCTTTCAAGTGGCGAACATTATGCGCTTGAGGTCAAGGGCGACTCGATGATCGAAGCCGGCATATTCGACGGCGACACGGTGGTGATCAAGAACGCCGCGACTGCCAATCCCGGTGAAATCGTCGTCGCTCTCGTTGATGATGAAGAGGCAACGCTCAAGCGTTTCCGCCGCAAGGGCGCATCGATAGCACTTGAAGCGGCAAACCCCGCCTACGAAACAAGGATTTTCGGCCCCGACCAGGTGAAGATCCAGGGTAAACTCGTTGGCCTGATCCGGCGCTATCATTGATTGCCAGTCGCGGAAACCGCTATTGGTCGCGCATCCACTTTGGCGGATTGTGATGGAATGATCGGCTGCGCCAGTCATAGAACCGCTGCTCAGTCCAGGGCCGGTTCGTGTGGCCGATGGCGGATCGAACGAGGAGTTCACCGGCTTTATTCGGCATCCCGATTTCGAGTGACCCGCTTTGCCGCAGCATTCTGCCTGTCACCAGCATTGCTCCTGAATAACAGCGTTCCATGGCGATTTTCTTGGCGGTGATTACGATGTCGGCGCTATCGCAGGCCGCTCCGATCGCTGCAAGGTCCTCGACAACGGCAACCCTTGTTCCGGCGGCGGTCACAGCTCCACAATAGGTGTCTTTTACGCAGACGAATGACGGCTTTTGGCCTCGCATGCTTTCAAATAGAGAAGGCAGATCGGTAGCGCTGACACCCGAATATGTCGGTGCGATATGCCCGTCCCTGACGATTGAACGCTGCCATTGTTCGAATATGAAGGTTGATGGCCGCCTCCGGTTCGTTGCAAGGCCATTTTCCGTGACCAGGGCGACGAGCCTGCCATCCTCGGAAACCAGCAAGTCCGGTTTCCGGTCGGGCTCGACCACCACAAAGGCAGCAATGGCAATTGCGCAGACGGCAAGACCAATCAGCCTTAGGCGCGTCTTTGCGAGCACGAAAACGAGAAAACCCGAAACAAGAGCGGAAAGAGCCAGCCAGTTCATCCGGCCGACAACAATGACGCCGCCGAGGCCCTCGACATAACGCGCTATCGCGATCACCGCATCAAGCCCCCAGCCCATCGCAACCAATGGCCAGTGCTCCAAACCGAGTGGCATGACGAGCAGCGAAATAAGCCCGGCAGGCATAACGACAAACGTCACGATGGGCATTGCCAAGAGGTTGGCTATGAGACCGAATGATGCAACCCGGTGAAAATGGTAGATGGCGAATGGCGCAGTCGCCAGGCCCGCGACCAGCGACGTCAGTGCAAGACCGGCGAAGAATACCAGCACGACCCGGAACAGCCCAGGCGCCGAATTACTTTCAAACAACCGACGTTCCGACCATCTGCGATCCCATAGCCCGTAGGTGGCGATGAGCGCCGCGGTTGCCGCAAAGGACATCTGGAACCCGGGTCCGACCACTGCTGACGGGGAAATCAAAATGATGATGATCGCAGCAATTGCAACATTGCGCATTGTCAGAGCCCGCCGATCCAGAAGCACGGCAACAAGAACGATTGCAAGCATGATCCAGGCGCGCTGTGTCGACACACTGCCACCCGAAATGAACAGGTAAAAGGTCGCGACAAGCAAGGCACCTGCTGCGGCAATCTTTTTGGCAGGAACCGCCTGGACGAGTGACGGAAAAAAACTGAAGCAGGCACGCATGAAAAAGAAGAATGTCCCGGCAACCAGCGCCATATGAAGTCCGGAAATCGCCAGGACATGCGCCAGACCACTGGCTCGAAGCGCTTCTACTGTTTCGGGGCTCATGGCGCGCCGTTCGGCAACGGTCAGCGCACTCGCAAATCCTCCGGTATCGCCTGGCAGGACAGCCCTAATACGCGCTGCAATGTCTTCACGAAGCTGCGCCAGCCAGATGCTCAAACGCCGGCTTGACGAAACCGTGCCGTCTTGCAAAGCGCTGTCAGCGACTATCGGGGCACCGTAAAAAAAACCGTATGCACCAATGCCCTTGAAATAGGCATTGAAGGAAAAATCATATTCTCCCGGCAGTGCGGGACCCGAGGGCGGCTGAAGGCGTGCAAGACCTTCGATCCCCACGCCGATTGCAACGGGCTCGTGTCTGCTTCGCGAGACGAGGCGTACACGCTCCGGAGGCCGCCTGATTTGCGGATCCCATGTCTTTTGAATGTCAACGGTGTAACGCCACCGGCCGGCATGGTCGATATCGCGGCCGACGACCGCGCCGCGCAGCCGGGTCGTGACTTCACTATCAAGCAATGTTGTCGGATTGCGGGAGGTCTCAAAGTCTGCTGCAAGCATTCCGGCAAGAAATCCGGCGATCATGATGAGCGTGAAACGCGCACGCCCATACCCAAAGGCGAGAAGCCACCCGACTAAAACAACAAACGGGACCGCAACAAACACAAGCGGTGGGCTTTCATTTGTGCTGAACCAGAAGGTTGCACCGAGAGCCATGGCCACAGGCAACCACAGAATCCCCTGTCCCTGGCCCGCCTCCTCGCGTATTGCGGATACAAAATTGCCAAATATTGCAACTCCGCGGTTACGAAGCCCCTCACTCGAATCCCTGCTCCCCCCTTCCGGGGACGGACCCGGGGTATGTCCCGCCCTCTCACCTGCCGGTATGCGGCGTTGTTTTTCGATTGTCTCTGTGCCGTCCATAAAACCGGTTTGCCGCCCCTTTTGCCGCAGCCTGTGATCCTACACGGCAATGCGAAAGCAGCAAGGCAACGCATCAAACCTTGCACTCCCACGGTTCTGTGTTACATGACGCGCCACGTTCCAGCACAATTCACGAAGATCGAGGAAGCTCCATGTCCGGAGAAATAGTCACCCGTTTCGCGCCATCGCCGACCGGCTTTCTGCATATCGGCGGCGCCCGGACCGCGCTGTTCAACTGGCTCTATGCCAAAAACCGGGGCGGCAAGATGCTGCTGCGCATCGAAGACACGGACAGAAGCCGCAACTCCGAGGAAGCCGTGTCAGCCATTCTCGATGGTCTGAAGTGGCTTGGCCTTTCCTGGGAAGGCGAACCGATCTCGCAATATGCCCGGGTCGACCGGCACCGGGAAATCGCCGAAGAACTCGTCAGAAAGGGCAACGCCTATTATTGCTATGCAACTCCTCAAGAGCTTGAGGAAATGCGCGAAAAGGCCCGGTCCGAGGGTCGTCCGCCGCGCTATGACGGCCGCTGGCGCGACCGCGATCCTTCTGAAGCGCCTGAAGGCGTCAAACCCGCGATACGCATCAAGGCGCCCAGAGAAGGTGCAACGGTCGTTGCCGACAAGGTGCAGGGTGATGTGACCTTTCCGAACGCCGATCTGGACGATTTCATCATCTTGCGCTCGGACGGGAACCCGACATACATGCTGGCCGTTGTCGTCGACGATCACGACATGGGCGTTACCGATATCATTCGCGGGGACGATCACCTGACAAACGCGGCACGCCAAACGATCATCTATCAGGCAATGGATTGGCCGGTTCCTAAAATGGCGCATATTCCGCTCATTCACGGTGCGGACGGCGCAAAGCTGTCAAAGCGTCACGGCGCACTTGGCGCGGAAGCCTATCGGGCCATGGGTTATCTACCCGAAGCACTGTGCAACTACCTCGTTCGCCTCGGCTGGAGCCATGGTGATGATGAAATTATTTCCATGCAGCAGATGATCGACTGGTTCGATATCGCCGACGTCAACAAGGGCGCTGCGCGCTTCGATATCAAGAAGCTGGAAGCAATCAACGGCCATTATATCCGCAATGGCAATGATGAGGACCTGGCTACGGCCTTGATCGCGGTCCTTCCGGAGATTGAAGGTGGCGAATTCCTTTCCGAGCGCATGACGGACGAAAACCGCAAACGGCTGGTAGTCTCCATGCCGGGTTTAAAGGAACGCGCCAAGACACTGGTCGACCTGGCCGATGGCGCCCGCTTCCTTTTTGTCGAGCGCCCGCTTCAGAACGAAGAAAAGGCCGAAAAAATCCTTGCGGAGGGCGGCCGCGACGTCTTGAAGAAATTATTGCCTCTTCTGGAAGCCGTATCCGACTGGCGGATCGACACCCTGGAAAAGGTCATTCGCGACTTCAGCGACGCCGAGGAGTTGAAGCTCGGCAAAGTGGCTCAACCACTGCGCGCCGCTCTGACTGGCCGCACAACATCGCCCGGTGTGTTTGACGTCATTGCAGTGCTCGGACGCGATGAGGCACTGGGTCGCATTGGCGATCAGTTGAATTGATCTGCCTTCAACACTGGAAAAAAGCCGGCCTGTGCGGTATTTAAGCACTCGCTGGCGGCCGGTGTAATTCACAAATGCGTACCGCTGCAGGCAATTGGGCCCATACCTGCCGGCCCGTTGCCCCTGGTACGTGTGCTGAATCTGCCACACATTGCAAATCGCAATTTTCGGCGATGGTCTCCCCATTGCCGCCATAGCCGACACGTTGCAGTGCACAATTACACCTTCGCATAGCTTGGCAGCGTCCGTTAAATCGGCTAGCAACGGCGCACAACATTCCAGTCGGACCTGGGAATGCCTCCTCAGGTCTTGTTTTGAACGATTTTATAAGGGGACCAATATGACGGAATCGAAGGCAAAGCTCTCTGTCGATGGCAAAGACATCGAACTGCAGGTGCGCGGCGGATCAGTTGGCCCAGACGTTGTCGACATTGCAAGCCTGTATAAAGAAACGGGCACCTTTACCTACGACCCCGGATTTACCTCTACGGCATCTTGCGAATCCAAAATCACTTATATCGACGGCGACGCCGGCGTTTTGCTGCATCGCGGTTATCCTATTGACCAGTTGGCAGAGCATGGGGACTTTCTCGAAGTCTGTTATCTGCTTTTATACGGTGAACTGCCCAACAAGTCGCAGAAGGCGGATTTTGACTACCGTGTTACGCGCCACACCATGATTCATGAGCAGATGTCGCGTTTCTTTACCGGCTTTCGCCGTGATGCCCACCCCATGGCAATCATGTGCGGCGTTGTCGGTGCACTTTCCGCGTTCTATCACGATTCCACCGATATCACGGATCCGCATCAGCGGATGGTGGCCAGCCTGCGCATGATCGCAAAAATGCCGACGATCGCGGCAATGGCCTTCAAATATCATATCGGTCAGCCGTTCATTTATCCGAAAAACGACCTCGATTACGCGTCGAACTTCCTTCACATGTGTTTTGCCGTCCCTTGCGAAGATTATGAAGTCAATCCGGTCCTGGCACGTGCAATGGACCGCATCTTCATTCTGCATGCCGATCACGAGCAAAATGCATCGACGTCGACGGTGCGGCTTGCCGGCTCCTCCGGCGCCAACCCGTTTGCATGCATAGCCGCCGGAATTGCCTGCCTGTGGGGGCCGGCCCATGGTGGCGCCAATGAAGCTGCTCTGAACATGCTTTCGGAAATCGGTTCGGTCGATCATATTCCCGAATACATTGCCCGCGCCAAGGACAAGGACGATCCCTTCCGTCTCATGGGCTTCGGGCACCGGGTTTACAAGAACTACGATCCGCGCGCCAAGATAATGCAGAAAACCACCCATGAGGTTCTGGCTGAACTCGGCATCAAGGACGATCCGCTGCTCGATGTGGCGATCGAGCTCGAGCGTATTGCGTTGACCGATGAATATTTCATCGAAAAGAAGCTCTATCCGAATATCGACTTCTATTCAGGCATCACGCTCAAGGCGCTCGGCTTCCCGACCACCATGTTCACCGTCTTGTTTGCACTCGCCCGCACGGTCGGCTGGATTGCCCAGTGGAAGGAGATGATCGAGGATCCGCATCAGAAGATCGGCCGTCCGCGCCAGCTCTATACGGGTGATACGGAACGCGACTATGTACCGATTTCGAGCCGCTCATAGCGAACAGTGAGATGATTGTTCGCATCTGTGCGAACTGGAGAAACAGCGCCCCTTGCCGCTAAACGCGGTCGGGGGCGTCATTTTGTGGTAAAAGCCCGGAAATGAACGCAATCCTGCCTGCATATAGCAACGAAATTATGCCATTTCTCTCGCAAAAAATGCTTGATTCTGGCAGACTTACGGCAACACGAATCACATAGGGAGCCCTGCCTGGCCCGATGGTGCAGACATGCTCCCCACCTGCAAATGAGGCCCCGCCTGCCCCATGGATGATACAAACGATCTTTTCTCCGGTATTGGTGCTGCGCCTGCAGAAGTCAGCACGTCGCATGACAAGGACCAGGGAAAGAAGAGAGCGCAGGCCGAACCGAAAAAGACAGGCAACCGCAAGGTGGCTCCACTGAAGAACGACACCGAAACCAGCTATTCAGCTGCCGATATCGAAGTCCTGGAAGGGCTCGAACCGGTCCGCCGCAGGCCCGGCATGTATATTGGCGGCACGGATGTTGGTGCGCTGCATCATCTGTTTGCCGAAGTCATCGACAACTCCATGGATGAGGCGGTCGCGGGACATGCCAATTTCATCGAGGTGGAGCTTGATGCCGAAGGCTATCTGAGTGTGACGGATAATGGCCGCGGTATTCCGATCGATCCGCACCCCAAATACAAGAACAAGTCCGCGCTCGAAGTCATCATGACCACGCTCCACGCCGGCGGCAAGTTTGATTCCAAGGTATATGAAACCTCGGGCGGCCTTCACGGCGTCGGTGTTTCCGTGGTCAATGCCCTGTCCGATCATCTCGAAGTGGAAGTAGCCCGCAACCGGCGTCTTTACCGGCAGAACTTTTCCCGCGGCGTGCCAAACGGCAAGCTTGAGGATCTCGGCGAGGTACACAATCGCCGCGGCACACGGGTGCGCTTTCATCCCGATGCCGAAATATTTGGCAAAAACGCGCATTTCGAGCCCGCTCGTCTTTTCAAAATGGCGCGTTCCAAAGCCTATCTCTTTGGCGGCGTGGAAATACGCTGGAGCTGCGATCCGTCTCTGCTTGGCGAAAAGAGCGAAACACCTGCAAAGGCCGTGTTTCATTTCCCTGGCGGTCTGAAGGACTATCTCGACGAGACGATCGGACCGGAGCACAAAGTTACTCGCGACATTTTCTTCGGCCGCTCTGAAAAGAAAGGCGGCCACGGTACCGTCGAATGGGCAGTCACCTGGTATACGGGCGACGCATTCGTAAACTCCTATTGCAATACCGTCCCAACACCCGAAGGCGGAACGCACGAAGCCGGTTTTCGTTTGGCTCTGACGCGCGGCCTCAAGGCCTATGCGGAACTCACCGGCAACAAGCGCGCTTCGATCATTACGACGGATGACGTGATGATTTCCATGGCGGGCATGCTCTCCGTTTTCGTTCGTGAGCCGGAATTTGTCGGCCAGACAAAGGACAAGCTGGCAACGGTCGAAGCGCAGCGCATCGTCGAAAATGCAGTTCGCGATCCCTTCGATCACTTCCTTGCCGATTCACCCCAGGAGGCCGCGAAGCTTCTCGAATGGGTGCTGGAACGCGCCGATGATCGCGTACGCCGGCGGAAGGAAAAGGAAGTCAGCCGCAAAAGCGCGGTTCGCAAACTGCGTCTGCCGGGAAAGCTCGCCGACTGTTCACAGAATTCTGCCGCCGGCGCTGAACTCTTCATCGTCGAGGGAGATTCGGCCGGAGGCTCAGCCAAACAGGCCAGGAACCGTTCCAATCAGGCAATCCTGCCGCTGCGCGGCAAGATACTGAACGTTGCAAGCGCCGGCCGCGACAAGCTCGGTGCCAATCAGCAGATTGCCGATCTCGTTCAGGCCCTAGGTTGCGGCACCAGAACCAAATACCGCGAAAACGACCTTCGCTACGATCGCGTGATTATCATGACCGACGCCGACGTTGACGGTGCCCACATCGCGTCCCTGCTGATCACGTTTTTCTACCAGGAAATGCCCGACCTCATTCGTGAGGGCCATCTTTACCTGGCCGTTCCCCCGCTCTACCGCATCACCCAGGGCAGCAAGACACTTTACGCCAGAGACGATCTGCACCGGGCCGAATTGCTGGAAACGGAATTCAAGGGCAAGGGCAAGATCGACATCGGCCGGTTCAAGGGGCTTGGCGAGATGCTACCGGCCCAGCTTAAAGAGACCACAATGCACCCCGATAAACGAACATTGCTGCGGGTGGAGATCGACGAGACCTCAGCGGACGTCACACGCAAAACCGTTGACAATCTGATGGGAACAAAAGCTGATGCCCGCTTCCAGTTCATTCAGGAGCGTGCCGAATTTGTCGAAGATCTGGATATCTGACCACTGGCGCCGCGGTTGAATCAGGCGGCCTCGAATGCGATGGAAACCGCGTAGTCCTTCGCTGCCTGACGGCGGAAATCGAGGTTCATGCGTTCAACCAGTGTCAGCAACTCCGCAATAGGCGAGCCGTCCCCTGCATAGGCATAGTGCTCGATCAGCGCTTCTGTGATCCGCAGAGCATTAGGGCTTGTCTGGGACCGTGTCGCATCGCGCCACAACAATGTTGCAGTTACAAAAACCTCGCCAACAGCGCTTTCGATGCCACCGGACGTGTATAGCGCGTGTATCGCATTGCGCCTTCCATCGACGAGAATTCCGCGCACCCGGTTGTCATGAACGCCCGCCACGGAACCGATGGCCGCGGCAAAAAAGTCTATGTTTCCGATACACAGCGTATGCATCAGAAATGCCGGCGTCAGCTTGCCGGCGATGCGCAAATGCTCCACCAGTGCTGGAATTTCATCGCCACCAATGTTTCCCGCAAGATGAAGTGTTGCTGTTTGACAGGCATCCCGCGTTATGCGCTGGATGCGGCTACGGCCTACAATACCTGCAACAAACTGCGATCCTGCGAGTGCATCGCCAACCTTCACGATCAGGGCATGGCGAACGTCACATGGCAGGTCCGAGCGCTCTAGCAGCCTTGCCCGGATGTCCGGCTCATTTCCAAATCGCTCGGTGATCCTGCGAAGCGTGACCTTGGCAATACACGCTGAAAAATTATCGAGCATCTCGCTGACCGGAACCAGCCCGGCCACCTCTGCCAGCGCCGCGCAAACAGCCGGCCTGAGTTCATGACGCATTGCTATCGCTCTTTGGATACCCGGCCTTCCATCGGCGGCCAAATCGACAAGGTCCTGGTCCTTGAGGATTGGCGAGCAACATACGACGATGCCCGCAACATCCAGTTGATCCCGCGCCAGTCCGTGGATGACCGCACGCGGCGCCTTGTCGCTGGTTGCCAGGGCCTCGGCCAGTGCCTGCCTCACCATCGGAGACGGATCGTCCAGCAGCAATGCCATCGCGGCTTCGGCCGCTCGCGTTTCATCTATGGAGAGTTCGCTGAGTGCAAAGGCCCTTGCCAGGGCATTCGCGGCGCGAGCCCTGTCGCGTGCTCCCGCCGTTTCCGACCACTGTATAAACTTCCTGACGATCATCTAAAAATTCCGCGATCCCTGCTTCATTGTGCTGACCTTATGAGCAAAAGGTTTACGATCGGTTCACCATATCCGTTAACCGCTTGCAGCCTGCGAACCCCTCGCCTATTTTGCCCGCGAAATGGAGGGACCCGAATGCCAGGACTTTATTTGCAGGAGTTTTCACCGGGACAGGTTTTTCAGCACGAGCTTCGAAGAACCATTACCGAGAATGACAACATGCTGTTTTCCAACATGACGCTCAACCCGCAGCCCCTGCACATAGATTTCGACTTTTCGTCTAAAACCGAATGGGGAAAACCTCTTGTCAACTCTTTGTTTACATTGGGTTTATTGATTGGAATATCCGTCAACGACACAACAATGGGCACAACGATCGGCAACCTGGGAATGACAGATGTCCTGTTTCCGCATCCCATGTTCCACGGCGACACGCTGCGGGTGGAGACAGAGGTCATCTCGGTTCGTGAATCGAAATCCAAACCCGATCGCGGCATCGTTGAGTTCGAACATCGCGGTTACAATCAGCACGACGCCCTTGTTGCAAGCTGCCGCCGCCAGGCAATGATGCGAAAGAAGGTGGATTAAAGGTGCGTTCTTATCTCTTTGTACCAGGTGATTCGGAGCGAAAGCTGGAAAAATCGCTTTCCAGCGGTGCCGACTGTCTGCTGATCGATTTGGAAGATTCGGTATCCCTGTCACAAAAACCCGCAGCGCGACAACTGACGCGCGACTTCATTGAAGCAGAGCGTAAGAAACAATCTGCTGATACGCCCAAGCTGGTCGTCCGTGTCAATCCGCTGGGAAGCGATATGACCGATGACGATCTGGCAGCGATTGTCGGCGCACGGCCGGACGGCGTTCTTCTGCCGAAATCGGAAAGTGGAGCACATGTCCAGCAGCTCTCCGCAATGATTGCCGTCCACGAAGCGGAGGCAGGTATTGCCGAAGGTGAGACGGAAATTCATGCTCTCGTTACCGAAACGGCGAAGGGAGCGCTGAACGCCGGCACTTATGAAGGCGCGTCAAACCGGCTCAAAAGCCTATCGTGGGGCGGAGAGGATCTTTCTGCCGATATCGGTGTAGAATCCAACCGCACGGACGACGGCCGTTATACGGACCTGTTTCGATATGCCAGAACGCTCACACTGCTGGGTGCCGCCACGGCCGGAGTTGAAGCCGTCGATACTGTCTATGTGGATTTTCGCAATGCCGACGGGCTGGAACAGGAATGCCGTGAAGCGGTTCGAGACGGGTTTTCCGGCAAGATGGCCATTCACCCGTCGCAGGTCGACATCATCAATCGTGTCTTCACACCGTCCGACGCGGCAATCGGCAAGGCAAAGCGCATTGTCAAACTGTTTGATGAAGCCGGCGATGATGTCGGTGTGCTCAGCCTGGACGGCCAGATGATTGACAGACCGCACCTAAGGCAGGCGTTGAAGATATTGGAACGGGCAAAGTCAGCCGGGCTTGGTTGATTTCAGGCTTCGTCTTCCCATGTCGGACGAACCATTTCGAACGTTTCTGCGCCGTGGCTGTAGTCGCGATACCCCAAACGCGCCAGCGGCGCGGCCTTTGCCATGTCGATCTTACCGTCCGTGACGATGTGCGGATCGATATGGATGCCGACGACCTGCCCGATGACCAGTATATATCCGGATTCAGTGCCTGAAATTGTCTTCGGCCGAAAGATATCCACGACCTTGCATTCGAGCGCGGCAAACGCTTCACCGACATGAGGTGCTGAGATCAATCTGCCTGGTTTTGCGGTCAGCCCGGCATAGTCGAACTCGTCGATATGCGGCGGTGCGCTGATGGAACTGGCGTTCATTTTATCGGCAAGCGTCAAACTGGCAAGGCTTGCGGAAAACTCGCCGGTCGCCTCCACATTGGTAACGCTGTCCTTGCGCCCGTCCGAGGCAAACATGATCATCTTCGGATTGTCGCCAATCGCATTGAAAAATGAATAGGGAGCCAGATTGGGCGTACCGTCGGCAGCCAGTGTGCCGATCCAGCCGATCGGCCGCGGAGATACGAGTGCCTTGAACGGATCGTGCCGCAGACCGTGCTCATTCGAGTGCGCTTCGTAAAACATGCAGTGCTTGCTCCCCGTGTGCCCTGCCACTACTTATAAATGGTGAGAGCCGACGCATATACCGGCTGGTTGGAGGGAGCAAGCATGTTCAGTCACGGTCAGATCTGGTGGAACGAACTGACGACACGCAATGCGGGGCGGGCGATGGAATTTTATGGCAACGCCTTCGATTGGACATTCGATGCCATGCCGACCGAAACCGGGGACACCTATTGGCTATGCAAATCGGGTGATGATGTCGTCGCTGGAATACTGACGATGCAGGAACCATATTTCGACGACATTCCCGATCACTGGTTCACCTACTTCGCGGTAGACGATATCGATATACGCATCGAAGAAGCGCTCGCGGCAGGCGGAACGCTGCGGCGCCCTGCTTTCGAAGTACCCGGAATTGGCCGCATCGCAATCGTTGCCGATCCGAATGGAGCCGTCTCCGGCTGGATGACCCCGGCATCGCAACGCAAATGACCAGGGGCCGGATTATTCAACCCAACTCGTAATGGCGTTCACATCCGGACGCGGCCGCTCGCTCGGAGGCACCGTAGGCGTGCCGACATGGATGAAACCGGCAATGCGTTCGTCCCGGTCAACGCCAAGCACTTCAAGTGCATTGGCGTCGAAACTGAGCCACTCGGTGAGCCAGTTGGCTGCATAGCCGTAAGCGTTTGCAGCCATGAACAGATTGAGACACACGGCGCCTGCCGACATGACCTGCTCCCATTCGGGGATCTTTGGATGTTCGGCAGCGGTGCTGATAACGGCAATGACGACCGGTGCGCGTGTCAGCCGCGTCTCTTCCTGCCTCCGGCGCTCATCCGGCATATCCGGGTCGTTTTTCAGGGCGATCTCAGCCAATTGAGAACCAATCCGCTGGCGCGCTTCTCCCGAAAATACGATGAAACGCCAGGGCGCCAGCTTGCCGTGATCGGGAACGCGCGTTGCAAGCGACAGCATCTTTTGAATGGTTTTTCTGTCCGGCCCGGGACCGCTCATGACATTTGCCGGGATCGACCGTCGTGTTTCAAGATAGGCTTTCAATGCTTGATTCATCACTATACCCTTGTCATATGCGGATTCTTGGCCTTGAAAATGCCATTTGCATCGGTTTGAAACGAGTGACAAGCATTAATGGAACATCGATGAGACTTTTCGGGCTCAACATATCTATTTCAGCCGCGGCGGCACTGTTCCTGGCCTTGTCTTTCGATGCAACGGCTCAGAACACCACACCGGTTGACAATGCCATACCGCTCGATCTGCCGGGGCTTACCGAATTCGCCCCGACGGGCGAGGTTCCAAATGTCGGCATTACGTCCCAACAGTTGCGCAATGTGGAACTCGATGCCCGCCTTGTGGAGGGCAGCGCTCCGCTCGAGCACGGTCTCGTGTGGCGTATTTACCATCCGGTTCCGGGCCAGGACGGCAAACTGCCCATATTGGCAACTTCCGAGGGTGGTTCGGCGCTTATATCGATGGAGCCTGGTGAGTACTTCGTCCACGTGGCGTTCGGCCTGGCTGGCGTAACACGAAAACTCACCGTACCGATCGATGGACCGGTCGATACGCAAGACTTCATCTTGAATGCGGGTGGGCTTGTCCTCAATGCCATTTCCGGCAACGACGTACGCATCGCGCCCGCAAAGCTGAAATTCTCAATCTATTCGGAAGAGCGTGACGCAAATGAACAGCGTCAGCTGATCATTGCCGACGTCAGGCCAAACCAGATCGTGCGTCTGAATGACGGAATCTATCACGTCGTTTCGGAATACGGTTCGGTCAATGCGGTGATCCGCTCCGACCTGGCGGTATCTGCGGGCAAATTGACTGAAGCCACCATTCAGCATAGGGCAGCCCAGATTACGCTGAAACTTGTTGCCGAGGAAGGCGGCGAGGCCATTGCCGACACGGCATGGTCGATCACCAATTCCGCCGGTGACCTGATCAGTGAGAGCGTGGGCGCCTTCCCTTCCCTTGTACTCGCTGAAGGCGACTACACCGCCATTGCACGGCACAAGGAACAGCTCTTCCGGCGTGACTTCAAGGTTGCGGCTGGCTTCAACTACGACGTTGAAGTCTTACTTCAGTAGAGCGCTGGACAATACCCTCTGTCGCGCAAATCAGCCTCACTCAAACCGACGAATCTGTACCTATGGTTGCTGCGCCAGCTTCCTGACAAAGCACCGCTTTGAACCAAAATTTCCCGTGAATTCGCCGCCAGCGTAATGCCGCGCGTTTTGAGGTTTGCTACCGCGTGTCACAAAACTTGATTGCCGAATGGCCAGATTGCGGCATCAGAGCGACGCAATCGCCATAGTTTAGGCCGAAACTTGTTCTTCGTTTGACGTTAAGGCGGCAAACGGTCGCGTCGAATGGAACAGGGCGGTGTTTTGAGACTGGGCTTCAGCCTAGTTGATTCTCACTAAATATACAATCTCCGGAGGTCTCGGCAACGGAGAGCTTGTGGACAAGAATAGGGCGTCAAGCCCAGGTCTGCTCGTCTCGAGTATTGCCAATAATATTTATATTATAACTTTCCGAAAGTCGAAGGTTAGTAAATTATGTATAAAGTATTTGATAGTAATGATAAATATTCCAAAAACCTCAACAGAACAACAAACGCGAGGTTGCTGCAAAAACGTATTAGGTTAGTCCACCCGAATTACCAGCAGCACATCAACAAGACACGCACACCCCAGTTCCGTTGGACAGATGATGCGGATGAAAATATTGATATTCCTGACTTCCTTCTCAAGGAGCCGCAAACTGCCAAGGAAAGCAAAAAGAAAACCCGCAAGGTCGGCCTTGGAATAATATTTGCCGGCACATTTTTATTATCATTCTGCGGTGTGTTTCTGTTTTCGCATTATCTGCCGACGGATGCCACACAGTTCCTGGGGGAGTTTCGCCCTCAACCGACACCGACTACCGTACTTGCTGACACCGGCTCCGAACAGACAGCATCCGAGAATTTGGAAACGGCTCCGGAACAAACAGCAGCCGTTACTGCATCCAAAGCACCCGGCACAATTTCAGCAACGCCCCTGATGCCGACCATGCTGAAAATCAAGCAGGGTCAATATCAAATACCGACAACCCGTCCTGATCAGAAAAACGGTCAACTTCAGCCCGTTACTTTGGACACTTTCCTGATTGCGACAACCGAGGTCACCAGAGGTCAGTGGAAAGCCTGTGCGGATGGAGGGGCCTGTTCGATCGACGGCTTTCCAAATCAGTATTTCGACCAAAACAAGCTCTCGTTACCGATCACATCCGTTACCACCGAACAGATGATGATGTTCATCGACTGGATAAACACCAAGCGCGCGCCAGGAGAACCTCCGTTTCGGTTGCCGCTTGAAGCGGAATGGGTTGTCGCTGCACGCGGCGGAAGCGACGATCACAGCAACTTTGCCTGGGGCCAGGATTTCGATGCAGCAAAAATTCGGTCCTCGGACATGCTGATCCCGGTAGACTACCGCGAACCGGTAAACGGACTGTTCGGCATGTCGGACAATGCCGCGGAGCGTGTTTCAGGATGCTGGATCATGGAACAGGCCGACGGGCGTTGCTATCGCAATCTCGGTATCGTGCGTGGACCCGTTCCAGGCAAAATCAACGGGCAGTCGGCCAATCTGTCCCATCGCGCCAGCCGCGCTTTGAACATCCGTTACGAAAACATTGGTTTCCGCCTAGCTCAATAACCCATCACCAGGAGCATTCCGTGCATATCATTTCCCATCGATTTTTTAGCCTGATAGCGGCGGTGGCCATGGCTATCCCGCTGGCATTAGGCATCAAAATACCGGTTTCCGCAGCAGCCGTGGCCTGCAATAATTCTGTTCAGGAATACTACGTCAGTTCTGGTGATACGTTGTCAAAAATTGCGGGCATTGCCTTCGGCGATCCGAAGCAGTGGCCGCGCATTTTCGAATACCCCGGAAACGCAAGGGCAATCGGCAAAAACCCGAATCTCCTGGTGATTGGAACACCGCTGCGAATTCCACCCTGCCCCGGATCTGTTCAGGAAATTCCGAAAGAGGCCGCACCGGCTCAGACCGCCAAAAAGTCAAGAAACAAAATTCCGTTTAAAATTTACGTGGTAACAGGGGATGACTGGCCACCCTATGTCTCCACCGATTGGCCAAACGGCGGCATGGCAACGGTAATCGTTGAAGCGGCTTTTGAAGCAGCCGGCATGAGTGACGACGTCGAAATTCACTATGTGAACGACTGGAGTGCCCAACTCGAAACACTCACCAAGACAAACCGCTACCAGCTGACATTCCCGTGGTACTATCCGAAGATGGATTTCTGGCAGACCTGTGACCGCCTGCCGAAGCCCATGCAAATCCGCTGCGAATATGCCCACTCCAATCCCATTGCCAATGTAACGCTTGCGTTTTTCAAGGAAAATGGCCGGGCCGACCTTGCAGGCGAAACCATAGAAAGCATGAACAAGAAGCGTCTATGCCGCCCTAAAGGTTATTCCACATTCGAACTGGTCGAAAACGGCATCACCGTGGACAATCTTCACATCGAGCTTTCGCCGAAGGATTGCTTTCAGCGCCTTCTTGAAGGGGTTGTCGACTATGTGCTGCTGAACCGGTTCACCGGCCTTGCAGTTGCCGCGGAGATGGGAATTGGAAGTCGCGTCGAGATGGCGGATATTTCGATTGCCAGCCCGATTCACATACTTGCCTACAAGAACAATCCGCTTGAAACGGTTCAGATCCTCGACGATTTCAACGTCGGCCTCGAAACAATCATTGATAACGGCACCTACGGCCAGATCATTTCCTACTTCAATGACGAGTTCACCAGGCGGCTTGCTAAACAATAGGATGTGTTGACCGCATTCTTGCAATAGAAGCGCTGTCCTTCAACGCCAGACAGCCGGCATCATCACCGATCTTTCGTTGATGCCGGTCTGGTTACCTGACACACGCCGCTCCAGGAGCGGCGTGCAGGTCCAGCGCGTCCATTTACGGGCATCAGGACGACAACAGCGGTCATCTTTGAGCCCTCCAGTTTAACCGAAGTGGCAGCCCGAAACGGCGCACACATTGAAGTTTCGGATGCCGATTTTATCGCCAACCCCAGAATTAGGAGCCTGCCGTGAATTTTAAGTTTCCCCGACTAACAAGTCTTTCAGCAGCGTTTATCGTCGGTGCACAAATCGCCTGCATTGCCGGAACGCCTGCTTCGGCGAAACCCGCCGCCTGCAGCAGTTCAGTTCAAGGTTACAACATCGTCTCCGGCGATACATTGTCGAAAATTGCCATGGCGGCCTTTGGCGATTCATTGCAGTGGCCGCGCATCTTCGAATATCCCGGCAATGTGGAGGCGATCGGAAAAAATCCGGACCTTTTGCTCATAGGAACGCCAATCAGCATTCCGCCCTGCCCCGGTTCCGTTCAAAGCCTTCCGGAAACGATGGTCAAAACAAAAGCCGGCCAGCCAACAACACTCTACGTGATCACCGGCGACAACTGGCCGCCCTACACGTCCACGGATTGGCCGAATAACGGCATGGCGACGGCTATCATTCAGGCCGCCTTCGACGCATCTGACATCGGCGCCAATGTCGAGATCGACATTATCGATGACTGGAACGCACAGGTCAAAAGCCTGGTCAAGAAGGACCGCTATCAGATGACCTTTCCATGGGCCATGCCGAACATGGATTTCTGGAAGTCCTGCGATCGCCTTCCGGAACCCATGCAAATTCGCTGCGAGTACAGCAAATCTGAGCCGATTGCCAATACCACACAGGCCTTTTTTGTGGAGGCAGGCCGATCTGACCTGAACGACACGTCCTTGGAAGACGTCAAGAAGAGGAGGATCTGCAGGCCGAAGGGCTACTCGACATTCGACATGGTTGAAGCAGGATTCTCCATAGAACACCTGGTCGTGGGCAATTCACCGCAGGACTGTTTTCAGCGCCTCCTGGAGGGTAAAGCCGACTATGTTGCTCTGAATCGCTTTGTCGGCGACGCTGTCGCCCATGAGATGGGAATCAGCGACAATGTCAAAATGTCCGACTTTTCGGTGACCGGCACACTCCATCTCCTTGCCTACGCGACTAACACCGAATCGAACCGGTATCTCGATGAGTTCAATGTCGGCCTCGACAGGATTATCGAGAACGGCACCTATGCTCAGATCATTTCTTTCTTTAATGATGAGTTCAGCCGGCGGCTTGCGAACCAATAGGACACTTTGGAGATGGTCGTCGGGACGGGCGGTATACCATTTGCCGGTGTCGCCTGGCCCGTTTCCGACCGGCCGACAATCTGATCCGCGGGAACACTCGGTCTCTCCGGGTGTCTCCCGGGTTAAACTTCGGCAGACAAGCACGGCACAAGGGCTGTAATTCTGACTGGACTTCCAAGTTGTCCCCAGTCTCAAATACGATTTTGTGATATCACTGCGGCAGATGAACCAAATATATGAATGACCGTGCCAGAAAAATTCCCGCTTTCGTACGTGCGGCGACCAAAACGGTTGTCCTGTGTGTGCTTGCGGTACTCGCCATCCTCGCCATTTATCTCGGCGCCGCGGTAACCGGCACGGTCTGGACCGCCAGTCCCGACGAAAACACAGCCTCGGGCGGTCAAATTACCGTTTACGTTCTGTCCAACGGTTTCCACAGCGATATCGCCATTCCGGTTCTTAATGGCCGGCCGCCGAATGGAATACCGGTTTCGGAGGCGGACCTGCCGGGCGGATTGCAGAACACACAGTACCTTGTCATCGGCTGGGGGTCACAGACAGCATATACAAGCCTGCTGGCGCTTTCCGATCTTACAGCCGGGATCGTTTTCAAGGCGTTGCTGTTCGACCGGTCGGTGATGCATGTTCTGCCGGTCGCAGGAACGCCCTATGGCGACGGCATCTATCGCCTGGAGCTCGACGACGCCCAATATCGCCGGCTCGTCCGGTTTATTGCTGAAACATTCAAGACAAATGGCGCCGGCAATGCGGAACTGCTGACAGGCATAACCCAGGGATTTGGCGATGTCTTCTACCGGGCCCGACCGCGCTTCAGCGCCTTTTACGGCTGCAACGCCTGGACCGGGCATGCCTTGCGTGCAGCCGGTGTGCCTGTCGGCCGCTGGACACCGTTCGCTCAGTCCATCGAATGGAACATGACCCGGCTGCAATCAGGCAATTAGTATCCTGAACCTGAAGTTCGTCATTATGCAGCACACGCGTGACGAACTTCAGATCCACAGCACTAGTCGGTGCGCTGATCGGGCGGCGTTGCCTCGTCGGAAAGGGCGGCAACGGCCTCCTCAAGCGTCATTGAGGTCTGATCGCGGCTTCCAAGCCGGCGCATGTTGACACTTCGCTCTTCCGCTTCGCGCATACCGCATACGAGAATGACCGGAACCTTGGTTACAGAGTGCTCCCTGACCTTGTAGTTGATCTTCTCGTTACGAAGGTCAGTCTCCACCTGCAGGCCGGCCTTTTTCAACGCCGCCGCTACTTCAAGTGCGTAGTCATCCGCTTCGGAGGTGATGGTTGCCACAACAACCTGAACCGGCGCGAACCAGAGCGGCATGTTACCGGCGTAGTTCTCGATCAAGATGCCGAGGAAGCGTTCCATCGAACCGCAGATCGCGCGGTGGACCATCACCGGCTGCTTCTTTTCAGAATCGCTGTCGATGTAAAACGCTCCAAAGCGTTCCGGCAGGTTGAAGTCCACCTGGGTGGTGCCGCACTGCCACTCACGGCCGATCGCATCCCGCAGGACATATTCGAATTTGGGACCGTAAAACGTTCCCTCGCCTTCGTTCACGCCGGTTTTGATGCGCCCTTCGGACTCGCGTTCGATCTGCCCGAGAATGTCGCTCAGAACCTCCTCGGCGTGATCCCACATTTCGTCCGTGCCAACCCTCTTTTCCGGACGGGTTGCCAGTTTGACGGTGATTTCGTCAAATCCGAAGTCGGCATAGGTCGTCAGGATCAGATCATTGATACGCAGGCATTCGGCGCGAAGCTGCTCTTCGGTGCAAAAGACATGCGCATCGTCCTGCGTAAACGCCCGCACACGCATGAGGCCATGCAGCGCGCCCGACGGCTCGTACCGATGCACTGCGCCGAATTCCGCAAGTTTTACAGGAAGTTCCCTGTAACTCTTAAGGCCGTTTTTGAATATCTGAACATGCCCCGGGCAGTTCATTGGCTTGAGTGCGAAAACCCGGTCATCTTCGGTTTGGGTGACGAACATGTTCTCGCGATACCAGTCCCAGTGACCGGACGTTTCCCAAAGGGCCTTGTCCAGCACCTGCGGCGCATTCACCTCGTCATAGCCATGCTCATCCAGGCGCCGGCGCATGTAATTGACGAGATTCTGGAACATCCGCCAGCCCTTGGCATGCCAGAAGACCACGCCCGGCCCCTCTTCCTGGAAATGGAAAAGATCCATTTCTCGGCCGAGACGGCGATGGTCGCGTTTTTCGGCTTCAGCAAGCATATGCAGATAGGCATCAAGCTGTTTCTGGTCTGCCCAAGCAGTGCCGTAGATGCGGGTCAGCATCGCATTGTTTGAATCGCCGCGCCAATAGGCGCCGGCCACCGACATCAGTTTGAAAGCACTGCCGATTTGCCCGGTTGAAGCCATATGAGGGCCGCGGCACAGATCGAACCAGTCGCCCTGCCGGTATATCTTGACATCTTCACCTTCCGGGATCGCGTCGACCAGCTCAACCTTGTAGGCTTCGCCCATATCGGCAAAGGTCTCGCGCGCCTTGTCGCGCGACCACACGTCTTTGGTAAACGGCTTTTTGCGGGCAATGATCTCCCGCATCTTTTTTTCGATCTTCGGCAGGTCTTCAGGCGTGAACGGCTCGTCGCGGGCAAAATCGTAATAAAAGCCGTTATCGATGACCGGACCAATCGTGACCTGCGTGCCGGGATACAGCTCCTGGACCGCTTCAGCCATCACGTGGGCCGCATCGTGGCGGATCAGTTCCAACGCGCGCTGGTCGTCCCGGGTGAGGATTTCAACAGCACCATCGGCAATCGGATCGGAAAGATCGCGGACTTCGCCGTCAATGGCAATTGCAACAGCCTTTTTTGCCAGCGATTTGGAAATGCTTTCAGCTACCTCGCGCCCACTGGTGCCACCGGCGTATTCGCGGGTCGAGTCGTCCGGAAATTTGAGAGATACGGAATTGTCGAGCGATATGGAATCAGCCACTTTGTCGTCTCCTGTCCAGTCCCGCCAACGAATGCGGGTGGTTGATCATGCAAGGCTTTGGCCAAGCGCGCGCCTTTTAGCTTGCATAGGCAAATTTTGCAATGCGGAAGGGCTTTAAAGCCGAGGTTTTAGCCAGTATCGCCACGGCGCAGAAAATACCGCCACGGCGTAAACCAGTGAGCGTCCTCGGGCGGCGCGTCAGGTACCGGGTCGAATCCGTGCGTTCCGCCCGGACCGCAGCGGATGACCCGGAAAAACGTCATCCATCCGCCCGCCCAAAGCCCGTGGCGCGCAATCGCTTCGTAGCCGAATTCGGAACAGGTCGGCAAATGCCTGCAATTGTTGCCTACAAACCCGGACAGTGTCAGCTGGTAAATCCGGACAATCCCCATCCCAAGCAATCTGCCCGGCGTTTTACGGAAGGGGCCATTATAATTGCGGCCTCGCCTGCCGGAAACGGCGCGGGACTGGTCTGACTGGTTTTGAGAGCACATTTTGGGCCTCAGGCGGCAGCGCCGGCCCCGCGCTGTTCCTCAATCTGATTGATGGCGTCGACAACGGCATCGAACGTTAGCAGCGTAGAGGCATGACGGGCCTTATAATCGCGTACCGGCTCGAGGAACTGCAGATCCGAAAACCGCCCGTTCGGAGGCGGCCCGTTTTCTTTCAGCATCGCGATCATCTGCTGGCGGACATTGCGAAGTTCCGAGGTCGAGGCACCGATAATATTGTTCGCCATTATTGATGACGAAGCCTGGCCCAGCGCACAGGCCTTCACCTCATGGGCAAAATCGCTGACCGTGTCGCCGTCAAGCTTCAGCCAGACCTTGACGGTCGAGCCACACAATTTTGAATGCGCACGTGCACTGGCATCTGCGTCTTCGAGTGCTCCGATGCGGGGAATATTGCCTGCGAATTCAAGGATTTTGGCGTTGTAGACGTCGTCGATCATGCATTGATCCCGGAAAAATGTGTCAACCAGTCGGGCAAAAAAACGAAAACCGACGCCATAACGTCGCCATTTCGTTGGCTTTTGCGACTTCTATACCCTATTTTGGTAGCTGGCGACACCATTGCAAGTGTTGTGTCGCACCGATGATGAGGAAACCGTGCCTTGAAGGCCCCGGAACCTTGCCAAAGACCCCGTGCCCGGTTAAATCCGAGTTTCGGCCAGAGGCGGATGGTCCGAACGAGCAAGACCGTACGTTACGGTCACGGAGATGAATGTGACGATGGACGCCATTATAAAGAATTTTCCAAATGGCATGAACGACGATGCGGACAGCAAAGTCGAACGGCCGACGGAAGATGAAGCAAAGGCTGCTGTAGAGGTCCTGCTTCGCTGGATTGGTGAAGATCCGGCGCGCGAAGGGCTGCTTGATACACCAAAGCGGGTGGCAAAGGCCTATCAGGAGCTGTTTTCCGGTTACGGCCATTCCGTTGAAGAGATTCTCGGGCGGACATTCGAGGAAGTGTCCGGCTATGACGAGCTCGTCCTTGTCAAGGATATCCCGTTCTATTCCCACTGCGAGCACCATATGGTGCCTGTCATGGGCAAGGCGCATGTCGGATACCTGCCGGCAGGCCGTGTTGTCGGACTGTCGAAAATCGCCCGTGTCGTTGACGTTTTCGGCAAGCGGCTGCAGACGCAGGAAGCCCTCACTGCGCAGATCGCAGAGGCTATCGATTCCACGCTCAAGCCCCGCGGTGTGGCGGTGATGATCGAAGCCGAGCATATGTGCATGGTCATGCGCGGTGTGCAGAAGATCGGTTCGACCACATTGACGTCGACATTTACCGGCCTGTTCAAGACCCAACCGCAGGAACAGGCGCGCTTCATGTCGATGCTGCGCGGCCGGGACTAGCAAACATGCCTGATGAAATTGACCTGCGTGCGCCCTTCCCGCCTGCGCCGTCAGACAAGGCTGCACTCGAAGAGGGCGATCAGCTGACACCGCGTTTCGATGCCAGCGGTTTGGTCACCGCCGTCGTTACCGATATAGCAGATGGCACCGTCCTGATGCTGGCGCACATGAATGCAGAGGCGCTCGCCCTCACGATCTCTACGGGAATCGCCCATTACTACAGTCGCTCCCGTGCCTCGCTCTGGAAAAAGGGGGAGAGCTCCGGAAACTTGCAGACCGTGCATGAAATCCGAACAGATTGTGATCAGGATGCGATTTGGCTCAAGGTAAGCGTTGCAGGCCATGATGCCACCTGTCACACCGGACGCAGAAGCTGCTTTTTCCGTCGGGTCGTAGCCGAAAACGGCAAGATCAGTCTTGTGATGGACGATGAACGGCCCCGATTTGATCCTGACGAAGTCTACTGAATGAGCGCGTCTGCGGACGCGCACATTCACAAGTCAGCACCCAAAACTCACCACGATTCAAATCCTTGTAAGCAAAAGTATATTGATGTTGGTTGCTATAGCATGCCAATTTCACCAAACTTAAATAAATATGGCGTTGAATATTGGTATGCGCAGCGAACCAGTACTGCTAGGTGGTTGCGCCTAATATGTTCAGGAGTTGATTGTCTTGTTGGACAAAACACCGGAAGCAAAAATCGCTTTGGCACTTGGCGGCGGCGCAGCCCGCGGCTGGTCGCACATTGGCGTTTTGCGAGCCCTGGACGAAGCCGGAATTCAAATCGGCATGGTGGCTGGAACGTCAATCGGCGCGCTCGTCGGCGGCTGCTATCTTGCCGGCAAGCTCGATGAACTGGAAGATTTTGCCCGCAGCTTGACCATGCGGCGGATTGTCGGGCTCCTGGATTTTGCTATTGGCGGCAGCGGACTATTCGGTGGCATGCGGCTAAGCAAGCGCATGCGTGAGCATCTTGCCGACATCGATATCGAACATCTTGAACG
Organism: Hoeflea sp. TYP-13; assembly: GCF_040932035.1. NCBI lineage: Bacteria > Pseudomonadati > Pseudomonadota > Alphaproteobacteria > Hyphomicrobiales > Rhizobiaceae > Hoeflea > Hoeflea sp. TYP-13. Next base: position 288,250 of record NZ_JBFRBB010000002.1, read on the forward strand.
CCCCTTTACAGCCGTCGCGACCGAAATTGCAACCGGTCATGAGATCTGGATACACAGCGGCTCACTTACAACGGCTATTCACGCATCCTATGCCTTGCCCGGAATTTTCGAGCCGGTTCAATGCAACGGCCGGACACTCGTTGACGGTGCTCTCGTCAATCCGGTTCCGGTTTCAGTGTGCCGTGCCCATGAGGCGCCCCTGGTCGTTGCCGTCAACCTGCATTACGATCTTTATGGAAGGTCTGCTGTTGTCAAACACGCCGCCTCCGAGGAACCTGTCGAAACGCCCGAGAAAACAACGCGGGCACAGCGCAAGAAATCCGCGCGCATCGGCATGACAAATGTCATGGTGGAGGCATACAACATTATCCAGGATCGCATTTCGCGCGCCAGACTGGCGGGCGATCCGCCGGACGTCCTATTGATGCCCCGCCTTTCCGATATCGGCCTTTCCGAATTTCACCGGGCGGCCGAAGCCATAGACCGGGGCTATGAAGAAGCCCGGTCCAAGCTCGAGGACATCAAGCGTCTGAGCGAAGTGCTCGTCTGACGGACCGTCATATCTGCATCAGGTAGATGCCGCCGAGCAGTACGGCTTCTGCAGTCAAAATACCGGCAAAGATTTTCTGACGGGCAATCAGGAACACCACAAATCCTGTTGCGACAGCCGCAATCCGAAGGCTCACCGGCGTTGCCTCGAGCACGCCGGTCGGAAACAGGATCAGGCGTGCCACAACCGCTGCAACGAGAGCCGTTGCGACTGACCGCACCCAAATTAGCCACACCGAGTCCTCAGATATGCGGTTGCCCAGCAACACACCGAGCCAGCGCCATATATCCGTCGCCAGCCAGCCGGCAATTGCAATGAACAGGTATGGCCATAAAGTTTCCATCATGCCGTCAGACTGCACTTTTGGCTCTTCGCCTTGCGGCAATCAAACGTTCAAGGAAGAAGGCCAACGTGCCGCCAATAATGCCCGCGTAAAGCAGCCCCAACTCCTCGTCCGCCATGTGGAATGCCGGCCCGAGCACAAGACCGATGACCATTGCGAGATACACCTCAAGGCCCCGGGCGGACGCCCAGATAGAGGTCAAAAAGTAAATCGGCGTAAGAAAGAACAGCGCTCCGCCAATCATGGCTGGCAGATGGCTGATTACCCCATATGACACCGAAACAACGACAATATTAACTGTCGTCAGCGTCAGGCCGAATCCTGTAAAAAAGGCGACCCTTCCTTCCCTCGGAACCCGGTCCAGCCGTTCCATCGTAAATACCCAAGATGTCACCGCGACGAAATGGGAGACGACAAGCAGCACCCAGGTCGGCGTGGATTTTGTCCGTATTTCAGGAACAAGTGCGGCAACCATCGGCATCAGCCGCATGGATGACAGGGTCACGGCAAGCGCAGCGGCCGGCAACGATGCACCCGCCAGTATCGCACCGATAAGCACGAACTGCGCCGGTAAAGCCCATATGATCCCCATCATGAACACTGCCTGCCCGTACGATATTCCGGCCTCATAGGCAAAACCGCAGAACCCGACGACAGCGCTGGTCAGAACAAGGGCCGGAATAGAAAATATGCCGCGCATCCCCAGAAGGAACCAGGGCCGTTGGCGAAACGATGGTTGCGTACTCATGCCACCTTGTTAGACACAGGATGCTGGATTGAAAAGCGCTCCAAGTACCGAAATCAGAGCCTTGATACGAATTTCTGCAATTGCCGGGCCCTGGCAGCCAAGGCCTTTCGATCTGATGCCAGCGCCGTTTCCAGGCATTTTACAGCGATCGCCGGATCTATGCGCCGATCACAAGCCAGATCGACAATCCCTTGCAGAGAACATGCGGCCACAATGTTTGATTTGGCATTTGTATTTGATTTAAGGATACCGGCCAACCGTTGAACCTGCACGTTTGTCAGCGCCGTACGAACGAGGATCTTTGGCAATTGCTCGCCGATTTCCCACTGGTTCAGGGTCTCCAGACGATCAAGCAGACCGTCAGCAAACGGATCGAACCGTGCGGGTTCATCCGCGGCGAGCTGCATCAGCGCATGGGCCGCATGCGCGACAACGGCTTTATCACCGTCATCGAGAAGGGCAATGAGTTCAGGCAGCAGCGTCGCATCTTGCCTGACCTGATCGGCCACCGCTCCGGCCGCACCGACAACCCGGCGATCGCCTTCCATAAGGCGATCGCGCAGTTCAAACGTCATACTCTACTTTTTCCGCGGAACCTTGGGCACCGCACTGCCGCGCGCCTTGGAGGGTTCCGGTTTGTCCTTAACCTCCGTGTCGCCATTGCCGGCATTCGGCTTGGTATCAGTGTCAGCGACCGCGTCGGCCTTCGGTTTCGCCGCCTGTGTTTTGCGCTTTGCGGCGGGTTCCTTGCGCGGTTTTGCCGGCGTCTTGTCAGGAATGGCTTCGAGCTTAAGCCCGGGCTTGCCGTCTTCCTTTTTCTCGACCGTCACCTTGACGGTGCCACCCTTTTTCAACTTGCCGAACAGTACCTCATCCGCAAGCTTCTTCTTGACGTGCTCCTGTATAACCCGCGCAAGCGGTCTTGCACCCATGCGTTCGTCGTAGCCCTTGTCGGCCAGCCACGCGACAGCTTCCTTCGAAAGGTCAAAAGTGACTCCGCGCTCGGCCAATTGCGCCTCAAGCTGCATGACGAATTTCTGAACAACCTGATGCACAACAGGTGTCGGCAGCGAACCGAACGGAATGACCGCGTCCAGCCGGTTGCGGAACTCCGGCGAGAACATGCGGTTGATCGCCTCCATGTCGTCGCCTTCGCGCTTCGAAGAACCGAAACCGATGGCGGGTTTAGCAAGGTCGGCCGCGCCTGCATTGGTTGTCATGATCAAAATGACATTGCGGAAATCGATCTGCTTGCCATTGTGGTCTGTCAGCTTGCCATGGTCCATCACCTGCAACAGGATATTGAACAGGTCCGGATGGGCCTTTTCGATTTCGTCGAGAAGCAGCACGCAATGCGGATGCTGGTCGACACCATCCGTCAAAAGTCCGCCCTGATCAAAGCCGACATATCCGGGCGGTGCGCCCAGCAGTCTCGAGACCGTGTGGCGCTCCATATATTCGGACATATCGAAGCGCAGCAGTTCGACGCCCAGCGAACTGGCGAGCTGCCTTGCGACCTCGGTCTTGCCCACACCGGTCGGGCCGGAGAACAGGTAGCTGCCGATCGGCTTGTCCGGCTCGCGCAAACCGGCACGTGCCAGCTTGATTGCCGATGCCAGTGTTTCGATTGCCTGGTCCTGGCCGTAAACGACCCTGCGCAGTTCCTTGTCGAGATTGGCAAGAACCTGCTTGTCGTCCTTGGACACGGATTTCGGAGGAATGCGTGCCATGGTCGCAACCGTGGCTTCGATTTCCTTCTCCGTAATCGTCTTGCGGCGTTTGCTTTCTTCAACCAGCATCTGTGACGCACCGGTCTCGTCGATCACGTCGATCGCCTTGTCGGGCAGCTTGCGGTCGTTGATGTAACGTGCCGACAGCTCCACGGCGGAGGTGATTGCGTCATTGCTGTATTTGACCTTGTGATAGTCCTCGTAATAGGGCTTCAGCCCCTTGAGGATCTCCACAGCGTCGTCGATGCTGGGCTCATTCACATCGATCTTCTGGAAGCGGCGTACAAGCGCCCTGTCCTTCTCGAAGAACTGACGGAACTCCTTGTATGTGGTCGAACCGATGCAGCGGATAGTTCCGGATGACAGTGCCGGCTTCAAAAGGTTCGATGCATCCATCGCACCACCCGATGTCGCGCCCGCGCCAATGACCGTGTGGATCTCATCGATGAAGAGCACCGCGCCTTCCATCTCCTCGAGCTCCTTGACCACTTGCTTCAGCCGCTCTTCGAAATCGCCGCGGTAGCGCGTACCGGCCAGCAAGGCGCCCATGTCGAGCGCATAGATGGTCGAATCGAGAAGCACCTCCGGCACTTCGTTGTTGATAATGCGGCGTGCCAGCCCCTCGGCGATGGCCGTTTTGCCGACGCCGGGATCGCCGACATAAAGCGGATTGTTCTTCGAACGGCGGCAGAGCACCTGGATTGTGCGATTGACCTCTTGCTCCCGGCCGATCAGAGGATCGACCTTGCCGTCCGCGGCCTTCTGATTGAGGTTGATGCAATAGGCACTCAGTGCGTCCTGGTTTTTCGGCTTCGCACTGTCCTCGTTTTCCGATGGTGCTGATGAGGCATCAGAATCGGAGTCTTCGGCACCGCGCACCGGCCGGCTTTCCGAAACACCTGGTCGCTTAGCAATTCCGTGGGAAATGAAATTGACCGCATCGTAGCGCGTCATTTCCTGTTCCTGCAGGAAATAGGCAGCGTGGCTTTCGCGCTCGGCGAAGATCGCAACGAGCACGTTGGCTCCCGTCACCTCGTCACGACCGGACGATTGAACATGGATTACCGCGCGCTGAATGACACGTTGAAATCCGGATGTCGGTTTTGAATCCTCATCGTAGCCGGTGACAAGGTTATGTAGTTCATTGTCGATATATTCGGTCACCGTCGACCGCAGGGCATCCAGATCAACTCCGCAGGCCCGCATGACGGCCGCCGCATCGGAGTCGTCCATCAGCGCCAGCAACAAATGCTCCAGCGTCGCATACTCATGATGGCGATCGTTGGCAAATGTCAGTGCCTGATGCAGCGCCTTTTCAAGGCTGGTAGAAAATGTCGGCACGTTTAAATCCTCATTTCTTTTCCATCACGCATTGCAATGGGTGCTGGTTCTGGCGCGAAAAATCCATCACTTGTGTAACTTTGGTTTCGGCCACCTCGTATGTAAAGACCCCGCACTCCCCTACACCGTGATTGTGAACATGCAGCATTATTCGTGTTGCGGCCTCCCGGTCCTTTTGAAAAAAACGCTCCAGCACATGAACTACAAACTCCATGGGCGTGTAGTCATCGTTCAGAAGCAGCACGCGGTAGAGACTCGGCTTTTTAAGTTTCTTCTTGGTGCGTGTGATGACGGATACGCCATTGCCGGTTCCCTTGTCGTCACCGTCCTTGTCGTCATCACCGCTCATATTTGCCCAAACAGGCCTGAATGCCATTTTTTCCTGATCCTGACTCAACTGGTTCCATACCGATTTTGATACAGTCCTGATTTGTTTTCCAGTCTACCCTAATCTAATGCCAAAGTGTGCGATTTTAAGCCCCGGACGGCGGCTCAGTGCATGGTGTGTTTCTTAGTCTTAGATAGGGATGAAATCTCGCCGGGACAGAGGTCCGGCAAAGAGATTTTTCACAGCCGCCCGAAAAGCGCCTAAATGAGGGCAGCAAAAAACCCGACTGCCTCGGGCCGCCGGGTTTCGTCTGATCGGTTTATTGCGCTGACGGGTTTTTATCAGGAACCCTTTTTGGCGGCCGGCGCCGGAGCCGGCTTGGAGACAGCCGCTTCGTAAGGCTCATATGCCTTGCGGGCCAGGTCAGCGTAGATTTCGCTCATCTTGGTTGCCTGGGCGACAAAACCTTCATAGCTGGCCTTAGCGTAATCGCTCTGGATTTCGAGAGCTTTTTCAGGGGTCTTGGCGCTAAAGAGCTGCTCGACGACAGCAGCACCGTCTTCATACGACTTTTTCGAGTAGTCGGTGGCTTCGGTTGTCAGGGTCTGCATGCCCTGTGCAAGAGCGGAGTAGCTCTTGAGCATATTTTCCATGGCATCCTTGCCGTATTTGTTGGCCTCATCAAAGGAAAACATTTCGATGTCCTATCGTTGGGTGGGGAGGTCTGAACGCATCGGTAAGCCGGAACTGTGATCCGATTACGTCCGGATTTTATGTGCACCGCAGCAGATTGTCAATGATTTTTGTGCGTCGCAGCAATTGAATTCCCCCGCGCGATTAACCTCGTTCGCAAACCATACTGAAAGAATTCAGCAACCATAAACGGATTGGTAACGCTGTTTGCCTACACTTTTTCCAAATTGGTGGTCAAAGGGTTTTGATCAACCAGCCTGTAAGTGCGTTGCGTAATGTGATTGGACCAGTCAAGTGTACACGGCTTTCCTCAGCGGCAGATGTATTGCCCAATTCAAAAGTTTCTTTCACGACATCCTGAAAATTGTGGCCGCCTCCGGCCTGCTGATTGTCCTGGCTACGGGCGGTGCTGCAGCCAACGCCAAATATGCCGGCATCGTCATTGACGCCAAAACCGGCAAGACGCTTTACGCATCCAGCGCCGACTCGCTACGCTATCCCGCCTCGCTCACCAAGATGATGACCCTTTATCTTGTGTTTGAAGCCCTGGAAAGCGGACGCATCTCCAAGAAGACCCGCATTCGCGTGTCGAAGAACGCCGCCGCCGAACCCCCGTCCAAGCTCGGCCTGCGCTCGGGGCAGACGATTTCGGTCGAACAGGCCATTTATGCGCTCGTCACCAAATCCGCGAATGACGTATCGACCGCGGTAGCCGAACATCTGGGCGGCTCGGAAAGCGGTTTCGCGAAGAAAATGACTGCAAAAGCGCAGGCGCTGGGAATGAAGAAGACCACTTTCCGCAATGCGCACGGTCTGCCGAATTCCAGACAAAAGACAACGGCAAGGGACATGTCGCGCCTGGGTATTGCCCTGCGCGAACATTTTCCGCAGCACTATCACTACTTTTCGACGCGCACATTCAAATATGGCAAGTCCCGCTACGGGAACCACAACCGTCTGCTTGGATCCGTCAAGGGCGTGGACGGCATCAAGACCGGTTACACACGCGCTTCTGGCTTCAATCTGGTAAGTTCGGTCCGCAAGGATGGCCGCAGCATCGTTGCCGTTGTTATGGGCGGTAAAACCGGTGCAAGCCGCAACAAGCATATGCGCAACCTGATTGCCCGCTACCTGCCGAAGGCATCGCGAAAGGGCAAAGCCAATCTGATTGCCAAGGCGCCGTCAGCGGCCACAAAGATCGCTTTGCCGAAAAAAGGGCCCGTGCCTAAATTCCGCGATGTAAGCGACGTTCGGGTCGCGCTGGCCTATGCAAAACCGCAAAAGTCCTCCGCATTTCCCATTCCGCTTGACCGGCCGGTCGTCGGAAAGGATGCCCTGATAGACCGTTTGAAAAAACAGCGCGCCGTTGTTGCACCCGTTCCGCGCCCGAATGCCCCGGTCGAGCGGGCACCGCAAAAGAATGCATCCTCAAATGCCGGCGTTGACGCCGTCGTGACGGCCAGCACGGGCATGCCGTCCGGCTGGGTCATTCAGATAGGTGCTGCCCCCACGCGTGAAAGCGCAGAGCAGCTTCTGGCTGAGGCCAAGGCGAAAACCGGCGGCATGATCGCCAAAGCCCAGCCGTTTACGGTCATCACACAACGCAACGGCGAACAGCTTCATCGTGCCAGATTTGCCGGCTTTGACGGCAAGTCACACGCCTGGAAGGCCTGTAAGGCGCTCAAGAACAAGGGATATGGCTGCTGGGCGACGCAGCAATGAAAGTGAACTAGCCATGTGGCGTGGTAACTGATCGCCACATCCTCGAGTTTGTATTTAGTATTGGGGAATATCTAATGTCGACGCAGGAGCACATCTTTGGCTTCGTTAATGCGGGCCGCCAGAAAAACAGAGCCGCCAGTATCGGGATGAACGCGTTTCATCAGGCGGCGATGCGCCTCGCGGATTTCCGCCTCGGACGCACCAGCAGAAAGACCAAGGATCTCGTAGGCCTCCTCCTGTGTCATGGCGCCCGAAGCTGGCGCAGCTCCCAGCCCCTCGTCAGCGTCCGCATCAAAGCCGTCTCGCCAAGTGGGCTCACGGCGGTCAAGATACGCCTCTAACACCTGGATGCTTTCCGGGTCCTCCCGAAGTTCTGTGTAAAGCGAACGCAGTTCGGCTTCGTTCAACGCATCGAGTTCCCTGCCCTCAAATTTTCCAGCCAGAACGAGCCCGTTCATGGCGCCGGTGTCGAGGTCAAGTTCCATCTCCAGTGCAGCGGTTCTCACGCGTGAGGTCTGTCTGGCTGAGCGTGTACTGCGCGACCTGGCGCGCGCCCGGCCAAACAATGCAGCGGCAAGGCCAAACAGCCCAAGCGAAATGCTTGTGCGCCCCAGAAGGGTGAAAATCACCCCGAATATGGTCAGCAATACCGGAACAAAGTAGCGCAGCACCACAGCAAGGCGTTTTGCGTCCATGCGCAAAAACAACACCGCAAAGCCGGCCAGCAGCAAACCCACCAGGACAATGTAAAACAGTATAAACACTTACTTTCCGCCCTTCCCTCCGGAGAGCTGTTCCAGGAGCAGACGCGATTCCCGGCTTTTGTCTTTTTGCAGGGCCGGCATTCCGCCCGATGCGTAGACCGCAACCGCCTTGAGAAGGTTGAGCAGCGCGCTTGCGGCACTTCCGTCAAATCGCAAATAGGCACCGCCCGACAGACGCGCAATTTCCCGAAACGCGGTTTGCGCCGCCGCATCACCGCCCTCCTGGAACATGAAACACGGCACCTTTCGCATCCCGAGTTCGCCGGCCAGTTGGCACAGCTTGTCGATATTCTCCTCCATGGCGTCACCGATATAGACCATGGCGCTGACGGGTTTTCGCACCGTTTCGTCACGTGCGTGTTTCAGAACCTTGGCGATCTGTGTGTGGCCGCCACGGCAATCGATACGAACCATGAGGTCGCGCAGCTGACCGGTATCGCCGACCCATTTGGACGCGCGGCACTCACCGAAACCACGGAAATAGACGAGTTGCACATTCAGGCCGCCAGCACGGCCGACCGCGTTGAACATCTCACCCTGCAGCATGCATGCCGCGTCCCAGGTCGGCTGTCGGCTCATCGTGGCATCGAGTGCAAATATCAGCCTGCCGCTGTCGGAGCCGGCCGGTATCGTGACCGACCGCGCCGCGTTCAGGAAGTCTGCTATATCCCGGCTGGAGGACTGTGCATCACTCTCGGATACAACCTCCTTCGAGCTCTTCTTGTCCGTAATGTCGCGACCTGACATAAGATGCTCCTTGGAACTGGACCGCAAAGCAGCCGCTATACTCCCTCCAACTACAAATTTAGTGCAACCTGCAGGCAAATTGAACCGGTCGCGGACAATGCGCCGCGCCGAAGCGAATGTTTTTTGCAATGTGGTTAGGCAGTTGGGGGATTTAGCACCGTTACAGAAGCCCGAGATCGGCCAGTTCCCGCCTCAGCTCCGGCGGCAGCGAAAGGATGCCCGCGCCCCTGGAGGACATATCGGACGGCGCATCCTTGGACGGAAGATAACGCCATCCCTGAAACGCCCGGCGCGGCTGCCATTCCGTCAGGATCAGCCGCGGTTCGAGAACGATGCGACAGCGCGATATTCCCGATGCATCGGTAAAGGGCCTGATTTCCTCGATGTGCTGACGCACCTGGATATTGCCCTTGATGACCCAATAGAGCGAGCCTCCGTCCAAAAGCTCATCGAGGCGTTTCGGCACCATGCGCGTCGTGTGATACTGGATTTCCTCCAGATCGCGGCTTTTCTTGTCCGCAAGGCCGAAGTCTATCGACGCTTGCAGATCTTCAACAGCATCCACTCCGACACACAATTTTACCAGATTGAGGGTCATGGTACTGAGGTAACGGTCTCATCTGCAAGGTCAAGAAACTTCTGTTCCGTGTCCACAGCGTGAAAATTGCCGTTCAGCACTCGACGACGTTTACGGCAAGTCCGCCTTCGCTTGTTTCCTTATAGCGTTCGTTCATGTCGAGACCCGTCTGACGCATCGTTTCAACGCATGCGTCAAGTGGCACAAAGTGCTTTCCGTCACCCTTAAGCGCAAGCGAGGCTGCCGTAACCGCTTTCACTGCTCCGAGTGCGTTGCGCTCGATGCACGGTACCTGAACGAGACCGGCAACGGGGTCGCAGGTCATGCCAAGATGATGTTCCAGTGCTATTTCCGCAGCATTTTCAACCTGCTCGGGTGTACCGCCCAGCACCGCCGCAAGTCCGGCGGCTGCCATGGCCGAAGCAGAACCCACTTCACCCTGACATCCTACTTCTGCGCCGGATATCGAGGCGTTGTGTTTTATGATGCCGCCGATCGCCGCGGCCGTCAGCAGAAAGTCTTCAACACCATTGTGGTCGGCGCCATCATGGAATTGCATATAGTAGCGAATTGTCGCCGGGATGACGCCGGCAGCGCCGTTGGTCGGTGCTGTTACAATACGTCCGCCCGCGGCGTTCTCTTCATTCACCGCCATGGCATAAACGCTCAGCCAGTCATTGGCGAGAAGTGGATTGGCCTTGTTTTGCTTCCATTCGTCTTTCAGCCTTTCGTGAATTGACCCGGCTCGACGGCGCACATTCAAACCACCCGGCATGACGCCTTCACCCTTCAGGCCTCGGTCGATACACCCGCTCATCGCAGACCAGATCGCCGCCAGCCCCTTGTCGAGAGCCTCGTGCGAATGGTGCGTTTCCTCATTCGCCCGCTTCATCGCTGCAATGGACAGGCCGGACTTCTGTGCCATCAACAACATTTCCGCTGCATTGTGAAACGGATACGGCACGCCATTTTCCACTGGCGTTTCGGCCGCATTCTTCAAAGCCTCCAATTCCAGATCCGTCACGACGAAGCCGCCGCCGATGGAGTAGTAAATCCGCCGCAACAGCAGACGGTCATCGCCGTCATAGGCACTAAAGGTCATTCCGTTGGCATGGCCCGGCAGCGGTTGCTTGCGATCGAATATCAGATCGGTTTCAGGATCGAAATCATATGTCGGATGGCCTTTGGGCGCGACCTTCCGGTCAGTCTCGACCTGCTTGATGATCCCGTCCATCGCATCCGGATCGACGGTATCGGGTTGATGCCCCGTCAATCCCAGGACAACGGCCCGGCCCGTTCCATGGCCAATTCCCGTAAAGGCCAGCGAGCCGTGCAAGCTAACCTCTAGCCGGGCAACCCGGTAGCCCGATGGCCGTGGCCAGTCACCATGCAGAATATCGGCCAAAAAGCGCCCGGCAGCCACCATCGGTCCCATTGTATGGGAGCTTGACGGGCCGACGCCGATCTTGAAAACGTCGAATACGGATAGAAACATATCCCTGCAATTCCATTATGTCGGTTTTGTTTTCTACAATGTAGGCTGGCCGCACGTTTTTTTGGACCTGAACCCCGACATAGTTTTTATCGCCCGCGACACTTGCCCCGATATTCGCACAAAACAAAACAGCGCGGGAAACTCCCGCGCTGTTTTGAATAATTTTAGCTGTGTAGATGTGGCTCAGAGACCACCGAAAAGGTAGATCAATGCCAGCAAGCTCACAAACCCAATCACTGCACGGGCGGTTACGCCCCAGCAAGATTTTTGGACTGTATCTTCCATATTGGCTCCGAAAGATGCCTCATCATAACCACCGGTAAAATTTTTCGCCCCGTGGTGGGGCAGTCTTCTAGACGAACGGTTTCGTCTTCGCAACTGCAAAAATGGCGGTTTCGTGGCAGATTTCCTATACCCGATTCACACTTTATTAATTATATCAGTTGGTTCACCCGGCCTGAGGCATCCGCCATGCGGCGCATTTTTGTGCATTTCGTGGCAAAAATGCACTTTAACAGGCAATTTCATGGTCCGCATTTGGTCCATCAGTGCGACTCATGACACATCTATGACATGAGTCATTTGGATTTCATCGCTGTGTTTGTCTGCTTTGTCGGCTGGGTTCTGTTTGCCTGGTCCATCGACCGAAAACACGGCTTCATGCCTGTGAGTTTAAGCCAGGCCATGAACATTCACAGAGCCCGCTGGCTAGAGAACTGCCTGTGCCGTGACCTCAAAATGATCGACACAAGCATCCTTGCCGGGCTTCAACAGGGCACCGGTTTCTTTGCATCGACCGCGCTATTTGCAATTGGAGGCTGTTTTGCCCTGCTTGGCGCCACAGATCAGGTTTTGGGAGTCCTGTCGGGTATCCCCTTGAGCGTACCGGCAGAACGTGATGCATTTGAGCTCAAGGTTGCCGGCTTGCTCATCATATTTGCCTATTCCTTTTTCAAGTTTGGCTGGTCCTACAGGCTATTCAACTACTGTCAGATCCTCATCGGCTGCATTCCAATGGTCGATGAGGTCGAAAAGAACAGGGAACACGCCCAGCTCGCCGTTCGGCGGGCCGTGGAAATCAATATTCTGGCCGGCAAACATTTTAACGCAGGTTTCCGCGCGATCTTCATTTCACTCGGCTATATCGGCTGGTTCATCGGCCCGGTGGTGTTTTTAATTTCCACCGCGCTGGTGATGATCGTGCTGGTTCGCAGACAGTATTTTTCTGCAGCGCGCCGAGCCTTGATGTCTGGCGTTGACATCTGAGCTACGGCGTTCCAGTTTCCCGCTGTCGTCGATGCCGAACGGAGCGAAGGCGCAGGTCACTGTCATCTTGTTCAACGTGCGAGTGAACACTGATATCAGCGCGTGGGGCAATTCCGGCATTCATTCACTCCGGCAACAGGTGTCGCTTGAACAGGATCCAACACGCAACCGTCGCAGACCTTCTTCTGGTGGCGCTGGCTGCGCTGATCTGGGCTTCGGCATTTACAGCAATCAAGGTTGCCGTCGTTGAAACCGGCCCATATTGGCTGGCAGCAATCCGAGTCACGATCGGGTTTCTGGTCCTGCTGCCCTATGCGCTGTGGAAAGGTTTCATCTTCCCCTCACAGCCAAAGATGTGGCTGTTGTTCATCGGCATGTCGTTTCTCTATGTCGTAATTCCCTTTTTGCTGATCTCGTGGGCAGAACTTTCCATTGACGCGGGAATAACGTCGCTGCTGATGGGAACCGGCCCCTTCTTCGCCCTCATCGGGAGCCATGTCTTTACGAACGACGACAAGCTTACACCTATGAAGGCTATGGGCGTTGCACTGGGGTTTTGCGGGGTTCTGACTATCGTCGGCGTGGACGCCCTCTCCGGTCTCGGCCGATCCAATCTTCTGGCTCAACTGGCCTGCTTCATGGGCTCCATGTGTTATGTCGCCGCCGGACTGCTCATTCGCAAAATCGATATCCCTCCTGGAAGGCTCGCCTGCCTCGCACTTGGCGTTTCCAGCTTTGCCCTGATTGCCATTGCCCTTGTGGCCGACGGTGCACCGACCTTGGACATTTCCGGCGAAGGTATGTTCGCACTCGTCTATCTCGGTCTCTTGCCAACCGGATTTGCCTATCTGCTGCGGTTTTATCTCATTCGCAAGATCGGTTACTCCACATTTGCGATCGGCCTCAACCTAATCCCCGTTTTCGGCATATTCCTCGGCGTCTGGTTACTTGGTGAGCCACTGTCCCTTCGCATTGTGCTGGCGCTGGCACTTGTGGTGTGCGGCCTCTTCATTTCCAGGTTAGGGCCGAAAAAGAACCAGACAGAAGCGGTTGCCCATGACTGACTTGACCCATCCCATTCCCGCCAAACAGCGTGTCGTCCTTGTCGATGTCGCCAGGGGCCTCGCTCTTCTGGCGATGGCTATTTACCATTTTGCATGGGACCTGGAGTTCTTCGGATACGCGCCGTCAGGCATGACGGCATTTGGCGGCTGGAAGTTTTTTGCACGCAGCATCGCGGGCAGCTTTCTCTTCCTGGTCGGTGTCAGCCTCGTGCTTGGCCACGGCAGGGCGATACGCTGGCGTCCATTTGCGATACGGCTTGCGATGATCGTTGCCGCAGCCGCCGCAATCACGGCGCTGACTTTTTATGCCATGCCGGACAGATACATCTTTTTCGGTATCCTTCACTGTATTGCGGTTTCCAGCGTGCTGGGACTGGTCTTTCTGCGGCTTCCCGTGGTTCTGACGGCCCTCACCGCCGCCGTCATCCTCTTTGCTGGCCCATATATCGCTTCACCGTTTTTCAATCAGGGGGCGCTCCTGTGGCTGGGCCTGTCGACACAGCAGATTTTGTCCAATGATTTTGTCCCCATTTTTCCATGGTTCGGTGCGGTTCTGCTCGGTATCGGAGCGGCGAAGGCCGGACAGCAGATGGGGTTGTTTGCGTGGCTTGCGTCAATCTATCGCGGTGAAAACCGGGCTGGCCGGCCGCTGGCATTCGCCGGTCGCCACAGTCTTGCCTTCTATCTGCTGCATCAACCGGTGCTGATCAGCCTGGTTTACCTAGCAAGTCTGGTCTTTCCTGCACCCGCCGCCGATCCCATCGCAAGTAATATCAGGAGTTGCAACCACACCTGCGTTCAGAACAATCCCGCTGAATTCTGTAGTCGGTTCTGTGACTGCACCATAAATGAGCTTGTCAGGGCTGACCTGATTGATGCGGCACGAAAATCCCAATCATCCGGTGAACAGGACGCCGGGATAAATGAGATAGTCAATACATGTACTGCATCAGCATTCGAGGAAACCAGGGCGGAATGAACGCGTATCGGGCAAAGCCGAATAACATACCCTGGCCGCCAATCATCGCCCTTGCGGCAGTGCTGCTTTCCGTATCCGCAGGCATGTTTATTGAATTGCCGTTTTTTCATGGACCGGCATTCCGCATTGCAGGCGTTGCACTGCTTGTTTTGGTTGTTGCCGTGGATATCTGGTCCATCTCAACGCTTCGCGCAGCGCACACGACGGTCATGCCAACCAGGAAGTCCACCCAACTGGTCACTGCCGGTCCGTTCGGTTTCAGCCGCAATCCGATCTATCTCGGAAATGTCCTGTTACTTCTGGCGCTTGGTCTGATCCTGGCAAACGCATGGTTTTTGATATTCGCAGCCTTGGCTGCGATCGGCATTCAGAAATTCGCCATAGATCGGGAAGAGCTGCATTTGCTTGCGGTTTTTGGGGCAGAGTATGAATCCTATTGCCGCCGCGTAAGGCGGTGGCTGTAATCCGATTCAGATCTCGGCTCTGGGAATCAGGTTCCGACGCGCAGTTCCGCCAAACGGGCAAGACATGCTTCATCGACATTGTCGAGCTCCGCAAGTGTGTCCTCAATATCCTGCCGCTTCTGATTGAGCTGCTCGCGCTTTTCCTTGACGCGTTTCATCATCAGTTCAAGCTGGCCAAGTTCGCCGGGCGGCCCTTTGTAGATGTCAATGATCTCACGGATTTCTGCAATAGTGAAACCGAGGCGGCGGCCACGCAGGATTTCCTTGATTAGATGCCGGTCGGAAGCCCTGAACAGCCGTGTACGGCCACGGCGGTCAGGCTGGATAAGGCCTTCATCCTCGTAGAAGCGCAAAGTACGCGTGGACACGCCGAATTCGCGCGTCAACTCAGTAATGGTATAATACTTGCGCACATTGATTCCTGTAATTGCGGTGTTTATGAATTTTGACTTTCTTTTACGTAAAAGTCAATTATTTGGAACATAAATGAAACTGGTGGCAGTTGTCCAAGGCATCACGGTTGCGATATCTACCCGCCAAGCAACCCGAACCACCATCCGGCCAGGCCGAGGAAAGCAAAAAAGCCGACCACATCGGTCACGGTGGTGACGAAGACCGCAGAGGCTATTGCCGGATCAATGTTCAGCTTGTCGAGCAACAGTGGCAGTAAGATACCGGCGAGACCTGCAGCCAGCATGTTAATCACCATGGCCATCCCGATAACGAGCCCAAGCTGTCCGTTACCGAACCATGCATAAGCCAGCAATGCGACGACAAAGGCAAACAGAACGCCGTTGATGAAACCGACGGCAACCTCACGGCGGATGATCCGCCCCGCATTGTAGATATCGATATCCTTCGTTGCCAGCGCCCGGACCGTGACGGTGAGTGTTTGTGTGCCGGCATTGCCCCCCATGGATGCCACAATGGGCATCAATACCGCGAGCGCTACCATCTGCTCAATCGTGGCGTCGAAAAGGCCGATAACCAGTGATGCGAGGACAGCCGTACCCAGATTGACCATCAGCCACGGAAAGCGCGACCGCACGGTCGCTGCCACGGCATCAGAAAGCTCTTCGTCACCGACACCACCGAGGCGCATAATGTCTTCTTCAGCCTCTTCCTGGATCACATCGACGACATCGTCAATCGTGAGAACACCGACCAGGCGGTCGTTTTCATCGACGACTGCGGCTGACAAAAGGTCATATTGTTCAACAAGTTGCGCGGCTTCTTCCTGGTCCATCTCCGCCGGGATAGGATGGCTCGTCTCATGCATGATCGTTTCGATCTTGATTTCCCGCTTGCTGCGCAAAATGCGGTCGAGGTCGACGGCTCCCAGCAAACGGAAAGTTGGATCAATAACGAAGATCTGCGCAAAGGAGTCCGGCAGGTCATCTTCCTCGCGCATATAGTCGATGGTCTGACCGACGCTCCAAAATGGCGGCACGGCGACGAACTCGGTCTGCATGCGGCGCCCGGCCGTATCGTCCGGATAGTCCAGCGAACGGCGCAACCGGATGCGCTCGGTAAACGGAAGCTTTTCCAGGATGTCTTTCTGGTCGGCCTCGTCAAGGTCTTCAAGAATATAGACCGCGTCATCAGAATCGAGCTCACCAAGACCCTCAGCCACCTTTTCATTCGGCAGGTCTTCGACAATCTCGCGGCGGATGGCTTCGTCGACTTCCGTCAGTGCGGTGAAATCGAAATCGTCCCCCATCAGCCGGACGATGGCGTGCCGTTGTTCGGGTTGCAGGGATTCAATCAGATCGCCAAGTTCGGATTCGTGCAGGCTTGAAACCTGATTTTTGAGAAACAGAACGTCCCGGTCAGCAATGGCCGCACCAACCCGTGCGACGTAGTCGGCGCGAATTACGCCGTCTTCATCGTAAATCTCGTGGCGGTCGGGTGTGTGTTCCCCGGCCGCGGATTGGACGGTCTGATCGTGCATTGTGTTCGAATCTGACGTGCTTCATCTCGGTTTTTGGACCTTAGAGGCAGAAGCGCACAAATAGAACCATCCGATTCAGGAAAGTCGGCCTATTCAAGCTTCTTTTCGGCCTCTGCCACGAGATATTTGTTTCAGACCACCGGCGGCAATGGTTGATTTGCCTTCAGGCGCGCAGAACATTTTCAAGTGCCGAGGCTTCGCTCAGAATGCGGCTGAAGTCGGCACGGTCGACATTGCCACCGGAAACAACAACGACAACGGTTCTGCCAGCAAATTGCCGGCGCTGTTGCAAGAGGGCGGCCAGGGCAGCACAGCCTCCGGGTTCAGCCACCAGCTTCATGCGGTCGAAGAGCACCGCCATTGCGTCCATAACCTCACGGTCGGAAACGCTGAAGCCGCCCGAGACAAACCGTTTGATGATATCGAAGGTGATCCAGCCGGGCTGCGGTGTCACGATCGCATCGCAGATGGTCGGCGCACCCACCGTCACGGAAACGAGCTGATCGGCGGCCAGTGACTGGATGACATCATCATAGCCTTCAGGCTCAGCACACCAGATGCGCGTCAGCGGCATATGCGCTTTGACTGCGGTGGAAAGCCCTGACAACAACCCACCGCCTCCCACCGGACACAGAATGTCGTCAACGCTGATATTCATGTAATCGGCCTGACGTGTAATCTCGAGCCCTACGGTCCCCTGGCCGGAGATGACGTCGACATCATCAAACGGTGCAACGATGGATGCTCCGCGCTCACTGGCCATCCGTTCGGCCAGCGCTTGCCGGTCATCCTTGTTGCGTTCGAAAAACACCACCTCCGCACCATAGTCGCGGGTGTTCTCGATCTTGATGGTTGGGGCATCACTCGGCATGAGAATAGTCGCCGGAATGCCAAGGAGACCGGCAGCAGCCGCAACCCCCTGCGCGTGATTTCCGGATGAGTATGCAACGACACCTGCATGACGCCTCTCCATGGGAAGACGCGACAGCTTTGTATAGGCACCGCGAAATTTGAACGAGCCCGTTCGCTGCAAACACTCCGGTTTGAACAGAATGCGCATACCCAGCGCCTCGTTAAGCTGAGTGGATTCCAGCAGAGGCGTACGGACGGCAAGGCCATGAAGCCGCTCGGCAGCATCCTCGATGAGTTCCACCGTCACTTGGGTCCGGCCCCCAGCCGGTTCTTCATCCAGCATGTCATCACGCATCCTAATCAGCCGCCAGATAGTGAAGCACCGCGTCTGCCGTGGACGGGCTGCAAGCCATGGGAAGGTCATAGACAATGGCAAGACGGGTTAGCGCCTTTACATCGACATCATGAGGCATCGGCGAGAGCGGATCGACGAAAAAGACAAGGCCCTCTAGCCGTCCGTCCGCAATCATCGCGCCGATTTGCTGATCTCCTCCAAGCGGCCCGCTTTTGAGCGGGCTGACCGACAAATCGGGATGTGCATCGGCGATACGTCCGCCCGTCGTTCCGGTCGCAACGATTGACATGCCTCCAAGCACTTGTCTGTGTTTGCCTACCCATTCCACCATTTTGTCCTTGCAGGCATCATGGGCAATCAACGCGACCGTCTTAACGCTCATATACTTTCCGTGGCTCTGGTAGCACAGTTAAAATTCAGGCTTCTACAATGCCCGATAATTCTTTACGCATCGTCACCTTTTCAATGTCTTGTTGAAGGCTGGGCGAATACTTGACCGATAACGACGTAACCCTGTAGCCGAAACGTTTGTAGAATTCGATGGCATTGGTGTTGCGGGCAAGGGTCTCCAGCTCCGTGTGATCAAAGCCGGCTTGAACAGCCCCCTCCTCCAGCGATTTGAGCAGCACAGTACCAACACCCTTGCGATAATGCTCCGGATTGATCCACAAATCCGAAATTCTGAAATCGAGTGCTTCGCGAGCACCCCACCCAACAATCGTACCCTGCATCAGGGCAGTCACAATCCGGTCCCAGCACTTGGTGGTGAAATCATGGTAGGCCGCGTGTGCATTTTCCCGAACCTTCGAGGCATCCCCGTCCCAATTCCTGACCGCATCCTCCCATGCCAGTATGCCTATATGCGCTAGCTGCCGCGACTCCTTCGCCAATGCCTGTCTGATCTCAATCATCTGATCTCCTCCAGGAAGAATCGAAATTAGACGCCCCTCTGCAACAATGCCGGTCATGGATTGCCAAAATCGTAATTGATACAATGACTACCCGCATCAGACATGCCGTTGAATCTGGCATATCCGCGCCTGCTATTGCAACTCACGTGCTCTCTGCAGTTGTCTCCGTGACTTTACCTGGTTCGGCCGACATGTCCGAAAGATGAGACATCATGCGACTGCAGCAAGCGAAACACGGCCTGTGCGCATTGCCAGTCCGGCTCACGACAATGTGACCTGTCAGAGCCCAACATTACGCCGATGTAATGCAACGGACAGGCGTCGACCACAATCAATCCCAACATCTGATTCATCAACAGGGAGTACCTGCTATGAGACAGAAATATGCAAGATATGGCGAAAACTGCCCACCGGGATTCGACAATATCAATGATTACATGGCCCCTCGTCGGGCCGGCAAAGGATGGTTGAATCGGGCCTACACCACCATAAGCCGCTGGCTTTCCAAGTGGAAATAACGCTGTCAGAACCCCGTGAGGCCAAGGCAATAAAAGACCCCGTCGGTGAAACCGCGGGGTCTTTGTTTATTGCGGGATGCAACGGGAACTTTGGGTGGATCTGCGCGCTCAGTTATCAGCGCGAACGACCGCATCGCCCTTGTCGGCCAACGCCTTGAGATCGGCAGGTTTCAGTTCCACCGACTCGCCGCAGCCACATGCCGAGGTCTGGTTCGGGTTGTTGAAAACGAATCCCGAGCGCAGCTTCGTGGTTTCAAAATCCATCTCGGTGCCGAGCAGGAAGAGGACAGCCTCAGGCGCAACATAAACGCGTGCGTCGTCCAATTCGACGACATCGTCCTTGTCGTTGGCCTCGGTAACCAGATCGACCGTGTATTCCATACCCGCACAGCCGCCTTTCTTGATGCCGATCCGCAAACCTACGGCCGGTTCACTGGCAGCTGCAACAAGGCTCCTGACGCGATCGGCAGCCTTGTCCGTCAATGTCATGACTTCAAACTGGCCCATGTTCTGTCTCCAAAGCCACTCGGGCTGGCTTATGTTCATAGGATAGCGCCGACCGGTAAATCTTCAATCAATACCAGCCGACGGCAATCTGCGCTTCTTCCGACATCCGGTCCGGTGTCCACGGCGGATCAAAGGTCATGTTCACCTCTACACCCGAAACACCTTCCACCGTGCTGACGGCATTTTGAACCCATCCGGGCATTTCACCGGCAACCGGGCATCCCGGCGCGGTCAGCGTCATATCGATCTTGACGCCCCGGTCATCCTCGATATCGATGCGGTAGATCAGACCAAGCTCATAGATATCCGCCGGAATTTCCGGATCATAGACCGTCTTGATGGCGGCGATGATATCATCGGTCAGCCGCGCAAGTTCGTCACGCGGAATGGTTGAGGCGGTGTGGCCTCCGTTATCCGTGCTTCCGCTGGTCTGTACGTCGTCACTCATTGATCCAATCCCGATCTCGCAAAGCCTCAGGCGAAAAAAATCCGTGCCTTCAGCAATGCATCATAAAGCGCATCAACCTCGGCGCGTGTGTTGTACATGCCGAATGAGGCTCGGCACGTCGATGTTACACCAAAACGCCGCAGCAATGGCTGTGCGCAATGCGTTCCGGCACGAACCGCCACGCCCGAGCGGTCAATAACCATGGAAATGTCGTGGGCATGGATTCCCTCGATTTCGAAGGAAATGATCGCGCCCTTGCCCGGTGCATTGCCAAAAATGCGCAGGGAATTGATTTGTCCAAGCTTTTCATGCGCATAGGCGCAAAGATCCGCTTCGTGGGCTGCTATTCTTTCCCTGCCCACACTCTCCATATAGTCGAGCGCCGCACCCAATCCAATAGCCTGCACGATAGGCGGGGTTCCGGCCTCGAAGCGGTGCGGCGGATCATTGTAGGTGATCACGTCCTCGCTGACGTCCAGGATCATCTCACCGCCGCCCTGGAACGGGCGCATCTTTTCGAGCATCTGTTTTTTGCCGTAGAGCACCCCGATACCCGACGGGCCATAAACCTTGTGTCCGGTAAAGACGTACCAATCGCAGTCGATGTCACGCACATCAACCGGCATGTGGACAGCCGCCTGGCTGCCGTCAACCAAAACCGGGATGCCACGCTCATGGGCAATGCGGCAGATCTCCTTGACCGGAACCACCGTACCCAGCACATTCGACATATGCGTGATGGCGATCAGTTTGGTGCGCTCCGTCAGTTGCGCTTCAAAATCAGCGATATGGAATTCACCGTTGTCGTCGACCGGAATCCATTTGAGCTTGGCGCCCTGCCGTTCGCGGATGAAATGCCAGGGAACAATGTTGGAATGGTGCTCCATCAGGCTGAGCACGATCTCGTCGCCCTCGCCGATCTCCGGCATGCCGTAGCCATAGGCGACCGTGTTGATGGCCTCGGTGGTCGACTTGGTAAAAACGACCTCATCCACCGATCCTGCGTTGATGAAACTACGAACCTTTTCCCGCGCGGCCTCATAGGCATCAGTTGCTGCATTCGACAAAAAATGCAGTCCACGATGAACATTGGCATATTCATTCGAATAGGTCCCGGAAACCGTGTCAATTACGGCCTGTGGCTTCTGTGCCGAGGCGCCATTATCGAGATAGACCAGCGGTTTGCCGTAGACCGTCCGCGATAGAATCGGAAAATCCCGGCGGATGGCTTCAACATCATATTGGTCGGTGCGTCCGACGATTGCCTGTGTCGTATCATCCATGGGCGTCCAACCAGTTCTCGAACCGGTTCTCCAGCGCCTCGATCAGCGCCTCATCGTCCAGTTCTTCCACGATTTCAGCAATAAAAGCCTTGACCAGCATGGCGCGTGCTTTCCTCTCGCGGATACCGCGCGCTTTCATGTAAAAGAGATGGTTCTCGTCGATATCGGTTACCGTCGCACCGTGTGCGCATTGCACGTCATCGGCGAAAATCTCCAGCTCCGGCTTCGATGAAAAATCGCCTTCATCCGACAAAAGCAATGTGTTGCATGCCATACGCGCGTCGGTTTTCTGCGCGATCTGGGCCACTTTGATCTGGCCCTGGAACACACCACGGGCACGGTCGAAAACCACATTGCGGAATGTCTCTGTGGAAACGCAGTTCGGCACCAGATGGTCGAGCGTCATCGTCACGTCGGTGTGGCTGTCGCCACCAAGCAGGTTGACGCCACGAAGCACCAGTTCGGAATTTTCGCCGCTTGCGGAGATATGTATTTCCTGCCGCACAAGCTTTCCGCCGGCATTGGCAACAAACAGCGTCAGCTTGGCATTGGTGCCGAGTTCGATGTTGATCTGCCCGAAATGGGTGTCCGAAAGGCCCCGTTCCTGACTGATGACCCACACGATATCGGCATCGTCGCCGACATGAAGATCGGTAATCGAAGAGGCCAGTGTTGCATCATCACCTTGCGAAATATGGCGCTCGATAAAGGTGCCGGTGGCTCCCCTCCCAATTGTAACCGGGAACCGGGAATGAGACTGTCCACCGCCCTGAACCACTTGTATTTCAAGCGGATCGGTTAGGTTCAAACCATCATTGACGGTAAGGCTGATGCCGTCATTTGCAAATGCTCCGTTGAGGCGGCCGATCAGATCGTCGGTGCTTTGCAACACCATGCGCTGGGCGGCTATACCCTCGCTCAGCGCATCGCGGTAGAAACCGGCGCTCACACCGTCGGGTGCATCCACGTCATCGGCGCGGCCATCCAGCACGGAAACCACACCGGACCCGGCGACAAGCGGCTCAACCGCTCCCGATCCGGCCTCACCGTCGCCATCCGGTATCTTTTTCAGGAGATTGCGCAGGTCGGTATAGTGCCAGGCTTCAACACGCCGTGTTGGCAAACCGTTCTGTTTGATATCTTCAATGAAGTCGTCGCGAATTGCGGTTATCGCTCCATTGCCCGGCAAGCTGCCAAGCTTGCCGACAAAACTGTCAACGAGCGCCTGTTCCGCGGCTGTTATCGGTCGCTTGCTTTGCATATTCATCACAAAACCTTTTCAGCCCCGCGCCCTCAGGCCGCGTCCTTGATGATATTGGTATAGCCGTTGTTTTCGAGCTCAAGAGCCAGCTCTTTGTCACCGGATTTGATCACCTGTCCCTTGTAGAGAACATGTACGCTGTCCGGGATGATGTGCTCAAGAAGGCGCTGATAGTGCGTAATCACCACAATCGCGCGGTCAGGCGAACGAAGTGCATTCACACCTTCCGACACGATTTTCAACGCATCGATGTCGAGGCCCGAATCCGTTTCGTCGAGCACACAGAGCGTCGGCTCCAGAAGCGACATCTGCAGGATCTCGGCACGCTTCTTTTCACCGCCAGAAAAGCCAACATTCAGCGGACGTTTGAGCATGTCCATGTCGATCTTGAGTTCGCCGGCCGCCTCGCGGACCCGGCGGATGAATTCCGGCGTCGTCAGTTCCTCTTCGCCGCGTGCCTTGCGCTGTTCGTTCATCGCAACCTTCAGGAACTGCATCGTGGCAACACCCGGGATTTCAACCGGATACTGGAACGCCAGAAACAATCCGGCGGCAGCGCGCTCGGCGGTGTCCATCTCAAGGATGCTTTCGCCGTTGTACAAAATGTCGCCTTCCGTCACCTCATAGTCGTCGCGTCCGGTCAGGATATAGGACAGGGTCGATTTACCCGATCCGTTCGGTCCCATGATGGCGGCCACTTCACCCTTTTTCACGGTCAGATTGAGACCGCGGATGATCTCGGTTCCGTCTTCGGCGATACGCGCGTGCAGGTTTTTGATTTCAAGCATTTCTGTCAGTCCAAATTCTTTGATGGGCCAGGTCCAATTGTATTGCGCGGCTCTGCGCTTGCGCGCTTTAGCCGACGCTTCCTTCCAGGCTAATTCCAATGAGTTTTTGTGCTTCGACGGCAAATTCCATCGGCAATTCCTGAATGACTTCCTTGACAAAGCCATTGACGATCAGGGCGATAGCCTCTTCCTCGGGAATGCCCCGCTGCATGCAGTAGAACAGCTGATCCTCGGATATCTTCGACGTCGTCGCCTCATGCTCAAACTGGGCGGTGGCGTTCTTGGCCTCGATGTAAGGCACGGTGTGCGCGCCGCAATTATTGCCAATCAGCAGGGAATCGCACTGTGTGAAATTGCGAGCATTCGCTGCGCGCCGATGCGCAGAGACCTGGCCACGGTACGTGTTGTTGGAGTGTCCCGCGGAAATACCCTTCGAGATGATCCGGCTTGACGTGTTCTTGCCCAGATGAAGCATCTTGGTGCCACTGTCGATCTGCTGACGGCCATTGGACACCGCGATCGAGTAAAATTCGCCGCGCGAGTTGTCGCCACGCAGGATGCATGACGGATATTTCCAGGTGATGGCGGATCCGGTCTCGACCTGGGTCCATGAAATCTTCGAGTTGGCGCCGCGGCAGTCGCCACGCTTTGTCACGAAGTTGTAGATGCCGCCCTTGCCTTCGCTGTCGCCGGGATACCAGTTCTGAACGGTCGAATATTTGATTTCGGCATCATCCAGAGCCACAAGTTCGACAACGGCCGCGTGAAGCTGGTTTTCGTCGCGCTGCGGTGCCGTGCATCCCTCAAGATAGGATACATATGCTCCGTCCTCGCAGATGATCAGCGTGCGCTCGAACTGTCCGGTGTTCTTTTCGTTGATACGGAAATAGGTCGAAAGCTCCATCGGGCAGCGAACACCCTTCGGCACGAACACGAACGAGCCGTCGGTGAAGACCGCCGAATTCAGCGTGGCGTAGAAATTGTCGCTGACCGGAACAACCGAACCGAGATATTTGCGGACGAGTTCGGGATGTTCGCGAATGGCTTCGGAAATCGACATGAAGATAACGCCGGCCTTTGCCAGCTCTTCCTTGAACGTCGTAACTACCGATACCGAATCGAAAACCGCATCCACAGCCACTTTGGACTGCTGGACGCCGGCCAGTATTTCCTGCTCGCGCAGTGGGATGCCGAGTTTCTCATAGGTGGCCAGCAGCTCGGGGTCGACCTCGTCAATGGTCTTCGGGCCGGTCTGGTTTTTAGGGGCGGCATAATAGTAGAGATCGTTGAAGTCGATCTGCGGATATTCAACGCGCGCCCAGCTCGGCTCTTCCATCGTCAGCCAGCGGCGATAAGCATCAAGACGCCATTCGAGCATCCATTCCGGCTCATCCTTCTTAGCCGAGATGAAGCGGATAATGTCTTCATTCAGACCCTTGGGGGCCTTGTCCATTTCGATGAGAGTTTCGAAACCGTATTTATACTGGTCCACATCGATCTGGCGAACCTGATCGATCGTCTCCTGCACCGCAGGCATTGGCGCTCTCCAATCTCGCCGGGTTCAAGGTCCGGCAGTTGTCAACGTCATATATATTGTCCGGCGTGGCCATGAGGCTTTGCTAGACCGAATTTAGTGTGTCAGAAATCATATTTCCACCACGTGCAGCAGCTTGTAATCCGAAATTTAAAACTTTTCTAGACTAGCGCTCCGTTTTCTTGCCTATTTTTCTCACGTTTTTCGTTGATTTTTGCAAAAACCTCCAGAAACCGGCGGATTTCACCCTGCGTCGATTCGGCGCCGATGCTGACGCGAATCCCACCGAGATCCGCATCCTGTCCCATCGCCGCAAGGACATGGCTCGGTCCCACCTTGCCCGATGAACAGGCAGAGCCCGCCGAAACCGCCACCCCCTCGAGATCGAACGCAATCTGAGCCGTCTCCGCCTTGAGGCCCGGAAGCGAGAAGAATGTCGTGTTGACGAGGCGCGGTGATTCAGCGCCGTGGATAATACAGTCGGGAGCACACGCAAGTATGCCGGCTTCAAGTTCGTCGCGCATCTGCCTGATGCCGTCAGAACGCGCGGCAAGATCAGTCGACACAAATGCTGCTGCCGCCCCAAAACCTGCAATAGCCGCCGGATTTTCGGTGCCGGACCTGTGCCCCTTTTCTTGTCCGCCGCCCGGTATCAGCGGCAACGGCATCATCACCTCGCCCGCACATATAACCGCGCCAACCCCTTTGGGACCGCCCATCTTGTGCGACGACAGCAACAGGAAATCCGCACCAAGGTCACCCATGTCGATCGGCAACCTGCCGGCGGCCTGTACCGCATCGACAACGAGGATACCTCCATGCTCTTTGGTTATCTGGGCGGCTTCGGTTACCGGCTGAAGCACACCGGTCTCATTATTTGCCAATTGAATGGCCACCATCGGCAGGCCGATTGATTGATCATGCGTGGTCAAATGGTTGCGCAAACCTTCAAGGTCGACCACACCGTTTTCATCGACCTCCAGTTTTGTCACGTGATCCGCATCGAAACGTCCGCCGTTGAGCACGCACGGATGCTCGACTGCCGACACATAAAGATGGCCGATTGCAAGATCGGCTTTACCCATTTTGAAATGCGGCGTCAGCACGGTCGCGGCAGCTTCGGTGGCACCGCTGGTAAAGATGACGCCGGCGGCGTCGGCCCCGCAAAGTGCCGCAACCTGGCGTCGGGCGGTATTGACAACTGCCCGTGCGGCGCGGCCTTCGGCGTGAACCGATGACGGATTGCCGGGCAGATCCAGGGCGTCGCTCATGGCGGCGCGGGCGACCGGCAACAGCGGAGCTGTGGCATTATAATCCATATATATGCGTGACTTGTTCATATGGCTGCTGTGCCGGATGAACCGGCAATGCCTCATTTTCCTTGAAATTTCAGATACCAATGGCTTATGACACTTCGTTATATCCGGAAGGATAAACAAAAACCAATTCGAACCTGTCTAGTTGAGTTGGTGGAACAGCGCCTTTGCCCGAACCAGCAAGCCCGGTTTCGCCATTACTCGAATTTGACCCGGAGAAACAATGCCTGAAGTCATTTTCAACGGTCCCGCCGGACGGCTGGAAGGCCGTTATCAGCCAGCCAAGGAAAAGAATGCGCCGATTGCCATCGTTCTGCACCCGCACCCGCAGTTCGGCGGCACCATGAACAACCAGATTGTCTACCAGCTCTTTTATATGTTTCAGCAGCGAGGATTTACCACGCTGCGCTTTAATTTCCGTTCCATCGGCCGCAGCCAGGGCACATTCGACCACGGCACCGGTGAGCTATCGGATGCGGCTGCCGCGTTGGATTGGATCCAGAGCCTTCATCCAGACAGCAAGAGCTGCTGGGTTGCAGGATACTCCTTTGGTTCCTGGATCGGTATGCAGCTCCTGATGCGGCGCCCTGAAATCGAGGGGTTCATGTCAATCGCACCGCAGCCCAACATCTACGATTTCGCGTTCCTGGCCCCCTGCCCCTCCTCCGGCCTGATCATCCACGGCGACGCGGACCGCGTCGCGCCGGAAAAAGATGTGCAGGGCCTTGTTGAAAAACTGAAAACCCAAAAGGGCATCATGATCACCCAGAAGATCATGTCCGGCGCCAACCACTTCTTCAACGGCCAGGTTGATGAGCTGATCGAGGAGTGCTCGGATTATCTCGATCGCCGGCTCAATGGTGAACTGGTTCCCGAACCGGCGCCCAAACGCATCCGTTAAGGCAATCGGAGCAACCGATGAGACGAAAAGCGCGGCAGTCACCAAAAATACGGGCCGCGCTTTTTGCTGTTTGCGCTACTTTATTGGCGACACCGTCCGCTCTCTCGCAAAACGGATTTGCAGCCCCGGATCTGATAGACGTGCCCGCCGGCCCATTCATCATGGGGTCCGACGCCAGCGAGCGCGAAACCGCCTATCAACTTGACGAGGCCGCCTACGGCCACAGCGTCACACGCGAACGCGGCTGGTATGACCGCGAGCCGCAACGGACCGTCGATCTTGGCGCATTCCGTATTTCAAAAACGCCAATCACCAACGAAGCCTACTCGGTCTTCCTAAGAGAGACCGGCCATCGACCTCCTTCGGTCACTCAAAAGGAATGGGACGGCTACGGCCTGATTCATCCCTTTCCCCGGGCGGTTCCGTATATCTGGAAATCTGCGGATGCTCCTGCCGGCAGGCAAAACCATCCTGTCGTCATGGTCAGCTATGGCGACGCGCAGGCCTATGCAAACTGGTTGAGCCAAAAGACGGGCGAAAACTGGCGTCTGCCAACAGAGGCCGAATGGGAAAAGGCCGCTCGCGGTCCGGAGGGTGCATATTTTCCCTGGGGCGACAAGTTCGACCCCGGCCTCCTCAACAGCCATGACACCGGTCCGTTTTCGACGGTGCCGGTCGGCTCGTTTCCGGCAGGCGCAAGTCCCTACGGCCTGCTGGATGCCGCGGGTCAGGTCTTTGAGTGGACCTCAACCCCTGCCGGCGACAACAGGCACATCGTCAAGGGCGGATCGTGGGACGACAAAGGATGCGGCGTATGTCGCCCCGCCGCCAGACACAGCCGGCCTGATACGATCAAGCATATCCTCGTCGGTTTTCGGCTTGTTCGGGAATAGCCGTATCTCAGCGCGATGATTTTGCAGATGATGGTTGTGCCAGCACTCCGCCGGTCGTCGGCTGGCGGCAACCGGTCGTGCCGGGCCAGCTGAGCGGCAATCCGCGGCGTGAACGAATTGCAAGATAGGCCCAGGCTTCCGCCTCCATCGCATCGCCATTCAATCCGGCTTCCTCGGCGGCAATCACCGTGCCGCCCTTTGCGCCGACAATCTCCGCCAGGTCTTCCATGATGACACGGTTATTGCGCCCGCCACCGCAAACGATCCACGTGTCAGGCGACTGAGGCAGCGTCTCCGATGACTTGACGATGGCCTCCGCCGTAAGGCGGGCAAGGCTTCTGGCGCCGTCCTCGAGCGTAGCGCTGTCCGGTTCGGGCGGACGGAAATCGTTGCGGTCGAGCGACCTGCGGTCTTTGTTGCTGAAAAAATCGGCACGCAGATATTCATCCACCATAGAACGCAATATGCCGCCCTCGCTCGCGATCGCACCGCCCTGATCGAACGGGATGCCGGCTTTTGTTTCAACCCACTGATCGATCAAAGTGTTTCCCGGACCTGTGTCGAATGCGTGGAGTTCTCCGTCTTGGGTCACGCAGGTGATATTCGAAATGCCGCCGATATTGACGAAGGCAGTAGCACCTTCCCGCGCCACTTTGCCCGCCAATGCGCCGTGATAGGCAGGCGCAAGCGGAGCGCCCTCTCCACCGGCTTCCATATCAGCTGCGCGCATATCGTAGACAACGGGTATATTGAGGTTTGCAGCAAGCGCCTGGCCATCGCCGATCTGCACGGTCAGTTTCTTCTCCGGTCTGTGAAGTACCGTCTGTCCATGAAACCCGATCAGATCAACCGTATCCGGATCAATCCCGCATCGTTCCGTGAAAGCAAGGACCGCATCGGCATGAAGCTGCGTGAGTTCACGCTCGACGTCGCCGAGGTCGCCTGGACGTTCGTTCCGTGACGTTATTCCGGAAGCGGTTTCCAGCACTGCGGCCAGCCTGCGGCGGAATTCCGGCCTGTAGGGTATGGTCAGAAACGGACCGCGCTCAACCACCGAATCACCATCGCTTTTGATAAGCGCCACATCGATACCGTCCATCGATGTGCCACTCATCAGACCGATTGCGGTCACAATGCCTAAACCCTCGTCACTGCCTGCCATCACAACCCTCAATGCGTCCCATTCAAACAAATGGCGTGAAATCTCCGGCAAAGGGTGATAAACGCCCGGCCAAACCGATAGCACTATTTGCATCCGATATCAGGATGCGCAGGGAAAGAACAACAATGTCCGCCTTCAAGTCCGACTTTCTTCATACGCTCAGCGAGCGCGGTTTCATCCATCAGACATCGGATGACAGCGGCCTCGATTCACTGCTGCAGAAGGAAACGGTCACGGCCTATATTGGGTTCGACCCGACCGCATCGAGCCTGCATGCCGGTTCGCTCATACAGATCATGATGCTTCACTGGTTCCAAAAAACCGGCCACAAACCGATCGCATTGATGGGTGGCGGAACAGGCATGATCGGCGATCCGAGCTTCAAGGACGAAGCGCGGCAGTTGATGACGCCTGAAAAGATCGATGAGAATCTAGCAGGCATAAGAGAGAATTTTTCCCAATACCTGAATTTCGGCGATGGCAAGACAGACGCCATCATGGTCAACAACGCCGACTGGCTGATGGGCATCAACTATGTTGAATTCCTTCGCGATGTCGGCCGGCACTTTTCGGTTAACCGGATGCTGAGTTTCGATTCCGTCAAGTTGCGACTCGATAGAGAGCAATCCCTGTCATTCCTCGAATTCAACTACATGATCCTTCAGGCTTACGATTTTGTCGAACTGAACAAACGCTACGGCTGCAAACTGCAGATGGGCGGATCCGACCAGTGGGGCAACATCATCAACGGAATTGATCTCGGTCACCGCCTCGGCACGCCTCAGCTATACGCCGTCACTTCGCCGCTTCTGACAACCTCCTCGGGTGCGAAGATGGGCAAATCCGCCAGCGGTGCGGTATGGCTGAACGCAGACCTTTTGAGCGTTTATGATTTCTGGCAGTACTGGCGCAACACAGAGGATGCGGATGTCGCTCGTTTCCTCAAGCTCTACACAACGCTTCCGATGGACGAAATTGCGCGACTTGAAGCGCTTGGCGGATCGGAAATCAATGAGGTTAAAAAAATCCTTGCCACCGAGGTGACGGCCATCCTGCATGGCCGCGCAGCGGCAGAAGAGGCAGCCGAAACAGCCCGCAAGACCTTCGAAGAAGGTGCCCTGGCCGAGAATCTGCCTTCAGTTGAAATTGCCGCATCGGAGTTGAACGACGGCGTTGGTCTTTTGAGCCTGTTCGTGACCGCCGGACTTGCCGGTTCGAACGGCGAGGCCCGTCGTCACGTCAAGGGGGGTGCCGTCCGCGTAAACGACACGCAGGTCACCGACGAACGGCGTGTCGTAGGAAGTGCGGACCTTACCGATGACGGTGTCGTCAAACTGTCCCTGGGTAAGAAGAAACACATGCTGGTGCGGCCCGTCTGAAGCCACAGGTGCCTCACCGGGTCTCGGCATCATTGTCGAAGGAACTCGGTTTTCTGACCGTGGTCGCACCATCATTGCGGAACTGGAAGATCGATCTGAATATCCCCGGAGCAATGATGGATATGGGGTTGATGGTAAGTATCGGATCCTGAAGTTTTCCGGTCAGACGGAATGTGATGCCGATCAAGCCCCTGTCACGTCCATTGCCTAAGATCACCCCAAGCAGCGGGATTTCTCCGAATATCCTGTTAAGCCCGTACGCCGGCATGAATGTGCCGGTTATATTCATGTCATCCTTGGCGTCGAAGATCGTACCCTGGAAGGCAAATCCCACCTCCGGGCCTCGTGCGATACCGTCGCTGACACGAAGATAGCCTTTTCCTTTGTCAACACGCGCAAATGCGTGCTGGAACTGCGCGCGGCTCACATCAATATCACGGCGCACAGCCTGATTGAGGCTTTCACCGCCGCTTGGATTAGAGGAAACAAGCGATTTCAGGTGCTCGTCATTGATGACGCTGAAATTGCGCAGGTCCACCGTGCCGATATACGGACCTGTGCCGGATTTCGCCAATTGCACATCCAGGGTTCCGCCGTGAATTTTTGCATAGACATCGGTAAAGCGAACGAATGAGCCAGCATCGTTGCTGTTGAATGTCAGTACAAGACCGGAACCGCCATGTTTGCCGACCGCATCGATGACCCCGCCGGACGTTGTTTTCGCCTTCAGGTCAAGCCCCAATATGGTCTCTCCCTGCCCGGAATAGTCGAGAGCAAACCCGTGAAGGATTTCACCGTTGAAGCCATGGGCTTCATCTGCGCGTACTTTCAACTCCACCCTCGACGTATCGGCACCGATCTCTGCAGCTTCGGATTCGCTCAGAAGATGTTTGACCGAGGACCTCAAATCAATGGCACGACCGGAGACATTGACGATGTAGGCTTTGCCTTTCCTTGTCAGCTTAACCACAAAATTGTCACTACGGCTGAGGGAAGCCCGGCTGATATCCGCATTGACGACCTCGCCATTTGCAAACTCGAGATTTCCGAGTGCGGAAAACCCCTCTCCCTTGAGATCGAAATTATTGATGTGGAAGGCGGCTGGCAGACCAAGCCCTTTTTCCTCCGGTTCATCGGAGGATGCAGCCGCCGCCGTTGCAACCACCTCGGCAGCTTCCTTTGGGATCATTTCAAAGCTGGCTGTCGCTTTTATTCCCTTGCCCTTGGACCAGCCAATCCAGGGCAGGATCAGCTTGGCTTCCGTAAAGTCGGCGTCGACGACCTGCCGGCCGTCGCCCTCCAGCTTCGCTGTTAGGAAGATGGTCCCTTTTACAAATTCATTCAGTTGCGGAGCAAATTGCGCGCGATCAGCTTCGGTAACGTAAAACTTGACGACGCGGTCGGAAGGCAGGTCGCTTTTTCGGTCCAGCGGCTCGGTAAAATCAAGATTTGCCTGCATACCGTTGAGATCGGCTTCCGCGTCTATCTTTATGGTCTCGGTATCAACGTGCATCTTTCCCTTGGCATCGGTGACTTTCACGCCGTCAATCTTCGGACCGATACTGACGCCCTTGAGATCAAGTTCGACCTCCCAATTCGGGCTCGGCGGGTTCTGGTCCTGAATGAGCCCGAATGTAACCTGGACCTTGGAGGAGACCTCACCCTCGAAATCCTCAGCCTTGTATGGCGTTTGCTGCAACGCGCTGATCGGCCGGTACGAAATGAGCTCTGCAACAGCCGAGGCATCGCCGGAAACATCTATGTCCAACTCCGCCATCAGCGGATTTGCATCGGTATGATCTATAATGAAAAGCCCGTCCGAAATGCCGACACTCCGGCCGGTCGGAAAATACGAGGTTCCCTTGTCGATCTTTAGCTCCAGATGCTTTCCACGGAGACTGAGCAGCCCAGTGGCGCCCCTGACCGGCGGGATATCCCCGGCAACATCGAAACGCGCATCGCTGATATTGAAATCAATTTGGAGCTGATCACCGTTCAGGTTGAGAGAGTCCGGCAAACCGGATGCCATGCGTCCTTCCGGAATGAAAACGCGAATTGCGCCGTCAGTGACAGTTCCGCCAAACAGGTTTTCGTGAACCCAACGGCGTGCCATTTTGGCAATCCAGTAAGGCCATAGCTGTTTGACGGTTGTCGTATCCATCTTTTCAATGTTGGCGACAAAGCTGACTTCGGGACTGGTGTCAGAGAATTGTATGCTGGCTGACGAAAACATCGTGCCGGCCTGGCCCGTAACGATAAAGTCGTCGACATACAACCTCTTCTCGGCGCTCACCAGACGGCCAAATGCCTTCATGGCGACCTTGACCGGGGGCTCTGAGGAATCGGTCGGAGCGACCGTTGCCTCATCGATAAGCAGGTCGATTGCAAATCCCCGTTCGCTTTGTCCGGGTAGGTTCTGCAGATCGATGATACCGCCGTTGAAACTGTAGTTGGATTTACCGATCTTCAATTTTGACGGTTTTATCTCCAGAGACTTGCGCTCCGGCTCGAATGCAAGCTTGATTGAACTTGGCTCCACCTGCGCTGCAATTCCGTCCATGAAAAGCTCGCCGGCGGAAAAGTGCAGCTCGGCCTGTAGTTCGGAACTCTTGCCGCCTCCGCCTTCGAGCGCCGAAAGGTCAATCTCCACATTGCTCTCCATGCGGAACTTTCGACGGGGGTTTTGTGTAATCTCCTTGATCATCTTGCCGACATGAACACCAGTGACGGACGCCGTCAGCTTCATGCGGCCTTCCTGATCTTCATCAGGAATCGCTTCCGCTTCCATGCGTATGTCCTGCTCGGCATATTCAAGCTGCGCTTTGATATTCAAACCCGAATCATCGCCTTCGGATATTTCAGCGGATTGAATTTTGACCGTACCGCCCGAGCCATCCGATTGGTTCGCCATGCCGATGCCGGTGATTGTGGTGTCGGTCAGAAAGATCCAGCGAGTGCCCCTCTCACCCAATGCATCGGACAGTGTCGCGATCGATTTGAAGGCGCCATCGGTTATCTTCTCAAGGTTTGCGACTTCGAACGCCCGCTGTTCACTTTGGACCGCATCCGCCGACACGGTCTTGCGCAAAAGACCGGCATTGATGAATCCGCCATAGACTTCAATGTGCGAAATTTTCAGTTGGCCGGACAAAAGCGGCGGAATCTGCAGTGCTATCCTTACCCGTTGCGCACGGACCACCTCACCGCCGCCTTGTGCGACTTT
Source organism: Hoeflea sp. TYP-13 (assembly GCF_040932035.1). Classification (NCBI taxonomy): domain Bacteria; kingdom Pseudomonadati; phylum Pseudomonadota; class Alphaproteobacteria; order Hyphomicrobiales; family Rhizobiaceae; genus Hoeflea; species Hoeflea sp. TYP-13. Next base: position 322,343 of record NZ_JBFRBB010000002.1, read on the forward strand.
CAATCCGACATCATGGGCTTCCAGGGCAACCAGCCCCCGCTTTGCCAGTCGAATGCCCGCGCTGCTTACGGACGCCGTGAAACGCTCACCAGCAGCATCCTGCAAAAGCGTTTGCGCTCTGCTCGTCAGCGGACCGTCGAAGGCTCCACTCTGCAGCAGCACGAAGCCGCCCAGAACAATGAGAAGAAGCAATGCCGTGAGGAAAGCAAAACCCCTTGCAGACATGTGCAAGAACCCGTAACCCCATGGCGTGTGCACTATGATCGGGTCTTCTGCATTGGCCGACGGCATAGAATGCAGTGCAACAGAATCTTGCTGCCTGTTTCTCTTTCGACCGCCATTGTTTTCCGTCATTGAATAGGGGTTCCGTTGCCACAATGAGGCGCAACATCCATCCCCGAAATACCTGATCGCGGGAATTGGACGATTCTACATTCAACTATATATAGCACGGCGACCGTATCAACAGATTCAATGCATTGGAGAGGGGCACATGACGGCACTCGCAGAGGGAATGAAAGCACCGGACTTCGCACTGCCGCGAGATGGTGGCGAAACCGTGGCGCTATCGGATTATTCCGGGCAAAAACTTGTGCTGTTTTTCTACCCCAAGGACGATACCAGCGGATGCACCGCCGAAGCGCGCGACTTTACCGAATTGCAGGAGCAGTTTACCGAAGCCGGAGCGGCGCTTCTCGGCATGTCGCCGGACAGCGTCAAAAAGCACGACAAGTTCATCGCCAAGTACGAACTGACTGTCCCCCTCGCCTCCGATGAGGATAAATCGACGCTCGAAGCCTACGGTGTATGGGTGGAAAAGAGCATGTACGGAAGAAAGTACATGGGTGTTGAACGCTCCACATTCCTAATCAACGAGCAGGGAAAAATCGAAAAAATCTGGCGCAAGGTAAAAGTGCCCGGTCACGCGGAAGACGTCCTTAAAACGGTCGTCGGCTGATTGCCTGCAAAGGTATCCTCCGGATATGGCCATGGAGAAAAACACAATATTGCGTTTGGAGACCCTGCGCGAAGGTGCCAACCGGGCAGTTGCGGCAACTGATCTGGATGTCAAAACCGAGGTCACACAGGAGGTGGCACGGCGGTGGTTTTCACGAACGCTGTCGCTTCGCTCACCACTCGATTCGCCCATTGCCGATCGGCCCGGGCGTCCAGACAAACCGCAGTTGCTACCACCCAGAATGGTCAAGAAGCGCAACTTGAACTCCGCCGAAGGCCGCATTGCATTGTTGCATGCGCTGGCTCACATCGAACTGAACGCAATCGATCTGGCCCTGGATATCGTCGCGCGCTTTGCGAGCGAGCCAATTCCACTGTCTTTTTTTGACGGTTGGATGCAAGTTGCCTTTGAAGAGGCCAAGCACTTCAATCTTATCCGGGAGCGATTGAGATCGCTTGGCGCCGCATATGGCGACCTGCCCGCCCATGACGGCCTCTGGCAGGCCGCCCATGACACCAGAAACGATCTGACCGCCCGCCTTGCCGTGGTGCCCCTGATTCTCGAAGCCCGGGGATTGGACGTGACCCCTTCCCTGCAGGCCAGGATGATCGAATCGGGCGACACCGAAAGCGCGGCGATTTTGGACATCATTTACAATGACGAGAAAAAGCACGTTGCGATTGGAGCAAAATGGTTTCGATTCCTGTGCCACCGGCAACGCAAGAACCCGGAAGAAACGTTCCGTCAGCTGGTGCGCGCCAATTTCCGCGGACAACTGAAGGCACCCTTTAATGACATCGCCAGAGCCGAGGCGGGCCTGACGCCGTCTTTCTATCGCAGTCTCTCTTCAGCCAACGCCTCCTAACTCTTGTCCCAGTGAAATTTGAGAGCCCCCACTTGCGCAATTTTATTTGCTGACACTTTGGACTTCATTGAAGTTGTCGGTTTTTTACAAGGAATACTTCGTTTTACTGATAGTGGACTCCAAAACGCCGCAACTCAAATCTTTGTTAACCTTAACGGAGTCTAATGGCACCTGTTTCGGCAGTTGAATAATTGGGGGCCATGGTGTCGCACAGTTCCGTAAGCCGCGTCTTCGGCAAACGCTCCAAGCAACACACGATTATCCTGGCTAGCGGCGATGACGTCCGGCATTGGACCATCCGTCCTTGGATGTTCGGCATTGCTGCCAGCTTTCTGGCGGTCATCGCCATCGGTTATCTTTTGGGCACGACCTATCTTGTGCTGCGCGACGACCTGATTGGCGCCGCCATGGCGCGCCAGGCGCGTATTCAACATGCCTATGAGGATCGGATCGCTTCCCTGCGCTCCCAGGTCGACCGAATCACAAGTCGCCAGCTTCTCGATCAGCAGATGATGGATGACAAGATGACGCGCCTGATGGAGCAGCAGGCAAAATTGAGAACCAGGCACGGACGGCTGGACAGTCTGCTAAAACGCGCGGATGTGGTCGAAATCGTTCCGGCACGCGTTCCCATACCACGCGCCCGACCGTCGGGCAGTGTGCCTGCCGACAACCAGCAGCAGGCAAATGCCAAGACCGGCCGGGTCAAGCAGCAACTGGCGCTCACCACAGAGGAATTGCCGCTCAGAACCAGCCAGCTTTCCTACGCGGCAGTTGAGGCAGAGCCGAAAACAAAGCCAGGCGATGTATTCGACAATGTTCTGTTTTCCCTGAAGACAATCGAGCAGGAACAGTTTCGGAAAGTCCAGTCCCTTACATCAAATGCGTATCAGACCGCTGAAACCATTCGTTCCATTTTACAGAATACCGGCATTACCGCTGGACTGAATGCCGGCATTGGCGGCCCGTTTATCAGCGCCGAAAACCCTGCCGCATTCGATGCTTCACTGAACGATCTCGGAGCGGCACTCGACTCACTTGAACAAGCCAAGATGCTGGCCCGGCAAATGCCTGTGGCCAATCCTGTGCCGAACCATCAGATAAGCAGCAAATTCGGCAAACGCCGCGACCCCTTCCTGAAACGCTTCGCGCATCACGCCGGCATCGATTTCAAGACCGCCTACGGGCAGGCGGTATTTTCCACGGGGGCCGGCACGGTGATCACCGCCAAACGCAAGGGCGGTTACGGCAAAATGGTCGAGATCGATCATGGCAACGGGATCACAACACGCTACGCCCACCTTTCACGTATCCACGTCAAAGTGGGCGACAAGGTTACCGTTGGCAATAAAATCGGGGCGGCGGGAAGCACGGGACGCTCGACCGGCCCGCACCTGCACTATGAAATCCGACTTAATGACAAGGCGGTAAACCCGCAACGGTTTCTCGCCGCCGGCAAAAAACTCCAATCCTATCTTTGAGGCGGATTTGAATTTCACGGATGTCGTGTGGTGCTCGTACGGCGCCCCCGGTCCTGCAGTTTAATCTGAATTCCATCCGGTCAGAACCTGAAAATTTCGGCAACTTGCAGCTACACGGAAATGTTATGTGTACAGCCGCATTATTAACCCTGATTGCCACAAATCCCCCACATTTTCTATAGAACCAGAGTAAATTCCGTGATTTCCTTGACTTAATGGAATGATCGGACTAGTCGGGGCGCATGGTGGCGGAGTGTATCTATACTCCCACGGTTAATAGCTCTTACAACGGAAACGACTTCCCCTTTGGCAACATTTTCTGATCTTGGCTTAAGTCAAAAGGTGCTTTCAGCGGTAGAAGACGCTGGATACACAACACCGACACCAATTCAGGTCGGCGCTATCCCGCCCGCGCTCGCCCATCGTGACCTTCTCGGCATAGCGCAGACCGGCACCGGCAAGACAGCCTCTTTCGTTCTTCCCATGCTCACACGGCTTGAGAAAGGCCGTGCGCGTGCACGCATGCCCAGGACACTGATCCTTGAGCCGACGCGCGAACTCGCTGCACAGGTGGAAGAAAATTTTGTCAAATACGGCAAGTATCACAAACTGAACATTGCCCTTCTGATCGGCGGCGTATCCTTTGACGAACAGGATCGCAAGCTTGAGCGCGGCGCCGATGTTCTGATCGCAACGCCCGGGCGCCTTCTCGACCATTTCGAGCGCGGCAAGCTGCTTTTGACCGGTGTCGAGATTTTTGTCATCGACGAGGCCGATCGCATGCTCGATATGGGTTTTATTCCCGACATCGAGCGCATTGCGAAACTCATTCCGTTTACACGGCAAACCCTGTTTTTCTCGGCGACGATGCCACCGGAAATCCAGACACTCGCTGACCGGTTCCTTCAAAACCCTGAGGAAATCAAAGTCGCTCCACCGTCGACAACGGCAAAGACCGTGACGCAGCGGCTGGTTGCTTCAGGCGGCAAGGACTTTGAAAAACGCGCCGCCCTGCGCGACCTGATCCGCGAGCAGAAGGATCTCAAGAACGCGATCATCTTCTGCAATCGCAAACGCGACGTCTCGGATCTGTTCCGGTCCCTGGAACGGCATGAATTCAACGCCGGTGCTCTGCACGGCGACATGGACCAGCGCTCCCGCATGGCCATGCTGCAGAATTTCAAGGACGGAAATCTGCAGCTGTTGGTCGCATCAGACGTCGCGGCCCGTGGTCTAGACATTCCGGATGTGAGCCACGTCTTCAATTTCGACGTCCCGATCCATGCCGAAGACTATGTACACCGCATCGGCCGGACCGGCCGGGCTGGACGGTCAGGCGCCTCATTCACCCTGGTTACCAAACGCGACGCCAAATTTGTCGACGCGATCGAAAAGCTGATCGGCCAGACCATTGAATGGCACGAAGGCGACATGTCGTCTGTCAAGTCCGATGAGGAAGCCGCCGACAAGCCGAAGGCAAAGTCGCGGCGTGGCGCGAAAACAGCCGCCGACAACGACCGCAAACCGCGTGCCGGCCGCGATAGCGAAGATCAGGAAAAACCGGCTGCATCTGCACGGAAGAAAAAGAAGGCCGCCACAAACGACAACGAGAACCGGCGCGGCCGCAAGCGTTCGGACACGGACGACAAGCCGACGCCGATCGGTTTCGGCGACGATATCCCTGCGTTCATGATGATCGGCTCAAAGCAGTAGCGCGCTGCGTCGGGCATTCCGGATCTATTTGGAACGCAGCGCCGCCTCATAGGCCAGAAACACCCACTTCTTCATCTCGTCAGGATCGTCGAGCGCCTCGTCCGGTATCGACCAGTACGGCATTTTGACCGGCTTGTTCTTGCCGGTATAAACCCACTGGGAAGAGCCGGCCTCCGCAAATGTGCCGGCGCTTTCCTTGTCCGCCTTGAGCAGAATCTCGCCATCGACCTCGAGAGCCAGGATGCGGCCCTGATGATAAATACCTTTGCCGCCAAACATGCGCTTGATCGTCACCGGACCAAGCCCTTCGAACATGTCGTGAATTGCTTCATTATCCATGGTTTGCCAACTCCTCGAAGCCTATTCCTCTGCACCGGTGGGTGAGCAGATCTCGACGGTATACCCGTTAAGGTCCGCGACATAGCTCACCCATTGCCCCCAGGACATGAGCTTTGGCTCAGTCAGTGCGCGGGCGCCGTTTCCGATCGCCTTTGCGAAACCGGCCTGAACATCCTGTGTTACAAAGGCGATTTCGAATGCCGCGGGCCTGCGGCCGGGCGACTGCGGTTCAAAATCGAACCCGTGGCTCGCTGCCAGTTCCTCCGACGCAAAGGCAAGCTTCGTTGCGCCCGTGGCCATTTCCCCATAGGTGCCGCTGTCATCGACAAAGCGAACTGACAGGCCGAAGGCATCCTCATAGAAAGCCATCGCCTGCGCCACGTCAGGGACATACAAAATCACATAACCAAGCTGCATGGCTTCATCCAAACACAAAGAACATAACATGAACATATACCAGTCTGCTCTATGTTCAACCGTGCATCTGTCGCGGACATACGATTGATGACAAGACGGTGGCGACATATGTTAATTGCATAGGCGCTGCTTCGGCCTGAACGGCCGAACCCGCGTTGCGGCTTGGTTTGGTATTGATGCTTTGGATTGCAGCACTTGTTCTATTGATGGGCCTTGCCTTCGGACCGACCCTGTGGGTGCGGCACGTCATGCGCGCCCATGCGGGCGATCGCCAGGACTATCCGGGAACCGGCGGCGAATTTGCACGCCACCTGCTTGATCATCACGGCCTCGACAATGTGAGCGTCGAAATCACACCGGCAGGCGATCACTATGATGCTGAGGCCAAGTCCGTCCGGCTGACGCAGGAACTTCATGATGGCCGGTCGGTGACCGCCGTTGCCGTTGCCGCGCACGAAGTCGGCCATGCCTTGCAGGACCGCGACGGTTACGGTCCGCTCAAATGGTGTCACAGGCTGGTGGCAACAGCCAATCTGACCGATCGTTTCGGCTCAATCCTCATCCTCGGCCTGTCTGCCATCGGTGGCGCGGCGCTATCGCCGCGATTTCTTCTTTTTGGCATTCTGGCCGTGGTGTTGATCGGATTAATCCGTGTGGCGGCCTATCTGGTGATGCTGCCGGTGGAGCTGGACGCCAGTTTCCGCCGTGCCTTTCCGATCATGGTACAGGGTAAATATCTGCCGGATGAAGATCTGCCTGCGGTACGATCGGTCCTCAAGGCCGCGGCTTACACATATGTCGCCGCGTCATTGTTCCAGGTTCTCAATCTTCTGCGCATCCTGAGGGTGTTTCGCTAGGCAACATTTCACCACAGTGCACCAGCCATTTGGGCCGCCAAACTCTGCAATGCGCAACCAACGGAAAAATAGAAGCCAATTCAGTAAAAAGCATGTTGCAGGCGGGCTGCGAAGCGTGTATCTCCCGTCGCATTGTCGACGGAGCGTAGCGCAGCCTGGTAGCGCATCTGGTTTGGGACCAGAGGGTCGCAGGTTCGAATCCTGCCGCTCCGACCATGACAGGCGCATCGCCTTTGCGATCGCGTTCAGGACGGAAACGGGAGCTGCTGGCCATGTCTGCGAAAATCTATCGCCCGGCGAAAACAGCCATGCAATCTGGCAAGGCCAAGACCCATCTTTGGGTTCTGGAATACGACCAGGAGGTTCCCCGCACGATCGATCCGATCATGGGGTACACATCGTCAAGCGACATGAAACAGCAGCTCAGGCTGAGTTTCGAGACCCGCGAAGAAGCGGTCAGCTACGCCAAGCGAAACAACATCGCCTTTCGCGTAATCGAGCCGCACGATCCGAAGCGGAGACGGGTGGCCTACGCAGACAATTTCCGCTACGACCGACGCCAGCCCTGGACGCACTGACCACGCAGGCATATCCCGGTTAGCGGTGTCCAACGGCCCCGTAGCTCAACTGGATAGAGCAATTGACTTCTAATCAATAGGTTGCAGGTTCGAGTCCTGCCGGGGTCGCCACATCGCCGGGATAATCTGAGCTGTTTCCGCAGGACCGGCTGGTCAGCGGAAAAATGGCCGAACGCCCCGGAAAAAAGTCCCGTTCGCCTCTCGTCCGCAGGCTCCAATCAGATAGGCTTGAGCGCTCCAAGAATTCAGGAGCTGCCATGTTTCACACCAAAATCGTTCCCCGAATCTCCGAAACCGATGCTCTGGGCCACATAAACAACACGGTGCTGTCCGTCTGGTTCGATGAAGCCCGTCGTCCCATCTATGAAATTTTCACGCCGGGCCTTGCCCGGGAAAACTGGTGCCTGATCATGGCCCGCTCGGAAATCGACGTGGTCGGGCAGATATTCCTCGGCGGTGACGTAGGGATTTCAACGGCAATCGAACGCCTCGGTTCAAGCTCCATCATATTCGCCCAGGAAGCGGAGCAAGGCGACCGGGTCGTCGCCAGATCCAGGGCCACCTGGGTTCACTTCAACTTTGAAACACAAAAGCCGAAGCCTATCCCCGACGACTTGCGCCGCCGCCTTAATGAAAGTGACGCCTTCAGCAACCCGGAAACAGCAACGTAAAAATGCGGCGCTGGATAAATTCGCGGGTTCGCTTGCCTCCGGGCTGGCTCCCTATTCATCTCCGATAATCGGATGGATGATCTGGTCTCCGCGTCGCAGGTCAATCTTGCCGGCAACGCCTGCATTGACTTCCAGGACATACAGCACCGGTTCGCTCGACCGGATGATCTGTTCGGAATGCGGAACAGCGTTGTAATGAATATCCGCAACGGTTCCGTCAGGCCGTATGAAAATCATGTCCAGCGGAAGCAGTGTGTTCTTCATCCACATCAGCACGGGCTGGACGCTGTCGAAGCGAAACAGCATGCCGGCATTCTCGTCCATCTTCTCTCTATGCATGAGACCGGTGGCCCGATCCTGATCGGTCAGCGCCAGTTCCACGAAAAAGCTATGCGTTCCCGTGCGGGTGACGATGTCCAGCCTGTTAAATTCGGACGTGGCAGCCGCAAGGCCCGCGCTGAATAGCAAAATCAGCAAAGCGGCGAGCACGCGCACCCTGATCTGCATGAATGGTGAAATGTGTTGGTTTGTCATTGCCGCAAACTGCAACAGGCCTTGCCGCCGTGCAACCGCCGAGCTTCAATTGTCGTAAAATTGATCAGTGCGACTTCGGAAATGTCGCGTCAATGTCCGGGTGGATCTCAGCGGCCATAAGCCCCTTTTCACCCTCGCCGAAGCGTACCAGCACAACCTGCCCGGGCCGCAACTCCGTCAGCCCGTAGCGCCGCAGCGTTTCCATGTGAATGAAGATGTCTTCAGTACCGTCGCCCCGGGTCAGGAACCCGAACCCCTTCGACCGGTTGAACCATTTGACGAGGGCCCGCTCCAGCCCGCTCGTCGGCGTCACCTGCACATGGGTACGCACCGGCGGAAGCTGCGAAGGATGAACCGCCGTCGATTGATCCATCGACAGGATCCTGAAGGCCTGATAACCGCGGTCTCTCTTTTGGATTTCGCAGACGACCCTGGTTCCCTCCAGAGCCGTTTGGTAACCGTCTCTGCGCAGGCAGGTCACGTGCAGCAAAACATCGGGCATGCCATTGTCGGGAACGATGAAACCAAATCCTTTAGCGACGTCAAACCATTTTATGACGCCGGAAATCTCAATCAGATCCACGGCTTCGCCGGACAATGCAGCCTGGGTTGCCTCACCCTTGCTTGGAGATTTGTCCCCCATTCACCCCAGCCTCTCAAATACGCAAACCCAAAAAATCAATGACTGATTCTTTACATAAGGATAACATTGGTAACGTAAGGTGATGCAAGCATTAGTTTGCTCTTGCCCTAAAATCTCAGCTCCCTTGTCTCCGCGGCTCGCTGCTCTATTTTGCCGTCAGATTGAAAATCATGGAAAGATCAATGCGTTATCTACATACAATGGTTCGCGTTCGCGACGTTGACGAATCACTGGACTTTTACTGCAACAAACTCGGCCTTGTGGAAATCCGCAGAATTGAAAGCGAAGCAGGCCGGTTCACGCTCATTTTTCTGGCGGCTTCTCAGGACACCGAGGCTGGCGAGAAGAACAGCGCGCCTCTGTTGGAGCTGACTTACAACTGGGACAGCGAAGACTATCAGGGCGGTCGCAATTTCGGCCATCTGGCCTTCGAGGTGGACGATATTTATGAACTCTGCCAATCGCTCATGGACAACGGCGTCACCATAAACCGCCCTCCCCGCGACGGCCGCATGGCATTCGTGCGCTCTCCGGACGGCATCTCCATCGAGCTTCTCCAGCGCGGCGGAGCGCAAACCGCCCAGGAGCCCTGGGCATCGATGGGCAACACCGGTAGCTGGTAATACGGACAAGTTTGGCGCAAGGGTTGTGGCGGATCATGCTTCTGCCGCAATTGGCGTACATCTGTCACATTGTGGGATTTGCCGCATTCGCTGAACACCAGCCTCTGCGGCAGGAAAGACCGTTTCGCGGTCTTCGATTTTGGTGGGGGCACTGGCGCATTGGGGGCAATCCGTTCACGTAATCTGCCGGGCTGCAAAGGTCTTGCGAGACCGTTGATTGCAGTTGCTTCGGCGCTGTTGCTTGCCGGCTGCGTATCTTCGTCAGACGATGCGAGCTTTGGGCTCTTGCCCCAGGCCGATGTCGGAGAAACGGCCGATTTCCCTACGACCGGCTACGCCGGATCTTTTGAATCCGATGCGGACCCGACGCCGCCGGCAGAAATTGCGAACGCCGAAAGCAGCTCGGTCGAAGCGTTGGATACCGGATCGACGATAACGACGAGCTACGCCGCTCCAATCCCCGTTCCCCGCTCGCAGGTCCTTTCTCCGCAAACAGAAAATGCCGCCGCCGATGCATCGGACGCTGACACCATATCCGAAGACGCCGAAACCGGGATTGCCACAAATCCGGCCGCCAAGAAGAAAACGCCAAGCCGGCTGGCGCGGCTTTTCTCGTTTGGCAAGCCACGCCCGTCCACTGCGATTGTGGACATCAATGACGAACCGGATCAAAGACACCTTTCGCAGGGCGCGGTTTCCAACAGCGCCAAACCGGTCATCCGTGAAAGGGGCGGTGAAGACAAGCTGCCGGGCGTGCGCCTCGGCAACCTCTTCGGGTTCGGCCAGCGCACTTCCGCCGATACATCCGAGCCGATACAGGTAGCCTCCGCCGCGGGCCTGGCGCGCCTCGTGCCGAACGGCCTGCGCCGCCAGCATGACAAGGTCAACACTGCCTGTCTGAAACCGGAGCTGGTACGCCTTCTCGCAAGCGTCCGCCGCCACTACGGCCGCGATGTCATCATCACGTCGGGCTACCGCTCGTCCAAACGCAATCGCCGCGCCGGCGGCGTGCGGGCCTCACGCCACACAACCTGCGAGGCGGCCGACATTCAGGTGCCCGGCGTATCCAAGTGGAACCTGGCCAAATATCTGCGCACGGTAGATGGCCGCGGTGGTGTCGGAACCTATTGCCACACCAAATCCGTGCACATCGACATAGGCACAAGACGGGACTGGAACTGGCGCTGCAAGCGGCGCTGAAGCCCTGTTTTTTCGGCGTAAATTTCCACCGTCATATTTTTTTTAAAAAACCAAAATTCCCGCTTGCGGGAATCCGAAGACCTGACTATATAACGCCCACCACGCGCCCTTCGTCTATCGGTTAGGACGCCAGATTTTCATTCTGGAAAGAGGGGTTCGATTCCCCTAGGGCGTGCCACGGTTCCTTTCGTACAAATCCAAATTCCTCAATTCGACCGCGCCATTCCATTACGCCTGCAGCCCGTGCAAGCCCGGAATATTCACCGCGTCCGTTGCGTGACGCGGAAAAAATGCGATCCATGAGTGGTAATTTGAAAAATCGTCCATACCTTCACTCCTGATGGTTCCAACGATGGACCCAGAAGCGTCCATTCAAATTCAGTGACATCAATGAGATCAGCGACCCTGGGAGCCACACTCCATTGAAAGCCATAACCTATTCGAACTACGGACCGCCGGATGTGCTTCGGCTGTCCGATGTGGAAATTCCCGAGGCCGGTGACGACGAGGTGTTTATCCGGGTGCGGGCTGCCGAGGCGACGAAGTCTGACTGCGAATTGCGCAGTTTCAGATTTTCAGTCAACTGGTTTTGGCTGCCATTGCGTCTGGCAATCGGCATCACCAGGCCGAGGAAACAGGTTCTCGGCGGTTATTTCTCCGGCGAAATTTTGGCTGTCGGGAAAAACGTCACACAGTTTGCCACGGGCATGCAGGTGTTCGGCGCGACCGGGCTTCGGTTTGGAGCCTATGGAGAATATGTCAACCTTCCTGCGGACAGCACGATGGTCGCCAAACCCGGCAATATGAGCTTTGAAGAGGCTGCGGCTGTTCCGCTCGGCGGATTGAATGCGATTCACTTCATGCGGCTGGCGGAACTCAAGCCGGGTGAGAAGGTGTTGATTAATGGCGCCGGCGGCAGCATCGGCGCCCACGCCGTGCAGATCGCAAAATCAATGGGCGCCGAAGTCACCGCCGTCGACAAGGCAATCAAGGAGCCGTTCCTGCGCGGTCTTGGCGCAGACCACTTCATCGATTATCAACGGCAGGATTTTGGCAGCAGCGGAGAAAAATACGATGTCATATTCGACATGGTTCCGCGCAGCTCCTACCGGGCCTGCATGCAATCGCTCACCGATCAGGGCCGCTACTTCACGGGCAATCCCCGTATGTCGGTCATGTTTCGCACGCTGCTGACGAATGTTTTCACTAAAAGGAAGGCCAGTTTTGCGTTTGCCAAGGAGCGCATCGAAGAACTGGAGGCCCTCAAGGAAATGATCGAAGCACGGACAATTCGCCCGATTGTCGATCAGGTGTTTCCCATGGACCGCGCAGCCGAAGCGCATCGTCTGGTCGAGACGGAAGAGCGCCGCGGCGCGATTGTCATTGCAATTGGTGAGCCTGAGAATGTGTCAGAACCGGCCTGACGGGATTCTGATACGTCCGGCCGAGCTCATTACCCGGGCCGGGCCGCATCCATCACCCGGACCTGAACCCTTTGCCGTCCCTGCCAGTGATTGACCGACAGCGTGCCGGCAAAATGGAAACGCTGTCCCCTGCCGTCCAGCAGAGCCGCACCGAGGGCCGTTTCTGCAGCACGGAAAGCGATGGCGTCGACCTGCGATCCGGTAGCATCGGCCAGCCGCAATTTGACGTGGTCGGCGCCAACGATCCTCGCATCGGTGAGTTGGTGGTCGGGCAAGGCCAAAACGGGTTGTGGGTGGCCTGCGCCATAGGGTCCGGCCCTTTCGATCTGTCCCATCAGTTCGAGTGTCGCACCGCTTGCAGCCAGCGCACCGTCAATCTTCAATGACTGGTTAGCGCGAAGCGCTCCGACGAGCGGTGCCGCACATTCTTCGAAATAGGCCCGCAACGCGCCGAGCTGGGCACGTTCGACACTGAGGCCTGCCGCCATGGCATGACCGCCGCCCTTTGTCGCGAGCCCCGCCGTGACCGCATCACGCACCATGTGCCCCATGTCAAAACCGGAGATAGACCTGCCTGATCCGGTGCCTTTTCCGGAGGGATCCATGGCGATGGCAAAGGCCGGCCGTCGAAACTTTTCCTTGAGACGTGCAGCGACAATGCCGACAATTCCGGGATGCCAGCCCTCCCCGGCCGTAACGACCACTGCGGGCCCCTCGCCCGTTCCAAATTCGGCCAGTGCTTCCGCCTCGGCTTCGGCCAGCATGGTGCGCTCCAGCGCCTGCCGCTCGCCATTCAGCCTGTTCAGTGTTTCGGCAATCTCCTGCGCCTGCGCACTGTCCGAGAGGGTAAGCAGCCGGCTTCCAAGGGCCGCATCGCCAATACGTCCGCCGGCATTGATGCGCGGCCCGATGAGATAACCCAGATGATAGGGCGAAACGGGGCCGTCCACCCCGGCCACTTTCATCAGAGCGGCCAGGCCCGGATTTCCCATATGGCGCACGGCAAGCAGGCCCTTGACGACATAGGCCCGGTTTAAACCTTTAAGCGGCACGACATCGCAAACCGTCGCCAGCGCCACCAAATCAAGCATCGCCATAAGGTCGAGAGAGCCTGCACGGCTGTCACCCCGCTTGCGCAATTCGCGCAATGTCGCCACCAGAAGAAGGAAAACCAGCCCGGCGGCACACAGGTGCCCCTGCCCCGACAGATCGTCTTCGCGGTTGGGATTGACCAGCGCCACGCAAGGCGGATGATCGTCACCGATCTGGTGGTGATCGACCACGACCACGTCGATACCGCGCCCACGCGCATGTTCGAGTGCAGCATGGCTGGTGGAGCCGCAATCGACCGTCAGGATCAATCCTGCGCCATTGTCGATCAGTGCATCCATGGCCGCCGGATTTGGCCCGTAACCTTCGAAGACCCGGTCGGGAATATATATTTCACATTCGATGCCAAAATGGTCGAGGAAGCGTTTGACCAGCGAAGACGAAGCCGCACCATCGACATCATAGTCACCGAACACAGCAACGCGCTGTTGGGCGGCGATGGCATCGGCCAGGCGCGCTGCCGCCGCATCCATATCCTGCAGGCTCGTCGGATCGGGCATCAGGTCCCGCAATGTCGGGTCCAGAAAAATCTCCGCATCTTCCGCTGTCACGCCGCGGCCGGCAAGCACGCGCGAAACCAGGTCGGAAACGCCAAGCGACTGCGCAATCGCCAGCGCCCGGTTCAGACCCGCCGGGTCAAGCCGCTGCACCCAGCGCTGCTGCGACAGCGATGTCTCTACATCGAGGAAAGCCGGCTCGCGGCTCTTTGTGCTGGCGTCCACCCGTCCACTCCATTCCAACCTGACATTAGGTCAAATTAAGCGGTGACAGAAGGCCCGCGCCCGCCACGCAGGCATCGTCCACAGGTCAGTCGAATTTGCCGAGGTCCTGGTGCCTCGCCTTGATCTCGCGCACGGTGCGCGAAGAAGAACGCATGACGATTGTATGCGTGACGATCGCATCGCGGGCGAATTTGACGCCGCTCAGCATGTTGCCGTCGGTCACGCCGGTCGCCGCAAAGACGACATCGCCGCTGGCCATTTCATCCATTGAGTAGACCTTGTTGGGATCTTCGATCCCCATGGTCCTGGCGCGGGCGATCTTTTCTTCCGTGTTGAGCTGCAACCGGCCTTCCATCTGGCCGCCGATACAGCGCAGAGCGGCGGCTGCCAACACGCCCTCAGGCGCGCCGCCAATGCCCATATAGATGTCGATGCCGGTTTCATCGGGATCGGTCGTGTGGATGACCCCGGCTACATCGCCATCACCGATCAGCCGGATAGCGGCGCCGGTGGCGCGTACCTCTTCGATCATGCGGGCATGGCGCGGCCGGTCCAAAATACACGCCGTGACTTCGCCAACCGGAACACCCTTTGCCTTTGCGACAGCCGTGATGTTGTCGGTCGGAGTGGCGTCCAGCGAAACGGTGCCTGCGGGGAATCCCGGTCCGATGGCAATCTTCTCCATGTAGACATCCGGCGCGTAAAGCAGGCTGTCTTTTTCGGCAACTGCGATGACAGCCAGCGAATTCGGAAGGTTCTTTGCACAGATCGTCGTGCCTTCCAGCGGATCGAGGGCGATGTCGACTTCCGGTCCCTTGCCGATCCCGACCTCTTCGCCGATATAAAGCATCGGCGCCTCATCCCGCTCGCCTTCGCCGATGACCACGCGGCCATCGATGGGCAGCTTGTTGAGCTCCTGACGCATTGCGTCAACAGCCACCTGATCGGCCTCCTTTTCGTCACCGCGTCCGCGGAGGTGCGCAGCGGCCACAGCCGCCCTTTCCGTCACCCGCACAATCTCCAGTGTCAGGATGCGATCGAGACCGCTTTCGCCGTCTTTTTTGGCCGTCATTTCTGATGATCCCATAGTTGTAGTTGCGGCCCTGATAGCCCGATGAGGTGGATGTTTGCAACGTCAGTCTGAATAAATCAGAAGCAATTTTGTCCATCTTTCCAACTTGCTCACCACTAAATCGATTAGTGTGTGTCAGCGAAACGCGATACCACGATGCTGAAACAGGATTGCACGGCTGAAACTATGCGTCCCGCGAATTTATGAAGCCGGAAAAATAAGCTATTGAAGACGGGTGAACAGACAATTCAGAGCGAGGGATATTGAGATGATGTGACGGAATCACCAGTTGTAGTTTCCCGCCGCATCCTCCATGGAAACCCATGTCGCCATCCCTGCTATCATATATATGGAAATACAGTGCCAGGCAGCAGATCATACTGCTGATTCTCACCGTTATATCCTTCCCCATCCTCTATTTATCGCTGGAATTGCCGAAGCAGATTATCAACGAGGCGATCGGTTCAAGCGCGTTTCCTGTCGAGTATTTCGGTTTTTCCCTCGGGCAGTTCGAATATATGGGGGTTCTGTGTGGCGCCTTCCTGCTGACTGTCATCGTTTCCGGTGTGCTGAAGATGCGCACCAACATATTCAAAGGCACCGTTTCGGAGCGGCTGCTGCGGCGTTTTCGCTACCAGTTGATATCGCGAATTTTGCGTTTTCCCCTGCCCCATTTCCGGCGAACCTCTCAAGGTGCGCTGATTTCGATGGTGACAGCCGAAACCGAGCCGATGGGCTCAATGATGGGAGACGCCGTTTCAAGGCCGGTCTTTGCCGCTGGCCAGATGCTGACGGTTGCAGCCTTTCTTTTTGTGCAAAATGTGTGGCTTGGCGTTGCAGCAATCGTAATGATCCCGTTGCAGGCCTATATTATTCCGAAGTTGCAACGCCACATCAATCAGCTCAACAAGAAACGCATCCTCGTCGTGCGATCCCTTTCGGACCGTATCGGCGAAAGCGTCACCGGTGTCGAGGAACTGCGCAACAACAACGGGCTTGGCCACGCCCTTGCCGATTTTTCCAAACGGTTAGGCCGGATTTTCTATATTCGGCTGGAAATATATAACCGCAAATTTTTCATGAAATTCCTCAACAATTTCATGAACCAGCTAACGCCGTTCCTGTTCCTTTCAATCGGCGGATATCTGGTGGTCAAGGGACAGTTGACCGTCGGCGCCCTTGCCGCGGCCCTTGCCTCGCACAAGGACCTGATGTCGCCATGGCGCGAACTTCTTGCCTATTACAGCCAGATCCAGGACGTCAGTTTGCGCTACGTGACAATCACCGAACAGTTCACACCGCCCGACATGATCGATGAAGAGCTGTTTTACGGGCACCCTGCCGGTCATCCCGATCTCAAGGGTCCGATTTCCATGAAGAACGTCACGATCATGGATCAGTACGGCATTCCGATCCTCGACCACATCAATCTGGACATCAAACAGGGCTCGCTTATCGCAATACAAAGCGACAATTCATTCGCGCGGCGCGCGTTTGTCCAGGCGCTGACCCGGTCAGTTGTCACCGCGACGGGAAACATCACGATTGCCGGAAAGGACCTGTCCAAACTGCACCAGGAAACAATCGCCGCCCGCATAGCCACTGCTGGCGGCGGCTCCCACATCTTCAGCGGCACGGTGGGCGAAAATTTGCAGATGCCGCTCATGCCCGCACCCGTCGAACTCGACCATCTGTCGGATCAGACAATCGCCGAAATTGAAGAATCCCGCAGGGTCGGAAACAGCGCCGATCCGATAGACACAGACTGGCTCAACCCGGAGCTTGCCGGCGTTGCATCGCGTACCGAACTTCGCAACTGGTGGCTTGAGATCATCCGCGCCGTCGGGCTGGACGATTTGCTGATGAACCGTGGTCTTGAAGCCAAAATCAGCCAGCAGGACTACCCCGAACTGACAACGAAACTCATTAAATTGAGAAAGAGGCTACACGACAAGTTCAGGTCACCCGAATTTGCGAAATACGTCTATTTTTTTGACCGCTCCCGCTTCAACCCCGGCCTTACGGTCAGCGAAAACATGCTGTTTTCCATTCGCAATGACGACGCGGTAGACACTCAGATCATCGAAAACCCCGCATTCCTGCAGACCCTTCAGGAACTCGATCTACAGGAAGACCTGCGTCAACTTGCGATTGAACTGATGACCATGCTGGTGCAGGTCTTTTCGAGTGTCGGCGCCGAACATCCGATGTTCCAGCGTACGGCATCGCTCAGCCCGGATTTCTTTGAAAACCTCGTAAAGATCTACCGCAAGCAGAGCAAGGACGGCTGGCTGTCGCTTTCGGACGAAGAACGCATGGCTGTAACAACACTGCCATTCACAATTACCGCGGAGCAGTTTGCCGACGTCTTTCCGGAAACCTTGAAGCAGAAAATCCTGCAGGTGCGGCGCGATTTCAGCTATCAACTCTACAATCGGGCCAGAGATTTTTATGCACCGCTGGATCGCAACAGCTATTGTCCGAACCTTTCGGTGCTCGAGAACATCCTGTTCGGGCGCGTTTCACGTATTGTCGGCGGGGTTCCGATAGGGTTGCTGAGAATTATCGGCACTGCTTTGGACAAGGAAGATCTCCGCGGCGACATCATGACCCTCAACATTCACGCCGAGGCGGGCATCAGCGGCGCCAACATGCCTCAAATTGCCCGCGAGCACATCGACTTCATCCGCGCGGCAATCAGGCGGCCCGATGTCCTCATTCTCGACCACATTTTCTCCGGCAACGAAGAAATCAAGCGAAGCGAGATGAAACGCAATGCAAGGGCTCTGCTGCCGGGTGCCACAATCATCGTGCTTGAATCCAGATTCCGCAATCCGCAGCAATATGATGCCTTCTATGAACTGCGGAACGGCAGGCTGATCGAAGCCGGCTCTCCGCCAGAGCAGCCCGATGATGTCGATACCGGCAAATCGCCGGGATCAGCCAACCTGGTTGAAAAGCTCCACGTGCTTTCACGGACCGCACTTTTTGCCGGCCTCGACCGCAGGCAATTGCGGCTGCTTGCTCACGGTTCCCATTGGGTATCGTTCAAAAAGGGTGACTATATTTTCAGAGCGGGCGACCCGACTGACGGGGCCTACACATTCACCGCCGGCTCTGCGGAATTGTGGCTGCCGGAATCAAATGATCACAGAGCAATTCGGATCACAACCATCGAACCGGGGCGCATCATTGGTGATCTTTCGGTTATCCTCGAACAGGACCGCGAGTTCGATCTGCAGGCCTTGAGCGACATTAAAGGCCTATGCATCAGCAAACAGGCCTTTCTGGATGTCCTCGAACACGACAATGAGGTTGCGCTCAGCCTGCTGAAAACCGTTTCCGGTCATCTGCTGCATTCCCGCGAATTGTGGTAGGACCTCAGCCCCCTTCCGGGCGTTCGATACGGATAACCTGGGGCTTATCAAGAAGATAGCCGTCATCTGAAATCGATTGAACAGCCTGGCGCACCGAAGCCTCCATCGTGGCGTGGGTGACGAGAATGACGGTTTTTTTGTCGCCATTGCCGTTTGAGCCGTTTTGCCCTGGGCGCTGAACAATGGATTCCAGCGAAATGTCATTGTCCGACATGTGCCTTGCAAGGCTGGCAAAGACACCCGTCTTGTCTTCCACGGTCAGACGGATGAAATAGCCGCCCTCGTGGCTGCGCATGCGCGCTCTGACATAGGGCTCCAGATGGATGGCGGGGCGGCCAAGGACAGGCCCGTACTGGTGTCCCGGCTGGGCTTTTGCAATATCAGCGATATCGCCCATAACGGCGGACGCAGTCGCATCGCCGCCTGCACCCGGCCCGGACATCATCAGTTCGCCCAGGACATCGGCATCGATCGCCACTGCATTTGTGACGCCGTCGACCTGCGCGATAACCGAGTTTTTAGGCACCATGGTCGGGTGAACCCGCTGCTCGATGCCTGAATCGGTCTTCTGCGCAACGCCGAGCAGCTTGATGCGAAATCCGAGATCGTCTGCGGCACGGATGTCCTCGATTGATATGTTCGAGATACCTTCCAGGTAGATATCGTCAGGCGAAATCTGCGTGCCGAATGCAAGACTGGTCAAAAGAGCAAGCTTGTGCGCCGTATCGTTGCCTTCAACGTCGAAGGTCGGATCGGCTTCCGCATAACCAAGGCGCTGCGCTTCCTTCAGGCAATCCTCGAATGACAGGCCGACGCGCTCCATCTCCGTGAGGATATAGTTGCAGGTTCCGTTCAGGATACCAAAGACCCTTGAAATGCTGTTGCCCGTCAGCGATTCCCGCATTGCCTTGATAACCGGTATTCCGCCGGCGACGGCGGCCTCGAAGTTCAGCAGCACGCCCTTTTCTTCCGCAATGCGCGCCAGCTCCACACCATGACGCGCGAGCAGCGCCTTGTTGGCGGTCACGGCATGACAGCCTCGCGACAGTGCGGTTCGCACTGCGCTGAGCGCAGGATCGTCCTCGCCACCGATCAACTCGACAAAGACGTCGATTTCGGCTTCCTTGGCCATTTGAACGGGATCTGAATAGAACTGCGCACCGGAAAGATCGACGCCGCGGTCCTTGTTTGCGTCGCGCGCACTGACGGCCACTATATCGATCGGCCTGCCGCAGATATCCGCCAGCTTGTTGTGTCGGGTCGACAGAATGCGGGCAAGCGACGCACCGACAGTGCCAAGACCCGCAATGCCGATTTTCAGGGCATGTGCCATTTCATGATCCAGTTGTTCAAATGCCGTGCCGGAGGGCCACAGGCCCGGCACGCGGATGGTTGAAGTTCTTTCGGCTAACGCCGTGTGTTCAGCTGGACGACGTTTTGCATGCTTTCGTCGGCCGAAGCAAGAAAACGTTTGATGTTGCGAGCCGCCTGCCGAATGCGGTGCTCATTCTCCACCAGAGCAATGCGCACATAGTCGTCTCCGTATTCACCAAAGCCGACACCCGGCGCCACGGCCACTTCCGCCTTCTCGATCAGCAACTTTGAAAATTCCAGCGAGCCGATCTCCCTGAACCGCTCGGGAAGTGGTGCCCAGGCAAACATCGTCGCCTGCGGCGCCGGCACTTCCCAGCCGGCATTGGCAAATGATTCCACCATGACATCACGGCGGCGCTTATAGGTTTCGCGCACCATTTCGATCTCGGAGCCGTCACCGTTGAGCGCTGTCGTCGCCGCAACCTGGATCGGTGTAAACGCCCCGTAGTCCAGATACGACTTGACGCGCGACAGTGCGGCGATCAGCCGTTCGTTACCGACCGCAAATCCCATTCTCCAGCCGGGCATGGAAAAAGTCTTCGACATGGACGTGAATTCCACGGCCACATCAACTGCACCTGGAACCTCCAGAACAGAAGCCGGCGGCGCGTCATCATAATAGACCTCGGCATAGGCAAGATCCGACAGGATGATGATGTCGTGCTTGCGGGCGAACGCGACCACGTCCTTGTAGAAATCAAGATCGGCGACATGCGCTGTGGGGTTGGACGGATAGTTCAATATCAGTGCCAGCGGTTTGGGAATGGAGTGCCGCACTGCGCGTTCCAGCGAATAAAAGAAACTGTCGTCCGGTTTGACGGTCATCGAACGTATGACACCGCCTGACATGATGAAGCCAAAGGCGTGGATCGGATAGGTCGGGTTTGGGCAAAGCACGACGTCGCCTGGCGCCGTAATCGCCTGCGCCATATTGGCAAAGCCTTCCTTGGACCCGAGTGTCGCGACCACCTGGGTATCGGGATCAAGCTTCACTCCGAAGCGGCGCTCATAATAGCGCGCCTGCGCTTTTCTGAGGCCTGGAATTCCTCTGGATGTGGAATAGCGGTGCGTGCGCGGGTCCTGTACGACCTCGCATAGCTTGTCGACGATCGACTGAGGGGTCGGCAGGTCCGGGTTTCCCATTCCGAGATCGATAATGTCCGCGCCGGCCGCTCGCGCGCTCGCCTTCAGGCGGTTCACCTGTTCGAAGACATAGGGCGGCAGACGTCGGACTTTGTGAAATTCTTCCATAACTTTCTCGGTTTCGAATTGGGGCTGGTTCCTGCTTATGCGCCCATTATGGCACAAATTGCAATAAATCACCGGAATGTTCGCGGCGCGTTGCGCTGTTGCCGGATTATCCGGGACGGACGGAATGACCGAAAATTTGCGACGCTATTCCTCGATTTCCTTTTGGGTCTCGATTCCGTGAGTGCGGGCGATCTCTTTGAGCTCATTGTACCGGGCGGAATAACCGGCAGAGGAGTTGCCTCCGCGTTGCTGGGCGGCTCGCAACACCCGCATTTCGTTCAGCAGGGCCTGCTTTTCTTCTTCACTGAGCTGTTCGGTCGCTCCCCTGGGTGAAATTGCGAATGTCGGAAAGCTGTCATTGCGCCTGGCACCCGTTTCCACGAAGGAGTTGTCGCGCACCTCCTTGTCCTCCGGTGCACCATCGGCACCGGCCACCGTTGTCCCCGTATTTTCGGGAGTTGTTCCCGTACTTGCAGGTTCTGGCTGCGAAGTGGCCGTTGGAGCGGCATCCTCCAGCGAGGCGGAAACACAACCTGTCAGGATGGCCAGCACTGCGAGCAAACCTGCAGCCGTAACCCCGAAGCCGATTTTCATGATCCCATGCCCCGTTTGCATCATTCCGCTTTCATCTAAAGTACACCATTTAACAGCAATTTAGGTCTATAATATTATTGTCCTATTTGCATAATAAAGATGTCCTGCAATCCATTGAATGTCGACATGGATCAGGTAAGCCTTGGGGAGGTATCCGTGGCGGAAAAAAAAGCCCGTAAGGGCAATAGCAATGCCAAGCGTGCCCCTGCCGCTAAGAAGGAAAGCACCAAAACCACCAAGCAGGAAGATGCCAAGGCGCAGCAAAAGCCTGAATCCGGCAACGGTGGTTTTGAAGACATAACGAATCTGGCTGCAATCGAACCCTTTGTCGTTAAGGACCCCGAAGCCATGGCGCGCAATATGGCGCACATGGTCGAGGAACTCGGCAAGGCAGCATCCGCCTGGGTTACCCCGCGCGAAACGGGCGAAAAGAAAGACAGCCTCGCCGGCCCCGCCACCGACATGGTCAAGACCTTCTCAAAGCTCTCGGAATACTGGCTGTCGGATCCGAGGCGCACCATCGAGGCACAAACCCATCTCCTCACCAGCTATTTCGATATCTGGTCGAACTCCATGCGTAAAATTTCGGGAGAAAAAGCGGAAGACCCGGCGGCCGGTCATATCGGCGACAGGCGATTTTCAGACGAGGACTGGCAAAACAACGCATTTTTCAGCTTTCTGCGCCAGGCCTATTGGGTGACTGCGGACTGGGCTGACAAACTGGTAAAGGATGCTGACGGTCTGGATCCACACACCCGTCACAAGGCGGAATTCTATGTCAAGCAGATCACCAGTGCACTTTCGCCGACCAATTTCGTGCTCACCAATCCCGAGGTCTACAAGGAGACCGTTGCCGAAAGCGGTGAAAATCTCGTACGCGGCATGCGCATGCTGGCTGAAGACATCAAGGCCGGCCGCGGCGACCTGCGTTTGCGCCAGTCCGACTACAGCAAGTTTGCCGTCGGTGAGAACCTTGCAATGACGCCCGGCAAGGTCGTCTCCCAGAGCGATATTTGCCAGGTGATTCAATATGCTCCGGCAACAGACAAGGTCCTCAAACGTCCCCTGCTGATCTGTCCGCCATGGATCAACAAATTCTACATCCTTGATCTTAATCCGCAAAAGTCCTTCATCAAATGGGCCGTCGAACAGGGCCACACGGTGTTTGTCATCTCCTGGGTCAATCCGGACGAGCGCCATGCGAAGAAGGATTGGGGAGCTTATGCCCGGGAGGGCATCGGTTTTGCACTCGACACGATCGAAAAAGTAACCGGTGAGGACGAGGTCAACGCGATCGGCTATTGCGTCGGCGGAACACTGCTGGCAGCGACCCTCGCGCTCTTTGCGCAGGAGGGCGACAACAGAGTCGCCTCCGCGACGTTCTTCACAACCCAGGTCGATTTCGTGAATGCCGGTGACCTGATGGTTTTTGCCGACGAGGAAAACATCGACTCAATCGAAGAAAACATGAAGGAGCACGGATATCTCGACGGCTCCAAGATGGCGACCGCCTTCAACATGCTTCGCGCCTCGGAACTTATCTGGCCCTATGTGGTCAACAACTACCTGAAGGGCAAGGAACCGATGCCCTTCGACCTTCTGTACTGGAATTCGGACGCCACCCGCATGCCGGCGGCCAACCACTCCTACTATCTTCGCAACTGCTACCTCGAAAACAACCTGTCACATGACCGGATGGTGCTGGGCGGCAAGAAGGTCACCCTCAAGGACGTCAAGATCCCGGTCTATAACCTCGCTGCCAGGGAAGATCACATCGCACCGGCCAAGTCCGTATTCGTCGGCTGCCGCTCCTTCGGCGGCAAGGTGACCTATGTCATGTCAGGCTCCGGCCACATCGCCGGCGTCGTCAATCCACCTGAAAAGAAGAAATATCAGTACTGGACCGGTGGCAAGCCGGTGGGTGATTTCGACAAATGGGTCGAAAAGGCCAAAGAGCATCCCGGTTCCTGGTGGCCGCATTGGCATGCCTGGATCAGGAAACAGGACGACGAGATGGTGGAAGCGCGTGAACCTGGCGGCGGCAAGCTGAACTCCATCGAAGATGCGCCCGGAAGCTTCGTGCGCGTTCGCGTGTGACTTTAGAACCCATTCAGGCTCTAACTGTTCCATCGCGGAAAGCATTGTTCTAAGAGGGGCGCATGAAATTTCCGTCGCCCCTCACCTCCGCAACCCTGATCAAGCGCTACAAACGGTTCCTGTTCGATGCCGAACTGGACAACGGTGAGACCATCACCGGCTCCTGTCCGAACACCGGTTCGATGCTTGGCCTGACCGATCCCGGTTCGCGGGTCTGGATGTCGGAGCATGACAGCCCGACACGCAAATACCGCCATG
The DNA here is from genome assembly GCF_040932035.1 of Hoeflea sp. TYP-13. Lineage (NCBI taxonomy): Bacteria > Pseudomonadati > Pseudomonadota > Alphaproteobacteria > Hyphomicrobiales > Rhizobiaceae > Hoeflea > Hoeflea sp. TYP-13. The sequence goes on from NZ_JBFRBB010000002.1 coordinate 346,501, forward strand.
CGCTTGAGCTTGTCGAAGTTGGCGGGGTAACCGTCGGCATAAATACCGGCCTTCCGAACAAGATTGTCGAAGAATCCATACATGACGGCGCCATCGGACCGCTGGCCGGTTACAGCGGCCTGAAACGCGAACAGAAATACGGCAAGAACTCGCGCATCGACATCCTGCTCACGGATGAAACCCGCCCGCCCGCCTATGTCGAGGTCAAGAACGTGCACTTCATCCGGGAGCCGGATCTGGCCGAGTTTCCGGACAGCCCGACGAAACGCGGGGCCAAGCACCTGGACGAGCTCGGCGACATGGTTGAAGGTGGAAATCGTGCCGTCATGGTTTATCTTGTGCAGCGATCCGATTGCGAGAGATTGAAAATCTGCCGCGATCTCGATAGCAATTACGGAAAGGCCTTTGACAGGGCCATCGCACGCGGGGTTGAAGCGCTGGCCGTTCGATGCCACATCACACCGCAGGAAATCCGCTTCGACCGGCTCATTCCGATAGACGAACCGGGCTTGTGAGGAAAACAATTGGTTAGCTACATCGACGCGATTGCCGCGCCAAAGAAAAACAACGGTCAGGTCAAGTTGCACGGCCCGGAAGGATTTGCCGGCATGCGCAAGGCGGGCCAATTAACGGCACGATGCCTTGATGAACTCGTATCCCGTGTTCAGCCGGGCACCACTACGGCCGCAATCGACAAGTTCGTATTCGAATTCGGCATGGATCACGGAGCGGTTCCCGCAACACTCAACTACCGCGGTTATACGCATTCGTGCTGTACCTCGCTCAACCATGTCGTCTGCCATGGTTTTCCGAGCACCAAGCCCTTGCGCGAAGGTGACATCGTCAACATCGACGTGACCTACGTGCTTGACGGCTGGCACGGCGATTCCAGCCGCATGTATCCGGTCGGCCAGGTGAAGCGCGCTGCGCAGCGCCTGATGGAAGTCACTCACGAATCGCTGATGCGGGGTATTGCGGCGGTGAAGCCCGGCGCCCGAACGGGTGCCATTGGTGAGGCGATCCAGCGCTATGCCGAATCCGAGCGCTGCTCGGTCGTCCGCGATTTCTGTGGCCACGGTCTCGGCCAGCTCTTTCACGATGTTCCGAACATTCTGCACTACGGCCGCGCCCATGAAGGCATCGAACTGCGCGAAGGCATGATCTTCACCATCGAGCCGATGATCAATCTCGGAAAGCCGCATGTGAAGGTTCTGTCGGACGGCTGGACTGCCGTGACGCGTGACCGTTCACTGACAGCCCAATACGAACATTCCGTCGGCGTAACCGCAGACGGATGCGAGATATTCACTCTCTCGCCGGCAGGCCTGTTCGCACCCGGCCTCGATGTTTGAGGCAACCAGGAGATCCGCCCCTGTCTGAGACCGAAAACAGCGCCCATCATCACGGGCACCGGGAAAGGTTGAGAGAGCGGTTCCAAAATGCCGGCCCGGAAGCGCTGGCCGACTATGAATTGCTGGAACTGCTGCTGTTTCGTCTCATTCCGCGACGTGATACCAAGCCGATCGCAAAGGCGCTGCTCGACCGGTTCGGATCCATATCGGAGATCATGGGAGCGCCGGTCAATTTGCTTTGCGAAGTTCAAGGCATCGGCGAAACGGTAGCGGGCGACATCAAGGTGATCGCCGCCCTCACCCAGCGCATGCTCAGGACGGACATTATCAACCGTCCGGTCCTGGCATCGTGGTCGGCCGTTGTCGAATATTGCAAGACAGCAATGGCGTATGAGCGGCGCGAGCAGTTCCGTATTCTTTTTCTCGACAAGAAGAACACGCTGATCGCAGACGAGGTCCAGCAAAGCGGAACGGTCGATCACACGCCCGTCTATCCGCGCGAGGTGGTGCGCCGTGCGCTGGAACTTTCGGCAACGGCGATTATCCTGGTGCACAATCATCCGTCTGGCGACCCGACACCGTCGCGTGCCGATGTGGAAATGACCCACAAGATCATTGAAGCGGCTTCACCGCTCGACATCGCTGTACACGATCACATCATCATTGGCAGGGCCGGTCACGCAAGCCTTAAGGGCCTGGCGCTCATCTGATCGCCGGGCACAAAAAAGGCCGCAAAAAATGCGGCCTCTTTCGGATTGTAGTGTGCGACCGGCTTATTCAGCGTCGGCCTTTTTCTTGGGCGCAGCCTTCTTCTTCGGAGCCGCCTTTTTGGCAGCGGCTTTTTTCTTCGGCGCGGCCTTTTTCTCTGCCGGGGCTTCTTCCTCGTCATCGGCCATCAGCTCATCCTTGCTGACGGTCTTGTCGGTGACTTTGGCTTCGCCAATGATGTAGTCGATGACCTTTTCCTCGAAGATCGGAGCACGCAGCTGTGCAACGGCATCCGGTGTCTTCTGGAAATATTCCATGATCTGCTGTTCCTGACCCGGATACTGACGAACCTGGTCGTAAACGGCACGCTGCATTTCCTCGTCCGTGACGGAGAGTTCAGCCTTTTCACCGATCTGGGAAAGGACAAGGCCGAGACGGACGCGGCGTTCAGCCAGCTTGCGATAGTCTTCGCGTGCTGCTTCTTCCGTTGTGTCTTCGTCCTCGAAGGTCTTGCCGTTCTGTTCGAGATCAGCGGTGATCTGGCCCCAGATATTGTTGAACTCGACCTCGAGAAGGCCTTCCGGCGTTTCGATCTTGTACTGTTCGTCAAGCGCGTCGAGAATCTGGCGTTTGATCTTCTGGCGCGTGTACTGGCCGTACTGGCTTTCGATCTGTTCACGAACAACTTCGCGCAGACGCTCGGCCGATTCCAGGCCAAGTGTCTTGGCCAGTTCGTCGTCGATGACCAGTTCGCCCGGCTTTGCGACTTCCTTGACCGTGACGTCGAAGGTGGCTTCCTTGCCGGCAAGATGCGCGGCCTGGTATTCTTCCGGGAAGGTCACGGTGATGGTTTTTTCGTCACCGGCCTTCACTCCGACCAGCTGATCCTCAAAGCCCGGGATGAATGTCCCCGAACCAAGGACCAGGTTGGAATCGTTGTCTGCACCGCCCTCGAATGGCTCGCCGTCAACTTTGCCGAGATAATCCATGGTAACGCGGTCGCCGTCGGCGGCCTTGCCCTTCTTGGTCTCGTAGGTGCGGGCGCTGTCGGCAACGCGCTTGACTTGCTCTTCGACCTCTTCGTCGCTGATTTCGACAAGCTGGCGCTCGAGCTTGATCTTGTCGACGTCCTTGACCTCGAAGTTCGGGATCACCTCATAGGACATGGAAAATTCGAAATCGGCCTTGGCGTCGAGGATCTCGTTGGCCTCGGCTTCGTCTTCCGTCATAGTGATCTGCGGACGGGTGGCGGATTTTTCGCCCCGCTCGGACAGGATTTCCGTCGGCTTCTCGTTGATCATTTCATTGACGAGTTCCGCCATGATCGATTTGCCGTAGACCTTGCGCATGTGGGACATCGGCACCTTGCCGGGACGGAAGCCGTTGAGGCGGACCTTGTCCTTTGCATCGATCAGACGCTCGTTCATGCGCGATTCCATGTCCTTTGCCGGAACCACGATCTTGATTTCGCGCTTAAGTCCCTCGGACAGCGTTTCTGTAACCTGCATTTTCAAACCTTCAATTTCCTGGCCGCCGCGACCGATCACAGCGATGCCTTATTGCCTGCCAAGTGTGGCAGCGATCTGTCACAGTGCCCTTGCCAAGGCATTTCAGGCAAAGCACCATTGTTTTTATTGACTTTTTCCACTCTGCGCAGACTGAATCTTGGGGATCAGTCGCGCAAACAGCAGTTGCCGCCAACGGGCGTTCGCCGCGCAATAGCAAATTGGTTGCCGGCCCGCAATGCAAAACCGCCGGTTGGCCGGTTCAAGGAGCCGATTTTTGATGTCTTTTGGCAACGCCGATCAGCGCGCGTGCGACCGCTGCATTATAGCAGACGGCTCACACTTGCACATTCTCGAACGTGAAAGGTCCTATTCGTGCCCCGGACGTAACCGCAATGGATGTGAGCGCTGAACGACGGCGACAATACCGCTTGACCCGCAGCCTGTGCATATGGCAAACGACCGTCTCCTGAATGTGCGGGTGTGGCGGAACTGGTAGACGCACCAGATTTAGGTTCTGGCGCCGAGAGGCGTGGGGGTTCGAGTCCCTTCACCCGCACCACAATCTTCCTTCAATTCAGATCCTGTTGGATGTCCTGTGCCGGTCCGGTGTCTTGCGCCAAGCCATTGGACGGTCTTTATGCTGCCTGATGGCGTAATTTATTGAACCTTCATTCAAACGGCTTTTTTGCATGGCAAGCCATGCACATAGAGCATATCTCCCATGCTTATATTGCGCTGCACAAATTCAATCGTTTCATCTATATTGAGGTCAAGTTGATAACGCAATTGGCGATGCCAACGAAGCGAGGTTTGAAATCATGAACATGATGCTTACATACAGCAAATGGCGTGCATACAATCGGACACGCGACGCACTGCAGCGTCTTGGTGATCGTGAGCTTGCCGACCTTGGTATCAAACGCGGCGAGATTGAAGAAGTCGCCCGCCGGTCGTTGTAAACAAAAGATTATAAAGTTTCGCCGGGACATACTCCTCCTCCCAATGTCCCGACGAATTGACTGACAGCACTCCTCCTCCCAGCTGTCAGTCTCGTAAAATGGCGCTCGCTGGACCTCCTCCCCCAGCGGGCGCTATTTTTTTGCGTTCCTGAGCGCGTATTGCCGCTTTTCGGATTTCAAGGTTAAGGCCCTGCATAAATTGCATACCGCATGTGCGAATATTGCACTGCACAAATTTTTCGACCGTACCTATATTGGGTTCAGAAACGAAGCGCGGCGAAAACGTCGCCCCCCACATCGTGAAGGATAAAAAAAATGGCATCTTTGAAGCAGTCATTCAACAGCTGGCGCAAGTATCGCAACACCTGCAACGAGCTGTACCGTATGTCCGATCGTGAGCTGAACGATATCGGCATCTCCCGCGGAGACATTCCGTTCGTCGCACGTCGCGGCAACTAATTCGAATAAGCAGTCACCGGATCAAACCTCCTCCCTTGATCCGGGGAAACGGCCGGCGGGTTCTCCTCCTCCCAAACACCGTCGGCCTCGCAATAGCGCCCACCGGACCTCCTCCCCCGGTGGGCGTTATTTTTTGGAGAGCGTGTTTCCGGCCTGCCAGGAGCGCCGTTGCGCGACTGGAAATCCTGGCCGATTCCATGAAATCTGAAATGCAGAAATTGCATGGCTGCCCTGATCAAACAGGACTAACTCAACCGGCAAAAATGTCTACATAGCGATTATCGCAACACTTGAGGTAGGAGAAAGAAAATGAGCATCCTCAAAGACTACCAGACCTGGCGTAAATACCGCCGCACAGTCAACCAGCTTCGCAATCTCCCGGACAGTGTCCTGGACGATATCGGCGTAAACCGTCACTCGATCGACGACTACGCTCGGCAGGCTGCTGAACATTGATAAAATCAAAAAGCGGTCCTCATAAAGGGCGCTGAACGGGTTCTAAAAGCGTTTCACCAGAGATGCGGAACAAGTTCAGCGCCTTTGTCGTTTCCGGCGTTCACGACACCGCCATGCAGTGCTTCAATTGATTGGACGAAGTCCGCGGAAGTGTTAAAAGCGCCAGCATGAAAAAAGCAGATAAACCTCTTCACATCATTGGCGGCGGCCTTGCCGGGTCTGAAGCCGCATGGCAGGCGGCCAATATGGGCGTTCCGGCCATCCTGCATGAGATGCGCCCGGTCCGTGGCACGGATGCCCACAAGACCGACGGTCTGGCCGAACTCGTCTGCTCAAACTCCTTCCGTTCCGACGATCACAATGCAAACGCGGTTGGCGTTCTGCACCAGGAAATGCGCCTGGCCGGTTCGCTCATCATGGCAAGCGCAGACAAGCATCAGGTTCCGGCAGGCAGCGCGCTGGCCGTCGACCGTGACGGGTTTTCGGATGCGGTCACGGAAGCACTCGAAAGACACCCGTTGATTACGATCGACCGCGCCGAAATCACCGGTTTGCCGCCTGAGGACTGGAAGCAGTCCATCATCGCCACCGGACCGTTGACCGCGCCCTCCCTGGCAAGCGCCATTCAGGAAGCGACAGGTGCGGAGGCCCTCGCCTTTTTCGATGCCATTGCGCCAATCCTCCATTTCGACAGCATCGACATGGATACCTGCTGGTTTCAGTCGCGTTACGACAAGGTAGGCCCCGGCGGCACCGGCAAGGACTACATAAACTGCCCGATGGACGAGGCACAGTACAACGCCTTCATCGACGCCCTCATCGAAGGTGAAAAAACCGAATTCAAGGAATGGGAAGGCACACCTTATTTCGACGGCTGCCTGCCGATCGAGATCATGGCAGAGCGCGGCCGCGAAACGCTGCGCCACGGGCCCATGAAGCCGATGGGCCTGACCAATGCGCACAATCCCGGCGTCAAGCCCTATGCCGTCGTGCAGCTGCGCCAGGACAACGCGCTCGGCACGCTCTACAACATGGTCGGTTTCCAGACAAAGCTGAAATACGGCGTCCAGAAGGACATCTTCCAGATGATCCCGGGTCTCGAACAGGCGGAATTTGCCCGGCTCGGCGGTCTGCACCGCAACACCTATATCAACTCGCCGCAGCTGCTCGATGCATCGTTGCAGCTCAAAACCCGATCCGGCATGCGCTTTGCAGGTCAGATCACCGGTTGTGAGGGCTATGTCGAATCAGCCGCTATCGGCCTTCTGACCGGTCGCTTCGCTTCCGCGGAAATCCTAGGAGAGCAGCCGTCGCTGCCGCCGCAGACCACGGCCTTCGGCGCGTTGCTCTGCCACATCACGGGCGGCCACCTTTCCTATGACGACGAGCCCGGCAAACGGTCGTTCCAGCCCATGAATGTCAATTTCGGCCTGTTCCCGCCGGTCGAGATCGTCAAGCCCGAGGGCGTCAAGCGTTTCCGGGGCAAGGAAAAGGCACTTGCCAAGAAACATGCAATAGCCGCACGCGCGCTTGCCGATTGCAGCAAATGGCTGGGTGTTGAAAATCATACCGCCGCCGCCGAATAGGAGATCACCCTTGTCCGAGCTTTCTTCGTCCTTCTTCCTGATCACCCGTCATGGCCCCGTTGTCCAGCTTTCGATGAACCGGCCCGAAAAGGCCAACGGCATGACGCCGGATTTCTGGACCGAACTGCCGCGGCTGCTTAGCGAACTGGATACGGACGAAGCCGTGCGGGCGGTCGTTTTGAGCGGCAAAGGAAAGCACTTCACCGGCGGCATGGATCTCGCGGCCTTCGGATCGATCGCGGCGCTTTTCGAACAGGAGCCGGGTCGTGCAGCTTACGCGCTGCGCAAGAAGATCATGCAGCTCCAGGACGCTTTCACGGCTATTGAACAGGCACGGTTTCCCGTGATCGCCGCCATTCACGGCGCCTGCATCGGCGGCGGCATCGACATGATCTCAGCATGCGATATGCGCCTTGCAAGCAGCGACGCCTATTTCTCTATAGAAGAAATCAATATCGGCATGACTGCCGATGTCGGCACGCTGCAAAGACTGCCCAAACTGGTTTCACCGGCGATCGTTGCCGAGCTTGCCTATACCGGGAGACGCTTTAGCGCCGAAGAGGCCTTGCGCCTCGGTCTGCTCAGCCGGGTGTGTGAAACGCGCGAACAGTTGATGGCGGATACATTCGCGCTCGCCGAACAGATTTGCGCCAAATCGCCACTTGCGATTGCCGGTGTCAAGCGCAACCTTTCCTATAGTCGCGACCACGGCGTTGCGGATGGTTTGGACTATATGGCCACCTGGAATGCGGGCATGCTGCGGGCAGAAGACCTCATGAAGGCCGTGCAGGCATCGATGGCCAAAAAGGAAGCCGTCTTTGCGGATCTGTTATCGGAAAAATCACTGGCGATCTGACCCGCCCTCATCGTCGTCTTCAGGCTGGTCCGATGCAACGGATGCAAATTCACCGCAAAGCCACAGGGAAACCTCGGCGGCATCGTGAACAGTATCGAAAACGAACTGTCCGTCCGCATGTCCTGAACCCGGAAAATTGACGCTGATCGTCTCATCACCGGCCGACTGTCCGATTGTCATTGATTCCGGCTCCAGCAGCCTTGCGGAGGCATGGCGTGCCGATTGCTGCACAAAGCCGACCTTGCCATCGGCAAGTCTCAGAAAGGCACACTCCTTGTCTTTTGTGATGATCACGTCTCGGATGGGCAGTTCCGGGTAAGCCTGGGAAAAAACAAGTATGGCGGAGCCGGCATCCTCGATCGCGCCTGATGGGACAGCACTGCGTCGCCGCCATCGCAGATAGACGAACAGAACGCCGCCTGCGACGATAACCGCCAAAAATAGCCAGACCCCCTCCGGCAATGCCTTTATCCCGACTCCTGATCGAAATCAGGCAGATTATGCGTCCCCCGCCCGGGAATGACAATTGCGTCAGATCGACCCGCGGTTTGCCGCACGCCAGAAGCGCCACTGCCTCCTCCACTGGGGAACCTGCAACGGCTGATCCATAAGGCCCGCACCGAGCTTTTCAGCCCGGTCAAACACCTGCCCGGCAACGGCCACCGGCAGGAATGCGGGAAGACACTCGGGCACTATCGTTTCGATGTTCGCCCGGGCGGCGGCAAGATGCTCGCGGCCAAGCGCCACAAATCCGGATATCGCCTGGTTTATGGCATCGCGTTTTTCACCGCCCAGAAACGCCTCCCTATCCAGCCCGCATGCCGCTAGAATATCGGCGGGCACATAAACCTGTCCCCTTGCCCGGTGTACCGGCAGAAGCAATAGCGTTCCGGCAGCAAGCTGGGCGACACCGGCATGACCTGCCGCATTGGCAGTCTGTAATGCGCCATCAGCAGAAAGCACGTTTGCGCCGAGCTGGATAAGTGCTGAGGCGGTTTCGCCGGCATATCCCTCGAATGCGTTCCTGTCGGGCATCGGGTCGTCGTAAAGGTCAAATTGACGGGCATCGATCATGTTCCGGAACGGCACCGGCGAAAGATCGTACCGCTCGACCGTTTCCATGACTGCGGCGGCAATAGGATTGGCATGCGCCTCACCATGCGCATTGCCATCGAATAGATCCCGCCACCACTGCAGACGCACCTCCCCCATCATCGGTTCGGTAATATTGTCACGGACCCGGGCGATCTCGAGATTGAAGGCGTAAAGCGCCGATACTGCACCTCTGGCATGATCCGGTGTCAGCAGAGCGCACAGATATCGGTCACGGTCACCCTCGCGCAGCGCCGACAGGCAGATATCGTATATGGAATCCAGAGCTTCAGCCACGGGTGAAGCTCAAACGGCTATGAGAGCGGCCGCAACGGCGCGCGATTCCGCCAGCATCACATTGTAGGTGCGTACCGCTGCACCGGTATTCATCGGATCCGAGATAATTTGAACATCGCGCAGTCGGATTTTGAGTTCCTGCGGCAAGGGGCGGATGTCAATGCCCGTGCCGACAAGCAGGACCTCAATATCCTTCGCCTCGTCAAACACCTTGGAAAAGAGGCTGATTTCAAGTGGGCTGTCTTCCGTAACGTCCCAGCCGTATATGCCGGATGGCAGGCAAAGCAGCGAGCCGCGATGCGACATGTCGGCAAACCGAAATCCGCCGTCGCCGTAGGCATCTATCGGAGCGCGATCGGGAAAATGCGCATTGCGTATCTCAATACCTTTGCGCATCGCTCAACCCCTACGCCACGTCTGGCGCAGGCCCCTTGTCTTCCGTTTTGTCCTTGCCTTCATCCTTGCCGATACCGGCCTGGAAGCTCTCGCCACGCAGCTTGAAAAGGATAAGGACGGGCGCCGCAATGAACGTCGACGAGAATGTGCCTATCAGAACGCCGAAGATCATGGCGAAGGTGAAGGAACTGATCACTTCACCGCCGAATATATAGAGCGCAAGAAGTGCAAGAAGCGTGGTCACGGACGTCAGGACGGTACGCGACAGCATCTGGTTGACAGAAAGATCAAGCAGGTCTGGCAACGCCATCTTCTTGTATCGCCGCAGGTTTTCCCTGACCCGGTCATAGACCACGACCGTATCGTTGAGTGAGTAGCCGATAATGGTCAGCACGGCCGCGATACTCGACAGGTTGAATTCGATCTGTGTGATCGCAAACATGCCGATCGTCAGCACCACATCGTTGACGGTCGCAATAATCGCGCCCAGCGCAAACTGCCACTCGAACCGGAACCAGATGTAGATGAGGATAGCGAACAGCGATGCCAAAAGTGCAATCGAACCCGCCCGTGCAAGCTCGCCCGACACAACCGGGCCAACGGCTTCCACACGCACGATGTTGTAGTCGCTCTCGAGATCGGCACGGACCTTGGCAACCGCGGTCTGTTCGGCATTTTCCCCGGCTTCCTGTGACTGCACCCTGATGAGCACATGTTCGGGAGAGCCGAATTCCTGAACCTGGATATCGCCAAGATTGAGGTTGGACAGCCGGCCGCGTACGTCGCCGATATCGGCAGTTCCGGATTTTGCCTCGATCTCGACAACCGAGCCACCGGTAAAGTCGATGCCGTAATTCATGCCGACTGTGCCAAAGAGCACCAGTGAACCAAGGGCGGCTGCGGCAGAGAGCGAAAATGCTGCCTTGCGAAGCCACATGAACTTGTAATGGGCGTTGCCGAAGAGATTGGTAAGCAACCCCTTGGGGAGAGCCTTGGGACGGCGTCGGCGCACCCATTCGGCGATCATCCAGCGTGTTACGGTGAATGCGGTAAAGACCGTGGTGACGATACCGATGGCAAGCGTTACCGCAAATCCGCGTACAGGGCCGGAGCCGAGATAAAACAGAATGACGGCTGCAATCAGCGTGGTGATATTGGCGTCGAGGATGGTACCGAAGGCGCGCTGGAAACCCGCATCGATTGCCTGGATCAGCGAACGCCCGCCTCGCCGTTCTTCTCTTATGCGCTCATAGATCAGAACGTTGGAGTCGACCGCCATACCGACAGTCAGAACGATACCGGCAATGCCCGGCAGGGTCAGCGTCGCACCGATCACGGTCAGGACCGCGATGATCATGGTCACATTGAAGATCAGTGCCAGATTGGCGATAATGCCCAGGAAACCGTAAGCGGCGAATATGAAAGCAACGACCAGGATCGCACCGATAATACCGGCGGTTTCACCTGCCGCAATCGAGTCGGCGCCTAGACCTGGCCCCACTGTCCGCTCTTCAATGACGGTCAGCGTTGCAGGCAGCGCGCCGGCGCGCAGCAATACAGCAAGATCGTTGGCCGACTCCACCGTGAAATTGCCGGAGATCTGGCCGGAACCACCAAGGATCGGCTCATTGATGACGGGCGCGGTTATGACCACGTCGTCAAGCACGATGGCAAACGGATAACCGACATTTTGCTGCGTGACCTGACCGAACCGCTGGGCGCCGGCGGTATCAAAGCGAAATGTGACAATCGGTTCGTTTGTGCGCTGATCGAATCCGGCCTGCGCATCCACGAGGCTGTCGCCGGAGATAATGGCACGGCTCTTCAGCAAATAGGGAATGGGCGGATCATCGCTGGATTCAAAAATCGCGGACCCAATCGGCGGCCGCCCGTTCAGGGCTTCCTCCGCCGACATGGTGCGGTCGACAAGATGAAAGGTTAGCTTGGCCGTCTGGTTGATAATAAGCTTCAACCGCTCAGGATCGTCAAAACCCGGCACCTGCACAAGGATACGGTCTGCACCCTGGCGCTGGATAACCGGCTCGGTTGTTCCCAGCTCATCAACCCTTCGCCGCACCACTTCAATCGACTGGGACACGGCAGACGAAATGCGGTGATCAATGCCTTCATCCGTCAGCGTAAGCTGCAACAGGCCGGGCTGCGGCTCATCGAGCGTTGCCTCGCGGATCGTGCCACCGCTCAAAAGACCGGCGTTAACGAGCTGCGTCAGTTCGCCGAGCACCTCCTTGGCGCGGTCGACATTGGCCGCATCGCGAATTCTGACCTGCGCCACCAATCCGTTTCCGGAAAGGCCGGTATAGCCGATACCCTCGTCGCGCAGCAGCCGCCGCATGTCGTCGACGACCGTTTCCAGACGCTCCTTTTCGATGTCTTCGCGCTCGACACGCAAAAGAATGTGGGAGCCGCCCTGCAGATCGAGGCCGAGCGTAAGCTGCTTTTTCGGCATCCAGTCCGGAAGCGCTGCCAGTTGCTGCTGCGACAGCAGATTAGGCGCAGCAAAGACGACGCTGGCCAGGATCGCGAGCCAGATCAGTGTGGTTTTCCAGCGGGAAAAATACAGCATTTTGTTCTCAGTTCATCGGGCAGTCGGAAATTGCCGTTTAATCAGCACATGGCGGCGATTCAAGGGCCGCCACAACCGCATTTTACTTCTTTTGCGCCGTTTCTTTCACCGGCTCGCCTTTCACTTTAACGTCAGCAAGCATGGCGCGCATGACCCTGACTTTCAGGCCTTCGGCAATTTCGACTTCGACTTCGTTGTCATCGACAACCTTTGTAACCTTACCGGTGATACCGCCGCCCGTAACGACCTGATCGCCGCGGCGGATATTGCCCAGCATTTCCTGGCGTTTTTTCTGCTGTTGGCGCTGCGGCCGGATGATCAGGAAATACATGATCACGAAGATAAGGATGAACGGCATTATCGACACGAGAATGTCGCCGCCACCTCCGCCAGCAGCCTGGGCATAAGCCGGTGTTACAAACATTGAGTAGCTCCTTTTGGGAATCAATCACCTAACGGACATTAAGGCGGCAACAACCGGCCCTTTGGAGTGCCAGATATAGTGTCAGGACCGGTATTGCAACTGCCGACGCAATCAGACGCCCCTTTTCGTGTCCGCTCCTTCGTGCTACCGCACATTTAAAGGCCGAAAACAAAAGGATAAGTCGTGAGCGATACACTGCTGCAAAACCTGCTGAAAGAAATCCAGCGGCTCACCTCCGCAGTGGAATCGCTGTCCGGCCCGAAACAGGCAAACAACGATTTCACGGCCGCCGATTGTTTCATTTGGGAGCCATCCACGTCGTGTCTTCAGCCGGTCGCAAAACCAAATCGCATCGACATCAGCCTCATTCGCGGTGTCGACCGGGTGCGCGATATCCTGCACGACAATACACAGCGTTTCGCTGACGGCCTTCCGGCAAACAACGTGCTTTTGTGGGGCGCGCGCGGAATGGGCAAATCGTCTCTGGTCAAGGCAACGCATGCAGCCATCGCATCCGATGGGCAAGACAACGCACACCCGTTGAAACTTGTCGAAATTCACCGCGAGGATATAGACAGCCTGCCGCAACTCATGAGCCTCCTAAGGGATCGTCAGGAGCGTTTCATCCTGTTTTGCGACGACCTTTCCTTCGATCACGATGATACGACCTATAAATCGCTCAAGGCAGCTCTCGAGGGCGGCCTGGAAGGTCGCGCGGAAAATGTTGTCTTCTACGCCACATCCAACAGGCGTCACCTGCTGCCGCGGGACATGATGGAAAACGAGCGCTCGACGGCTATCAACCCGTCAGAAGCCGTTGAGGAAAAGGTCTCCCTGTCTGACCGTTTCGGCCTGTGGCTCGGTTTTCACAAATGCAGTCAGGATGAATATCTGGAAATGGTCGCCGGCTATGCCAAACACTTCGGCTTGAAAATCGGCGAAGAGGAGCTGCGCGCCGAGGCGCTCGAATGGGCGACAACACGCGGCGCCCGCTCCGGCCGTGTCGCCTGGCAATTCATCCAGGATCTCGGTGGCCGTTTAGGCAAGCGGTTCAACGACACCTGATCACTTGCTGTCGAGCTGCCAAACGCCCTGCCAGTTTTCCGGGGCACCTTCACGGTGGATGATAGCCAGCCTTTCCAGATAGGTATCGGTTGCGGTGTCGCTGCCATTCATCTGTTTGCAGGCCATGAACTCCGCTTCGGATTGTGCCCAGTCTCCCAGGCGAAACGCCTCCAGCGCTCCCTCGAACCGGTCGCGGAGCGCGATCTCGGCGTCGGTCAGCGCTGAAACATGCCCAAGCGGCTCATAAATCGACACCGGCTCCGATTTGCCTGCAACGATAAGGTTGTCGATCTTTCGGAAGGCAAAATCGCCCGACGCCATTTCACAGGTGCGGCTGCAGACCAGAATGTCGGTTCCGTAGACCTTGTTTGCGCCCTCAAGCCGCGACCCGAGATTGACTGTGTCGCCGATGACCGTGAAGTTTTTGGTCTTTTCCGATCCGATCGATCCGACAACCGCATCGCCCGTCGCAATGCCGATCCGCATATTGAAGTCGGGCAGATCCCTCCGTAATCCGGTGAGATCCGGAAGCTCGTCACGCAAGGCGCCAACAAGCGCGGCATCCTGGAGCGCTGCAGCAACAGCAAGGGATGCCTGTTTGCCGTCCTTGCAAAATGGTGTCGTCCAGAACGCCATGATTGCATCGCCGATATATTTGTCGATCAGCCCGTGGTTCTTGATGATCGGATCAGACATCATAGCGAGATAGCGGTTGAGCAGCGTAACCAGACCGCCAGGCGTAAAGCGCTCGGATATCCCGGTAAAATTGGCAATATCGGCGAAGAAAACGGAAACCACTTTCTTTTCGCCATTGACCAGCTCCGAATTTGTGTCGCCGATCAATCCCGATACAACCCGGGGATCGACGTACTGGCCGAATTTATCCTTGATCTCCTCGGTCTTGCGCAATCCGACAACCATGCCGTTGAAGCTGCGGGTCAGGTCGCCGATCTCATCCTTGGTCAGCGCCCTGAGTTCGCATGACAGGTCGCCCGCTTCCACTTCACCGGTGCCGGCAATCAATTGCCGCAGAGGTTTCAGCATACCCTTGATAACCACGCTGGAAAGCAGCAGCGCCGCCACACCGGATATTGCCGCAAGGACAATGTTGATCGTCAGCGCCTGGCGTTCATGCTCTTCTGCTTTTAGGGCCGCGCTCTCGGTAAAGTGCGCGATCTTTTCCCACGTTTGCCGCATATATTCAGTCAGCTGGTCTTCTTCTTTTTCAATCAGTTTTTCCAGCTCGAACCGCATCGAACTGTCCTGCTTGAACGCTTCAATCAGCAATCCGAGTTTCCCGTGAAGATTTGAATGCTGCTGATCAACGGACTGCAGATGCGGCAAAAGCGCGTTCAGCGTGTTTTTCCCGTCCAGGGTATTTGTGCGCGTAACGGCATCAACAACGAGACGCTCCGCCTCTTTGATGGCTGCGTCGACCTGTGCCTCACGCGTCTCGAAATCCTCTTCCTCCTCGGCAACGATCTTTTTCAGTTCAGTTCGTTCGCTTTCAAGGCGGGTCTTTTTCTCATCTTTTGTCTCAGCACCAGAGCTCAAATGTTCGGGCTCGATACCGGCAGCCAGTTCCTTCAATTCCTCATCGATCAGCTTGATGCTCGTAAGGTGTTTTTCCAGCCGCTCGACATGGATTCCCTGCTGGGCAATCTGCAGGTCGATTTCGGCAATCTTGTCTGACAGCGGAATGAACACCTCGGCGAGGTCCGTCACTTCCTTGCTCACCTGGTAGAGCTTGTACGTGGAAAAGACGATCGACGAGCCCATGATCAGAAATACCAGGGCGGCGATACCAAATATTTTGTGGGGGATCTTCATCGAAATCCGAGGTCCCTTGCCTTTGAACCGCACGATTCGACCGCACGGGATAAATTGAAAGGGGATATGGTGATGATCTGAAACGATACTTACAAAAAGCGTAATAAATTCATGGGCATCAACACAGTTTCTAATATACTGCTATAATCGTGGGTTTATTTTACCGAACAGCGCCCATCACGCACGGCCATTGGGTCCAAATACCATCTCCGATCCTGCCAGTCCACAGCGGGGACAAAGGCAAAAAACTCGGAAATCTGTCGATTTAGGATTGCAAAACATAAAACCGGACCCGAAGGGAACGCACGGGCCCGGTTTTTTCTGCTGAGACTGGAAGTCCCTATTCGAGATATGTCAGAGGATCGACGGGCTTGGCGTCTTTCCTGATCTCGAAGTGCAGCTTTGGACGGCTTGCCTGACCGCTCATACCCGACAGTGCAACCACCTGGCCCCGGCTGACATTGTCACCCCGCTGGACGATGAGTTCACTGGCGTGCCCGTAGACGCTGACAAGGCCATTGCCATGCCGCACCAGGACAGTCTTGCCGTATTCTTTCAGCCCGCTTCCCGCATAAATGACAATGCCGTTTTCAGCTGCCTTTACCGGCGTGCCCTTGGGCAGCGAAATATCGATGCCATCATTGCGCACACCGTCATCATTCGCGCCAAATGTTGTCATGACCTGACCGCGTGCCGGCCAGCGCAATTTGTCGATCCCTGTGGTCTTTGGCGTCCTGGCGTCAACCGCGGTCGCCGGCCTGGATACCTGGGCCGAGACACTAGTTGAGGATCTCTGTTTTGATTTCGGTATTGGCGGAACGCTCGCCGTTTGAACTGTGTCCACATCGTTGCGGGAATTTGGAATACGCAATGTCTGACCGACGCGAATTGTCGAATTTGTCAAACCGTTCGCCGCTTTGAGGGAGGATACCGTAACGCCTGCACGAGCAGCAATGCGGCTTAGGGAATCACCCGACTGCACCGTATAGGTGGACCCGGCATTGGCAGCGCGAACGGGCGAGGCTGTGCTTGTTGTGCTTTGAGACGGCGCAGCCGGTTTGGCTGTTGGTACCGTCGGCAGGACCGCTACCTGACGGTTCGGAGCCTGTGCCGGAACGGGCACATTATCTGGACGGGCTTCACCCTGGTAGCCCGTGCTGGCGCGAGCCGCACGCGTTTTCGGATTGTTGTCAGGCGCTGAAATCGGTGCCTTTCGGGAATAGACATAGGTCGGAATAATCACGACCTGCCCCGCACCGACCTTGGAGGGATCGGCGATATTGTTGGCTTTCATGATTTCCCGTGCAGGAACGCCATATCGGCGCGACAGATTGTAGAGTGTTTCACCATGACCAACCGTCACACGGGTTCCGCCGGTCGTCGTCCAGCCATCAGCGGAATGTGTCGATCTGCGGGCGGCTGCGCTGGTCGGTGTTGTGCCGGTGATAATGGGATCAGTTGGCGGCACGACGCTGCCTATGATTGCCGAGCGAGGCGGTGCATAGGAAGCGGTACGAACCGGCCTGCGGGTTGCCGAATATGGCGTCGGAATCTTCTGAACCGGCACAGGAACTGTCATTGCTACAGAGGTTGGCCGGGCGGTTGGAACCACCTGCGTCACAACCGGAACCGGAGCCAGCTCGATATCCTGAACCGGCGGCTCGACGACAGGCGCGCGGCGCAGCGGCTGGCGAACGACAGCAGTCTGCTGCGAGGAATAGTTACGCGACGGCTGCGCCAGAGCAACGGTCTGGGGAGAACCCGGATATGACTGTGCGAGTGCCGGTGAAGATGAGGCGATGGAACCGGTATAAGTTCTGTCATACGTCACCGACGGCGCGGCGCTGGCACTCACATCGCCCGGATAGGGCTGTGCAAGAGCCGAAGCATTCGCAGCCGGCGCGGTCCTTTGCGGCGCCGCGGACGCCGGTGCATTTTCCACCGGCTCCGGCACTGAGCCCGTAAACAACCCATGATCAAAGCGGGTGACACCCGAACTGCAGCCTGCCGCAAGACTTGCCAGACAGACCGCACTTGCCAATTTGGCGGCGGATTTGGAGGTGATGGCAGATAGCCTGAAACGCATCATACGAGCTCACATACGCAAAACAAAGTGAGCCCATTTAAACGTGTTAAGGTTACTGGCGAGTTAAGCAAAACATTAAAAAATATACAGTTTTTCGGAGACATGATTGTCCTGCCGAAACGCTGTAATATTAAGCCGTTGCACCCCTCGCCGGCTAATGTTCAAAGCACTGCGGCACCACCCGACAAAAGCGGCTGAAAGCGGACCGGAAAAAGGTCCTCGCGCTCGAAGCGGCTGCCGATCTTTGTTAACCGGACAAGCATTTGCGGTTCTTCCGCTTCGCCAATGGCGGCAATCATCTTGCCGCCGGAAACAAGGCGTTCTGCAAATGCGCGTGGCATGTCCCTGAAGGCGGCAGTCACCAGGATGCGGTCAAATGTGCCGTCCTGCGACGAGTGGCTCTGACCGTCCCCGGAGCCGACCACGATATTTGTCAGCCCCAGATGGGCGAACCTCTGTGCGGCCAGTTTCGACAGTGTTTTGTAGCGATCGACGGTGACCACGCGTTCGGCGATGCGCGACATGACCGCTGCCGTAAATCCGGAGCCGGTACCGATTTCAAGCACCCGCTGCCCCGGTTGAAGCAGAAGATGGTGCAGCATCTTCAAACTCAGATCTGCGCCTTCCATAAATTCCCCGCAGTCGATCGGAACGGTGCGTCTAGAATAGGCGGCATCCGCATAGGCGGGCGGCGTGAACAGGCTCCGCGGCGTATTTTCTACCGCCATCAGGAGCTGCTTGTCCGAAATCCCTTCGGCACGCAGTCTCAGGACAAGTGCCGCGAAACCTTCCTTCTCGTTAAGTCCGCCGTTCAAGCAAGCGCCTCCGCAACACGCTGCTGGATCGAATAATCGGTCATATCCAGTTTCAGCGGTGTGACCGAGATCTTGTTTGTGGCAAGCGCAGCCAGGTCCGTGCCTTCCACATGTTCGGGTGTCCGATAGGAAAACCGCAGCCAGTAATACGGAAAGCCTCGCCCGTCCTCTCGCCTGTCAAGGTCGATACCGTGAACGACTTTACCCTGCGATGTGACAACAACGCCCTCGGTCTCGTCCGGGCGGCAGTACGGAAAATTCACGTTCAGAAACGACCCGTCCGGCAGATCGATCCCGATAAGCTTGTCGAGCAGCTCCGGCGCCAGAGCCTCAGTTGTCTCCCACGGGACGATGCGCCCTTCAGACCAGCTATAACCCTGGCTGAGCGCAATGGACCTGATCCCCAGAAGCGTTCCCTCGATGGCACCGGCAACCGTACCGGAATAGGTGATACCATCAGCAATATTCACGCCGGCGTTTACGCCTGACAGGACAAGGTCCGGCGGCGTTTCCATCAGATCTCTGACAGCCATGATCACACAGTCAGTGGGCGTTCCGCGCAATGCGTAGTGGCGCTCGGAGACCTCCCGCAATCTGAGCGGTTCGGAAAGGGTCAGTGAATGGGCAAGGCCACTTTGATCGGTTT
This sequence comes from Hoeflea sp. TYP-13, assembly GCF_040932035.1. Lineage (NCBI taxonomy): Bacteria > Pseudomonadati > Pseudomonadota > Alphaproteobacteria > Hyphomicrobiales > Rhizobiaceae > Hoeflea > Hoeflea sp. TYP-13. The sequence continues at coordinate 365,620 of NZ_JBFRBB010000002.1, forward strand.
CAGGCGCAACGACCCAGATATCATCGGAAAGCGTCCGCGCAACGCGCTCGAGCACCGCCAGACCTTCGGCATTGATCCCGTCGTCATTGGTCAGCAATATGCGCATCGTGAAACCGTCTTTCCTTTTGACGCACGGCTACCCGGCCCGCTCAATACGCGTTATGCCGCCCATATAGGGCAAGAGCGCTTCGGGTATTGTGACCGATCCGTCCTCGTTGAGATAATTTTCCATAACAGCGATCAATGCGCGGCCGACGGCAACACCCGACCCGTTCAGCGTATGAACGAATTGCACGCCCTTTTCGCCGGCATGGCGGTAGCGGGCGTTCATCCGGCGGGCCTGAAAATCGCCGCAGACAGAACAGGAGGATATCTCCCGATAGGTATTCTGGCCGGGCAACCAGGCTTCCAGGTCATAGGTCTTGCGGGCGCCAAACCCCATATCGCCGGTGCAAAGCGTCATGACGCGGTAATGCAGACCGAGCCGCTTGAGAACCTCCTCGGCACAAGCTGTCATGCGCTCAAGCTCGTCGAGCGAGTTTTCCCTGTCCGTGATCGACACGAGCTCCACCTTGTTGAACTGGTGCTGGCGCAACATTCCGCGCGTATCGCGGCCCGCTGATCCCGCCTCCGATCTGAAACATGGCGTCAGCGCCGTAAACCGCAGCGGCAGCCTGTCGTGGTCGAGAATTTCCTCCCGAACCAGATTCGTGAGCGGCACCTCCGCCGTCGGGATCATCCAGCGCCCGTCGGTCGTGCGGAACAGGTCTTCGGCAAATTTCGGCAGCTGCCCTGTTCCAAATACGGCTTCGTCCCGCACCAGCATGGGCGGCACGACTTCGGTGTAGCCGTGCTCATTCGTATGCAGGTCCAGCATGAACTGGCCCAGAGCGCGCTCAAGTCGGGCAAGCTGTCCGCGCAGCACCACAAAGCGGCTTCCGGCTATGCGTGAGGCCGCCTCGAAATCCATCAGTTCGAGCGCTTCACCGATGTCGAAATGCTCCAGGGCCTTGTGGTTCCAACCGGGCTTTTCGCCCTCGAGACGAACCAGTTCGTTGTCGTCTTCGTCGGCACCGGTCGGGACATCGTCGAGTGGAACATTAGGAATGGCGGCCAGTGCTTCTTCCAGCTTCGCGTCGAGCACCCTCACCTCTTCCTCGGAAGCCTGCAAGGCGCCTTTGAGCTGGGCAACTTCGGCCTTCAGGCTTTCAGCTGTCTCAAGGTCCTTGCGCCCCATGGCCGCGCCGATTTCCTTTGACGCCGCGTTCCGGCGCGACTGCATATCCTGGAGACTTTGAACGTGCTGACGGCGGTCCTCATCGAGTTTGATCAGTTCGGCAGCCGCCGCATCCGCACCACGCTTTGCAAGGGCTGCATCAAGCGCCGCGGCATTTTCCCGTATCCATTTGATATCAAGCATTGTCGTTGCCCAGCTCTAGAGCGAGATTAATAAAACCTGCAGACGAAACCGGTCGTGTTTTTACCGGATCTTCGACACTATGGGGATGACGTTTCCGAGGATGCGCTGTCCTCTTCCGACGAATCTTCATCATCATCAGAAGTCTGGCTCTCGGCGCGCCGTCTTTCCACGAGTCGAGCTGCATAGATTGCAATCTCGTAGAGAAGGATAGTCGGAAGTGCAAGGCCGATCTGGCTTGCAGGGTCCGGCGGGGTAAGGATTGCAGCGGCAACAAAGGCGGCAACAATTGCGTATTTGCGCTTCGACGCCAGCCCGTCCGCGGTAACCAGCCCGACGCGGGCAAGCAATGTTGTGACCACCGGCAACTGGAAGACAAGACCGAACGCAAAGATCAGCGTCATGATCAGATCGAGATATTCCGACACCTTGGGCAAAAGTTCAATCGCGACCTTGCCGCCCTCGGCGGGCTGCTCCATGGCGAGAAAGAACCACAACACCATTGGCGTAAAGAACAGATAGACGAGCGCGCCGCCCAGAAGGAACAACAGCGGCGAGGCAATCAGGAACGGCAAAAATGCCGAACGCTCATTCTTGTAGAGACCCGGCGCAACGAATTTGTAGACCTGCGCCGCGATCAACGGAAAAGCGATGACCAGTCCGCCGAACATGGCAATTTTGATCTGGGTAAAGAAGAACTCCTGCGGCGCGGTGTAGATCAGCTCAATCTGCCGGCCCTCAAGACCCGCCCATTCAACTGCCCAGGAAAACGGAACGACCAGCAGGTTAAACAGCTGCTTGGCAAAGAAAAAACAAACAAGGAATGCTATGAAAAAGCCGCCGACCGCCCACAGAAGGCGCTGGCGCAGCTCAATCAGATGGGCCAGCAAAGGCTGCGCCGTATCGTCCAGTTCCTCTGTGGTCACGCAGTATCTCCACTGGTTTTGGTCGATTTCGGCGTTGTGGACTTGGATCCGGTTGAAGCGCTGCCGGCAGTCTTCTTAGCAGCGGCGGTCTTTTTTGCTGCCGCTGATTTGGCAGCGCCATTGGATTTCGTGGCAGCGGTCTTCCGCGTCGTACCCTTGGCAGTGCTCTTTCGCGAACCGGCTTTCTTTTCAGTCGTAGATGAGGCCGGCTTGCCATTTGAAACCGACCCCGCTGTTGTTTTGCGGGTTGATTTAGCCGCCGGTTTTGCGGGGTTGGCTTTCTTTACGGCCGGCTCAGTTTTCGACGGTGTTGTCGCACTCGCAGCTGCATCCGGTAACGAAGTTTCCTTTGACGGCTCCTTCATTGCCTTGTCCAGGTCGGATTTGATGTCCTTGCCCGCATCCCTGATCGGATCGACGACATCTTTCAGAATATTTGTTGGATTAAGCTGCCTTGCCTCGTTGAGAACATCCTTGACGTCGTCAAGCTCTGCCTCCTTCAACGCTTCATCGAACTGGCTGCGGAACTCTCCGGCCATGGAGCGCAGCTTGCGGGTCGTGCGTCCAAACGCACGCAGCATTGCAGGCAGGTCCTTGGGCCCGACAACAATGATCAGCACAAGCGCTACGACCAGAAGCTCCGGCCAGCCTAGATCCAACATAGATGCGCCTCCCCGCAGCGTTCGCTGCGGTCAACATGCATGTGACAAAAACAGATTATATCGCCGCTGGCCCCCGGTCAGCTCTTTTCCGTTTTTTCATCCGCCTTGTGTTCAACCGTCTTGGCAGTATCGGCGGCGTCTGCGGCGTCGTCTTCACCCATTCCCTTCCGGAAATTCTTGATGCCCTTTGCAACGTCACCCATAAGTTCCGGAATCTTGCCACGGCCAAACAGCAACAGCACCACGACCAACACGATCAACCAGTGCCAAATGCTAAAACTACCCATACCTGCGTCTCCCTGAGGATCTCATCATCTTGATGTAGGTCGTTTCTACCTACTTTCAAACATCATTATGTCATGCTCGTTAACGCAAAGCATCACGTCGCGCAATCCTGACTTCAGTAGTCCTGCCCGAATACGGGCCTGAATTACCTGTTCGGTACCCGGTACAGCGAGCCCAAGCTGTTCAACAACACCCAGAAAACGCCTGAAAACAATGCGGGCCGGTATGTCACCACCCTTTTCACTGACTTCGACGCTTGGCAGCCTGACCGCGACAACCAATTTGTCGCCGTCGCGCGCCTTACCGGCCTTGAACGTTCCCAGCGGCGTTTCGACAACGCCGGATTGCACGATACTGTCGAAGACATTGAGCTCGGAAAAAAAAGCAGCAGTAAAAAGATCGACCGGGCGATAATAGAGGTCTTCCGCAGTTCCGGCCTGTACCAGCTTGCCCTCCTTGAGCAGCGCAATGCGATCAGCCATTCGCATGGCCTCTTCCGCATCGTGCGTCACCATGAGAGCCGTTGCCCGGGTTTCTCTCAATATGGCAAGCGTCTCATCGCGTACGGTGTCCTTGAGACGCGAATCCAGCCCGGAAAACGGCTCATCCATCAGCAAGACGGACGGACGTGGTGAAAGGGCGCGGGCAAGTGCAACTCTTTGCTGTTCGCCGCCGGAAAGCGCATGCGGAAACTGATCCGCATAATGAGCAAGTCCGACCCGCTCGAGCGCGACCATGGCTTCGTTTTTGGATTCCGTTTCGGAAAGCGCGTTTAATCCAAATCGAACATTTTCAAAAACACTCATATGCGGAAACAACGCAAAGTCCTGGAACATCAGGCCGACACCACGGCGCTCCGGTGGAACAAAGACGCTCGGCCCCGAAATCTCCTGATTGTTCAGTAGAATGCGCCCTTCCCGCGGGACTTCGAGCCCGGCTGCCAGACGAAGAAGCGTGGTTTTGCCGGAACCGGACGGTCCGAGCAGGCACAGCACTTCGCCAGGTGCCGCGTGCAATGACAAGCCGTCCAGCGTGAACTGGCCCTGATAGTCGTGCCTGATATTCTCAAACGCCAATTCGGCGGCGAAGGTTACGCCGGCACTTGTCTGCGGGCGATACTGTGCGGAGGCTGGTGTCACCGGTTACTTTCTAATCTGGTCTTTCTGCCAGCCTACTACTCGTCTTCTTCACCCAGCGGTGTCAAGAGCCCCAGCTCTTCCAGATCCATTTCAGTAATCGGATCCTCATCGTCGGCAAGGTCGTCATTTGCCGGCGGAACAGGCACCTGGAAATTGGTGGGGATGCGCGATGACAACAGCCCCGCCCCTTTTAGTTCTTCCATGCCCGGCAGGTCCCGCAACTCTTCCAGGCCGAAATGATCGAGAAAATCCAGTGTTGTGCCATAGGTCACCGGTCGTCCCGGCGTACGGCGGCGGCCGCGCATTTTGATCCACCCCGATTCCAGCAGGACATCAAGTGTTCCGCGCGATGTGGCAACACCCCTGATTTCCTCGATTTCGGCACGGGTGACCGGCTGGTGATAGGCTATGATCGCCAACACTTCGAGGGCGGCGCGGGACAGTTTCCGTACATCCGTCTGATCCCGGTGAATGAGGAACGACAGGTCGGCGGCCGTGCGGAAGGCCCAATGTTCATCAACGCGCAGCAGGTTGACGCCGCGCAGGCTGTAGAAACCGGCAAGCCGTTTCATGACGGCACGAACGTCCATGCCTTCGGGAAGTTTATCCGCTATCACACGCTCGGGCACCGGTTCAGCCGATGCAAAAACCAGCGCTTCGGCAATGCGTTCCGCCTCGTGCATTTCGCGCTTGGCCGCGTCGTCGCGCTCGTCATTTTCGGAGGCGTCAACCACCTCCTTGTCAAAGGGCACGATTTGCGCCTGAGTTCCTTCAGACATTTTGCGCCTTCTCCTCTAGTCCGTCCGGGTCCGCATCCCGCTTCCCGCGCCGCAGATAAAGTGGCGCAAAGGGAATTTCCTGCCGTATTTCCAGACGGCCCTCTCTGACCATTTCCAGCGATGCCGCAAATGAGCTGGCAATGGCCGTTGCCCTTTCTTCCGGATCGCTGAGATAGCGGACCAGAAAATGGTCGAGAGCAGTCCATTCGTGCATATCACCGATCATACGCTGCAAAATGACGCGCGCGTCGCCCAGCGACCACACCCGCCGCCGTGAAATCGTAACCTGAGTGACAGATTGCCGCTGGCGCAGACCCGCATAGGAGCTGAGCAGATCGTAGAGCGTTGCTTCAAACTCCGATTTTCTTTCGATTACGACAGGTTCCGGGTCTCCCCTAACAAAGATTTCGCGGCCTATGCGGTTTCGGTTGACCAGCCGTGTTGCTACGTCCCGCATGGCCTCAAGCCGCTTCAGGCGAAACGCCAGTTGCGCAGCCATTTCTTCACCGGTCGGCTCATCACCGTCGTCTTTTTGAGGTATCAGCAGCTTCGATTTCAAAAAGGCCAGCCAGGCCGCCATAACCAGGTAATCAGCCGCAAGCTCCAGCCTCAACCGGCGTGCGCTGTCAACAAATGCAAGATATTGCTCGGCCAGTGCCAGCACCGAAATGCGCGCCAGGTCGACCTTCTGGTTGCGGGCAAGATGCAACAGCAGATCGAGCGGGCCTTCGAAACCGTCGATATCGACAACCAGGGCCGGCTCGCTCAAACCGCGGTCCGTTGTTTCTGCGTTCTCCCACAGCTTGTCCATCGGAGCTTTTTCCCCGTTGGATTTTTGCTGTTCGCGCAACGCGTTTACCATGGCATGCGACCCTTTCGGCGTTCAGACAAGCGACATGTTAGCGGCAACCAGGCTGTCAAACTCGGCCCGCAATGTCGTTTCGTCTGCATCATCGGCATCGGTGAAAAGAGACACGACCCTTCCGGCCCGGTCGGCTGCAGCCCCCTGCAGCACCGGCGTGTGGGCGCAGATTTCGGTCATTTCCCCCATGACACCATTACAGTGAAGAATTACATCGCATCCCGCCTCGAAGATTGCATCGGTCTTTGACGCGAAATCCCCAGAAAGTGCCTTCATAGACACGTCATCCGACATAAGCAGACCGTCAAACCCGATTTTCCCCCTGACGATCTCGCTGATGATTTTTTTAGACGAGGTTGCCGGATGATCCGGATCAAGTTCGGAAAACACAATGTGGGCCGTCATCGCCATTGGCACGTCGGCAAGGGCTGTAAACGGTACAAAATCGCTGGCCGCCAGTTCATCAAGCGCAGCGTCGACGACGGGCAGGCTTAGATGACTGTCCACCATGGCGCGCCCGTGGCCGGGCATGTGCTTCATTACCGGCAAAACCCCTCCGGCCGTCAGGCCGTTGATCGCTTCGCGCCCCAGCCGCGTTACGGTGTGCGGGTCGTTCGAAAATGCCCGGTTTCCGATGACGTCATGACCGCCGTCAACGGGAATATCGAGCACCGGCAGGCAATCGACGTTGATCCCGAATGCGGACAGGTCAAATGCATACAGGCGGGCCATCAGCCACGCGGCACGCAATCCGTTGTCGGGGTTCTTGCTGTAAATTTCGCCAATCGCGCGCGCCGGCGGATAGGAAGGTACCAGAGGCGGTTTGATGCGTTGAACACGCCCACCTTCCTGATCGATCAAAACCGGCGCGTCCGGACGGCCCACACAGTCGCGAAGACCGGCAACCAGATCGACAATCTGATTCGGTTCGGAGATGTTGCGTGCGAACAGGATGAATCCCCAAGGGCGTTCGGCCTTATAGAAGGCCCGCTCCTCATCCGTTAGCTCTAATCCGCCGCATCCAAGGATCATCGCTTTTGATTCGGTCATAGGCGAATCATACACCGCTGTCTCACAAAGGATAGCCCACTACACATATCGCAGTGATACGTCAGACACGGTCCTCTTCTTGCGCGGCCTGATGATTAACGGCGCGCCACAAAACAGCTGCCGCCGGCGGCCTTGTATCGGGCGCAAAGGCTGTTGGCGTCATCTTTCGATCCAGCCGGAATCCGTACCCGGTAAAACACGCCCCGGTTTTCGATGTCGGCGCGCTCGTAAACGACGTTCTTGTCGCCGATGATCGATGCGTATCGCTGAGACAGATTCTGGTATGAAGCGCGAGCCGCCTCTTCGGAGGGCTGCGATGAAATCTGCATCATGTAACCGCCCGGGTTGGCTGCAGCTGTGCCGCCCGCCAGATTCCCGCGCTCGGTCACCGCCTCTACAATATTGACAGGTTGCTCAGCTGGCCGCGTTGACGGCACGGGAGCTGCGACCGCATTGCTCGAGCCGCCCGTATTTGTATCGGCTGAAGCCACGACTGTCGTGCCCTCCGAGGCCGCAACAGCTGAAGGTTTCGCCTCCGGCAACGGCAGGGCGCCGGAATTGCGAAGGTTTTCGTCAATGGGCGGCAGTGCCGCCGTGCTAGCCCCGGCATCACTGCCAGTGCCGGTAGTCTGCACAACCGCCTTGGGCATAACCTCAGCGACGGGAATAGTCTTTGAAGCCGTAGCCACTTCCACCTGAGTCGTCGTTGCAGCGGGAGCAGCGTTGGTTGATGTCGCCGTTCCAACGGTGCTGGCTGTAGCGCCGGTGGCGGAATTTGCGGCTGAACCGGTTGGCTTCAGGGTCGACGTTCCGGAAGCCAAAGCAGTTGTTGCCGGCTCCTCGCGGGCGACGATCGTGCCGTCGGGCTTAACAACCAGGGTTCGCACTTTGCGCGGAGCGATTCCGCTCGCGCCGGAATCGGCAGACGGATCCGGATCCAACGTGTTTGTTGCGGCAAGCCTTTCTTCGGATTTTACGGCCGCGTTGGTCGCATTGGCACGCCCTTCCAGCGGCAGAGTGTCGGGATCAAGTGTCCGCTGAACAACGTCAATCGGTTCCTCGGTCGTTGTTACGAGGTTCTGATCCTGCCCCTGCTGAGCCTCAGTTCCGGCCACCTTGTCATAAACGGCAAGATCCTGATTTGGAACGGTTTTTCCGCCCGGGTTTTCGGGCTTGATCTTCACCGGATCGTTGTTTGCAGCGATGATAAGCGGTCCGTCGGAAGCGCCGCCTCCAAGACTGCTGTTCCACCAGTAAAAACCGCCGCCACCGACAACGGCTATGCCCAGCACGACCGCCGCGGCAACCAAACCTCTGCGTCCGGACCGCTCGTTGTCGCCATCTTCGAATTCGTCGAACGTCGGCGGAGCAAGGTCCTCGTGCGTAAAATCATCTACGCCGGGAAAATCGTCATCCCCGTAGTCGTCGTGATAGCCCTCTGAACCAGGTTCGTCATCATACTGCGCCTGAGGCCGCTGTGAAACGGAACCGGCATAGGCGGCATTGGCCGCGTCTAGTGCTGTCGGCTCAAGACTTGGGTCAGAAGCACCGACACTGGCAGCAGAATAGTTCTCGGCCTGAACCGGATTCTCAACAGGCTCTGCCACGGGCTCAGGTGAACTCAGCGCATCAAGTTCGTCCTCGAGAGGCAGACCGAAATCGTTATCCTGCGGCTGCGGAGCAGCCTCGACTTCCGGTTCGTAATCCGGCACTTCAAGTGCAGCCATGGTCTCCGGAGCTGTTTCCGACTCGGCAATGCCGGAGGGGTCGAATGGAATTTCCGATGCCGCCGGAATATTCTCCGCCGCTTCCGCCTCGACCTCGGCCATCTCTGCAAGCAGCATGTCCGTCAGGTCGCTGCCTCCATCACCCAGATCGTCATCCTGTGGTTTTGCCGCCTCAATGTCCTTTTGAAGCTTATCGTAGGCTTCCTTCAGCTCATCGCTCTCCGCAATGGCATCAATCGGCCCGGCAGATGCCGCCGGCATTCTGACGGGTTCTTCAACCTGAACCGGTTCTTCGACCTGGACTGGTTCCTCAACCTGGACTGGTTCATCAGCCTGCACCACTTCCTCAACCTGAACGGGCTCTGGCTCAGGTGCCGGCTCCGGCTCAAGTGCTGGCTTCGGCTCATGTACCAGTTCCGGCTCTACAACCGGTTCCGGCTTGGCGCTCTTGCCCTCAAGGGCTGAAAATGCTGCCTGCAGTTCGGCTTCGAGACTGGTCAGTTGAGCTGCGGCATCCGGCATCGCATGGGGCCAAGCGTCGCCCGATTTACGGCCACTTGCGGTTGCCGCCGGTGTTTCGCGCTCATCAGAATGAATCGGTATAATCTGCTCATTGGCGATTTTTGAAGCCGTCTCCTGAGCCTCTTGCTGGATCTGCTCATCAACCGGCTCGGTTGCTGCAAACACGGCATTTGAATCGGCTTGATCGCCGTCATCGCTTACGTCGATTTGCAGTTCGCGCATCAACTCGGCTTCAAGATCGAATCCGGTCTCCGCCTGAACGGATTCCGCATCGTTATCTGCCGTGTTGTTTCCTTCTTCTTCAAATCCCACGATACGCGCCAGTTCGGCCAGCGGATCATCGTGTTTTTGATCCGTGTCCGCCGGCTGGCGTGCTTCAGAAATTCGGTTGTCGGCCATACTGTCCACTCGCGTGCATTGAGCATACTCTCATGCCAGTACATTGTGGGCAAAAGGTGACGCTCAACGCATCTCTACCGGGGCGTTGGTCCCGGTGATTAACAGCCCAGACTTTAACACCGCAGCAACAGCTTTCACTAGCCCCAATCTGGCCATGCTCAATTTTGGTTTCGTATCGTTAATAAACCGTAATTCTGCCGCTTCCTTACCCCTATTCCAATGAGCGTGAAACGCGCTCGCAACATCGTATAGATAAAACGCAATTTTGTGCGGCTCATGAGCCACAGCAGCACTTTCCACGATCCGGGGGAATTCCGCAAGTTTTGCGACCAGCTGAATTTCACTTTCATCACAAATAAGATCGCCGATGGCTTGCGAATAGTCGATATTTTCGAGGTCAACATCCGCGAAAGCCTCGGCAGCCTGGCGGAAAACCGAATGGCAGCGGGCGTGTGCATACTGCACATAGAACACCGGATTGTCCTTTGACTGCTCGGTCACTTTTGCAAAATCAAAGTCCAGCGGTTCAGAGCTTTTGCGGTAAAGCATCATGAATCTGACCGAATCACGACCCACTTCCTCGACCACGTCGCGCAACGTGACGAAGTCACCCGAACGCTTCGACATACGCACCGGCTCGCCGTCCCGGTAAAGCTTCACCAACTGGCACAAAAGCACGGTAAGTTTCGATTTGTCTTCCGATACGGCTTTGGCAACGGCCTCCATGCGCTTTACGTAACCGCCATGATCGGCCCCAAGCACATAGATCATCTCTTCAAATCCGCGCTCGAACTTATCGTGGAAATAAGCAACATCTGCCGCGAAATAGGTGTATGAACCGTCGGACTTGATCAGCGGCCTGTCGATGTCATCGCCCACATCGGTAGACTTGAACAGCGTCTGCTCGCGGTCTTCCCATTCTTCCGGTTTCTGCCCCTTTGGCGGCGGCAGTTTTCCCTTGTAGACATAACCCTTGAAGGTAAGGTCGTTGATCGCCTCTCGAATTGCCTTGGCGCCGTTGTCGTGCAATTCGCGTTCGGAAAAGAATATCTCATGCTCGACATTGAGCGCGGCCAGATCGCCACGGATCACCTCCATCATGGCATCGATGGCACGCTCCTTGACGATCGGCAGCCACGCGGCTTCCGTCATGCCGCGCAGCTTGGACCCGAACTCGTCAACCAGTGCCTTGCCGACCGGAACAAGGTAGTCGCCCGGGTAAAGACCGGCCGGAATTTCGGAGATTTCCTCGCCAAGGGCCTCGCGATAACGCAAAAACACGGACCGGGCCAGAATGTCGATCTGCGCGCCGGCATCGTTGATGTAATATTCCTTTGTCACATCGTAACCAACGAACGAAAGCAGGTTGGCAAGTGAATCGCCAACGACGGCGCCGCGGCAGTGTCCGACATGCATTGGCCCTGTGGGATTGGCCGATACATATTCGACATTGACCTTGCGGTTGCCGCCGAGATCACTGCGTCCATAGGTTTCGCCTGCTGCGATCATCTCCGCGAGCGTGCGTTGCCAATAGGCCGCGGACAGCTTCATGTTGATGAAACCGGGACCGGCCACCGAGACGCTGTCTATGTCTGCGTCTTTCTCCAGAACGACGGAAATTTCATCGGCCAGCGCACGCGGGTTCGTGCCCAGAGACTTGGCAAGCACCATTGCGGCATTGGTTGCAACATCCCCGTGGCTGGGGTCGCGCGGCGGCTCCACCGCAACGCGTGTCAGGCTGATTGTGTCCCTTTTTTCCTGGATTCTATCCAGGGCCTCAAGTGCGTTCAGAACGCGCCCTTCAAAGTCTTTGAAAAGATTCATTTATTCCATCCGGGAAGCGCCGATATGCGGAAATAACACCGTAATCAACCGGCAAGAGTTGGCCGCTGACTATCGCAATTCGGGTGTGCGGTCAAACAATGCGCGGTGCTGTTTTATGGCAAAAGTGTCCGTCATGCCGGCCAGATAGTCGGCAACACGGCGCGCAGTTCCGCTGCGGTCCAGGCTTTCGACACCCTCCGTCCAGTGACCGCCCATCAGCGCCGGCTTGTCCATGTAGGCGTTGAAGAGATCGCGCACGATATTGGCAGCCTGTTCGCGGACCAGCATGACCTCGGAATGTCTGTACATATTCGCGTAGAGAAAAGCCTTGATGCTCTTGTCCGCCTCCTTCAGAGACGGTGAAAACTGCGCAAATGCGGCGTCAGCCGCCCTCACCTCATCCGCGCTTTGTGGCCGCACCCGGGCGAGATTCTCTTGCGCGACTGATATGACATCCTCCACCATGAGCGTTATCTGCCGGCGCATGATCTCATGGATCATGCGGCTTTCCTCAAGATCCGGATAGCGTTTGCGCACATCGCTCAACAGATCGCGCAGGAATGGAACATCCTCCAGCATTTCCAGACTCAGCAACCCGCCGCGCAAACCATCGTCAATGTCATGTGTGTTGTAGGCAATATCGTCCGCAATGGCTGCGACCTGTGCCTCCAGGCTTGCGTAGGTCGCAAGCTGCAGGTCCTGGAGTGCGCAATAATCGACGATGGGCCGTGGAACCGGTCCGTGCAGGCCCTCACCGGCACTGTCGGTCAAAGGACCGTTGTGTTTGACCAGCCCTTCAAGGCTTTCCCAGGTCAGATTGAGCCCGTCAAATGTTGCATACCGGCGCTCCAGCTGTGTGACGATCCGCAAGGATTGCGCGTTGTGGTCGAAGCCGCCGAACTCCTTCAGCAATTCGTCCAGCGCGTCTTCTCCGGTGTGGCCAAACGGCGTATGGCCGAAATCATGAACGAGAGCCACGCCTTCTGCCAGGTCCTCATCAAGCCTGAGCGCCCGCGCCAGTGCCCGGGCGATCTGCGCCACCTCGATTGTATGGGTCAGCCGGGTTCTGAAATGATCGCCTTCATGGGCTACAAAAACCTGTGTCTTGTGCTTGAGCCTGCGAAAGGCCGTCGTATGGATTATGCGATCCCGGTCGCGTTGAAACTCCGAACGGGTTCGGCTGGGCCGCTCTGGATGGAGCCGCCCTCTGCTGCATTTCGGATCGCTTGCCCAGACCGCGCGCTCCCCGGTGCCGAAACCGAGCGCGCTTTCATCGACAGTCATTGTTCCGCCTTCCCCGTTGACGCGGCTTGCTGTTGTTCATACCTATAGGACAACTATGTTCAATCAAAATCTCTCCGGACCTTGCACCCGGCTAGGAGGTTCTATGACGCAAGTAAATGAAGTGACGCTTTCCGACGCCGCAGCCAGCCGTATTGCGGACATATTGGCTGCGGAAAAGGGGAAATCCGCCCTGCGTGTCTCTGTCGAAGGTGGTGGATGTTCGGGTTTCTCCTACAAATTTGACCTGGCGGACGCGGCCGAAGACGACGATTTCGTGCTCGAAAAGGGCGATGCGCGTGTGCTGATCGATTCGCTTTCGCTCGTTTATATGGGTGGATCGGAGATTGATTTCGTCGATAATCTGATGGGACAGTCCTTTCAGATCAATAATCCCAATGCCATCGCATCATGCGGTTGCGGCACCAGTTTCACCATCTGACGGATTTTTCATGAAAATAGCCAGCTGGAACATCAACGGTATCAAGGCACGCCTTGATAACCTCGTCAGCTGGCTGTCGGAAAGTCAGCCCGATATTGCCTGCCTGCAGGAAATAAAGTCGGTCGACGAGAATTTCCCGCGCGAGGCGATCGAAGCAGCAGGCTACCATGTGGAAACACACGGACAGAAGGGCTTTAACGGCGTCGCGCTGGTTTCAAAAATGGCGCCCGATGAGGTCAATCGCGGCCTACCTTTATTGGCGCCATCGGACGAACCGGACGAGCAGGCGCGGTTCATTGAGGGCGTTTATTCCGTCAATGGTGGCGTATTGCGTGTCGTTTCGCTCTATCTGCCTAACGGAAATCCGGTAGATACTGAGAAGTTCCCGTACAAAATAAAATGGATGGAACGCCTCGAGAGATGGGCATCCGATCGGCTTTCACTGGAAGAACCACTGATTCTTGCCGGAGACTACAATGTCATTCCAGAACCCTTCGACTGTCACGATCCGGCGGTCTGGGAGGGTGATGCGCTGTTTCGTGAGGAGACGCGGTCGGCATTCCGCCGCCTTGAAAATCTCGGCTTTACGGAAGCCGTCCGCAACACCACCGACGCCGATAAAGTCTACTCTTTCTGGGATTATCAGGCAGGCGCCTGGCCGAAAAACAACGGCATTCGCATCGATCACCTGCTTCTGTCGCCGGAAGCAGCCGACAGGTTGATATCCGCCGATATCGAAAAATACGTGCGCGGTTGGGAAAAACCGTCCGATCACGTGCCGGCGATTGTCGAACTGGACTTTGAAGCCGTAGCAGGGTCGCAAGCCGCCTGACACCGAAATACGTCCTTAGCTGCATCAAAAACAATTGAAACCAGAAAAAACGGCGGTCGCTTGCGGTTGCCGGCGAACGCGTGCATCATGATCATATGTCTGAACACTGCAGCTCGAATCGTCCGGCTGGCACCGTTGGGACTTTTCGCCAGCGCCTCGCACCAATTGCCGGATGCGCGATATTGCTCGCAACCATTATGTCGGCCACACCCGCGATTGCCGGAGAGACCGAGAACTGCAATTGCGTCGCCAACGGCCAGCGTGTTGCTCTCGGCAAGCTCTTTTGTATCAAGACGGCATCGGGAAAACAGTTTCTGGCGCGCTGCGAACGGGTTTTGAACAATACATCGTGGAAGCGCCTGCAGGACGGCTGTCCGTCTGCAGGCAACTGGTCAGAAGAACAGCAAAACCCGCTGCTCTAGGCCTTTGAAATTCATCAAATTTTGGATATCGATCACTGCCCAGGCAGCGACTGCCTGGATCAGTTCTTGCCCTTGGACAGCATATCCTGCGCCAAAGCGATTGCCGTGCGCCGGTCAGCCTCTTCGGCAACGGAAAATGCCTGTTCCTGGATCGACCTGATCCACACGCGGTCATTGATGCTTGCGCGTTCAAGTGCGACCGTCAGATAGGCAAGCCCGCGAACGGTATGGCCTTCCTGGAAGATCGTGTCACCAAACAACGCTGCAGCGCCGGGATGACCGGATTTACGTGCCCGGTTCAGCCATTTCTTGGCCTGGCGAAGGTCGCTGCTGCCGCCCTCGCCCACCAGCATCATGCGGCCGAGCTGAAACTGTGCTTCCGGAATTCCGAATGCGGAAGCGGCCTGGAAATAAAGCTGCCTTGCCTGGACCGGGTCTGCCTTGACCGGGCTGTCGGGAATGCCACGCTGATAGTAACTTGCGAGCGACACCAGCGCATTGACGAAGTAACCGGTTTCGCTCGAACCGGGCTCCACACCCTCACGGGCGATACGGTCGTAGATCTTGAAGGCGGCGTAGTCGTCTTCAACCACACCGTCCCCGGCTGCATACATGTTCGCAAGTGCCCAGCGGGCACCGGGGTGTCCCTGCTCGGCGGCATGGCGGTAGGCCTCGACAGCGTCATCCTTGTGGCCGTTCTTATAGGCCGAGAAGCCGAATTTGAACAAGACAAGCGGACCCGATTTCTCGTTAACGCCAGCGTCAGGATCAAACGCAAATGCGGATCCCGCCGAACCGATCGTCATGGCCAGCATGCAGGCTAATACGCGCCCTACCATCAAACTAGATATCTGCATAACACTGTTTTTCTTCTGCTCCGCCCGGATGGGTTACCGCCCCTTTTTGTGCGGTTCCCACTGTCTGGGCGTATTTCCACAAAACACCTGATGTGTAGTCCGTTTCGCGCGGCTGCCAGGCTTCACGCCGTTCGGCCAGCTCTGCGTCGCTCAAGCGGACATTTATGGTTCCTTCAACGGCATCGATCTCGATGATGTCACCGTTTTTCAGCAAACCGATCGGACCGCCAACGGCAGCTTCCGGTCCAACATGCCCGATGCAAAATCCTCGTGTCGCGCCTGAGAAGCGTCCATCTGTGATCAGCGCGACTTTGTCGCCAACTCCCTGACCGTATAGAGCAGCCGTCGTGGCAAGCATTTCGCGCATGCCGGGGCCACCCTTCGGACCTTCATAGCGAATGACGAGGACTTCGCCTTCCTTGTAATCGCGGTTCGTCACCGCCTCGAAACATTCTTCTTCCGAATCGAAACAACGTGCCGGTCCGGAAAAGGTCTGATTGGCCATGCCCGCGACCTTTACGATCGCACCTTCTGGGGCAAGATTGCCTTTCAACCCAACAACACCACCAGTCTTCGTGATCGGATCACTCGCGGGCCTCACCACATCCTGCTGGTCGTTCCATTCGACATATTCCATGTTTTCGGCAATTGTGCGGCCAGTAACAGTCATGCAATCGCCGTGCAGATATCCGTGCTCAAGCAGCGTCTTCATCAGCAGCGGGATGCCGCCGGCTTCGAACATATCCTTGGCGACATATTTGCCGCCCGGCTTGAGATCCGCGATATAGGGCGTCTTCTCAAATATTTCAGCGACATCAAACAGATCGAATTCGATCCCGCACTCATGCGCAATTGCCGGAAGATGAAGCGCCGCATTGGTCGACCCGCCGGTGGCGGAAACCACTGTGGCGGCATTTTCCAGGGCTTTACGCGTCACGATATCGCGAGGCCTTACATTACGGGCGATCAATTCCATGATCTTTTCGCCTGACGCGTAACAGAAACGGTCGCGAATTTCGTAGGGCGCAGGCGCGCCGCAGGAATAGGGCAGCGCGAGGCCAATCGCCTCTGCGACCGTGGCCATTGTGTTGGCCGTAAACTGTGCACCGCAAGAACCGGCCGAGGGACAGGCCACCTGTTCGATTTCGGCAAGATCATCGTCCGACATATTGCCTACCGAGTGCTGGCCAACAGCTTCGAACACGTCCTGAACCGTGATTTGCCGCCCCTTGAAGGTACCCGGCAAAATGGAGCCGCCATAAATGAATATGGAGGGCACGTTGAGACGCACCATGGACATCATCATTCCAGGCAGCGATTTGTCGCAACCCGCCAGTCCGATCAAAGCGTCGTAGCAATGGCCGCGCATGGTCAACTCGACGGAATCTGCAATCACATCGCGTGAAACTAGCGAGGACTTCATGCCCTGGTGACCCATGGCAATGCCATCGGTAACCGTAATCGTGCAAAATTCGCGTGGCGTGCCATTGGCGGCGGCAACGCCTTTTTTGACAACCTGGGCCTGCCGCATCAGCGAGATGTTGCAGGGCGCTGCTTCATTCCAGCAGCTTGCCACGCCGACCAGCGGCTGGGCAATTTCCTTAGACGACAATCCCATCGCATATAGATACGAACGGTGCGGCGCGCGTGCCGGACCAACCGTTGTATAACGGCTCGGAAGTCTGGATTTATCGATTGTCTTGGCGTCCATCAGGGTCCTCAAAAAGCGTTGCGTGAACCTACCAGCCCGTTCACACCCGCGGCGTTCACGGATGCTCCCGGTTTGTGGCGGGAAATTGGCAACGAGCATCTACTGCGGTCATAGCAAACCTTTGCAAAAAAAGTGTTGCCAATTCGTCACAACTTGCATTCACCTAGGCCAATTATGACAAAAAAAAGAGGTCAGAACGGGGCCTGACCTCTCAACATTTCGTGTTTCGCCAAATGGTTGAAATCTAACCGGCTTCCTCAACGCGTTCGATTGCAGCGGTGAGCTTTTCCATTTGGCTTTTAAGATCACCCAATTTTTCCCGCTCCGCCTGAACCACATCCGGACGGGCATTGGCAACGAACTTCTCATTCTGCAGCTTTTTGCCGATCTTTTCATAGTCCGCCGTAATCTTGCCAAGTGCCTTTTCGAGCCTGGCTTTTTCGGCAACAAGATCGATCAGCGCACCCAGCGGCAAACAATAAGTTGCTTCGCGGACAACGATCTGTGCGCAGCCCTTGGGTGCGTCCTGTTCCAGAACGATATCCTCAACCCGTGCCAACCGCTTGATAGCCGGATCATGACGCAGCAGACGAACGCAGGTTTCATCCCCCGCCCCGACAACGACCAGCGGCGCCACAGCGGACGGCGGCACGTTCATTTCCGCACGTACGGACCGAAGTCCGGACACGAGCTCAACAAGCCAGTTGATCTCGTCAGCTGCTTCTTCATCCAGGTAACCCGGTGTCGGCCAGGCGGCATGACACAGCAGCCCCTTGCGGCCGGGCGTCTGATCCCAAAGCTCCTCGGTCATGAACGGCATGAACGGATGCAGGAGTTTGTAGATTTCATCGAGCACATAGGCCGCACAGCCCTGAGCTTCCTTTTTGGCAGCGTCATCCTCGCCGTTGAAGACCGGCTTAAGCAATTCCAGATACCAGTCGCAGAACTGGTTCCAGACGAAACGGTACGCTGCAGCCGACGCCTCGTTGAACCGGTAGCTTTCAATGCCCGCCGTAACCTCGTGAATAGTCCGGGCAAGCTCGGTCAAAATCCACCGGTTGATCGTCAGATCCACACCCAGAGGATCGAAATCATCCTGATGGGCAACTCCGTTCATTTCGGCAAAGCGCGCGGCGTTCCAGAGCTTGGTTCCAAAATTCCGGTAGCCGGCAACGCGCTGTGGGTCCAGCTTAACGTCGCGGCCCTGCGCTGCCATGATGGCAAGCGTAAAGCGCAGTGCGTCAGCACCATATTCGTCGATCAGTTCCAGCGGATCGATCACATTGCCCTTCGACTTGGACATTTTCGCACCGTGCTTGTCGCGGACAAGCGCGTGGACATAGACCGTGTGGAACGGTTCGATGGGCGTTCCATTGTCGTCCTTCATGAAATGCAAGCCCATCATCATCATCCGCGCGACCCAGAAGAAGATGATATCGAAGCCGGTGACCAGAACGTCGGTCTGATAATAATGTTCAAGTTCCGGCGTCTTTTCCGGCCAGCCAAGCGTTGAAAACGGCCAGAGCGCCGAAGAGAACCAGGTGTCGAGAACGTCCTCGTCGCGCACCAGTTCCGCCGGCTCGCCGTAATGTGATTCGGCAGCAGCTTTTGCTTCATCTTCCGTACGCTCGACAAACACCGTTCCGTCGGGGCCATACCATGCCGGAATCTGATGTCCCCACCAAAGCTGCCTGGAAATGCACCAGGGCTGGATGTTCTCCATCCACTCGAAATAGGTCTTTTCCCAGTTCTTCGGCACAAAGTTCGTGCGGCCTTCGCGTACAGAAGCGATCGCCGGCTGCGCCAGCACTTCCGCATTGACGTACCACTGATCCGTCAGGAACGGTTCGATCGGAACGCCGCCACGATCGCCATGGGGCACCATGTGTCGATGCTCCTCGACCTTGTCCAGAAGGCCCAGTTCCTCCATGCGCGCAACGATCTTCTTGCGGACGGCAAACCGCTCGCCGCCATCATAATCTTCCAATGTCGTGGCAAGCGCGTCGCTCTGCGGCAGACCTTCGAGGAAATCCTCGTTGCCTTTCAGCGTAATATGACCGTCGCGGGTCATGATGTTGACGGCACGCAATCCCGCACGTTTGCCGACTTCGAAATCGTTGAAGTCATGGGCGGGCGTCATCTTGACGGCCCCGGTTCCTGCCTCTGGATCCGGATACTCGTCGGCGACAATCGGAATACGGCGCCCGACCAACGGCAAAATCACATGCTTGCCGACGATCGCAGCGTAGCGTGCGTCGTCCGGGTGAACCGCAACGCCCGTATCGCCAAGCATGGTTTCGGGCCGCGTCGTCGCGACAATCAGATAGTTTCGTGTTTCCCACTCGGTGGGTTTGCCATCCTCGTCAAAGGCAACGGGGTGTTCGTAGCTGACGCCTTCCTCCAACGGATAGCGGAAATGCCAAAGATTGCCTTTTGTATCGACCTGCTCGACTTCAAGGTCGGAAATCGCGGTGAGCAGTTTCGGGTCCCAGTTCACCAGCCTTTTGTCTTTGTAGATCAGCCCTTCCTTGTAGAGGGTGACAAAGACCTCAAGCACCGCCTTGGACAAGCCATCGTCCATGGTGAAGCGCTCGCGCGACCAGTCACAGGATGCGCCAAGACGGCGAAGCTGATTGAAGATCGCGCCGCCGGACTCGTCCTTCCACTCCCAGACCTTTTCGATGAATTTGTCCCGCCCCATATCACGGCGGTGCTGCTGCATCTCCATGAGCTTGCGCTCCACAACCATCTGTGTGGCAATGCCCGCGTGGTCCATACCGGGTTGCCACAGAACATCCTTGCCGCGCATGCGCTCGAAGCGCACAAGGATATCCTGCAGAGTGTTGTTGAGCGCGTGCCCCATGTGCAGCGAGCCGGTCACATTGGGTGGCGGGATGACGATACTAAATGAGTCGGCGCCGTCCTTTGCCCCTGCTCCGGCTTTAAACGCGCCGGCTTCTTCCCAGCGCTTGGCAATTATCGGCTCGCTTTGTGCAGCGTTGTAGTTTTTTTCAAGCATTCATCCGGCCACTAGTAAGGGTTTATCGCAGTGCGGTGTACCCTCACTGTCCGCGCCATTCAAGCCAAATCCCCGACCAGTTGAATTACTGGCCGGGTTTGAAATGCAGGGAACGGGTTTTGATGCGCTCTATTCGTCAGCGTCCACGGGCAACGCGCTCGATTTCCTCACGCACAAGACGTTCGACGAGCGTCGGCAGGTTGTCGTCCAACCATTGCTGCAGCATGGGGCGCAGCATGTCCTCAGCGATTTCGTCAAAAGAACGGTTGGGCCCGCTCACCAACGCATGATTGAGGTTGTCGAACGAAGCTGCAACCTTCGCGCCGGCCTCCGGGGAAATCAGTGCGCGCGCCTCTTCCCCGTCGGAAAGATCGTTTTCCATGGGCGTGGCCATCGGGTCATCACTCCTGTCCGCATCGATATCCGGCCCGGGTTTGCCCGGCACATGAAGAACATCAGCTTCCGGTTTGCCGCTCACGAGGTCCGGCCTCACCTTGTTGCCGGACTTTGCCTCAGCGGCAATTTCAATAACACCGTCATCCGATTTCTCTTCGGCGTCCTCTTCAATCGCTGCTTTTGATGTCGACTCGGCTTCAGCTGCAAACCTGGCCAGCGAAACCGGCTTCTCTGTTGCATCTGCAGCGCCGGCGCCGTGACGGGAAGTGCCCGCTTCACCACTATAGGACGGCGGTGCAAACGGGCTGGGACTTGCCTGCAACGATTCAGGAGTTGGTTTTTTGGGCGCCCCGGCCGCAAAGGCGGAAAGACCACCCGAAGCGCCTGTTGCCTCCGGTGCCTCCTGCTCGTTAGCTGCTTTGATGACCGTCAGCGGGGGCTCGTCCTCGTTCCGGTCGTCGTCCGGGATATCTTCTTGCGCCGCTGACATTGCATCTGCTCTGTCCCCGGCTTCCGGGTCGTCATTGCTCTCTATGATTTTTCGAATGGAAGCCAATATCTCTTCCATACTCGGCTCACGTGCCACATTTGCCTGTGCCATACCGTTCCTCGAAATCTGCCGCATCAGGATCCGGATCACACCGTGGTCAAACCCGAATCACACGTTAAGTGTATGCTATTGAATTGCAGATGAGAATCCCGCGCATAAAATTGCCGGTTGTGGTTCACAGGATAATAGAAAACGGGCGCGGCTTATCGATGAAGCCGCGCCCGTATGAAATTCGCGTATTGTCTAGCGGCCGTCGACTGTTCTCAGCCCGAACCACTTGTCCTTGACGGCCTTGTAGTGAAGTCCCGGACGGTATTGCGAAACCCTCAGCCCAAGCCGGGGAACCGTCAGCCGACCCATGGAGCTGAGCAGGCTGTAGCTTGCGACAACGGCATCGCGCTGCGACTGAGCCAGACTTTCCTGTGCGGATAGAACATTCGACTGTGTTTCCAGAACGTCAAGCTGCGTTGCCTGACCGACCTTGCGTTCTTCAACAACACCTTTCAGCGCCAGTTGGGCGGCTTCGACCTGCGCAACGTTGGCTGCGATGGAAGCGTTGGAGGCTTCAAGTTGAGCCCAGTCGGTTACGATGTTCTGTTCCACTTCCCGCCGCGCCGAATCGACCTGTATTCTCGCCTGGCCGAGCGATTCCTTTGCCTGGCGGACCCGCGCGGAAGCCGCTCCCGCCTGATAGATCGGCACTGTAAAGTTTGCCGCAACGGTGCTTGCTGTTGTTCCGCCATCAGCGTGGGTAACCGACCCCGTCAGCGACACACTCGGCAGCAATGCCCCTTCCAGGGCTTTCACATTGAAGCCGGCCGCATCAACCGTATACTGAGAGCTCAGAATGTTCGGATGTTCACGCAGGCCGATTTGGACGGCAAGCGCAGATGATGATGGCATCGATTTGCGTGTCGGGCTGGGCCTTTTCAGATTTTTTGGCGCCTGGCCAATGATCTGCACATAAACAGCCACACTCGATTTGTATTGTGCCTGGGCGGACAAAAGCGATGCGCGGGCTGATTCCAGTTGCGCCTGCGCGAGCGCTATGTCGGTCCGTGTACCCTCTCCGACATCGAACCGCGCCTGAGCGGCATTGCGCTGTTCGCGCAAGAACTCAAGGTTCTGACGGCGGACCCGAACGATCTGCGCATCGCGGACGACATTGGCGTAAATCTGCGCCGCGGAAAGCAGTATGGTCATTTCCGTGTTGAGAAGGTTCTGTCGCCCGCCGAAAACGTTGGCTTCCGCTGCGCGTACATTATTGCGAGTCTGGAACCCGTCAAACAACGACTGTGTAAAAGACACGCCAACGGAACCGTCCTGGCTGTTGGTCGTTATCGGCAATCCTCCGATTTCGGTGGATGTTGCCGACAAACTGGCCGTTGCCGAGACTGTGGGCCTGTATCCGGATTTGGCAATCGCAACACCTTCGTCCGTTGCGCGCAAACCGGCACGGGCAGCATTGAGATCCGGGTTGTTTTCGTAGGCCTTTGCCATGGCACCGAGAATGGTTTCGGCTGAGGCCGTTAGGGGTACGATCGCTGCAACAGTCATGGTCGCAGTCAGCAACAGTGTTCTACGCAATCTGGACAATTCGGTCATCCCCTCAAGCGGCCGCATGATTTAGCGCGGCCATACCCTCTCATGATACACGCTGATTTTAAGAATTTACCCACCGGATACAATGCTTCGGCGCGATTCACTCCAACTATAACGTGTTCTGTTACTCATAAACCACAGTGGCGATCGGTATTTGTGTTCAAAACTCGAACGCCGCCTCCTTTTCGAAGCCCGGCAGAGGTTTGACGGAGGTGTTAAACCCACGCCGTGCCGATGTATTGCCCCCATCCCGCACATAAAGATTGGCCTTGGAGGCATTGCCATGGCCCTCAACGACGACCAGCCTGCCACCATTGCGCAGCTGGTCGAAAAGGCCATGCGGTAGTTCCTCGACCGCACCACCGATGAATATCACATCGTAAGGCGCCTCCGGCTTGAAGCCGTCAGCGAGTGTGCCGGTCACGACCGCTACATTATCGTAGCCAAGTTTAGAAAGTGTTTCACCGGCCTGTTCGGCGAGCGCCGTGTCCGATTCGAGCGCGACCACCGAATCCGCCAGCAGCGACAGAAGCGCCGACACGTAACCCGTACCGCAGCCGATCTCGAGGACAACATCGCTCTTTTTGACGTCGGCCAGCTGTAGCAGTTTCGCAAGCGGCGACGGCTCCATAAGATAACGGTCGATCTGTCCGTCGCCGCCATCTGAAATCCGGATATCATCGTCAATATACGCCAGTGCCCGCACATCGCCCGGAACGAAATCCTCTCGCGCGACCGACAAAAATGCCTCGAGCACAGGGTGGGACGTCACATCCGTCGTACGAATCTGATTGTCCACCATTTTGGTTCGCGCCAGCTCAAAATCGATGGTCATGCAACCTCTCCGGTTTAACTGTCCTGCGTCTTAATGCGCCGGGCTGCAGTATTCAAGCGACGAAATGGCGCATCGGCCCATTTTGGCAATTGGCCCACAACCGTGCCCTTTAGGACACAATTTTTGGCGTCCCGGCACTTCGGCACACCGTCTTCAAATAAAGGTATGACCGCCTCGCGCCGGCACCGTTCCCCACTCGGTTAACAATATCCGATTCGATACAAATTCAGTCGTCATTCGTCAGCGCGGAGTGACCGGCGTGGTCAATGCGCGATCCAGCGTCCGGTGCCTTGCCGAAATCTTCAAATTCCACGGCGCTCCTGGAGTACGCATTCAACCGATCAGCATTGCGGGATCGGCCATGAAGCGGCACGGAATTGGATGGGCAGTCGGCTCAGAAAGAGGCGCACCGACCTGGCATATCGCAAACAAATTTTTCGGCTAAGCGCTTGTTTTTTGGAGGCCTCGCCCGGAATCGAACCGGGATAGAAGGATTTGCAGTCCTCTGCGTAACCATTCCGCCACGAGGCCCCAAAGGATCGAATTGCTCGATCGACGCCCGCACTTAAATTGAAACGTGACGATGCGCAAGAGGCGCAAAGGAATTTCGATTGATTTTCCATCATAAGGTTGCCGAAAAGTGACCCCTTGCAGATCCACCGAATCATCAGTGCGATCACCTATGCCGGTGGTCGCACCAACAGGCGCCACAGCCCCTCACATCAGCTTCCGGTAGATCTCGTGGTTTTCATTGTCAAAACAGGCAAGCAATACCTCGTCGATCATACCGCTGGCGTTAAATTCCCTGATCGCTTGAAGGGCCGTTGTTGCTGCCTGCTGCTTGGGATAGCCGTAAATTCCCGTGCTGATATTGGGAAATGCAACGGTGCGGATGCCGTTGTCGATGCACAGCTGCAGACTGGAGGTATAGCAACGGGCCAATATGCGCGACTCATCGCTGGCTCCGCCGTTCCAAACCGGGCCGACAGTGTGGATGACATATCTGGCGGGAAGTTCGCCGGCCGTTGTGATGACGGCACTGCCGGGTGCGCACTGGCCGATTCGGCTGATGATGGCTCGGCATTCTTTTAAAATGGCTGAGCCGCCTTTACGGTGAATGGCGCCATCCACACCGCCGCCACCGAGCAGCGATGAGTTGGCTGCATTGACAATGGCATCAACTTCGAGCGCTGTAATATCCGTTTTAAGCAGTCGCAGTTCCATTTGCATCTCCACGGTCCCCGCCGCGAGATTGTAACAGGTGTCGTCGTGTCGAAGAACTGAATTGCCCGGCAGGTGCGGCCTGCCTACTTCTTTCTTCCGCGTTGACCGAAACGTACAGCAAGCTTGCGCCTCCAGCGACGCACCATAGGAAGGTCATGCGAAAGAATAAGCAGTCCAAGCGGAATCATCCAGAAACCGAGCACCGGCAAAAACCCGAGTATGCCTCCGACCACCAGTAGCCCGCCAAGCCCCATCCGCAGCAGCTGGCTCCGCGGCAGCTTGATCATGTGCGAGCCGATTTTCAGCACACGAACCGGCGGTTCGCTGTCTGTCTCGCGGTCGGATCGTATAAGCCCCATTTACACCTCATTTCCGCGCAATTGCCGCGGTTTTCAGATGGCTACACAGATACTTCCTTTTGCCATTTGGGGTTCTTTGCGCAAGACGGCAAAATTTTTTTGACAAAATGTCTTGGCAACTGCGAATTTCTTTTCTATACGCCCTCCACACCACATTGTGGACCGTTCCCCGGTAGCTCAGTGGTAGAGCAGTTGACTGTTAATCAATTGGTCGCTGGTTCGAATCCGGCCCGGGGAGCCACTTTTTCATATAAGCGATTGATTACTTTCAATATTCACGCACCGTTGCGCGAATAGTCTCAGTCGTCCAGGTTCTTCTTTACGATCTGGAAGTCACGGTTGAGGTCAATCTCGAACAATTGACCACCGCATTGGGCCTTGTCGATCTCGAAGCGCGCATCATCGTAGTCGAACTCGGCGATGCCGCCACTGCACCCCGCGCGTGCCAGTGCAGCGTCGATTCGTGCCTGCTCTTCATTGGTGACCGGCCGCTCCCCTCCGACAATCTCGAATGCGGTATTCAGTTCGAGATCGAAATCCCGGCGATCTCCGCAGTCGGCATCATCGACTTCAAAGCGATTGTCGTCGGAATCAAATTCCATCTTGGTCGCCGTGCATCCGAAAGGCGCAATGGCGGCGAGTATGCTGGCCCGCTCCATTTCGGTGACTGGGCGGTCCGCCAGCGCCGGCTGTGCCAAGAGCAAAAGAACTCCAGCGGCAAGGAATGTCGATTTCATCATGTAAACTCCGAACATCAGCCGGATTGTTCCGGCACCGGATCAGACGTAGGTGCGCGTTTACTTCCCTTCCAGATGACTGCCGGCCGATGCGGCGGAAAAACCGTGAAATCCGCATTAATTCTTCGTAAGGTCCAGCTTGAGTTTTGCGTGGTGGTCATGGCGCTCACACAGTTTGGAGAAAACAAATTGACTGAACGAAAACCAGGCGAGCGGCCTTTGAAGCGCGACGTGGAAGAATCGGTTGTCACTGATTTTTCGGATGGCGAAAGCAACAGTTACGGAGACTTCCTGCAGCTCAAAATACTGCTCAATCTGCAGAAGACATTTCAGGATCCGCCACAGCCGGATGAGCTTCTCTTTCTCATGATCCACCAGGTCAGCGAGCTCTGGCTGAAGTTGATGCACTACCAGATCATTCAGTTCCGCGACCATCTCATCAATGATGAAATCGGCCCGGCCATCAAGAATGCGGACCGCATCAAGGCAATCCAGAAACAACTGATCACGTCCTGGGAAACACTGCTCACAATGACCCCGGCGGATTACATGCTGTTTCGGGACGCCCTCGGCAACTCTTCTGGCTTCCAAAGCTACGGCTACCGCCAGATCGAGTTCATCCTCGGCAATAAGGATGCATCGACAATGCGCGTGCATCAGCACGATCCGGACGTTATGGCACTCCTTGAAAAAGCGCTCGAAGAACCTTCGGTCTATGATGAGGTTATCCGGCTGCTGTCGCGTCAGGGTTTCGGTGTGCCGGCGGAGCTTCTCAACCGTGATTTCCGCGAGCCCTATTCGGGAGATCCGCGTATCGTCGCAATCTGGGAAGAGGTATACCGCAACACCCGCAAATACTGGGATCTTTATTGCCTCGCTGAAAAGCTGATGGATGTCGAAACGTTGTTCCAGCGCTGGCGATTCGATCATATGACGGCGGTAGAACGTGTTATCGGCATGCAGCCGGGCACCGGCGGATCATCGGGTGTCGCCTTCCTGAAAAAGGCGCTCGATCTGAAGTTCTTCCACGATCTGTACGATGTACGCAAAGCTCTGTTTTACAAAACACCACCGGCACCATAATCCGGCATTGGATCTATTTCCTCAGCGTCGCAGCCTGCAGAAATCGGACATACCCATGCGGCCATTTATCACAGAATGGCCTCCGCAACTGGTAACGTCCACCGTGCTGCCCTAATATTCTGAACAGTAGAGCCAGGAGTTCGTTCTCCGGACATTGCATCAAGAAGCCGGAGGCCGGCTCCATCGATCATGACCTCTTTGCGACGGAGGAGACGATGAAAGCAACGAAGATTGTCGAGCATGCGCGGCAACTGTTGGATGCGCATGGCGATAAGGCTGAAGCAGAAGCCGCCCAAAGGGCGAACGACCTTGAACTGAAAGGCAAGACGGAGGACGCCGAAAACTGGCGCCGGGTCCGTGCTGCGATACACGAAATGCGGCCGCCTCATGTAAGCTGAGGGTATAGCGGCAAGCAATCCCTTGATCGCTTCTTAGCCGGTGAAGCAGATTCTCCGGCCGGTTGAGCATGTTTGATCCCCAATGCAACCACAAGAACACGCCAGCAGTCCCTTTGGCCTCTTGCATATAATTGAATCTGCATGAACAATAGACACGTGGCCGCTCGCCCAGCGCGGTATCACATGAGGGGACAAGCAGTGCAATAAGATGCATTGGGAGGCATGGGTATGACCGGGACTGACCAGAATAATATCGATCGTAACGATGTCGAACTGATTTCCGCCGGCAATGTTGCCAGCCAGCTGCACGGACTTCCATTCAAGGCACAGCTCGTCTTGCGCTCACTTTCCAGAATGCGGCGCGGAGCACTGAACCTGATGCTGCCGGATGGTCGTCGCATACGGATCGAGGGGCCGGAATCCGGTCCCCAGGCCGATTTGATCCTGCACAATTGGAACCTGCCATACAGTGCCTTCCGCCGCGGCACGATCGGCGTCGCCGAGACCTATATGGACGGCGATTGGGAAAGCCCGGATATTCCGACTTTCCTGGAGCTCTTTCTGGTGAACACGGATATTGCCGGACATCTGGCAAGCGGCGCACGCGGTCTTGCCAGCATTGTCGAGCGGCTCCGCCATCTCTTCCGGTCGAACACGAAGTCTCAGGCCAGAAAGAACATTGCCGCCCATTATGACCTCGGCAACGCGTTTTACGAAAAATGGCTCGATCCGAGCATGACCTATTCGTCCGCGCTCTTCCAGACCGGAGCCAATGATCTGCAGAGCGGTCAAAAAGCCAAATACAAGGCTCTTGCCGATGCCATCGGCATAACGCCCGAAAGCCACGTGCTGGAAATCGGTTGCGGCTGGGGCGGTTTTGCCGAATATGCGGCGGGCGAAATTGGCGCCCGGGTCACAGGGCTGACAATAAGCCGAGAACAGCTCGACTATGCCGGAAAGCGCATACACGATGCCGGCCTTTCCGACAGGGTGGAACTGAAGTTCCAGGACTACCGGGAAGAGCGCGGCGTATACGACCACATAGCATCGATCGAAATGTTCGAAGCGGTTGGCGAAAAATACTGGCCCGGCTATTTCGACAAGTTAAGCACCTGCCTCAAGCCAGGCGGACGGGCCGGTCTTCAAATCATAACGATCCACGAAGACGCCTATGAAAACTACCGCAGGAATCCGGATTTCATCCAGCGATACGTATTCCCGGGCGGCATGCTGCCCACCCTGGAGATTCTCGAAGATCTCGGTCACAGGGCCAACCTGAAGCTGGCCGGGCACCGTGCGTTTGCGCAGGATTATGCGCGGACGCTGTCGGAATGGTGCAACCGCTTCTGGGACGCATGGCCCACCATCCGGCCGATGGGTTTTGACGACCGTTTCAAGAAGCTGTGGGAGTTCTATCTGCACTATTGCGAGGCCGGGTTTCGTGCCGAGAACATCAATGTACGGCAGATAATCTATCAGCGGTAACGGTCGACGCCGTAAACACATTGAATTGGCGCGATGAAAATCTATTTTTCATATGCGCCAAGGAAACAAACACCATTTCTTGCCTCACCCCGTGTTGATAATCCACAACCGGCAAAATACTGTTGCAGCAACATAATCGAGGCTTACGCATGACCGTATTACAATCTGTACTGGATGGCATCGGCAACACACCGCTGATCAAACTCAAAAAAGCATCGGAACTGACTGGCTGCACCATTTTGGGCAAGGCCGAGTTTCTCAATCCCGGTCAGTCGGTCAAGGACCGCGCGGCTTTGTTCATCGTACGCGACGCCGAGAAAAAGGGGCTGCTTAATCCGGGCGGCGTCATTGTCGAAGGAACGGCGGGCAATACGGGTATCGGATTGTCGATGGTGGCCAAGGCGCTCGGATACCGCACGGTCATCGTCATTCCGGAAACGCAGAGTGAAGAAAAGAAGGACGCCCTGCGCCTGCTCGGTGCGGAGCTGGTCCAGGTGCCGGCGGTTCCCTACCGCAATCCAAACAATTACGTCCGTCTTTCAGGTCGCCTGGCCGAACAGATCGCAAGGGAAGACCCGAACGGCGCGATCTGGGCGAACCAGTTCGACAATGTCGTCAACCGGCAGGCTCATATTGAAACCACCGCGCCCGAGATCTGGCACGATACCGACGGCAAGGTCGACGGGTTCATCTGCGCCGTTGGCTCCGGCGGCACGCTTGCCGGTGTTGCCGCAGGCCTCAGAGAAAAGAATGCCGGCATCAAGATCGGCATCGCCGATCCCGAAGGCGCGGCGCTGTACAACCACTACAAGAACGGCGAATTGAAAGCCGAAGGCAGCTCGATCACCGAAGGTATCGGCCAGGGTCGCATCACCGCAAATCTTGAAGGATTCACACCGGATTTTGCTTATCAGGTACCTGATGCCGAAGCATTTCCATACATTTACGACCTGATCGAAGAGGAAGGCATGTGCCTCGGCGGATCGACCGGAATCAACATTGCCGGCGCCGTTCGCATGGCAAAGGACATGGGTCCCGGCCATACTATCGTGACGGTGCTTTGCGACTATGGAAACCGCTACCAGTCCAAGCTGTTCAATCCGGATTTCCTGCGTTCAAAAGAACTGCCCGTGCCGGAATGGATGGAAAGGACCCCCGACATTTCGGTGCCCTACGAAGAGGTCTGAACCTTGCAGGAAACACAGCAGCTATTTCTCGACGATGCCTATCTTTCGACGGCCGAAGGCCAGGTGACGGCCATCAACGATCGCGGTGGTATCCTGCTCGATCAGACCTGTTTTTACGCAACATCCGGCGGACAGCCGGGTGATGTCGGGTTTTTTGAGCGGGAAGACGGATCGAAAATCGAAGTCGCTGCAACAGTCAACGGTCAGTCGAAGGCCGAAATTGTCCACGTCCCTGCCAACGAGCAGGCCGTGCCTGAAATCGGTGAAAGACTGGCACTCCACATTGACTGGGCGCGGCGCTACCGCCTTATGCGCATGCACACGGCCTGCCACCTTCTGACCGTCGCATGCCCCTACCCCATTACCGGCGCCTCGGTTGGTGAAAATGAAAGCCGCATCGATTTCGATATGAGCGAAGCTGTCGACAAGGCGACGATCAGCGAAAAGCTGATGGAACTTGTCCACGGCAACCATCCGGTTTTTACGCAATGGATCGATGAAGCCGAGCTCGAAGCCAACCCGGGTCTCGTCAAATCGAAGAATGTTCGCCCGCCACGCGGCAGCGGCCGCATAAGGCTTGTCTGCATCGGCGATGCCGGCTCTGTCGACAGTCAGCCATGCGGCGGAACGCATGTCACGGAAACGGGTGAAGTCGGCGCAATCCATATTGGCAAGATAGAAAAAAAGGGACGCGAGAACCGCCGGTTCCGCATTCGCTTCGGCGAATTGCCCGGTTGAGAAACGCGAAGGGATCATGGCAAAGAAAAGCGCATTCGTTGTTTCAGCCGACTGGCTGGAGCAGCAGATCGGTCAGGAACATCTCAGAATAGTCGACGCATCCTGGTATCTGCCGGCGCAGCAGCGCGACGCAAAGGCTGAATATGCGGAAGGTCATATCCCCGGCGCTGTATTCTTCGATCAGGATGCTGTTGTCGAACCCGGCGTGAATTTGCCGCATGCCTTGCCGAGCCCAGCTGTCTTTGCCGAACACGTTTCGGGGCTCGGAATATCCACAGAGGACACCATTGTCGTATGTGACGGTCTTGGCATGTTCACGGCTCCGCGCGTTTGGTGGATGCTGCGTGTGATGGGCGCCAAGCATGTTTATGTGCTCGACGGCGGCATTGATGACTGGAAGCACTCCGGACGCCCCGTGACGACCGACCTCCCGGACTATGCAGCCGGTCGGTTCGAACCCGCATTCGATGAAAACGCCGTTGTCCGGCTGGACGAAATGCAGCGGATTGTCGGCAGTGGCTCGAGCCAGATTGCCGATGCACGCGGTTCAGGCCGCTTTACCGGCGCGGAAGCCGAGCCGCGCGAGGGCATGCGATCCGGCCATATGCCGGGCGCCCGCAACATTCCGGTCTTTTCCCTGTCGGAAAATGGCCACCTCAAATCCCTCGACGAACTACGCACGATAATCGAAGAAGCAGGCATCGATCCGTCCGGACCGGTTGTCACCACCTGCGGATCGGGCGTTACTGCCGCAGTCATTACACTGGCTTTGCAGTCCATCGGCAACGAGCAAACGCGGCTATATGACGGTTCCTGGTCCGAATGGGGCGCCCGGGATGACACGCCCGTTGCGACCGGAGACGCGTAATGGCAAGGACGAGCCCGCCGCTCCGAGCCGTCGTAACCTATCTTGAGCAGCTTAGCCGGCCGACATTGTTGTCGCCAATGCCGGTGAACCTGCACGTCGCAATCATGAAGCAGTCGGAAATGCCGCTGCATTTCTACCGCTATCTTCAGTTTCAGATCGGCCGCGAGTGGCACTGGGTTGCACGGCTGCGCCTTAGCGATGATGCGCTGTCCAAGATCATTCACGATCCGAAGACATCCATCCACGTGCTTTACCTCAACGGTGCGCCTTCCGGGTTTTTCGAACTGCATCAGAGCGATCCGGAAACCGTCAATCTTGAGTATTTCGGCATGATGCCCCACGCCCATGGCCGCGGGCTTGGCCGCTGGTTTCTGTCGCAGGCCCTGGAGGCGGCGTGGGAACCCAGCCCGCTCAAGGTGACGGTGAACACCTGCACGCTTGACCACCCGGCGGCCCTGCCGCTTTACCAGAAGCTCGGCTTCAATCCGATCGGCCAGAGCGAGACCTTCATCCATCCGTTAACCGATGCGGATCTGATACGCATCGCGCAATCGAGATAGGCGACGCAGCGCACCTGCCGTTTGGCTGAACGGCGCGTTCATCGTGGCTTCAGCCGCACTTTCCTATCGTTTCTCCATCAAACACACGGCCGGCACAGTTCCGGTCGACCGACCAGGAGGACGACAGTCATGAAACGTCGCACATTCATCACCGCTCTTGCCACGGCAATTGTCGCACCGGCAGCAGCATCCGCAGAAACACTCAAACTCACCATCGACAACGGCAAGGTTAAACCCAAGCTGTTGATTGCA
This sequence comes from Hoeflea sp. TYP-13, assembly GCF_040932035.1. Taxonomy (NCBI): domain Bacteria; kingdom Pseudomonadati; phylum Pseudomonadota; class Alphaproteobacteria; order Hyphomicrobiales; family Rhizobiaceae; genus Hoeflea; species Hoeflea sp. TYP-13. The sequence goes on from NZ_JBFRBB010000002.1 coordinate 398,050, forward strand.
AATGACAAGTTCAACAAGAAGGCACCTTCGGCCCTGACCATCGAAAAGAGTCTGAGCGCACCGCCAACCGTCAAAATCAAGCCGTCGATGAAGGGAACCGTCAAGGAAATAAAACGGCGCAAGGCCCTTCGCCACGTTGCGCCGTCAATCGAGATCCAGGCAATCAATTTCGCATTCGGATCGCCGCAAATCCCGTCCAGCCAGCATTGGAAAGTGGAGCAGATCGCGAACGCCATGCACAATATGCTGGCGCACAATCCCAACGAACTGTTCCTGATCGAAGGACACACCGATGCCGTCGGCTCCTACGCCAGCAACCAGCGTCTGTCGGAACGCAGGGCAAATTCGCTTCAGCGCGTTCTCTCAGGCTATTTCGGCGTACCGCACTATGCGCTCGAGACCGTCGGATATGGCGAAGAGGACCTGCTTATCCCGACACCCTATGCCGATTGGCGCAACCGGCGCGTCACCCTGCGCAGGATCACCGATATTGTCTATCAGTGAGCATTGGCAATTTTGAAGGCCCCTATCAATCTCCACCGTCAGACAACTGGCAGCGCAGCCCGCACAACAGTAACTGCGTATCGGTCTAGCTTGCCAGTCTGACGGCCTCGGCATTGCCTCTTGCACGTCCGTAGAATTCGAAGGTCTCCGCGTTGAAATAGACCCTGTATGGCAGGGTCGAGCCTCCGCAATAGGAAAAATAGATCGGCATATCCCGGTGTGTCTGTGATTTCACCCAGCCACCGTTTTCCCGCAAGTCGCTCTCGCTGCAAATTCTGGCTTCTATCAGCCAGCGGGCAGCGCCGGCAAAGGATGTTCCATATCTCTCAAGGTCATCCGACCACGCAACAAGCTCTTCGTAATCTTTGTCGTTGAGTGTGCGTGGCGGCAAATCGGCGGCGACTGCAATGCAGACAACGCCAAACACACCCACGGCTATAATTGATCCAATATTCACTAGACGTGCCCCCCGGTATCTAGCTGCATGGATCATTGTAGCCGGGTACAATTAAGTTCCGCTTCAGGAAATAGTTCAAATGCCAACTGAAAAAATATAGAAATATCAATCGCTAAACCGCGTGATCTCGCGACTGCACAGAAACACTCGCATCGCTCACCGCTGTTGCAATCTATAGTCCGAAAACAAGAAAGGCCGCGCTGCTTGATGCAACGCGGCCTTTGCTTCTGGCTGATTGTGTATCCTACGCAACCTGGAGGACGGCGGCGGGTTCAGCCAGATCGTAACCGAGCGCTTCTGCGACCGGTGCGTTGGTGATGCGACCGCGGTGGACATTGAGCCCCGCACGCAGGTGCCGGTCTTCGGCAATCGCCTGCAGACCCTTGTCAGCGAGCTGCAGGCCGTAATGCAGCGTCGCATTGTTCAGTGCGTGGGCCGAAGTGACCGGAACGGCGCCGGGCATGTTGGCAACGCAGTAGTGGATGATGCCGTCGACCTCATAGGTCGGATCGGAATGGGTGGTCGCATGGGAGGTTTCGAAGCATCCGCCCTGGTCGATGGCGACATCGACGATCACCGCGGCCTTTTTCATGCCGGACAGCATTTCCCGGGTAACAAGCTTCGGCGCGGCGGCACCGGCGACGAGCACGGCACCGACAACAACGTCAGCGGAAAAGACTTCCTGTTCCAGCGCCTCAATGGTCGAGTAGCGCGTGTGGACGCGGCCGTTGAAGATATCGTCAAGCTGACGCAGGCGCGGGATCGAACGGTCGAGAATGGTGACATCCGCACCAAGGCCGACGGCCATTTTTGCAGCATTGAGACCGACGACACCGCCGCCGATGACGGTTACCTTGCCCGGCAGCACACCCGGCACGCCGCCGAGCAGCACCCCGCGGCCGCCATTTGCCTTCTGCAGCGCCGTGGCGCCGGCCTGGATGGCAAGACGTCCGGCAACTTCGGACATCGGCGCAAGCAGCGGCAGGCCGCCGTGATCGTCAGTCACCGTCTCGTACGCAACAGCCGTGCAGCCGGATTCGACAAGACCCTTGGTCTGCTCTGGATCCGGAGCAAGGTGAAGATAGGTGTAAAGGAGCTGGCCTTCACGCAGCATAGCCCATTCGGACGGCTGTGGTTCCTTGACCTTAACGATCATGTCGGACTGGTCGAAGACATCCTTCGCCGTCGGCACGATCTTGGCGCCGGCAGCCTGATAGACACCGTCATCGGCATCAATGGCAACGCCCGCATTCGTTTCCACGATAACTTCGTGGCCATGGGCAACATATTCACGCACCGAACCCGGCGTCAGACCGACACGGTATTCGTTGTTCTTGATTTCTTTTGGGCAACCGACTCGCATCTCGAATCCTCCACAGTTTAGCCGCGCCTCATCAGGGCGCTATTCATCGTGGCGTTATTCGAACATATAGGGCGCGAAATGTCCTTGCGAAGTGTGTTTGAAATAGGCAGCGTTTTCGAATATTATTGCACAAACGGGTAATTTGCCGAAAGATTCCACGAATGGATAAGCTAGACGCAATTGATATCGCCATATTGAAGACATTGCAGGAGGACGGCCGAATCTCCAACGCCAATCTTGCGGACAAGGTCGGACTTTCGGCCTCTGCATGCTCGCGCAGGCTCGATGTTCTTGAAAAAACCGGCGTCGTTCGCGGCTACCATGCACGCCTATCCAACAAGGCGCTTAATTATACAATGACGGCAATCGTCCACATCTCCCTGTCCGGCCAGTTTGAAAAAACGCTCAGCGAATTCGAGGCGGCGGTCAAACGCTGCCCCAATGTGCTGGTTTGCTATCTGATGTCCGGCGAATACGATTACATATTGCGCGTCGCCGCAAAGGACCTCCAGGACTATGAACGCATCCACAAGGAGTGGCTTTCAGCCCTGCCCCATGTCGTGCGCATCAACTCCTCGTTTGCGCTGCGCGAAATCATAGACCGCCCTAACATTGACATTGATATGCGCTGACTTTCACGCATAGAGTGTGGCGACGATCAGCAAAGCCGGGAAACAAATATGGCAAAACGATCCAGACTGACCAGGATCCTCTACGGCCTTGCCGTGCTGATCATCGCAGGCGCAATTGCATTTTTCATGGGACCGCGAACACCAGTGAGCACTGAGATCAGTTTCGATGCGGCAACGATCGGTGAAGACGTCGAAGCGTATCTTTCGGAAGCAGAGGCCCGATTTGACGATATCCGGGACGGCCTCAACAAGCATATCGTCTGGGCCTATCCGAACTCGCGCGCGAAAACGCCGCTGGCCATCGTCTATGTCCACGGCTTTTCCGCCTCGGCGGGAGAAATCAAGCCGGTCATGGACATCGTAGCCAAGGATGTCGGCGCCAATCTTTTCTACACCCGCCTCAAGGGACATGGCAGGACAGGCGATGCGATGGCAGAGGCAACGGTCGCCGGCTGGGTCGACGACATCGCCGAAGCAATAGCCGTCGGCCGCCGGATCGGCGAAAAGGTCGTGCTTGTCGGGACATCGACCGGCGGCACTTTGATTACCTGGGCCGCAACGCAACCTGACCTTTCGAAGGACGTCGTCGGCATCGTCAACATTTCCCCCAACTTTGGCCCTCAGGCCGCGGGCTCACAGCTTCTGACGATACCCTGGGCGCGGCAGATCGTGCGGCTGGTCGAAGGCGAACGCCGATCCTTCGAGCCGAAAAACGATCTGGTGAGGCAAAACTGGACCCATGAGTACCCCAGCGAGGCCGTGCTGCCCATGGCCGAACTCGTCAAACTCACCAACGAAGCCGATTTCGGGAAAATAACGATCCCGGCGCTGTTTGTGTTTTCGGAAAAGGATCAGGTCGTGCGCCCCGAAAGGACAAAGGTCGTGGAGAAACGATGGGGAGCCGATTCCGAGGTTGTACTGATCGAAGGTGATGAGGACGAAAACCATCATGTCCTAGCCGGGAACGCCACATCGCCCTCAACAACGCAGCAAACGGCGAACATCATCACCAGATGGATTCAGCAACTTCCGGGCGGCTCGTAACCAGAACTCAGTGATGCTCACCGGGCTTTCTGTCCGCTGAAAACAGGTAAATCACCAGGGTTACACCGATAAGTACCCCGTAGGTGGCAAAGAGCACGGAATAGGTCTGCTGCGGCTGCGCCGGATCGAAACTGGCGTCGGCGATCTGCCCGGTCAGAAACTGTATAAGCCCTACCCCGCCGATGGTAAAAAAATTCATCAGCGTGACGCCGCGCCCTGTCAGATGCATCGGAAAGAAAGAGCGCGCATGTGCCATGAGCACGCCGTAGCTCGCACCGAATATGCCGACGGCAAACATGAGGATAGTGACCTGCCACAGGGGCTGCATCGGAAATGCGGCGAGCGCCACCAGTGCGAGAAAACTGCCTGAGTTGCCGACAAAGCAGACCCATTTTCGCGTCTTGAGCAGCGCATCGAGCGGCCCGTACAACACGCTGCCAAGGATCATCGAGACGGCCATGAACAGGGAAACATTTCCGATTACCTGTGTCGATGCGCCATAAACATCAGCGAGATAGGGCCCGACCCACAGGCCCCGAATCCCGGCTGCCGGTGCATAGTTGACCGCAATCAACGGTATGATGAGCCAAAGCGCGGGAATTTTAAGAAGGTGCAGATAACCCGAAAGGCCTGTTCCGCTGCCCTCCTCGCGCTCGATCGGCGGGTCCTTGACCAGCCTGTAGATAGCGATGGCCGTCACAAGCGAAATGACGCCGAGTCCCAGCATCGTCTCACGCCATCCAACACTGTCGACCGCAATTGCCAGCGGCTTGGCACCGATGACATTGCCTGCCGTGCCCAGCGCGACAAACCACGACGAAAGCACCGCAAACCGGGCGGGCGAAAACTCATAGGCAAAGATGAAAAACGCCGCCATCAGAACCGGCGAGCAGCCAACGCCGATCATGCCCATGGCTATGATGATTTCAATGGGCGATGTTGCGGCGGCAAAGAGGAAGGCGCCGCCGCCGGCGCCCGCCGCAAAGAGAATTGCCGCGGTCCGTTTCGGGCCGAACCGGTCGAGCGAGATGCCGACGATGAACTGCATGAGCGCAAATGTCAGGAACCATACGCCCGAAGCCAGGGACAGCTCGGCCTTGCCCGCACCAAGCTCATCGATAAGCACAGGCGTCAATACGGCAAGGAAGGACCGATAGAACTGGGAAAAGACATAAGCCGCTGCCAGCGCGGCGATCCCGGCCATTCAGGCGCCGATCCGGCAAAGTTGAAACAGGGCCGCATCACGATCCCGGATCTCGTCAGCCATTGCGCTTTGCGCCGCATCTTCAATGCTGAGCATTCACTTCCCCCATGAATGAAAAATCGCCGGTCAGATGATCAGGCTGGCAAGAACTTCATTATCCGTTATGTCCTCATACCGCAAACCCGCATCGTCAAATGCACCGGTCAGCGCATCGAAGTTTTCGGGACGCTTGGTTTCGATCCCGATAAGGACAGAGCCGAAATTGCGGGCTGACTTCTTCAGATATTCGAACCGTGCGATATCGTCCTCCGGCCCGAGCATATTGAGGAAATCGCGAAGCGCTCCCGGTCTCTGCGCCATGCGCAGAATGAAGTATTTCTTCAGGCCCGAATGGCGCATCGCCCGCTCTTTAACGTCCGGCAGGCGCTCGAAGTCGAAGTTTCCGCCCGACACGATAACGATGACGGTCTTTCCGGCGATCGACTGGCGGTCCATTTCCTCAAGCGCCGCGATAGCCAACGCACCCGCTGGCTCAAGCACGACACCCTCGACATTGAGCAGTTCCGATATCGTGACGCACACGGCGTTCTCCGCAATCAGCATCACCTGGTCCGCAGCGAAGGATTTGAGTGCGTCAAAATTCCGGCTGCCGATTTCGGCGACAGCGGCACCGTCGACAAAATTGTCGACCTGGTCGAGCTTTATACGTTTGCCGGCTGTCAGGCTCTCCTTCAGACTCGGCGCGCCTTCCGGCTCGCAAAAGACAAAGGACTCGTTGCCGATCCGGCCTCCGAGATATCCGGTCATCCCCGCAGAAAGCCCACCGCCGCCTACCGGAATGATAAAAAGGTCCGGGTTGGCGTCGCCCGGGAGTTGATCGAGGATTTCCGCCGCGACCGTTGCCTGGCCCTCAATAATGTCGGGATGGTCAAACGGCGGCACCATCAGGGCGCCCGTCTCCTTTGAATGCGCCTTTGCGGCGGCGTAGCACTCGTCGAAAATATCGCCATGGAGCCGCACATCGATAAAGTCGCCTCCGAAAGCCTTGGTCTTGTCGATCTTCTGCGGCGGCGTGGTGACCGGCATGAAGACGACGCCCGGTTTTTTGAAATGCCTGCACACAAAGGCAAAGCCCTGGGCATGGTTGCCGGCGGACGCGCAGACAAACCGCTCAGCCGGATCATCCGCGGCGAGCGCCTTGCGGAAGAAGTTAAACGCACCACGGATTTTGTAAGACCGGACCGGCGAAAGGTCTTCACGCTTGAGGAAAATCCGCGCGCCATATTTGTCGCTCAGGAACAGATTGTGCTGCAGCGGCGTCGGCGCGAACAGCTCCCTCATTACCGCCTTTGCACTGTCAACGTCCTGTTTCATTGCTGTTTCCGGTGTGTCATTCGGCCAACGCGATGCCAAGGGTTGCTCCCCGACGATGCCAGCCCATCTAAAATAGTTCCGGAGCTGTAACAGCAAATTGGCGGAACGGCGACATCGCAGGCGCAGAATATTCTCTACCGCGGCGATATTTGAGTAGATGGTAGCATCGAACGTAAGACCCGTACGGAACACGGCATTCGCACATTCCACAAATTGGGCTTGCAATCCGGCGCTGGATAATTACCAGTACGCAAGGGCCCCCTTGGCGAAATTGGTATACGCAACAGACTTAAAATCTGTCACCCGAATGGGTTTGCCGGTTCAAGTCCGGCAGGGGGCACCAGATTTCCGCCGTCAAATTCAGTTTATGCTGTGCCGGATTTGACATTGGCAATAACTTTTACGCGTCCGGTTTCCTCATCGAGGCTTTTGTGAATTGCACAGAAAATTCCGCGCAAGCGGAATTGGACTGACTTGCAGAACAATTGGACATCGGGAATGCTTCGCGCGTCATTAAAATAAACCTTCGTTTAATGGCAAATTTCCAGAACCTGTGTTCAGCTAGACCCGCCGGAGCGGTTTGTTCCGATGCCATCACCCCTTTAGGTGCATTGGAAATGTGACAATTTATCCGGTTGGGGCGCGGCCCGTCCGTTCACAAACACCTGAGCGGCACCCATCTGCCTGCTGGAACGGACGGGTGCCCCATTTTGACAGTTCAATTCACGGCTTCAATCTTCATGCCGTCGCTGCCAGGCCGTTGCAGTTGCGTGTGGCGCAACCGTGCAACGCGGTTCCGCACCTTCCCTCAAGACGATATTTTACAGTCATGGCAACTGTCTCGGTATCTAGGCTCTCTCCTTCGCTATAGCCGTAAACATTTTGCGTTCATCCCGTCCGGACAAACCGACTCAGTTGTTGATTCCCCACCGGAGCGAAATCGCAGCTATGGACACAATGCAAATCCCGACAGTCGACGACTGCCTGAGCACCTTCGTGTGGGTTGAATATCCCCCAACAAATGTCCCTCAGGCGGCGAAATAAACCTTTTGCATATAGAGATAGAAAACCCGCTGATCTATGCGTGGTGGGTGTCCTGACCAAGCTCCGCCCAGCGCGGTCAGGACACATTCCCGTTGCCTGTCACAGAGCACGTTGGCTCTTGCCCCAACTTGGCGCGAGCTCTGCGCAGGCAACGGGACAACAACCATCAGTCACACCAGCTCGACATAGCACATCACGGGATTCCTCCCTTCGATGTCCCAGCGGTTGTCAAGTTAAATATCATTCACTTGTAGTGGTTCGACGCTTGGATTATGCAGCCCGTGGGGGCCTTTTTCAGGACCCCTTTCTATGTTTTTTTATCCCATTACGCAGATAATTCCGCATCGCAATCTTCGCAGAAAATTCCGCAGCACACATCGCTTGCACAAACATCTGAAAACACTCTCAGACAAGACAATCATCCTGGTTGCCGGCTACGAAAAATCCGGCAATTCCTGGCTTTGCCGCCTCATAGCGCAGGCACTCGATTGTCCTGCCATTGGTTTTGCCGGTTATAGGCGACGACATGACAGTCTGCCGGAAATAGCGCTTGAAGGTCTCGACCGCACCGGCCGGCCGGATCTGGTCGTCTTGAAATCCCACCAGCCGATTGGCGATTTCGAGCGTTTGGACAGGTCGCGAATCAAACTGGTGTCCATTGTTCGTGATCCGCGCGACATTCTTGTTTCGGGAATGCATTATTTCTTCAAGGGTAAACCGGATGCCGATAAAAAGATGCTACGGCGGATGCAGGGCAGCCTGGGGTTTCGCAGCTGGCAGCAATATGTTGACGAGTTTCAAGCAAGCAGCTGCCCGATTGTCCGCTACGAAGATTTGCTGCTGAACACCGAAAAGGAGCTTGCCCGGCTGCTTACCAGGGCAGGCCTTGATTTTTGCCTCCGACAGTTAAAGACAGCGGTGCATGATCAATCATTTGAAGTTGCTAGATCCCGGTACCGCAAGACCGGAGAACTCCATAAGCTCAACCATGCCAGATCCGGCACGATCGGCGGCCATCGGCACGCTTTGTCAGTTGAGATGATTGAGCGGGTTAATCGTGAGATGTCAGCGTCCATGAGCCGTTTGGGCTACGCTAGTGCAGCTTCAAACATTTTGGATACGCGGACGGTGCTGCGGACAGCGACTTAGCATATTCGGGATGTCTCCCGGGCCTGTTCTGCCTATTGCAGGTTACAATGCTAACCGCACCCTGTTGAAACAAAGGCATAAAATAGTCGTATACAGCGAAGAGGCACACAAAACAGGGCGCGAAGTGCAAGCGGCCGGGCGGATCATAATGGCCGGCGGGGGACCGCCGGCTCCGGGGCGTTGGGACACGCCCGGCCTTGGGACCACGAGACGGAAATCCGTGGTGAGAAATTTATGCGCCTGCAACCCGGAGTTGTCAATAGCAATGACACCTCCATGTCCATGACGGGCCTGCCGGAAGCTCCGCGCTTGCCTCCCACGATAAACCGGTGGTTCGTTTATCCGACACCCCAGCCGCCGCCGCCCGGTGTTTTCATGCAAAACACATCGCCCGGATTAACATCGGTATGGTCGTTGCCCGCAAGATGCTCAATTGACCCATCCTGGCGCAGAACGCTGTTTTCGCCACAAGCGCCGTCTTCTCCGCCCCGTTTACCGAACGGTCTTGTTTGCCGGTGCGACGTCAGCGTCGTCACGGTCATGGCTTCGAGGAATTGCAGTTTACGCACAATACCGTCGCCGCCCGCATTGGCGCCGCTGCCGCCCGAACCGCGGCGGATGGAAAATTCGGCAACGCGCACCGGAAACCGTTTTTCCAGCACTTCCGGATCCGTCATGCGTGTGTTGGTCATGTGGGAATGAACCGCGCTCGCACCCGAAAAATCGGGCCCTGCCCCGGTCCCGCCGCAGATCGTTTCATAGTTCTGCAGATGGTCGTTGCCCCAGACGAAATTGTTCATGGTGCCTTGCGAACCGGCAATCACGCCGAGCGCGCCATAAAGACAATCGGCGATAGACTGGCTGACCTCGGTATTGCCCGCTATGACCGCCGCAGGGTAAACCGGATTGATCATCGAGCCGACCGGCGCGATGATCTTCAACGGTTTCAAACATCCCTCGTTCATTGGAATTTCCGCGCCGACGAGCGTGCGGAAGACATAGAGCACAACGGCGGTACACACCGAAGCCGGAGCGTTGTAGTTGCCGCTGTCCTGCTCGGATGTGCCGGTAAAGTCGATGACCGCTTCGCGCGCATCCGGATCGACGGTGATATTGACGCTGATCCGCGCGCCGCTGTCCAGCGGATAGGTGAACGTGCCGTTCTCCAGCCGCGTAATCACCCGGCGAACCGATTCTTCGGCATTGTCCTGGACATGGCCCATATAGGCGATGACGGCTTGCTGGCCGTAGGTGCCAATCATGCGTCTGACTTCACGCACGCCCGTTTCGTTGGCGGCAATCTGAGCTTCCAGGTCGGCCATGTTCTCGTTGATGTTGCGGCACGGATATTGGCCCGAACCGAGGAGTGCCCGGGTCTCGGCATCGCGAAGCTTGCCGCCTTCCACCAGCTTGAAATTACTTATTAAAACGCCCTCTTCATCGATATGGCGACTGTCGGGTGGAGCCGATCCCGGGGTGCGCCCGCCAATATCCGCGTGGTGGCCACGTGAGCCGACAAAAAACAGAATATTATCGCCCGCGTCGTCAAAGACGGGTGTAATGACCGTAACGTCTGGAAGGTGCGTACCGCCTTCGAAGGGGTTGTTCAGCATGTAGCTGTCACCCGGGCGAATCTTGCCCCGGTTCTCGTTCAGAACCGTTCGCACACTCTGACTCATCGAGCCGAGATGCACTGGTACATGCGGCGCGTTGGCGACCAGCCCGCCGGTACCGTCGAACAACGCACAGGAAAAATCGAGCCGCTCCTTGATGTTGACCGAATAGGCCGTGTTGGCAAGCGTTGCGCCCATTTGCTCCGCGATCGACATAAACAGGTTGTTGAAGACCTCGAGCATGATCGGATCGGCTTCGGTTCCGAGCGCCGCCTGCCGGCTCTTGGTAACGATTCGGGTCAGAACCAGGTTTCCTAAAGGATCGAGTTTCGCCTGCCAGCCGGCTTCGACAATATTGGTGCCGGTGCGCTCCGTTATGATTGCAGGTCCCGCAACAGCCTGACCGACAGCCAGTTCGTCACGGTCATAAAGCGGAGAGTTCGCCCATTCGCCGTCGCTACGCATTCGCACATGGGCCAGCGGCTTTGCTTCGACAGCACCTTGCGGAGCAAGTGCGGCAGACGCTGCTTCGGACTTTCCGATCGCTTCCGCCGCCAGCATATCAATGATCAGTTCGCGGCTGGGCGATGCAAAACCGTAGCGCGCCTGATGTGCGATATCGAAACGCTCCTGCATCTCTGCCGGTGTTCCAAACTGCACTTCCAGTGTCTGGTGGGAGCCGGCATAGCGCAGATGCGCCCGCAATTCGGATTCGATCTGATCATCGGCAACCCCCTGCCCGGCAACTTCCGTGCGCGCTTCCGCTTCCATCCGCGCCAGCACGGCCTGCGCCCTTTCGGCCTTCTCAACGCCGCCGTCGAATTGCTCTTCGCGAAGTGCCCTGATTTCCGCAAGCCCCATGCCGTAAGCCGACAAGACGCCGGCAAACGGATGAATGAAGACAGAGGTCATACCCAACGCGTCGGCGACGAGACACGCATGCTGCCCGCCGGCTCCACCGAAGCAGTTGAGCGTATAGGCTGTGACGTTGTAACCGCGCTGTACCGAGATCTTCTTTATGGCGTTCGCCATGTTTTCAACCGCAACCCTGAGGAAACCTTCCGCGGTTTCTTCGGGCGACAACGCCGGCAGTCCGGTCTGGTTGGCCACCTCCTGCGCCAGTTCTTCGAATTTCAGCCGCACAATCTGTGTGTCCAGCGGCTGGTCGGCATGGGGCCCAAACACATTTGGAAAATGATCGGGATTGAGCTTGCCGAGCATGACATTGCAGTCCGTCACCGTCAGCGGCCCGCCACGCCGGTAGCAGGCCGGGCCCGGATTGGCGCCGGCGCTTTCGGGACCCACCTGATAACGTCCGCCCCTGAACGTCAGGATCGATCCGCCACCGGCCGCCACGGTGTGGATATTCATCATCGGCGCGCGCATGCGCACGCCGGCAACTTCCGTCTCGAAGCTGCGCTCATATTCATCGGCGTAGTGGCACACATCGGTTGATGTGCCGCCCATGTCGAAACCGATCAGCTTGTCGAATCCGGCGAGCTCCGCAGTCTTGACCATGCCGACGACCCCGCCCGCAGGCCCTGACAAAATAGCGTCTTTTCCCTGAAACAGCCTGGCGTCCGTCAGCCCGCCATTCGATTGCATGAACATCAGTCTCTCACAGGCTCCGCCCTTGACGTCCAGCGCATCGGCCACCTGATCGACATAGCGGCGCAGAATCGGAGTGAGATAGGCATCGACAACGGTCGTATCCCCACGAGAGACAAGTTTGATCAACTTACTGGTCGCGTGGCTGGTCGAAACCTGGGTAAAGCCCATTTCCCGCGCAAGTTCAGCAACAGCGTTTTCATGGTCCGGATTGAGATAGCCGTGCATGAATGCGATGGCGACACCGCGCACGCCGTTCGCATGGGCGCGTACCAGCGCTGCGCGGGCTGAATCAAGATCCAGCGGCGTGACGATCTTCCCTTCGGCGTCGAGCCTTTCGCGCACCTCGCCCACATCGCAATAAAGCAGTTCAGGAAGCACGATATTGAGATCAAAGAGGCGCGGCCGGTTCTGATAGCCAATGCGCAGCAGGTCACCAAGGCCTTCTGTGACCAGAAGCAATGTCGGATCGCCCTTGCGCTCGAGAAGCGCATTCGTAGCCACGGTAGTGCCCATTTTGACGGCCGAAATGGTCGATTGCGGCAGAGTACTGTTCTGGCCCGCGCCGATCATTTCGCGCACGCCCTGAACTGCAGCATCCTTATACTGCTCGGGATTTTCCGACAGCAGCTTGTGGGTAATCAGCCTTCCATCGGGCTTGCGGGCGACTATGTCGGTGAATGTTCCACCACGATCTATCCAAAACTGCCACATGAGGCATAACTCCATTCTTCAATGGACCCAAACGTCCACCGTCTGCATTTTTCAGGTTTCGATCAAGCATTTCGGCAAATGCCCGGTTGTCGCTCCGGTGCTAGTAGACCAGCGACGGCAGCCAAAGAGCGAGTTGCGGAAAGGCAAGCAGCAGGGCAATCATCGCAAACATCGTCAGCACGAAGGGCGCAGCGCCCTTCATCACATCGACAATGTCGCCTTTTGAGCGAATGCCCTGCACGACATAAAGGTTGATGCCGATCGGCGGCGTGATCAGCGCGGTTTCGAGAAGCACCATCAGCAATATGCCGAACCAGACCGCATCATAGCCGAGCGCAATCACGATCGGTGTTATGATCGGCGCCGTGGTCAGCAGCATTGACAGCGTTTCCATGAAACAGCCCAGGATTACCAGAACGCCGATGATCAGGAGCATCGTCTGAAACGGTGTCAGACCGAGACCCGATACGAAATCCGTCAGTGCGGTCGTCAGTCCGATCACGGACAGGACGAAATTGAGAAACACCGCAGCCAGAATGATCAGCATGATCATCGAGGTGGTGCGCATCGTGCCCTCGACGGCATGGCGCAACATGGTCAAATTGAGTTTGCCGTTGAAGGCAGCAAGGATCATCGCTGCGACAACACCCAGCGATGCGGCCTCGGTCGGCGTCGCCAGCCCCGCATAGATGGAGCCGACCACCACCAGGAAGATGCCGATCGGCGGCACCAGGGCCGGAAGAGCTGCAAAGCGCGATGCCCAGTCGGTGCGTATCGCCTCCCCGCCCCAACTGCGCCGCAATACGCAAAGCAGCACAATCGTGCCCATGAACAGGCTGGCGAGCAGAAATCCCGGAATGAAACCGGCAAGATAGAGTTCCGGCACGGAAGTGTCGGTCAGCAAGCCATAAAGGATGAGGTTGATCGACGGCGGTATGAGGATCCCAAGCGTGCCGCCGGCCGCGATGGTGCCCAAAAACAGCGGCTCGTTGTAACCGCGCTTTTCGATTTGCGGCACGGCCACCGTTCCAATCGTCGCCGCCGTTGCCACGGACGATCCGGAGGTCGCTGCAAACAGCGCGCTGGAGCCGATGTTTGAATGCATCAGGCCGCCCGGCAGCCAGCCGACCCAGCGCACGATCCCTTCATACATGCGCTCTGTAATTCCGGCGCGTAGCAGGATCTCGCCCAAAAGCACGAACATCGGAATGGCAACGAGAAGGAAATCGGTTCCCGTCTGCCAAACCATGTCACCCAGCGCGCGGTGCAGCGGCATCGGGCTTTCCAGATACTGCAGCGTCAGCCCCAGCCAGCCGAGAGAGGCAGCAACCGGCACCGCAAGGAAAATCAGCGCAAGCAGGATAAGGAGTGTTTTGACCAGCATCTCAGACGGCCTCGTCTTCGATCTGCTCTTCGACGGATTTCACGCCGATAAGTCTGTCGGCACCGGCCGCATCGCCACCGATCTGCCGTACCAATGCAACAACGCCGATCAACACGCCGCAAAAAACAAAGAACAACCATCCGAACAGCCAGGGTATCTGCGGCAAGACCAATGGCGTTCTAAGCGGCGTGATCGAACGCGAACCATGGCTGATCGTGTCGCCAACCAGCGACCAGGCCATGGATGCAATCACACCGGCGAAACCGACCAGAAGCACCAGGCCGAGATAGTTCGAAAAAATCCGCAGCCAGCGGGGAAAGAACGGAAACAGCGCATCAACTCTTATGTGGGCGCGTTCGAATAGGGCAAACGACAATCCAAGCGCGGTCGCAACACCGAAGGCATAGCCGGATATCTCGTCCGCTCCGCCAAGACTGATATTAAAGAGCTTTCTCAAGATGACTTCGAGCGTCACCAGCAGTGCCGATCCGATGATCAGGACACCGCCTGCCCAGACAAGCGCCCTGCTCAGCCGCTCGGAAAGCAGCAGTGTCTTCTCCAGCATTTCGCCCCTCCCGGAACACATGGCCGGCTTTTAGTTGGCCGGCCATGATATTGTTTTTAAATATTATTTCGCTTCAGCTTTCAGGCCGAGGATCGGACCGACCGTTTCGTTCCAGGTGTTGGCGCAATCGGCGCCGCAGCGCTCGGCCCACCGGGCCAGCACCACATCGGTGGCGACCTGGTCGCGTCTCTTCAGGTCTGCGTCGCTCGGAGGCACCAGTGTCATTTCACCTGGCTCGCCAATTTCGCAGTTACCGCCTGTGATACAGGAAATGGCGACTTCGTCTTCCGTCGCGGTTTCCTTCCACATCGCGTCAGTCAGTGCATCGAGCTCCTTCTTGAGCATTGCCTGCTGGTCCGCGGACATCGAGTTCCACTTGTCCATGTTCATCGCACCGAAAGCGAGCCCCCAGCCGACGCGAAGCGTATAGGCATGGGTGGCAACCTGGTGCCACTTGGCCTTGTAGGCAGACATTGTTCCGGTGATGCCGCAATCGACGACGCCCTTTTCAAGCGCCGGAATGACCTCGGCAAAAGGAACCGTTACGGACGTGCCGCCGACCCCTTCGACAAAATCACCCAGTGTCGTTGCATAGACGCGGATCTTCTTGCCGTTCAGATCGTCAAGCCCGGAAATCTCGGCGTTGCACCAGAGTGTCTGACTCGGGAAGGGATAGAGCTGCAGCAGCTTGGCATTGTAGATTTCTGCAAATGCCTTTTCGAGGATCGGGAAATAGGCCTCGGCGACTTTGCGCTGCGTTTCGATGTCCTGTGTCAGCGAGGAAAGGTCCGCGCCCTCAAAGACCGGGTTTTCGGCGGCCACATATCCCGGCAGTCCAAAGGCGTAGTCGAAGACCCCGTTCTTGACGAGACGCATGATCTCGAAACCCTTGAGACCAAGCTCGGTCTGCGGCCTGATCTCGCCGACAATCTGACCGCCCGATGCTTCGCCGATGTGGTCGTTCCAGAAAGGTCCTTCGTGCTTTTGATAGTTGGTCAGACTTCCCCAGGTTCCAACGGCCTTGACCGTCACCGGCTTGTCGGCGGCCTGAACGCCTGTCGCCATCAGGGCGGCAAGTCCCGCACCAATGGCCAATGATTTCAAAAGTTTCATGAGTTCTTCTCCTCCACTCATTATAGATTATCGGTCAGGAATTCGAACCAGGTTGGGCCTGCCGCCCGGCGGCGTTGTAGACCGGCACCTCCTGGTTTTCATCAATGTCGGTGATCAGCATGCACCCGGGCGTATGCGTGATGCAGATTTCGGGCTTTGCGTTCAAAACCGCATTTTGCGGCGTTACCCCGCAAGCCCAGAATACGGGAACCTCGTCTTCACCAATTGCGCAGGCATCGCCCCAGTCCGGCTGATCCAATGAGACAATGCCGATCGCCTCGGGATTGCCGATATGGACCGGAGCGCCGTGGGCAAACGGATACCGTGCTGATATGGAGGTTGCCCTTTCCACGTCGGCGCGAGCGATCGGGCGCATGGAGACGACAACACCGCCAGAAAAAGGCCCTGCCGGCTCCGTCGGAATGGACGTCTTGAACATGGGGACCGTGAAATTGCGATCGATATGCTGCAGCCGGATTCCGTCATCCATGAGCGCCCGCTCAAACGTAAACGAACAACCCAGCGCAAAGGCAACCAGGTCGTCTCGCCAGAGATCGCGAATGTCAGTGACCTCCTCTTCGGCCACTCCGTGGCGGTATATCCGATAGGACGGAACATCCGTTCGGATATCGATATCTGATCCCAGCGTATGCAACATCGGGCTTGCCCGGTCGGAAACGCCGACCAGAGGACATGCCTTGGCATTGCGCTGACAAAACCGCATAAAATCGACCGCATGGCCTTCGGGCAGGATGACGACATTGGCCTGCAGGCGTCCGGCGGCCAGACCCGCCGTATGGCCGCGGTAGTCTCCTGCCCGCACAATCTCGCGCACCGCTTGTGTCGGAAGGGTCCGCATTTGCGGATAGTCATTTTCTTGCAGAATTTGCGACATTCGCGGCGTCCGTCTTCACCAGCTTCAATTGCCACAAATCATTCGCAATCCGAGTGATCACGTCAAATTGTATATTTCTTTCACTTTTGATAGAAAAAGGTGATCACCGCATATATGCGGTCGC
Source organism: Hoeflea sp. TYP-13 (assembly GCF_040932035.1). Classification (NCBI taxonomy): domain Bacteria; kingdom Pseudomonadati; phylum Pseudomonadota; class Alphaproteobacteria; order Hyphomicrobiales; family Rhizobiaceae; genus Hoeflea; species Hoeflea sp. TYP-13. The sequence goes on from NZ_JBFRBB010000002.1 coordinate 414,837, forward strand.
CACATCCCTGGCGATATGCGCTGCCCGTTCGGCAAGGTGGCTCATCGGCTCTCCAAGGAAGGATGCGGTAAAACGGAGCGTGTCAGGCCGCCATCCCGGATCGAATGCCTCCAGCGCGCCGCTCTCCAACTGGTCCTTGATGAGATGCAGCGGGAATGCGCCGACGCCGAGCCCGGTCGCCACCATGCGAATACAGGCCGACAGCGACGAAGACGGAAACAGTCTTGCATCACCGCCATAATGTTCAAGCAGCTTGATCTTCAGGTCCTGATAGGGCCGCGTGTTGCGCGCATAGGATATGACGGGTGTTTTGCGCAATATCGTTTTGTCGTCACCTTCAAATTGAAGTTCCGGTGAGCGGATCCAGATCAGTTCGAATTCCGGCAGCTCAATATTGTTGACGCTGAATTCCGATATCGGTCCCATGAGGATCGCCAGATCAAGAGACCGGTTGAGAAGCGAGTCGCGCAGGTTCTGCGAAACATCCACCGTAATTTCAACATCCACCATCGGATATTCGGAACGCAAACCGGCAACGAATTCGGGAAGCCAGGATTGTACGACCGTTTCCGAAACACCGACGCGCAACTGTGCTTCAAGCCCGGCAGGATCGACAATGTTGGCTTTGATGTCTTCCTGTATGCGATGGATCTGTTCGGCATAACCAAGCAGTTTTTCACCGCGCTTGGTCAGTCGCATGCCGCTTTGCGCCCTTTCGAAAAGCTCGACACCAAGCGCAGTTTCAAGCGCGGCAATACGGGCGGAAACAGCCGGCTGCGACAGGTGCATCTGCTCTGCGGCCCGGCGGACGCCACCAAGCCTCGCCACCCAGAAAAATGTTCGTAGCTGTTCGAAGGTCATGAGCTGGTCCGAGTAATGTATATCTTGCCGTCAAAATACACACTCCGCATCGTTCGGCCAGCCCGCCTTGCGACCCGCGCCGATGCGCGCTACCTGTGATGGCTGGACCGGGTAAGGAAAAAATATGTCAGCTAAGATCGTAACCGCGGCGATGGTCGCAATTGGCGATGAATTGTTATCGGGCAAGACAAAGGACAAGAACATCGCGCACCTTGCCGACATGCTGACGACCGCAGGCATCGATCTTAAAGAAGTTCGGATTGTCGGCGACGACGAAGACGCCATTGTTTCGGCGATCAACGAACTGCGGCCCCGCTACACATACATATTTACTTCAGGCGGGATCGGCCCCACGCATGACGACATCACAGCGCAGGCAGTTTCGAAGGCCTTTGATCTGCCCTGTGAGTACGATCAAAAGACGCTTGAAATGATGGGGGCTGTATACGAGGCGCGTAACCTGGAATTCACCGAGGCAAGAAAGCGGATGGCGCGCATGCCCCACGGTGCCGAACACATCAAAAACCGTGTCTCTGTTGCCCCTGGATTCACCATCGGCAACGTCCATGTGATGGCTGGTGTGCCGTCGATATTTCAGGCGATGCTTGACTGGCTTTTGCCGACGCTGGAGACCGGATCGGTCATCCATTCGAAAATAGTCGATTGCCCCTATGGAGAAGGCACGATCGGCGAAGGGCTTGAGCTGATTCAGGAAGAGCACAGGGACACGGTCATCGGTTCCTATCCGCGCTTTGACGGCGAAACCTATTCAACCCAGATCGTGGTGCGCAGTCGCGAAATCGACGCGATCGACCGGGCGGTGGTGGCGGTAAATGCAATGTTGTCGGACATCAAGGCCGAAAAGGCCGCCAAGGGCTGAGACGCCCAGGCCACTCATCTTCGCGAGTGGCCTAATTCCCATCAGGAAGGGCGTGCTTAGTCGAGATGGCGGTTGCCTGCAACAACGCTCGGGATATCGGCACGGTAGATGCCGAGATCGGCAAGTTCGCGGTCCGAAAGGCGGTTGAGTTCGCTGCATGCACGGCTTTGGGCACGGCGCTGCTGCATTGCTTTCATCATTGATCTCATTGTCTTGCTCCTAATCCAAGAAGGTTCGTATGTATCTTGTTTTCTTGTGCACAGCATATAGGAACTACCCGCTGATATTGCAGTGAAATATACGCAGAGGAGCATTGCAATTTTGCAATGCACAAAAACAATCGGCGACAATGGCCCCACCACCGACGGCACCCTACGAAAGACGAACATGCAAGCGCGGGGGCGATTGACTGAAATCAACCCGGAGCGGACCTATATTGTGCATAGTATCGTCATCGCAGCACGCCGGTCCGCCCGGCATTGTTGAATTAACTGTACCGACCCGATGGAGACGACCATGTCCTATAAGACCATCCTGGTGATCCTGCGCAGCCTGGAGGATTGTGAACACGTTCTGGAGACGGCCATCCATCTGACCAGCCGCTTCGGCAGCCATTTGATCGGGCTCCACGCCGAAGCGGCGGTGAAGGTATCCTACGCCGCTCCGATCGAGATCCCGGATGCAAGCGTTTTTAATGTCGATCAGGGCGAAATCGACGAGCGCATGGACAGCCTCGGCGCCGCGTTCAAAGCCCGTTGTGAGCGCGAGGGCGTATCGTGGGAATGGCGTCCGATCCGCTCGCTGTCGGGAGACAACGCCCTTTCTGCACTGTCCAGCGCCCGTTGCGCCGATCTTGTGGTCGCGCGGCAGCACGAAGAAGAAAAGGAAGAGGATTTCGCCGATCTTGAGGCTCTGGTTCTGGAAAGCGGACGCCCGATCATGTTCGTGCCTTATGTCGCGCGAAAGGCGGTCGCGGTAAAGAGCGCCATTGTCGCCTGGAACGGTTCTCGCGAATCCGCCCGTGCGGTTTACGACGCCCTGCCCCTGCTCACCACGGCCGAGAGTGTCGAGATACTGAGCGTCGATCCGGAAGAAAATGCCGAGCAGAGCAAGGCACTTGCGGGCGCCGAGATAGCCGCAACTCTGACGCGCCACGGCGTTAATGTGTCGACCAAGACGGAAATCTCCGACGGTCTTCCGGCGGCTGCCATAATCCAGAACCGGCTCGCCGATACCGGAGCCGACCTTCTGGTCATGGGCGCCTACAGCAAATCCAGATTGCGTGAATATCTTTTCGGCGGGGTTACAAGGACAATGCTGAAGTCCATGCCGAACCTCACGCTCATGTCACGCTAACGTCGAAATCGAAATTATACTTGTAGAGGGCGGCCATTTTTGGCCGCCCTCTTGCATTGTTACTGCAAGAACAGGTAAATCCGCATGCACTTTGGCACGTAACCGTGCCGCAGGAGGATAACGCCGCTCGAACGGCTGCAAGGAGTGTACCTGCCCATGTCCCTTCCAGAAAAAGCATTCCCGGTGTCGTGGGATCAATTTCATCGCGATGCGCGCGCGCTCGCCTGGCGCATATCGGGTGCCGAAAGGAAATGGCGCGGCATTGTCTGCATCACCCGCGGCGGGCTTGTGCCTGCGGCGATCGTTTCCAGGGAATTGAACATCCGTCTCATCGAGACCGTGTGCGTCGCCTCCTATCACGACTACACCAGCCAGGGCGAAATGAGCGTCCTGAAGGAAGTCAGCAGCGATCTTCTGGAATCCGGCGGTGAAGATGTCCTGATCGTCGACGACCTGACCGACACTGGCAAGACCGCCGAAATAGTTCGTTCGATGCTGCCGAAGGCGCATTTTGCCACTGTCTATGCCAAGCCGAAGGGCCGCCCCATGGTCGACACCTTCGTGACCGAGGTCAGCCAGGACACCTGGATCTATTTCCCTTGGGATATGGGTTTCACCTATCAGGAGCCGATAGCCAAAGACCACGCCGGCTAGAGCTGACCCGACTTGTCCAAGGACAGGGCCCCGGTCGCCTTCATCTTTACTGTCGTTGTCATCAACATGCTGGGCGTCGGCTTGGCATGGCCCATCCTGCCCAAGCTTATCCAGGTCTTCGAAGGCGGCAATATTTCCAGCGCGGCATTCCAGTACGGTCTCGTCGCGAGCGCCTACGCGCTGACCCAGTTCTTGTTTTCGCCGCTACTCGGCAACCTGTCCGATGCCTATGGCCGCAGGCCCGTGCTGCTGGCCTCGCAGGCGGGGCTAGCAGTGGATTACGTCATCCTGGCCGTCGCGCCGAATTACTGGTGGCTCTTCGCAGCACGCCTGGTATCCGGCATGCTCGGCGCAACGATCTCGACGGCCAACGCCTATATGGCGGACATTTCAACGCCGGAAAACCGTGCCCGCAATTTCGGCTTCATGGGCGTTGCCTTCGGCATGGGCTTCATTGCCGGTCCGGCGATCGGCGGCCTGCTCGGCGAAATCGATATCCGCCTGCCGTTTTATGCCGCCGCCGCGCTGACGGCGCTCAACACCGCCTATGGATATTTCCTGCTGCCCGAATCGCTGCCGCCCGAAAAGCGCCGGCCGGTCGGACGCCTGTGGAATAGCAACCCAGTCACGGCCTTGAGCAACATGGCGCAGTTTCCGGTCCTGCTGCCGATGTTCGTCGCCCTGTTTGTCACTTCGCTCTCCGGGCGCGGGCTGGAATCCATCTGGGTGCTCTACACCGATTTCCGCTTTGGCTGGACGCTGCGGGACTCGGCCCTGTCGCTGGCCTTTGTCGGTGTCATGTTCATTATCGTGCAGGGTCTTCTTGTCGGCCCGTCGGTGCGCATTCTCGGCGAACGCAAGGTGGTCCTCTTCGGCTATGTCGTCGCCATCGTCGCGCTGTTCCTGTTCGGCATCGCCGACAGGGGCTGGATGCTGTTTCCGCTGACAGGTCTTTACATAGTGGGCGCCGCGCTCGCCGAACCGGCGCTGAAGGCCATCTGCTCGCGCTCGGTGCCCGATGACCGGCAGGGCCTGCTTCAGGGCGTCTTCGCCAGCATCGGTTCGATTGCCATTATCGTCGGACCGATTACCGCCTCGATCATGCTGTCCAATGTGTCGGGCCCCTCGCCCATCATCGACCTGCCGGGCATCTGGTTCCTGTTCGGATCGTTCCTGTTCGTGGTGGCGCTTGTCTCGGTGGCCCGCCGCGTCGTACTCGAACAGACACAGGTGAGTGGCGACAGCGCAGAACCCTGATTGCAATCTGGCATTGACCGCACCCTCACCCTATGTGTGTTGTGGGCTATGTTGCAAAGGGAGGCCAATCATGGGCACGACACACGTTCGGCGTACACCGGAAGACCGATTCGAAAACCTGCCGGACTATCCGTTCTCACCCAACTATCTCGAAATCGACGGCGGAGCGCTCGGTCCCCTGCGCATGCACTATGTCGATGAAGGCCCGAGGGACGGACCGGTTGTGCTGCTTTTGCATGGCGAGCCCACCTGGTCGTATCTTTATCGCAAGATGATACCGCCGCTGGCGCAAAGCGGCTTTCGTGTGCTGGCTCCGGATTTCATCGGCTTCGGCAAGTCCGACAAGATCTCCGACAGAAACGCCTATTCCTATCTCGGTCATGTCGACTGGATGAAGGAATGGACCGGCAAGCTGGGCCTTCGCGACATCACCTTCTTCGGCCAGGACTGGGGCGGGCTGATCGGCCTCAGGCTCGTTGCCGAAATGCCGGAACTCTTCGCCCGCGTCATGATCGGCAACACCGGACTGCCGACCGGCGATCAGGATCTCGGTGAAGCCTTCAAGCAGTGGCGCGAATTCAGCCAGACAACGCCGACCTTCAACATTGGCGGCATCGTTTCGCGCGGCACTGCTCGCGGCATGGGCGACGACGTGATCGCAGCCTATGACGCCCCCTTCCCGGAAGAAGATTTCAAGGCCGGGGCGCGCGCATTCCCGATGCTCGTGCCGGCGAGCCCCGACGATCCGGCAGCGCCCGCGCAAAGAGCCGCATGGGAAAGTCTGCGCAAATTCGAAAAACCCTTCCTGACGTGTTTTTCGGACAAGGACATGATCATGCGCGGCGGCGAAGCCGTCTTCAAGAAACTGATTCCCGGCGCCGCCGGTCAGGAACACTTCATTACCGAGAACGCATCGCATTTCCTTCAGGAGGACGCCGGCCCGCTGCTGGCCGAAAAACTGATCGCCTTTGCAACCGCAAATGACGGTAAGTAAAGCCGAATCCTCAAATGATACGGGTTTTGGCCGGCCACTGATTCGCCGGCCAAACCACGACATTCTGTCAACTGCGCATGCGCACGCGGTGCATCACAATTTTTTTTGAACGAACATAATTTCCGTAAAAACCGCTTGACGAGCGGCCAAGCCCGGCGTTTTCAAGGCCTTGCGCTTTCCCCGCTTTCCACATGCTTCACCCACAACATCTGGTGTTCACAATTCTGACGCAAACTATCCCTTGACGGTTGAAAACGAGTCGCGTTCTACTGCACTAACGTTGTTCCAACAACGCGGTCTGCGCGTTAAAAGGCAGATCACATCCAGTGGTAAAGTGTAAGGACATAACGTCCCTGGCGAGCATATTTCGGGTCAGGACGGTGGGGGTTTCTGTGCGCTTTTACTTCCGGTCCGTTGGAAAAATGTGATTGGCGTAAAGAAGCTGTTAATACTATGTTTAGTATTTGCAGCTCATATCGACACAAGATATAGCGTCTTTAGCGAGGGGGGACTTCGCGAAACACGCTTCTATAGTTCGAGACCTGCTGCAATCAACTGCTAGCAGGAAGGGGAAATTGTGTCTTGCTGACAAAGGGCGGCAGCAAGACAGCTATGACGAGGATAAAATATGCGCATTGAGCGTCAATTTACAAAAGCGGGTCAATCGCCATACGCGGACATCAAGTTCCGCAAAGCAACAAGCGAAATCAAGAACCCGGACGGATCTGTTGTCTTCCGCCTGGATAACATCGACGTGCCGACGCAATTCTCACAGGTGGCAAGTGATATCCTTGCGCAAAAATATTTCCGCAAGGCAGGCGTTCCCGCGCGCCTGAAAAAAGTTGAGGAAAACTCCGTTCCGTCCTGGCTGTGGCGGTCCACGGCCGATCTCGAGGCGCTGGAAGAGCTGCCCGAGGAAGAGCGCTACGGCTCGGAAACCGACGCCCGGCAAGTATTTTCCCGCCTTGCGGGCACATGGGCCTATTGGGGCTGGAAAGGCGGCTATTTCGACGCCGAAGAAGATGCCCTCGCCTTTTATGACGAGCTTGCCTATATGCTCGCCACCCAGCGCGTCGCGCCGAACAGCCCGCAATGGTTCAACACCGGCCTCAACTGGGCTTATGGAATTGACGGCCCCGGTCAGGGCCACTTCTATGTCGATCCGTTCACCAACAAGCTGGTGAAATCCAAGTCGGCTTACGAGCACCCGCAGCCGCACGCCTGCTTCATCCAGTCGGTCGAGGACGACCTCGTCAACGAAAACGGCATCATGGACCTTTGGGTTCGCGAGGCGCGTCTCTTTAAGTACGGCTCCGGCACCGGCTCCAACTTCTCGCATCTGCGCGGTGAAGGCGAAAGCCTTTCGGGCGGCGGCCGCTCGTCCGGCCTCATGTCGTTCCTGAAGATCGGCGACCGCGCTGCCGGCGCCATCAAGTCGGGCGGCACCACCCGCCGCGCCGCCAAAATGGTGGTCGTCGACATCGACCACCCCGATATCGAGGCCTACATCAACTGGAAGGTCAAGGAAGAGCAGAAGGTGGCGGCGCTCGTCACCGGCTCCAAGGTGGTCTCCGCGCATCTGACGGCCATCATGAAGGCCTGCGTCAATTGCGAAGGCCCCGAAGGCGACTGCTTCGATCCGAAAAAGAACCCGGCCTTGAAGCGCGAAATCCGCGCCGCCAAGAAGTCGCAGGTTCCGGAAAACTACGTCAAGCGCGTCATCCAGTTCGCCCGCCAGGGCTACAAGGACATCCAGTTCACCACCTACGACACGGACTGGGATTCGGAAGCGTATCTCACCGTCTCCGGCCAGAACTCCAACAACTCGGTGTCGGTGAAGGACGATTTCCTCCACGCCGTCGAGGAAGGCAAGAGCTGGGATCTCATCGGCCGCATTGACGGCAAGGTTCAAAAGACCATCGATGCCGGCGAGCTTTGGGACAGCATCGGCCACGCCGCCTGGGCGTCCGCCGATCCGGGCCTTCACTTCAACACCACCATGAACGACTGGCACACCTGCCCGGCCGCCGGCCCGATCCGCGCGTCGAACCCGTGCTCGGAATACATGTTCCTGGACGATACGGCCTGCAACCTTGCCTCGCTCAACCTTCTGCAGTTCATGGAGCGCAAGACCAACAAGTTCCGTATCGACGAGTTCGAACACGCAACGCGGCTGTGGACCATCGTTCTGGAAGTCTCGGTCATGATGGCGCAGTTCCCGTCGAAGCAGATCGCGGAACTTTCCTACAAGTACCGCACGCTCGGCCTTGGCTACGCCAATATCGGCGGCCTCCTGATGACCTCCGGCATTCCTTACGATTCGGATGCGGGCCGCGCCATCTGTGGCGCCATCACGTCGATCATGACCGGCGTCTCCTACGCCACATCGGCCGAGATGGCCGGCGAGCTCGGCCCCTTCCCCGGCTTCAAGCCGAACAGGGCCAACATGCTGCGCGTCATGCGCAACCACCGCCGCGCCGCCTATGGCGAGACCTCGGGCTATGAGAAACTGTCGACCAACCCGGTCGCGCTCATTCATGACGACTGCCCGGACGAAGCCATGATCGACCATGCCCGCGCCGCCTGGGACAAGGCTGTCGAGCTTGGCGAGAAGAACGGCTTCCGTAACGCCCAGGCAACGGTGATCGCGCCGACCGGCACGATCGGCCTTGTCATGGACTGCGACACCACCGGTATCGAACCGGACTTCGCGCTGGTGAAATTCAAGAAGCTTGCCGGCGGCGGCTATTTCAAGATCATCAACCGCGCCGTTCCCGAAGCCCTGCGCACGCTCGGCTATTCGGAAAGCCAGATCGCCGAGATGGAGGCCTATGCGGTCGGCCACGGCAATCTCAACCAGGCGCCGGCAATCAACCCCGGCTCGCTGAAGACCAGGGGCTTTACCGACGAAAAGATCGAGGCGCTGAACGCAGCGCTCGCATCGGCTTTCGACATCAAGTTCGTCTTCAACCAGTGGACCCTCGGTGCCGATTTCTGCAGGGAAACACTCGGCATCAGCGAAGAGCAGCTGAACGATTTCGAGTTCAACATGCTGGAATTCCTCGGCTTTTCCAGACGGGACGTTGACGCTGCCAATATCCACATCTGCGGTGCGATGACACTGGAAGGCGCGCCGGAGCTGAAAGACGAGCACCTGCCGGTCTTCGATTGCGCCAATCCGTGCGGCAAGATCGGCAAGCGCTACCTTTCGACCGACAGCCACATCCGCATGATGGCGGCTGCCCAGCCCTTCATATCCGGTGCGATCTCCAAGACGATCAACATGCCGAACGATGCGGTGATCGAGGACTGCAAGTCGGCCTACATGCTTTCCTGGAAGCTGGGGCTCAAGGCCAACGCGCTCTACCGCGACGGCTCGAAGCTTTCGCAGCCGCTCAATGCCTCGCTCATCGAGGACGACGAGGACGAGGATGCGCTCGAGGAGCTGATCGAGGCCCCCGCTGCCGCAAAGGCCGTAACGGTCACCGAAAAGATTGTCGAGCGGGTTGTCGAAAAGGTCGTGCGCGAGCGCGAGAAACTGCCCAACCGGCGCAAGGGCTACACCCAAAAGGCGGTTGTCGGCGGCCACAAGGTCTATCTTAGAACCGGCGAGTTCGACGACGGACGCATTGGCGAGATCTTCATCGACATGCACAAGGAAGGCGCCGCCTTCCGCGCCATGATGAACAACTTTGCCATCGCCATCTCGCTCGGCCTGCAATACGGCGTGCCGCTGGAGGAATATGTGGAGGCCTTCACCTTCACCAAGTTCGAGCCGGCCGGCATGGTCCAGGGCAATGACGCCATCAAGAATGCAACGTCGATCCTCGACTATGTGTTCCGCGAGCTTGCCGTCTCCTATCTGGAGCGCCACGACCTTGCCCATGTCGACACGTCCGACTTTTCCAACACGGCGCTCGGCAAGGGCATCAAGGAGGGCAAGACCGCGCCCGTCTCCAAGGGCTGGACCCGCGGCCACAAGCTCGAACTCGTCGCGCCCGGCGGACAACCCATGGGCTCAGCGCCCGCGGGCACCAATGTGACGGCAATCTCCGGCGGCGCGGCCGTCGTCTCCGAAGCCGTCGCGGCACAGAACGCCGAGGAAGTCACCGCCTTCAAGCGCGACTACGAGGAGCGCGCCAGGCAGCTTTCGGAAGAAATCGCGGAAGAGGAAGCCGCCACCGACGAGCTCTTCGACGGCAAGGCGGCGGAAGAAGCCAAGGCCGACGCCAACAAGGTCGAAGCCGACCGCCGCGCCAAGGCGATCATGCAGGGCTACACAGGCGACGCCTGCTCGGAATGCTCCAACTTCACGATGGTCAGGAACGGGACGTGTTTGAAGTGCGATACGTGTGGGTCGACGAGCGGGTGCAGCTAGACGGAACACTATGGCGGACCAAAAGGCCCCCGCAGTGATGCGGGGGTTTTTGGTTGCGGGTGTCGGAAATCTGTAGCCCGGATAAGCCGGATAAGAACGTTGGAGTTGCAACGCTCGGCTGTACAACGCACAATGCGACCGTGTTTTTAGCCGTTTCAGACGGGCTGTGGGGAGATGCATGGGACATCCGGCGGCAAATCTCATCGGCGGCTTGGGCATAGCGCTCGCCATGGCATTCCTGACCGGATGTCAGACCTCGGACACGCGGAAAGCCGACTCATCAAAAAAAAACGATGCCAATCATGTCCTCCTCCGCCCCTCCAGCGAGAAATACGTCAAGACGCAAGATGTCGAGGCGGGCATACACGGCGCGGCACTGAAGGGCGTTTGGCAATACGGCCTTCTGGCGGCGCAATCCTACGATGACAACGTCAGCACCGATATTCATTTGCGGCCCCAATGCGACCACCCGACAAAATATGCCCGTCGGTGGCGGCGCCTGCCGCAGTTTTCGGATGATGGGCACACGATCAATAATCTGCCCCCCGGCCTCAAGATACCGGGTTTCAACTACAGCGTCTGGCGCGACATGAGCCGGTCCGCTCCCGACCGGGTGGCGATCGTGCTGCGCGGCACGAATTTCACTGACTGGGGCGATTGGTATTCAAATGCGCGCTGGATCACCCGGTTCAACCCGCTAACTGTGGATCAGTACCAGCAAACCGGAACACTCGTTGAGCAGTTGGTTCCGGAACTGCAGCGCAAATTCGGTCCTGATGTTGAAATCATTGCCGTCGGTCATTCGCTTGGCGGCGGACTGGCCCAGCATGCCGGATATGCCTCCGCCGGCGTGACAAAAGTTTACGCCTTTGCATCTTCGCCGGTGGTAGACCATCGCAGCTTCGGTGCCGACAAAAATGAGGACAACCGCCAGGGAATGGAAATCTACAGGATCAGCGAGTCCGGCGAAATTCTCGCCGGCAGCCAGTGGATTCACCGAAACACGGCCGGCCTCAGCACGCAGAATCCGAAGACGACAGAGCTTCTTTATTCCTTCCGCCAGGGCTTCTACAAGCGGGACACGACCGGCGACGACACCATCAGCCAACACGGCGTCAGACAACTCTCCTGTGACATGGTCTGCCACATCGAACACGGCAAAAGCAGAAACGAGTGCACGGGTCAATCTTAGCGACGATGCGCTCAGATCGCTTCATCCTCGAAATTCCGCACAGGTTCCGCAGGGCAAGCCGACCGCCGCGCTAGGGCGATCATGCAGGGCTACATGGGCGACGCCTGTTCCGAATGCTCCAACTTCGCCATGGTGAGAAACGGCGCCTGCCTGACGTGCGACACGTGCGGCTCGACGGGCGGGTGTAGCTGGACGCAACACCATGTGGACCCAAGAGCCCCTCGCAGCTGTGTGGGGGGCTTTTTGTTGGCAAATTGCAGTCGTGGAGAGTGCATTTGTTAACGGTGTTCTTTTACCCGGAATACACACAATCGCCTTAGGTTCTGCAACCACTAGTGGTTTTCTCCGGGGAGTGAATATGCTTTTCAAATTGAAGATTTACGGCGCGGTGTTGGGCGGTGCGCTGCTTGTCGGCGGCGGCGGTATGCTGATGCAGGCCAATGACCTGAAAAAGAACTACACGCTTGTTGATGCCAGGATTTCATCGGTGACGTTCGACTGCTTCATCAGGAAGGGCAAGAGGAAGATTGTCGAAAAGGACACCAACAAGCTCGCCTATATGGACTGCAAAATCGCGCCGATCGTCGCGGCCAAATACGACTACGAGGACTCGGCCATCAAGAAGCGTGCCAGCGTTACCTACCGCTACGTCTCGCCCGCCGACGGGCGCCGCTATACCGGTTCCTATACGCGCACCGGCGACGTCGATCATTACGAAGACGGCAATATGATCCGCATCCACGCCCACAACACCGAACCGGAAAAATCCCGCACCACCAACGGCAACCTGTTCATCGACGACACGGGGGCTTGAGGTGGCATTACGGTGACAGTTTACTTAGTCCCTTAAAACGTGGATCCGCACGTGAACGGCACAGGAGAGCCTCCTGACCGCATTTCTACGCTACCAGGGCTGACCCTGTTTCGTTTTGGGGTTAAGTAAGCTGTCACCGTAATTGGAGGAGCTTGACGCCGCGATTGATGCCGCTACTGGTCGGGAAAAGGAGAAACCCATTGGCGGTAAAAAAAGCCTTCAACGAAATGGACGCAACCTGGATACCAGGAGAATCGGTCGGACCAATTGTGTTTGGGAGTCCTGTCAAGTCTGTTTCTTCATTTCTGACAATTGAACGTAAAAACTTTGACCAAGAGCCTGAAGATGAGACTTTTTGTGACGCTAATGATGAATGGATGATTAGCGCAGAAAATGGGTATATTTCTGCAATAGATTGCTTCCGCAAATGCTTCTACGAGGGAGTAAATCTCGTGGGCTTACCAATAGAAGATTGTCTGGAACTACTTGGTTGTGATCGAAACAAAACTGTTGACGATACGGTCTGGTTTGAAGACGGAGATCAAGACGTTTATGAAATTGACTCATTGGGCGCGCAAATATGGGTGTTCAAAGGGCGCGTTCTCAGCATCTCAGTCATGGAGATTTACGACGAAGACGGTATGACGATCATTCACCCCTTTCGGAAGAGCTAATGTTTGATGTGAAAGAGGCCATACAATCCGCAACATTTATTACTGTCCGTTCACCGGAAAAAAGCTGCCAGACTCACTCAGAGGGCGCCGTACTTATTCTTGGTGATGTAAATGCGGATGAATTACGGTGACGGTTTACTAAATCCACCTTCTATTTGAGTTTGCGCCCCGCCCTCCCGGCGCAAGCGCGCGCCCTGTTAGCGGTTGGAACCGAGGCGCGCGACGGACACCTCTCCACCAGCTTGGCAATGAACCACACTGGGCTTGTGTTAAAGCAATCCAGAGCGTTGACGTCTATGTTGGAGCTTAGAAATTCGGCAACAGTTTACTCGATCCCGTTTTTCGTCCGCCTTTCTTCCCTCGCTTGCCGCTTCAGAGGCGAAAGATCTGGAACAGAGGGGCGCGCCCGTGGTTCCATGGGCCGGAGAGTTGCATCAAACAGGAATAGTGCGAAATGTCACCGTAATTCCTCATTCCTCCTCATCACGGTCTTCCGGGAACAGCTTCTGCGCATGCTTTTGCAGTTCGTTGCGGATGTCTTTCAGGGTCTTCTCATTCTGCATTGCCTGATAGGTCAGACCAAAGGCCAGAACGGCCAGCACCCATTCGACGCCGGGCCCGTATTTAGCGCCATACCAAAAGGCCGCGCCGACCAGAACTGAAACGACAATCTGTAACATCCGTGGTTCCCCTCATGTGACCGGGCCAGAGTAAGCAAATGTTTCACAAACGTCTAACGGCTGCAGCCGGATTGAATTACGGTGGAATTACGGTGACAGTTTACTAAATCCCCCTTTGTTTGTGTTTGCGCGCCCGCTTGCCCGGAACGGGTTCCAGCGTCGGACAGGCAGCGAACAAAGACTTTTCAAAAAGACACTGAGTAATCTATTGCCGCCATTGCCGGCGAGCAACGGGACATCGTTACCGACTTTGCGGCTCCGCCGATCAACCTTCGGATTTTTTGCTGAGACGCGCATAGTGGTCCGGGTGGTTCAGCTTTACCCACTCCGTGGCGCCATGATCAAACGCGACCTCAATAGCGCCTTCGAGATCCGCATCCAGTTTCTCGATTGCGTCCGCTGCCGATCGTGCCATCGTGATATGATGCTGCCAGTCGAGACCAGTGATCTCGCTAATGTTACGCAAGTGATTGACGATGTCCTTCATCTTCGCTGCTCCTGCTGTTTAACAATCGCGGGAGCCACCAAACGCGTGCCGCCCTCAGCAAAAATAGTAAACCCGGAAACGGCAGTAACACTATAACGATCTCGACGTAATCCGTTTTTGCGTGTGGAAACCACTGCGACGGATCACGCAATTCCTGATTGCCAGGCCCCCTACTCCGCCAATGCCCGCGCTGCAATCTTCGCGAACACCTCGTCCAGCTCAGCCGCCAGCGCTTCAAGCTTGTCGCCGCCCTCTTCCATGTAAGGCGCGAAAACGAAGCTTGGGGTCTTCCAGGATAACGTCGCGCCGTTTTCGTTCTGGATGATGTAGAAGCGGATGGGCGCTTCGATGCCGGCGGCGATGCTGGCCTCGAGCATGCGCCTTGCATAATCATTGCGGTAGACGCCCACCACCCGGTTGCCGGGAATATCGAACCCTTGCGCCTTTGCGCCCGCAGAGGCGCTCGCCTGCGTCACCAGACCCATCTTCTCTTCACTGATCGCCGCTTCAAGGCGGCTGACGAGATCGGAATAGGCAATTTCCGTGTTGAAGACCTGCCAGCCAGCCCTCGGCGCGAGGGGCTGGGCAACGGCAAGCGTCGAAGTCAGGATAAGGGCGATCAGGCCGGAGATCACAAAACGCATTTTCTCACCTTTAAAAAAAACCGGCCTTGCCGGAAAGCCGCCATGGCGCATCGGCCACCAGCCGCACGCGGTACGCCGGGAGTATAGGTGAAGCCCGCCGGCTCGAAGCCTGAAACTGCGTGCTTCGCGATCAAATATTTGCGAGGGATTGCGTGCGCTGCGGAATGGTACAGATCGCGCGCGCAAGTCCCAACGCTGTCTCAGTTCGGCTTCACCGCAACGAGAACGACACCGAGCTGCGATTCGAGGTCCTGCAGCTTCTTGAGCTGGTCCTTGGGCAGCGCGGCGGTCTCGGCCTCGACTCCGGCAAGCGCCACCACCGGGCCGCCGATTTCCTTTTCAAGGTTCTGAATCGCGTTGAGTTTGTCGGTTTCGAGCGTCGCAAGCGAATAGAGCATGGCATCCTCCAGACGATCAAAGATGGCCCAGTATAGCCGATTTGCCGGATCATGCGCAGATGCGGCCGGGTTATCAGCATTTATAGGCGATCGTGCAGCGCCTGTTGTCCCTGGTGATGACCCGCACCGGCCGCTGCGACCTGTCACGGCCACACAGCAGATTGCGGCCCTGCGCTTCTGGCACGCCGCCGTAAATCGGCAGAACCGTGCCGTTCCGGGTCCTGGTATAGACACGGCCCTGTTTCTGATAGAGGCTTTTCGCCTGTGCGCATGTCATCGAATTGGTGAGTTGCTGGGCCGCAGCCCGTTCAGAAGCCGCAATTGCAATGAAAACGCACATCGAGACTGTTGAAGTAAGCACTAAAGCTCTCATTGTCTTCCTTCCTGTCGTCAATACACATCCAACCCGCCGTTTCGAGGTGCTCGCGTATCGTGACCTGGTTTTGGCAGCGCGAAAAAACTGTTCCCTATCGGTCATAGCCCGTCGCTCCGCTGCGTCCGGTGCCACGAATTTGGCGATCTGCTGACAGCGGACCGCCGGTCACCGACGCATCCTGACAGAGTGTCAAACAGGCGGCAATGTTTTCGCATCACCCCCGCCTGGGCGCCCCTTCAGGAAACAGCTATGGCGCTCGAAACGGAATGCCGCCGCCGGGATAATCCACCCTGGATTCCGCCTTAAACCTGAGGCTAATTTGCGCGCAATAAACGTATGTGCAATGGAACGCATGACCGATCAAGGGCATCTGCGCTGTATCCGTGAAGCGAGCGATTCACACCGTCCAACAAAATTCAAATGACGACTACCGCGCCGATGGCGGCAAAGACGAGGTCAATAATGATTAGGGAAGATAACGTTGTTTCCGTGCAAAAGATGGTTGCCGAAATTCTCCAGGTGCCGGCAGAGCAGATCAGCTGCGATGTTCCCGTTCGCAGCCTCAGGGGATGGGACCATATCGTGCATATGACCCTTGTTCTCATGATACAGGATATGATCGGCCACAACCTGACCGTGGAAGAATTGGGGCGCTCCCTGACCGTGCGGGATTTCGCTACGCTCCTCGATAACCGCGGACGGTAGCGCACATGCCGCTTTGGCGGCGTGGTGGCAACGGGTCCGCCACGCCGGAATTGCGGTGACGGACTGCCCGGTCCCCATGGTGAAACTCAGCGACATGTTGAAAAGCGGCCCGGCACTTCACCGACAGTCAGCAATTCCGGTCAATCAGCCAGCCGATCCAATTGCCTTCATCAATGGGTTCGGCATCACAGGCGTCGTTTGTGTCACTTGGCGGAACGACATAAAGCGCCTTGCCGCCCGCCTCAGCCCATGCCGGATCGCCGGACACTTCCAGCCGCTGGATCTGGCCGGTTGTAAGATCCGCGGCGCATTCGACGATTTTCCCGTCGGCAGTCTGCAGCGCCACCAGGCCAAGCCCGCGATTCATCGGCCCGACCCGGCGCACCCAGTGGGTGTTCACCCATCCGGGTTTCGCCTGCGCCGCTTCAACACAGGCACCGATCGCCGTCGAAAATTCGGGAAGGAGAACCGTCCAGTCCTTCACCCAGGCCGGCTCCTCGGCAGCAAATGCACGAACCGGGCCGACAACAACCATCACCCAGATCAAGGCTGCAAACTGTGCTTTCGCCCTTGTGGAAATCATCATGCCAGTCTCCCCGTCCGCCCGCATGGCTGTTGTCGCAATCAATAGTTGATGACCGGTCACCAATCAAGATCAGCTCACCTGCAGGAAGACCGGGTTTTCACGCAGCTCATTCCACGGCCTGTCGACCACAAGGGCCGTCAGCGTGCCGCCGAAGACGGCGCCCGTGTCGATATTGATCCTGTTGCGGCGCACTTCCGGCCGGTCTGCCGGGGTATGACCGTGAATCACACCAAACCCGAAATCCTCCTGCGACATCAGGAACGCACTCCTGATCCAGAGCAGATCGTCTTCGTCCTGCTTTTCAAGGGCGACTCCCGGCTGCACACCCGCATGAACGAACAGGAAATCGTCAACCCTATGAAACAGCTTGAGGGAATGAAGCCATTCAACCGCTTCGCCGCCAAGACACCTGCGCAACGCCTCTGGACTACGCTTTTCGGCGGCATCGTAGTTGAACGACCGCAACGTTGCGTCTCCGCCATTCAGCATCCAGTGCGCCCAAAGATCACGGCGGTCCGACTGGAGGCATTTGATCAGCATCGCCTCGTGGTTGCCCTTCAGGCAAACCGTATCAAAGCCGCTAAAGCCGGAAATAAGACGAGAAATTACCCCGGCGCCATCCGGTCCGCGGTCCACATAGTCACCAACGAACACCAGCACAGCCGGACCATCAGCATGATACCGGCCTCGGTGATATTCGATCTTGGCCAGCAGCTTTTCCAGCATGTCCGGCCGGCCGTGGATGTCGCCGATTACGTAGTGAACGGTTTGTAGCGCCATACCGGATTCCTGTCGGTATTTGCTGTTAAAGGTTGTGCAATTCCTGAACTTCGATGTTCCGGTCTTCTACCACCGAACCAAAGACGCAGCCGTATTACGGCTTTACATGACCGGCGGTATCAGGCCGCATTTCTGGCCGCCCTGCCCCATCTCGCGGCTGCCTTCGCAATACCAGGCCCTGCTGTCGCCTGAAAGGAAGACCCGCTTATTGGAAACATCACGCTCGATACCGTACTGCAGGAAGAAGCGGGTAAAGCGGTCATTCGCTGTATAGCGCAGCGCCGGTTGACACATGCAGCACAAATTCGGATTGCCGAACGTTCCGTAATGCACATTTCCTTCAGCATCACGGTACATCTGCAGGGTCTCTGCCGCACCTGCAGCGTGACTTGATAATATGAGGACAACGATCCAGATGAGCAACCTGCCCACCATTATGCACTCCCTTGCCGCAAGGCAGATCACTGCCTGCCTTGCCTAGCCGTCAAATAACAGTTTTTGCTTCTCCTCCCGGCGGATCTGCCTCACCAGATCCGGGTTTTCCGCCTCCCAGGTCTTGAACCGCCGATAGCCCCTGAGTTTGATCCTGTTCCGCTCAGCCAGGCTCAGCCCTTCCAGATCGCTGATCTCGTCAGCAGACAGCAATCTCAGCTTGACCGCCTCCTGTGACTGGACGCACAAATACGCCTGCCGCAGCGATACCGGGCTCTGTTCGGCCATGATGTTGCAGGCATAGAGCGCCCCAACCAGCGTGATCAAGTCTGCCATGGTCTTCTCCTGATGGCTCCGTCATCCGGTACACATCGCCTATTTTAAAGGCAGGATCGGGAACTGAAATCAAATTGCCGTGACAGCATACAAGGCCAAATACAATGACCGGCAGCATCGGACATTCGTCCGTGAGCATTTCGGGCTTATACTGCAAATGGACCTGAAATATTGTATTTGTTACCGTTTTTGCCGGTCCCGGACGACCGGCCATCCAGAGGAAACCGCCGATGTCTCTAACGCTTTACGAAAGACTTGCCGCGCATGACCACCGGCCAAGCCCCTTTTGCTGGCGCACCCGGTTTGCCCTTGCCCACAAGGGGCTGACGCCGGAGGTCGTGGCGATCAGGTTCACCGAAGCCGACCGCGTTGCCTTCAGTGGTCAGGCAATGGTCCCGGTCCTCGTTGACGGTGACCGGGTCGTTTCGGACAGCTGGTCTATCGCCTGTTATCTGGAAGATGCCTACCCGCAACAACCATCGCTCTTCGGCGGCGAAGGCGGCAAGGCGCTCGCCCGCACGCTCAACCACTGGGTTGACGCCACGCTTCAGACGAGCCTTGCCGGCATCCTCGCGCCCGCGCTTTACGATATCCTCGAGCCGGCGGATCAGGCCTATTACCGGAAAACCCGCGAAGCCCGCTGGGGCCGCACGTTTGAAAGCATGCGCGACGAACGCGAAACTTATCTTGCCGCAGCCCACACTGTCTTCGAGCCGCTGCGCCTGAGGCTCGCCGAGGCGCCCTACATCTGCGGCGACGCACCGGCCTATGGCGACTATCTGATTTTCGGGGTCTTCCAGTGGGCGCGCTGCACGGATCCGCAAGACATGATACCGGCAGAAGATGACGCACTGCGGACCTGGCGGGATCGCATGCTTGATCTTTACGACGGCCTGGCGCGTTCCGTCCCTGCTTTTGGCAGTGCGGGATAAGTCGCGGCTTTGGCAATTGCCTCAGCCCCGCCAACGCGACAGAATCACGTCGCCTCATTGCGCCCGCGATGGCCTGGCTCTGGCAGGTCAGTGGCGGGTTCATGTCGTGGTGGTCCACACCAATTGCCGATTGAATGGGAGCCATACTCGAGGCCGAGTGCAGCAGGAGTATTTCAGATGCTAGTTCGCAAAATGCGGATCGATAGAGGCTGGTCACAGGAAACCCTTGCGGAGTTGACCGGCTTGAGCGTGCGCACAATCCAGCGGATTGAACGCGGCGGCAAGGCAAGCCTGGAATCGCTCAGTGCACTCGCTGCGGTCTTCGAAGTGGAAATCGCCGCATTGGCTACGGAGGCAGACATGTACAATCAGCAAGACGCAACCCATGAGGAACGTGAAGCCGTTCCGGTCAGGAAATAGACATCGATGTCGCCTTTGCCCTTTATTTCCACCGGGCCGCGTTTTTCGAAAGTGAAATCGTCCGACAGTTTCCTGAAAGTGTCCTCGCTGACCTGAATACGCCCCGGCACGCCGTGGGATTCCAGTCTGGACGCCATATTCACCGTGTCGCCCCACACATCGTAAAAGAACTTCCTGGTGCCGATGACACCGGCAACGGCAGGTCCGGTGTGAATGCCGACCCTGACCGAAACCGCTTCACCCATTTCCTCGCCAATCTCGCGGGTGACGTCAATCATCCGCAGCGCCATATTTGCGACCGCGGTAGCGTGGTCCGACCTCGGTTCCGGCATGCCGCCCGCCACCATATAGGCATCGCCAATCGTTTTGATTTTCTCCAGCCCGAATTCATCTGCCAATTCGTCGAACCGGGAGAAAACCCTGTTGAGAAACGCCACCGTTCCGGCCGCTGTCATTTTGGAAGCCCGAGGCGTGAAATCAACGATATCCGCAAACAGGATCGTCACCTGTAACAAATCGTCGGCGATAATCTGGTCCGGCTCGCGCTTCAACCGCTCGGCAATCGGCATGGGCAGAATGTTTTCCAGGAGCCGTTCGGAACGCTCATGTTCGCGCTCAATCTGTTCCTTTTGAACCCGTATCAGCGCGTTGGCGTCTTCCAGTTGCTTGTAACCGGAATAGGTCAGGAAATAGACAAAAAACACCCCAATGGTCATGGCAAGTCCCTCGCCGATCTCGACGGGCCTGCGGTTGGGCGAATCGAACAGGGAGCCGGTGGGATTGAGCGGTGTTTGATGGGCAGCCATCGAGATGTCCGGCAAGGCGATCTCGATAAAGGGCAACAGAAGCATGATGAGGAAACACACCGCGAACCAAGGCCGCGACCTAGCCGGCCCCATGACCACCACCGCAGCCGCGGGAATAACGATGAAGGGAAGTATGTCGCCTTCGCGATTGCCGTTGAGAAGCGTAAATCCGAATTGTATGGCCATGAGTGCGGGGCAGAAAAAGTAAAAAAGCGCCTTCACGCTGCGGGTCACATGAAGCACCAGCAATGCCGTAACCTCGGTGACAAGCGCCGCCACATCGAAGGTTCGAAGCAACACTGACCGGTCGGGCTCGAAGAAGAAGAACGACAATGACATGGTCATGATGACCAGAATGATGATGGTCAGCACGGTTTTCAGTCGCCGGGTCGCGAAATCGTCATCGGACGTATGGCCGATGCGGATGAAGTCGGTGATCATCTTTGAAATCAATCTGCAGGCGGCGTTCGGAAAATACTAGAATGCCCGTTTGTTCCGGTCAAACTGCTCGTGACCGGCACTGCTGACGCTTGCCCGGTTCCCGGCGCTCGCGAAAAACACGACGTCAGGTTGAAACGGCTTCCCATTGCCCCGCAGATCGAAGATGATCAAGTGCAGGATCGCACGCGCGCCAGTGGCGCTGGCCGTTTGGAGGACGAAATGAGTGAAATCGCATCCAATGCCGGCAACATCGGCGCCAACCTGGCCCTGCTTGTTCTCGTCATGCTGCTCGCAGGCCTTTTGGGTGGCACAGTAAACTATTTTCTGCGGGTGCCCGAAAAGAACGCCGAAGACAGTGAGGGTTGGTGGAAGCGGTTTCGGGGCAACAGGCTGCTGCACCAATGCCTCCTGATGGGCATAGCAGCCTCGTTCGTGATCCCGGTCTTCCTGCAAATCGCAGCGCTCGGGGTCGACAAGAACATACTGACGAACTTTCTGATCAACGCCGGCAATTCGCACAGTCTGGAGGACCTCGCCCAAGCCTATACCAGTCTTGCTCTCATTGGCGGTTTTTGCGTGCTGGCGGCCATCTCCTCCCCGACCTTCCTGCAAAACCTCTCGGCGAAGATACTGCAACAGGCGCAACAGGCGTCGACCGAGGCCAAGCAGGCCCGGTCAGAGGCGGAAGCCGCCCAGCAGCGTACTCAACTGCTTGAAAAGGCAAGGGAACCCGAGATTGACGCCCGGCTTGAGGCGCTCCGCAATGAGCTGACGCAGGGCCAAGGCGTGCCCGAGGACCCTGACGATGATGCGCCTGCCGGTGAGGAGCCGACCGCGGAAGAAAAGGCAGCCGAGCAGATGGCCGAAGAGGCCCAGAAAAACGCCGATAGCGTGCATGGTTTCAGGCTGAGCGAACTCGACAGGCTCATTCTACAGGCCCTCGCCGCCAAACCGAACACTCGCCGCTCGGTCAAAGGCATTCGCACCGACACCATCTTGAAGTCCAGCCAGAACCACGCCAATGAGACATACAGTTCGGTCAGGGGCCGGCTGTACCGGCTGGCCAGCGCCGGCTATGTCCGCAAGCTGGAAAACGCCGACGGCGGCCTGCCGCGCTGGAAACTGGGTACAAAAGGCTGGGCCGAACTGAAATAGTCGGCCGCCGGCTCCACACCCCGCCGTTTGGACCGTATTGGGTATTCGACGCGAACCGTTGCCTGGCTGGCATGAACACGCGCGAATACGCCGCATTTGTGCCGCACACGGACAGTGCCCCATTGCCAATTCGTGCTACTTCTTGCATCTCATAACAACCGCGCGAGGTGCAGACCGTGGCAAATTCCAACGCCTATAAAGGACTTTCAACAACGGCGATTCATGCTGGCGAAGGTCCGGATCCGGTGACCGGTGCTTCGGCGCCCAATATCGTCATGTCGTCGACCTATGTCGCGGAGGAAGTGGCGGGCTTTTCGGCCCATGAACTGAGCGATGACAGCCCCTTTCTTTATGGCCGCTGGGCCAATCCGTCTGTGCGTGCGCTGGAAAACAAGATCGCGGCACTCGAAGGCACGCAGAGCTGCCTTTGCCTTGCCTCCGGCATGGCGGCGGCAAGCGCCATCTTCCTCACGGTGCTTTCAGCCGGAGACCACGCAGTGATATCGGACGTTTCCTATGCCGGCGTAGCAGAGCTTGCCCGCGATACGCTGCCACGGCTCGGCATCGAAGTCTCGCTTGTTGACATGACGGATATCGCAGCAGTCGAGGCAGCGGTGCGGCCGAATACAAGGCTGATCCACACGGAAAGCCCGGCCAATCCGATCATGCGGCTGACCGACCTCGCGGCCATTTCCGAGATCGCCCGCAATGCCGGAGCAAAGCACTCCTGCGACGCCACATTTGCATCGCCCGTCGGCCAGAAGAGCGCCGAGCTCGGCGTCGACTATGTCATGCATTCGATTACCAAATATATCGGCGGCCATGGCGATGCGATCGGCGGCGCAATCTGCGGGACCGCCGAAGACATCAAGGCCCTCAGTGTTGAGGCTGCCATCCACCATGGCGGCATTCTCTCCCCCTTCAATGCCTGGCTGATCGCCCGCGGCACGGCGACACTGCCGCTGCGCATGCGCGCCCATCAGGAGGGCGCCATGGCCGTTGCGCAGTTCCTGGAAAACCACCCGAAGGTCACGCGGGTTCTTTATCCGGGTCTTGAGAGCCACCCGCAGCACGCGCTGGCAAAAGGCCAGATGCGCAATTTCTCAGGCATGCTGGCCTTCCAGGTCGGCGACGAGGCAACCGGCGAGGCACTGGCAGTCCGCATGGCCGAAGACCTGCAAGTGATCCACTACGCCGTTTCGCTCGGCCACCATCGCTCGCTCATCTGGTGGATGCCGACTGCGGGCATGATGGATACATCTTTCCGGCTGACCGGAAATCAGCTTGACAGCTATCGCGAATTTGCCGGCGACGGCATCTTCCGCCTGTCGGTTGGTCTAGAGGACGCCGAGGATCTGATCGCCGATCTCGACCGCGTGCTCGGATAGGCAGGCCGCGGCACCGCTGCGTAAAACAAGCCGCACACGATTTATTTGCCACCTAAGTGATGATCGCAGGCGGGCGATCGTCTAACATCGCGCCCATGACGAACAATTATGAGCGCATCGTGATACTCACCGGCGCGGGGCTGTCTGCCGAATCCGGCCTCAGCACGTTTCGCGACAAGGACGGCATCTGGTCGAAATACCGGATCGAGGACGTGGCAACACCCGAGGCTTTTGCCCGCAATCCGGAAATGGTTTTGGATTTTTACAACACTCGCCGCTCCGGCGCGCATGATGTCCGGCCAAACGCAGCGCATGAAGCGCTAGCGCGGCTGGAGGCCGAACATCCCGGTTCCGTGATGACCGTTACCCAGAATATCGACCCGCTGCACGAACGGGCCGGGACGATGAATCTTATCCACATGCATGGTGAAATCCTCAAGGCGCTTTGCGCCCATTGCGGCGCGCGCACCGCAGTGGAAGAGAACCTGACGGTGGATCTCGCCTGCAGCCGTTGCGGCAACAGCGGTGGCATGCGCCCCGATGTCGTCTGGTTCGGTGAAATGCCCTATCAGATGGAGCGGATCTATGCCGCACTCGGCAAGTGCGATCTGTTTCTGTCGATCGGCACCAGCGGCAATGTCTATCCTGCGGCGGGTTTCGTTGCCGAGGCCGGTGCTGCCGGTGCCCATACGGTCGAGCTCAATCTGGAGCCGTCCGAGGGCATATCCATGTTTGATGAGGCAATTCACGGCAAGGCGACGGAGGTTGTTCCCGCCTATGTCGACAAGCTGTTAAAACGCTGAGCCAACGGCACGGGTGTCAGTCTTTCCAACCGTCGCACTAAGCCACTTTGCGTGCGGATCATTGTTCAGATGCGGGTCTGTGCCCCAACAGATTTCTTGCGTGACAGTCCGCCTGCTGCAAAGTTACTGTTCACGCCGAAGGGGGACGGATGTCAGGATCAATCGAACTGCCTGTCTGGTTGGTGGTGCTTGTCGGGGTTCTGGCGCTGATTGCGCTCGTTGACCGCCTGTTGACGCCGTCGGTCCGCTGGTTCCTGCGGCGCCGCGCCAACCGCGCGATTGACGAGCTCAATGTCCGCCTGCAGCTGAAAATCCGGCCCTTCGGTGTAACGGGCCGTCGCATCATTATCGACAGGGTGGCCCACGATCCGGATGTCATGGCCGCTGCCGAAGAGCATGCGCGCGAAGAAGGCATGCCGGTGGAAGTCGCCATGGAAATGGCGGAACGCTATGCACGGGAGATCGTCCCGGCATTCAGTGCCTATGTTTATTTTCGCATCGGCACGCGCCTGGCCAGGTGGCTGTCAACGGCAACCTATCGTGTACGGCTCGGCTATTCCGATTCAG
The DNA here is from genome assembly GCF_040932035.1 of Hoeflea sp. TYP-13. Lineage (NCBI taxonomy): Bacteria > Pseudomonadati > Pseudomonadota > Alphaproteobacteria > Hyphomicrobiales > Rhizobiaceae > Hoeflea > Hoeflea sp. TYP-13. Next base: position 439,833 of record NZ_JBFRBB010000002.1, read on the forward strand.
AAGCATTGTCGAAAGTCCCGCCCGATTCTTCCGTCGTCTTTGTCATGAACCACCGCTCCAATATGGATTATGTGCTGGTGACCTACCTCGCCTCGGCATCGACGGCCCTGTCCTACGCGGTCGGAGAATGGGCGCGGCTGCCTGTCCTGCAGACCCTGATCCGCGCCACGGGGGCCTATTTCATCCGGCGCAATGCGCGCAACCGGCTCTACCGGCGGGTTCTTGCCAGCTATGTACGCATGGCGACCGAATCCGGCGTGACCCAGGCGATCTTTCCGGAAGGCGGCCTTTCGCGCGATGGGCGGTTGCGCCCGGTCAAACTCGGCCTTTTGTCCTACATATTGTCGGCACACGAACACGGCGCTCGCGATACTGTTTTCATTCCGGTTGGACTGAATTACGACCGGGTACTGGAAGACCGTTCGCTTATCGCAGCGGACGACGGAACTGCACCGCAATCCACCAGGCAGAAAACGGCAAAGACGATCGCTTTTTTGTGGAAGAACCTGCGGCTGCGGCTGGCAGGCCGCTGGCATCGTTTCGGCTATGCAAGCGTGTCCTTCGGCCGGCCCGTCTCACTTAACGCGTTTCTCGCGGAAAAAAGTGTCACGCAATGGGCGGCGCTCGACGAGGCGGAACACACAGCGCTCACCCAGGAATTGGGCGAACGACTCATGGGCGATGTCGGCCGGCTTATTCCTGCCCTGCCGGTCTCTCTCGTCGCCATGGTTCTCGATGATGCAGGTAAAGAACAGCTGGACAGGCTGACGCTGAAAGCCCGCGTCGATGCGCTGATCGACCGGCTTATTGCCAACGGTGCCCATGTGCACATACCCCGCACCGACCGCGATTACGAGGTCACAGTCGGGCTGCGTATGCTGACCTTGCGCAATATCGTTTCTGAAACCGATGACGGCCTATTGCGCATCACACAAGGCGACGAGCCGCTTGTCACCTATTATGCCAATGCGATCCGGCATCTGGTTTAAGGATACAGACTGATCCCGCAAATCTGTCCTTGTCCCCCGAGGAGGTTTGCATTGCTGTCTTTGACAGAACGCACACGAGTGCTAAATGCCATGGTCATGGCAATCGGCGATATCATCGACGTCAGTGACAAAATGCAATCCGGTTATCGCTATCAGCTGGTGGCACCAGCCGGCAGCGAATTTCGTGATGACTTCACGCCGGTCTATTCGCCCCGGCAGATGCTCGAAATGGGCGTATTCGAAGGCAAATACTGCAATGACTGTACCGGGGAATTTCCATCGGATTGGTTTGAAAACGCAAGGATAAGCAGGACACCGGACCCCGCCCTCAACTATTTTGGCATCAAAAGCCGCCAGCCATTAAATGTATGGCGCCAGAAAAACTGGATCCATGGACCCGATCCCCGCGGCTGGTTTCAATGGTATTGCCGATACTATCTCGGTCGGCGCCTGCCTGAAATCGATGATATCCAGATCAAGCGCTGGAAAGCATTCGCCCGGCATGCCGGACAAATCCGCGCCAATTGCGAACCGGGCGACATATTTTGCAGACGGCGCCAGCGCCAGGCTCTGCTGCAATGGTCATACGATCCGATGATTTAAGGGCAGCAACACACAAACTGATAACTACCAGTTTCCGTTGCTTGTCTTCTGTACCAATGACAATGGAAGCCGGTTGGCTCCATCACTCTGGCACGGCGGGGTCGCCACGACCTTGATCAGCGAGTACCACAGCGCCAGATTCCTGATATCCGCGTCCTCAAGATCCGCCGCATCATTCTGAAAGTATGCGTGCCAACACTATTGCCAAATTTCTCTGGCAACAACAGATATGCTGTAGTGATGTCCATTAAGGACCGTGTGCTGCAACAGCTCACACCGGTATAAATGTGCTGCAGGCGGTCAACCACCATACGCGTTTAACTCAACAGGCATTCAACACCGGCGTCATGTCAGACAATTCGAGAAAAACATCACACTCAAACTGGAAACCGGCACCTATCATCGAATGGATGCTGGCCGAGGGGCGCCTGATTGCCGATATCGACGACTTCACAAGGCAGCTCGGGGAGCGAATGCTGGCAGCGGGTGCGCCACTATGGAGACTTCGCCTTTCAATGCGGACCCTGCACCCGCTTGTCACCGCCACCACAGCGGTGTGGGAAAGGGAAAGCGGGACCACACAGCATATCGATACACCGCACGGTCTTGAGGGCCGGGCAAGTTACATCGGCAGCCCGTTTGAGATCATCGGCCGGACCGGCGCGCCCTACCGCAGGAAACTCACGGAAACGCTGACCGCTGACGACCATGAAGTGCTGCACGAACTGGCGGCCCGTGGCGGTACGGACTATTTGGGCCTGCCGATGCCGTTTTCGGACGGGGCAGCTGCAATTTTGGTTTTCACGACCGATATTACCGGCGGCTTCCTTGACCGCGACATTGTGCAGTTTGAGAAAATCGCATCAGTCCTCGCACCAATAGCAGAAGCTTATCGGCTGAAGCGCATTTCGCTCGCCGTTACCGAAGCCTATCTTGGTCAGCGAACCGGTCGGCGTGTCCTGGAAGGACAGATCACCAGGGGCCATATCGAGAAAATCAACGCTGCAATCCTCGTCAGCGACATCCGCGACTGGACCGGTCTTAACAATCGTGTTGCGGCCGAAGAAGCGGTCACGCTCGCCAACCGCTATTTTGAGGTTATTGCAACTGCCGTCGAATCCAATGACGGCGAAATACTCAAGTTCATCGGAGATGGCGTCCTGGCCATCTTTCCGACCGGCAACGATGATGTGGACGCCGCACCTGCATGCGGCAGAGCACTCGCCGCCGCACAGCAGGCCTTTCACGTTGCAGGTAAGCTGGATCCGCCACTCGACCTGGACTTCGGAATGGGTATGCATTTCGGCGAGGTACTCTACGGCAATGTCGGATCGCAGAACCGCATCGATTTCACGGTGCTGGGACAAGCGGTGAATATCGCGGCCCGAATTGAAGGGCTTTGCGGCGAACACCACAAGCCGATCCTTTTTTCCAAGGAGTTCGCAAATCTGTTGCACGAACCATCGACGCTCGTTTCCAAAGAAAACCTGAAAGGGTTTGAAACGGAGGCCGAAATCTTCTCTCCGGAAAATGCGGATCCGGCGACCGGCTGACGGCACCGGTAAATAAATTTCCCGTTTGATCTGAATACGCGTCTCAGAATATTACACTCTTGCTATTGCAAATCATTCTCATTATTAATTAATGAGGAATTTTGATGGGATCCGGAAATGGCGTTTATTCGATTGTTCGCACCGGCACTCGCCGTGCTCATTGCCACAATCCTGTTGGTGAGCGTGAGCCTTGCTACGGTGATTGCCGAAAAGAAATGGGACCCCTTTGCCGGGTCGTTCCAGACCATGCTTTTCATGGCGGATCTGAAACCTGTTCCATGGGAAAAGATCAGGATTGCATTCGAGGAACCGCTTTCTGCCGCCGAAATCCCGGTTTCCGGTAAAGAGCGTCTTGAGGGCCTTGTTCCGGGTAACGGGGAAGCGCTGTCGGCAGCCATTTCCGCAGCCATTGCGAGCGAGGACCGGCAGGCGCTATACGAAGCGGCCTCGCGCGCCCTTGCCGCATCATTGACGGCATCGCTGGACCGCGCCGCCGAAGCCCTTTCCGATCCTGCATCAGCGCAGCTCGAACTTCTCAATGCCCAACAGCTCTATCGCGCCGTCGATCCTTTCGTACGGCAGTCGGACCCCGACAATGCACGTGCCATTGGCCGCGCCTGGCTGACATTGACGACAACCACCGGCTCGTCCGGGGTGTTCGGCATCGGCAGTCAGGAGGCGGACACAGAGCGCTATCTTGATGCAGGCCGCACGATCCTCACCTATATGCACGAGAACTATTCGCCGGTGCGATTTACCGAACGCGTATCGCTGGCGCCCGCACCGGAAGGCGCACTGCCAAAGCTGGCAGAAAATCCGATCCGGCCCTGGTTCCCGCCCGGAACGGACATTGCCGATCAGGATCCGCTGCCGCTGCTGGTGCTGAACTTTGAGGAAAAGGGCATCGACGAGGCCGACCTTCCGCTGGTTGCCTATGGTGACATGCTCTTCGACAGCCCTGAAATCTTCGGTGAACCTGCCCGTACGCTCGGCATCACCTGTTCCACCTGCCACAACCGCAGCGACATCAACAACCGCTTCTTCATTCCCGGCGTCAGCCACCGGCCGGGCGGCGCGGATGTCGATGGCGGCTTCTTCAATGCGATTTTCAATGATTTCCAGGACGATGCGCTCGACACGCCCTCTCTGCGCGGCATCCGGCTTACAGCGCCCTATGGCCGCGACGGGCGGATCGCCAGCCTGCGCGAATTCACCCGCAACGTGATCGTCAGCGAGTTCGGCGGCAACGAGCCGACGCCCTTCATGCTCGATGCGCTGATCGCCTATATGAATGAGTTCGATTTCCTGCCCAATTCCAAGATCGACCGTTTCGGCGAACTTACCGACCGCAGCGATGCATCCGTCGTGCGCGGCGAGACGCTGTTCAACACGCCCTTTGACGGCATGGCCGGAAAATCCTGCGCCTCCTGCCATGTTCCGGCAACGAACTTCACCGATAACCGCCGCTACGACATCGGCTCGGTCAAAGGCAACTACGATGGCAGCCGTGGCGGCCAGTTCGATACACCGACGCTGATCAACGTGAAATACACCGCGCCCTATTTCCACGACGGTTCGCTGCCGACGCTCGGTTCCGTTGTCGACTGGTTCAACGACACCTATGCGCTTGATCTCAACGAAAGCCAGCGCGCCGACCTCACCGCTTATGTGGAAACGATCGGCGGCGCGGACGAGCCCTATGAGGTGTTCGACGGCAAGGCAACGCCGTTTGCGCTGGCCTTTGCCGAACTCACCACCTTCGCAACGACACTCGAAGCCCTGATCCCCGCACGCGACAAATTCCATGCCAATCTGATGCTGGACACGGTCATTACCGATCTGCGCCAGGACATCAGCGCCATGGCGAACCGCGACAGGATTGATCAGGTCATTGAGCTTGCTGACGGGCTGAGCGCCGTTCAGAGCGCCATCAACAAGGACGGCTGGGTAACGGCCAGTTCGGAGTGGCTGGCCTTCAAGACCAAAAAAACCGCCTATGAAGAAGCGATGTACTGAGGAATGACCGGTATCATGAAACGCAGAAACATCATCAGATCGGCCGTTCTCGCATTTACAGCTGCAGCCTTGCTCGTTGCGCAGCCGCTGACCGCTGCCGAGCCTTCAATCACCATGGCCTTCGTGCCACAGGAGAACCCTGACAAGCTGCTCGGCGACATCGAGCAGATCACCGCTTATCTGAGCAAAGAGACAGGCGTTCCGGTCAAGGGGTTCGTGACGTCGGATCACGCAGCTGCCGTCGAGGCGTTGCGCAACGGCGATGCCGATATTTCCTTTATGGGCGCCCTGCCCTCGGTTATTGCAAAACACCGCATCGGCGCCGAGCCCATTCTGCTTGAAGTCTATCGCGGCAAGCCGACCTATCGCGGCCGCGTTTTCGTGCGCCGCGACAGTGCAATCGAGACCCTCGCGGATCTGAAGGGAAAGACAATCGCCTTTGCCGATCCGATCTCCGAATCCGGCTACCTCTTTCCGCTGAAGACATTTGTCGATGAAGGCCTCTTGGAAAAGGGAGCGGATCCCAAGGGCTTTTTCGGCGAGGTCTATTTTGCCGGCGGTTATCAGCAGGCCATCCAGGCGATGGCCAACGGCCTCGTCGATGCGGCCGGCGTCAGCCAGTATGCCGATCTTCTTCTGACCCCCGACCAGCAGGCCGAAATCCGCTGGATTGCGGAAAGCGAGCAAATCCCCTCGCACACAGTCATTGCCCGAAAAGGTCTTGATGACGACCTCAAGACCCGCTTCATCGCCGCCATGATGAAGCTCAACGAGCCCGACTACCGTGTTTATCTGAAATATGTTTATGGCCCCGACGGCTACGTTGTTGCCGATAACTCGGCTTTCACCAATCTGGAGGCCCTGGCCAGGGACTACGGATTTATCGACTGAAGGATTGAACCGTGCAGGCGCTGTCGCTTGAAAATATCCATTTCGGTTACAAGTCCGGTGACGAGCCGGCACTGGATATCGGGCGCCTTGAAATCGGATCCGGCGAGCGCGTCGCACTCATCGGCCCTTCGGGTGCCGGCAAATCGACACTGCTGAAGCTGATCGACGGGCGGCTGAGGAACTGGTCGGGCAAGGCCGTCGTTCTTGGCGAGACGATCAGCAGCCGCAGGACGCCGGGCCGCACATTTTCGCGCAAGATCGGCTTTGTCTTTCAGGAGTTTGCCCTCATCGAGCGCCAGACCGTGTTTGAGAATGTCCGCAACGGCCGCCTCGGCCATCTTTCCACGGCCCGCTCGGTCTTCGGCCGGCTAACGCCGGAAGACTACAAGCAGATCCTCACCGCGATCGAGGAAACCGGCCTGCAGGAATTGATGCACCGGCGCGCCGACGAACTCAGCGGCGGACAGCGCCAGCGTGTTGCTATAGCCCGCTGCCTTGCACAGCAGCCGGGCATGATCCTCGCCGACGAGCCGATCAGCAATCTCGACCCGGTCCGCGCCCGCGAAATCCTCGATCTTCTGGTAAAGGTCTGCGAATTGCGGCAGGCAACGCTGATCATCACCACCCACCAGCCGATGCTGGTGCGCACCTATGTGGACCGGATCATCGCCCTGTCGGAGGGTTCTGTCATTCTGGATGAAGAAAGTTCTCCGGCGAGCGCCGCACAGGTCATGGCGGTCTACGAAGAGATGGCCGACCCATTGGCCGCCCACAACAAACCTGCATCGGTCTGAGTACGTCCATGGTCACGCAACCAACAGGCGGCAGCGGCCGCTACGGATTTCTGATGACCGCCGCCATCGGCCTTGCCGTGGTTCTCGCCTGGAACCATCTCGGCCTCGACACGGCCCGGCTCGGCACCAGCGGCGGCAGGTTGCTGGACTTCCTGCAGCGTATGGTACCGCCCGACCTCAGCGTGCTTGGCATCGTTACTGAAGCTGCAATCGAGACCGTTGAAATCGCCCTCATCGGAACCGCGCTCAGCATCGCCGCCTCGATCCCGCTCGGTCTTCTCGCCGCCGGAACGGTGACGCCCGCCTGGGTCCATGTGAGCGTCAAATGGCTGCTTGCCGCCATTCGCGGCATTCCGCTCATCCTGGTTGCCATGATCATGGTCGGCGCGGTTGGCCTTGGCCCGCTGCCGGGTGTCCTGGCGATCGCCTTCCATTCAACAGGCATGCTGGCAAAATTCTTCGCCGAGGCGTTTGAATCCGTCGACACCAGACCGCTCGCGGCACTCAGCAGTTCGGGTGCGTCGGCCTTCCAGATTCACTGGTTCGGGACCCTGCCCCAAATCGCGCCCGATCTTCTGCGCGACGTCATGTTCCGCTTCGAGCTGAATTTGCGCGAAAGCCTGGTCCTGGGTCTTGTCGGCGCCGGCGGCATCGGCTTCTATATCCAGACCTATATCCGCTCCTTCCAGTATCAGAAGGTCGCCACACTGACGATCGTCATCCTCGTCATGGTTATCGCCATAGAGGCCGTCACCTACGGGCTGAGACGGGTGTTGCGATAGGCAAACCGTATCACCGTCAAATCGCCGCTGCTTTTCACCGGAGCAGATATCGGGCCGCCATAACGATTGGCAGCGTTTGGGAGAAAGCGGTCATTCGCTTAGAAACCGAAATTTGCGTGTTAATCTAGTCGTCACGTCACATGGGAACCAACAGGTTGGTCAGAATGGAGTCCGCCATGCCCGAACCTTTAACGTCTGCGCCAATCCTGCAAACGGAAAGGTTAACATTGCGCGGCCCACGAAGAAGCGATCTGCCTGACTTCACGCGCTTCATGACAAGTTCTCCAAGAATGCAGGCGCAAGACGAAACAGTCAGCAAGGAACAAGCTTGGTTCGGTTTTCTAACGGGTATCGGCCATTGGCACTGGCACGGATTCGGGTTTTTTACATTGGTTCCGCGTAATGGCAGCTCTCCACTAGGTCGGGTGGGGCTGCTCAAGCATTCCGGCTGGCCGCAAGTAGAGTTGGCATGGCATCTCTTTGATGGGGCGGAAGGCAATGGATACGCAACCGAAGCCGCGCAGGCCGTTCGTAGCTGGGCGCAACGGTGCCATGGGTTCAATCAGTTAGTGAGCTACATTCATCACGAAAACCATCGTTCGCGGGCAGTCGCAAAACGTCTTGGAGCCGTGACTGATGGCACTCGTACTGACCACGAACCAGATGCTGAGGTTTGGGTTCACCCGAAGGCAGATTGATTGCTGCCGTGATAATCACAGTTGTTCTATCAACAAATGCTGTGTCTGCCTTGGGCTTAGAGCCGACCTTCACCGCAATGCAAACGGTTCAACCGGGAATAATAAAGTGGCGAAGGTCGGCTGTGCGGACCAAGCGGACGTTGCTCGATTTCATCGATGCCGCGCTCTGTAGGCATCGGGCGTCATTCCCTCCCAGCCTTTGAAGGCACGCGTGAAGGAGTTGATCTCGTTGTATGCCAACAGGAAGGCGATGTCTGGCGTGGCCGTGTCTTTCTCGATATACGCTAAAGCAAGGTCTCTGCGCACCTCACCCAGAATTTGTTTGAAGGTGGCTCCCTCTTCGTCCAATCGGCGTTGCAGTGTCCGCGGGCTGTGCGCTATGCGTTTTGCGACTGCTCCAATCGCGCTTTCGCCCGATGGCAGCAGCTCGATCAGCGCCGCACGCGTCATTTCGACCGCAGAACTGTGCGCATTCACCGCGCTCAAGCGGCGCTGAAGCTCGGGCTCAAAAAAGTCCCACATGGATGAATCGTGAGTCAGAAACGGCTTCCTGGCATCCCTCAAACTGTAGGAGATGCTGGCCTCGGTCCCGGCATGTGGCAACACACCGAAAAACACCTTTACCCTTGTGTCGCTGGCGAACTCGGGTGGCATAACAACGCGGACTGGATTGACCGCCTCTCGGAGAGCATGTGTGATAAGCGCTTGCTGAAAGGCTACCTCAGCGGCAGCCAAGCTGCCGGGCAGGTAATCAAGTTCGGGTGCTGGCTCAGGTGTGATCGAAAGCACGTCCTCGGTTCTTTCAAGACGCAGCGTAAATGGACCAAGCAGGGACTTGTATGCCCGCAGCCGATCCACCGCAATTTCATAGGTTGGGCTGCAGGTGGCGGCGAAGAGTGATGGGCTGAATCCCGTCAACGCCGCCAGTTTCGCGGCAGTTAGTGCAAGATCGACCGGATCGCACATCTCGCAGAGGGCTTCCCAGAGCCGCAAGTATTCGGGACCGGTCAATGCGGCGGGATCGTAGTGCAGAAAGATGGGCGGGAGGCCTGCACGCGATATCATCTCTCGCGGGTCCACTTTCAACTCCGCAAGGATCACTCGGAAGCCCGGATCAAGTTTGAAGCGGCGCGGCATTCAGAGCGTTCTCCGAGCCATCCAGAGGTTCATCGCACCATAGCGATGGTCACCGATTAAGCGCTTTATGAGCGGCAGAATGTGAGAATCCGTTGTGGTCTTGTACACGGCCCGAGGGCGGCTCGCTTCGATCGCAGTGACGATGGCGTTGGCCGTTCTTTCCGGACCAGGAGCGGACTTGTACATGTTCCGCGACGCGTTGGTCATACCCTTAACCACGGTGTCATAGTCACTCGGCGCTTGGACCTTGTCCAACGCGTCGAAAGCAACCTCTTCGAAGCCTGTGCGCACCGCACCCGGTTCGATTTCGACTACATCGATGCCCAAGTCGCGGACTTCCATGCGCAGCGCCTCAGTCATGCCCTTGATTGCGTGTTTGGTCGAGGCATACCAGCCAAGGATAGGTGCCGAGACATGGCTGACAATCGACCCAAGGTTGATGATCTTGCCCGAGCGGGCTTTGCGCATGTGCGGCAGAACAGCTTGCTGCAGGCGGTGCATGCCAAACACGTTGACGTCGAACTGATATTTGAGTTGTTCTTCGCTCACCGCCTCGACAACGCCGTATTGACCGAAACCGGCATTATTAACCAACACGTCGATGCGCCCTTGTTCGGCTATGAGCTGGTCGACGACCTTCTGTACTTCTTCCGTATTCGTCACGTCCAGATGCAAGACGTGGGCGCCCTTGTCTTGCAAGTCGCACATTCTGTCGGTGCGCCGAGCAGTTGCGTAAACAGTGTGGCCTTTGGCGAGCAGCTTTTCCGCTACGAGGTGCCCGAAGCCATCCGACGCGCCCGTGATGAGTATGATTTGAGAGTCTGCCATGGGTGATCTCCTCTTGCTGGTCTCGGAGATAGGCGGGGGAGCGCAAGATTCGAAATCATATTACGCCAAATGAAAACCATTTCGCGCCAAAAGTGAATTACTGGTCAACTCCGGACGCGTCAGCTTCGGGCTCGAAGCGGACGTTCGCCGCGATGCACACTGATAAAAGCACGAAATATATGAACGCGAATGGTCGCTCCGCGAACGAAGCCGCAATAAGCTGCGGCGCAGCACCTTCTTGCAAGGCCGTTGGTAGCATACTTTCCTCATCTTCAGCATTTGCATAGTCTCCTTCCCATGCTTTTTGACCTCACATTCATCGATTGGGTCGGCATCGTCGGTTCGTTTCTTATCGCCGGCGCCTATCTCGCCGTTTCGCGTGCATGGGTAAGTGCCGAACGTCCTGCGTTTCATCTGATCAATTTGGGAGGCGCTTTTATGATCCTCGTTTCGCTTTGGTACCGCCCCAACGCGGGTGCGATTTTGATCGAGCTGTTATGGATGGGGATCGCGATACTCTCATTGCTGCGATGGGCGCGGAGGCGATAGCAAAGACGACGGGATGGGAATGTTGTGATTGGCGCCGGCAACATCCGCCGGGACGCTTGCGAACATCCGCTATGGACCGTGAGTGACGGCCGCAAGCCTGCAACCTGAGTCCGGTCCCTCTGTACTGCGTGGAGAGCTCCGAGTTCCAATACCTCAGTTGCCTCTGCAGCACTTTCGCTTATTGCAGCAGGTAGTCATGACCGAAAGGCTATTGTATATCGGTGATACAGTTGCGGTCGAAAAGCATCGTCTCTGAGGTCATATATGGAACGTCACTTGGCAGCGGTCCTTGCAGCCGATGTTGTGGGTTATACGCGCATGATTGGCGCCGATGAGGCCGGCGCGCTCGCTGCTTTGCGCGCATTTCGGGCAGAGGTGTTCGGACCGACGGTGGCCGGGCATCACGGCAGGATCGTCAAATCGATGGGCGATGGGTGGCTGGTGGAATTCAGCTCTGTCGTCGAGGCGGTGAATTGTGCCATACAAGTGCAAGATCGTCTGACCGGGCATCCACTCATCGCACTGCGAATTGGGGTACACATAGGCGATGTGGTTCATGAGGATGAGGATATATTCGGCGACGGCGTTAACGTCGCCGCGAGGCTGGAGGCTTTGGCCGAGCCTGGTGGTATCGCCGTCTCAGACTCGGCATATTCAAGCCTGGACGGCACCCTGACTCCATCCTTTGCCGACACAGGTGAGCAAACGTTAAAGAACGTAGCAAAGCCAATGCGTGTGTGGGTAAAGACAACGACGCCCTCTGAGGCTTCGAACGCCCCAACGCGCGGCCGCTCTACCGGCTATCCACACCTTGCGATTCTGCCTGTCGCAACTTCAGACGAACGGACAGACGTCCGCGAATTGGCGGAAGGTCTGACGGGCGATTTGGATGCGACGCTCACTGCAGTGCGCTGGCTGGTCGTTGCGGTGAGCGAGCTGCAGCACGCAAGAGACTACGTACTGAAATGCACGCTCCGAAGCCATGGCGACCGCCTGCGGTTGGAGGCTCGTTTGTTCGAGCCGGGCGGTACGCAGATCTGGGCACGCAAGTTCGACGGGGATCTGGCGAATTGTTTCGACTGGCAGGACAGAACGGCCGAGGCGGCGGCATTGGATGTCATCACCAGGATGCTCGATGCGGAGAGAGATCGCATGTCGCGCATCCGACTGGAAGACCGGACGGCGGAGGAATGTCTGGTCCAGGGTTTCATGCAACTTCGGCTTGGCGATTCACAATCATTTGTGGACTCGTTGACCAGCTATATGCAGGCGATCGAAAAAGACGCGGATCTGGCGGACGCCTATGGTGAGGCGATCTGGACAACCTGTGCGGGGATGTCAATCGGCCTTAAGAGCGTTTTGCCCTTCTACGAGGAGTATTTTCCCGATTGGGTCGCCCAGGGCAGTCGTCTGACCGGCCGCAGTCCCATTCTTGGTATCGGTATTGCACTCGCCAATTTCAAATCGAGTTCGGATGCAGCGCCATTGCGTAACGCAATAACAGATGCTCTGCGCGTGTCGGCGTCTGATGCGCACGTCCTGCATTATGCGGCCTGGTGCTCCCTCTGGTGCGGAGAGACTTCGACTGCCCTGGATTGCTTCAGAAAATTCGAACGTTTCGGTAAAGCCCATCCGTTTTCAGCGCCAGCAAAGGGCGGTGCGGCGATTGCATCCCTCCAGTTGGGCGACGATGCCACAGCAATCAGGATGGCCAATGAGGGGCTCGAACTATCCAGCACCTATGCATCGCTATATTCGGTGCTGGCAGCAGCGTATGCGAACTCCGGCAAACCTGAAAAGGCCGCTGCCGCATTGTCCGCCTATCGGGAATTGGTGCCCGACCGAACGATCTCCTCCTGGAGGACCATGAATGATTACGGCGGCTCCGCAGGTGGTGAACGTTACTTCGACGGTCTGCGAAAGGCTGGCCTGCCAGAATGACCACAGCCGGCCGGAGGTAAAAAAGCGCATCTGGCCAACCGCGCTTTGTCCACTAAGCATCAGTCGGAAGGTGACCGTAAATCGGGCCGCGACCTGGTGCGGTGTTATTTCCGGCAAGCCGCACTATATTGATTTTGCCATGTTGCGGACGGTCAAGAGATTCTCGCAGAAAATTACGCCCGGTGCCGTCGCCTCGGCCATCATGCATGCGATCATATTGACCCTGCTGATTTTTGGCCTGCCGCAGGCGAGGATGGAAGCTGAAGGACCGGAAGCGATCCAGATTCAATTGGTGCATCCCGAGGAAGACGCGCTCGGGGAAGAGCAGCAGAACGCCGAACCGGCGACCGAGCCAACGTCCGGCATGGAAGAAACCGCTTCGGTCGATCAGGCGGAAGTGCAAGCTCTCCCGGCACTTCGTCCCGTGTATCAGTTCGGCGAAAAGAATGCGGGCCCCAGCGAAACTGCAGATGGCGATGCACTGAGCGGTTCACCGACAACCGAGACGCCACCCTCCGAGGAGCCGCTGCAAGAGGCCGCTACACCGGAGCACACTGTCGACGTGCGCGAAGCGCCAAGCCTAGAGGCGACAGCAGTGCCGGAGGCCGGGGATGAACCGCAAAAACCGGCGGAAACGACCGAAACAGTGCGTTCGTTGCACGATGACAAGAGCCCGGTTGCGACAACCGCGATGGCGGACCTCCCGCGCGGAATCCGTGCCGGTGACCTTTGCGCCACGGAGTTGCGTCGTCAGCTCCTGGACTCCCCTCAGGCTTACTGGCCGGACATTCTGCCAGCCTATCGGCTGGATGAGGGAACAGTGTTGCAGGTGCAAAAGGGGGCATTCCGGTCCAACACCCGGTGGTTTAATTTAAAATTCCGGTGTGAAGTCGATGAGGCCGCAACCAGGGTCGTTTCCTTTGAATACGATGTCGGGGCACCTATTCCACCCGCCGAATGGGCGGGTCGCGGTCTACCTGCGTCATAGGCCGGGATACTTTCGACGGCAATCTGAGGGGGCTCGCTAACAGAGTCCGGTCGAACCATGCCGCCGCCACGCAAACGAACTGAAGCAACACCGCCATTTGCCACGGAACCGTTGGGATCCTGACTATTTCCGGCAGGTCACTGAATATTTTGTACGTCGGGTTGTGTTACTGTTCGCTCACCGATCAGGAAGTACGTTGCCATCTGCCCCTTCCCTTTGATCTCGATCGTGCCGCGCGGTTCCAGCTCAAATCTTTCGTCCAACAGTTTAGCGGTGTCGGCACTGATTTGTATTTTCCCGGTTTCGCCGTGGCTTTCCATTCGTGCGGCGATGTTTACGGTGTCGCCCCATAGATCGTAGGCAAACTTTTTCTGTCCGATCACGCCAGCCACAACAGGTCCGGAGTGAATGCCGACGCGGATCTGCAGGCGCTTGCCCGTTTCCTGCGATACCTGTTCGGCTGCCACCATCATTTTCAGGGCCAGTCTTGCGATTGCTTCAGCGTGGTCGTGCCGCGCAGCCGGAAGCCCGGCCACCACCATATAGGCGTCGCCGATCGTCTTTATTTTTTCAAGATCCAAGCTGTCAACCAAAGCATCGAACCGGCTGAATATCCTGTTCAGCAGGGTCACCAGCGCCTCTGGTGAGGATCGTCCGGCCATCACGGTAAATCCAACAATGTCGGCAAACAGGATCGTCACCTGCTTGTGACTGTCGGCAATGACTTTCGGGTTCTGTTTCAGCCGTTCGGCTACCGCCGGTGGCATTATATTGTGCAGAAGCGCCTCTGATTTGCGAAACTCCGATTCCAGAGCAGCTTCCGCCACATCCACAGCATGACGATAAGTAAGCACCACCATCAGCAACAATGCTGCCGTCGCTGCACCGTTGACCGTCGCAAAGATCAAATTCCACAAAGGCGGCAGTTCAGCGACGGGGGGCACCGTCAGGCCGAGAGCGATTGCGCCGATGAACGCTGCAGCGTTGGCGCTCATGAGGACCGCTTGAGTCCGCCGGCTCACCCATTCGCTCAAGGGGCTATAGACCAGTCCAACCAAACCAAACAAAAAGAATGCCGGCTTCAGCCCGATAAAAAGCGTGACGAGGATGACACCGACAATGTTCTGGCCATTTACAAGGTGGAAACCGATGTCAGGCCGACCGGAAACGAGACAGTAAAAACAGAAGGCTGTGAGAAGCACGCCGGCCCCGTTGTAAGCGGCGAGAACGTTTTGATCGAGCTGCAGAAAGATATATGCCGATAAACCCTGGACGACCATCCAGGCGCTATAGCCAATCTTGGCGCCCGCAAAGATGCGGGCTTCGCCGGCCGGCAAGTCTGTTGGCACATATGCATACCAGGCACGAATCCGCTTTAACACCGTCAAATTTTTCCCTTGCCGGCATAGTTTCTTCTAATGCCAATCTCTCATTGGGCGAACTTCAATGCAACGATCGTCAGAGCGCTGCAACGCCCAAATGTCAGCATTCCTATAGAACGCTGGCGGTGAGCCTAAGTCACCCACTGCCAGGGCCGCTCACCCTCTCCCATCCAGAACAGTGAATATCCCGCTTGCCCTGACGATGCGCTTTTCGCCGACATGCGCATAGGTGTTGGCGAAAGCGGCCATGCGGCCGACTTTCTGCACATCTGTCTTGTAGACGACCCAGTCACCCTTTTGGGCGCTGCCGGCAAAATCGATGGTGATGCTCGTCGTGACCATCGGCCGGTTAATGTCGGGAAAGCCGCCGGCGCCGTAACCGAGCGCAATATCGGCGACGGTGCTTAAGAAACCGCCATGCACGAAACCTCTGGAATTGCAGTGTTTTTCTTCCGCAAAGAAGCCGATCTGCAGCCCTTCGTCGGTCAGCTTGTAGTAAAGCGGCCCGACCATATCGATATAGGGGCTGCTGCGGGACACAACTTCAAAACCGGCTGGTATTTCGGACATCGCAATTCCTCGAAGAACGGGTTGAATGGCTGCGGCACGTCAACAAAGGTTGAGGCGCCGACATCTTCAACCGGCTTAAGAAGAGTTGCAAGCCGCCAGCTGTTTGTCGGTGAATGTCAGGATACGGCAGTGCTTTGCGGCTACCACCATTTATCGGCTTCGAAGCGTCCGGCCGCCTTTTCAACCACATTGGCAAGGCGGAAGAGCGTTTCCTCATCGAAAGGCTTGCCGATCAGCTGCAGGCCAAGCGGCAGACCGCTATCGTCAAGACCGGCAGGAACGGCAATGCCCGGAAGCCCGGCCATGTTCACAGTCACCGTAAAAATGTCGTTGAGGTACATCTTGACCGGATCGGCAGCCATGTCCTGATCGGCGATCCCGAAAGCGGCAGACGGTG
Organism: Hoeflea sp. TYP-13; assembly: GCF_040932035.1. Classification (NCBI taxonomy): domain Bacteria; kingdom Pseudomonadati; phylum Pseudomonadota; class Alphaproteobacteria; order Hyphomicrobiales; family Rhizobiaceae; genus Hoeflea; species Hoeflea sp. TYP-13. The sequence continues at coordinate 455,951 of NZ_JBFRBB010000002.1, forward strand.
TCGCCGGCGTCAGGATGGCATCGACACCGTCATGGAAAACCGTCTCGAAGTCACGCTTGATCAGCGTGCGGACTTTCTGGGCGCGCAGGTAATAGGCGTCATAATAGCCCGCCGACAGCACGTAGGTACCGATCATGACGCGCCGTTTGACCTCGGGGCCGAAACCGGCCGCGCGGGTCTTTTCATACATTTCGACAATATCGTTGCCGGGCTTTCGAAGGCCATAGCGAACACCGTCATAGCGGGCAAGGTTCGATGAGGCCTCTGCTGGCGCGACAATATAGTAGGCCGGCAGGGCGTAATGGGTGTGCGGCAGCGAAATCTCAACGATCTCGGCGCCGGCATCCTTCATCCATGCAATGCCCTTTTGCCAGAGGGTCTCGATTTCCTCCGGCATGCCGTCGAGACGGTATTCCTTCGGAATGCCGATACGCATGCCCTTGATCGACTGGCCGATCGCGGCCTCGTAATCGGGAACCGGCATGTCGACGGAAGTGGTGTCCTTCGGATCGCTCGATGCCATGGATTTGAGCATGATCGCGGAATCACGCACATCGCGGGTGATCGGCCCTGCCTGATCGAGTGATGACGCAAAGGCAACGATGCCCCAGCGTGAACAACGGCCATAGGTCGGCTTGATGCCGACGGTTCCGGTAAAGGCGGCGGGCTGGCGGATCGAACCACCAGTGTCAGTTGCTGTCGCGCCGGCGCAAAGATGCGCCGATACGGCGGCGGCCGAGCCACCGGACGATCCGCCCGGCACCAGCGCCTTGTTGTTGTCCTTGCCGCGCCACGGATTGGTCACCGGGCCATAGTAGGAGGTTTCGTTGGACGAGCCCATGGCGAACTCGTCCATGTTGAGCTTGCCGAGCATCACCGCGCCGTCCGCCCACAGATTGGACGTTACGGTCGATTCATAGCGCGGCTTGAAGCCGTCGAGGATATGGCTGCAGGCCTGAGTGTGGACACCCTCGGTGCCGAACAGATCCTTGATACCAAGCGGAATGCCTTCCAGCGCGCCGCCCTCGCCTTTTGCCAGCTTTTGGTCTGAGCGCGCTGCCTGGTCGCGTGCTTTGTCGGCGGTCACCGCCACATAGGCATTGAGGGACGGATTGGCAGCCTCGATTGCCGTAAGATAGGCACCCGTCAGCTCTGTTGAGGTGATGTCCTTGTTGCGCAGTTTTTCGCGCGCTTCGGCAATTGTCAGGCGTGTCAGATCGCTCATGTTTCGTAGTCACTCTTCAGGCAACAGGCAATTCGGCCTTGGGGCTGGCTGCTTGCGCATGTAATGCCGTATCCCGCCGGGCCGTCCGCTTCGTCAGTTCTATTCGACAACCTTGGGAACAAGGAAGAAGTTCTCGTCGCTTTCCGGCGCATTGGCAACAATGTCGCTCGCCTTGCCGCCGTCATTTACGACGTCGTCTCTCTTTTTCATCGGCATCGGCATGACGGACGTCATGGCCTCAACGCCCTCGACATCGACTTCATTGAGTTGCTCAACAAAACCCAAAATGGTGTTGAGTTCGCCTTCCATTCTCGCCGCTTCTTCATCGCTCACGGCAATGCGGGCAAGGTGGGCAACGCGTTTGACCGTTGCAAGATCGACAGACATCGGGGTTCAGCTCCAGATGATGATTGTTTGATCGTCGCTATAACCGCGCCGCCCTCGAAGGGCAAGGAAAAGCCGCTGGCCCGCCATATTTTGTCAAAGATCGAGCAGACCGCCGACGTCAGGGGTTTTGACCGCACCGGCACCGTCTTCCATGGCAGCGATGAATTTGTCCGCTGTCTGGTCAATGATCGGAAACGTTCCGTAATGGCACGGAATGACGCTAGAGAAATTGAAATACCGGCGACAGGCCAGCGCGGCTACAGCTCCGCCCATGGTGAAACGGTCGCCAATGGGCACGATGCCGATATCAGGCCGGTGCAGTTCGTTAATCAGCGCCATGTCGGAAAAGATATCGGTGTCGCCCATGTGAAGGAGCGTCGCCTCATCGTCGAAATGCAGAACGACCCCGTTGGGATTGCCGAGACAATGGGACACGCCGTCACTGGTGATGTGAGCCGACGAATGGAGTGCGTCGACGAAGGTTACGGAAAACCCGTCATGGCTGACCGTGCCGCCGGTATTGGTCGGGTCCAGCTTTTCCAGGCCACCATGATGTCCGAGCCACATGCACAGATCATAGTTGGTGATCACCGTCGCACCGGTCTGCTTGGCGACCTCGACCGTGTCGCCCACATGATCTCCGTGGCCATGGGTCAGGACGATGTGAGTCACATCCTTCGCCGCATCTTTCATATCCAGCCCTTCAAAACTGGGATTGCCGGTAAAGAACGGGTCGATCAGGATCGTCGCCTTAGCAGTTTCCACACGGAACGCCGAATGTCCCAGCCACTGAATTTTCATCGGATCGCCTCACCAGATTTGTTGTTTTTCAGTCAGATCGAAGGTTCGTAAAGGGAGCTTAGAGCTTGACAGCAATCATGAAAAGCACCAACCCGGTCCCTAAAAGGAATTGTACCCATGAGTATCAAATCGCTGGAAGAGCTTGCCGCCGAACTGCCGGATGGAAAGGTATTGGCTGGTCTTGATCTCGGAACAAAGACGATCGGAATTGCTGTCAGCGATCTCGGACTCTCCCTTGCCACGCCGAGAGAAGTGCTGCGGCGGACAAAGTTCACCAAAGACGCGGAAAAGCTCCTCGCGCTGCTCCGGGCGGAACACGTTGGTGCCTGCGTAATCGGCCTGCCGGTCAATATGGACGGAAGCGAAGGCCCGAGAGCCCAGGCAACGCGCGCCTTTGTCCGCAACCTTGAAGCCAAGGCCGACATGGACTTTGCGTTCTGGGACGAACGCCTATCGACCGTCGCTGCCGAACGGGCGCTTCTTGAGATGGATGTTTCGCGAAAAAAACGCGCCGGCCGTATCGATGCGGCGGCCGCCGCATTCATCCTTCAGGGGGCTTTGGACAGGCTTTCTTCGCTGTCCGCCGGCAATGCGGAGTAAACCGTGTCTGATGGCACCGCCGCATAGGCGGTTTCTTCCGGCACTGCGAAATAAGCTGCGTAACGCGCCTTTACCCACGCAATGATCTTTTTGCGCCAGCGGAAGCAAGCAATACCGAGCACAATGAAGCTGTCGACTATGATGGCTTTGAGCAGCAGCGGTGGAATGCTTTCCGGCCGCATGCCAAGCATGTCGCCATAGATCTGGAACACCAGATCGTGAACCTGACGGGAAAGCATGATGAAGCCGAAATTGATGTCGTGGTAAGACAAGCCATACCAGGACCCCAAAAACAGGATCGGTGCAAACCACAATATCAGGAACCACTTCATGCGACCTGCCCTCCTCGGCAGTCGGCCCCGTTTTCCGCCGGAGCAGCTTGAAAATGCATCGTATATGCAGCCGCGGCGCTATCGGGCGCGGTACGGCTGTCAAAAGATTGATCCCATTCGCCGCACCGCGCAACGTAAACTATTTATTAAGGTTAATATTCACAGGGCCGCCACATCCGGCGCTGCTTGTGCAGGGCCGTACCGGGCGCTATGACACTGTGTCTTTTGCAAGTCTGCGGTTTTTCCCATGTTACCGATATTTGAGAGCATTCTGCCCATATTTCTGATTGTGCTGTTGGGCGTAATCCTCAAGCGGCTGCCGATTGTCGACCGCAATGTCTGGCACGGTCTCGAGGAAGTCGGATATTACGTCCTCTTCCCTGCCCTTCTTTTTCTGACCCTTTATCGCGCTGATTTCAGTGGCCTTGAACTGACCGAAGTCAGCGTCGGCACGCTTCTCACCGTCGCCGTCATGTTTGCATTGATGCTCGCCCTGTGGCCGCTGATACGCCAAAACGGCGTGTCGGGCGCCGCCTACTCCACGGTTTTTCAAACAGCTACGCGCTGGAACGGTTTTGTCGCTCTGGCGATAGCAAACAAGATCTACGGCGAGACGGGCCTCGCTCTGACCGCCCTCGTCATGGCGATCATTGTCATTCCCATCAATTTCGGCAACGTCGCCATGCTCATCTGGTTCGTCAGTCCCGATCGCGACATGCGAAGACTGGCATGGCGGCTGGTGACAAATCCGCTCATTCTCGCGTCAGCCGCAGGCATCGCCTTCAATCTGCTGGCAATTCCGGTCTATGCACCGGTCGAACAGGCTATCGACCTCGTCGCCAGCGCGGCCCTCGGCATGGGCTTGCTCATGGTGGGTGCCGGTCTTCGCATTCGCGACACCATCAAACCGCCGCCGATCGCAATTCTTCCGGTGGTCCTGAAGCTTTTTGTCTTTCCTGCCGTGCTCACGGCCATGTCGTGGCTTGTCGGCGCCCGCGGCGAAACACTGATGATCCTGGCCATATGCGGCAGCGTGCCGGCCGCCATGAACGGCTATCTGCTTGCGAGGCAAATGGGTGGCGATGCACCGCTTTACGCGACCATCGCCACCCTGCAGACGGCGGCATCGTTTTTCACAATACCGCTGATCATTTACATCGCCGGCTATACAGCTTCCGGGTAGAGCAGCGAGACGATCTGCGCTGCGTCAAATCGCATATCGAGCATGCCGTATGTCGTGCGCCACGCGCCCGCCAGCCGCGATTCGGCAAAGGCGTCGGCGATGCGCCCGGCTCCCATGCGATAAAGTTCAGCCGCCGCCGCTGAATAGGCAAGTTGCTCGGCCAGCATTCGAGCCGCGCCCTCATCGCGCTGACAAAGGGCCGTTGCCGCTGTCAACACATCCACCGTGCGTTTTGAGAACGGACCGAGATCGGCGGCAATCGCAGTGATAACCGCCTCCAGCTGTTTCGGGTCCTGGCCAAGCGCACGCAGGAGATCGAGCGCCATAACATTGCCTGAACCTTCCCAGATCGCATTGACCGGCGCCTCGCGGTAATGCCGTGCCAGGGCTCTGTCTTCCACGTAGCCGTTGCCGCCCATGCATTCCATTGCTTCATAGATCAAAGGCGGCGCCAGCTTGCAGACCCAGTACTTGACCACCGGGGTCATCACCCGGGCATAGGCTGCCTCCTGCTCGTCCGTCGCTGCGTTGTCGAAGGCCCGGGCAAGGCGCATTACGAGGGCGGTCACCGCAGCCACATCCAGCGCCATATCTGCCATCACGCGTGACATGAGTGGCTGGTCGGCAAGCGGCTTGCCGAATGCCCTTCTTTGCCTGCAGTAATGGACCGCCTCGGCAAGCGACGCACGCATGATTCCGGCCGAGGCAAGCGCACAGTCGAGCCGGGTCAGCGTCACCATTTCAAGGATCGTGCGAACACCCTTGCCCGGATCGCCAAGCAGGTAGCCATAGGAGTTTGCGAATTCGACCTCGCTTGAGGCATTCGAGCGGTTCCCGAGCTTGTCCTTCAGTCTCTGGAACTGAAGACCGTTGGCCTTGCCGTCTTCCAGAAAACGTGGAACCAGAAAACAGCCGAGCCCTTCAGGCATCTGCGCCAGCATCAAAAAAGCATCGCTCATTGGAGCTGACATGAACCACTTGTGGCCGGTCAGGCGATAGACGCCCTCACCGACCTTCTCGGCGGAGCTGGTATTGGCCCTGACATCAGTACCGCCCTGTTTCTCGGTCATTCCCATGCCGACCGTTGCACTGTTTTTCCGAGCGATCGGCCGCTGTGACGAATCATAGGTGCGCGACAGGATTTTCGGCGCCCATATCTTGTGGACAGATGGGTTCGTCTGAATAGCAGCCATTGAAGCGCTGGTCATGGTGATCGGACAAAGATGACCGCACTCCATTCCCGCCGTCAGGAAAAACCGTATGCCACGCGCCTGATGGGCAATGCCTTTTTCCTGAGGCCTTTTTTCCCAGATCGAGCAATGAAGACCGTTGCTGGAGGAGCGGCGCATGAGCGCGTGATAGGCGGGGTGGAACTCCACCTGATCGATCCGGTTCCCGGACAAATCGAAAGTCTTGAGTTCCGGTGTCGACTGATTGGCAATCCGCGCAAGGTCCTGGGCCTCGGATGTCGTTACGAATCGTCCGATGGCTGAGAACTCATCGCGCAGTTCCTTGGGCATCTGATTCGCGACTTCGCAAATCATCGGGTCGGACTTGTAGGCGTTGATCCCCGAAAAGGGCTTGGGCTGATTGAGAACCTCATGCGTTACACGGTTCACGGTCGGTTTTGACATATGGGTCACGTTTTTACTCGGTCTTTCCCGGAATTGCTGTTGGATACGATTGGACGGGGATCATCCATTACTGTTGCGTCGATTTCTTGCCCATTTCGAATATGACGCCTATAGAAGCGCCAATCGACAAAATTTGCGAGTACTATCCATGGTTTTTCCCCATCGCCACCTGCTTGGCATCAACGGGCTCTCGGAATTGGATATCTCGTTTCTTCTCGACAAGGCGGACGAAGCTGTCAAGCTGAGCAGGCAACGGGAAAAGAAAACCTCAACCTTGCGGGGCCTCACACAGATAAATCTCTTTTTCGAGGCGTCAACCCGCACCCAGGCCTCTTTCGAACTCGCCGGCAAACGCCTCGGCGCAGATGTCATGAATATGTCTGTCGGAAACTCGTCGGTCAAAAAGGGTGAGACGCTGATCGACACGGCGATGACCCTCAACGCCATGCATCCGGACATATTGGTCGTGCGCCATGCCTCCGCCGGCGCAGCTGCGCTTCTGGCACAAAAGGTCGGCTGCTCGGTTATCAATGCCGGCGACGGTGCCCATGAACACCCGACGCAGGCGCTGCTCGACGCACTGACAATCCGCCGTGAGAAGGGCCGCATTTCAGGCCTTGTCGTTACCATTTGTGGCGACGTGCTCCACAGCCGTGTCGCTCGGTCGAACATAATTTTGTTAAATGCACTCGGCGCAACCATACGCGTCATTGCTCCATCGACGCTTTTGCCCACCGGGATCGCGCAGATGGGTGTCGAGGTGTTCCACCGCATGGAAGAGGGTCTGCGCGACGCGGACGTTGTCATGATGCTTCGGCTGCAGCGCGAACGGATGACAGGTTCCTTCGTGCCTTCGGTTCGTGAATATTTCCGCTACTTCGGCCTCGATGCACAAAAACTGGCGCTCGCCCGTCCGGATGCTCTTGTCATGCATCCCGGCCCCATGAACCGGGGCGTCGAAATCGCTTCAGAAATCGCCGACGGACCGCAAAGCGTGATCGAGGCACAGGTAGAGATGGGATTGGCGGTGCGCATGGCTGTTATGGAGACCCTGGTGCTGTCAGGCAACGGAGGGCCGGCACTGTGACAATCACCGTCCTTAAAAACGCCCGCATCATCGATCCGTCGCAGGATATGGACACAACGGGCCAGGTCGTTGTCGAAAATGGACGCATAACAGCCTGCGGTGACGCAAGCATGCCAAAGGGCGCTGACGAGATCGACTGCGGCGGCAAATTGATCATACCCGGTCTTGTCGATGCCCGCGTTTTTGTCGGCGAACCGGGTGCCGAACACCGAGAAACCATCGCCTCCGTCAGCCATGCCGCCGCTGCCGGCGGTGTTACGTCGCTTATAATGATGCCGGATACCTCGCCGGCCATTGACGATGTTGCACTGGTGGAATTTGTGCTGCGCACCGCGCGGGAACAGGCCAGTGTCAATATTTATCCGTCCGCCGCCATGACAAAGGGCTTGAACGGTAGCGAACTTACCGAGTTCGGTCTGCTGCGGGATGCCGGTGCCGTGATGCTGACAAACGGCCGCAACACCGTCGGCAATACACTAGTTCTGCGCCGCGCCCTCACCTATGCACGGGACTTCGGACTTGTCGTCGCCTGTGAAACACAGGACGAATACCTAGCCGCCCAAGGCGTCATGAACGAGGGCCTTTTTGCAAGCTGGCTTGGCCTTGAGGGCATTCCCAGAGAAGCCGAGATCATCCCGCTGGAGCGCGATTTGAGGCTCGCGGAGCTAACCGGCGCCCGTTATCACGCGGCCAAGATTTCCACGTCCGAATCGGTCGAGGCGATCCGTAGCGCAAGGGCGCGCGGCACCTCGGTCACCTGTGGCGTTTCGATCAACCACATCAGCCTGAACGAAAACGATATCGGCGAGTACCGGACCTTCTTCAGATTGTCTCCGCCGCTTCGCAGCGAAGACGACCGGCGGGCGATGGTTGAAGCGCTTGAGAGCGGTGACATCGACATCATCGTTTCATCCCACGATCCGCAGGACGTCGACACCAAAAGACTTCCCTTTGCCGATGCCGCCGACGGCGCGATCGGACTGGAAACACTGCTGGCGGCGGCCCTGCGGCTCCACCACAGCGGCGACGTGCCGCTCATGAGACTGATCGATGCCATGTCCACCCGCCCGGCCCGGATATTCGGCCTCGATGCGGGCTCATTGAAACCGGACAGCCGCGCTGATCTTGCCATTGTCGATCTCGACGAACCGTGGCTGGTCGCCAAGGATGAATTGCACTCCCGGTCCAAAAACACGCCGTTCGAGGATGCCCGTTTTCAGGGCCGCGTAACCGCCACAATGGTTGCCGGAAAGTTTGTTTTCGAAAGCAAATAGCGCAAACTGTGCGTACGCTGGCCGCACTGTCGATTTTCAGTTTGCCGTTGTGTAAGGTTGCCGGCACAACGATCTACTGTCAGCAATTGTGACTGAATTCATGGGATGAGCAGTATGCCCGATCCGATCAGTTGGCAGGCCAGCCTGCCCTATTTCGCTACCGCACTGATAATCGGCTACCTTCTGGGATCGATCCCGTTTGGTCTGATACTTACGCGGCTGGCAGGTCTCGGGGATGTTCGCAAGATAGGTTCCGGAAACATCGGCGCCACAAACGTCCTTCGAACTGGCAACAAGTTCCTCGCCGCGGCAACGTTGCTTCTGGATGCCCTCAAAGGTACCGCCGCCGTTCTCATATTTTTTACGCTCTGGGGCCAGGATGCGGCTGTCATTGCCGGCTTCGGCGCCTTTTTGGGGCACCTGTTTCCGGTCTGGCTGAAGTTCAGCGGCGGCAAAGGGATCGCGACCTATATCGGTGTCCTGCTCGGTCTCCTGCCGCTCGGTGTCGCCGTATTCGCTGTGGTCTGGCTCGCGACAGCCGCCCTCACCCGCTATTCGTCCCTTGCAGCTCTCATCTCCGCGATCGTGGTGCCCGTTGCCATGTATCTTCTGGGGCATATCCAGGTTGCCGAACTGTTCACCGTCATGAGCGCGATCACCATCGTCAAGCACCGTGCCAACATTTCCCGCCTGCTTTCGGGCGAAGAAAGCCGCATCGGGGAAAAAGGCTGATGGCCGAGCGCGGTATGGACCGCAAATCTCTGTCACAGGAAGACCGTATCGCCTGGTTGCGCCTTGTCCGCAGTGAAAATGTCGGCCCGGTCACCTTCAGGAAGCTGGTGCGAAGGTTCGGCTCGGCTCAACAGGCGCTGGATATGCTGCCTGAGATGTCGCGCAGGGGCGGCTCCGCAAAGACTTTACGAATTTGCAGCTACGAGGCGGCCGAACGCGAAATGGCCGATGCCGAGCGTCTTGGATGTAGAATGATCGGCCTTGAAGAGCCGGACTATCCATCAGCCCTTCGCGCAGCCGACGGTGCACCGCCACTGCTAACCGTCAAAGGCAGCCCATCGGCCTTGACGCGCCCATCCGTAGCAATTGTCGGCTCGCGCAATGCCTCGGCGGTTGGCGGCAAGATCGCACGCAGCCTTGCAGCGGGAATAGGTCGGGCGGGTTACACGATCACGTCCGGTCTTGCTCGCGGTATCGACGCGGCCGCCCACGAAGCTGCGCTTGGGAGCGGAACCATTGCGGTTATGGCCGGCGGGTTGGACCGGCCCTATCCGCCACAGAATATCCCATTGCTGCAGTCCATATGCGAGAGTGACAGCGGCATTGCGGTCAGTGAAATGCCCTTGGACTGGGAGCCGCGTGCGCGCGATTTCCCCCGCCGAAATCGAATCATCGCAGGCATCGGTCTCGGTCTGATCGTCGTTGAGGCTGCCAAAAAATCCGGATCGCTGATTTCCGCACGGATTGCCGGTGAACTCGGCCGGCTTGTCTTTGCGGTACCCGGCTCGCCGCTTGATCCCCGCGCCAGGGGCACCAATGACCTGATAAAGGACGGCGCCATTTTGACCAGCGACGCCGATGATGTTCTGCAGGCATTAGCTCCACTCAGCGGCAAGACCGGACCACTCGATCAACTGCCGTTGTTCCGCGAGGAGGAGGAAATTGCGCCTTCCGCGCAAATTGCTCCGACAGATTCGGACCGCACTCGCGTTGCCCAGGCACTGGGGCCCGCACCGGTCGGTATTGATGACCTCGTGCGGCATACAGACCTGCCGCCCGCTGAAATTTACGTCGTGCTGCTGGAACTCGATCTGGCCGGCAGGCTGGCGCGTCATCCGGGTGGATCGGTTTCGCTTTTACCAGGGTCAGCCCGATGAGATCGGCGGAAACCATAAGCAGAAAAATGGATTGAATTCACTGCGGCTTGTTATATTAAGTCGGCCTTCATCCACCCCAAAAGAGCGAACGATGAACCGGTTTGCCAGGTGTTGCAAACGGGTAATCCGAGCAAAAATTCGCTCATTGGCCCTTGACCCGCGGCAATTCGGTGTTCATTTCGGGGACCAGAGATTGCTGTTTCGGATTGAATACCGGCAATAGAATTTGCCCTCGGGGCACCACATTAGAGTTGTTATATGAACGTTGTCGTCGTTGAGTCACCTGCCAAAGCAAAGACCATCAACAGGTATCTGGGATCGGACTACAAGGTCCTGGCGTCCTTCGGCCATGTGCGCGATTTGCCGGCTAAGGACGGGTCCGTAAAGCCGGACGAAGACTTCGATATGACTTGGCAGGTCGATGCAGCCTCCAACAAGCGGTTGAAAGAAATCTCGGATGCCGTAAAGGCGTCGGACGGCCTTATCCTGGCAACTGACCCCGACCGTGAAGGCGAGGCAATCTCCTGGCATGTCCTTGAAGTTCTGCGCAACAAGCGCGGCGTCTTGGGTGACAAGCCGGTCAAGCGCGTTGTCTTCAACGCCATTACAAAAAAGGCCGTTCTGGACGCGATGGCAAACCCGCGCGATATCGATGAACCGCTGGTCGATGCTTATCTCGCCCGCCGTGCCCTCGACTATCTCGTCGGCTTCAACCTGTCGCCGGTGCTGTGGCGTAAGCTGCCGGGTGCACGCTCGGCAGGCCGGGTGCAATCGGTGGCGCTGCGGCTCGTATGCGACCGCGAAAGTGAAATCGAGCGCTTCGTCAGCGAGGAATACTGGCAGCTGGTCGCCCAGCTCCAAACGCCGCGCGGCGACAGCTTCGAAGCGCGGCTGGTCCTGGCCGACGGCAAGAGGCTGCAAAAGCTGTCCATCGCCGACGCGGAACATGCCGAACGCCTGAAGAAGCTGCTCGAGGGCGCAAGCTTCCTTGCTGATAGCGTCGAGGCAAAGCCGACCCGCCGCAATCCCGCCCCTCCCTTTACGACGTCCACACTGCAGCAGGCCGCGTCTTCCAAGCTCAGCTTCAACGCCTCACGCACGATGCAGGTCGCCCAGCGTCTTTATGAAGGTCTGGATATCGGCGGGGAAACCGTAGGACTTATCACCTATATGCGTACCGACGGCGTGCAGATGGCGTCCGAGGCTATCGACGGCGCGCGCGTCGTCATCGCTTCACATTTTGGCGAACGCTACTGTCCGGAAAAACCGCGCCACTACGCGACCAAGGCAAAAAACGCCCAGGAAGCCCACGAAGCGATCCGCCCGACCGACTTCAGCCGCACACCCGACAGCATGAAGCAATATCTCGACGGCGACCAGTACCGGCTCTATGAACTGGTTTGGAAGCGCGCCATCGCCAGCCAGATGGCCCCGGCCGAGATCGAACGCACGACGGTTGATATCTCCGCCCACAATGACGGCGAAATCGCAGGGCTGCGCGCGACCGGTTCCGTCATCCGTTTTGACGGCTTCATCGCCGCCTATACCGACCAGAAAGACGATGCCGACCAGTCGGATGACAACGAGGACAGCCGCCGGTTGCCGTTGATCAATGCGCAAGAGGACCTTGCGCGCGAAAAGATCGATGCAACGCAGCACTTCACCGAGCCGCCGCCCCGTTATTCGGAAGCTTCGCTGATCAAGAAGATGGAAGAGCTTGGCATTGGCCGCCCGTCCACCTATGCGGCGACGCTGGCGACCCTGCGTGACCGCGAATATGTCACGATCGACAAACGCAAGCTCATTCCCGAGGCTAAGGGCCGGCTGGTAACGGCGTTTCTTGAAAATTTCTTCGACCGCTATGTGGAATATGATTTCACCGCTGGTCTGGAAGAAAAGCTCGACAGAATTTCCGCCGGCGAACTGGTGTGGAAGGATGTTCTGCGCGATTTCTGGAAGGACTTCCTGAACCACATTGAGGGCACCAAGGAACTGCGCGTCACCAATGTGCTCGATGCATTGAACGAAGAGCTGGCGCCTCTCGTATTCCCGCAAAGGGAAGACGGATCGGATCCACGTATCTGCCCGAAATGCGGAACCGGCAACCTGTCGCTGAAGCTGAGCCGCTACGGCGCATTCGTTGGATGCTCCAACTATCCCGAATGCGGCTACACCCGGCAGCTATCTGCCGATTCCGCCGCCGACGACGCCAACGCCAACAATGAACCGCAGGACCTTGGCAAGGATCCGCTGACGGATGAGCCGATCACACTGCGCACCGGCCGCTTCGGACCCTATGTCCAGCGCGGTGAAGGCAAGGGCGCGAAGCGCTCGAGCCTGCCGAAAACCTGGAAGCCGGAAGATATTGACCATGAAAAGGCCATAGCCCTTCTGTCCCTGCCGCGCGATGTCGGCATGCATCCCGAAACCGGCAAGATGATCTCAGCCGGCCTTGGCCGCTACGGCCCGTTCCTGCTGCATGACGGTGCTTACGCAAATCTGGAGACCATTGAGGATGTCTTCTCCGTCGGCCTTAACCGGGCGGTTACGGTCCTTGCCGAAAAACAGGCAAAAGGCCCTGGCCGCCGCGCCAAGCCGGCGGCCCTCAAAGAACTGGGCGATCATCCCGATGGTGGACCGATAACCGTTCGCGACGGGCGTTACGGACCCTATGTCAACTGGGGCAAGATAAACGCCACGCTGCCGAAGGACGCCGACCCGCAGTCAATAACAGTCGAAAAGGCACTTGAGCTGATTGCAGCCAAAGCCGCCAAGGGCGGCAAGACAAAAGCCAAGACCACGAAAAAGAAAACGACCAAGAAAACCGCAGCAGCGAAAAAGACGAAAACGGTCCAGGCTGAGGATTGAAATTGACAAAAAAATCGGCTCCCGGTGGACGGAAGCAGCCAGACGGCGGAATGCCTGACCGGGAGACGATACTTCGATTTGTCGCCGAACATCCGGCGCGCTCATCAAAGCGCGATATTGCAAAGGCATTTTCAGTGCGCGGTCATGACCGTGTCCTGCTCAAAGGCATTTTACGCGATCTGGAAGACGAAGGCCTGTTGGCCCGCCGTCGCAAGCAGCTTGTCCGCCCGGGATCGCTCCCGCCGGTCACCGTGCTCGACATAACATCCCGCGACGACGACGGATATCTGATTGCAAGGCCGGCCGAATGGCCCGAGGACGGATCCGTGCCCCCAGCGGTGCTGATGCGTCATAATCGCCAGGCAAAGGGCAAGGCAAAAGCGCCGTCCGCCGGTATAGGTGACCGTGTGCTTGCCCGCATATTCCCGTCCGACAACGATGTTGGGCCTGCCTATTCCGCACGCGTCATGAAAGTGCTGGAAAAGCAGCGCGGCGCATTGCTCGGCGTATTTCGTGCAACACCCGGTGGCGGTGGCCGCATGGAGCCCATTGAGCGGCGCGGCAAGGAAATCACCATCGATATTGACGGCGTCGGCAAGGCCGAAGACGGCGATCTTGTGGAAGTCGAGACGGCAAGGAGCGGCCGCTACGGCATGCTTCGCGGAAAGGTGCTTTCCGTTATGGGATCGGTCGCAAGTGAAAAGGCAATATCGATGATTGCCATTCACGCCCACGGGATACCGTACACTTTTCCCGCCGCCGTCCTTTCAGAAGCTGAAAAAGCAAAGCCGGTCTCGCTCGGCAAGCGCGAAGACTGGCGTAAAATCCCGCTGGTCACGATCGATCCCTTTGATGCCAAAGACCATGACGATGCCGTTTATGCCGAACCGGACGACAATCCCGAAAATCCGGGCGGTGTTGTGGTTTATGTCGCCATTGCCGATGTTTCACACTATGTGCGCCCCGGATCCGCGCTCGACGGCGAAGCCCTCAAGCGCGGCAACTCGGTCTATTTCCCGGACCGCGTCGTTCCAATGCTTCCCGAGCGCATTTCCAACGATCTGTGCTCCTTGAAGGAAGGCGTCGACCGCCCTGCCCTTGCCGTTCGCATGGTGTATTCGGCTCAGGGCCGCAAGATCGGCCATACGTTCCACCGGGTGATGATGAAAAGCCTTGCGCGCCTCAATTATGCGCAGGCGCAGGCAGCCATCGACGGTGCACCGGACGATAAGACGGAAACGCTGTTGGACGGCGTTCTTCGCCCGTTGTGGGAGGCTTACGCCGTTCTTGGCCGCGGCCGCGACAGGCGCCAGCCGCTCGAACTTGATATTCCGGAGAAAAAACTGCGGCTCAAGGAAGACGGAACGGTCGACAAGGTTGTGATACCGGATCGGCTCGATGCCCACCGGCTAATCGAAGAGTTCATGATCCAGGCAAATGTTGCCGCTGCCGAAACACTCGAGAAAAAGCGTCAGGCACTCATATACCGCGTTCACGATGCGCCCTCGCTTGCCAAGCAGGAAACATTGCGGGAATTCCTGAAAACTCTGAACATACCGTTTGCCCGGGCTGGACAGTTACGAGCCAACAGTTTCAACGGCGTGCTGTCAAAGGCCAGAGACAAGCCATACGAAATAATGGTCAGCGAAATGGTTCTGCGGTCGCAGAGCCAGGCGGTTTACAGCCCCGATAATCTCGGCCATTTCGGCCTCAACCTGATGAAATATGCGCATTTCACCTCACCGATCCGGCGCTATGCCGATCTCATCGTCCATCGTGCCTTGATCGGCAGCCTGGGACTTGGCGAAGGCGGTATAACCCCTAAGGAGGAGGATGCGCTTGAGGAGATTGCCGCGGAAATTTCAACCTTCGAACGCCGCGCCATGGCGGCCGAACGCGAAACGGTCGACCGGCTGATCGCCCACCATCTGGCGGAACGTATCGGTGAAGATTTTGATGGTCGCGTATCCGGCGTTACCAAGGCCGGCCTGTTTGTCTCCCTGCAACAATTTGGCGCAGATGGCTTTATCCCTGTTTCAACGCTGGGGCTGGACTACTATATCTACGACGAAGCACATCAGGCACTGGTCGGTGAAAAAACCGGCAAAGGGTACCGGTTGGGCGACAGCGTTGAGGTCCGGTTGGCAGAAGCCATACCGCTTGCCGGGTCTTTGCGGTTTGAAATGCTGAGTGAGGGGCGAAAACTGCCCACAGCCACACGATCGTTTCATAAGTCAAAACGAGGCGCCTCCAAATCAAACGGCGCCCGAAAAAGAAGACGCAGAGGATACTGACTATGGCAAATCAAGAGACCTATTCCGGTCGATCCGCGCCTGTTCGCCAACCGCGCGATCTTTGGCGTGCGCTCACAAAGGGCTGGCTTGGCCGTTGCCCGCATTGCGGAAGCGGGAAGCTCTTTGGCGGCTTCTTGAAGTCGGTTCACAGCTGCGAAAGTTGCGGCGAGGAAATGCACCACCATCGTGCTGACGACCTGCCGCCCTATCTCGTTATCTTCGTTGTCGGTCATATCGTCGTTGCCGGCTACCTGCTCGCGGAGCCTTACCTGGACTGGAACAGCTGGCAGCATCTGGCTCTGTGGGTGCCGATAACGCTAGCAATGGGGCTCGCCATGATGCAGCCGGTCAAGGGAGCCGTCATCGGACTTCAGTGGGCGAATTACATGCATGGATTCGGCGGCCAGGAAGATGACGCCGTCGAG
Source organism: Hoeflea sp. TYP-13 (assembly GCF_040932035.1). Classification (NCBI taxonomy): domain Bacteria; kingdom Pseudomonadati; phylum Pseudomonadota; class Alphaproteobacteria; order Hyphomicrobiales; family Rhizobiaceae; genus Hoeflea; species Hoeflea sp. TYP-13. The sequence continues at coordinate 471,950 of NZ_JBFRBB010000002.1, forward strand.
ATTTTTGGCGGCAAATAGGTCGCCACAGCCGCCGGGAGGATATAGAACGCGCAAATGACCGAAAACAGCAACACCGCGCAACACCATCCCGAAGCCGAACTCCAGGCAGAAGCACGGGGCCGTATGGGAAACTACCCTCTCTTGCGGCCAAAGGACGCGTCTACCCTGATACTGATCGACCGTTCCGGCAGCGAGCCAGCCCTGCTGATGGGCAAACGGCATACAGCACACGCTTTTATGCCGGACACATATGTGTTTCCGGGCGGCCGGCGCGACCGAGATGACGGGCGCGTTCCGGTCGCCGACCGGCTGCAGCCGGCTGTCGAGGAAAAGCTGCTCAAGAAGATGGCAAATCCGGCCAGCGCCCACCGTGCGCAGGCGCTGGCGATTGCCGCTGTCCGCGAGACCCATGAAGAGGTTGGCATATTTATCGCGGGGCCTGGACAGGCGAGCAGGCAGGATGCCTGGCGGGCATTTGCGGAACGCAAAATTGCCCCCCGGCTGTCACCGCTTCGCTACATCGCGCGTGCAATCACGCCGCCTCGGCAGAAGCGAAGATTCGACACGCGGTTCTTTGCCTGTTTTCGCGACGAGATCGGTGAGGTCGAGGCCGAATCAAGCAATGAGCTCCTGGATCTCAAGTGGGTCAAACTGTCCGAAGCCGGTGGCGTCAACATGCCGCGCATCACCCAGGCAATCATCACCGACCTGGCATATGAACTGGAAAACGATCCGTCTCTGCCCTTTGGCAGGCCCGTTCCCTTCTATCAGGCTCGCTACGGACGCTTTACGCGCGAGGTCCTGTAGACCTTCTGCCCCATCAGGTGAATGTCGTCGACGATTGGACTTGACTTTTTCACTGTGATTTGTAGTTTCCGCCCAGAATTTTGCCGTGGAGGCCTTCGAGCTTGCCACGGCTTCGTTTTTGCAAGGCAGGTAGAACAATGGCTAAAGCCACCACAATCAAAATCAAGCTGCAGTCAACTGCGGATACCGGCTACTTTTATGTGACAAAAAAGAACAGCCGCACGATGACGGAAAAAATGGTCAAAACCAAATATGACCCGGTCGTCAAAAAGCATGTCGAATTCAAGGAAACCAAGATCAAGTAATTGGTGACCTGCTGGAATGAACAAAGGCCGCTTCATAACGAAGCGGCCTTTTTTTTGTAATTGGGGGCTGGTCAGCACAGGTTGCGGTACGAGGAGGCCACATTTCCTTGCGCCGACCAGCCGACCCCACGACCCAGGAGATGCGGCGGACCTGAGCACCATGGGGTAGACGATTCGATAGGTTGTGCGCAGAACGATGACCGCCCTGCACTTACCCCTATCCACAACATTTGCTCATCGAAACAAAAAAATCAACGTTTTCTTAACCGTTTTGCCGCCGCATCTCGCCGCATGGTAAACAGCGCCGACAAAATAAACTGCGATAAATCTTAAGAATCAGTCTATTGTGATAACTGTCTGTGATCTGACGTTCAGCAGCCGGTATAAGCGTGTCCGAGCCTCATTTGGACTTTCGACACGATCAGGCGGCTCTGGCAACGACTCGGTTGCGGCCTCTTGCCTTGGCTTCATACAGCGCAACATCCGCCCTCTTAAGGAGCGTGGCCGGCGTTTCCTGTGATCCTGACAGCGATGCCACACCCATGGACGCAGTAATGTTGAGTTGCTGCTCATCCACGCCGACGGTGAATGGAACGTCTGCAATCTCGCGCCGCAAACGCTCGGCAACTTTTTCAGCGATGGCACCCTCGGTGTCCGGAAGGACGATGATAAACTCCTCGCCGCCATGCCGACACGCCAAATCGATACCGCGTATCGTCTGGCGGATGCGCCTGGCAAACTCCTTTAGCACCTCGTCGCCAACATCATGCCCGTAGGTGTCGTTCACTGACTTGAAACGGTCCAGGTCGACAGCCAGCACCGACAGCAGGCGGTCCCTGGCAATGGAGCGCTCGATCAGGAGCTGCATGTGTGTATCGAGATAGCGCCGGTTGTAGAGGCCCGTGAGAGGGTCGGCGACTGCAAGCTCAATTGAATTTTGAACACTGGTGCGCAGATGGTCGTTATATCGCTTGCGGCGGAATTGGGTGTTGCAGCGCGCGATCAGCTCATTGGGGTCCACCGGCCTGATAATGTAGTCGTTGACGCCCAGTTCAAGGGCGCGATTGACGGTATTTTCTTCACCCTGATCACATACAAGCAGCAGCGGCACAAATCGTGTTCTTTCCAGCGAGCGAAGCTGTGAACAAAGCCGTAGCGGATCGTAGTCGGCGAAATTGGTACTGACGAGCACGAGTTCGTAATTGTTCTCGGCGGCCTCGAATAGGGCCTTTTGCGGATCGGACACGACTGTCAGATCTGCCGTTTTCCGAAGAATCTGCGCAATGCGATCCTGTGAGTTGCGCCGCTCGTCAACCAGCAACGCCTTTCCCTTGCATCCGCCGATCCCGTCACTGAGCAGAAAATCCAGACCGATATCCTGAGCGGCCTGCGCGCGAATGCGAAGCTCGTCCGTAAGCGCTTTCAGCCGCACCAGGCTTTTGACCCGCGCCAGGAGCTGCTGATCGTTGACCGGTTTCGTCAAAAAGTCGTCCGCGCCTGCACGAAGTCCGCGAACGCGGTCCGATGGCTGGTCCAGCGCTGTTACGATAACAACCGGAATATGCATGGTTGCCTTGTCCGCCTTCAGGCGCTCGCACACCTCGAAGCCATCCATTCCAGGCATCATGATATCCAGAAGTACAAGGTCCACCTGCCCGTTGGCGCAAATAGCAAGGGCTTCCTCGCCATTTGTGGCGGTCACGACGTCAAAATACTCAGCCAGGAGACGCGCTTCCAGCAATTTCACGTTTGCCGGGATATCGTCCACGACCAGAATGCGGGCAGTCATTACTGTATTTCCTCGATTTATCCGTCGCCCAGATAGTTCTTTATGGTTTCAACAAATTTGGGAACTGAAATTGGCTTCGACATATAAGCCTCGCAGCCACCCTGTCGTATTCTTTCCTCATCGCCCTTCATAGCGAAGGCCGTCACCGCGATGATCGGAATAGTATGCAGTTCGTCGTCCTCTTTGAGCCACTTCGTGACTTCAAGCCCCGAGACTTCCGGCAGCTGAATGTCCATGAGAATAAGGTCAGGCTTGTGTTCCCGAGCAAGGTCAAGTGCCTCCAGCCCATTCCTGGTCTGCACTGTCTCATAGCCGGACGCCTCGATGAGGTCGCGGAACAACTTCATGTTCAGCTCGTTATCCTCGACGATCATGACACGCTTAGGCATATCCCGCGCTCCGCCCGCTTTCAAACTTGCTCTCCTGCCGCCAGACATTATGCTGCCGGCAGACAGAATCTCAATCTGCTCCAAAGTCATGCTAGTTCAATTTGGTTGAAGAAAAGCAAATTCGTGGAATTAAATCGAAGTAAATCGGAAAAGAATATCGAAACGAATGCGCTCGGCATCGATATTCTGACCTGGATCGCCAGTAATGACGATCTGATGATGCGGTTTCTTGCGCTTTCCGGTCTCAGCGCGGACAATCTGCGCGAAGCAGCCACGGAGCCGGGTTTCCTTGCCGGTGTAGTCGGCTTCCTCATGGGACACGAACCGACACTCATGGCCTATTGCGATGATCGCGAGGTTGATCCCGAACAGGTTGTCCGCGCCTGGCATGCCCTTGGCGGTGAATCACCATTCGAGTCAAGCATATGAGCGATATCGGGCCAACGCTGGGACATGACGACATCGAGCTCAAAAACCGCGCGCTGATTGTGTGTGACGTCGATGAAGTGGTGCTGGAATTTCTGACACCGTTCAACGGCTTCTTGAAAGCCAGCGGATTCGAACTGCTGCCACGGTCGTTCCGCCTTACCGGAAACATCGTCTCGCTGGATGATGGAACGGCGGCGGCCGGTGAGACGGTCGCCGCTCTCCTCGACGAATTTTTCGCCAGACAGATCGACTGGCAGACCCCGGCGGGCGGTGTAGACAAAGCACTTTCCAACCTGTCACGCATTGCCGACGTCGTATTCCTGACCGCGATGCCGCCCCGCCATTACGAGGTTCGGCGTTCGCTGCTCAACAGGCACGGCCTCACCTACCCGCTGATCGCCACGGAAAAGGACAAAGGGCCGCTCATAAACGAAATACACGCCGACCGCGATCATCCGCTGATCTTTATTGACGACATGATCTACAATCTCCACTCGGTCAAAAAACACGCGCCGGATGCACACACCATTTGCTACATGAGCAACGACCATTTCCGCGCCATGGCGCCGCACCCGGGCGATGATGTCACCCAGGCTGCAGACTGGAATGAAATTGAGCAAATCATCCGCGATCACATGGGTGCTTGATCGACAGCCCAATGCGGCGTAAACCGAATACGTTCAACTTTTGTTCTACACCGGTGCAGCAATGTCGGTCAGCAATCCCGATCCAAATCTCGGCTTTTGCCGTGACTGCCTGGCCTATCAGGACAAGAAGGTTCGCCGCTGTGCCGGCTGCGGCAGCCCGCGCATTTTGAGTCATGACGAACTCTATAAGCTGACTGTTGCCCATATCGACTGTGACGCATTTTACGCAACAGTCGAAAAACGCGACAATCCGGAATTGGCCGACAAACCGGTAATAATCGGGGGCGGAAAACGCGGCGTGGTGTCCACGGCCTGCTATCTCGCACGCATTCACGGCGTCAGATCCGCAATGCCGATGTTCAAGGCGCTTGAGGCCTGTCCCCAGGCGATAGTGGTCAAGCCGAACATGGAGAAATACAGCCGCATCGGCCGTGAAGTACGCAAAATGATGGAGGAACTGACGCCGCTTGTTCAGCCAATCTCGATCGACGAAGCGTTTCTCGAACTTGCCGGAACCGAAGCGCTGCACCGTAATCCCCCTGCCCGTACGCTGGCGGCATTCGCCGAGCGTGTGGAAAAGGAAATCGGCATAACCGTCTCCGTTGGCCTTTCGTACTGCAAATTTCTTGCCAAGGTCGCTTCCGACCTGGAAAAGCCTCGCGGCTTCTCCGTCATTGGTGAGGCTGAAGCCGTTGGGTTTTTGCGGGATATGCCGGTCACCACGATATGGGGCGTCGGCAAGGCATTTGCGGCGACGCTTGAAAAAGACGGCATCACCATGATCGGTCAGCTTCAGAAAATGGAGGAAGGCGACCTGATGCGCCGTTACGGTGCCATAGGCCAGCGACTCTACCGCCTTTCCCGCGGGCTTGATGCACGGCAGGTCCACACGCGTGACAGCGCAAAAAGCGTGTCGTCCGAGACCACGTTCAACAGCGACCATTCGGACCGCGAAACCCTTGTCGCCGTGCTACGGTCTCTGTCGGAAAAGGTCGCGCGCCGGCTGAAGAAAAGCGAGATTGCCGGTCACACGGTTGTTTTGAAACTGAAAAGCAAGGATTTCAGGATCAGGACACGGAATCGCCGTCTCGACGATCCGACCTGCCTGGCCGACCGGATTTTTCACACCGGCCTAGCGCTTCTGGAAAAGGAACTCGACGGCACGCAGTACCGTCTCTTGGGCATAGGCGTGTCGGATCTGACCAATGCGGATCTGGCAGACCCGCCGGACCTCGTCGACAAGAAGGCAACGCAACGTGCAGTGGCCGAACGGGCGATCGACAAGGTTGTCGACCGCTTCGGCCGCGGTGCTGTCGAAACGGGGTATACATTCGGCCGCCATAAAAGCGCCCGTCCGCAAAGGGACCGGGACGCGCCCGATCCCAAAGACAGACAGGGCCGCTAGGGTATCAAGACCGTGCAGCCGGTCGTCTGCCGCCCTTCGAGGGCATCATGGGCTTTGGCGGCGTCGCGCAGATCAAAGGTCTGATTCACGTTGATTTTGATCGAGCCATCGGCAATCAGCGAAAACAGTTCCGATGCGGCCTTTTCAAGCCATCCGGGCAGCGCCGTGAAGTGGAAGAGGATCGGCCGCGTGACATGGAAGGAGCCGGCGGCAAGATCCGACAGTTTGAACTCGGTCGCCGGCCCGGATGATTGTCCGAAGCTGACCAGAGTGCCGTGTGTCTTAAGGCACTGCAGAGAACCTGGATAAGTGTCCTTACCAACCGAATCGTAGACAACATCGACGCCGCTCGGGGCAAGAGCGCGGAGCTTTTCGACAAAATTTTCAGAGCGATAGTCGATGACGTCTGAATATCCGTATTGTCCTGCCAGGGCGCATTTTTCCGGACCGCCTGCAGTTCCGGTCGCCCTGACCCCCATGGTAGCAAGCCATTGCCCCGCAATGAGCCCGACACCGCCGGCCGCAGCGTGAAACAGCACATGCTGACCTCTTTGAACCGGATAGCTGTCGTGCAGCAGATAACGCGCCGTCAGTCCCTTCAAAATGGAACCCGCAGCCGTTTCGTCCGAGACGCCGTCGGGAATATTCACCAGATGCTGCGCGGCCACAGTCCTGTGGGTCGTGTAGGCACCGTTGGCGAGCGTATAGGCGACGCGGTCGCCCACCGACAGGCCACTGACGCCGTCCCCGATCGCTTCGACTACGCCTGCCGCTTCCGATCCGAGCACCAGATCGCTGTCGACACTCCACGGATAGAGCCCGGTCCGAAAATATGTATCAATGAAATTGACGCCAATCGCGGTGTGGCGCAGCAGCACCTCACCTGCTCCTGGCGTTGGTATTTCGATCTCCTGCACACGCAATACATCACTGCCGCCGGTATGTGGTGCGACGATAGAATAGGCCACTAATCATTCTCCCTGTTGAACTCCGGATCGACCGGAATTTGCAAACCGTTGAGCAGAGCGTTGGTTCGTGAAGCCGTGGATATCACCCTCAGCAGATCCGCATATTCCTCATCATCCATGCCCTTTGCACGCGCCGCTGCTGTGTGAGAATGGACGCAATACCGACAGGAATTGGCGATTGAAACCGCCACATAGATCATTTCCTTGGTTTTCGGATCGAGTGCTGACGGTTCCGCCATGACCGACTTCACATCTTCCCATGTCTGCTTCAACAAAGGTGGGTCGAAGGCCAGATATTTCCACAAAAGATTGATGAAATCGCTGCCGCGAGTCGCACGAATGTCGTCAAAGACCTGCCTGACCAGCGGATCGGATTCCGGATTTTCCTGCAGCGGAACAGTGGACATGAAAACGCCTCCTATACAAGCTCAACATCGACAATGCCCTTCGCAGTCTTTAGAGCGGAGGCGATTTGCGGCGAAATCCTGTAGCGCTGAGGCAGTTCAACCTCGATCTCGCGCCTGCCGTCCTCCTTGATCACCACAAACGAGACCTGGCCGTCTCCCTTGGTGTTGAGGTGACCTGCAATCTGCTGCAGCGACGTGCTGTCGCGCACAAAGATCCTGAGGGCTTTCTGAGTTTGAACAGCGCGTTCTTCAAGCGACTGAACAGTCTGAATTCGCAGGCTGATTCCCTCGGGTCTTTCCTCCGCGTCGACCGTGACCACCAGCGATTTCCCCGGTTCTAGCAGGTCCCGGTATTGCGCAAGCCCCTCGGAAAACAGCACGGCCTCATACTGCCCGGAAGAATCGGAAAAAACGATGATCCCCATCTTGTTGCCGGTGCGGGTCTTGCGCTCCTGTTTGGATGTCACGGTACCGGCGAGACGCCCCGCCGTCGCGCCCTGTTTGACCGCATTGGAAAATTCCCCAATGGTCTGAACCCGCATTTTTTCCAGAAGCTGTTGGTATGTATCCAGCGGATGGGCTGAAAGATAAAAGCCGAGAGATTGATATTCCCGGTGAAGTTTTTCTGAAGGAACCCAGGGTGTTACGCTGGGAAATTGAACCACCTCCGGTCCGGTTGCCGCGCCCGTGCCGAAAATATCGGATTGACCGCTGACCCGGTCCTCGGTCGCCCGCTGCGAAAGCCCAAGCAGTCTGTCGATGCCACCGACAAGTTCAGCTCTTTCCCGGCCGAAACAATCAAATGCACCGGCACAGATGAGGTGCTCCAGTACCCGCCGGTTGATCAGTTTAGAATCCACCCTCAGGAAAAAGTCCTCAATATTTGCAAAAGGTTGCCCGCCCCTGACTTCAACAATGTGATCGACAGCAGCCTCTCCGACACCTTTGATGGCCGCAAGCGAATAGTAAATCCGGTTTTCACCGGTTTTGAAGATCCTGTAGGACGTTTGAACCGAGGGTGGCACTACCTCGATGCCCAGCCGGGCGGCGTCCTGGCGGAAATCGTTGATCTTGTCGGTATTCGACATGTCGAGCGTCATGGAGGCCGCCAGGAACTCGACCGGATAATGCGCTTTCAGATAGGCCGTCTGATAGGAAACAATGCCATAGGCTGCGGCGTGCGACTTGTTGAAGCCGTAATTGGCGAATTTGGCAAGCAGGTCGAAGATCAGATCGGCCTGCGGTTTTGTTACGCCGTTATCGACCGCGCCGCTCACAAAACGGCTGCGCTGTTTATCCATTTCCTCCTTGATCTTCTTGCCCATCGCGCGGCGCAGCATGTCGGCTTCGCCAAGTGAGTAGCCGGACAGGACCTGGGCGATCTGCATCACCTGTTCCTGGTAGACAATCACACCTTGCGTTTCTTCAAGCAGATAGTCGATCTTCGGATGGATGGAGGCGACTTCCTCCTCGCCATGCTTGCGGGCATTGTAGACCGGAATGTTTTCCATCGGTCCCGGGCGGTAGAGCGCGACCAGCGCAATGATGTCTTCGATCCTGTCGGGTCGCATGCCGATCAGGGCCTTGCGCATGCCGGCACTTTCCACCTGGAATACGCCGACCGTCTCGCCGCGTGACAGCATGTCATAGGTTTGCGGATCATCCAGCGGCAGCGCACCCAGATTGACCTCGATATCGCGATCGCGCAGGAAATCGACTGCGGTCTTCAAAACCGTCAGCGTTTTGAGGCCGAGGAAGTCGAACTTCACCAGTCCCGCCTGCTCAACCCATTTCATATTGAACTGCGTGACCGGCATGTCCGAGCGCGGATCGCGATACATCGGCACAAGTTTCGACAGCGGCCGGTCACCGATGACGATGCCGGCGGCGTGTGTCGATGCATGCCGGTAGAGGCCCTCGATCTTTTGCGCAATGTCCAGCAGACGCCCGACAACAGGCTCCTTTTGCGCCTCCTCACGAAGCTTCGGCTCTTCCTCGATGGCCTTGTGCAGCGGCGTTGGATTGGCGGGATTGTTCGGAACCAGTTTGCAGATCCGGTCGACCTGACCGTAGGGCATTTCGAGCACCCGGCCGACATCGCGCAGTGCGGCGCGCGCCTGCAGCGATCCGAAAGTGATGATTTGCGCCACCTGTTGTCTGCCGTATTTTTCCTGAACGTAACGGATCACTTCGTCTCGCCGATCCTGGCAGAAGTCGATATCGAAGTCCGGCATCGACACGCGTTCCGGATTAAGAAAACGTTCGAACAGCAGTGAAAAACGCAGCGGGTCAACATCCGTCACCGTTAGCGCATAGGCGACAAGCGATCCCGCGCCAGACCCGCGGCCAGGGCCGACCGGTATGTCATGCGCCTTAGCCCATTTGATGAAGTCGGCAACAATGAGAAAGTAGCCTGGGAACCCCATGCGCTCGATGATTCCGAGTTCGACTTCCAGACGTTCGCGGTAATCGCTCTCGGCAAACCCTTCCGCAAAGCCGAGTTCGGCGAGACGTAGATCCAGCCCCTCCTCGGCCTGTCGGCGCAGTTCCGCGGCCTCTGCCCGCAGCGCTTCCTCCGGATCGTCCGTCGCTCCGGTAAAGCGCGGCAAAATCGGTGCGCGGGTGTCCAGAAGGAAGGAACAGCGGCGTGCGATTTCGACAGAATTCTCAAGGGCTTCCGGCAGATCCTCGAACAGCGCCACCATCTCGGCACGACTCTTGAGATAGTGATCGGGTGTCAGTTGAAAGCGGCTGTCATCCGAAACCATGGCGTTGTGCGCAACGGCCATCAAAGCATCGTGGGCATCAAAATCATCAGGCGAGGGAAAAAACGCCTCGTTGGTGGCAACGATCGGCACGGCCTGTTCATAGGCAAGGCCCAGTACCCGGTTCTCGTGTCCCCGGTCAAACCCGCTCTGGCGCTGCAGTTCCATATATAAGCGTCCGGGAAAATGCGTCTTGAACCAGTCAAGGCGGGTAGCTGCGACCTGCGGCTGCTCGTCGGACAACGCCTTGTCGATCGGTCCCGTCTGCCCGCCGGTCAGACAGATAAGGCCTTCGGTTCCTTCCTCCAGCCACGAGGCGCAGATATGCACCGCTTCGGCACCCGACCCGTCAAGATAGGCCCGGCTGACCAGATCGACCAGACGGGTGTATCCGTCCGCGTTCATGGCGATAAGGACGACAGACGGCCGGTCGGCCAGATGTTCCTTGTGACCGCGACGCTCCTCACCGCCGCCGTCCTCCATATCGATATCAAGCTGGCAGCCAAGGATGGGCTGGAGCCCCTCACCTGCAGCCTTGACCGAAAATTCCAGCGCACCGAAAAGATTGTTGCTGTCGGCAATACCGATTGCCGGTTGCCTGTCTGCCGCGGCCATCGAGATGATGGTTTTCAGTGGCAACGCGCCTTCCAGCAGCGAATAGGCGGAGTGAACCCGCAGGTGAACGAATTGCGGCCCTGCTGGGTGGATGGCGGATTCGGTTTCACCTGATTCGGACATGCTGCATTCCCGTTACGTTGCGGATGTTGCGCGCTTCCGGACAAGGCGCGGCTGAACTTCGATCTTAGCATCAATTCCCGCCTGGCCCTCGGGCAGTGGTCCCAATCCACATGGAATCGCTGCCGGCAGCTCATCACTATAGCGGTGGCAATCGATATCGGTACTCCCTTTAGCAGTTACATATCAAGCGCGATTCAACTGGCGCGATGGTCCAAATCCCAGTAGCCTCAGCACGTTTCGAAACAGGGGGGAACGATGCGCGCATCTGTGGTGATATCGGCACTGGTGGCTGTCCTTGTCGGATTTGGCAGTTCTGTCGCCATCGTGCTTGCCGCCGCGGCTGCGGTCGGCGCGAATGCGGAACAGACATCCTCCTGGGTCGCGTCCATCTGTCTTGCCACAGCCGCCGTCACCCTTGTCCTGAGCCTGCGATACCGCGCACCGATTGTTGCCGCCTGGTCCACACCCGGCGCCGCTCTGATCGCGTCGTCCTCCGGAGAATCGATCGAAACCGCCGTCGGCGCATTCTTTTTTGCCGCTATACTGACGCTTTTGACAGCGGCCTTTCGCCCGCTCGGTGCATTGATCGAACGCATCCCCACCTCCGTCGCCTCGGCGATGCTGGCAGGCATTCTCTTCAGCTTTGTCCTGGCGGTGTTCGAACATCTCAAATCGGCACCGGAACTTGTCGTCCCGCTGCTCATCCTGTTCGTTGTCGTGCGGATATTCTCGCCCATCTGGGCGGTGCTGGCCGTGTTGTTCTGCGGCATCGCCCTGGCCTACATCCTGGGCCTCACCAGCCCCCTGGACGATCTGCACGTATCACGGCTCGTATGGATAGAACCGCGCTTCGAATTCGAGGCGCTCATCGGCCTCGGCTTGCCTCTCTATCTCGTCACCATGGCCTCGCAGAACCTGCCCGGATTCGCGGTGCTGAAGGCTTCCGGCTATACCGTGCCCTCGCGCCCCGTTTTGTCGGTGACGGGCATCGCGTCCCTCGCTTCCGCCGGCTTCGGCGCCCATGCAACAAACCTTGCCGCTATCACCGCGTCGATCTGCACCGGACCGGACGCTCACCCGGACAAGGACAAACGCTGGCTTTGCGGTCCATTCTATGCGGCCGGTTATGTGGTCATTGCAATTTTCGGCGCGTCACTGGTTGCGCTTTTTGCAAGCTTTCCCAAAGCACTCATCACCACGGTCGCCGGCATCGCCCTGATCGGCGCCCTCGCCTCGTCGCTCAGCGGCAGCATGGCAAAGGACGAAGACCGGTTTATCGCCGTCGGCACTTTTGCGGTGACGGCATCAGGCATGTCCGCATTCGGTATCGGGTCGGCTTTCTGGGGTCTGGTAGCGGGTCTATTCATCCTCGGCGTCGACCAGCTCCGCGCACGCTTCAGGGCGTGATATTCTCGAGGCCATCTATCGTCGTCGCCAAAACGCTGCGCCAACGCCTGACAGAAACAGCCAGCAGTGATTCTCATGTCCCGGCCCGGGCAGAAAACGGATGGCGCGGCAGGCCTTGTCACAGTAACTTTGGCACGTTGCAAAAGAGGGAATCGATGCGCGCTTCGATAGTGATATCGGCGCTGGTGGCGGTGTTCATCAGTTTCGGCAGTTCCATCGCCATCGTGCTCGCGGCGGCTGCCGCTGTCGGTGCCGACGCAGCGCAAACCGCCTCCTGGGTTGCATCTCTGTGTCTGGCAAAAGCCGCTATTACCTTAATCCTGAGTTTGCGGTTTCGGGCACCGGTTATCGCCGCCAGTTCCACCGTCGGCGCAGCTCTGATTGCGGCAACATCGGGCGAAACGGTTGAGACAGCGGTCGGTGCATTCTTCTTCGCTGCCGTGCTGACGCTGATGACTGCCGCCTTCCGGCCGCTCGGCGCGTTGATCGAGCGTATCCCGACGACAATCGCCTCGGCAATGCTGGCCGGCATCCTGTTCACCTTCGTGGTGGCGGTATTCGAACATCTCAAATCGGCACCCGAACTCGTCGTTCCGCTGCTGATAATATTTGCCGTCGTGCGACTATTCTCTCCCATCTGGGCGGTGCTGGCTGTTCTGTGCGGCGGTATTGTTCTTGCCCACCTCCTTGGGTTGGCCGGTCCGGTCGGCGACCTGCATTTATCGCGGCTCGTCTGGATAACGCCGCGCTTCGAATTTCATGCGCTGATCGGCCTCGGCCTTCCCCTCTACATTGTAACGATGGCGTCGCAGAACCTGCCGGGCTTTGCCGTATTGAAGGCCGCAGGTTATGAAATGCCGCTGCGGCCTGTCCTGTTTGTCACCGGTTTCGCTTCTCTGGCGACGGCCGGCTTTGGCGCCCATGCCTCCAACCTTGCCGCCATCACAGCATCGGTCTGCTCCGGTCCCGACGCCCATCCCGACAAGGACAAGCGCTGGCTCTGCGGACCGCTTTATGCGGCGGGCAATGTTGCGATCGCCCTTTTTGCCGCATCACTTGTTGCTCTATTCGGAAGTTTCGACAAGGCGCTCATCACAACTGTCGCCGGTTTGGCACTGGTGAGCGCACTTGCTGCATCGCTCGGCCGCAGCATGGCGGAAAGTGACAACCACATAGCCGCCATCGCCACCTTTGCGGTGACCGCCTCAGGCATGTCCGCATTCGGTATCGGGTCGGCATTTTGGGGATTGGTGGCGGGCCTGTTCATCCTCGGCCTCGACCGGCTCTACAAGCTTTTCAGAGCGTGATCTCTACCAAGGTGGCGCTCCGGATCAAAGCGCCATCATGACAACGGTGAGGCTCGTTACAAACATGACCATGGAGGCGAAGGCAGCGCAGTCTTTTGCAAAATCGAACATATGTTCCTCCTTATTCCGTCTATGTTTTTATTTTGTTCTTATCTTGTTCTCATGTCAAGCGAATAGCGCATTGTGTTTAAGGAAGCCTTAAATACACGGGCAAGCGCCGCCGCCACCGTTAACCAATGATGGCTTATTTCAATGCGAGATTGCGGGCTGCGGGCGCTACGCGCGCGGCGGCTCAGCCCGCTGGATGACTATTTGGGGAAGCCAATTCAACACTCGACGACCTTGCCGTCTTCCAGTGTCACCCGCCTGTCCATCAGGGAAGCGATCTCGTGATTGTGTGTTGCAATCAGCGCTGACAGGCCGGACTGGCGCACCAATGCATCAAGCGCCTCGAACACATAGCCTGCCGTCGTCGGATCGAGATTGCCCGTCGGCTCGTCTGCCAGGAGGATAAGCGGCGCATTCGCAACGGACCTTGCAATGGCCACACGCTGCTGTTCGCCGCCGGAAAGCTCCGCCGGCCGGTGACCTGAGCGGTGACCAACGCGCAGATAGTCGAGCAGTTGCTGGGCCCGCTCTGACGCCTCCTTATAGGAAAGCCCGCCGATCATCTGCGGCATCATCACATTTTCCAGCGCCGTGAACTCCGGCAGCAGATGGTGGAACTGGTAGACGAAACCGATATCGGACCGACGCATCGCCGTGCGGGTGTCGTCGTCAAGCTTGGTTGTCGCACGCCCACCGATATAAACTTCTCCCGCACTCGGATGCTCAAGCAGACCGGCGACATGCAAAAGCGTCGACTTGCCCGCACCGGACGGCGCAACAAGCGCCACCGTCTCCCCGGGGTTAAGCGAGAAATTCGCATCCTTCAGGATGGATAGAATATTGTCGCCCTGCTCGTAGTGACGCTGCACGGCCTCGATCTGAAGAACAGCTTCGCCCATCAATAATACCTATTCGTAACGCAGTGCATCGACAGGATCGAGCCGCGAGGCGCGCCAGGCCGGAAACAGCGTTGCCAGGAAGGAAAGCCCGATTGCCATCAGCAGGACGGAAACCGTTTCACCGGCATTCATGTCCGCCGGGAGCTGGCTGAGGAAATAGAGTTCCGGATTGAACAGAGTCGTCCCGGACAGCCAGGAGAAAAACTGCCGGATGCTCTCGATGTTCCAGCACACCACAACGCCGAGGATAAATCCGGCAATTGTTCCGGTCACCCCGATTGCCGCACCAGTCATGAAGAAAATCCGCAGGATCGCGCCGGACGTCGCACCCATGGTGCGCAGGATGGCAATGTCGTGCCCCTTGTCCTTCACAAGCATAATCAGCCCGGAAATGATGTTCAGCGCCGCCACAAGGACAATCAGCGTCAGGATCATGAACATGACGTTGCGCTCGACTTCAAGTGCCGAGAAGAACGTTCTGTTTTGCATGCGCCAGTCGGAAATAAATATCTGTCGGCCGGCAGCCTGCTCGATCAGCGGCCGCAGTAAATCCACCTGATCGGGATCGTCGACGAACAGCTCAATCGACTGCACCAGGCCGTCGGAATTGAAATAAAGCTGTGCCTCACCGAGCGGCATGAAGATCATCGACGCGTCGTATTCCGACATGCCGATTTCGAAGACTCCCGACACGGGATAGGTTTTGATGCGGGGCGTGACGCCCAGCGGGGTTACATCGCCTTCCGGAGATATCAGCTTGATCGTATCGCCAACGCTCACGCCAAGATTTGTCGCAAGACGCGAGCCCAGAAGAAGCCCCTCGCCCGCTGCAAATCCAACGAGATCTCCAGCCCTGATATTTTCGGTGACCCCGCCCAGCTTTGACAGATCGTCGGCACGTATACCGCGCACAAGCGCGCCTGTTCCGACATCTCTGTAACCGGAAACAAGCGCCTGGCCATCGATAAATGGCACAGCGGAGCGCACACCCTCGACCGCCGCCAACCGGTTAGCAAGACCGGCATAGTCTTTAAAAGGCTCGTCAATCGGCTGGACAATCATGTGTCCGTTGACGCCGAGAATGCGGTCAATGAGTTCGCCGCGAAACCCGTTCATAACCGCCATCACGATGATCAGCGTCGCAACGCCGAGCATAATGCCAACGAAGGAAAAACCCGCAATGACCGAGATGAACGCTTCTTTGCGCCGCGAACGCAAATAGCGCCATGCCACCATGCGCTCATAAGCGCAGAAGGCACCCGCAAATGGGGGCTTGTCGCCCTTGGCCTTGGACGTTTCGGTCATCTGCGCGATGTCGCCGCTCATCGCTTCTCCTTAGCTGGCGCTGGTAAACCGGTTAACAGCAGCCTCCAGAGACATATTTTCACGGGCACCGGTTTTTCTGTCTTTGACCTCGACTTCACCATTGGCGATCGACCGCGGACCGACAACGATCTGCCACGGCACACCGATCAGATCGGCAGTCGCGAATTTCGCGCCCGCACGCTCATCGCGGTCGTCATAAGCAACGTCCCGGCCGGCGGCTGTCAACTCGCTGTAGAGCTTCTCGCTTGCGCTGTCGCATGCACCGTCGCCGACCTTCATATTGATAATGCAGGCATCGAAAGGCGTTACGCTCTCGGGCCAGATGATACCGTTTTCATCGTGAGAAGCCTCGATGATGGCAGGCACCAGTCGCGTCGGACCGATGCCGTAAGAGCCCATGTGGACGGGATGTTCCTTGCCGTCAGGCCCCATAACCTTTGCGCCCATCGGCTCTGAGTATTTCGTGCCGAAATAAAAGATATGACCCACTTCGATACCGCGCGCCGAAAGTCTCGCCTCTTCACTGACCCGGGCAAAGGCATCGGCATCGTGCATTTCGGACGTCGCAGCATAAAGCGATGTCCATTTGTCGACGATTGACTGAAGCGCATTTTTGTCTTCGAAATCAGTTTCCTCGCCCGGAATGTCGAAACCGAGATAATCGCTGTGGCAATAGACCTCGGATTCACCGGTATCGGCAAGGATGATGAACTCATGGCTGAGATCACCGCCGATCGGCCCCGTATCGGCACGCATCGGCACGGCCGACAGCCCCATGCGGGCGAATGTGCGAAGGTAAGCCACAAACATCTTGTTGTAGGCGTGGCGCGCTGCGTCCTGATCGATATCGAACGAATAGGCATCCTTCATCAGAAACTCGCGCGAACGCATGGTGCCGAAGCGCGGACGGATCTCATCACGAAACTTCAGCTGAATATGATAGAGGTTCAGCGGCAGGTCCTTGTACGAACGCACATAGCTGCGGAAGATGTCGGTGACCATTTCCTCGTTCGTTGGACCGTATAGCATCGGACGGTCCTGTCGGTCCGAAATGCGCAGCATTTCGCGGCCGTAATCGTCGTAGCGTCCGCTTTCCTGCCACAGCTCCGCAGACTGAATAGTCGGCATAAGGATTTCAATTGCGCCGGTGCGGTTCTGCTCGTCACGAATGATGTCGTTGACCTTTTCGAGCACCTTCTTGCCGAGTGGCAGCCAGGAGTAAATACCGGCGGACTGCTGGCGGATCATTCCGGCCCGAAGCATGAGACGGTGCGAGACGATTTCCGCCTCTTTGGGGTTTTCTTTCAGTATTGGAAGGAAATAGCGGGAAAGGCGCATCGTGTTGTCCGGTTGCAATGCTCCGCCTAATTCAGGAATCAGGCAAAATAGCGGTAAAACGTCAGTTCTCATAACCGCTTGGCGATCAGAATGAAAGGCGGCAACGCAATTGATCGGCCCCCGCACACACGCCATCTATCAACGGTCGCGGCAGTAAATCGCATCAGATACAAAAAAATATCTCGACAGCGATAAAAATGTCACTTTTCAGGTGACAGCAGCCAAACAATCGGCTAGTTTCCAGCACCAATGAGGCAAAGACAAAAGATCTTTGCCCGTTCCGCGGTCAAAGTCTTGGGAGGATGGATCTAAGGCGCGGGTTGACCTGCAGCCGCCGAGTAACACCGGTAAACGATCAACGCGATACTTTAATACAAGGCTCCGTGCCTTGTTTTTTTTTGCGCAATCCAAACTTTCGGCATGGTTTTATATGCCGCGTCCGTTCCCACAGTGATACGCTTCAAATTTATCAGGAAACAGTCTAGGCCGCCGACCGACGGTGCCCATTGTCGCGTTCGGCAACAAAGCGCAAAAACGCATCCAGCGGCAGCGGCCTGGAAACGAGATAGCCCTGCCCCCTTTCAACGCCGAGCTCGGCAAGAGCAACGGCCTGCTCCCGGGTTTCGATACCCTCGGCGACAGTCGACATGCCAAGGTCATGCGCCAGACGTACAAGCATATTGATAAGCGAGCGCGCACTCGGATCATCAATGACCGGATCGACGAAGAACTTGTCGATCTTGATCGTATCGGCGCCGAGCTTCTGGATGTAGCTCAATCCGCTATGCCCCGTTCCGGCATCGTCAATGGCGACGCGATAGCCTATCTTCTTGAGTTCGGCGATCGTTGCCGAAGCTTGGTCAAAGTCGCTGATTTCATGGCGCTCCGTCAGTTCAATGACGACCTGGCGCGAACCAACCCGCGAACCGCTCACGTGAGCGCGCAAGTCAGCCGTAAAGGACGGCTGCATCATATGATGCGCGCAGATGTTGAACGCTACCGTAAATCTTTTGTTTGAGCGCAGAAGCGGCCTTAACTGGTTCAGTGCATCATCCATGATCTGCCAGGTAATCGGCGCGATCCTGCCGGTGCGTTCGGCAAGCGGAATAAAGTCACCGGGCAAAATAACGGTGCCGTCGCGCAATACACGACGCGCCAATATCTCGCATCCGGTGATTTCTCCACTCTTCAGGCAAAAGATCGGCTGGGCGTAGGCTTTGAATTCGCGGCCCGCCAGTGCATCGTCGATCTCAGAGGTCAGGCTGCGGTGACCTGTGACGGCCCGCACGGCCAACAGGCCGAAAATCAGGCCAAGCAATCCGCCGCCAACCGGATAGGCGGCGCTGACCTGATTGTTCCACATGGCCACGAGCTGACGGTCAATGCAGATTTGCGCCCGTAGGGGATAGCGCCGGGAAGCGGCACTAAAGACCTGCGGTTCAGCCATGTGGTCCGCGCAGGATTGCGCTCCCGGATTACCGCCTGCGTGAGATGCGATAAGAGCGCCGTCGGTCAGCATGACCCGAACCTCATTGCCCGTTCGAAGTGCACTCGGAAGGACATCGAATACCAGGGTATCGGTATTGACGATGGCGACCAGGCCCCTGTCGGTGTCGATCGTCCAATGAACGCCAAGTGCCGGTTGGCCGTTCAGCGTCAAAGGCATGAATTTGATATGATCGTTCCGGGAACTCTGCAGCGCAGTCATATCAAGGTGCTTCTGATCCGCGCCCAATACATCCGGAAAGGCCGCACACTGTGTTATGCCCTGGGCGTCGACAATCCGGATGTCTTTTACGATCGCCCGCTGATGGATCTGTTTTCGGAACAGCTCGATCGTATTTTGGCCGCAGACAATATCAGACCTTTCCGACAGTTCCGTCAGTGCAATGAAAGCATAGTCGGCTCCAAGTTCCGCCCGATGCAGTGTCGAAGCTGCAAGTTCCTGCAGGCGTTCGCGGTTTTGACTTTCGCGCAACGAATGAACGACACTCGCCGTCACAAATGAAAAGAGTACAGTGCTTGCCAAAACCGCGACAAATAGGGAGATTTTCCTGGCAAAGCCTGCACGTGGAAGCATCCTGTTGCCGGTAAGGAATTGCCGAAAAACTTCCAAAATACGAAAGGCCATTTGAAATACTGGGAGGAAATCCCGCCCCCGATAAAATTGAGCAACACCTCTGCTCATTTAAGAAATCCAGGCAATTAACCCTACCAGGCAAGTCTTGCGACTTCCTGAATCGGCTGGATTTGCACGCTTTGGTAGTTCAATATTTCGTTATCACGATGGCTCTGCAGGAAACATGGCCAAGCAAAATAATCACATACGCCGCGCAACTGCGCATGACCTCGAACGGATCATCGACTGTGCACACGCGGCATATGAAATCTATGTCAGCCGCATCGGCCGTGCACCCGCACCGATGATCGCGGACTTCGAGGAGCAAATCCGTCAACACAAGGTCTTTGTGCATTCAGACACTGTGCAGGTCATTCGCGGTTACGTCGTCTTTTACAAATCCGGCAGGTCGGTGCTTCTTGAAAATGTCGCCGTTCACCCGGATCACCACGGTATGGGCTACGGTCGCCAGCTCGTTTCCTTTGTTGAGGAATATGCCCGCAACGAAGGCATGGACACCGTTCGGCTCTACACGAACATTCATATGCACGAAAACCTGTCGCTCTACCCGGCGCTCGGATATCGCGAGACCGGACGCCGCCGCGAAGACGGATTCGAACGGGTCTATTTTGAGAAGGCCGTAGACCGCTAAAAACATGTCCAGCGGTCAGGCTTCGCAGCGGGACATTCGCTGCGACTGCGAAGTGTTCCGGCGTGTTTCTCCAAAGCGGACGTGAGACAAAAGTCGATACTGTGTCAGCGACAATGGCCGCTGTGCGGACAAACCGACATCAGTTTGCTTAGTTTGTTGTTCCGCAAACGACGCGATTAGAGTGGCGCAATGTGCCAATGGCTGACCTTCGGCTCCTGGTTATTTGGCGCTTCGTTCAACCCTTCAAAACTGCAAGAAATTCTTTGGCAGCGGTCCGATCATCGGGGCAGTCGCCGTCTGCGATGCTGTCATAAACTGGATCTAGCAACGCAATGGCCTCATCTGCGCGGCCCTGTTCCTGCCAAAGGCGCGCAAGGTCAATGGCCGCGCGCAATTCCCAGAGTTTGGCACCCTGCTTTCGGGCGACGTCAAGCGCGGAACTGAGGTGACTTTCGGCGGCTACACTGTCGCCATCCGCATTTGCCAAAGCCGCATTCAAACGGTGTAGATCCGCCAACGCGTAAGTCTCACCCGTCTGCTCGATGATGTCGTGAGCCATGCTGGCAAGTTCAGCCGCTTCCTCCTTGAGTCCCATGGCCAAGGCCGACCAGCCGACATTGATGCGAAACTGAGATACGAAGAACGTGCACTTTTCCGCGACTATGGCTGCATCGGCCATTTTGTATCTCTGTACGCTGGTTCTATCACCATCTTGAGCCGCGGTGATCTCGGTGATCACTGATACATAGGCGAGCCAGAGTGTAAGACTATGCTCCTGGGCAATTGGTGCAATTTCGGACAAACAACGCCGGACGCCGGCCTGGTCATCGGCCATCAGATCGAAAATGGACCGCACGACAAACGCATAGCAAACCGTCTGGACATGGCCTGTCGATTTAGCGAGACGCTCGCATTCCTCTGCGTGCTCCAAGGCGCGTTTCGTTTCGCCAAGTACCAACAAGTTGCATGCCTTGAAAATGTGAATTGCGACGCCAATATCCTGCCCAAACCGATGGGCGAGGCCCGCATGCGCGACCGGGTCAAAGTGTGCCAGCGCGGCATCGAGATATCGATCTGCCTCCATGAAATCGCCTATGAACCAGTGCGAAAGGCCGGTAACACGATTGGCGACGACAAGAGACACAGAATCCGGCGACTTGTCCGCCTGCTCAACAAGCGCTCTTGCGATCAGCAAAGCGTCGGCGTGCTGGCCCCTGATTGCAGTGCTGACCCATAGGCCATAAAGGATTGAGTATCGCATCGGGGTTTCGCCAATCCTGTCCGCCAGAGCGAGCGCCTTTTGGAACGCGGCCACGGTTTCATCTGCGCCGTAACCTTTTCGGGCAAGCAACGCCATGCCCAGCGGGACCTGCAAAGACAACGCACGTTCAGTTGACAGGGAGGCATCGTCCTCCAGCTGGGGAGAGATCAACGCTATGGCGCGTCCTAGATGCGAGATGGCTTCGTCATATGCAGGCCGTGCGAGGGCTGCCTTGCTGGCCGCCTCCCACAGGTCGATAGCCCTGTCGGTGAGTCCGGCCACTTCGGCATGTACAGCGAGCACTTCTGGTGCAACGTCTGGGTCATTTTCCAACGCCGCCAAAATCCGGGTGTGGACCGCCCGCCGCCGTTCTTTCAGCAGGCTTTCATAAGCAGCGTCACGGACCAACGCGTGCTTGAAGAGATATGTCGCCTCGGGCGGCAGGCCGCGCCGGTAGATCAGTTCCGCTTCGATCAGACCGTCCAGAGCCGCGGCCAGTTCGGTGTCTGGCAAACGGGAGATTTGAGCCAGCAGGCCGTGGCTGAACTCGCGTCCGATACATGCGGCAGTCTGCGCCACCTCCTTGATAGGCTGAAGCCGATCCAGCCGCGCCATCAGGCTGTCATGCAGCGTGGTGGGGATGGCGATTGTACTCAGCGGGCCGTTCAAAACGAGACGGTTGCCGTCCTCTTTAAGGGCGCCGGATTCAAGGATCGTCTTGGTGAGTTCCTCGACAAACAGTGGCACGCCATCGGTGCGCTGAGCGATAACCTCCATGATCTCATCGGGTAATGCCTTGCCCCCAGCCAGTTTGGAGGTAATGGCCCCGATCATTTCCTTGCCCAACCGGTTCAGCGCAAATCGCGTGACGATGGGGTGCCCGCCAAAGCCGTAGTCAAAGCTGGGACGGGCAGTAGCGAGGATCATGATCTGCTGATCAGTTATCGCATCCAGCGAGATTTCCAACAATTCAAGCGATGTTGGATCAATCCAGTGCAGGTCTTCATAAACCAGCAGTAAAGGCTTTTGTTCAACTTGCTGAACCAACAATCGGGTCAACGCCTGCATCGTTTGTGCGCGTTGCTGTGGGGGCGTCAGGTCAAGCGCGCCATATCTCTCAGTTCCGTCCAGCCCCATCATCGGGGCCACGAGCTTTAGTATGGCGTGATCTTCTCCAAGCAGGTCCTCCAGCTTGTCCAGCCGAGCGTCGGGACCGTCTGAAGGCAGGAACCCGGCGGCAAATGACAGCTGCTGAATGACAGGATAAAATGCACTGTCTGCATGATAGGGCGAACATTGATAGGTCATGCGGATGTGATCATCCTGCGCAATCTCGTCGATCACAGCGCGGGTGATGCGAGACTTGCCGATGCCGGCCTCACCGCTCACAAGGACTATCTGCCCATGACCAGAACGGGCTAGCGCCCAGCGTTCGAGCATCAACTCGATCTCCCGGTCCCGGCCAACGATGGGCGTCAGCGTCCCAGACTGGTGCGCGGCGAACCGACTCTCGACAGATATCTCACCTTTAACGACAAAAGCCTCGACTGACGCAGCGACACCTTTCAGCTCCTGGGCGCCGATGGATATCAAATCAAAGGCGTTACCCAGCAAACGCTGGGTTTCAATTGGTAAAACCAACTGGTTTGGTTCCGCAATTGCCTGCAAGCGCGCGGCCAGGTTGGGGGTCTCGCCCACAACTGCCGCCTCTTGTGTTGCTCCACTGCCTATCAGGTCGCCGACAATGACAACGCCGGTAGCAATGCCAACCCGGGTACCAAGGGGCGTACCGTCAGTTGCCTGTGATGTCCTGACAGTGTCAATGATCGAAAGGCCCGCGCGGACGGCGCGCTCAGCATCATCCTCGTTGGCGCGTGGCCAGCCAAAGTAGCACAGCACACCGTCACCCATGAACTTGGCTACAAATCCTTCAAAACGAGAGACAATCCCAGTTACAGTATCTTGATAATTGGTAATGACAGTGCGCATGTCTTCAGGGTCGGTCTTGCTCGCCATTTCCGTGGATCCCACGAGATCGACGAACATTACCGTCAGATGACGTCGTTCAGCCTCGGAGGACGATGCAGACGGCGTTCCGGCAGATTCCTGTTGCTTGGGTGCAATGTTCTTGGGTGCTGAGGTATGTGTCTTAAAGCCGATGTCAAAGTTCTTGATTGCAGCTTTCACGCGGCGGCGAGGACCAAGGGGCAATCCAAGTTCCTTCAAGTCTTCATCGGTAAGATGCGCTAGATCGGCGAACTCAATTTCGGCTTCCGCAAAAGCAGAAACGTACTTATCCAATCCAAGCTCTGCGAGCCAACGCTCAATATCTGACAATTTGTTCCCTCCGGCCCCGAAGGGAGGCATTGACCAGTGTTGTCCAAAATCTCCCGATGGAACAAACATTAGCTCAAAACGAGGTATGGACAAAACTGATGTGTACTTGAGATCTAATTGTAGCGAGCAATTAGAACGGCTGGCTTGTTGAATGTCGGCTATGGGTCATCTTCGGTAATTGAAGAATCATCTGGCTGCTCAGATTGCGATACCATCCGAGCGGCATGGAAGGGCTCGGAGTCGACCTTTGCTGCGGCATCCATAAGCGGCGGCTTCGGTCTGAAAGCCACATTCAGCCGGCCCGTCCCATTCGCATTCCCGCCGCCACTTTCCGTGCTTCGTACTCCACTGAAGTCGTTCTTCAGGCACCACGGCCAAACCCTAGTCTTTCGAGAAATCCGGAACGATGCGCGGAATGGAGTCGACGGTAAATCCGAAAAACACCGTGGCTGCGTAATAAACGCCAAAGATCGCGGCTGCTACCAGGCTGGTCAGGATCAGTTTCTTGCGCATCTGCAGTTTGAGAGGAGCGCTTTCGGCAGTGCCGAGGGTTACGTCGCTTTCCTCCGCCTGCGTGCGAACGCCGATCGGCAGGATCGCAAACAGCGTGATCCACCAGATAATGAAATAGACCGCAAATGCCGTCAGGAATGTCATTGGCTATTTCCTGTCAGGTGCAACCCGATTTGGTCGCTCATACCTGTTCCAGTTCGACAAGCGTGCCGCAAAAATCCTTCGGATGCAAAAACAGCACCGGCTTGCCGTGCGCCCCGGTCTTCGGCTCGCCATCGCCGAGCACCCGCGCACCGCCGGCCTGCAGCCTGTCACGCGCCGCCAGTATGTCATCCACCTCGTAACAGATGTGGTGCATACCGCCTGCCGGGCTCTTTTCCAGGAATGAGGCGATTGGCGATCCCACGCCCAGCGGCTCAAGCAATTCGACCTTGGTATTGTCGAGTTCAACGAAGACCACGGTCACACCATGCTCCGGCAGCGCCTGCGGCTGCGAAACCCTTGCGCCGAGCATATCGCGGTACTGGGCCGCAGCAGCATCGAGCTCCGGCACTGCAATCGCAACATGGTTCAACTTGCCTATCATTTTCGTTCCATCCTATTTGTGCAGCGTCTCACACGCGGGTCACGAACACCGTCATGACAGGCTTCTTGCCCCATATGTCGCGCGCAGTCGAGCGAACGGCACGGCGCACCGATTCCTGCACGATACCGAGATCCTTGCGGCGCACGCGCGGAATACTCTCCACGGCGCTCACCGCGGCCTCTTCAAGCTGATAGCTCAACAGCTCACCATTGTCGTCGGCTTCGGGAAGACCGTTTGCCTTGACCACCGGATCACGCACCAGCTCGTTTTTGCCGTTAAGCAGCACATTGACGGCAATGTGGCCCACATAGGCCAGTTTGCGCCGCTCGCCAATTCCCATTTCGTCGAAGTCGCCGATCAGGTTGCCGTCCTTGAAGATGCGGCCATGGGGCGCCTCGTCAATGATCTCGGCCGGTCCGGGTGCCAGGCGCAAAACGTCACCATTTCGAACCCGCGGTACGGTCTTAATCCCGCATTGCTCGGCAAAATCCGCATGTCCGCTCAAATGAGCAGCCTCGCCGTGAACCGGTACGAGAATTTCAGGACGGACCCATTCATACATACGCTTGAGTTCATTACGACGCGGGTGCCCGGAAACGTGCACAAGCGCCTCATCGTCGGTGATGATATGAACGCCCTGCTCTATCAAACCATTCTTGATATCAAGGATAGGTTTTTCGTTGCCGGGAATTGTTCGCGACGAAAAAACCACCGTATCGCCAGCGCTTAGAGCGATGTTGCGCATCTCATCACGTGCAAGCTTGGCAAGTGCAGCGCGGTTTTCGCCCTGACTGCCGGTCAGTATGATGACGATCTTGTCACGTTGAATATACCCGAATTCGTCTTCGTCGATGAACGGCGGCAGCCCTTCCATAATGCCGAGATCCGTTGCGACATCGACCACGCGCTTGATGGAGCTTCCAAGCAGCAGAACCTTCCGGCCGGCATCCCTCGCAGCCTCGGCGACGGAACGGATGCGCCCGACATTCGACGAGAATGTCGTGATTGCCACACGCCCCCTCGCCGCGGTGATGATTTTCTCAAGGCTTTTGCTGACTTCCTTTTCCGACGGCGACACGCCATCGCGCAGGGCATTGGTTGAATCGCAGATCAGCGCCAGAACGCCGTCATCGCCGGCTTTGCGGAACCGGCTCTCATCAGTGAGCGGCTCAAGCGTCGGCGCTTCGTCGATTTTCCAGTCACCGGTGTGCACCACACGTCCGGCCGGCGAGTTTATGATCAGCGAGACCGGCTCGGGGATGGAGTGATTGACCGGCACCGCCTCGATAGCGAACGGGCCGACTTCGAAAGTCTCGCCAGCCTTGAAAATGGTGACAGGCACTTCCTCAGCCGTGCGCTCGTAGGCACGTTTGGCCTCCATCATGCCGGCGGTGAAAGGCGTCACATAGACCGGCACTGCCAGATACGGCCATAGATCCGCCAGGGCACCGTAGTGGTCTTCATGCGCATGCGTGATGATGATTGCCCTGAGATTGATCTTCTCGTCTTCGATATAGCGAATTTCGGGAAGAACCAGATCAACGCCCGGCAGTTCCGGTCCCGGAAATGTTACGCCGCAATCCACCATGATCCACTCGCGATGGCCTGCGGGACCATAACCATACAGCGCGAGGTTCATGCCAATTTCGCCAACACCGCCCAGGGGCAGGAATACCAGTTCGTCGGTTTTTGCCATTATTTGTAAAGCCGTTTTTTCGGGACGCTTGCCCGGAACTCAGGGCTGCCCGAAGAACACATCGCCGGCGGCAATGGTTCGGACAGTTTTGTCTTCGTCGACAACGACAAGGCAACCGGACTGATCGATATCCTTGAACGTTCCCGAAATCGTCTGGTCGGGCAATTTCACGGTGATCGCCTTGCCCAGGCCTTCCGCATTGTCCAGCCAGGTCTGCCGGATCGCGGAAATTCCGCGCCCCTCATCCCAGCGTTCCAAGGCGTCCGCCATCGTCTGGCAAAGCCGGGCGAACAGCTCCTCGGCCGAAACCGACGAACCTTTCGCATGCAGCGTCGTTGCCGGATACATGACCTCGTCTGGAGCGTGCGTCACATTGACCCCGCACCCGATGACAACTGCCGAACGCCCGTCTGGCAGGTTCTCGCTTTCAAGCAGTATGCCTGACACCTTTGCGCCGCCGATCAGTACATCATTCGGCCACTTGATTGTTGGCCGCTCAGCGCCCTGCGGCATGACACGGGCAATTGCACCATGCACGGCAACGGCAACGGCAAGCGGCAGACTGGCCAGGGCGGCCGGCGCCGCCGGATCGATCAACAGCAGGGACGCATACAGATTTCCAGGCTCGGAAATCCAGCTTCGCCCGCGCCGGGCGCGCCCCTTCATCTGGCGATTGGCTGTAATCCAGAGGTTTCCGGCGTCACCCTCACGCGCACGATCCAGGCATTCAAGGTTCGTTGAATCAACGTCACCAAGTGCGATGTGCCTGAAATCCGCAAATGGGCTGCTCACCTATTTACCCCGCTACAAAAAGCGTCTTCGCTGCAATGCCCGCAGCCTGACCGATGGGTCCGCCAATCAGCACATAGCCCAAAACAAAGAGGCCCGAAACGCCCATCACCAGGCGAAGTTCGCCGGAAACAGGCACGAAACCCGCACTCGCCTCATCAAACCACATGATCTTGACGATCCGGATATAATAGTAGGCTCCGACGACAGAAGCCAGAACGCCGATGACGGCAAGGGCATAAAGGCCCGATTCGATAGCCGCAACGAATACGAAATACTTGGCAAAGAACCCTGCAAGGGGCGGTATTCCGGCTAGCGAGAACATGAAAATCGTCAGGATCGTCGCCATGAGCGGGTTGGTCGATGCAAGACCCGACAGATCATCGATCTGCTCGACATTGCCTTCTTCCTTGCGGCGCATGGCGAGAATACAGGCAAAGGTGCCAAGTGTGGTCACCATATAGATCAGCATGTATATGGCAACACCGCGAACACCCACTTGCGAGCCCGCGGCAAGCCCTACCAGCGCATAGCCCATGTGACCGATGGACGAATAGGCCATCAGCCGTTTGATGTTGCGCTGGCCGATGGCTGAAAACGCGCCAAGAACCATTGACGCAATCGCGACAAAGACGATGATTTGCTGCCAGTCCGGAGCAACCGGCTCAAATGCCTCGATTACGATGCGCACCAGCATTGCCATGGCCGCGATCTTCGGAGCAGCAGCAAAAAAAGCGGTAACCGGTGTCGGCGCGCCTTCATAGACATCAGGGGTCCACATGTGGAACGGAACGGCGGAGATCTTGAACGCAATACCGGCGAGCAGGAACACAAGGCCGAATATGACGCCGAGCGAGCGGTCGCCACTGGCAAGCGTGTCGGCAATTTCCGCAAATCCGATATGGCCCGTAAAGCCGTAAATAAGCGACGCGCCGTATAGCAGCATGCCGGAGGAAAGCGCGCCGAGAACGAAATATTTCAGGCCTGCCTCGGTTGAGCGTGTGCTGTCGCGATTGATTGCTGCAACGACATAGAGCGACAAGGACTGCAGCTCGATACCGAGATAAAGCGCAATCAGGTCATTGGCCGAAATCATCAGCATCATGCCGAGCGTTGCCAGCACGATAAGCACCGGGAACTCGAAACGGTCGATTTGCTCTTCCTGGGCGTGGCCGACGGCCATGACCATCGCGGTTATCGAGCCGATCAATGTCAGGACCTTCATGAAGCGTGCAAAGGAATCCTGCAGGAACGAACCGCCATAGGCGAGCCCCTCTCCCGAAACCAGAACCAGCCAGAGCCCTGAAATGATCAGCAGCGCAACCGCAAGGCCGGTCACCAACGAGGATGACTTGCTGCCGGAAAACACACCGATCATCAGCAGCACCATGGAGCCGACGGCCAGAATGACCTCCGGCATGGAGAGCTGCAGGCTTGATACGAGGAGTTCAACTGTCATGTCGTGACAATCCTTCGTCAGTTCGCAGACGCCAGCCCGCTGGCGGCTTCGAGTGCGGCATTATAATTGATGATCAGCGCATCGACGGTGGCGGTTGTCACGTCGAATACCGGCAGCGGATAAACGCCGAAGAAGATGATCAGCGCGACCAGCGGGTAAAGGATGATCTTTTCGCGCCGTGACAGGTCGAGCAGCGATTTGAGGCTCTCCTTTTCAAGCGCACCGAATATGACCCGCCGATAGAGCCATAACATATAGGCGGCCGACAGGATGACACCGAGCGTCGCCAGGATTGCAATCCAGCTGTTGACCTGGAAAACCCCGATTAGAACGAGGAATTCGCCAACGAACCCTGAAGTGCCCGGCAGCCCGATATTTGCCATGGAAAAGACCATGAATGCGGCGGCGTATTTCGGCATGTTGTTGACCAGCCCGCCATAGGCCGCAATCTCGCGGGTGTGCACCCGGTCGTAGATGACGCCGACGCACAGGAACAATGCGGCTGACACCAACCCGTGCGACAGCATCTGGAAGATAGCGCCCTGAACACCCTGCGCATTGGCCGAGAAGATACCCATCTTCACGTAGCCCATATGGGCAACCGACGAATAGGCGATCAGCTTCTTCACGTCATCCTGCATCAGCGCGACGAGAGAAGCCCAGATGACGGCAACGACCGAGAGTGTAAAAATCAACGGCGCGAGATCAACCGACGCGATCGGGAACATCGGCAGTGAAAAGCGGATAAATCCGTAACCGCCGAGCTTCAGGAGAATACCCGCCAGCACCACTGACCCCGCCGTCGGCGCTTCAACGTGCGCGTCCGGCAGCCAGGTATGGACCGGCCAGAGCGGCAGCTTGACCGCGAACGATGCGAAGAAGGCGAGCCACAGCCATATTTGCATGTGTTCCGGGAAATGGTGCTCGGTAAGCATGAACGGAATGGAGGTAGTGCCTGCATTCCAGTACATCGCCATGATGGCCAGCAGCATCAGCACCGAACCAACCAGAGTGTACAGAAAGAATTTGAAGGCCGCATAGATACGGTTCTTTCCGCCCCATACGCCGATGATGAGATACATCGGAATAAGCCCGCCTTCGAAGAAGACATAGAAGAGCACGATATCCAGGGCACAGAAGGCGCCGATGACCAGCGTTTCCAGGATCAGGAAGGCGATCATGTAATCCTTGACCCGGTGCTGGACGGATTCCCAGCTTGCCAGGATACAGATCGGCATGAGGAAGGCCGTCAGCACGACAAACAGCACCGATATGCCGTCGACGCCCATGTGATAGGCAATCCCCTCGCCCAGCCACTGTGCCTTTTCGACGAACTGGAAGCCGGACTCGGCATCATCGAACTCAGCCCAGATATAGAGCGAGAACAGGAAATTGAACGAAGTTACGATCAATGACACGTTTCGGATGTTGCGCCGGCCCGTCTCGCTGTCATCGCGGATAAGCAATATCAGCAACACGCCGACAAGCGGCACAAAGGTGACCGTAGAAAGGATCGGCCAGTCGGTCATTACACGGCACTCCCGAGCATCATCCAGGTGACAAGTGCAGCAACACCAATCAACATCGCAAAGGCATAGTGATAAAGATATCCGGTCTGGAGACGGACCATCCGGTTGGTAATCTGATGAACGCGAGCGGCGATACCGTCAGGTCCAAAACCGTCGATAAGCCAACCGTCACCGCGCTTCCAGAGGAAGTGTCCGAGCCACTTGGAGAAGCGGACGAATATCAGGTCGTAGAGCTCGTCGAAATACCATTTGTTCAAAAGGAATTGGTAGAGGCCATGGTGCTGGGCAGCCAGCCTCTTCGGAATTTCAGGCGAGCGGATATAAAAGAGCCAGGCAAAGGCAAATCCGACAACCATGGCAATGAACGGGCTCAGCTTCACCCAGGTTGGCACATGGTGAAACTCTTCCAGGATCTGGTTACTCGGAAGCGTAAACAGTGCGCCCTTCCAGAATTCTTCGTAGTGGTGACCAAAGAAATCACCGACAAACAGCATGCCGGCCAAAAGCGCGCCTGCAGCCAATATGAACAGCGGGGCCAGCATGACCATCGGCGATTCATGCACGTGATGCATGACATCCGATGAAGCCCGCGGCTTGCCGTGGAAGGTCATGAAGATCAGCCGCCACGAATAGAAGCTTGTAAACGTCGCCGCGATGACCAGCAGGGCAAAGGCAAATCCGGCTGCAGCATTGTGCCCCACAAATGCGGATTCAATGATCGCATCCTTGGAAATAAAGCCGGCCGTGCCGATTCCGGTGAACGGAATGCCAAAGCCGGTCAGCGCCAGCGTTCCAATGATCATCAGCCAGTAGGTTGTCGGGATGTGCTTGCGCAGCCCCCCCATGCGGCGCATATCCTGCTCGTCTGAAACGGCGTGGATGACCGATCCGGCACCAAGGAACAAGAGCGCCTTGAAAAAGGCGTGGGTGAACAGATGGAATATGCCGGCGCCGTAGGCGCCAACGCCGAGCGCGACAAACATATATCCGAGCTGCGAACAGGTGGAGTAGGCGATCACCCGCTTGATGTCGTTCTGAACCAGGCCAACGGTTGCGGCAAAGAACGCCGTCACCGCACCGATGAGCGTTACGAATGTCAGCGCATCGGTCGACAATTCGAAAATCGGCGACATGCGTGCAACGAGAAACACGCCGGCGGTCACCATGGTTGCCGCATGGATCAATGCCGAAACCGGCGTCGGGCCTTCCATGGCGTCAGGCAGCCAGGTGTGCAGCAGGAACTGGGCTGACTTGCCCATCGCCCCCATGAACAAAAGCAGGCACACCGTGGTCAGCGCATCGGCGCGGTTCATCTCTATGCCCATGAACTCAAACAGAGCATCGGCATTGCGCGCTTCCGCAGTCGGCATGAAATCGGCAGTGCCGGCAAAGATCACGTCCATGGAAACGGAGCCGAAGAGAACGAAAAGACCGAAGATACCCAGAGAGAAACCGAAGTCGCCGACGCGGTTGACGACGAATGCCTTGATGGCCGCCGCATTGGCGGACGGTTTTTTGAACCAGAAACCGATCAGCAGGTAAGAAGCAAGGCCAACGCCCTCCCAGCCAAAGAACATCTGCACCAGATTGTCCGAGGTCACCAGCATCAGCATGGCGAAGGTGAACAGCGAGAGGTACGAAAAGAAGCGCGGCCGGTGCGGATCGTGGTGCATATATCCGATGGAGTAGATATGCACCAGGCTGGAGACCGTATTGACGACGACCAGCATGACGGCCGTCAGCGGGTCTATGCGGAAGGCCCATTCAACCGACAGCCTGCCCGCTTCGATCCAGGGCATAACTGGTATCTGAATGAGTTCACCATGACCGAGCGCGACCTGGAAGAACGAAATCCAGGACAGGAAAGCCGCAATCACCATAAGGCCGCAGGTGATGTATTCGGACGCCTTCGAACCGATGGAACGGCCGAACAGTCCGGCAATTATGGCCCCCAGGAGCGGGAAGAAAACAATTGCGTGATACATGGTCCGGTCAGCCCTTCATCATGTTGACGTCTTCAACCGCGATGGAGCCGCGGTTGCGGTAAAAGACGACGAGGATCGCAAGTCCGATGGCCGCCTCGGCCGCCGCAACCGTCAGAACGAACAGCGCGAACACCTGCCCGACCAGATCGCCGAGGTGCTCGGAAAACGCCACGAAGTTCAGATTGACGGCAAGCAGGATCAACTCCACCGACATCAGGATGACAATCACGTTCTTGCGGTTCAGAAAAATGCCGAACACGCCAAGCGTGAACAAAATGGCGCCGACCGTCAAATAGTGGGAAAGTCCGATTTCCATGCCTTTTTCCTACCCCCGCCTATATGCCCTGCCCGGGCTTGACCTTGACGACTTCAACAGCCGTCTCAGGTGTGCGGGCAACCTGTTTGTTGACATCCTGGCGCTTGACGTTTTCCTTGTGCCGCAAGGTCAGAACGATCGCGCCGATCATGGCGACCAGCAGGATCATGCCGGCAGCCTGGAAGAAGTGAACGTAGTCCGTGTAGAGAATGTCGCCGAGAGCCTGAATATTCGGAACCTGATTGAGATCCGGTATGGGCTGGGTCGCGTTGGCGACGGGCTCAACGGTAAATGCGTTTCCGGCAAGAACCAGAATGAGTTCCGCCGCCAGGATGAGACCTATCAATGCTCCGACCGGAGCATATTCCATGACGCCCGACCGCAGCTCCGTAAAGTCGATATCAAGCATCATGACAACGAACAGGAACAGAACGGCAACCGCCCCGACATAAACCACCACCAGGATCAGCGCCAGAAACTCGGCACCGGTCAGAAGGAACAGCGCGGCCGCGTTGAAAAACGTCAGGATCAGGTACAACACCGAATGCACAGGGTTGCGCGCCGATATCACCATGAACGCTGCAGCAACGGCTATCGCCGAGAACAGATAGAAAAACAGAGCCTGGAGACCCATGATCTGTGCCTTTTTGTCTTTCCCCCGAAACCCGCGCAGAATGCACGGATCTTCGAAAATGAGCCGCCGGCAAGGACCGGCGCGAGATTTCAAGTTTCAGTCCCGCCGTTGCCGGAAGGGCTGATCGAATTTCAGATCACCACCTCTCGTGACCTGATACGGACGACCATCAGGCCATCCACGCCAGACATCACCGGTACGGTGCGTCCATTGACATGTTGCGGGCTATTTCCCGCTCCCACCGGTCTCCGTTGTCGAGCAGTTTGTCCTTGTCGTAGTACAGCTCTTCACGGGTTTCGGCGGCAAATTCAAAGTTCGGCCCCTCGACAATCGCATCGACGGGACAAGCTTCCTGGCAGAAGCCGCAATAGATGCATTTGACCATGTCTATGTCGTAGCGCACGGTCCGGCGTGTCCCGTCATTGCGGCGCGGACCGGCCTCGATAGTGATGGCCTGTGCCGGGCAGATCGCTTCGCACAGCTTGCAGGCAATGCAGCGCTCTTCGCCATTGGGGTAGCGGCGCAGCGCATGCTCACCACGAAAGCGCGGGCTGACAGGTCCCTTTTCGTACGGATAGTTGACCGTGGATTTGGGCGCGAAGAAATAGCGCATCGATAGGATAAACGCCTCGACGAACTCCTTCAGGAAAACCGACTTGGCCGCTTGTGCAAGTGACATGTTCTTCTATCTCCCGCTTTAGGCGGACCAGCCGGTCAGTTTGAGGACAAAAGCGACGATGACGACCATCGCCAATGAGATGGGCAGGAACACCTTCCAGCCAAGACGCATGAGTTGGTCGTAGCGATAACGCGGCACGAATGCCTTCACCATGGAGAACATGAAAAAGACGAAACACGCTTTCAGCACGAACCAGATGATGCCCGGCACCCAGTTGAGGAACCACACATCCACAGGCGGCAGCCAGCCGCCGAGGAAGAGGATCGTCGTCAGCGCACACATCAGACAGATGGCGGCGTATTCGCCGAGCATGAACATCATATACGGCGTAGAGCCGTACTCGACCATAAAACCTGCAACGAGTTCGGATTCGGCTTCGGGCAAATCAAATGGCGGCCGGTTCGTCTCGGCAAGCGCCGAGATAAAAAAGACTATGAACATCGGGAACAATGCAAGCCAGTGCCAGTCGAGGAAGCTGTTTGGCAGCCCAAGCTTGGTGCCGAGTCCCACCTGCTGTGAAAGCACGATATCGGTAAGATTCAGAGATCCGACGCACAACAGGACCGTAATGATGACGAAACCGATAGAAACTTCGTAGGAGACCATCTGTGCAGCCGAGCGAAGCGCGCCGAGGAACGGATATTTGGAGTTGGACGCCCAACCGCCCATGATCACGCCATAGACCTCGAGTGACGAAATCGCAAAGACATAAAGAATGCCGACATTGATCGACGCGACCGACCAGCCCTCGGCAACCGGGATCACCGCCCAGGCGGCAAGCGCCAGCGTCACAGACACCAGCGGCGCCAGCAGGAACACACCCTTGTTGGCGCCCGCCGGAATGACCGGCTCCTTGAAGACGAACTTCAAAAGGTCCGCAAAAGACTGAAAAAGTCCCCACGGCCCGACCACATTCGGTCCGCGCCGCATCTGGACAGCCGCCCAGATCTTGCGGTCGGCATAAAGGATGTAGGCTATGAAAATCAGCAGCGCGACCAGCAGCAACAGCGACTGTGCGATCATGATCACGGCCGGCCAAACATAGGTTGTGACAAAGGCGTCCAATGTCATTTTGTCTTTATCCTCACTCGGCTGCGATCTTGCCCGCGTCACGCGCGAGCGACGAGCACTCGGCCATGACCGCCGAGGCACGGGCGATGGGGTTGGTCAGGTAGAAATCGGATACCGTCGATTCGAAGCCCGCCGCGCTTGGCTCTCCACCAAGGGCAGCGACCTTTTCGATGGCGGATGCATCGGCTGGCGTTATTTCATCGGTTTCCGCAAAGTGCGGGTGGACTTCATAAAGTGCCGTGCGCAGCTGCAGCAGCGAATCGAAAGGCAGTTTGTGGCCCAGGACATCCGACAACGCCCGGAGGATCGCCCAGTCTTCTTTTGCTTCGCCCGGCGCAAATGCGGCACGCATGCCGAGCTGTACGCGGCCTTCCGTGTTTACGTAGGTGCCGGATTTTTCCGTGTAGGTGGCAGCCGGCAGGATAACGTCGGCATGGTGGGCGCCCACGTCGCCATGGCTGCCGATATAGACAGTAAAGCCGCTGGTGCGCTCTGGCATGTTGAGCTCGTCTGCTCCAAGCAGAAACAGAACGTCCGCATCGTTCAGCATGGCCGCGGCGTTCTTGCCGCCCTCACCCGGGACAAATCCAAGGTCCAGCCCACCAACACGGCTTGCCGCCGTATGAAGAACCGCAAAACCGTTCCACTCACCGGTCACCGCCTTGACATCGACTGCAAGTTTTGCGGCCTGCGCAAGAACTG
Source organism: Hoeflea sp. TYP-13 (assembly GCF_040932035.1). Lineage (NCBI taxonomy): Bacteria > Pseudomonadati > Pseudomonadota > Alphaproteobacteria > Hyphomicrobiales > Rhizobiaceae > Hoeflea > Hoeflea sp. TYP-13. The sequence continues at coordinate 507,312 of NZ_JBFRBB010000002.1, forward strand.
CAGCACCGTCGGCACGCGCAAGCGCGCCCTGTCCGATCAGGATGATCGGCCTTTTTGCACGCTTGAGTTTGGCGGCAAACTTGTTTTTGCCGCTGACAACATCAGATAACGTCTCGGGGCCGGCGCCCAGATATTCGTACTTGTAGCGCAAGTCGGCGTTTTCGCCGATGACCCCGATCGGGAAGTCTTCCATGCGCCAGCGTTTGCGAATGCGTGCGTTCAGCACCGAAGCCTCGAAACGCGGATTGGCGCCGATAATCAGCAGCGCGTCTGCGTCCTCGATACCATCGATCGTCGGATTGAACAGATAACTTGCCCGTCCGAGCGATGGATCAAGCGCGGTTCCATCCTGACGGCAGTCGACATTTTGCGATCCGAGCGAAGCCATGAGTTGCTTGAGCGCAAACATTTCTTCGACCGTTGCCATATCGCCGGCAATCGCACCGATGCGTTCGCCCGACGTGCCGTCGATGGCCTTTTTGATGGCTGCAAACGCTTCCTGCCAGCTGGCGGACTGCAACTTGCCGTCGCGCTTGACGAACGGCCGGTCGAGACGCTGGGTCTTGAGGCCGTCCCAGACAAAGCGGGTCTTGTCGGAAATCCACTCCTCGTTGATCGCCTCATTGATACGCGGCATGATGCGCATGACTTCACGGCCGCGCGTGTCAACGCGGATCGCCGACCCGCAGGCATCCATCACATCGATGGTTTCTGTCTTGTTCAACTCCCACGGCCTTGCCTGGAAGGCATAGGGTTTGGATGTCAGTGCGCCGACCGGACACAGATCAATGACATTGCCCTGCAGTTCGGATGTCATCGCCTGCTCGAGATAGGTGGTGATTTCGGCGTCCTCGCCACGGCCGATCAGCCCCAGCTCGGAAATCCCGGCAACTTCAGTCGTAAACCGGACGCAACGCGTGCAGTGGATGCAGCGGGTCATGATGGTCTTGACCAGCGGTCCGATATATTTGTCTTCGACAGCGCGCTTGTTTTCCTGATAGCGCGAGGAATCGACGCCAAATGCCATCGCCTGATCCTGCAGGTCGCACTCGCCGCCCTGGTCGCAGATCGGGCAATCGAGCGGATGGTTGATCAGCAGGAATTCCATGACCCCTTCGCGGGCCTTCTTGACCATCGGCGTGTTGGTAAAAACCTCAGGCGGCTCGCCTTCAGGACCGGGACGAAGATCGCGAACGCCCATGGCACACGAAGCCGCCGGCTTCGGGGGACCGCCCTTGACCTCAACCAGGCACATACGGCAGTTGCCGGCGATCGAGAGCCGCTCGTGAAAACAGAAACGTGGAACCTGTGCGCCGGCTTCCTCACACGCCTGAAGCAGCGTGTAGTGATCGGGCACTTCAATCTCGTTTCCGTCAACCTTGATCTTTGCCATTATTCGTCCAGTTCTGCGGTTGCCCGCCCCACCTTATTCTTCGGCCCGAAGCCTGATTACTCTGCCGCCTCGAGTGCCGGTGCGTTGCCGGCATTGTGCGTATATTCGTCGATCCGCTTTTCGATCTCCGGACGGAAGTGCCGGATCAGACCCTGGATCGGCCAGGCTGCTGCATCCCCCAGTGCACAGATCGTGTGGCCCTCGACCTGCTTGGTTACGTCGAAGAGCATATCGATCTCTTTTTTATGGGCATTGCCCGTGGCCATGCGTTCCATGACGCGCCACATCCATCCGGTCCCCTCACGGCACGGCGTGCACTGTCCGCAGCTTTCGTGCTTGTAGAAATAGGCTAGCCGGGCAATGGCCTTGATAATGTCGGTCGACCGGTCCATGACGATCACGGCTGCGGTGCCGAGGCCGGATTTGAGATCGCGCAGAGCATCGAAATCCATCGGGCAATCGATAATCTGGTCCGCGGGTACGCACGGAACGGACGATCCGCCCGGAATGACGGCAAGCAGATTATCCCAGCCGCCGCGAATACCGCCGCAGTGGCGGTCGATCATTTCGCGGAACGGAATGGACATTTCCTCTTCGAAGGTCGCCGGCTGATTGACGTGACCGGATACGCAGAAGAGCTTGGTGCCATGGTTGTTCTGACGTCCAAAGCCGGCAAACCATGCCCCGCCGCGCCGCAGGATCGTGGGCGCAACCGCAATGGATTCGACATTGTTGACCGTGGTCGGACAACCATAGAGGCCGACATTGGCAGGAAATGGCGGTTTCAGCCGCGGCTGGCCCTTTTTGCCTTCAAGGCTTTCCAGCAGTGCGGTCTCCTCGCCGCAGATATAGGCGCCGGCACCGTGGTGGAGGAATACGTCAAAGTCCCAGCCGCACTTGTTGTTCTTGCCAAGAAGACCCGCGTCGTAGCATTCGTCGATTGCAGCCTGCAGGGCCTCGCGTTCGCGCATATATTCGCCGCGAATGTAAATGTATGCCGTATGGGCACCCATCGCGAAACCGGCAACCACGCAGCCCTCGATCAGCGTATGCGGATCGTTGCGCATGATGTCGCGGTCCTTGCAGGTGCCGGGTTCCGACTCATCGGCATTGACTACCAGATAATGCGGCCGCTCACCGGGCTCCTTTGGCATGAACGACCACTTGAGGCCGGTCGGAAAGCCCGCGCCGCCGCGGCCGCGAAGACCGGAAGTCTTCATCTCGTCGATGATCCAGTCGCGGCCCTTTTCTATCAGACCCTTGGTATTGTCCCAGTGGCCGCGCCCCATCGCACCCTTAAGGCTCTTGTCCTTCAGGCCGTAGATATTGGTAAAGATGCGGTCTTTATCCTGCAGCATTATTTACCCCTTCACCGCGGCTTCTTGCCGAAGACACGCACATATTCCTCGACACCGCCCTTGGCCAGCGCGTTGGCCTGCTTAACCCAGTCCTCGCGTTCAATGCGGCCCTTGAATTTAAGGAAGCCGTCGACCCAGGCGCGCTCGGCCTCTTTCCATCCGGCAATCTGCTCCCATTTGAAAACGCCGATGGAGTTGAGCAGGCTCTCGATTTTCGGCCCGACGCCGGAAAGGAGTTTCAGGTCATCCTTTTCGTCCGGCTCGTCCATGGCTGCCGGGCGGCCATCATCCGCAGCTTCGCTGTCTTTTGCCGTTGCGGGTGCACTGGCCGGCTTCGCCGGCTGAGCAGCCGGCTCATCCGTAAGTGTGGTAAGTCCGCCGACCGGAGCTGAAAGATGGCGGCCGTTTTGCGGTCCCGGTGTCACATTGTCACCGTCGCCCGCCTCGAACCTGTCGATAATGTCGGCTAACTGCTCGGGCGTCAGGTCCTCATAGGCATCTTTGAATATCATTACCATCGGCGCATTGACGCATGCGCCCTGGCACTCGACCTCTTCCCAGGAAAGTGTGCCGGCTTCATTGGTTTCGAATTGGCTTGAATTGATCTTGTTCTTGCAGACCTTGATCAGCTCTTCGGAGCCACGCAGCATGCATGGCGTGGTGCCGCAAACCTGAACGTGCGCTTTCGTGCCCACGGGCTTGAGCTGAAACTGCGTGTAAAAGGTCGCCACCTCGAGCGCGCGAATATAGGGCATGCTCAACATGTCGGCGATCGATTCGATAGCCGCCCGCGTTACCCAGCCGTCCTGTTCCTGCGCCCGCATCAAAAGGGGAATTACGGCAGACTGCTGCCGGCCTTTTGGATACTTCTTGATCGTCGCCTTGGCCCAGGCGGCATTGTCGCGGCTAAACCGGAATTCTGAGGGCTGAACAGCATCTTCTGCAAGACGGCGAACGGACATGCTTAATTGGCCTCACTATTGATGGCACCGCAACGCGAAGAGGTCACGGTTACAAACTCACAGGCATAGGCCGAATTGTCCTTTTGCATAAATACAACGTATTTACTGCCGTTCGGGGCGGCTGCCTTGATCTCATAACCCTGCTGAAGCAGGGACTTCATGGTTGCACCAGATCCGCCTGAAGACTGGGCGCCCGCGGACTGGATACCGCCGAATACGGCGGCAATTGACATGGCTGCGGTCACGATTGTCCTGGTCATTAGCGGTCTACCTCCCCAAAAACGATGTCGAGCGAACCGAGCACCGCGGAAACGTCTGCCAGCATGTGGTTGCGGCAGATGTAGTCCATGGCCTGAAGATGGGCATAGCCCGGGGCCTTGATTTTGCAGCGATACGGCTTGTTGCTTCCATCGGAAACCAGATAGACGCCAAACTCCCCTTTCGGCGCCTCCACCGCAGCGTAAACCTCGCCCTCCGGCACGTGGTAACCCTCGGTATACAATTTGAAGTGATGGATAAGCGCTTCCATGGAGCGCTTCATCTCGCCACGCTTGGGCGGCACGATTTTGCCGTCGATAGACGAGACTGGTCCAGTCTTATGGGAACCCAGCAGCAGCTCGACACACTGTTTCATGATGCGAACCGACTGCCGCATTTCCTCCATGCGCATTACGTAGCGATCATAGCAATCGCCGTTCTTGCCAACCGGAATGTCGAAATCGAGGTCGCTGTAACATTCATAGGGTTGCGCACGGCGCAAATCCCAGGCCGCCCCCGTACTGCGCAACACAACACCGGAAAATCCCAATGCCCAGGCATCGTCCTGGCTGACAACGCCGATATCGACATTGCGTTGCTTGAAGATGCGGTTGTCGGTCAAAAGGCCTTCGAGATCGTCACAGACCTTCAAGAAGGGATCACACCACTTGCCGATATCCTCGACGAGTTCCGGTGGCAGGTCCTGGTGGACGCCACCGGGGCGCACATAGGCAGCGTGCATGCGAGCACCACAGGCCCGCTCATAGAACACCATCAGCTTTTCGCGCTCTTCGAAGCCCCAAAGCGGCGGTGTAAGGGCGCCGACGTCCATGGCTTGAGTCGTTACGTTCAACAGATGCGACAGGATACGGCCGATTTCTGAATAGAGCACCCGGACCAATTGGCCGCGCATCGGCACTTCAACATCTGCAAGGCGCTCGACCGCCAACGCAAAAGCATGTTCCTGATTCATCGGCGCGACATAGTCCAACCGGTCGAAATAAGGAACCGCCTGAAGATAGGTCTTTGTTTCGATGAGCTTTTCGGTGCCGCGATGCAACAGGCCGATATGCGGATCGACGCGCTCAACCACTTCGCCGTCAAGTTCGAGCACAAGACGCAGAACACCGTGTGCAGCCGGATGCTGTGGTCCGAAATTTATATTGAAATTCCGTACGTTGTGCTCAGTCATCGCTTTGTTCCTGCCCGCCGGAGAACATGGCAAACAACTCTTCTCCGGTCAGTTTCTTGGTGTCGTTGGCAAATTCGTAGGTATCGGGCTTCTCATCGATGAATATTTCGGTCGTGAAGCTCAAATCCTGCCCGCCTTCCAATGCCGACAGGGAAACGTGGTAATCGTCCTTACCGCGCAGATTCCAGAAAAGAGATGTTCCGCATTTGCGGCAAAATCCCCGTTCGGCCCATTGCGACGAGTGATAACGCACGAGATCATCGTCCGCCTCGAATTCAACGCTGTTGCCGCAGTGAACGCCGAAATACGGCCCGGCTGCCCAGCGCTGACACATGTGGCAGTGACAAACACTCGTCTCCGCCGAAACGGGAACGGCGGAAAAACGCACGGAGCCGCACAGGCATTGTGCCTTGCGACGTTGGCCGTCGGATCCTGATTGTGTGCCGGTCATGCTTTGGTCCTGCTCGACAATCGCCTATTCACTTGCCTTTTCATCACCGGGCAAGACGTATTCAGCGCTCTCCCAAGGTGATAGAAAATCGAAATCTCTGAATTCCTGTTTCAACTGAACAGGCTCGTACACCACCCGCTTGACCTCGTCGTCGTAGCGCACTTCGACAAAACCGGTCGTTGGAAAGTCTTTGCGCAGCGGATAACCGTCAAACCCGTAATCGGTCAGAATCCGGCGTAAATCCGGATGGTCGGTGAAGAGAATCCCGTACATGTCATAGGCTTCACGCTCGAACCAGTCAGCGCCGGGATAAACCGAAGTCGCCGATGGAACGGTTTCTCCCTCGCCCACTTCGAGCTTGACACGGACGCGCATGTTCTGCCGTGGCGACAGCATGTGGTAGACAACATCGAAACGGCGTGCACGTGACGGCCAATCGACACCGCAGATATCGGTAAAACTGACAAACTGGCACTGCGCATCGTCGCGCAGGAACGTCAACAGCGAGATGATATTCGCTGTCGTGGTGACCAGCGTCAACTCGCCGTAGCGAATTTCCGAAGAAACAATTTCCTCTCCACGGCGCTCACCAAGGTATGAGGCCAGTTCATTCAGTGCTTCACTCATTGAACCAACCTCTCCTATCGCTCGATCGTGCCGGTGCGCCGGATTTTCTTCTGCAGCAGCAGAACACCGTATAAGAAAGCTTCCGCCGTGGGCGGACAGCCGGGCACGTAGATATCGACCGGAACGACCCGGTCGCATCCGCGCACGACCGCATAGGAATAGTGATAGTAGCCACCGCCATTGGCACACGAGCCCATGGAAATAACATAGCGCGGCTCCGGCATCTGGTCGTAGACCTTGCGCAACGCCGGCGCCATCTTATTGGTGAGCGTTCCTGCAACAATCATCACGTCGGACTGGCGCGGCGAGGCGCGCGGCGCAAAACCAAAGCGCTCCGCGTCATAGCGCGGCATGGACGCTTGCATCATTTCAACCGCACAGCAGGCAAGGCCGAACGTCATCCACATCAGCGAGCCCGTGCGTGCCCAGTTGATCAACTCATCCGTCGATGTGACAAGAAAGCCCTTGTCGGCGAGTTCGTTATTGATTTCGCCATAGAAGGGATCGTTCGCACCAGCCGGCTTTCCGGTTGCCGGATCGATAATACCGCGAGGCTGTGGTGCAACCAGCGTTGTGTCACCTACTGCCATTCCAGCGCTCCCTTTTTCCATTCATATATGAAGCCAATCGTGAGAATGGCGAGAAACACCATCATGGACCAGAAACCGAACCAGCCGATGCCGTCGAAGGAAACGGCCCAGGGAAACAGGAAAGCAACTTCCAGGTCGAAAATGATGAACAGGATTGCGACCAGATAGAATCGGATGTCGAATTTCATTCTTGCGTCGTCGAAAGCGTTGAAACCGCATTCGTAAGCAGACAGCTTTTCTGAATCAGGCGCCTTGAAGGCGATCAGGAAGGGAGCCAGCAAAAGGGCCAATCCGATCACCAGTGAAATTCCGAGAAAAACCACAATGGGGAGATATGAACTTAAGAGTTCAGTCATCTTGGTTTCCTTGCTTTGGCGCACCCGCCGCGGTCGCGAACGGTTCTAATGTGCCGGTTTACACATTAAGTCAGTACAGTCAACGCAAATGGCCGCCCGCAAACACATAAATGCGACGAATTTACAATCGTGTTGCCCCGCGCCGTAGCGCATTTGGCTGCTCATTGGAATTTAAGGGTTTTATCAGCGTTGCCAACGCATCCGGCAACGTTCGCATGACACCGGCCAAGGTGCCGCATTCGGGGAATTAACCTGCGACAATTTGCTAGGGGGGCGAGCCCGTCAATTCAGCGAACACAAAGCATTCTGCACAACACAAAACACCCGGCAATGAATTGCCGGGTGCACAGTCTAAAGCCCTGGTTCAGTTCAGGCGTGAGTCTGGCCTCAATTGTTGAACGAGCACAACAGGCGCCAGTTCCTGCCGTTACAGCCCTCGGCGCTTCCAATGCCCTCGGAATTGCCGTTGCCGTTGCCGTTGCCGCCATTGCCGCCGTGGCCGCCTTTACCACCGTGGCCACCTCGACCTCCGCGACCGCCTTTGCCACCGCCGTAGCCACCTTTACCGCCCCCGCGGCCACCTTTGCCGCCACCGTGGCCGCCTTTGCCGCCGCCATGGCCGCCTTTGCCGCCACCGTGACCACCTTTACCACCACCTTTGCCGCCACCCTTGCCACCTTTACCGCCGTGGCCACCTTTTTTTCCGGCCAAGGCCGTATCCGAATCCACGAGCACGAGGGCCACGCCTGTTAGCGCAGCCGCTAAAATAGATCGTCTGGTGATCTCCATGGTACTCCCCTTTACGCTTCCCATCACGCGTTTCCCGCGCTTTGGCGCGAAAAATTTATGATTTATCAACAATTAATCTTCTTTGAGCAATTTATAACAACTGTAACCAAGCTATAAGTCAATCTTGACAGCAAGTTATATTTAAGAATACAATTAAGATAAAATTTTATTCAAATTTTATACATGGAAATAAATTGGAAATACTTTATGTTAATCGTTTGATATATCGCGCAAACGAAACGGGAAATGAAAATTTGTGCCAAAAAGTTAGCGCTGCTTATTAATGTTGTGGGTGAAAAATATTGCGCAAGCTAAGCAAACAGCCGATCCCGAACAGATGCCGTAGCAAGCAACAAAGATTTTTTTTCAGAATTGAGAGAATTTCACTGCATTATTCAAAAATAGCAGCCGAAAATCAGCGCAAAAGGCAATTTCTCTCAAATTTGTGAAGGCTAACTTCACTGAAATTCATTGAAGAACGATACTTCAGAAAGAATCGATTTAGAATTCAACCATGGAAAACTAAAATATAAATTATTAAATGTCAGTCTTTCGCGTCAATTTACTTTGGCGCCTAACGATTAATTTTTCAAAATTCTAATATTCGGCCGTATCAGCACCTCATGCCGGTCGCGGAAATGGCATGGCGGAAAATATGCTCTGCATCATATGTGAGCAATTATCTGGACGCACACCCCCGTATCGGGGACCGCCCTACATCCCAAGATGAGCCTTGATCATGTTTGAAAAAGAATGGCGCGAGTGACGGGGCTCGAACCCGCGACCTCCGGCGTGACAGGCCGGCACTCTAACCAGCTGAGCTACACCCGCGCTTGCGTTCCGCTTGTGTGCGAAACGTGAGCGGTGAATTAAGCTGTTCCCCGGTGGCTGTCAAGCACTGATCATGCGCTTTTATTACATTCTGGCGACAATTTTTTAAAACGGTCGCCGGGGCTGCTTATGGACTAAAAACTTTGGCATTGACGCGTCTTTTTTCTTGCACTTCGTTTGCGAAGCGCATAAACGGTGCCAAGATTTTCCGAAGGGCGGTTAGCTCAGCTGGTAGAGCGCCTCGTTTACACCGAGGATGTCGGGAGTTCGAGTCTCTCACCGCCCACCAAGCCCTCCTGAAAATCACTGCCACCGTTCGTACCGCCCGATGCTCGCTGTCGAAAGTCGCGTACGGTATTCCCAGTTGGCGGCGCTGGATATGTGGACCGTTCGCACGTGGGATATCCGTTCGTGGCGAGCCATCACAAACGGTCGCTCCGGACATGTGTTGTATTGAAGCGCATAAAACGCCGCCTCGCCTATCTGGTTCACTTGGTAGGGTTTGAGCATGAGCGGCGGTAATTAGGCCGGGTCCGGACTAACCGGTCCGCACACCCACCAGCCCGAGCCGCTCGCGCTGCTGGTAGCGCCAATTCATTAAAAGCGCGGCGACGGAAAGTCCGAGCGCCAGCCCCCACCACACGCCGACAGCGCCCAAACCGGCGGGAAACGCCAGGACATAAGCCGCCGTCATTCCAACCGCCCAATAACTTATGACGGCAAAGACCATCGGCACCTTCGTATCCTTGAGGCCGCGCAGGAGCCCCGCGCCGATAACCTGCAGGCCGTCAACAAGTTGGAACGCGGCCGCCACAGCCAAAAGAGGAACCGCGTGCCGCAATACCGCACCGGCATCGGGATTATCTTCATCCAGGTACCAGCCGATCAGCACCTCGGGCACGGTCCAGAAAACGGTTGCAAGCAGCAGCGTGACGGCAACCACCAGACCGATGGCCACGGTCCCTGCACGGCTGAGCCCGAGCCAGTCGTTGCGGCCATAGGCGTTGCCCACACGCACGGTCGCCGCGCTGGAAAGACCGAGCGGGAACATGAAAGCAATTCCCGCAAGCTGCAGGGCAATTCCATGAGCCGCGAGCTCAATCGTGCCAATCCAGCCGATCATGACGGACGCGCCCGCGAACAAGCCGACCTCGGCGAGGATCGTCGCGCTTATTGGCCAACCGAGTTTCAGGACTTCGAAGAATGCCTGCCAGTCGGATCTCCAGAACCGGACCATGAGTTCATAGCGGCGCAACTCCCGCTTCAGGACGCAATAGAGCAGCAATAGAAGACAACTGAGCAGGTTGGTGCCAAGAGAAGCGACTGCGGCGCCAACGACCCCCATCCGTGGCGCTCCAAAATTGCCGAAAATGAAGGCGTAGTTCAAAAAGGCGTTCAGCAGCGTTCCGGCAACAGTTGCCCACAAAACGATTTGCGCCCGCTCCAGAGCGCTGAGGTAAGACCGGAACGCCATGATCAGCAGGCTCGGCACCATCGCCCACTGGGCGACGCGCATATAGTCGCCTGCAAGCGCGGCGGTTTCCTTGCTCTGACCGAGCATCAGCAGAATTGATTCCGTCATCCACAACGGCATCATGACGAGTGCGCCATAAAGGAGAATCACCCACATGCCCATGCGCACCGAACGGCGCACGCCCCGCACATCATCACGCCCGTGAGCCTGCGCAGCAACCGGCATGACAGCCAGGGCGAATCCCGAGCCAAAAATGAAGAACAGAAAGAATATCTGTGTTGCCAGGACAGTGGCCGCAAGCTCAGTCGCGCCAAGCCAGCCGACCATCACGGTGTCCGTGACGTTGATCGCCATCTGCGCAAGCTGCGCGCCGATCAGCGGCACACCCAAAGTCAATGTCGCTTTGGTATGCCCCGCCCACGAAAGAGCGGCTTTTGTGCCCTTCCCGGATGGGTCGTGCAGCGTGTCCATGATTCACCAACTGGCTGATTATTGAAATCCAACCAACCATCCATAGTGCAAAGACGATTCACGGGCAATCGCTGTGTCGGCGGCCGGGTATCTTCACCAAGTTGAACGGCGGGAGAGCGGGTTGTTGCCGCTTTTGAAAAAGGCGGCAAGCGTTGTTAGCTTCCTGTTGGCTCAGGCACGAAAAAGCCCGGCACGCATGCCGGGCTTCAAGTTTAATAGCACCAAATATTCGGTGAAGGATCTAGCTGTTAACAGCGTCCTTGAGACCCTTGCCTGCCGAAAACTTCGGAACGTTACGGGCTGGGATATCAACTTCCGCGCCAGTCATTGGATTGCGGCCCTTTGAAGCTTCGCGGTGTGACACGGAAAAGTTTCCGAATCCTACCAGACGAACGTCACCGCCACCCTTCAGCTCGGATGTGATGGTGTCGAACACAGCTTCAACTGCTGAGCCGGCATCAGCCTTGCTCATACCGGCCTTGTCAGCAACGGCAGCAACCAGTTCGTTCTTGTTCATTTTCCAACCCTCTCAGTGTGTAAGAATCGACTCAATACAAAGTCGAAGGGGATTGTACGGTTCAATCCGAAAATCACAATGATTGAGTGCCAAAAACCCCGGTTTTCCGGCATTTTTTGTGGTTTTTACCCCCCAAAAACGAAAGAAACGGGCCGAAGCCCGTTCCAAAATCGCTTTGCCGGGTGATTTTCGGCAGAATCAGTGAGCCACCGAAGTACCCGCATCGTCACCGCCATTGTCCGATGGAAGGGGCGTTTCCGCGCCATCCCACTCGATCGCCTGGGGCTGTTTTGTCAGCGCTTTTTCGAGCACATCGCTCATATGCGATACCGGAATGATATCCAGTTCGTTCTTGACGTTGTCCGGAATTTCAGCAAGGTCCTTGGCGTTTTCTTCCGGGATCAGGACGGTTTTGATACCGCCCCTCAGAGCCGCAAGCAGCTTTTCCTTGAGACCACCGATGGGAAGCACACGACCGCGCAGGGTGATCTCTCCGGTCATGGCCACATCCTTGCGAACCGGTATGGACGTCATGGTCGAAACGATCGACGTTGCCATTGCAACACCGGCGGACGGTCCGTCCTTCGGCGTAGCACCCTCCGGAACGTGCACGTGAATATCACGCTTGTCGAACATCGGCGGCTCAATGCCGAAATCCACCGCACGCGAGCGCACGTAGGACGCTGCAGCTGAGATCGACTCCTTCATCACATCGCGAAGATTGCCGGTAACGGTCATCTTACCTTTGCCCGGCATCATGACGCCTTCAATGGTCAACAATTCGCCGCCAACTTCGGTCCAGGCCAGTCCGGTCACGACGCCAACCTGGTCGTCATGCTCGGCCTCACCATAACGGAACCGGGGAACACCCAGATATTTGTCCAGGTTTTCTGCTGTGACATCGACAGATTCGACACCATCCTTGAGGATTTCCGTTACGACCTTCCGGGCAAGCGACATCAGCTCGCGCTCGAAATTACGCACACCGGCTTCACGCGTATAGCGGCGCGCAATTTCACGCAGAGCGTCATCGCTGACGGAGAACTCGCCAGACTGAAGCGCATGGTCCCGCAACGCCTTCGGCAGCAGGTGCCGGCGCGCGATCTCGAGCTTCTCATCCTCGGTGTAACCGGCAATGCGAATGATCTCCATGCGGTCCATCAGGGGCGGCGGAATATTGAGCGTGTTGGCCGTGGTGATGAACATCACGTTCGACAGGTCATATTCCACCTCGAGATAGTGATCCATGAAGGTCGAATTCTGTTCCGGATCAAGCACCTCGAGCAGAGCCGATGAAGGATCGCCGCGGAAATCCATGCCCATTTTGTCGATCTCGTCGAACAGGAACAGCGGATTTGCCTTCTTGGCCTTTTTCATCGACTGGATGACCTTGCCGGGCATCGATCCGATATAGGTCCGCCTGTGACCGCGGATTTCAGCTTCGTCACGCACGCCGCCAAGGGCCATGCGGACATATTCGCGGCCCGTCGCACGGGCGATCGATTTGGCAAGTGACGTCTTGCCGACGCCGGGCGGTCCGACGAGGCACAGGATCGGCCCCTTGATCTTGTTGGACCGGCTCTGAACGGCGAGATATTCGAGGATTCTCTCCTTGACCTTCTCGAGCCCGTAGTGATCAGCTTCCAGAATACCTTCGGCCTTGTTCAGGTCGACCTTGATGCGGGATTTCTTGCCCCACGGGATGCCGAGCAGCCAGTCGAGGTAATTGCGCACCACCGTGGCTTCGGCTGACATCGGGCTCATCTGCTTGAGCTTCTTGAGCTCGGCGTCCGCTTTCTCGCGCGCTTCCTTCGAAAGCTTGGTCTTTTCGATGCGCTCTTCCAGTTCGCTCATTTCGTCACGGCCTTCTTCGCCGTCACCGAGCTCCTTTTGGATCGCCTTCATCTGTTCGTTGAGATAATACTCGCGCTGCGTCTTCTCCATCTGGCGCTTGACCCGCGAACGGATGCGCTTTTCCACCTGCAGCACGGAAATCTCACCTTCCATGAAGCCAAGCGCGCGTTCAAGCCGCTCCTTGACGCTCACGGTGGCAAGCATTTCCTGCTTTTCAGGGATCTTGATGGAAAGATGCGAGGCAACGGTATCGGCAAGTTTCGAATAATCATCGATCTGGCTGGCCGCCCCGACAACCTCCGGAGAAATCTTCTTGTTCAGCTTGACGTAGTTTTCAAACTCGGAAACCACCGAACGAGACAGCGCCTCGATCTCTACCGGGTCCTCATCGGGCTCGGGAAGCTCGTCGGCATAGGCCGCATAAAATTCCTCATTCTCCGCAAAACTCGTTATCTGAGCCCGCGCTTTGCCTTCGACAAGCACCTTTACGGTGCCATCGGGCAATTTCAAAAGCTGCAGAACATTGGCAACAGTCCCGACTTCGTAAATGTCGTCCGTTTCCGGATCGTCGTCACCGGCATTGATCTGAGTTGCCAGGAGGATCTGTTTGTCGGCCCCCATGACCTCTTCCAACGCGCGAATGGACTTTTCCCGACCCACGAACAGCGGCACAATCATGTGCGGAAACACGACGATATCGCGCAGCGGCAATACCGGATACGTGGCTGCTTCGTTCTGCTGGGTGGTTATTTCATTCATCTTGTTTCCTTTCGGCCGCCACACAGCCCGTGGCTTGGTCTGAAACGGCCCTCACTTCACTTGTTTCCTAAGTGGAGTGTTCAATTTGGTGTTTCAAGTCCATAATCACACGCGGGAACCCACAAAACATTCGCCAAAGTTCGAATCTCATCCCGATCTGATTAGTATCAGCTTTAGACCAGTGGGGTCTCACGTCAAACAACGGACATCCACAATTTCCCGCAAGGCACATCCGCCGGGATATGCTGTTTTACGGTTCTATTTTCCGCGCGCACTTCAATGTCAAGTCCCGGTCGCCTTATGTGATGGCAATTATGTCGCGGAAAAACAGCGGCGTGCCCTTTGCAGCACACAAAAAACCCGCCTGAAGGCGGGTTCCTGCATTCCTTAAGTGTACACATCCGCTATGCAGTGGCGTTGCCTTTTTCTTCCTCGCGCTCGGAGTAGATGTAGAGCGGTCTTGCAGATCCGGACACTACCTCATCCGAGATAACGACTTCCTGAACGCCTTCCAGAGACGGCAATTCAAACATCGTATCGAGAAGGATTTTTTCCATGATTGAGCGCAGACCGCGCGCGCCGGTTTTACGGGCTATCGCCTTGCGGGCGATACCGCGCAGCGCATCCTCATGAAAGGTCAGTTCGACATCTTCCATCTCGAACAGGCGCTGATACTGCTTGACGAGCGCGTTTTTCGGCTCCGACAGGATCTGGATCAGAGCGTCCTCGTCAAGGTCTTCCAGCGTCGCGATGACCGGCAAACGGCCGATGAATTCGGGAATGAGACCGAACTTGACCATATCTTCCGGCTCAAGCTCACGCAGGATTTCACCAACGCGGCGTTCGTCCTGCGCCTTGACCGTGGCACCGAATCCGATGGATGTCTTTTCACCCCTTGCCGAGATGATCTTGTCGAGACCCGCAAAGGCACCACCGCAGATAAACAGGATGTTTGTCGTGTCGACCTGGAGGAATTCCTGCTGGGGATGCTTGCGGCCGCCTTGCGGCGGAACGGAGGCAACTGTGCCTTCCATAATTTTGAGCAATGCCTGCTGAACGCCCTCGCCCGAAACGTCGCGGGTAATGGAAGGATTGTCGGACTTGCGTGAAATCTTGTCGACCTCGTCTATGTAAACGATGCCGCGCTGCGCCCTCTCGACATTATAGTCTGCCGATTGCAGCAGCTTCAGGATAATATTCTCGACATCTTCACCGACATAGCCGGCCTCGGTAAGCGTCGTTGCATCAGCCATCGTGAACGGCACGTCGATGATGCGGGCAAGCGTCTGCGCGAGATAGGTCTTGCCGCAGCCGGTCGGGCCGACAAGCATGATGTTCGACTTAGCCAGCTCGATATCGTTGCTCTTGCTGGAATGGGCCAGCCGCTTGTAGTGATTGTGCACCGCGACGGAAAGAACGCGTTTGGCCTGTCCCTGCCCGATGACATATTCGTCCAGCGTATCAATGATTTCCTGCGGCGTCGGCACACCGTCGCTCGACTTCACCATCGAGGATTTGTTTTCCTCGCGGATGATGTCCATGCACAACTCAACGCACTCATCACAGATGAAAACAGTCGGTCCCGCGATCAGCTTACGGACTTCATGTTGGCTTTTGCCGCAAAACGAACAATAGAGCGTGTTTTTCGAGTCGCCGCCGCTACCACCGCTGACCTTGCTCATACTTTATTCCTTCCAGCGGCCTGAACGAGCGTCAGGCCAATCAGTCTTTGGGCCACCTGTCGCGACCGACAGAAACCTGTCAATCAGGACACATTATGACGGTGCCCTAGGAGCTATCCCATCGTCAATATACAGGGCACCGAATACAAAGCTATGCGCTTTGTCTTGAAAATACCCTTAACGTTCAGAATTAACGCCATTCTTGGCTGCTTCCAGCCCCAAATACGCCAATCTGTTGCCCTTTTGCCGCACCAATGTGTTGATCTGGCGGCAAAAGATTATTCTTTTGCTTCGTCTTCCATCGCTTCGCGTGAGGAAATCACCCGGTCGATAAGTCCGAAATCCCTCGCTTCATCCGACGTCATGAAATGATCGCGATCAAGCGTATTCTCAATGGTGTCGTAGTCCTTGCCGGTGTGCTGAACGTAGATTTCATTCAACCGGCGCTTCAATTTGATGATGTCCTGAGCGTGGCGCTCGATATCCGAGGCCTGCCCCTGGAAACCGCCTGAAGGCTGGTGAACCATGATGCGCGAATTTGGCGTTGCAAAACGCATGTCGCTGTGACCGGCGCAAAGCAGCAAAGATCCCATCGAGGCCGCCTGCCCGATGCACAGGGTGGAAACCGCTGGTTTGATAAACTGCATGGTATCGTAGATGGCCATGCCGGACGTCACAACACCGCCGGGCGAATTGATGTAGAGAGCGATTTCTTTTTTTGGATTATCGGCTTCGAGATAAAGAAGCTGTGCACAAACCAGCGCCGCCATGCCGTCCTCGACGGGTCCGGTGATAAAGATGATGCGCTCTTTCAGCAGACGGGAAAAAATATCGAAGGCACGTTCGCCACGGTTTGTCTGTTCGACGACCATGGGAACAAGGTTCAGTGCGGTATCTACTGGATTGGACATTGAGTGGCCTTTTTATGCTGCACCGAATCCGGACGATTCGGAGAATCGGATCAATAACTCATTCCGCATACATAAGATGCGATGGCGTTTGGGTTCAAGACATGTTGATATCCGCCGGCTCCCACATTCCGTAAAGTGTGCAAAATGGTTAAAGCTGTCACCGGCAAGGTATAGTGCCGATTGGGCACAGATCAACGCCCCTCCCCGGCAACCGCTTACCTCAAATAACAAATCCATGGGATAATTAAGACGTGCAAATGAAATTCGACAGCAAGGCCAAAACGGTCGACCTGAATCCTCGCGACCCCGAATTCTACAACGACCCCTATCCCTATTATGAAGCCATCCGCGAGGAGTGCCCGGCTTTCTTCTGGAATAACTACGATATGTGGTGCTTTGCCGCCTTTGCCGACGTCAACCGACTGCTGCGTGACAAACGCTTCGGCCGGCAAATCCTCCACGTGGCGACGCGCGAGGAATTGGGCATGGCCGATCCAAAGCCGCACCTTGCTGATTTCGACGCCATCGAAGCGCACTCGCTGCTGGAACTGGAGCCGCCCGCCCACACTCGTCTGAGGACGATGGTCAACCGCGCCTTCGTGTCCCGCCAGGTCGAAAAGCTGCGCCCGGATATCGAGGCGCTGACCCACGCGACCATAGACCTCTTTGCCGATGATGGCGGCGTTGAACTGATCAAGACATTCGCCGAGCCCATACCGGTTTCAGTCATTGCC
Organism: Hoeflea sp. TYP-13; assembly: GCF_040932035.1. NCBI lineage: Bacteria > Pseudomonadati > Pseudomonadota > Alphaproteobacteria > Hyphomicrobiales > Rhizobiaceae > Hoeflea > Hoeflea sp. TYP-13. Next base: position 524,521 of record NZ_JBFRBB010000002.1, read on the forward strand.
CGCATGCTGGGCGTGCCCCAGGAACTCAACGGCGAACTTCTGGACTGGTCGCACCGCATGGTGCGCATGTATATGTTCGAAACCGACGAGACCACAGAAAGAGACGCGAACAGAGCCGCTCAGGAATTTTCCGCCTGCCTGACAGAACTGATCGCCGCGCGCCGCAAAAACCCGACGGACGATCTGATAAGCCACATGGTGACATCGGAGCGCAAAGGCGACCGGCTCAGCGACGGCGAACTGATTTCGACTTGTGTCCTTTTGCTCAATGCGGGACATGAAGCGACAGTCCATCAGACCGGCAATGCGGTAAAGGCAATTTTGGAAAACCGGCTCGATCACCGGGCGCTCTTTGCGGACGCGGCGTCAACGGAAGCCGCCATCGAGGAATCGCTGCGCTACGACGCGCCACTGCACCTTTTTACCCGCTATGCGCTGCAGGATGTGGAACTGGACAACGGCATAGAAATCAGGAAAGGCGAGCAGATCGGCCTGATGCTTGGCGCCGCCAACCGGGATCCTGCACAGTTTGCCGATGCCGCAAGCTTTGTTTCGGGGAGGCCCGACCAGGCCAATGTCACCTTCGGCGCAGGCATTCATTTTTGCATCGGCGCGCCGCTCGCGCGTCTGGAATTGCAAACCTCGCTGCCGATCCTGTTCGAGCGCTTGCCGGGATTGAAGCTCAGCGACACGCCGCGATATCGCGATGCCTACCACTTCCACGGCCTCGAACGTCTGGATTTGAGCTGGTAGCTGCCTATCCACTGTCTTTGAGATCTTCAATCAGCCTGTATTCCGTCGGCGGATCTGCGCACACCGTCGGTCCGCATTCCAGCAGCGTGGAGACAGCATTGCCCGCGACAAGAACCAGCATCAGGAAAAACGCAAATTTTGCCAATTTGTGACCACCGAACTTCTCATGGCCCGGCTCGTCCTTCAGGCCTTTGTACTGGCCTTCGAAAAGCAGCATGACGGCGGTTCCGATAAGGATCAAAAAGAAGCAGATACCCGCCCATGTATAATAATGCAGCCCCAGAACCGGTGAGCCATAGGCACCCGTTCCGGGCACGATATGCAACAGGATCTGCCTGACCGAGACAGACCCACCGTAGAGCGCTCCGATCAGCATGATCCCATAATGATGCGGTTTGGCGCCGTAGATCAGGTTGAGACTGAGCCCGAATCCGACCATGACCAGGCCGACCCGTTGAAGCAGACATAAGGGACATGGCAATTCGTCCAGGGCAAACTGGAACACATAGCCTGCGATCAGCACAAAGCAGATAACCAAAAGACCGATGGCGTTGAGGGTCCTTGATGGATGTGGCGCGACAATCATCCCCGGGCCCTCACAATATGATCTTGAGCGGTGTGGTGGCGTGGAAATCGAGCCAGTAGATGCTCAGTAACAATGTCACAGCAAACAATGCATAGGCCCACCGCCAATGGTCGTACCATGCAAGCACCATCGCCAGTGCCAGCAGGGCAAACAGAAGCGCAATCATCGTCGCCAACCTCCAATCGGCAAGATCATCCAAACCAACGATAGCAAGGATGGGCGCCGTCAGAAACCTCAGATTGCAAAGTCGGCGTAACGATCCCCACCAAAAACCCGGCCGCTGGAAAACCAGAGCCGGGTAGGTTTCACTTTTCGACTGATGATCGGATCAGACTTTGTCGAGCGCCTGCTTCAGATCGCCGATGATGTCCGCCACATCTTCGATACCGATAGACAGCCGTACAACATCGGCTCCGGCGCCGGCAGTCTCCTGCTGCTCAGGGGAAAGCTGGCGGTGTGTCGTGGACGCAGGGTGGATAACCAGCGATTTCGTGTCGCCGATATTGGCCAGGTGCGAGAAAATTTCGAGCGCTTCGACAAATTTCACACCCGCTTCGTAACCGCCGGTCAGACCGAAGGTAAAGACGGCACCCGCGCCCTTCGGCGAATAGGATTTCATCAGGGCATGGTTCTCGTCTTCCTCCAGACCCGAATAGGACACCCAGGCGACCTTATCTTGATCCTTGAGCCACCTTGCGACTTCCAGCGCGTTGTCGCAATGGCGCTGCATGCGCAGCGGCAGCGTCTCAACGCCGGTCAGCAGCAGAAATGCGTTGAACGGCGAGATCGCCGGACCGAAATCGCGCAGGCCGAGAACACGGCATGCAATGGCAAACGCGAAATTTCCGAAGGTCTCGTGAAGAACCAGGCCGCCATATTCCGGGCGCGGTTCGGACAGCATCGGATAATTCCCGGAAGCGGACCAGTCGAACGTGCCGCCATCCACAATTACACCGCCCATCGAATTACCGTGGCCACCAATGAATTTGGTCAGGGAATGAACGACAAGATCAGCTCCGTGTTCGATCGGCCGCACAAGATAGGGGCTTGCCATCGTGTTGTCGACGATCAGCGGGATGCCGTGCTTGTGGGCGATATCGGCAATCGCTCTGATATCAATAAAGGTTCCACCCGGATTGGCGAGACTTTCGATAAAAATGGCGCGGGTCCGCTCATCTATCTGTTCTTCGATCCCATCCACGATTTCGGGATCGCACCAGCGGACCTGCCAGTCGAAATTTTTGAAGGCGTGACCGAACTGGTTGATTGATCCGCCGTACAATTTGTTGGCGGCAATGAAATTGTCACCGGACTGCATGATGGAATGAAACACCAGCAACTGCGCCGCGTGCCCGGACGCTGTCGCCAGAGCGGCCGTACCTCCCTCGAGAGCCGCAATACGTTCCTCGAGCACCGCCTGTGTGGGATTCATGATGCGGGTATAGATGTTTCCGAAGGCTTTCAGACCAAACAGCGATGCGGCGTGATCAGCATCCTCGAATACAAAACTGGTTGTCTGATAAATCGGCGTGGCACGTGCGCCTGTCGTTGGATCCGGCTGCGCGCCGGCATGAATGGCCAATGTGCTGAAGCCCGGTTCACTGTTCGACATCTAAATCCCCTCTGGAACTGTTGACTGGAATGCACGGTTATCCCGTAAGGGGGCAAGAAGGTCAAAGAAGTTTTTGCGCGTCGACATTGAAGCACAATGGAGAACTGTGCCCACCGGGTCAGTTTCACCGGACGCCTATTTGGGCCGAACCCTGATTCCCAGTGCCTGATAACCGCGCTGAAGCACGGGTTTTTTTGCAGAAATCACACGGCTGTTGACGCCGTTCCAGCCAATCTCTCCCGAAAGACGGCCATACTCGATTTTCGGACACCGGTTCATCACCACCTTCATTCCGGCCGCTTCCGCCCTTTCGGCAGCTTCGTCATTTCGAACTGTCAACTGCGCCCACAAGACATCCGGCCGGTCCTTCAACGCCAGAACCTCATCGACAATCCCCGGCAAAGCACTCGATCCGCGAAACACTTCGATCATATCGATATGGTGCGGAACATCCGAAAGGTGCCCAAAGACTGTCTGCCCGAGAATCTCTTTACCGGCGTGTCCGGGATTGATGGGAGTGACCTTGTATCCCTTGGCAAGCAGATACTTCATCACGATAAAGCTGGGTCGCACGTCCTTTGGCGAGGCGCCAACCATCGCAATCGTCTCAACCGAGTGCAAAATGCCGGCAATGTAGGCATCCTCATATTTATCGTGATTCATTACCGTCTCTTGATTTTCGTGACCACCTGTACACCTTATGGAAAAATGATTCACAGAAGGCGCATTAAAGTGCGTCCGAGGGGAATTTAGTACACAAATAAGCTTGCTTTGTTGCAGTCGCGTTTTGCCGGCACGATAGTGTTACATCCTGCCACTGCCAAGTGGAGAAAATAAAGGAGGAGGAAACAGATGACAAAGAGGATACTGCTGTTCATCTGTCTGTTCGCAGTCAGTCTGCCGGCGCAGGCCATCAGCCGTTACAACACCCCGTCGCTGACCTGCAGCCGGATCCAGAACATTCTCCAAACCGAGAATGCCGCAATATTACGGTATCCCTCGCCGCGCATTTCCGATCTGACACTTTATGACATCTACGTGTCGCACAGCCGCTATTGCGACTTCGGCGAACGCGGTGCTACCGCTTATGTCCCTGCCAAAGACACGCGACAGTGCAAGGTGCTGGAGTGCAAGCCGGTTTCCGATCAGGAGAATGGCCGCTAAGCAGACCTGCTCAGCGATCGGACCACTTCGGATCCCTTTTCTCCAGGAAAGCGTTGATGCCCTCCTCCGCGTCGCGCGCCATCATATTTTCCGTCATGACCCACGCGGTATAGTCATACGCTTCGGAAAGCGGACGTTCTATCTGCTGATAAAATGCTTCCTTGCCGATCTTCAGTGTCAGTGAAGATTTTGAGGCGATGGCGGAAGCGTATTTGTCCGTAACCGTGCGCAGGTACTCTTTCGGCACGATCCGATTGACCAGCCCGAACTCCTTGGCCGTCGATGCGTCGACCGGTTCACCCGTCAAAAGCATCTCCATGGCCTGCTTGCGATGCGCGGCCCGCGATATCGCGACCATCGGTGTCGAGCAAAACAATCCGATATTCACACCCGGCGTGCAAAAGCTCGACGTATCTGTGCAAATGGCCAGATCGCATGTCGCTACAAGCTGGCAACCGGCGGCGGTGGCAAGCCCGTCGACTTCCGCGATCACCGGCTTTGGCAGCTTGGTAATACTGATCATCAGATCTGAACAAAGCCGCATCGTCTGTTCATAGAATGCCCGGCCGCGGTCCTTGTCGCTGCGGTGCGCTGTGAGTTCCTTGAGGTCATGTCCGGCGCAAAAGAGATCGCCGGCAGCCGCAAGAATCACCACCCGTACCTCTTCATCTTCCCCGGCGCGCACCAGTGCCGACTTCAGGGATTCCATCATCGCAATGGAAAGAGCGTTGGCGGGAGGATTGTTTAGCGTCAGGCGCAGCACGCCATCTGCAAGCTGAGAGACAACCAGTGCCTCATCATCACGGTCTTGCGTCGCGCGAGCCTCAGACATTTCGATCCTCCAAAAAAGCTTTACAACGGGCCTACTGCCATCCCTGTTGATCCACTGGTATATCGCCTGGAACGCTCTTGGCAAGCGCGACGCAACCACTTACGTTTACGTTAACGTTAGAAGACGCCGGCTTGGTGTCCATGGGAGAATAATGATGGCAAAGGTCCTGTTTGAAAAGGACGGCCGTATCGGTCGAATTACCCTTAACCGCCCTGAGGTCATGAACGCCATTGATGACGACCTGCCGCGGGAACTCGAGGCGGCAGTCATGGAAGCCAACAGTGACGACGGTGTCCATGTCATCGTTTTGTCGGGTGCCGGCAAAGGGTTTTGCGCCGGATACGATCTTGCCTATTACGCCGAAGCCCGTGAAGGGAAAGGTTTTGAAGCAACGCAGAAAATGCCCTGGGATCCAATGAAGGATTATTCCTTCATGATGCGCAACACAGAAGCCTTCATGTCGCTTTGGCGTTCTCAGATTCCGGTTGTTGCAAAAGTCCATGGGTTTGCGGTTGCAGGCGGATCGGATATTGCGCTTTGCTCCGACATGATCGTGATGGCCGACGACGCACGCATCGGATATATGCCAACACGCGTTTGGGGCTGCCCGACAACGGCCATGTGGGTCTATCGCCTGGGTCCGGAAAAAGCCAAGCGCATGCTTTTTACGGGTGACACCGTGACAGGCACGGAAGCCGAGCAGATGGGTTTGATATTGAAATCCGTTCCCGCCGACAGACTCGATGATGAAGTCGAAGCGCTCGCCGAGAGGATGGCCGGTGTTCCGATCAATCAGTTGATGATGCAGAAGCTTGTCGTCAATCAGGCCATCGAGGCCATGGGGCTGAAACAGACGCAGATGTTCGCGACGATATTTGATGGTATTACCCGCCATTCGCCCGAAGGCCTCAATTTCAAAGGCCGGGCCGAGGAAGTCGGCTGGAAGCAGGCTGTACGCGAACGGGATCTCGGCACATTTGATTGGACACTCAATCGTCCGATCAACTCGGCCAAGGACAGCTGAACACCAAACCAACTTGGAAACGGATCCAACATAAATGTCGATCGAGAATTTCAAGCCCGTGATGACGGCCGAAGAGGTCAATGCCTTTCTCAAGCAGGTCTATCCGCAACTGAACGACGATTTTGCCGATTACCGTGCACTTGAGGTAACGCCGGGCGGCTGTACCGTGCGGCTCGATGCGACCGAAAGGCACCTGAGACCCGGCGGCACCGTTTCGGGCCCTTCGTTGTTCACGCTGGCCGATATCGGTGGTTATGTCTGCGTTCTTTCGCATTTTGGCCCGGAAGCGTTGAGCGTTACCACCAATCTCAACATCAACTTCATGCGCAAGGCGGAAGCCGGACCCATCGACGGACATTGCCGCATTTTGAAATTTGGAAAATCGCTGGTTGTTTTCGATGTCGACATGCGCGCTCCGGGCGGCCTCACGGCGGCCCATGCCACCGGCACCTATTCGATCCCGCCCAGAAAATAGACCCGAATTCCGCATCAAATTCGCTTTGCCCTTGTGGTAAAATATTACCTATTTTATAAGATATTGATTTTATTATTCTTTATTGAAAGTAACGGCTAAAATAGCGCTTGCGCGTCATACCGGTCTGTTCTATAACCCGCGCCATTGTCGGTCCCTGGTGGGGCCGATATGTTTTTGCCGGCCTTCCATCCGGCACCAAGCAACAAGAAAAGCCTTTGTCTCAAAGGTACAGATTAGAGAGCTATCAGTTATGAAAACCTTCTCGCAGAAGCCCGCCGAGGTAGAGAAGAAGTGGGTCCTCATCGACGCCGAAGGTCTCGTCGTCGGCCGCCTTGCTTCCCTCGTCGCCCTGCGCTTGCGCGGCAAGCACAAAGCCACTTTCACGCCGCACGTGGACGATGGTGACAACGTCATCATCATCAATGCGGACAAAGCCGTACTTACCGGCCGCAAATACACCGACAAAAAATATTACTGGCACACCGGTTATCCGGGCGGCATCAAGGAACGCACAGCGCGCCAGATTTTCGAAGGCCGCTTTCCCGAGCGTGTCGTTGAAAAGGCAATCGAGCGCATGCTCCCGCGCGGACCGCTTGGCCGCCGCCAGATGAAAAACCTGCGTGTGTATGCAGGCTCCGAACACCCGCATGAAGCTCAGCAGCCGGCCGTTCTCGATGTCGCTTCGCTGAATGCCAAAAACAAGAGGAATGGCTGATCATGGCTGAACTCAACTCGCTCGAAGAACTCGGCGGCGCCACGGAAGCCGCTGAAGTCCAGGCTCCCGTTTACGTTCAGAAGATTGACGAACAGGGCCGCGCCTACGCCACAGGCAAGCGCAAGGACGCCGTTGCTCGCGTCTGGATCAAGCCGGGCACCGGACAGATCACCGTCAACAAGAAGGACTTTGCCGAGTATTTTGCTCGCCCTGTCCTGCAGATGATCCTGCAGCAGCCGATCATCGCCGCTGCCCGTGATGGACAGTTCGACATTGTTGCCACGGTTACCGGTGGCGGCCTCTCCGGCCAGGCCGGCGCTGTGCGCCACGGCATTTCGAAGGCACTGACCCTTTATGAGCCGTCCCTGCGCGCCGTACTCAAAAAGGGCGGCTTCCTGACCCGCGACAGCCGCGTTGTGGAACGCAAGAAGTACGGCAAGGCCAAGGCCCGCCGGTCCTTCCAGTTCTCCAAGCGTTAAGACGCTATCTGCCCGCTTATATGCAAAGGCGCTGCCACCGGCAGCGCCTTTTTTTGTATCCTAATGAGATCGGTCGGCTCTACCCCATCTGTGCGGCTTATGCGGCTGCCAGCATCTCCTCACTCATTTTCCACAGCCTTTCGGCGCCCTCGTGATCGCACGCCCAGCTTCGCACATGCTCCCAGCGCTGGCTGTCTTCATCCGCAAGCTTTGCGATATCGCAATTTTCACAATAGACACCGCCATTGCCTTCCAACTGGGCGGACGTGGCAGCCCAAACGCTGGTTGAAGCTCCCTGCTCCGGTGTCTTGAAAAGGGCAGCAACGGCCGGCGGCATTGACCCATCGGCGTTTTTCCATCCGAGCGCAACCATTTCCTCTTCCGGCAAATGCCTTTGGAGCGGTGTGAATATGCCGCCCGGATGGACCGAAAAGGCGCGTATGCCATTTGCCCTTTCGCGCTCATCAAGCCCGATGGCAAACAGCGCATTGGCGGTTTTTGCCTGCGCGTAGGCCGTCCACTTTTCATACGGACGTTTTTGAAAATGCGGATCGTCCCAATCAATACCGCCCTGAATATGCGCGGTAGACGACAGCGCTACAACGCGGGCCCCGCCTGCCCCGCGTAAAGCCGGCAGAAGCGCCGTAGTGAGCGCCATATGGCCAAGGTGGTTAACGCCGAACTGGCTTTCCCAACCCGGACCGACCCGTGCCTCCGGACAGGCCATGATACCGGCATTGTTGATCAGGATGTGAAGCGGCCGGTCGGATGACAGATAATCGGCGGCAAATTTGCGGATACTTGCAATTTCACCGAGATCCATATCCGCAATCGCGATATCCCCGGACACATCCTCTAGCGCAGCTTCCGCCTTTACCCGGTCGCGCGCCGGCACGGTAATATGCGCGCCGGCTGCGGCCAATACCCGGGCGGTTTCGAGGCCAATGCCCGAATAACCACCCGTTACAATGGCATTCTTTCCCGAAAGATCGAGACCTTTGACAATATCCGATGCAGGTGTTTTTGGCCCGAACCCCGACCCTAGTGGAGTTTGATCATGTGCAGCCATGTTGTTGAACTCCCGAATTGTGTCAGTCGATCAGGTTAGCGCTCAATGTTGGCGAGAGACGGGCCGCTGGATCATCAATTGGAAGATTGACTACAACTACGGCGGAAGATGACAAGAAACCGCACGCGCCTATATAGAATACTTCTCTAAAATGGAGTACGTCCCCAAAGCGGTAGAACAAACAGACACAACTCACACCAAATTGCCCTATATTGCCGCTCCGGACATCGACAGAAAGTAATATGCTCATGAAAAGGCGAATCATGGCCAGCCTGTTTCTATTGGTCACAGCCGCAGTTTGCGCCGGTCTCATCTGGTTCAACTTCTTCCGGCAGGAAATGATTGGGCAGTTCTTTGCGAACATGCAGCCGCCGGCGCAGGTTGTCTCCACCACGACCGTGGAAACGAGGACGTGGAACCCGGGCATTACCGCTATAGGTACGGCGCGCGCGGCCAAGGGTGCCGAGCTTGCCGTACAGTCCGTGGGGCTGGTGAAGGAGATCCTCTTCAACGCCAACGACAAGGTCGAGAAAGGCGCCGTGCTCGTGCGCCTTGACGATGCGGTCGAACGTGCCGACCTGCTTGACGCGGAGACAGCTGTCAAAATCAACGAAACGGCACTGGAGCGCAGCAAGCAGCTTATGAGCCGCGGGATCAATACACAGGCCGCGCTGGACCAGGTTTCCGGCGATCTGGATGCCGCCCGCTCGAAGCTCGCCCGGACGAAAGCATCTATAGAACTGAAATCACTGGAGGCTCCGTTTTCAGGCACGATCGGCATCCCGCAAATCGAGGTGGGCCAGTACGTCTCGTCTGGCACTGTGGTCGCAACACTGCAGGATCTGGAAAACATGACCGTCGACTTCAGCGTTCCCGAGCAGTTCATGGAACGCTTGGAACTTGGACAGTCGGTCAGGTTCGGCCTTAATGAATCCGATCTGGACCTGTCGGGGACCATTGTAGGTATCGACCCGCGAGGCGACCCGCAGACGCGCCTTGTGAACGTGCGCGCAAAAATGGTCGATTCAGCGGGTGAAGAGATCATTCCGGGCCGGTTTTTGCACGTGCGTATCGACTTGCCGGTTGAGAACGACATTGTTGCCGTGCCGCAAACGGCAGTCGTGACCTCGCTTTACGGCGATTATATTTACAAGGTCATCCCGGACGAAAGGGAGGGCGCGGCTAAAGGCGGCAAGATTATCCGGCAGGTATTTGTCACGCCCGGCCGCCGCGAGGGTCGCGATATCGAAATTACCGACGGTCTTCTGGCCGGCGATGTGATCGTCACATCCGGCCAGAACAAGCTGCAACCGGGCGCCAGTGTCAAGGTCGACAATTCGGTCGATATCATCCAGGCAAGCGAGAACAAGTGAGCCGGTCATGACATTTACAGAGCGCTTCATCCGAAGACCGGTCCTGTCCACCGTCGTTTCGCTGCTGATCCTTCTTCTCGGCCTGCAGGGGCTTGCAAACCTTCAGGTGCGCCAATATCCAGAGGTCAAGGAAACCGCGATTACGATCACGACAGTCTATGTCGGCGCGTCCGCGGATCTCATCCAGGGATTCGTGACAACCCCCATCGCCAAAGCGGTCGTCAGCGCGGAAGGGGTCGACTATGTCACCTCGCAAAGCCGCCTGGGGCTCAGCACCGTAACGGTGCAGATGAAGCTCGACGCAGACCCGAATGCGGCGCTCACCGAGGTCAATGCAAAGGTGCAGGCGATCCGGGCATCGCTTCCAAGCGACGCGGAAGACCCTATCGTCGCCAAGGGCACCGGTCAGTCATTCGCGCTGATGTATTTGACCTTCGCCAGCCCGCAGATGAACCCGCAGCAGGTCACCGAATATCTTGTCCGTGTCATACAGCCCAGATTGTCGACGCTCGAAGGCGTGGCGGATGCGCAAATCCTGGGCGGCCAGAACTTCGCAATGCGGGTGTGGATCGACCCGCTGCGCCTTGCCTCGCGCAACCTGACCGCGGCTGAAGTTGTCGCTGCCATCAAGGCCGCAAACTTCCTGTCAGCGCCCGGCAACACCAAAAACGAGTTTGTCGCCTATTCGCTGGAATCGCAGACCACACTGCAGACCGCCGAGGCATTCGGGGCATTGCCGCTCACATCCAAGGGCGATCAGATCGTCCGGCTGCGTGATGTGGCGCGCGTCGAGCTCGGGCCGGAATCCACCGATGTGAAGGTGATGTTCTCCGGCCGCGAGGGAACATTTATCGGGGTGACGACCACACCTTCGGCAAACCCGCTCGATGTGGCCAAGATCGTTCACAAGGAAGTCGCGGCGATGCAGCCGGCCTTACCGGCCGGCATGACCGCCGAGGTCGTCTACGACGCATCGAGCTTCATTCAGGCTTCGATCGACGAGGTTTTCAAGACGATTGCCGAAGCCGTGATTATCGTCATCCTGGTGATCCTTCTTTTCCTCGGTTCGTTCCGCTCCGTGGTGATCCCGATCGTGACTATACCGCTGTCGCTCATCGGCGTTTGCATCTTCCTCTTCGCCTTGGGCTTTTCGATCAATCTGATGACCCTGCTCGCGATGGTTCTGGCCATCGGGCTTGTCGTCGACGATGCCATTGTCGTCGTGGAGAACATCCATCGTCATATCGAGGAAGGCAAAACGCCTATGGATGCCGCGATCATCGGCATGCAGGAAATCTTCGGTCCGATCGTCTCCATGACCATAACTCTGGCGGCAGTCTATGCGCCGATCGGGTTCACGACGGGACTGACAGGCGCACTGTTCCGCGAATTTGCTTTCACGCTTGCCGGCGCGGTGATCATTTCGGGCGTCGTGGCGGTGACGTTATCGCCCATGATGGCGTCGAGACTGCTGAAGCCCCATGTCGAGGGCGGACAACGCGGCTTCGCCGGGTTTGTCGATCGCCGGTTTGATTGGCTGGAGAAAAAGTACCACGCAGCGCTGCACGGCTCGCTCAACGTTCGCTGGGCCACCCTCCTGATGGTGCTGATGATGATCGGCACGACCGGCTTCCTGTTTCTCAATACGTCTTCGGAGCTGGCGCCGGAGGAAGACCAGGGTTTCTTCATGGGCATTGTCAACGCGCCCAAATATGCCAATTCCGATTACACGCAATTTTATGTGCGCGAATTCCACGATCTTCGCGAAGCTCTGCCTGAAATCGAAGATTCCTTCTCCATTGTCGGCAGCGGCGGAGGCGGCAGCGGGTTTTTCGGAGTAAAACTCACCGATTGGGCCGACCGGCCTCAACCGGCGGCTCAGACGAAGCAGGCAATCCAGAGTGCCGTCGATAGAAGCCCCGGCGTGCAAGCCTTTGTGTTCGCACCGCCGTCCCTGCCCGGCACGGGCGGCGGCTTACCGGTGCAATATGTCGTGCGCTCGCTCGGCAGTCCGGAGCAGGTCTTTGAGATATCCGAGGAGATACGCCGGCGGGCTCTGCAATCGGGTAAATTCATCGCGGTCCAGAATTCGGTTTCATTTGAATCGCCCCAGGCGCGCATCATCATCGACCGCGACCGCGCGGCCTCGCTCGGCATTCCGATCAGCGAGATCGGCACCACATTGGGGGCGCTCGTCGGTGGCGCCGCAATCTCCGAATTCGACCGGGAAAACCGCAGCTATGACGTCATTACCCAGGTGGCGCAGGAAGACCGGATCAATCCCGAACTGCTGGGAAGGTATTATGTGCGCTCGGCGGCAGGGGCAATGATACCCCTTTCCGCGCTGGTGAGTTTCGAGATGGTTGCGGCACCGGAGGCAATCGAACAGTTCAACCAGCTCAACTCGTCGACCATTTCCGGAATTCCGTTGCCGACCGTCACCAGCGGCGATGCGCTGGCAACCGTCGAGGCAATCGGCCGTGAAGTCATGCCGGCGGGTGCATTCGTCGATTACATCGGCCAGTCGCGGCAGGAAAAGGAAGCCGGTGCCACAATCCTTGTTACATTCGGCCTCGCAATCCTGGTCATCTATCTCGTGCTTGCGGCGCAGTTTGAAAGTTTCCGCGACCCGTTCATCATTCTCATGTCGGTTCCGCTGTCGCTTTTCGGCGCGATCATATTTCTCAACCTCGGCTTGGCCACGCTCAATATCTACACGCAGGTCGGCCTTATCACCCTAGTCGGACTGATCACCAAGCACGGTATTTTGATGGTCGAGTTCGCCAATGAGCAAAGACGCCAGCATGGGCTCGACAGACGCGCGGCGATCGAAATGGCGGCCCGGATCCGCCTGCGGCCGATCCTGATGACGACGGCTGCAATGGTCCTGGGTGTCCTGCCGCTGCTAACCGCCTCCGGCGCCGGAGCGGCAGCACGCTATTCCATGGGGCTGGTCATTGCGACGGGCATGTCCATCGGAACCATGTTTACGCTCTTCGTCGTTCCAATGTTCTACACATTCATTTCACCGCGCGAGATTGGGAGCCTTTTCGTACAGTCAGCGGGCGCACCAGCCGGAAATCCCCGGGAGTTGCCGGAAAGCGGCTGAACGGACTGCTTCCTATTGCGGTGAACGATTATTCGTAAATTCCGGGCAAAGACTGTTGTCATCCCGTGGCAGCACGCTTGCCGATCAACCGGTTGATCACGCGGCCATCAATGAACAATAGCCCGGCGCCAATGATGACCGCGCCGAGGATTTCCTTTGACCGGATGGGTTCACCAAGAAATACGTTACCGAGGATCAGCGCCGTTACCGGGATGAGCAATGTGACCAGCATGACATTGCTCGCTCCTGCACGAACCAGGATCTTGAAAAAGACGATATAGGCGAGCGCCGTGCCGAAGACGGCGAGAGCCACCAATGACAACGCCGCACCCTGGCTCGGTGCAGGAAGCGTCCAGGGTTGATCTATCAGCGAAACGACAACTGCGATGATTAACGTCGAGCACAACAATTGGCATGTCGCGGACTTTAACGGCGGAACTCCGACAAGGTATTTGCGGCCCCAAAGTGCCGCAAAGCCATAACTCAGCGCACCGGCCATGCACAGTGCAATACCGAGTGTTTGACTGCCGCCGATCGGGCCGTCGAACCCACGCAGCACAGCAACCCCCACGACGCCCAAAACCACCCCGATGACACGGTAGGCGGTCAGGCGTTCCTCTTGAAATGAGGCCATGACGACAACGGTGAACAACGGGGTCATGGCATTGATGATCGAGGAAAGACCAACCGTTATCTGGGTCTGACCGGCAAATATGAAGCCGAATGGAAGCACATTGTTTAACAGGCCCATTCCAAAAAACGGTAGCCAGCCGGAAAAGGACCGTGGCAACGAATGGCCGAAGTACCAAAACAGCGGCAGCAACGCGACAGCCGCCAATAATACCCGGGCCAGTACGACTGTTAGCGGCGGCAGCTCCTTAACGGCAACACCGGCAAAAAAGTATGCCCCGCCCCATAGGACCGAAAGCAGGATCAACAGGCTCCAGTCCTGAGTGTCCATTGTTTTGGGAGTTTCCAACATTCGTTCCTTTGCAAGAATTCACCTGCAAGGAAACTGGCAGGATAACATCAGGTGATCCACCCGTTTCTTGCCATGAAATCGAAACGAATATCGGTTCGAAATTCCGCTATCTGCAAGAATGATGGATCGCCCTACGCTATCTGTCTTCAAGCAGATGCTCGTATCTGGCATCGGTCAGGGTCTTTAAGAATGCGACGAGCGCGTCGACGCGCTTGTCGTCAAGTGCGGGGCCGACAGTCAGTTCCTCAGTCGACAGTGTCTTTTCGAACTCCGTCCTGCCCCAGTGCCTGCCGGTTTCGGGATTGATCTTCGCTGAAGGAGCGGTCGTGTTGTACTGGTTATAAAAGAGCACGACAGTTCGCAGGTCCTCAAATATGCCATTGTGCATATAGGGCCCGGTGACGGCTACATTGCGCAGGGTCGGAACCTTGAACTTGCCGGCCTGTGCCGGATCGCTCACGGCGGAATTCGCCAGCAGTCCGAGGTCGGCGGCCGCCTCGCCGCCGCCATTGGCTTCGCGGACCGCCGCATTCACCGGCGTGCCGATATTGTGATATTCGTAATTGGTGAAGGTCTCGCGCTCAGCACCGGGAATTTTCCGTAACTGGTGACACTGATTGCAATTGGAAAACTGGTCGGAGAAAAACAGGACGCGCCCCAGTTCCTCCTGATCCGTGAACTTGACCTTGCCTTTCAGGTAGCGGTCGTAGCGCGAATCGAACGGAGAAAATACATCCGTTCTTTCAAAGGCCGCGATGCTCTTTGCCATAGCGCCATAAGCCGTGTCCGGATCGTCGAATATCTCCTTGCCGAAAAAGGTCTTGAACGCGGCGACATAATAGGGATTTTCCTGCAGCCTTCCGACGACATCCGCCTTGCTTGCCATACCCATTTCCAACGGATTGAGGGGTGGCCCACCGGCCTGGCCTTCCAGATCGGCCTCACGGCCGTCCCAGAACTGTCCGCCTATATATTCGCCATCTTCACGCAGGTGGAAGGATGGGCTGAAGCGTGCATAGCTTGCCGTTGGGGCGTTGCGGTCGCCAATCGATTTGCCGTCATCGCCAAGGGAAACGGCCCCTGATACCGGCTCGCCGAAACCATTGTCGCGCTGGTCGGAAAAACCTGTTTCCGGCGAATGGCATGTTGCGCAGGATTGCGTCCGGTTCTTCGACAGATTGACGTCGAAAAACAATGCCTTGCCAAGATCTTCAACGGAGCCAATGGTTAGATTTTCCGCCAGTGCCACGCCGCTGAATGAAACCAGCGCCGATACCGAAAAGACAAATACGTGAAGACGGCAGCCTGCCAACATGAAATAAACCCTATTGAAATGGGGCACCGCTATAAATTATAGGGGAGTGCGCGTAAAAGAAACGTCGTTATTGCCGCAGCATAAAACCGATTGCAACCGCCGATCGTTCGGGCCGGCGTTGGTTAATTGTCGCAGATCGCATATGGTGGCAATCCGGCTTCGCGCCGGCATTAAGAAACAGAAATCGAGACGAACATGAAACCGAAGATATTCATTGATGGTGAGCACGGCACAACCGGACTGCAGATACGGTCCCGCCTGGCCGGCCGTGATGATGTCAATGTCATCTCGATTCCCGAGGCCGAGCGCCGCAACGATCAGATGCGGCAGGACCATTTGAATGAGGCCGACATCGCCATATTGTGCCTGCCGGATGCAGCGTCCAGACAGGCGATCGGCATGCTTGAGGGCAGCAATTCGACCCGTGTGATCGACACCAGCACGGCCTACCGGACCGATCCCGAATGGGCCTATGGTTTTGCCGAGATGGAAAAGGAGCAGGCACGGCGGATTGCGGAAGCGCGTCTCGTTGCCAATCCCGGCTGCTATCCGACCGGTGCCATCGCGTTGATCCGGCCGCTGCGGATGAACGATGTGCTGCCGGCCGATTATCCGATCACCGTCAACGCCGTCTCCGGTTACACCGGCGGCGGCAAACAGTTGATCGCCCAGATGGAAGATAAAGCGCATCCGGAGCACATCGCTGCACCGCATTTTGCCTATGGCCTTTCTCTCCAGCACAAACACGTACCGGAAATGAGGGAGCACGGCCTGCTCGACCGCAAGCCGCTGTTTTCACCGAGCGTCGGGCGGTTCGCCCAGGGCATGATTGTCCAGGTGCCGCTTTACCTGGATATGCTGAACGGTTCGCCCACGCTGGCCGACATCCACTCGGTCCTGGCCGATCACTATGCCGGACAGCAGATCGTTGAAGTCGTTTCGCTTGAAGAAAGCACTCAGCTGGCACGCATCGACGCCGAGGAACTTGCCGGTACCGACGGCATGAAGCTTTTTGTCTGCGGTAGTCCCGATGGCGGGCACGTCAATCTGGTCGCCCTGCTCGACAATCTCGGCAAGGGTGCGTCAGGCGCAGCCGTTCAGAACATGAATCTGATGCTGGCAAGCTGAATCAACTTATGAAGCAAACAGGCCGGCTCCATATTTACCGGCCTGTAGCAGCGATTGCCACGCCCTGCTCTTCAGGCAACGGATAACTTCCCTTGAACGCCCGCCAATGCGCTATCGCGAAGGCGAGCACGACCAGTGCCATGCCTTGGTGGATCAGCGCCCAGGAAACCGGAACCTGATGAACCAGTGTCGCAATACCGGCGGCTGCCTGCAGTGTGACCAACGCGAAGAGCACGACCGAACGCCTTGCATGAGTGGTTCCAGATGCCCTGGACAGGCTTGCCAGCATGTGGATCAGCGCGACAAACCACAGCGCATAGGCAAACATCCGGTGCGTGAACTGGACGGTCTTCGCATTTTCGAAGAAATTCGCCCATAGCGGTTTCATCGAAAAGAGGTTCGCCGGCACAAGCGCTCCGTCCATCATCGGCCAGGTGTTGTAGGCAAGACCTGCATCGAGCCCTGCGACGAGCCCGCCGAGATAGATCTGGACAAGCACCATGATGGCGATCAGACCCGCATAGCGGCTCGAGGTCGCGGAAGGAACGGTATCGTTGCTGTATTGGGCAAGTCCTCTCGACACCCAGATGATCGCTGCAAAGATAACGCATGCGAGGGTCAGGTGCGTAGCGAGCCGGTATTGGCTGACATCGACCCGGTCGACAAGCCCGGACGACACCATCCACCAACCAATGAACCCCTGCAGCCCGCCTAAGGCAAGAATGCCGACGAGCGGCAGCCGCAATCGCGGCTCGATGCGGCCGCTCACCCAGAACAAGAGCAAAGGAATACCAAACAACACCCCTACTCCGCGAGCCAACAGCCGGTGTGCCCATTCCCACCAGTAGATGTATTTGAATTCGGAAAGGCTCATGCCCTTGTTGATCTGCTGATATTCAGGGATCTGCCGGTAGAGCTCCAGTTCTTCTTCCCATTCCGCCTGAGAAAGTGGCGGGATTACACCATGGATCGGCTTCCACTCGGTAATCGAAAGTCCCGAATCGGTCAGGCGCGTTGCACCGCCCACTATCACCAGGGCAAATATGGCCAGTGTCACAATGCCAAGCCAGATACGTATTGCTATGCGGTTGCCATTTTGGGCACGCAGGGATTGGGATGTCGTCATTCGGGCCTTCCGACACATTTTGTTTGCGGACATTTGTAACAGTCGGTGGCAGAACGCAAGCACCATCTTGCCTCACCCCTCACACGAAAAAGAGCTTGATCGGATCGGCAAATCCTTTACTTGCAGCAGCAATGGAAAATAAGAGCGTGTTTGACCGGATGCCCGTGCGCCTTCGAAAACTTGTCGGAATGATTGTCCTCATCGCGCTGGTCGTACTTTACGCGCTGATTGCGACAACCGTTGCAACCTATAGGCTTGCCGAGTCGCCCTGGTGGGTTCACCTGCTCTATTTTCTCATCACCGGTCTGATCTGGGTGCTGCCGGCCATGTGGATTATTCGCTGGATGGAAAAACCGCAGCGTTAGGGACTGTATGCGGGCCTTTGCCGCCTGTTAACCGTACCGGCAATTTCGATCGGTCAAATTTGCAACAAACACAATATTTTAAGCTGGACGGGACTATCGTTCCGAACTGGCGATTGTCTGCAGAATGCAGCGACTGTCATCATTCTTCTGGAATGGCGGGTATTGGGCAGTGCAGGCGTATCGGGTCGAAAATCAATGGCGGCAGACGGACGGGGTGGTTTTGAATGCTAAAACCGGCTGACAGGACCAGCTACAACCTGCAATGCACGAACGAGCTCAGGCCTTTGGAAGCGGATTGGCGCGCGCTGGAAGCGGCACCGCAGTGCACTGTCCACCAAACCTATGATTGGTGTCAGGGCTGGATTACCGAAACAGGCGCGAAACCGCTGATCATATCGGCGACCTATACATCCGGTCCCAGGACGGGCGAAACCGCCTTCATCCTGCCGCTTAACATTTCCAGGATCGGCCCTTTCAGGGTCGCCACCTATATCGCCGCGTCCTTCAACAATTCAAATTTCGGCGTATTTGACCCTGGCTTTCTGCGCGAGGCCGACGCTGATTCGATGCTGGAAATCCGCGGGCAGATCGCAGCCTTGCCGCTTGGTGTGGACTTTATCTATCTCGACCGCCAGCCACATCACTTCAGGGGCTGCAGGCATCCGTTCTCCTACTGGCCAAGCCTGGAAAACCAGAACCACGCGTTCCAGGTTACCCTCCAGGGTGGGTTTGAAGCGGTCCTTGGCCGCAACAATGCCAAGCGGCGCAGGAAAAAATTCCGAACTTCCGAACGCCGGCTCGATGAATTGGGTGGATACGACTACGTTAAGGCCAAATCGGCAGAAGAGGCACACGAATTACTCAATGCTTTCTTTCGTCAGAAGGCGGCTCGTTTCGAGCAACAAGGCCTGCCGGATGTATTTTCCGACGCACGCACAAAGGCTTTTTTCCACCGTCTCGCCGACGAAAGCCTGGAGCACGAGGACTGCAAGCAGCTCGAATTGTGTGCTATCCGACTAAGAGAACGCGACGAATTGCTGTGCGCTATTGCGGCGCTCTCCACCAAGGGAGGCGAAGTCATATGCCAGTTCAGTTCTATTGCCGTGGGTGACACGGAATACGCCAGCCCGGGCGAGCTTTTGTTCTATCTTGTCATTCACGATGCATGCGAGGCAGGTGCTGAAGTCTTCGATTTTGGCATTGGCGACGAACAGTTCAAGCGATCCTGGTGCGACGTGGAAACGGTCCACTACGATACGATCATCGCGATCACGCTTCTTGGCCGCGTCGGTGCTTTGAGCGCGCGCGCGGTCACCAGCCTCAAGCGTTTCATCAAATCACATCCAAGTGCTTTCAGGCTTGCAAAGGCAGTTCGGTTGCGTCTGACAAACGGATAACATGCAAACCTACGCCGCGCTGCGGTCCGGTCGGGTCGGTGTTCCGGCCCCGGGACTCATCATCAGCAGTTGCTCGAATCCCTCCGCATAAAAATCGGTCAGATATTCGGTTATAAGGGCTTCCTCCGGCTGGACCACGGAAAAGATCATCTCCATTTCGTTGTTGTTCAAAAGCCGCTTGACGCCGACCGAATTTGCGGGACCACATTCCACAACGACGATGTCGTAGACGTTCGACACCGATCCGATGATCTCGGGCAGACGGTCGGCAAACCGCATTGCTTCTGCCGGATCCTGTGTACCCTGCGGAAGAATATGAGCATTGGAAAGCCTGTCGGCGTGCAACGCCTCCGGCACCGTACATGCATCCGCCAGAATGTCGGTTATGCCCGGCAGATCGTTCTGCGGCACCATCATGCGGCTCGGACAGGCCGATCCCGTCATGTCCACCAGCAATGTCTGCCGGCCTTCATTGGCCAGCATGCGTGCGAGCATGACCGACGTTGTTGATCCCTTGTCTCCCTCGGGAGAAACGACAACCGCTATTTTCGTTCCTGCGGCAATCAGATGGCCGGTGATGGCACTGACACTGTACTCACCGTCTTTCTCCGCGATCAGCGTGTGACCGTCGGCCTCATCCGGTGTTTCGGTATCTTCCTCATCGATCGCCATTTGCATGCTCGGCGGCAAGGCTTCCGGTCCGTTGTCGAAATGCATGTCCGGCGTGTCAGTTCCGACCTTGTCGGGTTCCGCTTCGCTATTTGGCCGTTCGACGTCTTCTGCTATCGCATCGTCATCATCCAGCACATCTGCGGCTGGTAGCTCCGGTTCTGCCTCTGCTTCACGCACCGGGTTTGGCGTGACCGGGTAGCGTTGTGGAATGGAGCGCCAGTCAGCCGGCGGTTCGCTCCGGTCGGGCTGCTGGCTGTTCTCTTCGGGCTTGCCATAGCTGACCGGTTTCAACGCCCTGCCGGAAAACAGTTCACGCATCATGATGACAATCGAGGCAATCAGGAACGTGGCAAGCCCCGCAATGATCAAGATCGGCACGGTTTTGGGAAAATACGGCTCCGTCGGAACCAGTGCTTCTGAAATAATGCGCGCATCGGCAGGAAGGTTGCCGCGGTCCGAACGCGAGGCTGCTTCACGGTAACGGCTGAGGTATGCCTCAAGCAACTCTCGCTGAGCCTTTGCTTCTCGCTCCAGCGCCCTGAGTTCGACTTCCTCACTGCCGGCACGAGCCGAATCCGCCTTAAGGGCGTCGAGCTGCCCGGACAGTTCCTCTTCACGAAGCTGAGCGACCTCAGCTTCGTTTTCGAACCCCCGCAGCAGATTTCGCGCCTCTGACCTTATCTGACCATCGATGTCCCTGAGCTGCGAGTGCAGCCCTTTTATCCGCGGATGTTCGTCCAGCAAGGTGACGGACAAATCGGCAATCTCGGACTGGATGGCAGCCTGCCGCTCGCGCAACCTCTGAATGACTTCGGATTGCACCGCATTGGCGAACTGGTCCGTAGCGCGACCGCTGTCGATGGCATTCTTGACCGCCATCGCGCGAGCCTGCGCCTCGGCCTTTTCACCGCGGACGCGGCTGAGCTCTGTGGAGATCTCAGCAAGCTGCTGTGTCGCTAGCGTTGCACTTTCATCAACCAGAAGCAGGCCTGTCTTTGCACGGAAGTCGGCGACTTTCGCTTCAGCAAGGCGGACCTTGTCGCGCAGATCGGCTATTTCCGGCTCCAGCCACGCCGTCGTATCTGCATTGGAAAGCAGTTTGGCGCCGCTCTGCGCATTGAGGTAGGTTTCCGCAATTGCGTTGGCGACCTTGGCGGCAAGCTGCCGGTTGGTTGACCAGAAGCTGACCGCAATTACCCGTGTATTGGAAACCTGGTAGACCGTGAGGTGCTTTCTGAAGGTCTCGATCAGCCTTTCCTCCGGCGGCACGTCGTAAGGATCGCTTGAGACGCCGAGCATGATAAGAAGGCTGGTCATTATGGAAGGTTTAGCCGCGGCGCTGAATTCGCGATCGTCGACAAGGTCAAGCTGATCTGCGACCGATTTGATGAGATTGGTCGAATTGATGATCTCGACCTGGCTGCCAATCCCCTGTTCGTCCAGAAACTGGGATTGGCCTCTATTTGACTGCTCGCTCTGCGAAAATACGGACTCGCGCGATTCAATAAGAATGCGGCTCTCCGCACGGTAGCGCGGAGCTATCATTCCGGAGATCACGAAAGCTGCCGCACAGACAATGAGCATGAGCGATACAACGGCAAGGCGGCGCTCCCATACGGCAGCGAATAAACGCGCGATATCGATATCCACATCGTTGCCGTTTGTATGCGCACGGGACATTGCCTGATACTCCAATCCAGTTAGCCGAAGGAGTAAAAGATTATGGTAACATAAGGGTTAAGCCCGCATTTACGGATCGTTTACAACTTGACGCCACCTGCCGTAAATCCAACGCAAATCCCCAATACCTACACGAAAAAGCGGCGCACTTTACCGGCCATTAACCTTAACCGGACGATAACAGGGCACGTTCAGTCGTCTCACGTTCACAGAGTAATTGCGGAAAATGGCGCTAGGTAATTTGAAATTCGCGGTCATCCTATGTCTGTCCGGCTTGGCGTTGTCGCTTGCGGCTTGCTCCGGCTACAGGCCCGCACCAGAAGCCTTTCACCGCGCCGTTGTCGAGCCGTATCGGCTTGATTCGGGTGATAATCTGCGCATCACCGTTTTCGAACAGGAAGACCTGACAAATACCTATGCGATCGATCAGGCTGGATACATTGCCTTTCCGCTGATCGGTTCCGTCAGCGCCCGTGGCCAGACGGTCAAGGAACTGGAGGGTCAAATTGCAGGCCAGTTGCGCCAGGGATACCTGCGTGATCCGGATGTTTCGATCCAGGTGGATCAGCACCGCTCGTTTTTCATACTCGGCGAGGTCAACTCAGCCGGTCAATATACTTATGTTCCGGGGATGAATGTGCAAAACGCGATAGCAATTGCCGGTGGTTACACCGCGCGCGCAAATCAGACCAATGTCGACATTACGAGAAAGGTCAACGGTGACGTCCTGACAGGACGGGTAACGATTTCGGATCCCATTCTGGCAGGCGATACGATTTATGTCCGTGAACGTCTCTTCTGACGGCAAAGGTCTGAACAGCAATATGTCGGATCAGGACTCCCTTCGCATACTGCACTGCTTTCGCTCTCCGGTTGGCGGCATTTTCCGTCACGTGCGGGACCTTGCAGAACATCACCACAAGGCTGGACATAAAGTCGGCATTCTTTGCGACAGCACTACCGGCGGGGCCCATGAAGACGCGCTTTTTGACAATATTCGCCCCTATCTCGATCTGGGCCTCACGCGCACCCCCATACGTCGCTCTGTCGGCCCCTCAGATCTCATCGCGTTCATAAGGTGCGCCAACGAAATAAAGAGTTTGCAGCCGGACATCATTCACGGGCACGGCGCCAAGGGTGGCGCATTTGCCCGTCTGATCGGCTCAAGGTTGCGGGTTTCAAGGTCTCGCGTAGCCCGCCTTTATTCCCCTCACGGCGGGAGCCTGCACTACAGCAGCTCCCGTCTGTCGGGAAAATTCTATTTCGCTCTCGAACGGTGGCTTGAGCACTTCACCGATGGCCTGGCATTTGTCAGCGACTACGAGCGCAAAGCCTATTTGGAGAAGGTCGGCGCCACCAAAACGCGCAACCGGCTGATCTATAACGGCCTGCTTGAAAACGAATTCAACGACATCGTCCCGGACAACAGCGCCGCGGATTTTTTGTATATCGGCATGATGCGGCAATTGAAGGGCCCCGATATCTTCATCAACGCACTGATACGGGCCGAACAGATTACCGGTAGACCGCTGACTGCCGTCATGATCGGAGACGGCGACGAAAAGGCGAAATATGCCGAAATGCTGCTTCAAAGCGGCCGCTCCGAGCGCGTGACGATGCACGCTGCCATGCCTGTATCGCAGGCGCTGAAACTCGGCAAAACCGTCATCGTACCCTCGCGGGCCGAATCCCTTCCCTACCTGGTGCTTGAAACGCTGGCGGCTGGACGGCCTGTCGTTGCGACCAATGTCGGCGGCATCCCGGAGATATTCGGCCCGGACAGCGGTGCTTTGGTGCCGCCGGAAGATGAAGAAGCGCTTGCTCAGGCCATGGCGCTTTCTGTTCAGCAGCCAGAAAAGCTCAATGAATACATGCCCGACAAGAGTGAATTACGGAACCGCTTTTCCGCCGACGGAATGGCCGAACGAATGATCGCATTCTACCGTGAATGCAGCGCATGAAGCCGTTGGGCACAGCAGGTCAGCAAACACATCAGCAACCTCCTGTATTGATGTAATACATACAATATTTTATACATCCATTTGTTATAATTTTATTTTTTACTTTAAATAGAATATTTATCGCATCATCAAAGATCTAAAACACCGCGGCAAATTGTAGTCGCTGCAACATGTCCGCAGGCTTGAGGCAGCCTGGGTCTTCCTGCCTGGCAGGTCAAACAAAATTAACAGCTGTATGATAATTCTGACCTTTGAGTGCGGGGTATAGAAGCTGATCAGATGAGCGCAGGAAGTTCCATCAAAGCCAACGGCAATGCGGAGCCGAACGCAGCCACGGGCGCATCCGTGCCCGGCAATGAAAACGCCGCCGGACAACCATCCGAAAAAGTCAGCAAACTGGCGCTGCAAATCGCCAGGCAACTTGGCGACGACAGCTATTCGCCTGCTATGATAACCGGGATTGCGCGCCTGTTCGAGATTTGCGGCCTCAGCCTGTGCGGCATTGGCGTATTCGTTTATTACGTCATGCCGAGGAGCGGTCTTGAGACCTACTACATCCTCGCCTGCATAGCCGGTGCTCTTTTTGCTGTCCTCCTGTTTCAGATCAGCGACGTCTATCAGCTGCAATCGCTGCGGTCGGCCCTTCGGGCTTTGCCAAAACTGCTCATTTGCTGGTCGATCACCTTCGCCGTCATGACCGCGGCCGCGTTTTTCTTAAAAGTGGGCGAGGAATTTTCCAGGGTCTGGTTCGGTTCCTGGTTTCTGGTCGGCATAGTCTTCCTTCTGATTGGTCGTAATTTTATCGCCTTTGCTATTCGGCGCTGGGCCCGCGACGGCACCATGGAGCGTCGTGCCGTCATCGTCGGCGGCGGCAAGGCGGCAGAGCAGCTCATCCGGGCGCTCGAGCAGCAGCCCGACAATGATGTCAGAATCTGCGGAATATTCGATGATCGCGGGGACCGCCGTTCGCCGGCCGTTGTCGCCGGTTATCCCAAGCTCGGTAACGTTTCGGAGCTGGTGGAGTTCGCCCGCCTGGCACGTATCGACATGCTGATTATCTCACTGCCGCTAACGGCGGAAAAACGGGTAATGGATCTTTTGAAGAAACTCTGGGTTCTTCCGGTCGATATCCGCCTCGCTGCCCATTCGAGCGAACTCCGCTTCCGCCCGAGGGCCTATTCCAACATCGGCGCCGTGCAGATGCTGGACATATTCGACCGTCCCATCAACGATTGGGATTCGGTGGCAAAGCGTATTTTCGATATCGTCTTCAGCCTGCTGGGCATCATTGTATTTTCACCGGTGATGCTGGTAACGGCAATTGCCGTCAAATTAACATCGAAGGGGCCTGTCCTTTTCACCCAGCAGCGTCACGGATTTAACAACGAGGTTATCAACGTCTACAAGTTCCGTTCAATGTATGCCGACAAGACCGACCACTCCGCGCGCAATGCAGTGACCAAAAACGATCCTCGCGTTACACCTGTCGGTCGCTTCATCCGGCGAACGTCCATCGACGAACTACCACAGTTTTTCAATGCGCTCAGGGGTGACCTGTCGCTGGTCGGACCGCGGCCGCATGCGATACAGGCGCAAAGCCACGACAGGATGTTCGCGGAAGTCGTGGACGGATATTTTGCACGCCACCGCGTCAAGCCGGGCGTAACCGGCTGGGCGCAGATCAACGGCTGGCGCGGCGAAATCGATGACGACGAGAAGATCAAGCAGCGCACCGCTTTCGATCTCTACTACATTGAAAACTGGTCGCTGCTGTTTGACCTGAAGATCCTGCTGTTGACGCCGATTAAACTGCTCAACACGGACAATGCCTACTGATGGACGTTGCCGCCCAACACCGGACAGAACCGACTGCCGGCTCCGTGCTGGCCAAGTTGTCGCTGGCCATTGGTGTCTTCCTGACCGCATTCGTGATTTACGAGCCTGCGCCCTACGAAATCTACATGGCTGCTTTGATCGCCCTCTGGTTTCTTTTCGGGTTACGGCTTTCGCGCAACAGCGCCATACTGCTGACCATTCTGATTTTCTTTAACATCGGTGGTCTGCTGTCGCTCGCGGTTGTTGACGAGCTTGGCACGGATCCGCCGCTCTACATGGCGGTATCGGTGTTTCTCGCACTGTCATCGGTGTTGTTCGCGGCTGTCATAGAGGCGGATGAATCAAGACTGAAAGTCATTTTCACCGCCTATATTTTTGGCGCGCTTGCGACCGGCCTGCTCGGCATTCTGGGATACTTTCACCTGATACCGTCGAGCGAGACCTTCATTCGGTACAGTCGAGCAAAGGGCGCATTTCAAGACCCCAACGTCTTCGGACCGTTTCTTGTCCTGCCGGCATGTTATCTCCTGCATCAGACCCTGACCGGCAAGCTGGCGGCACTGTTGCCGCGTGTGTTGGCGCTTGTCGTTTTAACGCTCGCGATCTTCCTTGCATTCTCGCGCGCGGCCTGGGGGCTCTATGGCCTTTCCATCATGCTGCTGATTTTCCTGATGCTCCTGAAGGAGCGGTCTGCGGCGTTTCGGCTGCGCATATTGCTGGTGAGTATCGCCGGTATCGCCCTTTTGATATTGACGCTGTTGGTTGCGCTCCAGTTCGAACAGGTTTCGCAGTTGTTCACGACAAGGGCGCAGCTTGTGCAGGACTATGACAGCGCCCAGTTCGGCAGGTTCGCCCGCTACCGGCTGGGCTTCCTCCTGGCAATGGAAAACCCGCTCGGAGTGGGGCCGCTGGTTTTCGGAACCTACTACGGAGAAGACACCCACAACATCTGGCTGAAAGCTCTGTTGGATTACGGGTGGCTCGGGTTTGTATCCTACCTGACACTGATCGTCTGGACACTGTCGGCCGGTTTCAAATGCCTGCTTCGCGACCGGCCCTGGCAACCCTATTTCATGTGTACCTACATCGTCTTCTTCGGCCACATCCTGGTCTCGACCTTCATCGACACAGACCACTGGCGGCACTTTTATATCCTGCTTGGTATCATCTGGGGCTGCATCGGCCTTGAATACCAGACCATGCGGCGCAGACGCCTACAGGCGAGTTAAAGCCGCTAATCGGTGGCATCGACCAGCGCGAATTTGTCGACATCGAAAACACCGAGATCGGTGATCTTAAGATGTGGGATCACCGGCAATGGAAGGAAGGCGACCTGGAGAAAGGGTTCTTCCAGGACGGTTCCGAGATCCCTGGCCGCATCGCGCAACTTGATCAGCCTGTCGTGCACCGCTTCATAGGGCTCAAGGCTCATGAGACCAGCTACGGGGAGACTGATCTCTGCCAGCACCTTGCCGTCGTCGACTACAACAAATCCGCCTTCAATTTCGCCAAGCCGGTTGGCTGCAACTGCCATGTCATCTTCATTGGCGCCGACAACGCAGATATTGTGGCAATCATGGCCAACGGTCGAAGCAATCGCCCCGCGCTTGATGCCAAATCCCTTCACGAAACCGATGCCGATATTGCCCGTCTTGCCGTGCCGTTCGACCACGGCGATCTTGATCGCATCCTGATCGAGATCGATTTGAGGATGTCCGTTGCTCAATGGAAGCTTCATCCGCAAGTGTTCGGTGATAATCTTGCCCGGAATGACACCGATCACCGGCACATCTCCATCATAGGCCGGCGACTGCAACTGCTTTGCGGTAACCGGTCTTGCCTTGACGCTGTTGCGCCCGGTGGGCTCGACTGTTTTGCGGCTGCCAAATGCGGTATCCGACACGAT
Organism: Hoeflea sp. TYP-13; assembly: GCF_040932035.1. Classification (NCBI taxonomy): domain Bacteria; kingdom Pseudomonadati; phylum Pseudomonadota; class Alphaproteobacteria; order Hyphomicrobiales; family Rhizobiaceae; genus Hoeflea; species Hoeflea sp. TYP-13. The sequence goes on from NZ_JBFRBB010000002.1 coordinate 552,080, forward strand.
TTGCCCGCCGCAGATCACACTGTCGACCCTGCAGGCCTCAAGATCGTCAAGCACAACGATGTCCGCCCTCCAGCCGGGCGCGACAAGACCGCGGTCGCGAAGCCCGAATATGCGGGCACCGGAAATGCTTGCCGCTCGATACATGGCGAGCGGTTCAACCCCGGCCGCGATGGCTGTCCGGATCATATGGTCCAGATGTCCCCACTCGCCGATGTCGAGCGGATTCCGGTCATCCGTGCAAAGGGCGATAAACGGCGAATGACGCTCGGTAATGATGGGAATAAGGGCCTCGAGATCCTTTGACACCGACCCCTCGCGCACCAGGATATGCATACCCTTTTTGAGCTTTTCCAGCGCTTCGTCTGCCGTTGTCGTTTCGTGGTCCGTGCGGATGCCCGCAGCCAGGTATCCGTTGAGATCATAGCCTCTCACCTGTGGCGCATGACCGTCGATCGGAACATCAGAAAAGGCATCAAGTTTGGCAAGGCACCCGGGGTCCTTTGCAAGGACACCGGGATAGTTCATGAACTCGGCAAGCCCGATCACCTTGGGATGGTCCTTGAAGGGCAACAGGTCATCGACACCAAGTGCAGCGCCGGCCGTCTCGAAAGATGTCGCCGGAACACAGCTGCTGAGCTGCACGCGAATATCCATCAGCGTATGTTCGGCGCATTCGAGGAAGTACCGGATGCCTTCTGCGCCGATGACATTGGAAATCTCATGCGGGTCACAAATAGCCGTCGTTATCCCGCGCGGCAGGACACAGCGGTCAAATTCATGCGGCGTGACAAGGGATGATTCTATATGGAGATGAGTGTCGATAAAGCCCGGAACTATTGTTTTGCCTGAAACATCGATCTCGGTTGTTCCGCGGTACTCCCCGCAGGTGCCGACAATAATGTCGCCACAGACAGCAACATCCGTCTCAATCAGCGTCCCGGTTACGAGATCGAAAACGCGACCACCCTTCAGCACCAGATCAGCAGGCGTGTTGCCTGCACCCTGGTCGATACGGCGCTCTAATTCTTCACTCATCGATGTACTCCGGTCCGGTCCTGCGAACCAATTGCCTCTGCTTTGCGTATGGCATCGCATTCGTCATATCCGCCAGTAATTTAAGCGGATAGCGATAGCAAAATCATGATGCCCAGCACAACCGGCGCGCTTGCAACTTTTCATGGTGGGTGCGGCAATCGGCGGATTGCACGGGCGTTACCTGCCCGATCAGTAGTCACGCTCGAAAAACACCCCGGCCTTGGAATTGCCGTCGGTATCGGCTTCGCCGCGCGCTTTGAGATTGTCAGTTAAATCAAGATCGATGGTAACCCGGCCGGAACCGCCCGACAGCCCCTGCTCGACATTCAGATAAGTGCGGTCGTTCAGATAGCGACCGATGCCGATGGACGTGCCGCCGTCCGCATCATCGGTATTGATGTCGATATCCGCCAGGCCTGCCGCACTTCTCAGCCGCCCCAACACACCCCCGCTCTGGCCCGCGCCACCAAGCGACGTAAGCGCGTTTGCGAGCTGCGCAACCTGTATGGCCGACAGTTTGGACAGGTTTTTCCCGAAAAACAGGTTGGCCAATATTTCGTCTTCCGGCAGTTGCGGCGACGAGGTGAACGAAATTTCCGGGTCCGATGCTGTTCCTCCGACCACAATGGAATAGGACGTTCCGCTGTTCGTGGTCGTGGTCTGAAAACTCAATGCCGGGTCGAGCGTACCGGTAAACGTGATTGTGCCACGATCGAAATTAAAACGCTTTGTCAGAATGTCGATGCGCCCCCGGATCATCGAGAAGCTGCCTCTGATCCTGGGGTCGCGGGTTGTTCCGTAGATATCGATGGAGCCACCGAATTCCGAATCAATTCCCCTGCCCCTCAGGAATATTCGGGCCGGAGCCTTCACCGCGATATCCAGCTGCAGACCGCCCGAGCCGGAGCCAGACGAGTCGCCGGATGACCGATCGGCCGGCGGATCCAGCTCACGCGCCTGCTCCACAACACGCCTTGGCGCGTTTTTGTGTATGACATCGACAAAAGGTATCGAAGCCGGCAATTGATCCGGAATGTTTATGTCCGTGCGTTCCAGTGAGATCGTACCGCTGATTTTACCTGAATTCAGCAGCGCCCCGTCCACCTTGAGGTCAGCATTGAGCTGCGCGGTAACGATTTCGCTGATATAGGTTCCATCCTTTACGGTCAGGGTCAGATTGGCCGGCAGGCCGCTGGCCGTATTCAGGCTAACGCTGCCGGCAGCCGAGACTGTTCCGTTCCTGCCCAGCCGGCCCTGCAATTGGTCAATCTTGGCGCTGGTCCCGTTAAACGAAATTGATGCGTTGATTTCGCGTATCGTGAGCGAGGTGTTTGTGTCGACAAAATCGGCACCGGACGTTGTCAGCCTTCCGTTGATCTGGGGTTTGCCGGCACTTCCGGTGACTGTCATTGAAATCTGAGCCGTTCCTTCCAGCAACACACCTGAATTCGCCATTGCAAAACTTGCCAGCTCAAGCGGCGCCTTGCCATCGACCTTGAGGTTGAGCCGCTGCCCGTCTTGAACGGCCACGGTTCCGTTGACACCGAAATCGATACCGCTGCCGGTCGCCTTGGTTTGCGTTGTCAGCGTTCCGGAGGCAAAGCTGCCGTTTGATTGAACGGAAAGCGCCGGCATGCGGGCGCCCCGCGTGGCTTCAACGGAAAAATCGGTGACCTTCAGATTGTAGGACACATTGGGATCTGATGGCGTGCCGGAAATCTTTGCGGTGCCGGAAAGGGTCCCGCTCTGTCCGAGACCCGTTGCAGCGACTTTCTCAAAAAGCGATACGGGAAATGCGCTGATATTGACGTCGAAGGCGAGCTCGTCCGTTGCAGTGCCTTTCACCACAACCGTGCCTGCTCCAACCCTGAGCGTCGCCGTTTCCACGTGGGTTGCGCTTTGCGCCAGGGTCAGCGAAACCGGGTTGGACAGCTCTACCGGTATTGAGCGGACCGTTGCACTCGCCTTTGAAAGTTCGATGGTCGTCGTTCCATGTTGGGAGGACACTTCCCCTTGGAGCGCCATCGGCGCATCGAACAATCGTCCCGATACGGAAAACGGCAGCAGTTGCGCGCCTCCCGAAACACTGGCCTTTGCATCCGCCACCGTTGTGCCCGACACAGTGACCGCTTGTGCAGTCGCACTGGCAGCAAACGCCTGAACATCGCTCAGGTCATCCACGGTGACCGTCAGCGACAGTGTTTTGGCTTCGACTGGCCCGGTCTCGATTTGCGGTGCGTCGAATTTTGCTTCTACCGATTGTTTGCCATTCTTGTCGGCAAATACGACCGAGCCTGAGAGCGACCCCGACAATCCTTCCTGCAGCAGGAGCGGTCCGAGCTCCACCAGTGACGAAACATCCACGTCAAGCTTGCCGGTGAGTATTCCCGAAGTGTCCGCAGTCAACTGTCCGTTTGCGCGGGCGCCAGGCACGGTCAAATCGAGTGAATCGACAACCGGAGCGCCGTTCGGACCGCCGGCAACGCTTGCCTTGATTGAAACCGGTTGGCCTTCATACCGTCCCTGTAGTTCAACATTGGCCCGCGGATCTGAAGGCGAGGCCGCGCCGCTTGCGCTGACGGAGAACGCTTCCAGTGGTTTGTCCAGCACCGAAATATCAGCACCATCAGCTTGCACTTCAAAATTCGGGGCGTTCAGCGGACCTGTCAGACCGACATTCATATTAAGTCCGCCCGCCAGACCCTCCCGCAAGACTGAAAGATCTGATAGCGACAACTGCGAATTGAGCTCGACCGACCCATCCGCCAGTTGCCCGCTTCCGGAAGCCGTCAGGTTGCTGCTTTCGACCTGGATATCCGCGAACGAAAGCGTGCCGGCGTCATCCCGTGTAAAGGCGCCGGAAACGCGCGCAGTCCTGGAACCAAGTACATCGGCCACGATGCCTTGGTCCGGCGCTTCAACCTGTGACTCCGCCCGCAAGGCAAATGTTCGATCAGCAATATCAACCTGCCCGCTCGCCTTTGCGTCAACAGCGTCGGTTTTCAGTTCAACCTGGTTCAGTTCGATCGCACTCTGCTGAAAGGACGCGTCAGCGGTCACTCGAACGTTGCCGTCAAGCAAGCGGTCCAGTTCGCCCTGCCCGCTCGACAATGACGCCGCGGCAAGTTCAATTGTTGCCTGACCGGAACGGTTGAGGAAATCGACGTTCGACGATTGCCCCGATACTGTTGCATCCGAAACGGCAATTGTTCCATCTGAAAGTGATTTGACCGAACCGCTGAGCGTCCAGTCGGCCTTATCAAGGCTTCCCTTGAGGGCCGTTTTCAAGCGCGTATATCCGATGTTCAGCGTCGTATTGTCGTCAATACTGAAAGTGACTTCCGACCCGTCCGTGCCGAACGTGACATCGGCATTGAGGTCGACGGTGCCGGCGTCAGCCAATATGTTGCCGCCGGCGACGACCGACAGCAATGCCGACCGGGCGGACAGTTTGTCGACGCGAACCGTCCCCTGCCCGTCACGTTCCATCGACAATTCGATCTGAGTGTCTCCGGCGAAAAGGGGTGTTACCCGCCGTGGCAGCAACGGCGCGAGATACCCTTTCAACACACCGTCAACCGCCTGACGCTCATCGGTCAACGACAGGGAAACATTGCCTTCCACGGTTTTCCTGCCATCGAGCTCGACGGCGAGCTCGGCTTTCCAGGCATCGAGCGGGCCGCTCCCGGATAGGTTCACATCGATGGCCGGAAATCCGTAGATATCGAGAGCGCGGGCAAGCAATCCGTCTGCGGGTTCGCTCGCTGCGAGCTGGAGCGCAAGTTCGTTGCTGTCCGGCGATATCGTCCATTCAGCGGAAACCTCACCGGAGGTCCCGTCAATGCGGACAATCTCCAACACACCTGAAAGATCGACAGGTTCGTTCCTGAGCAGTACCGAGCCGGTAAGCTGAAGTGTCGCTTTTTCACCGAGCACGGGCTCGGCAAGCTGGAGATCGCGCAAAAAGACATTGTCGATCTTGATGGGAATGGACGGAAGCGCAGGACCACCTGACTGATCACTTTGCGAGGCTGCCTGCGGACGCCTTTCAACCGCAAGCTTGTCAACCGAAAGCCTTCCGAGGTCGATTTCGCCGGCGAGCAACCGCCCTATGGAAATATCCGCCTCGATATTATCCGCGGTGAGCCATATGCCGCTGGTGTCCGCAACGCTCAGCCGGCTGATCTTGGGCGTTCCGCTCAATACGCCTTCAAGATCGGCGATCTCGACGGTTCTGTCCTTTGAACTTGCAACCGATCCGATAATGGAAGCGGTCATCGACAGTCCGGGGCCGGTGCCCAACAGCGCGAAAACGAGCAGCACAATGCAAAGCGCTAACAGAAATAGACTCAACAATATGCGAAGCAGACTTTTCATCGGGCACAACCGGTCATGGGATTCGCAAACCTACTATACCGCAACACGTTCAGAATGCCTGCCCAAGGCCGAGATAAACACCAAAATCGGGATCGCCGCTGATTTTGTTAAGGGGAAAGCCGACGTCGATGCGGAACGGTCCAACAGGTGTCAAATAGCGAACGCCTGCGCCGACGCCCGTATACCAGGTGCCGCCCTGGCCCGGAGTTGACGAAGTAAATGCACCGCCGGAATCGATGAATGCCGCAAGGCCAATGGTTTCCGTCAGGCTGAATCGTGCCTCGATCGAGGTTTCAACGAGCGACAGGCCGCCGCTCGGCTGTCCGGCGGTTCTCGGACTTGCCGACTGGTATCCATAGCCACGGATCGAACCGCCACCGCCGGCATAAAAACGGCGATCGGCAGGAACCTGCGATAGTCCCGTCCCAACGATGGTGCCCACATTAACGCGGCCAGCCAAAACGAACGTTCCGGCGTCATTAACGGCCCTGTATGTGCTGAAGGCCACCTGGGACTTCAAAAAACCATCACCATTATGCGTGTCATAGGTTGGTTCGGTCGAAAGCAGCGCCCGGTATCCTGAGGTCGGATTGAGTTTGTTGTCGCGTGTGTCTCTGATGAGCTGTATCGGTGTTGAGATCAACAGGCTCGTAGACGGGCCGGTGGTATCCTGATAGCGCGCGTATTCGACGTTCAGGTTTATGTCGCCCGTCAGCTGATCACTGAACTCGCGGGAGAGCCCGACGCTGCCACCGACCGATTGCTTTTTATACGCATCCGTATCTTGAAACTGCGCCTCGACACGGGACTGGAAACTCGTCGTCGGGCCCCACACGCCCGGTTTCGTGAATGTCGCTGCCACGTGATAGTCGAGCGATGTCGAAAAATTGGAACGACCGACGCCCGACACTGCGCCTTCAACGCGTATGGATTCTGCCCGGCCGAACAGATTCCTGTGAACCCAGAATGTTTCGGCGCCCAGGCCATCCTTGGTGGCTGCGGTCACTCCGATGCCTACGGTGCGCGGTTTTCTTTCACTGACCTCGATTGATATTGCAACGGATTTGCCCGGCCCGGGTTCTTCTGCTTCTATGATTACAACGCTGTCGAACACGCCAAGTCCGCGCAGCCGCTTGGCGGCATCTGTGAGCCGCTTGGGGCTGAAAACCGTCCCTTCCGGTATATTTGCCTGTTGGATGATGAAATCAGGCTCAACATCCTCGGCGCCGCTCACCGTGACTTTTCCGAACACCGTCAGCGGACCCGGATCGAGGCGCAGGTCCACTTCAAGTTCGCGGTCGTTGTGATCGGCAATCATCTCACGCCCGGCGATTTTGGCAAATGCATAGCCCTTGTCACGCCATGCAGCGACCAATTTCTTTTCTGCTTCAACGACCACTTCCGAGCGCGCGGGCTGTCCCGCGACGACGCCATATTCCGTCAGATCGATTTGTTGTCCGTTCGTGGTTGCAGCATCGGGATTTGCAAATGTGAAGGTCGGCCCGGCAAGCACATGAATGGCCACCGTGACCTCGCCTCTGTCTAGTACAGCGTCAATAGGCACCACTTCAAAGGGATTGCCGTTGATGAGTATGTTGACCGTACCGCCATAGTGGGCAGTCGAAAACAACGCCGCCACCAGCCGTTTTTTGTCGTTTTTGGCGCGCGTCAACAACCCGATCGTTCCGGATGGCGGCGTATCCTTTTTGGTAACCAGCAGCGAGACGTTGTCGAGTTGCTCCTTCAGTTCAGGATCGTCGACCGTCAGTCCGACCTGATAGCGAATAGGATCCGGAACATCCTCCGCCGTCTGTTCAGATTGCTTCTTTTCGCCCCAAAGGCGAATTCCGAACAGTTCAAAGGCAAATGCCGGCGTTGCGACTGGCATGGCTACGATCAGCGCCACGGCAAGGCCGCTCGCCAGGGCTCGAATTCCAGACAGGATACGCCGATCGCGGTTCATGCGTTGTCTGGCAGGATCAGCCGGGCCGGAAAGCAGTTTCAACCCGAAGCTGCCATTGTTCCCCAAAAGTGCCAAAGCTTGCCTGCACCACCCTTCCCTACACGAGACGAATCTTGCCACACCAACTTACGCGGCAAACTGTCAAATTTCACCCCGGAAGAGGCACTGCGGCCAGAGTTCCGGAACGCTATACACATCCGAACCGGGCACACATGCACCCGCAACTTGTGTTGGCTACAAATGATAGGCCCCAATCCTCACCAAATTCTAACGAATTTGGCAGCTCATTGTTAACCCAATCAGGTGCAAAAATCGAGCGGCCGCAATGATTGTGCAGTAACGTTTAAAGCACGGATTTTAATTCGTCTTTCCAGTTGTCCCACTGGGTGTGATCGCCCTTCAGGCCGAGTATGCCCTCCTTGATCTTGACCATGCCGAATCCCCAGGCCTGCTCGATCGTCACATGCGGGGGCATGACAAACTCACCGGCCGAGACAATGGCGTCGATCAGGAAGGGTTTATCGGAACTGCATGCCGCCTCGATAGCCGGCATTATCTCTTCAGCCTTCTCAACACGGACACCGTCGCCGCCGCAGGATTTGGCGTAGGCCGCAAAATCCGGATTTACCAGATGCGTAGCTTCAGCGTTATAGGCGTATCCACCGACTTCCATTTCCATTTTGACGAAGCCAAGCTCGCTGTTGTTGAAAACAACAACCTTCAACGGCCAGTCATATCGAACGGCGGTGACAAAGTCCTGCATCGCCATGCCAAAGCCGCCATCGCCGCAAAGCGCCCAGACCTGGCGTTTCGGATCGCAAGCAATCGCCCCCAGTCCCGTTGGGAAGCCGGATCCGAGGGAGCCGTGATTGAAGGAACCGACCAGCCTGCGCCCGCCCTTGAGCCGCATTTGCCGGGCAATCCATACAGTGCATTCGCCGACATCCGAGGCAATGACCGCATCATCCGACGCATTGTCCGACACTGCCTTGGCAATGAGCTGCGGGTGAAGCGGCTCGCTGACACGCTCAAGCGAACCGTCCTTGTCCATGTGATCCAGCCAGCCCATTGCGCGCTTCTTTTGCCGGTTGAGGTAGGAAGCGTCGGATTTGTCCTTAACCAGCGGCGCCAGAAGCTCTACAGTTTCCTTGACCGTGCCGACCAGCCCGACCGTAACTGAGGCCCTGCGTCCGACATTTTCCACGCGGCTGTCGACCTGAATGATCTCCGGTCCGTCGGGTAGGAACCATTCATAGGGAAAATCAGTGCCGAGCATGACCAGCACATCGCAATCGCGTACTGCGTGATAACCACCCGGATTGCCGATAAGACCGGTCATTCCAACCACCGGGCCGTCATCATAGTCGAAAATGTCCTTTCCCTTGAGCGTATGAGCGATCGGGGCATTGATGCGCTTGGCAAGGTTTACAATTGTATCCTTAGCCTCGCGGCAGCCGACACCGCAGAAGAAGGCCACTTTTTTTCCTTTGTTGATGAGGTCGGCGGCGCGCTCGATCTCGGATTGAGGCGGAATGACCGACGATGGCTGGGTCACGATATGATATCGGGACCTCAAATTGGGCACAGCCTCTCCCGACACGTCAATGGGCAACTCGATGCGCACGACTTCCCGATCTATCAGGGCTCTTTGAATGGCGATCTGAGCAAGCCGTGGCATTTGTTCTGCCGAGTTGATGATGGCCTGAAACGCGCAAACATCGTCGAACATCTTTTCCAGATCGACCTCCTGGTGATAGTTCGTGCTGCGTTCCTTGTGTCCGATCTGGCCGGTTATGGCCACGACGCCTGCGCCTTCTCTCTTGGCGCTGTAGAGACCGTTGATCAAATGAAGAGCGCCCGGGCCGACCGTACCCGCGCAAACGCCGATACCGCCTGACAATGTGGCCTGGCTATAGGCTGCATAGGCGGCGTTCTCCTCATGCCTGACGCCGATCCATTTGAAGCGTCCATCCTGGCGCATGGCTTCCAGAAGTGGGTTGAGGGCATCCCCGGTTACGCCGAAGATCTTGCGCACCCCAACTGCATGAAGGTTTTCCAGCAGAACTTCGCAAACGTTTTTCTTGGATGCCATGATTTTCTCCCGTTGATTGCCTCAGCAATGCCTCCGGCGCGTTGCAGGCAACTCGCTTGCAACCGGTGATCGCGTTGATTCTTTCAGCTCTATCGTATCTTCGACAGGGTTTAATCAAGCTTGCAAGTGTTTTTGTCGTTCCTGCGGGCGACACTTCTTTGGCTGCCGCCACCGCCAATATGGTCACGGCAGCCGGCCTGATGCCGCTTGACGGAACAGTTCCCAGCAGGCAATCGTTGCCGTGGCCGCAAATTGACGCGGCAACGCAAAATGCATGAATGGGGATCGACGATGACGCAGATGGCGGCCTATGACAACGACAACATATTCGCCAAAATCCTTCGAGGCGATATGCCTTGCCACAAGGTCTATGAGGATACCGAGACCTTTGCATTCATGGACATCATGCCAAGGGGCGAAGGCCACTGCCTGGTCATTCCCAAGGCCGCCGCGCGAAACATTCTCGATGTTGAAGCAAACGATCTGGCGAGCGTCATAGCCACGACACAACGCCTGTCAAAGGCCGTGGTCAAGGCATTTGACGCCGACGGCGTGACCATTCATCAATTCAACGAGCCCGCCGGCGGGCAACTGGTTTATCACCTGCACTTCCACATCATCCCGCGATTTGAGGGCATCAAGCTGAAGCCGCACTCCGGCGATATGGAAGATCCAGAAATTTTGAAAGCCAATGCGGAAAAAATCCGTCAGGCACTATAGCGATCTTTGTGAAAACCTTGCCGCGGCGCAAAAACAAAAGGCGACCCGCAGGCCGCCTTTGATGTTACTCGTGATTTTCGGGTTTGCGATTCAGCTTGCAATATAAGCCTTGATTTCTTCCGCTTCGCGCTCGACCTGCTCAATCCGCATGCGAACAACGTCACCGATGGAGATTATTCCGCCGATTTTACCTTCAACTTCAACCGGAAGGTGCCTGAAGCGCCCTTCAGTCATCATTTCCATCAGCCGGTTGACCGAAAAGGTCTCGTCACAAACCTTCACCTTCGATGTCATGACCGAGGAAACCTTGTTGTCCAGCACAGCCGGACCGTTCTCCGCCAGGGCGCGCACTATATCGCGCTCGGACAAGATACCGCATATCTTGTCAGCCGAATCCACAACGACGATTGCACCAATCTTGTGCACTGAAAGCTGCTTGCCGGCTTCCGCGACCGTAATGTCCGGCCCCACGGTAAACACATCCCGACCTTTTTGATCCAAAATAGCTTTAACTGTCATCGTGACCTCCTTTTGCCGAGGACGCAGTCACCCAAACACGCAATGCCTGCGAAATCTGCGCGCTCGCCATTCCTCGAAACACATGGTGCGCGGGTTGATTGTGAATTGCAAGCGCAACCCGCACTCCAATGTTGGTGCATGTGGCTTATTCTTACGTGTAGCTGTGGATAAAAATACCATCAAGAAATAGCTTTAAAAATCTGTAATTACTAAATAATTTTGATTCTGACCGCCACAGGTAAATGGGAAGGCAAATCGTGCCGATTCCATCCTTCCTCTACATATAGCGTCCATTTCCAGCCTATGTAGGCCCTGGCCGGTCAAACAGCGGAAAGAGAAAAAAGCCGAATAGAAATCCGCCGATATGCGCTTCCCACGCAATTTGCGCACCTTCTTCTGCACCGGCAGCAAGTCCAAATGCAGCCAGCGCATTAATGCCAAACCAGATCGCTACATAGGTGATTACGGTGCGGTTCATCATTGCCTGTTGCAGGGTCAGGCGGGGCAGCAAATGCGCATGTAAGCGGTCAAATCGGCCGTTCATCGGAAATGCGAAACGCGCCGCAGCCCCCATGAGCCCGGAAACCACGCCGGATGCACCGATCATCGGTATATTGCTGCCCTGATTGGCAGCCCAGTAGAGTGCGGCCGAGCATATGGACGAAAGAACCCAGAATATCAAAAACTTACCGGTGCCTATTCGCCTTGCGACCACCGCACCGAACGCCATCAGCCAGATCGAATTGACGATCAGATGAGCAAAACCGCCGTGCAATACCGAATATGTGACAGGTGTCCACAGCCAGGCGTAGCTCTGCTCTGAAGCCGCAAGAGAGTATCTGAGCGGGATAAAACCACCCTCGATCAGAACCTGATAGTCCTGCAGGCGGCTCAACAGAAAATCGCGGCCGAGTTGAAGCAGCCACATAAGTGCGAGCATCCAGGTGATTACCGACGGCAAATTAAACATCGGCTGCCGTGCCCGGCGGGCATTTCCCCAGGCATTCGTGCCGCTTGAACCGTCGGAACCGTGATCGCCTGTCATGAAAGCGCCTTTCCTGCTCTACAACCGATTGTCTCATATATCAGCGGCAGGCAAAAAAGAAGCCGTTTGACAATGCTGTCAAACGGCTTTGGTCGGGCCCCACCCGAACCTGAGTCTGTGCTGTGATGCTGCTGAATGCAGCCAGTGAAGTGTTGTCCCACCTATGCCACAGCCCATGTGGCCGGGCAACGTAAAGCAGTTGTTAACCTTAATTATGAAATCCGATCCCCGCATCGCAAATCGCAACCATGCGTTGTCTTTTTCCAGTCCAATTGCATGGGAAAATTCCTAAATAGTTAGGCCGGCTGATTACCGCTTGTTAACCAGAACAGCCTATTGTGAAAGGACAATTTAAAGGATCGGATTTTAGCCACATGCATTTTGCAAAAGGATCGGCACAGGCGCTGTTGACGGAACCGGAAGATGACACGACATATCAAAATGTTGTCGTCAATTTGCACGGCCGGCTGATGTGTGCGGATTTCACCGAATATGAATGCGTGGCGGTGGCAATGTCCCCAGGCGAGGTGCAGTTCAAAAGTGCAGCTCTGCCGCGAATCACCGAACGGATTGTTTCCTATATCGATCATATCGGCCGCATCGAAGGCAAAATCACGGAAATGCTGGATGACGGCTTCCGCATTGCGGTAAGCGCGACGGACAGGAAGCGCCAGAAGCTTGCTGCCCAATTGACCTGGTTTGCAAACCGCAACGAGCTCGGGCTGCCGGAAGACCGCCGCCACGAGCGGATCGTGCCGCGCAATCCAAATGCTGAAATCAGGCTGGCGGACGGAGACACGTATCCGTGCCGCATCGTCGATCTATCCATGTCCGGCGCGGCTCTCGAATTGGAAGTCCGTCCGGAAATGGGCGCTCAGGTGATACTTGGAACCATGCGCGCACGCGTCGTAAGGCATTTCGACGACGGTGTTGCCATCGAGTTCGCAACCATCCAACCACCCGACGCGCTGGAAAACTTTATCTAGTCTCCAGATCAGCCGGGACCAATTAACCTGTGCGCCTTTACCGGGAAACGAGTCTGTCCGCGTATTTGGATGGACGCGCCGTGCCGCAGGACGGGCGCCCTAGGTCCTCTCACGCTGAAACAGGCAGAAGCGGAATGCCTGTTCCTTGCCCGACGGCGTGAGATGCGTTTCATCGCGCTTTTCGAGCAATTTGAACTCCGCGCCCAACAGTTTGCCGAGGCTCGTCTCATCATGCTGAACGATATCGAGGCCACTGCAGCGGCGCGGTCCACCGGGTGCAAATCCGCTTATGATTGCCCACCCGCCAGGTTCGACGGCCTTCTTTAGCGTTTTTACATATCGCGCCTGATCAGCCGGATCGGTCAGGAAATGCAGGACGGCTCGGTCATGCCACAGACGATATCGCCGCATTGGCTGCCAGGTCGTCACATCAGCAACGACCCATTCAACGCCGGCGGCACGTTTTTTTCCCAACCGTCTTCTTGATTGTTCGAGGCCCGTTGAGGCCACATCAACGACCGTGAGGTCGCCAAAGCCATCATCCAAAAGGTGATCGATCAGGGTCGAGGCTCCACCACCGACGTCGACAATTGGTTCATCGCGGCCGAGGCCCGTATGCCGAATCAGGCTCAGTGAACATTGCGGGCTTGACTGAAACCAGCTGACATCTTCTGCCGGCGTATTCGCATACGCAGCCTCCCAATGGGCACTGAGATCTTTTTCTGTTTTATCCATGGCGCGGTTCCCTGCCGTCTGTATCCCAAAAAGGTGGCAACGCCGGCAGGTGTATACAACGCGGCGGATGGACACAGGCGGGATTCCCGCACGATAGCAAAACCCGGAAAATTTGCTTCAAGTTTTATACAATTTTTATTCTTATTTTATATTGATTTTATTCTTATTTATCTCAACTATATCAATCATTTGTACTTAGTTATATTGTTATTATTTGCGCGATGTAAAAACTTAGATGTCATTGTCCCTCCCACAGAGACGGGGAGACAAAGACATGAAAACAAGAGCATATTTGAAGGGTGTGCTTGTGTGTGCGCTGTTTACGCTGCCGATTGAAGCGCAGGCCAACGCCTCCAACATGACGACACTGGGTGTTACCAGCCAGCCGGTCGGGCACTACAATTTTTGTCGGGCCAATCCGGACGAATGCAATCAGCGTTCCCGCAAATCCCGGCCTATGAAATTGACCAGGAAAGCCTGGCGGAAAATCCTGGAAGTCAACTATGCCGTCAACCAGGCGATCAGGCCGCAGACCGACATGGAGATTTTCGGCGTCGAAGAGCTATGGGCCTATCCCAAGTCCGTGGGTGACTGTGAAGACTATGTGCTGCTGAAAAGGCAGCGCCTCATGGATGCCGGATTGAAACCCTCCGATCTTCTTATCACGGTCGTGCGCCAGCCTGACGGTTCTGGTCACGCTGTGCTGACCGTTCGCACGGATCTTGGCGACTATATTCTGGACAATATGCGCGACAAGGTGCTGCTCTGGTCGGATACGGAATACACATTCCTCAAGCGACAATCGTCACGTCATTCAGGCAAATGGACCAGACTGAAGCAGAGCAGGCCCACCACGGTCGGCAGCATCAGGGATAACTAAATTGCCGTTGGCGTATCGGCGACGGGCGGTGCGCACGAAATATCGGCATCAAATGCAGTTCGGTTGCGGGGCACGCAAACAGTAAGGCCTTGGTCAGTCCCCACCCTTCCCGTCTCAGACCAGGCCTAGGGAGCCGGCATCACGCCGGCTCCCTCCCCAATTTTTGCAAATACAAAAATATCAGTCGACACGCACCAGATCGCTGGAGAACCGCCGTGCATTCTCGACATAGTGCTGCGCTGACCATTTGAGTGTTTCAATAGCCTTGTCATCGAGCTGGCGAACAGGTTTGGCAGGTGCACCGATTACCAGGCTGTTGTCGGGAATTTCCCTGCCTTCCGTCACCAGGGCGCCAGCGCCGATGAGACAGTTTCTGCCTATTTTGGCTCCGTTCAGTACCGTTGCTCCCATTCCGACAAGGCTGTTATCGCCGATTGTGCAGCCATGCAGCATCGCCTTGTGACCAATTGTACACCCTGCACCTATGGTAAGCGGAAACCCCATATCCGTGTGCAGAACGCAGTTTTCCTGAATATTGCTCCCTGCCCCCACGGTGATGTTCTCATTGTCGCCGCGCAACACGCTTCCGAACCAGATGCCGACATCTTCTTCCAAAACGATACGGCCGATAAGGACCGCTGTTTCAGCAACCCAGTAAAATCCGTCCGGCACGACCGGGCTATCGGTGCCAAGTCTGTAAAGTGGCATAAATTCCTCCAATTAGGGTTGGCGGTGACCGCATCGGTCACCTACCGGTAATGCAAATTTCAGGCTCTGCCGCATCGCAAATTTACGACCCATTAACCATAATCCTGAATGATCTTGGAAGATTATGATTGCTCCCCTGCGTATGGGCGGGAGCCAGTTGGATCCTCTATTCATGAATCAGCCGACGTCGTCAACGCTGCCCGGGGAAATCAAGCCTCTTATCTCTCCGGGGTTGCTGCGCAAGGCTGCTGTCTTTATTGCCGCGGTCGGCGTCTTGACCCTGGCGCTCAGCATCGGTGGACGCATGATCGGCGAACGCATGGTCATGAGCGGGCACAGTGTCGATCCAACACCGGTTACAATAAGGATAAACGGCAAATCTATTGCGCTGCCGGCCAACACGATCCGCTTCGAATACCAGCGCAAAGGTGGTGTGCACAAACGCATTGATGCCTATTTCACATGGCCTGAACTTGAAGGCTACACACACGCCAACCGCAAGCAGTTCAATGATGTCGATAATTCACAGCGGCTTGTTTTCCTGTCGTTGTCGGCACGCTCCATGCCGTTGGACATGTCAGCGCGGCTTGATCCGGTTTACAGCAAATTGACGGACGGCGGCACGCTGTCGAAGGAAAGCGGGCTTCTCGCATACGAATTTGGAAATGACACCCGCTATGCCGGTGAGATGCTCTATGTTGGCGCTCGGGATAATGAAGCCGCATTTGCAGCACGCTGTCTGATAGAGCAAGGTCTGCCCTCCGGCGCACATTCTTGCATGCGGGATATAAACATCAGCGCGGACCTGACGGTGACATACCGCTTTTCCCGCGAGCTTCTTCCCGAATGGAGGCGGCTGGACGCTGCGATCAAATCCTATGTCCTTGATGCGTTCCAGGCAGCGAAAAACGGTCAGCCATCATAAAAAAAAGCCGCATCGCGTGCGGCTTTTCATAAACTTGCTTTGGCGACTTACGCGGGATTGAAAAGGTGCCGCGCGGTCTTCTCAATGATCGTCGAGATCGATATCCAGAATTGCCATCGAGAAATTGAAGGAAAGATCGCCGTCCTCGTCGTCCCGGAACAATACGCCCAGGAACTCGTCGCCAATATAGACCTCGGCGGAATCATTCTTGCGCGGCCGTGCCCGCACTTCCATTTGCGGATTGAACGTCCGTTTGAAATAGGAATCGAGCTTTCGCAGTTCTTCGGGCTTCAAGATGCTCTCCGTTTGATTGCCTTGCACGCCCGGTTTCATGCAATGCAATCATCCGGCTGTAAAGGCCTCAATGTGAATTTCGCTGTTTTACGCTAGCGCGATACCAGGCTGTGCACAGCTTGCGTTCAGTCGTCGCCCAGTATCTGGTCCATCGAACGCGCCGGCTCCTTGCAACCCGCCTTTCCGACAACACGGGCCGGCACGCCGGCCACCGTGGTCGACTCGGGAACCGGTTGCAAGACAACAGATCCGGAAGCGATGCGCGAGCAGCAGCCGATTTCGACATTGCCCAGAATCTTGGCGCCCGCGCCGATCAGCACGCCGTGACGAACCTTCGGATGCCTGTTGCCCGGCTCCTTGCCGGTGCCGCCAAGCGTAACGCCGTGCAATATCGAAACGTCGTCCTCAATGACCGCCGTTCCGCCGATCACCAGACCGGTCGCGTGATCAAGGAATATTCCCTTGCCCATGCGCACACCCGGATGAATATCCGTCTGGAACACCTCGGAAGAACGGCTCTGGAGATAAAGCGCATAGTCGCGTCGCCCCTGCTCCCAAAGCCAATGAGCCAGCCGGTGCGCCTGGATGGCATGGAACCCTTTAAAGTAAAGGACCGGCTCGATGAAACGGTCGCAGGCCGGGTCGCGATCGTAAACGGCCTGAATATCGACTCGCAATATTGAACTCCAGCCCGGCTGGTCTGCCAGCATTTCCTCAAAAGTCTGCCGCAGCAGATTCGTCGGCATGTCCGGGTGATCGAGGCGCTCGCATACGCGGTGAATGACGGCATCTTCGAGCGTCCTGAAATTCAGGATTGTTGAGTAATGGTAGGTGGCAAGCACCGGATCGTTTTCAGCAGCCTGAAATGCCTCCGTCCGGATTGCATCCCAGATCGGGTCCATCGTTTTGACCTGCTCCGCACTCAGAGCCTTGTCAGCAACCATGTTTTCGTCCTCCGATGAGCGCCCCAACCGGGCCTCGAAAAGTGTGGAACGGATGACCGCTCCTGTCGACACAAACTGTGCAACCCCTATCGCACTTAAAACAACATCCGGTAAAGATAGGCCAGACACATCGAAATTCAAATGGATATATTATTAATGAAATCAAGGCACACATTCGCACAAAACGGCCTGATTGCGGCAACCGACGGGAACAGGGGATATTTGAGCATCAATCGCCCGGAACGCAAGAATGCAATCAGCTTCGAGATGTGGCGCGATATTCCGGTAGCCCTGAACTGGTTATGCGAGCAGGGTGACATTCGTTGCATCATCATGCATGGCGAGGGCGGCACCGACTTTTCAGCAGGCGCGGATATTTCCGAGTTCGATGAGGTTCGCCAGGATGCGTCGACCGCACAGGGCTATGAGCTTTCCAACTCATCGGCCTTTCAAGCCGTGCGGCTGTGCCCGATACCGGTGGTGGCAATGATCAACGGTGTCTGTTTTGGCGGCGCCTTTGGCCTGGCGGCAGCAACTGATATGCGCATTGCCAGCAACGAAGCCCTGTTCGCGGTCCCTGCCGGGCGGCTTGGCCTTGCCTATCCGGTAGACGCCATGAGCGACATCGTCGAGGCCCTCGGGCCGCAGCCCGCACGCGCACTTCTATATACCGGCCGCAGGATGAACGCCCGGGAAGCCCAATCGGCAGGGTTCCTATATTCGGTCTGCGGCATTGCCGACCTCAACACAGCAGTTCACGAACTGGCCGACCAGATTTGTGCAAACGCTCCCTTGTCGAACCGGGCTTCGAAATTATCCATCAGAGCAGCGCTCACGGGCAGGAATGAGGATCTGCTACGCGCTGAAGAGGTGGCGCAATCGACATTCAGGAGCGCGGATTACGCGGAAGGCCGCCGGGCGTTCCGGGAAAAACGCAGCCCCAGCTTTGCCGGCAAATAGGATCATCTGTCCTGCTTTAGAATGTCGTCCAGGAATTCGAGTATCGCGGCCTGGAAAATATCGTTTCGGTCTCCCGCAACCATATGCCCGGCACCCGAAACATCCGCCAGCTTCGCATGCGGAACCAGCTTCAAAAACTCCTCCGCGTGGTCCTCTGATACGAGTTCCGATTGCCCTCCGCGAACCAGAAGGGTCGGTATCGTAAGCGCACGCGCCGCATTCATGCGGTATTCCTCAGAACGGAGCCGTCCGGTGTTGACCGGACGCGGTCCGGTAATAAAGGCCGGATCCCAGTGCCAGCGGTATCGCCCGTCGTCGCCAAGCCGCAGGTTCTTAGACAGACCATTGAGCGATTTCGGTCTGCTGCGGTTGGGAAGATAGGCCGATATGACGTCGGCAGCCTCTTCCAGTGAACTGAAACCATCTTCGATGCGGTCAGACATAAAACCCAGGATACGGTCGACGCCATCCCTGTGCATTCGTGGCGTAACATCTACAAGGATAAGCCCTGCAAAACAGTCCTGGTTCGATTCATATTGCGCAACGAGGGAAGATATCCCGCCAAGGGAAGCCCCGACAGCAATCGGCTTTACGCCGTATTCCTTGTAGGTCGCGCGGGCAATCAAAGCGACGTCGGCCGCATAATCGTCAAAGGAATAGGACTGGTCCGCAATCCAGTCGCTTTCACCGTGGCCGCGCAGGTCCACCGTGATTGCAGTCATTCCATCCGCCTGAAGCCTTTTTGCGGTTTTGTCCCACGCGTACCGTGTCTGCCCGCCACCATGGAACAGCAGAATCGGCTGGCCGCCGCCTTCATAAACACTGGCGGCCAGCTTGTTGTCATTCACACCGACAAAAGACCGCTCTTGCAAATCCGGCAACACCTGATCGACGCCAACATCAGTCATGAAATTTCAGACTCCTCGAAAAATTGTGCGACCGCTGCCTTGTAGCTCCGGTCGCCCACGGCAAGCATGTGATCTCTGTTCGCTATATCAAAGGCGCGGCCATCGGGAAGTTGACCGGCCAGCACCTCGGCAGAGCCGGCAATATCGTCCCGGGTTCCCACCGCTACGAGCGCCGGCATGGTCAGCCTTGCAAGCTGCGCCGGCACAACAAGCGTCCGTGATGATTCAATGCAGGCGGCTAGGGCCTGCCTGTCCGACCTGGTCTGGTCCGCAAATGCGCGAAAGGCGCGGCCCGTCGCATCTGTGACATCGCCAATCGACGGCGCCAGCAGCGCATCCGCGATCGGCCCCCAGTCGCCCACACCTTCGGTCATTCCCGATCCGAGGCCGCCAAATACGAGTGTGCTCACCAGTTCCGGCGCAGCAAGTGCCAGAAAGGCACTGAGCCGGGCACCCATCGAATATCCCATGACATGGGCGCGTTCGATTGCCAGGAATTCAAGCAGGGCCAACGAATCCGAGGCCATCAAATCAGGCGTATAGCCTGATGGGTCGTGGAGTTTTTCGCTGCCGCCATGGCCACGGTTATCCAGTGCTATGACACGATAGCCCAATTCCGACAGCATCCTGACCCAGCCAGTGAAAACCCAGTTGACATGTGCCGTGGAGGCAAAGCCATGGATAAGAAGAACCGGATAGCCGTCTCTCGGACCGACATCGAGATAAGCGATCCGAACGCCTCCATTGCTGATCTCGTTCATCGGCAAGCGGTCGATGTCCATTCAATACGGCTCCATAGTCACGTTGAATAACAGCATTTATGCCAATCTTGAACATTTCTCAAGCACCCATTCGATTGCCGCGTGACATGCCGTGAGATCACAATGCCAATCAGATTTTACGGCGACTCGAATTTAGCCGACGAACGCCTACCAGCGGTTGACAAGGGAGGAAGACTTGCCTCTCGATAGCAAATAGGAGCGACATCATTACAAAATACAGTCAAAACGGGGGAAAAAGTCGTATATGACTGCCAAATTTCTCTACACAATTGACAACCGTGCGTATATGTTCCGCCTGAATTACATTGATTTTGGAGTATCGAAATGGCCGGGCACACTATCCCGCATTTCCAGAATGACGCCGGGCATCCCTCTATCGAGGTCGGCGTCAGAGAATTCATGTGTGTTGGCGCAAACACGCCGTTCGATCATCCCCATGAATATTTGGACATGGGCGACGACAACGAGATAATTTGTCCCTATTGCTCAACACTTTACAAGCACAATGGCGAGCTCGCGGCCGATCAGACCCAGCCGGACGGGTGCACTTTTTCGACAGAGACCGACTAAGGACAATTCGAAAAGCCAGCCATCTCCGCTGGCGGCCGTTTATGTCTTTTGCTAGGCTCGCCAGAGCCTGGAATACGGTCTATTCGACTGCGCTTCCGATCATGCATAGTGAGCTAGCACACACGTGATGCAACCCAGAATTGTCGTTGTCGGCGCCGGAATCGCCGGATTGTGCGCAGCGATCGCCTTTGCCCGGCGCGGGTATAAGGTGGATATTTTTGAAGCCAGCCAGACGTTGGACGAGGTAGGCGCCGGGCTTCAATTGTCGCCCAACGTCACGCGGTTGATCCACGATCTGGAAATCGGAGACCAGCTTTCAGCAGTCATGGTCGAGCCACCCAGATTGTCGCTATTGTCGGGCATAGATCTGCAGACCTTGTGCGAAATACCGGCTGGCGGGTTTGCCCGCCGGCGTTGGGATGCGGCCTATGGCGTCATCCATCGCGCTGATCTTCAAAAACTGCTGGCCGATGCCGTCAACGCGGATGCGCTGTGTACGCTGCATCTGGACAGATCCATTGTGGCGGAGTCCGAACCTCAACTCCTGGCATTGCTGACGAGGGCGATGGGCGCTGAACCGGATTTGGTTGTTGGTGCGGACGGCGTGTGGTCGGCCATGCGGAGGATGGTGCCCAACGCCCCTTCCGCAACTTTTTCAGGATCGATCGCCTGGCGCGGGCTGTTGAATCCCGGTGATCTGCCAGCCCTGAAAAACCCTGACCACGTGAACGCATTCCTTGCGCCCGATACACATCTGGTAACCTATCCCCTCGGTCATCGCGGCGTCGTTAACGCCGTGGCGATCACACCAGGCAAGGTAACGGGCCGCAATTGGGACAACGAAGGCAACGTCGAGGAACTGCGCGCGCTGTTTGGCGGCTGGAACAAAGCAATTCTCAATGCCCTCGGCAACGTGTCGTGGCGCTTCTGGCCACTCTTTGAAGTCAGGAACACGTGCTACACAGCCGGCCGTAAAACGGCTCTCATCGGCGATGCTGCCCACGCCATGACACCGCACGCTGCACAAGGAGCCGCAATGGCTATCGAAGATGCCTGCGCGCTTGCGGCGTGCTTCGACGCCGCGAATGGCAACACAGACGATATGATGCCGATGTTCGATGCGCTGAGAATCCCACGGATCGCGCGCGTTCGAAAGCGGGGTGATTTCAACAAGTTTGCCTATCACGCAAAAGGCCCGGCCCGGATCGCCAGAAACCTGATCCTGTCTATGCGGACGCCGGAGACGCTGGCATCCGACCTCGACTGGCTCTACGGTTACGACGCGACCGATCTTTCACAACTTTGAACCAACGAAATTGGCCGGCGCGGAGCCGGCCAGTTTAGATTGATTGCAACACCTGGCGTCCGCTAGTGCAGAATCTGGCTCAGGAAGAGCTTCGTACGCTCATGCTGGGGATTGTCGAAGAACTCGCCGGGCTCGTTCTGTTCAACAATCTGGCCCTGGTCCATGAAGATGACGCGGTTGGCAACCTGACGGGCAAAACCCATTTCGTGGGTTACGCAGATCATGGTCATGCCTTCCTCGGCAAGGCCCACCATGGTGTCGAGCACCTCCTTGATCATTTCCGGATCAAGCGCCGATGTGGGCTCGTCAAACAACATGATCCTCGGATTCATGCAAAGCGAGCGTGCAATGGCGACGCGCTGCTGCTGCCCACCGGAAAGCTGCCCCGGGAACTTGTGTGCCTGCTCCGGGATTTTCACGCGCTCGAGGAAATGCATGGCAACATCCTCGGCTTCTTTCTTGGGCATCTTGCGAACCCAGATCGGCGCCAGTGTGCAGTTTTCAAGTATGGTCAGATGCGGAAACAGATTGAAGTGCTGGAACACCATGCCAACTTCCCGGCGCACTTCGTCGATCTTTTTCAGATCATTCGTCAGCTCGATGCCATCGACGACGATCGTGCCCTTCTGGTGTTCTTCCAACCGGTTGATACACCGGATCATGGTCGATTTTCCAGAGCCCGACGGACCCGCCACAACGATCCGCTCGCCCTGCATGACCTTGAGATTTATGTCCCTCAAAACGTGAAAATCACCGTACCACTTGTTCATGTTGGTAATCTCAATGGCGACATCCGTTTCGGACACCTTCATCTTTGACCGGTCGGCTTCTACTTCTACTTCGTGAGCAGCGTCTTCTGACATAGCGCTCTTCCCCTAATTATGATTTGTGACCGGTATCGAGCCGGCGTTCCATATATGCTGAATAACGTGACATGCCGAAGCAGAAGCAAAAGTAGACAAATGCTGCGAACATGTAGCCCGTGAGCAACTGCACCGGCGACGCCCAGGTGGGATCCGTGAAGCTCGACTGGATCTGACCGAGGAAATCGAACAGGCCGATAATCAGCACCAGCGTCGTATCCTTGAAAAGGCCGATAAAGGTGTTGACGATTCCCGGTATGACCAGGGTCAAAGCCTGCGGCAGAATAATCATCCGCATCATCTGACCGAAGCCCAGGCCGAGCGCCATGGCCCCTTCATATTGCCCCTTTGGAATGGCCTGCAGGCCGCCGCGCACAACCTCGGCCATGTAGGCGGCGGAGAACATTGCCACACCGATCAGGGCCCTCAGCAATTTGTCGAAATGCACCCCTTCGGGCAGGAACAGCGGCAGCATCACCGACGACATGAAAAGGACCGTGATCAACGGCACACCACGCCAGAACTCGATGAACACCACCGAGAACAGCTTGACGATGGGCATGTTGGAACGCCGCCCGAGCGCCAGAGCAATGCCGATCGGCAGCGATACGGCGATGCCTGTAATTGCAATGACCAACGTCACCAGCAATCCGCCCCAGCGGTCCGTTTCGATGGACTGAAGGCCAAACGGCACAGCAAACAGAGCGAGGACAATTGCCAGCCCTGCCATGAAGCCGAGTACCGTCTTCAGCGTCGGCATTGGATCTGAATGCGTCCCCCTCGCAATACCCAGGCCAATGGCAAGAATGACGAGCGTCAAAATCACATAGTCGACCCAGAACCTGGCAGCCGACGGGGCCATGACGGCATCCGGCAGCAGGAAGCCGCTATAGTGAAGATTGCCGCCGGTCAGCAGGATAAAGGTCGCAACCGGGAATATCACGCTCAGGAAGATGATGTTCGCCTGCTTGAAAGGCACGGAAGGGATCAGAAGCGGTGCAAGCCCGCCAAAGAACATGACAAAGACGATGTTGACCCGCCATTGTTCC
This sequence comes from Hoeflea sp. TYP-13, assembly GCF_040932035.1. Classification (NCBI taxonomy): domain Bacteria; kingdom Pseudomonadati; phylum Pseudomonadota; class Alphaproteobacteria; order Hyphomicrobiales; family Rhizobiaceae; genus Hoeflea; species Hoeflea sp. TYP-13. The sequence continues at coordinate 575,741 of NZ_JBFRBB010000002.1, forward strand.
GCGTCCGGATAGCGCCCATAGATAAACTGGTTGAAATAGGCATCGGTATAAGCCCAGCAGGCCCCAAACCATCCGTCCGGCCTCAAGCCGCCCTGCGCTTCCGTGGCACAGGCTTCGCGGTTGGCGCCGGTCCAGACCGATTCGACAAAAGCGAAGCTGATAAGCGGCGGAATGATCACATACAATATGTAGATGACCAGGATGGTCAGAACCGAGTTGACCCAGTTGGAAAACAGGTTGGCACGTAACCAGTGGATCGGTCCCACGGCACTGCTCGGCGCCGCGGATTCTTCAAGAATGTTGTCCCGAACATAGGCGACGGAGGAGTTGTTAGCTGAATCTGCCATGGTCCTACCTCTCCACCAGCGCCATTCGGGCGTTGTACCAGTTCATGAAAGCCGAGGTCAGAAGCGACAGGCCGAGATAAGTCAGCATGGTCATGCCGAGGATCTCGACGGCCTGGCCGGTCTGGTTCAGCGCGGTTCCGGCAAACACCGAGACGAGGTCTGGATATGCGATCGCCACAGCCAGGGACGAGTTTTTCGTCAGGTTCAGATACTGGCTCGTCAAAGGCGGAATGATCACCCGCATTGCCTGCGGAATAATCACCAGGCGCAGGGTCGGACCTGAGCGAAGACCGAGCGCATGCGCCGCCTCCGTCTGCCCCTTGTCGACCGCCAGAATTCCAGCCCGGACAATTTCGGCGATAAAGGCCGCTGTATAGGTCGACAGCGCCAGAAGCATGGCGATGAATTCGGGAATGATGGTCATTCCGCCGCTCGGACGAAAAGCACCTGCCACCGGATAATCGAAGACCAGCGGCAATCCGGTAACGAGGAAAATAACTGCGGGCAGTCCGATGATCAGCCCGAGGCCGGTCATGAAGACCGGAAACTGCTGGCCGGTTTTCGCCTGGCGCTGGCGTGCCCAACCGGAGATGAAGAACGTCAGGACAATGCCGATGACGAACGTTATCGCCGTTATAAAAAACAGATCCTCAGGGATCGGCTTGGGTGCAAACCAGCCGCGATTGTTCAAAAGGCCAAGCAGCCCCAAATCAGCACTGCTCCGCGGGTGCGGCAACAGGCGCAGAACACCGAAATACCAGATGAAAATGTGTAGAAGCAGTGGAATATTGCGGAACGTCTCGACATAAATCGTCGCAACCGAGCGGACGACAAAGTTCTGCGACAGGCGTGCAATGCCGATGATGAATCCAAGGATCGTTGCGAGCAACACGCCAATGAACGCAATCGATATCGTGTTCAAAAGCCCGACGACATAGACCTTGCCATAACTCGATTCAGCCTGATTGTATTCCAGCATGGATTGGCTGATCGCGAATCCCGCATTGCGTCCGATAAACCCGAAGCCAGAAGCGATGTTCTGTGCTGCCAGGTTGGCGAACATGTTCTGGACACCAACGACGACCAGATAAACGATCACCACAAGCAGCACGACCTGGTAAACCCAGCCGCGCACTTTTGGATCGTTGAATATGGCAACCTTTGGCTGACCGACGTCCTGTGAAACGTCTTGCAGAGCCATTTTGAAATCTCCCACCCGTGCCACACCGAAGCCGGGGTGACAGGGCCTTTACATTCCCCACGTCCACCTTGTCGGCGGATCGTTCGTTATTCTTGAAAGAAACTGCCCGGCAACATGGATTGCCGGGCAGAATACGTCTTTCCTATCGGATCGGCGGACCGTATTGCAGGCCGCCTTCCTGCGTCCACAGCGCATTCACGCCGCGGGCGATTGCAAGTGGCGTGTCCGGACCGACATTCCTGTCAAAGGCTTCGCCGTAGTTACCAACGCCTTTGATGATGTTGTAGGCCCAGTCATTGCCGAGGCCGATGGCGCCACCGAATTCACCTTCGGTGCCAAGCAGGCGCTTGACGGACGGGTTGTCGCTGTTCTTCATCTCGTCGACATTTGCGGACGTGACACCGAGTTCCTCAGCGTTCAGCATTGCAAAATGGGTCCACTTGATGATGTTCAGCCACTGGTCGTCGCCCTGGCGGACAACCGGCCCGAGCGGCTCTTTGGAGATGATTTCCGGAAGAACGACGTGTGCAGCCGGATCCGTCAGCTTAAGACGCTGAGCATAAAGGCCGGACTGGTCAGTCGTGTAGACGTCGCAGCGGCCGGCATCGTAAGCGGCAACAACTTCGTCGGCCTTTTCAAAGGCAACGAGCTCGTATTCCATCTTGTTAGCACGGAAATAGTCGGCGACGTTCAATTCCGTCGTCGTGCCGGTATTGGTGCAGATCGATGCACCCGAAAGCTGCAGCGCTGAGCTGATGCCCATGTCCTTGCGAACCATGAAACCCTGACCGTCATAATAATTGACGACAGAGAAGTTCAGGCCCAGAGCCGTGTCGCGGCTCATGGTCCACGTGGTGTTGCGGGACAGCACATCCACGTCACCGGACTGAAGCGCAGTAAATCGCTCTTTAGCCGACAGCGGTGTGAATTTGACCTTTGATGCGTCCCCAAAAATTGCCGCAGCGACAGCGCGGCAGAAATCAACATCCAGGCCAGACCAGTTGCCGTCCTGATCCGGGTTTGAGAAGCCGGGCAGCCCCTGGCTCACGCCGCATTGCACTGAGCCTTTTCCTTTAACGTCGTCCAGCGTCGCAGCCGATGCAGCTCCGGCCGAGAGGCCCAAAACTGCAGTGCCGACGATCGCCGACAGGATTTTTCTTGTCATTGTATACAACCTTTTCTGTTGCCCTGTGTATCACTCCCATAAGCACGCAGGGCACGCCGGAACCTGAAGGCTCCGCCCTCCCCATCTCGTGCTTTCGACGCCGCTATCACATTCCCAAATCAGCGCTGCGGTCAAGTGCTTATGTCCAAATTCCGACATTTCCTGCGCAATTTGGTTAAACCGCGCATCAAGCAGGGCGAAATTGAACATTATTTTCAATTTTTTGGACCCAATGGCCATCTTGCCCTTTGAACACCTACAACCAAAGTTGTACACCGGCCATTTGGATGAGGCACAACGGGATTTGAATATGACTAAGGCAAAAGACGGGTCGAATTGGGGTGTCAATACGAAGCTCGCGCACTCGGGCAATGACCCGCATGACTTCTTCGGATTTGTTAATCCGCCGGTTGTTCACGCCTCAACGGTGCTGTTCCCCGATTGTGCAACGATGGAAAGCGGCGACCAGAAATACACATACGGAACCCACGGAACACCGACAACAGATGCGCTGGCGGGCGCAGTCGACGGACTTGAGGGATCGGCCGGAACTATCATCGTGCCTTCCGGTCTTGCGGCCGTAACCGTTCCGCTGCTTGCATTCCTCAAGTCGGGAGACCATCTGCTCATGGTCGATTCGGTCTATTTTCCCACCCGCCGGTTTTGCGACACGATGCTGCTGAACCTCGGCGTGGAAATATCCTACTACGACCCGCTGATCGGTGCCGGCATCGAAGCATTGATCAAACCGAACACAAAAGTCGTCTTCACCGAATCACCCGGTTCGAACACGATGGAGATACAGGATATCCCGGCCATCGCCGCAGCTGCGCACAAACACGATGCGGTGGTCATGATGGACAACACCTGGGCAACCCCGATTTATTTCAAGGCGCTCGACTTCGGTGTCGATATCAGCATTCATGCGGCCACGAAATATCCAGGCGGCCACGCCGACGTGCTGCTCGGGCTTGTTTCGGCCAACGAAAAACACTGGCAGCAACTGGAAGATGCGCAAACGAATCTCGGCGTCTGCGGCAATCCAAACGAAAGCTATCAGGTGCTCAGAGGTCTGCGCACCATGGGTGTGCGGCTCGCGCATCACCAGAAATCAGCACTGGAAATTGCCCAGAAGATGAAGGGTATGGCCGGCGTTATCGACGTCCTGCACCCTGCTCTGTCCGATTTTCCGGGCCACGATTTATGGAAGCGTGACTTCAAGGGCTCCAGCGGCCTGTTTTCCTTTGTGCTGGATGGCGGCCCGTCGCGCGATCTGTGGCGCAGGAAATCGCATGCATTCCTCGATGCGCTGCAGATTTTTGGCCTGGGCTATTCCTGGGGCGGTTATGAGAGCCTTGCCGTCAGGGTCTCGCTCAAGGACCGGACAATCGCCACCGGGCCGCAAGAAGGGCCGGTCATCCGCCTTCAGATAGGGCTTGAAGACACGGCGGACCTGCTCGCTGACATAGAGCGCGGACTTTCAGCGGCAAACGACATTGCCTCGGCCTGATCCTAGGCGCCACGATCGGAATCACGCTTTAAGAACACCGCCCGCATCGAGCACCGCCTGCCTAGTATCGACGTCCAATAGCGCAGCATCGCCAATATCGACATCGATGACAGGCAGTCCTGCCGACGTAATGATCTGCCGGGCGCCGACATCGCCCTCCAGCCGCAGAACCGAATCGAAAGTCTCGCGAGGCAGGATCACCGGGTTGCCGCGCACCTCGCCGCTGGCAGCGCGCACGATCGCCTGTCCGCCCACCTTCCTGAACGCGTCGATCATCGCTGAAAGATGTTCCGTCCTGATCGCAGGCATATCGGCAAGCATGACAAGAGCGCCTGCAGCTTCTGGACCGACGGCGGCAATACCACAGCGAAGGGATGACGCCATGCCCTCGTCGAAATCGGGATTGTCGACGATATTGACGTCGAGCCCCTCAAGCGCTGCCGACATTTCCGGGCTGCGGTAACCTGTAACGGCGTGTACTGAGCCACCATTACTGGCGATCGCTGTTTCGCATGACCTGCGCACTAGCGGCACGCCATCGAACTCGGCCAGCAGTTTGTGCGGCACCAAGCCTTCATCCTCTTTATGCGTAGCCGAACTCATGCGGCTGGCCCGCCCGGCTGCAAGAACGATGATTTCCACCGGCAGGTCCTTTGTTGTAGCGGGTTCGCCGGCGAGCCTCGGCTGCGGCCGGCTCGGAATTTCTTTCAGGAGACCGCCAACCCCCATTGTCGTGATCGTGTCGGACGTTGGAGTGTCGCCGGACAATATACGCGCAAGCACCCAGTCAAACCCATTCTCCTTGGGGCTGCGCGCGCAACCGGGCGCACCGATGACCGGCACATTTCCGACATACCCAAGCACAAGGAGATTACCAGGATCCACAGGCATCCCGACATGGTCGACAACCCCTCCGGCCTGAACAATGCCCGATGGTATGACATCCTCAGCATCAACGATCGCCGAAGCACCGAAAGCTACGATCAGATCGCAATCGCCGGCAAGTTCCGAGACCGCCTCGCCAACGGCGGCGTCATTATGCGCAACTCTTTTTTCCGTTACGATTGTGCTGCCCGACGCATTAAGCCGTTCCTGCAGCAGCCTGGCAGTTTTATCCATGACGGAGGGTTTGAGAGACGGAAGCACAGTTGCCACCAATCCAACCCGTGCAGGCGAAAACGGCTGCATTGCAATGATGCCCGGGGTTGCAACAGCTTCGACAGCGCGGCGCAGACTATCGCTGGGAACGGCCAACGGGATTATCTTGATCGTCGCGACCATATCGCCGGCGGCGACTTGCGCGTTGTTATCCAGGGTCGCCAGGGTAATTGATGGATCGATGCGGTTGAAACGGTCTACCAGCGCTTTATCGGCACGAAAGAGGCCGTTCTCGCGTGCGAACAGATTGACACGCCCGGTCGCCGCAGCCCCGGCCCTTATATTGTTTGGAGCCAGCGCTTCTCCAAGCCGGGCGGCGGCTTCGTCTTCACCCACGTCGCCCTCTTCCAGCCGGGCGGCGACAATCTCCGTGACACCAGCGTTTTTCAACGCCGCCAGATCATCCTGATTGAGAATGCGCCCCTTTTTCAGCCGCAGTTTTCCAACGATCAGTGAATGCGCGAGGATGGCGCCAAGCGCCGCTTCCGTATCGACCGGTCCGAACTTCAATTGACCGCCACCTGTCGTTTACGCAGCGCCTCTATGATCTCGGCCAGGATCGCGACCGCAATCTCCTGCGGGCTCGCCGCTCCGATATCGAGCCCGATGGGCGACGCGATGCGGGCGATCTGCTCGTCACTGACACCCTGTTCCTTGAGACGCTCGACGCGCTTGGCGTGGGTCTTGCGGCTGCCGAGCGCCCCGACATAGAAGCTTCCGGCTTCCAGCGCCGCCTTCAATGGATAATCGTCGATCTTCGGATCGTGTGTAACGGCTGCAAGCGCGGTATAGGCATCGAGCGGCTGGCGCTCCAGCACCTCATCGGGCCATTCGGCCAGCAGCTCTACATTGGCGAACCGCTCTTCCGTCGCAAAGGCGGTCCTCGGATCGATCACCCGCATGTCAAATCCGGCAATGCGCGCCATCGGTGCTAGCGCCTGAGAAATATGAACCGCCCCGATAACAAACAGCCGCGCCGGCGGCACGTGGACATTGAGGAAAAAGCTACGCCCACCGGATTCAACCGCAGCCGATTTGCCGGTCCGAAAGCCCCGTTCGACTGCGGAAGCCAAATCACCGGTGACACTGTCGCCTTCCCGCACGAGACGGCCGCTTCCGTCTTCCAGGTCGGTTACAAGGATGGCCGCTCTGCGTGCTTCGCGCTCGACATTCAGTTGTTTGAGAAGATCAAGATCCACCGCTCACCCCAGCCTTTCGACATAAACACGGATGCGCCCGCCGCAGGAAAGGCCGACTTCCCAGGCTGTTTCGTCTGCCACCCCGAATTCAAGCATGCGCGGTTTGCCGTCCGCTATGATGTCGGTTGCTTCGCTGACAACCGCACCTTCAACGCACCCACCGGACACTGAACCGTGAAAATTGCCCTCCCCGTCAATGACGAGGTGGCTGCCAACCGGACGTGGCGCGGATCCCCAGGTCTCAACAACGGTGGCAACGGCCACGTCCCGCCCCTCGCCTGCCCAGCGTTCGGCAATCGTCAGCGGATCGAGTGTTTCGCCAGTTTCTGTCATCGGTTCGGCCTCCTAGTTTTTAACCCGTCGCGCTCAGGAACCGCCTCGGATCGGTATTGCCGCGTTCATCACCCTCAAATGCCGCCACGAGATCGGACAGGGCTTCAAGGTTGTGCACGGGCCGGAATTCATCGACATGCGGCAGCATAGCCCGCACGCCCATGGCTTTTGCCTCAAAGCCCTCAAACCGCAACAACGGATTCAGCCAGATAAGGCGCCGGCAGGATTTGTGAAGCCTTTCCATCTGCTGAGGCAGGTCATCGACGCTTTCGCGTTCCAGCCCGTCGCTGATCAAAAGAACGATGGCGCCCTGCGACAACACCCTTCGCGACCAGAGGCGGTTGAATTCGCGCAGCGCTTCAGAAATGCGGGTTCCACCTGACCAATCCTGCACCGCCGACGCGCATTCCGCCAGCGCCTCATCCGGGTCACGATGACGCATCTGCCGCGTAACATTCGTTAGCCGGGTTCCAAACAGGAATGTATGCACACGGCGGCGCTTCTCCGTCAGCACATGTAGAAAATGCAGGAAAACCCGCGTGTACTGGCTCATCGATCCCGAAATGTCCGCCAAAACGACAAGCGGTGGATGCACTGTTTTGTGTTCGCGAAAGCGCGGCAGGATGAGCGAGCCTCCGGTCTTCAGAGACATCCGCATAGTGGCACGTGGATCAACGGTCTTAGGACGGTGGCTTGGCTTGAAGCGGCGGGTCCTGACGCGGTCGTGCGGCAGGATCAGATGCGTGAGCGCCTGCTTCGCCTGGGCAATCTCTTCCGCCGTCATCTGGGCGAAATCCATCTGGCGCAGCACTTCGTTGCCGGAGCTGGTGAAGCGCGCATCGATCTCGATTTCCGGCTCGTCTTTTTCGGGACGCCGCACATCCTTGTTCTGCAATGCCTGGCTGGCGCGCGTTTCGCCGGCCCGCTGTTTTTCCTTATCGGGTCGCTCCAGCGCCACCGGAGAAAACATCGCGATCATCTTTTCAATCAGATCGCGCGAGCGCCAGTAGAGGCGAAATGCCTCATCAAAAACGGCGTGGTCCTCATGCCGGTTGACGAAGACCGAGTGCAGCGTCCAGTAGAAATCCTCGCGCGAGCCGATACCAGCAATCATCACCGCCTCGACAGCCTCGGTCACCGCAGCCGGCCCGACGCGCATCCCGGCGCGCCGCAAGGCACGGGCGAAATAGACGATATTGTCGGCCAACCGTCCATCTGGTGGTGTGTGCTTTTCTATGCCGGTAACGCTACCCAGATTCATCCTCCGTTTCCGGATCAGTCGGTCCTCAGGCCGTCGCCAGCTCTGACTTCAACTCTTCCAGAAGCTTCCTGCCTTCACCCTCTTCGATACGGGCGATGTCATCCTGATATTTCAGCAAGGTACCGATCGTGTCCGAAATCACTTCGGGGTCGAGTGCAACGCTGTCGAGTTCGGTCAGCGCTGTCGCCCAGTCGATCGTTTCTGCAACGCCCGGGTTCTTGAAGAGATCGAGCGTCCTGAGCTTTTGCACATAGCCGACAAGCTGCTTTGAAAGCTCCGCATTGCATCCAGGCACCTTTCGCCCGACGATCTCCAGCTCGGCAGCCGCATTCGGATAATCGACCCAGTGATAGAGGCAGCGCCGCTTCAGCGCGTCATGAATTTCACGCGTGCGGTTCGTGGTGATGATCACGATGGGCGGTTCGTCCGCCTTGATGACGCCAATTTCAGGGATCGAGACCTGATATTCCGAAAGCAACTCGAGCAGATAGGCCTCGAACGCCTCATCGGTTCGGTCCAGTTCGTCGATCAGGAATATCGGTGCACCGCCACCTTCTGATGATAGCGCCTGCAAGACGGGGCGGCGTATCAGATAGTGATCGGAAAAGATGTTGCGTTCGATGGCCGCGCGGTCCGTTTCACCGGCAGCCTCGGACATCCTGATTTCCAGCATCTGCGCCGGATAGTTCCATTCGTAAACCGCCGTCGAAATATCGAGGCCCTCATAGCACTGAAGCCGGATGAGAGGCCTGTTCAGCCCCTTTGAGAGCACCTTGGCAATTTCGGTTTTCCCGACACCTGCTTCGCCTTCAAGCAACAGCGGCCGGTGCATTCTCAGGCTCAGGAACAGTACGGTCGCCAACGCCCGGCTCGCGACGTAATTCTGTCCATCCAGCAACTCCAGCGTCTCGTCAATGGAGCCTGGAATTGGTTTCGGCTTGTCGGTCAAAGCTTTGTCCTTTGGCTGTGTGTCCGGCATTTCCTGTTTGCGCACGCAGGCTACAGGCTCCGCCACTCCCGGTCCATAAACAGAAGGGAGGACTGTACATTGCCGATTCGCAATCCCGCGACCTCTCCGAACAGCACCATATGGGTGGCCAATTCCTTGTGTTCCATCAGATTGCAGTCAAATACAGCCATGGCGTCCGTCAATGTCGGGCATCCGGTGGAAATCGTGTCCCACTCGCCCATGGCAAACCGCTCATCGGCATCCTTGTTTTCAAATCCGGCAAACGCTGCCGCCATCGCCTGATGTTGAACGGCCAGTGTATTAAGGGCGAAATTGCCGCTTTCCAGGAAGATCCTGTTGTTTGGATTGGATTTGTTGAGGCAGACAAGAACAATCGGCGGTTCGTCGGATACCGAACAGGCAGCCGTGACCGTTACGCCACGGCGAATACCGTTGTGCTCAGTCGTCACGAGCTGCACATGGCCGACATACCGGGCCATGGCATCCCTATAGTCCTTCGACTGAACCGTCTTTCGTTTCAACACGCATCATCTCCAACAATTTCCGGATCTCGTCCGGCGTGCAGGCAATACATAGACACATCTTCGCATTTTGAAACCATTTTGCCGATTTTCTTGTCCGATTCACCGCTATAGCGGCGCCAACCATACTATTTATGGCTGTCCGGCCGTTCAGGAAACAGAAATACGCATTAAGGACAAATCGATGCATGCCATGCTATTCGGCAAGGTTCGACTTGGTAGCGCTTATGTGATCTGTTATCGCTTGGGGAAACAACCGTTTGCGTTTTGGGGTATAGAAGAAAATCGATGAGGCTGGCACGTTCATCCGTTGTTGCTGTGATTGCCTTGGCGGGCATCCAGCTTCTTGCTCCCGCAGCAGCGGCTCAGGACAACGGTCAAGGCCTTCGGGTCGGCATCATGGTGCCTCGGGAAGGCAATTTTTCCGTTCTGGGTGATCAGGTCGTTTCCGGCATTGAAGTTCTCGCCGCGAATTCAGGAAACGGAATTTCGGAAATATTGGAAGAACCCGATTCCTGCGATGCGGCCGGGGGCGAAGACGCGGCAAGCGCCTTTGTCGAGGCGGGGGTGGACGCCGTCATTGGATTTTTATGCATGGAAAGCCTGGCGACCGCGCTGCCCGTCCTTTCAGCATCCGGCATTCCGGCCATTACACTGGGCGTGCGTTCGGCAATCATCGCCGAAGATGCCAGCCGCAACAACTGGCTGTTCTATCGCCTTGCCCCGCGCGATGACGACGAAGCGAAGATGATCGCCCGGACGATCTCGACCGATTGGCTCGGAAAGCCCCTGGCGCTGATAGAAGACGGAACGATCTACGGGCGTGAGCTGATGGAATCGGTCCGGCTGAGACTCGAGGAAATAGGCATCAGCCCGGTGTTTGTAGACAATTTCAGGCCCTCCCAGGACAAACAGTTCGGCCTTGTCCGCAGGCTCGAAAAATCCGGCGCAACTCACATATTCGTCGGTGGCGACCGGCAGGACGCAGCAACGATCGCACGCGACAGCAAGGAGGCCGATCTCGACCTCACATTTCTTGGCGGCGATGCGCTAAACGCAGCCGATAGCGAGCCACCGCTCGCCAATGGTTTCCTGGCGGTCACGCTTCCAGAGCCGCGTTTTCTGCAGAGCGCCGAACGCGCCGTTTCGCAGTTCGACAATGCCGAGATCAGCATTAGCGGCTACAGCATTCCGGCCTATGCATCCGGACAAATCCTGCTGGCGGCCAAACGTGCCTCCAGCATTGCCTCGTCCCCATTGGCCGAGCATCTGACGGGCAAGGAGTTTTTTACGGCCATCGGCAAAATCGAATTCGACGATTTTGGCGAACGAAAAGACAATCCCTTTGAGCTGATGGTCTGGTACAACGGCACATTCATGCCGGCCAGCCTGTCGGAAAGACCCCGAGGTGAAGACACTGTGGGCAGCAATTGAATGATAAAAACCGGTCCACGCAATCTAATCACCGATGTCGATGGTCTGCTTGTCGGAAACGCTGAGGATCAAGAGCTCAAATCAGGGGTAACGGCAATCCTGTGCGAGGACGCGGCCGTGGCGTCCGTACAGGTGCTCGGCGGCGCACCCGGCACCCGTGAAACAGACCTTCTGGAACCCCACAACACCCTCGAGACGGTGAATGCGATCGTCCTGTCTGGCGGCTCTGCCTTCGGCCTCGATGCTGCTTCAGGGGTGCAGGCCGCACTGCGCGAAAAGGGTGTGGGCTTCGAGATCGGCCCCAATATTATCCCGATCGTTCCGGCTGCTATCTTGTTCGACCTCTTAAATGGCGGAAACAAGGATTGGGGCCTTTACCCGCCCTATCGCGAGCTCGGATATGAGGCCGCCACGAAGGCCACCCGGGAATTTGCTACCGGAACCGCAGGCGCCGGCGCCGGCGCGATGACGGCCGATCTGAAAGGCGGCCTCGGCTCGGCATCCGCCACGCTCGATAATGGAGTGACGGTCGGCGCGCTGGTGGCTGTCAATTCGGTGGGTACGGCAAATGTCGGCGGCGGCGCTCACTTCTGGGCCGCGCCCTTCGAATGCGGCGCCGAGTTCGGCGGCCTCGGACTGCCTTCGCCGCAGCCGGAAAGCACGACAGACCTGCGGATTAAATTCCGCGAGCGGCACAGTCCCGAAGGCGCGAACACCACAATTGCGACAATTGCAACCGATGCGGTCCTGACCAAGGCCGAGGCAAAACGTCTTGCGGTCTCGGCGCATGACGGCTTTGCCCGGGCGATCTGGCCGGCGCATACGCCTTTCGACGGCGACCTGATTTTCTCCATTGCAACGGGCCGGAGTGGCAAGAAGCTCGACGTTGATGGCTTTCTGGACCTGTGCGCGGCGGCCGCGGCAACAATGTCACGGGCAATAGCACGGGGCGTATTCGAAGCCCGCGAGGAACCGAACGACGTCAATCCCACCTGGCAATCGAAATTCGGCGGCAAATAATGCAGGCCGCATCGATGACGCCCCGTCCGATTGTCTCCGGCTGCAGGAAGTGTTAAGCCCCGCAAAATTCCCGGAGCAGTGGAGTAAACCATGAACCGCCCCATCAGGATCGCGCCATCCATTCTTGCAGCGGACTATTCCAAGCTTGGCCAGGAAGTTCGCGATGTAACCGACAATGGCGCGGACTGGATCCATCTTGATGTCATGGACGGCCATTTCGTCCCCAACATTTCCTACGGGCCCGATGTCATCAAATCACTGCGTCCGCACAGTAAAGCGGTGTTTGACTGTCACCTGATGATTGCACCGTGCGATCCCTATGTCGAAGCCTTTGCCAAGGCCGGCTGCGATATCATCACGGTGCACGCCGAAGCCGGCCCGCATCTCCACCGCTCGCTGCAGGCAATCAGGGCTCTGGGCAAGAAGGCCGGTGTGTCGCTCAATCCGGCGACCCCTGAAAACGTGATCGAGTACGTCCTCGATGAACTCGATCTGATCCTAATCATGAGCGTCAATCCGGGGTTCGGAGGGCAAAAATTCATATCGGCGGTTCTGGAAAAAGCCAGGCGCATAAACGCCATGATCGGCGACCGGCCGATCGATCTGGAAATCGACGGCGGCGTTACCGCCGATACGGCCCCTCTGGCCGCCGCAGCCGGTGTCAATGCTCTGGTGGCCGGCTCGGCGATCTTCAAAGGAGGCACAGCTGAAGCCTACAGAGACAATATTTCCGCTATCCGCGCCGCCGCGGAATCCGCACGAAGCTAAACTCCGCAATTGCCGTCCGGGCCTGAACCGTTGAAGGGGCAAGCCGCACCGCAAACAGCACGTGCAGGAACGCAGCGTTCGGCAACGTCGAAGACCGGCATACTGAGCGCCCGCTGGTTCCTTTTCGGTGCTCCCTTGTGGGGCGCGGTCATGGCGCTCTCTGTCTATGCAGGACTTCAGATATCGATCGGCGGGTTAACCTCCCATATGACAGCCCTGCTGGCGCTCTATTTCGCAGGCGGGACGCTCGCATTTCCCATCGCACTTGTAATCATCGGTTTTCTCACAAGGAAAAGGCGCGCCGAAGCCCGGTTTTCCATCGCATTCATCTGCCTTGGGGGCCTGACTGTTGCCGTCACAGCCGGGCTGTTCGCGATCATCTACCGGAGCTTTTATGCCCAGTGGCACGGTGAGTTTGCAACTGTGCTTTGGGCTTACCAGCTTGCTTTTACCCTTGCATCGGCGCTTTATCAGTTTGCCGTCATCGGCGTGCGCAACTTTATGCCCCTTGGTCTGGTCTTTCTTGTTGCAGCAAGTTACCGGCTGGCCAAAACGACGCGTTGAGATCGGGGCTTTTTTCTGCTAGCAGGCTGCCATGCGGCCAAACGGCGGTTGATCGCCTCGCCCGATTCCTCTGAAACGACATCACCAGTGAGTGTCATTAATGATCCCTCGTTATTCCCGTCCTGAAATGGTGGCCATCTGGTCGCCCGAATCCAAGTTTCGCATTTGGTTTGAAATTGAAGCCCACGCCTGCGATGCATTGGCAGAACTCGGCGTCATACCCAAATCGGCTGCCGAAACCATCTGGGAAAAAGGTGGCAAGGCAACATTCGACGTTGCCCGCATTGACGAGATCGAGGCTGTCACCAAACACGATGTCATTGCGTTTCTGACACATCTTTCCGAAATCGTCGGGCCGGACGCACGGTTCGTGCACCAGGGCATGACCTCCTCGGATGTTCTCGACACCTGCTTCAATGTCCAGTTGGTGAAAGCAACGGACATTCTGCTTGCAGATATGCACAAACTGCTGGCTGCGCTTAAGAAACGGGCACTTGAGCACAAGGAAACGATCACCATCGGCCGCAGCCACGGCATTCATGCGGAACCCACCACTTTCGGGGTTAAACTGGCCCTCGCCTACGCCGAGTTCGAGCGTTGCCTGAAACGGCTGGAGGCGGCACGCGAAGAAATTGCCACCTGCGCTATTTCGGGGGCAGTCGGCACATTTGCCAATATCGACCCGCGTGTTGAGGACCATGTCGCCAGATCCATGGGCCTTTCCGCCGAAACAGTTTCAACGCAGGTTATCCCGCGTGACCGCCATGCAATGTATTTTGCCACGCTCGGCGTCATCGCCTCCTCGATCGAAAGGCTTTCGGTCGAAATCCGTCACCTGCAGCGCACCGAGGTCCTGGAAGCCGAAGAATACTTCTCGCCTGGCCAGAAGGGCTCTTCTGCCATGCCGCATAAACGCAACCCGGTTCTGACCGAGAACCTGACCGGCCTTGCCCGCATGGTCCGCTCCTATGCAATGCCCGCCATGGAAAACGTCGCGCTTTGGCATGAGCGTGATATCTCGCATTCGTCGGTCGAGCGCATGATTGGTCCGGATGCCACCGTTACGCTGGATTTTGCCCTTGCGCGGTTGACCGGTGTTGTCGAAAAACTCGTCGTCTATCCTGACAACATGATGGCAAACCTAAACAAATTCAGGGGCTTGGTGCACTCCCAACGCGTTCTCCTTGCCCTGACCCAGGCGGGCGTCAGCCGCGAGGATGCCTACCGGCTGGTTCAGCGCAACGCCATGAAGGTCTGGGAGGAAGGCAAGGATTTCCTCGAAGAGCTGCTGGCGGATGAAGAGGTTCGCAACGCGCTTTCTGAAGATGATATCCGAGAAAAATTCGACCTCGGCTATCATACCAAGCACGTCGATACGATATTTGCGCGCGTCTTTGGTACGTAGACCTGTTTCTCAGGATTTGTGTGGTGAGTAATCGATGAAAGCTTCTGACGCCGACATCCTGATCGTTCCCGGCTACAAGAATTCGGGCCCTGATCACTGGCAGAGCCGCTGGCAGGCCAAACTTTCAACCGCCCGGCGGGTAGAGCAGGAAGCCTGGTCAAAACCGGAACGCGATGATTGGACCGCAAACATCGCAAAAGCCGTAAACGAGGCAGAAAAACCGGTCGTCATAGTCGCCCATTCGCTTGGCGCGGCCGCAGCCGTCCAGGCGGTTCCCGAATTCACCAACAAGGTCAGCGGCGCACTGCTTGTGGCACCGCCTGAAGTCGAAAATCCGAAAATCCGGCCAAAACACCTCATGACATTCGGGCCGTATTCGCGCGATCCCCTGCCGTTTCCGGCCATCGTGATCGCAAGCCGCGACGATCCGTACAGCAGCTACGAATCGGCGGACGACATTGCCGCGGCCTGGGGAGCGTTGTTCATGGATGCCGGCAAAGCCGGACATATCAATGCTGAGTCGGGATTCGGCCCGTGGCCAGAAGGCCTCATGGTGTTCGCCAAATTTCTCAGCAAACTAGAAGCCTGAATGCAAATTGGCCCCGATACATTAAGAAACGGGGCCAAAATATTGATTACTCGGAAACAATTTGCTCCATTGCCGTATGCATGAATTCATCCATGTGGCGGCGAATCTGATGATCTGACTGGTCCACACCGGCTTCGTCAAAATCACGGCGAACCTTGCGGAATACGTCCTCGTCACCGGCTTCTTCGAAATCGGCCAATACCACTTCCTTGGCGTAGGCTTCGGCGTCATCGCCTTCCTTGCCAAGCAATTCTGCTGCCCACAGGCCCAGCATTTTATTGCGACGGGCCTCGGCCTTGAACCGCAGCTCCTCATCATGTGCAAATTTGTTTTCGTAGGCTTCGCTGCGCTCGTCCATGCCGCTCATATTCAGTTCTCCTGAACGTAAAGTTATTACATAGCTCTGCAAACCTTTATAGCAAGTATCTGCTTGGCTTACATCTCTAAACCAAATGCCTGCCAAAAGATCAATCGCTGCTTTGGTCGCGGGCAAATTATCTGCCTATTTCGTCAAATTGACGAGACCCGGCGATTGTGAAATGCGGCGGTTTCAGCTAGATGGTAGCGGAATTTGACGCAAATGGGGCAGCACTCAATCTCCCGCTGCAGAAACAGAGAACATCATGAATCGTCGCCGCCGTATCTATGAGGGCAAGGCCAAAATTCTCTATGAAGGCCCGGAACCGGGAACACTCGTACAATTTTTCAAGGACGATGCCACCGCATTCAATGCCAAGAAGCACGATGTCATCGAAGGCAAGGGCGTGCTCAACAACCGGATTTCCGAGTATGTCTTCGAAAATCTCAACCGGATCGGCATTCCGACGCATTTTATCAAACGCGTGAATATGCGCGAACAGCTCATCAAGGAAGTCGAGATCATTCCGCTGGAAGTGGTGGTGCGCAATGTGGCTGCCGGTTCGCTTTCCAAGCGGCTCGGTCTTGACGAAGGCACCGTCCTGCCGCGTTCGATCATCGAGTTTTATTACAAGGCCGACGCGCTCGATGACCCCATGGTTTCAGAAGAGCACATCACCGCATTCGGATGGGCAAGCCCGCAGGAAATCGACGACATCATGGCGCTCGCCATCCGCGTCAACGACTTCCTTTCCGGCCTTTTCCTCGGCGTCGGCATCCAGTTGGTCGATTTCAAGATCGAATGCGGCCGCCTGTTCGAGGGCGACATGATGCGCATTGTCGTCGCCGACGAGATTTCGCCGGACAGCTGCCGCCTTTGGGATATAGAAACCAAGGACAAGATGGACAAGGACCGCTACCGCCGCGACCTCGGCGGTCTGGTGGAAGCCTATCAGGAAGTCGCCCGCCGCCTCGGCATCGTCAACAAGAACGAGCCGCCACGCGGAACCGGGCCGGTCCTGGTCAAATAAAGACAGCGAACAGCACTCAAGGAACAGCAACCGTGATCAAGGCACGTGTCACAGTCACTCTGAAAAACGGGGTGCTCGACCCACAGGGCAAGGCCATAGAAGGCGCGCTCGATTCGCTCGGCTTCGAAGACGTCGGCCAGGTCCGCCAGGGCAAGGTGTTCGATATCGAACTTTCTTCCACGAATACGGCGAAGGCGCAGGAGCAGATTTCCGCCATGTGCGAAAAGCTGCTCGCAAACACTGTCATCGAAGACTATTCGGTCGAACTCGTCTGAATCCTATAGATCGGTCCTGACCGCCCAAAGTTCAGGAAAAAACGTACGGTCGAGCGCGGTTTTCAAGAAACCAACCCCGGATGAGCCGCCGGTACCCTTTTTGTAACCGATGATTCGCTCAACGGTTTTCATATGGCGGAACCGCCATTGCTGGAACCGGTCCTCGACATCGACAAGTTCCTCGGCAAGCTCGTAAAGCTCGAAATAACGCTCCGGCTCCCGATAGACCTGCAGCCAGATGTCGCGAAGCGCATCGCTGAATGTATGGGTTTTTGAAAAGTCCCGTTTCAGCAGCAGATCGGGAACGTCAAATCCTGCCCGGCCGACAAGCGCGATCGCTTCATCGTAGATGCTCGGTCCGCGAAAGGCGGCTTCAAGCCGCTCAAAGATTTCCGGACGGTGCCTGTGCGGCGCCAGCATGCGTTCATCCTTGGCACCGAGCAGAATTTCCACAAGCCGGTACTGGTAGGACTGGAAACCGGACGCCTGCCCCAACTGATCGCGGAATGTCATATAGTCGGACGGGGTCATGGTCGAAAGCACGTCCCACGCCGTAATGAGCTGCTCTTGAACCGCGGAAATGCGTGCAAGCGCCTTGAAAGCGATTCCGGCCTTGTCCTCACGCAGATTGCCCATGGCAAATTCAAGCTCGTTTATGATCAGTTTCAGCCACAGTTCCTGTACATGGTGGACAATGACAAAGAGGGTTTCATCCTGCTTGTCGCTCAGCGGAGACTGCGCCGACAGCAAAGTGTCGAGCTTCAGGTAGTCGCCATAGGACATGCGCCCCTCGAAATCGAGCGACATGCCGCTTTCGACCCGGCTGGTTTCCTTTGCCAATTTTTACTCCATGGTCCGGACGATCCGGTTATCTGCAAAACACCCTGATTTCCGGTTCAGCAGCGTTTATTTTAAGTTTAAAATATCTAAACAATACTCCGCACTGGAAAGCAAAGCAACAGCTATCGCAATTCACCCACATATGCGTTAAAAGGCAGCCGAACCGACCCAGATCCGCAAGGCGTTCCAGAACTATGAAATCTGCTGTCCTCCTCCTGCCCGGCCTCAACCGCGACCGGGACATGATTGCCGCATTGACCAAAATTTCAGGCGAGCCGCCCGTTACCGTGTGGCAGACCGAGACGGAAATTCCCGACGTCGATCTGGTCGTCATCCCGGGCGGGTTCTCCTACGGCGATTATCTGCGCTGCGGTGCCATTGCCGCCCGCATGCCGGTCATGGAAGCGGTTCGAAAAAAAGCCGAGGCAGGCGTTCGTGTTATGGGCGTGTGCAACGGCTTCCAGATTCTGGTAGAGGCGGGCCTTTTGCCCGGCGCACTGATGCGCAATGCCTCGCTCAAATTCGTCTGCCGCGAAGTTGAGCTCGAGGTCGCAAACGCAAACACAGCCTTTACCGGGCAATACGGCCAAGGCGATATCATCCGTTGCCCGGTCGCCCATCACGACGGCAACTATTTTGCCGAACCCGATGCGCTGAAGAAGCTCGAAGACAACGGACAAGTCGTTTTCCGCTACGCCAACGGTACAAACCCGAACGGCTCGATCAACGACATTGCCGGCATCGTCAATGAGGCTGGCAACGTGCTTGGCATGATGCCACACCCTGAAAATCTCATCGAAGCAGCCCATGGCGGCACCGACGGCCAGGCACTGTTCAGCGCCGCGCTTGGAATTGCCGCATGAGGGCACTGAGGCAAGGATTGACCGCTACAGCAACCCTGGTCGCCGCAGGACTGCTGACGGCCTGCCAGACTTCCGGCCCGGGCAATCTGACTCTCAAGTCGTCCGAAGCGGCTCTGCCGACCATGGAGCGCATTGCCTTGGCAGCCAGCAAATGCTGGTTCAAGAGCGGCGAGCGCAGTTTCAGAGCCTATCGCCTTGCCCCAGAGCTCAATTCCTTTTCCGGCCGGCCCCGCATCCTGATTGTGCCGCGCAACAGACCTGAGGACCGCCCGCTGGCCGTCGTCGAAGGTGAAGGCAATCCTGCCACCGTCAACGCCTATGGTCCGCTGCTGTTCGAAGCCACCGGTAGCCGCATGACCGCCGATATCAAGCGCTGGACCAGCGGCTCGACCGCATGCGCTTAGCCACTTTAAACTCGTTTACAATAAAGCCGACATGAACATACCCAACGAAATCCAGATCACCCCGGACCTTATCGAAGCCCATGGGCTGAAGCCGGATGAATACGACCGCATTTTGGAGCTGATGGGCAGGGAACCGAGCTTCACCGAACTCGGTATCTTTTCGGCCATGTGGAACGAGCACTGCTCTTACAAATCCTCCAAGAAATGGTTGCGCACGCTACCGACCGACGGCCCGCAGGTCATACAGGGCCCCGGAGAAAACGCCGGTGTCGTCGACATTGGCGATGGCGACTGCGTTGTCTTCAAGATGGAGAGTCACAATCACCCCTCCTACATCGAACCCTATCAGGGCGCGGCGACGGGCGTTGGCGGCATTTTGCGCGACGTCTTCACCATGGGCGCACGGCCCATTGCATCAATGAACGCCCTGCGTTTTGGCGAACCCGATCATCCCAAAACCCATCACCTTGTCGCCGGGGTTGTTGCCGGTGTCGGCGGATATGGCAATTCCTTCGGCGTTCCGACCGTGGGCGGCGAGGTCGAGTTCGACGCGCGCTACAATGGCAACTGCCTCGTCAACGCGTTTGCTGCGGGTCTCGCAAAGTCCGATGCGATCTTCTACTCCAAGGCAGAAGGCGTTGGATTGCCCGTCGTCTATCTTGGCGCAAAGACCGGCCGGGACGGTGTCGGTGGAGCAACGATGGCCTCAGCCGAGTTCGACGAATCGATCGAAGAGAAACGTCCGACCGTGCAGGTGGGCGACCCGTTCACTGAAAAATGCCTGCTGGAAGCCTGTCTGGAGCTAATGGCATCCGGTGCCGTTATCGCCATTCAGGACATGGGGGCGGCCGGCCTCACCTGCTCTGCCGTTGAAATGGGCGCAAAAGGCGATCTCGGCATTGAGCTCGACCTCGATAAGGTGCCGGTGCGCGAAGAAAACATGAGCGCCTACGAGATGATGCTTTCTGAAAGCCAGGAACGCATGCTCATGGTCCTGCGTCCGGAAATGGAAGCCGAAGCCCAGGCGATCTTTGTCAAATGGGGGCTGGACTTTGCCATTGTCGGCAAGACCACCGACGATCTGCGCTTTCGGATATTCCACCAGGGTGACCTCGTCGCCGACCTGCCGATCAAGGAACTCGGCGACGAAGCACCGGAATATGACCGCCCCTGGCGTGAAACCGGTCTTTATTCACCGCTTGCCGCACAGCAGATCGATGAGCCCGAAGACTACGGCAAGGCGTTGCTGTCACTCGTTGGATCCGCCAACAATGCGTCGCGCCGCTGGGTGTTCGAACAATATGACACGCTCATCCAGGGAAACAGCCTGCAATTGCCCGGCGGAGATGCGGGCGTTGTCCGCGTCGACGGCCATCCCTCGAAAGCGCTTGCCTTTTCCTCCGATGTGACCCCGCGCTATTGCGAGGCCGACCCGTTTGAAGGCGGCAAGCAGGCCGTCGCCGAGTGTTGGCGCAATCTGACGGCAACCGGCGCCGAACCGCTGGCATCGACAGACAATCTCAATTTCGGCAATCCGGAGCGCCCCGAAATCATGGGCCAGCTTGTGAAAGCGATCGAAGGTATCGGCGAAGCCTGCTCAGCCCTCGGCTTTCCCATCGTTTCCGGCAATGTCTCTCTTTATAACGAGACCAATGGGGAGGCGATCCTGCCGACCCCCACAATTGCCGGTGTCGGCCTCATCCCGGACTGGTCGCAGATGGCAACCATAGGCGGTTCGAATGAGGGCGACGTCATCATCCTGTTCGGCGGGGACGGGACCCATCTCGGCCAGTCGGTTTATCTGCGCGATCATCTCGGCCAGACGGACGGCCCCCCGCCTCCGGTCGATCTTTGGGCGGAAAAGCGAAATGGCGATTTTGTCCGCTCAGCCATCCGCAACGACCAGTTCAGCGCCTGCCACGACATCTCCGACGGCGGCCTCGCCCTGTGCCTGTCGGAAATGGCCATCGCATCAGGTAAAGGCATGCAGATTGGCCTGGATAACGAACTGGAACCCGCGCACGCGCAGCTCTTTGGTGAGGATCAGGCGCGCTATGTCGCGACCGTATCACCCGAGCTCGCCAACTTCGTATGCATGAATGCCGAAGGCGCCGGTGTGTCCTTCAGGCGGCTCGGAACCGTCGGCGGTGACCGATTGACGATCGATGAGCTGCTCTCCATATCTGTAGAAGAGTTGCGCACTGCCTATGAATCATGGTTCCCAGACTATATGGATGGGACTGCAGCAATGGCTGGTGAAGGCTGAGCGCGTGCAGAAAGACAGTTTGAAGAAGAATACGGGGAGAATGCCATGCCGATGAGCGCCGGAGACATTGAAGAGATGATCAAGGCCGCAATCCCTGATGCGGACGTGACCATCCGCGATCTTGCTGGTGATGGCGATCACTACGCCGCCGAAGTTGTTTCGGAAAGTTTTCGAGGTAAGTCGCGGGTGCAACAGCACCAGATGGTCTATAAGGCCCTCCAGGGAAATATGGGCGATGCATTGCATGCCCTGGCGCTGCAAACGAGCGCGCCTGAGTAGCGAAAAATTCCATGAATGCAACCTGAATGGCGCATTCGAGCGCCGTTCAGCCGGGTCCGCCTAGTTTGTTCATGCACCCGAAAGGGATTGAACAAACCAAGGAGAGACCAAATGAAAACCGCAATCGCAACCGCTGCTTCTTTCGCCATCGCCGCAACGCTGTCGCTTGCCGCCTTTGCACCGGCAAATGCGGATACGCTGCGCCGCGCGACCGGCCCGACCACTACGGCACCGATGAAGATCCAGTCCGGCTCCGGACCGACCGCTGCGCCGTTCGACAATACGGCCCATGCCTGGACCTCCGCTTGCTATGCGGAATTCGGCCCCGATGCCAAATATCCGGATCCGGCTCTTTTGGAAAAGTGCCTGAACTTCTGACCGAAATGTCAAAGCTGAGTTGAAGGCTGCGGAATCTCCGCAGCCTTTTTTGCTTTGAAAGCCACAACTTGCAAGCACCCTTGCCAATTTCGTTGCTGCTTTGCCGCAGGGGCTGGAAATCCGGACGGTTCGGAGTTATTTACGGGCTAACACAAACTCCGGGCCTTTTCCCCGGCAGCGACAAGGAATAACTCATGACCGCCATCAACGAATTCATCGACAATGAAGTCAAGGGCAGCGATGTCGTCCTCTTCATGAAGGGCACACCGTCATTTCCGCAATGCGGCTTTTCCGGTCAGGTGGTTCAGATTCTCGACTATCTCGGCGTTGAATATAAAGGCGTCAATGTTCTGGCCGACGACGATCTGCGCCAGGGCATCAAGGACTATTCGAACTGGCCGACAATTCCGCAGCTCTACGTAAAGGGCGAATTCGTCGGCGGATGCGATATCATTCGCGAGATGTTCCAGGCCAGCGAGCTCCAGAGCCACCTGAGCGAAAAGGGCATCGCAGTCAAAGGCGCGGCCTGATGCGTAACTGGAACGTTTATCTCTCCGGAGAAATCCACACGGACTGGCGCGAGCAGATCGAGGCTGGCGTCAAGGCCGCCAATCTGCCGGTAACCTTCAGCGCTCCGGTGACGCATCACGAAGCTTCGGATGATTGCGGCGTATCGATCCTCGGCGCCGAGCCGGACAAATTCTGGCACGATCACAAGGGCGCACAGGTCAATGCGATCCGTACCCGCACGCTCTTAGCCGACGCCGACGTCGTCGTCGTGCGCTTCGGCGAAAAGTACAAGCAGTGGAACGCCGCTTTTGACGCCGGCTATGCCTCGGCACTCGGTAAATCGCTGATTGTCATGCATGGTCCCGAACACCAGCATCCGCTGAAGGAAGTCGACGCCGCGGCACTCGCCGTTGTCGAGACACCCGATCAGATCGTCCGCATCCTGGACTATGTCATAAACGGCAATCTGGCCGGATATACCGGCTAACTCCGCCAATCGATCATCGCTGACGGAGGGCCTTCCGTCAGCGCCATAGTGATCGTACTGTATTGCCAATTCAGCGATTTAACGATACGCCAATGTTCCGGGCCGCGCGAAATCTGCGGACCGGTCGATATGATTCGCGGGTATGCGCCTGATTTAACAGGCCCCGCACGGATCCCGACATTTGCATATTTCGCCCGGCCGTTTTCCGGTCTTTTTCGGCGTTATACCAAAGGCAGCAACATGGACATGAGAAGCGAACCCGGTTCGGGTCGACAATCCGCTGGTGCAAAACAGCGCGTTGAAAGAGTTGAAAAAGCCGGCATCGGTTTTCTCGAATTCATCGTGCTTGTCGCAGCGTTGAGCTCAATCGTCGCGCTTTCCATCGACATCATGCTGCCGGCCCTGCCGCAGATCGGCGACAGTTTTTCCATTACAGACGACAATGACCGCCAGGCAGTCATCGTCGTGTTCATGCTTGGTTTTGGCTGCGCCCAGATCCTCTTCGGCCCGCTGTCGGACCGGTTTGGACGCAAGATCGTTTTGATCCCTGCAATCCTTTTTTATGCCGTGACTGCGGTAGCGGACGCTTTTGCAGACAGTTTTTCCATGCTCCTGCTATTGCGCCTGGCGCAGGGCGTTGGAGCAGCGGCGGTGCGCATTGTGGTCAACGCCATTGTGCGCGACTGCTTCGGCGGCCGTGAAATGGCACGGGTCATGTCCTATACATTCACCGTCTTCATGATCGTGCCCATTGTCGCTCCGGCAATCGGCCAGTGGATCGTCGATATTTCGTCCTGGCAGTGGATATTTATTTTCCTCGGCTTTGCCGGCCTTCTTCTGGCGGCCTGGAGCGGCTTGCGCATGCGGGAAACCCTGCCGCGCGAGGAAAGGTTGCCGCTGTCGTTTTCTGCTATCGGCAACGCATTCAAGGAGATCCTCTCGAACCGTCTCGCGATGGGCTATACGCTGGCATCCACCCTGTGCTTCGGCGGGCTTTTTGCATTTGTTGTATCGGCCCAGCAGGTATTCCAGTCTGTCTACGATCTCGGCCACCTTTTTGCGCTGGTCTTTGCCCTCAACGCCGGCGTGATGGCGGTGCTGAATTTCACCAATGGTTTTCTTGTGCGCAAGGTGGGTATGCGGCTGATATCCCACAGCGCGCTCATTGCATTTGCAACCCTCGGCACGATCCTGCTTGTGATCAGCTTTGCCGGAACGCCACCCTTCCTGGTCGCCTATCTGCTCTTGGCGGCCATCGCCGGCGCTTTTGGTCTCGTTCCGCCGAATTTTAACGCATTGGCAATGGAGCCGCTCGGCCACATCGCCGGCACGGCGTCATCGGTAATGGGCGTCATATCCTTCACCGGCGGCGCGGTGCTTGGAGCTGTAGTCGGGCAGGCTTTTGACGGCACGCTGGTGCCACTTGCAATGGGATATGCCGTGTTCGGCTGGACCGCCGTGGTCATCATCGTGTGGACCGAAAAGGGCAAGCTCTTCGTGCGACCGGACCAAACTGAATAGCTGTAATCAGGCGGCGTTCTTACGCATCGAAAATTTCCCTGCGGATCAACTCCCAGCAATCCCTGTCGGAGGCCGTGATTAGGCCGCCCTCTACGATGCCCGGCCTGTAACGTTCACCATCGACACAGGCGGAGTAGCCGCCGGCCTCTTCGTGGATAAGAACACCGGCAAGATGATCCCAGGGCATGAGGTTCTGGGCACTGACGAAGTGTGCCCTGCCCGTCGCTGCCAAGCGGTATTCCCAAGCTGAACAGCGGAAACCGAAAGACATGCCGATCTTTGAAAGATTGCCGGCAACGCGGCTTCTCTGCGGCTCGCTCATGAAGCCCCAGGACACCGTGCCGACCATCTGATCGAGCGTCACGGGTGCGGCCACCTTGACCGGCTCCGCATTGCCCTGCTCGTCGATGAGCCGGCTGCCGCCACCCGCGACACCGACAAGGCTTTCGCCCCCGATCGGATAATGGATGATCCCGGCGACGCACTCGCCGCCGACGACCACAGCGAGTATCGTTCCGAAAGTCGGCATTCCGGACGCAAAATTATACGTCCCGTCGACCGGATCGATTACGAAGGCCAGATCCGTGTCGCCGAGGCCTTCGATGACGGACGGATCTTCCGCCGCAGCTTCCTCTCCGACGATGCGTGCATTCGGATAGTGTTGAAGCAGCGCAGCGGAAATATATTTCTCAGCCGCCGTATCGGCCTCGGTCACGACATCCCACGACGCCTCTTTCTCTTTGATGTCGGCGTCGTTGATCCGACAGAAGCGCGGCACGATTTCTCTATCGCCCGCCTGCACCAGAATATCATTCAGCGTGGCGATATCGCGATCGGAAAATATCATGGTGTTTCTTCAGCCTGAATGTTTGATTGTATGTTGAGACCGGTAAAATCAAAGAGACTGCGGTCCATGAGATGGGAGGGTCGC
This sequence comes from Hoeflea sp. TYP-13, assembly GCF_040932035.1. NCBI lineage: Bacteria > Pseudomonadati > Pseudomonadota > Alphaproteobacteria > Hyphomicrobiales > Rhizobiaceae > Hoeflea > Hoeflea sp. TYP-13. The sequence goes on from NZ_JBFRBB010000002.1 coordinate 601,328, forward strand.
ACATTTGTCAGTGCGCGGATCATGGTGTCCTTTCTCCCGGGCATACGTTTTTCGATACCCGCGATCATCGCCTTCATTGCATTGCGCTGCAGACCGTCTTGCGAACCGCACAGATCGCAGGGAATGATCGGAAACGCCATCGCATCGGCAAACTTCGCCAGGTCGTCCTCGGCGCAATAGGCAAGCGGGCGGAAAACCATCACATCGCCTTCGTCATTAAGCAGTTTGGGCGGCATTGCAGCCAGCCGGCCACCGTGGAAAAAATTCATGAAGAAGGTTTCCAGTATGTCTTCGCGGTGATGGCCGAGCACCAGCGCATCACAATTTTCTTCGCGGGCGACGCGATAAAGGTGACCGCGCCTGAGCCTCGAGCACAAAGAGCAATAGGTGCTGTTTTCAGCGAGTTTTTCCGTCACCACCGAATAGGTATCCCGGTATTCGATGCGGTGGGGGATGCCGTTTCGTTCGAGGAACTCGGGCAAAATGTACTTCGGAAAGTTCGGCTGGCCCTGATCGAGATTACAGGCGACGAGCTCTACCGGCAAAAGTCCTCGCCACTGCAGGTCGAGCAGCAGGGCAAGAAGACCGTAGGAATCCTTTCCGCCCGAAAGCGCAACAAGCCAGCGCTGCTTGCGGTCGGTTTCGGGACCGATCATCGCGAAATCGTCAATCGCCTGGCGGGCCTGCCGCAACAGCCTTTTGCGCAACTTGTTGAAGCTGACTGTCGACGGCACATTGCGAAACATCGGATGGCACGCATCGCTTTGCTCTGCGTCGTTTGCCACAGCCGCAGGTGCTCCGTTTTCCATGGATTCAAGCATGCTCATTTGAATTGTCCCGTCCGCATGGCTCGTACACCGCCTTGTGAAAAGGCTACGTGACTCGGTTCCTACTCCGAAGCGGGCGGCATGAAAACAAAAAAAGCCGCCGGTATTGCCGGCGGCTTCCTGATCCGAAAAATTCGCCTTGATTAACGCGAATAGAATTCGACAACGAGGTTCGGTTCCATCTGGACCGGATACGGCACGTCTGACAGCGTCGGGATACGCACGTAAGTGGCAACCATCTTGTTGTGGTCGGCCTCGATATATTCCGGAACGTCTCGCTCGGAAAGCTGTGTGGCTTCCAGCACGAATGCAAGCTGCTTCGACTTTTCGCGCACTTCGATGACGTCGCCGGGCTTGCAGCGATAGGACGGAATGTTGGTGCGAACACCGTTTACCGTGACATGACCGTGGTTGACGAACTGGCGAGCTGCAAAAACGGTCGCCACGAATTTGGCGCGGTAGACCACGGCGTCGAGACGCGATTCCAGAAGACCGATCAGGTTTTCCGGTGTATCGCCCTTGCGGCGGTTTGCTTCTGCGTAGATTTTTCTGAACTGCTTTTCGCGGATGTCGCCGTAGTAGCCCTTAAGCTTCTGCTTGGCGCGCAGCTGAATGCCGAAGTCGGACAGCTTGCCCTTGCGGCGCTGGCCGTGCTGGCCCGGGCCGTATTCGCGGCGGTTGACCGGGGACTTTGGACGACCCCAGATATTCTCGCCCATACGGCGGTCAATTTTATACTTGGATGAATCGCGTTTGCTCATCGCATTCCCTTTCACACGGTTAAACCGGCCTGTTTCCAAACCGGTCAAAGGAAACGCGCCCTCCTCTGCCGACTTTTTTTGTCGACTGACAGAATGTCCTGCCTTTTTCGCAGCGGTCATTCACGGGACACGTAACAAAAACCGGGCACAGCGCCCGGAGATGGCGGGGATTTAAGACATACCGGATGGCTTGTCAATGGTGCATCGGTGCGAGGGCCAGACCAAAGCCCGACATCAGGCGTTTTACCGCAAAGTCAGGTTCATTGGAGGTGAATACCGCCGTATCCGGTTCCTCCCAGGCAGCTTGAACAGGTGCCAGAAGCGACTGCGCTCTCTTTGCGATCGCCTCCGCCGGATCCAGCCAGTCCACCGGCCATGGCGCCAGGCTGCGGAACTGATTGGCAAGGAACGGATAATGGGTACAGGCAAGAACGACGATATCGGTCTTGTGCGCTTCCTGTTCGACGAAGCAGGGAGCAATTTCTGCGAGTACCTCATCGGGCTCGATCGTATCGCCGCGAATGTACCGTTCAGCGATCCCGGCAAGGTTCTCGGAGCCCACAAGGCGCACGTGACACTGAGCGGCGAAGGACTGAATCAGGTCCCGCGTATAGGCCCTTTTCACCGTTCCGGGCGTTGCAAGGACGCTGACCAGCCCGGAGCGGGTTCGCTCGGCCGCCGGCTTGATAGCCGGAACCGTGCCGACAAACGGTGTCGCGGCAAATGCCTTGCGCAGATGTTCCAGCACAAGCGTCGATGCGGTGTTGCAGGCAATGACGCATAGTTCCGGCTCATATCGCGCGATAAGCTTGGCGAACAGCCCGACTATGCGCTCAGTCAGCTCATCTTCCCCCCAACTTCCGTAAGGGAAGCCGGCATCGTCCACCACATATACGAAGCGCCGCTCAGGCATCAGGACACGCGCCTCCCGCAGAACGGTCAGGCCGCCAATTCCAGAATCAAACAACAGAACCGGGCGCTGGCTCAATGCTAGTGTTCCACTTCTTTGCCAGCGCCTGCATCACCGGCCTCAGGTGCGCCGGACCCCTTTGGTGCCTGGCGGCTATAAAGATCCAGCGAGCGGATGACGCCGCGCAACAGCCGGATTTCCGGACGGAAAAAACCCGGTCGGCTGAGGACTGCCCTCAGATTGTCGATCATTTTGGGCTTTTTATGTGGCGGTCGGAAATATCCGCGCGCATCAAGCGCTTCCTCAACGTGATCGAACAGGCCTTGCAGGTCTGCCTTGGTGGCCGGTTGCATTTCAGGTTGCGAAAACTGCGTTTCTGAATCGCCCGCCAGCCCGGTTTTCATCCATTCATAGGACATCAGCAGGACGGCCTGTGCAATATTGAGCGAGGCAAAGGCGGGGTTGACCGGAAAGGTCACGATCTCGTCGGCCAGCCCGACTTCCTCGTTATTCAGCCCCCATCGCTCTCGGCCATAAAGGACGCCGCATTTTTCCCCGGCGGCGAACCGCTTGCGCAATGCTCCCGCCGCCTCGACAGGCCCGCGTACCGTTTTGAATCCGTCCCTTTCGCGCGCTGTTGTGGCGAAGACGAAATTGAGGTCGGCAATCGCTTCTTCCAGCGTGTCGAAGACGACCGCCCCGTCGATAACATGGTCGGCCTTGCTTGCTGCAGAACGCGCCTTTTCGCTGGGCCAGCCATCGCGCGGATTGACCAGCCGCAACTCCGACAGACCGAAATTGGCCATGGCACGGGCAACCATGCCGATATTTTCTCCAAGCTGCGGTTCAACGAGGATCACCGCCGGCCCTTCGGTTATCAACGCCCGTTGTTTGTCAGTTCCTGCCATTCACCCTATCCGGTCGCCTGCCTCAATCACGGCACTACCTGACACATCCGGGCGCTGTAGAAAAGGTCTGGGTATGCCGGCTCAGTGCAATTGACCACGCGGCCATCCGGCCAGTGGCTGGAAAGTTCTCTAGGTTTCCTCGATCAAAAATTCCTGGAGATAGTCCACTGAGTAATCGGACCGGACCTCGATCCACATCGGCAGGTGGTCGGACATCTGATGCGTGCGCCAGTAGGTTCTGTAGTAGCCGGTCTTGCCGGAATCCGTCCGCGGCTTGCCTTTGCTGGTCACATCATAGGCATCGCCCATTTCCGGCACATAGGCCGCCTCATCCTCATCACTTGCCCGATAGACGGTGTTGTAAAAGTCAAAGACACCGGCATTCCCCGTCGTCTCCATTCTCCACATCTGCGGCATAACGGCGATCTGGTCGTAGTGTCTCTTCTTCTTGCCGGTATTGGTGGCCGGAACTTCCTGCAACTCCTCGGGGATGATGAAGCCCGCATCGGTGATTGCCTTCATCGTGACATCCCCCGGGTGGTAGATGTTGAAATCGCCAAGCAACACCAGATTGGCATCTTCGATCTGCCCTTCCCTGGCGCGGTTCGCGAGGAATTGGGCTACAGCGCCGATTTCCCGGGTTCGTTCCGGATTGTCGGCCTCATCCTCGCCGTAGAGAATGTGAACCGTGCACAGCTGAAGGGTTGTCCATCCTGAACGGAAACCGACAATGAAGGGTGTCCGGTAGAGCTGGCGGGCGGGATCATAACGAACGGTCTTGCCGTTTTTCTTGACTTCGATCGGCGGTACAACGATCTCACCGGCCAGCCCGGTAAAGCTCACCTTTGAGCTGTCATAGAGAAACGCCATGCGTTCACGGTTGCCCGGCGTTCCCTCGCTGACGTCGGAGACGATATACCGCCATCCCCTGCCCATAATGTCACGGACCTTGTCGAGCGCGTCCAATTTCTCGCGCACTTCCTGTATTGCGATAATATCGAATTTCGAGCAGATCTCGGCAATGTAATAGAGACACTCCAGCGATCGTGGACCATAGGCTTTGGAGTCGAACTCGCGAATGTTCCAGGTGGCGATCAGCGTTGTGTCCGGTCCGCGTGGCGGTATGCCGGCACTCGCCATATCCTGTTTCAGCCGCAGAAGGCCATCAGCCGTTCTCGCCGGATCATTGGAGTTGCGAACGTTGTAGTAAAACACCGGCCACCTCGCACAAGCTGATAACGCTATCCGCAATCCTTGCACGAATTTCTGGCCCAGATAACCCCTAATTGTAGCCGGCTCTGATGCCGCACTCAGATTTCCCTTTCGGCAATCCACTCCCTGACAGCGGCCGCAACGGCCTCCGGGCATTCGTGCAAAATCCAGTGGCCTGTCCCTGCCACGCGCGTGACCGTCAGATCGTCGGCAAACTGGTCAAGCCCCTCAAGACACGCAGGACGCAATGCCTCATCGTCTTCGCCCCACACGACGAGATGCGGCACACGGACCGACATGGCTTCGGACGGAATTTCGTAAACGGGCACTTTTCCTTCAAGTTCAGATGCCGGCTGCGATACCGGCGGAACGACAACAGGCGAGGAACGATACCAGTTGAGCATCGCCTCCATTGTCCCCTCGCCACTCCAGGCGTCCCGATAGGCAGCTTTTGTCTCTTCGCTCATCCAGCCGGCAGCTGAAAAGCCGGAAATCATGTTGAGCGTGCGGGCATAATTGTTTTCGCGCATTGCCGCCGCTGCCTGATCACCACGCAGCCAGTTCATATATTGGCTTGCCGCACGTTGTTCGGGGTCGTCAATAATTGCCTTTTGAAACGTGAAGGGATGAACGCCGTTGGCAACGATAAGACCGCTCAGCCGGTCGGCGAAGCCAAATGCATACGCGTAAGCCACCGCCGATCCCCAGTCGTGGCCGAAAAGCACGAAGCGTCTTTCGGGAGACAGATGATCTGCCAGCGCAGCCATATCCTTCACAAGGTGGCGAGTCTGATACGCCTCAACCCCATCCGGTTTGAACGACCTGCCAAATCCGCGCTGGTCCGGCGCAACCACATGGTGCGTTTCGGCCAGCAACGGCATTATGTCGCGCCAGGCGCCCCAATATTCGGGAAATCCGTGCAGGCACAGCATCAGCGGATTGGACGGGGCTCCCATGGAGACATAGTGGATGCGCCTCTTTCTGTCCTCGTAATACGCCGATGTGAATTCCATGCCCGATCGCCCTCCAAAACTGACTGCCACCTGATAGCACAGAAAATACCGGCTCAAATGGTCTAATACCAATTCGCGAGGCGCTGCGCCTTTGCCTTCGCGCATCACAATGGTATAGGAGCGCGAACTTCACGAATTTTCAGTGGGCGGGAAGCCCAACTCCAAAAATAAACGAGGCTTTCATATGGCAAAGATCAAGGTCGAAAACCCTGTCGTCGAGCTGGACGGCGACGAGATGACCAGAATCATCTGGCAGTTCATCAAGGACAAGCTGATACACCCGTATCTGGACATCGACCTGAAATATTATGACCTCGGAATGGAAAGCCGCGACGCGACCGACGACCAGATCACGGTCGATGCAGCAAACGCTATCAAGGAACATGGCGTCGGTGTCAAATGCGCCACGATCACACCGGATGAAGCACGCGTCGAGGAATTCGGCCTGAAGAAGATGTGGCGTTCGCCGAACGGCACGATCCGCAATATTCTGGGCGGCGTGATCTTCCGCGAGCCGATCATCTGCAAGAACGTGCCGCGACTGGTTCCGGGCTGGACTAAGCCGGTAATCGTCGGCCGTCACGCATTCGGCGACCAGTACCGTGCCACGGATTTCAAATTTCCAGGCAAAGGCAAACTGTTCATGAAGTTTGTTGGAGAAGACGGCCAGGAAATCGAGCACGAAGTGTTTGAATCGCCGGGTTCGGGCATTGCCATGGGCATGTACAATCTCGACAAATCCATCGAGGATTTTGCCCGCGCATCCCTCAATTACGGCCTGCAGCGCAAGGTTCCGGTCTATCTTTCGACAAAGAACACCATCCTCAAGGTCTATGACGGCCGCTTCAAAGACATCTTCCAGGAAATCTACGAAGCCGAATTCGAGGATGCATTCAAGGAAGCAGGCATCACCTACGAGCACCGTCTTATCGACGACATGGTTGCAGCCAACCTGAAATGGTCCGGCGGCTATGTTTGGGCCTGTAAGAACTACGACGGCGACGTTCAGTCGGATACCGTCGCCCAGGGTTTCGGTTCGCTCGGCCTCATGACCTCCGTTCTGATGACGCCGGACGGCAAAACCGTCGAGGCGGAGGCCGCCCACGGCACAGTCACCCGCCACTTCCGCCAGCACGAAAAGGGTGAGGAAACGTCCACCAACTCAATCGCCTCGATTTTCGCCTGGACCCGCGGCCTGGCGCACCGGGCCAAGCTCGATGACAATGCTGAACTTGCGCGATTTGCACGCACGCTCGAAGAAGTCTGCGTTGCAACGGTTGAAGGCGGTCACATGACAAAGGACCTTGCCCTGCTGATCGGCCCCGATCAGCCGTGGCTTTCCACTATCGGTTTCCTCGACAAGGTCGACGAGAACCTCCAAAAAGCCAAGGCAGCCTAAGCGCATTTAAATAGGCCAATAAAAAAACCCCGCCATTTCGGCGGGGTTTTTTGTTGTAATCGTGTGTCGCCCGGGACCTCAGGGATTGGCTTCGACAGAGATGCCCAGATGTTCCGGCAGCATGTCAGGTGCCATCATCAAATCCGAGATTATCAGCGAAACCGGCGCCGAGCGTTTTGGTGCAAGGCGAACGCTGAGTGTGTCCGGCTTGTCGAAAAATTCTCTCGCGGCGTTCATTACGGTGGTGCGGAAAGCCTCGTTTCCTATGCCGGTCAGCGCGTCGTCCAGTTGCATGAGCAGAGCTTCCACCATCAGCCCCTCACTGACACCGGCATCTTTGGCCATCAGTGTGATTGCTGTTTGAACACCGCCCTCATTTACCAGTTCAAGTTCTGCCGATTTGATGTTGAGTGTCGCGATTGCCGCCTCAATCTGTTGCGGGTTCTGCAGGATGGCTTTCGGCAGTCCGCCGAGACGGCCGCTTGCTCTTACCTGTCCCACATTGCCAAGCTCGACCACGAGTTCATCAATAACCAGGTCTTCACTGTCCTCGTCCCAGTGCAGCTTGATTTTCTCCGTCAGGCGCAAGACATCTATGCCGGCGGCTTTGAAAATCGCTTCTGCCTCGTCATCGTCCATCAGCGCAACCGGAAACTCGAGCCCCTCGGTCGAAAGCTCGATATATGTCGGCACGGGCGGGACCAAGGTGCTCAATCGGAGAAAATAGTTATCAAGGCCGACTTCTCCCGACAATTCCTCCGAGGCAACGGCAAATCCGGAAAGCTCCATGAAAATGGACCTGGGTGTAAAAATACGCGCAATCTCCAGCGGATCGGGATTGTCCCAGGCCAGAGTGTTTTTGGCGAACTCCCGCATTGGTCCGTAGGGCGCGAATTCCAGGTCGCCCAGAGCGAATCTGTCCATCCGGAACGAGCCCTGCTCACCGATATCGAAATCAACCGACCCAATGGAGAATTCGCCCAAACCGTCGGAACTCAAATCGGAAATCGTGACGTTGCCAACCCCACCGGAACCGGTTTCCGAATCCACGTCGAAGCCCATCAGGAAGCCGTCCATGGAAATCCGTCCGATAGCAAAGGACCGGTAGACATCGAGAACCATTGCCAACAATTCACCCTCATCGGGTTCCACACCGGTCGAGAGCCGGTCGATGAAGGCAATCAGATCGGTCTCCGGCGACCGAACAGCAAAGTTCTCATAGGCAATGCGATCAATCAGCACTTCAAAAAAATTGCTCTCGACCCGATAGCCGGTCATCGACGTCGATTCGATCACCTCGAAATACTCGCTCGTTCCGACCGGTTTCGGTTCGAACAGGACCAGCATGGCCGCGTAGTCGACATTTTTCGCCTGAGTTTTCTCGACAGTGACCAACTCCGTATAGGGCTGACCATCCACCGAGCCGTAATTCGTTTCCTGACGAAACTCTCCGGTATTGTACTCGGCGATCCGCCCGTCCCACATGCCTTGAAGGTCAAACCCTTCGATCACCGTATGAACTGAAACGGCACCATCCTCATCCGGTTTTTCCATCGTGGCGAGATCGAGCTCAATGGTTCCGGCGCCGGCCTTGTCGATCTGCACCTCCGCAAATGAGCTCAACAGCGCCAGCCATTCCTTGGTCGAGCCCAACAGCGTGTCTGGAATTTTCGGATATCGCGGCCAGAAAATCCCCTCAATCACGTAATCCTTGATTGTGCCCTCATAGGAAAGCACCACCCCGTCATCGGCGCCGACTACAAAATTGAACGACACATCATCGGGATACTCAAGACGCTCGGCCGAGAAGCCACTGTCATCAGCGGACAGGTTCTTTGCGACAAGCTCGGGTATCTTCCAGGTAAAATCCAGTTTGACCGCCGATGGCGTATCGCCGTCTTTTGCACCCCCGAGCGCAATGGACGATGTCAGTGAGAACGCAAGGTCTTCGACCGTCAGAACGTCGCCGGATTCTTCTGCTGACCGGTAAGTCGCCTCGGTTCCGGATTCGGCACTGCTTTTAATCCACTCATCCAGTGCGTCTTTGCCTGTTTGCTGTGCAAGGCCGGGCGTTGCCATATACACAAGAATGCATAAGGACCACGAAAGACTCTTTTTCATGAAACGGCGCTCCCCTGTAATTGCACCGTAACCTTACAGGATTTGCCGATGATGGCCATAACCGGGTCATTGCGCCGGTAAAGGCGGTTAGCTTACGCGACGGGTGTCATATGCGCGGGAAAGCCCAGCCCCTCGGCCAGATCCGTCTGATAGCCAAATATGGCCGGTAAACCGCCTGTATGGATGAAAAGAACGGTTTCGCCTTTACGGATAACACCGCGCGACACGAGTGAAACGAGACCCGCCATTGTTCGGCCGCTGTAAACGGGATCGAGCAGCAGTGCCTCGTCAAGGGCGGCGTATCGGATTGCCGCCAGGACATCCTCATTCATCCGCCCATATCCGGGTGACAGCGTCACATCGTCGACCATGACATCGACTGCGCAAAGCCCGGCGCGACCTTCCAGCATTTGATCAAGTTCCGCACTGCGCATTTCTATGCGCGGCTGCTGAAGGTGTGCAGGCCTGCGAACACAAATACCATGGACCGGAACATTCCAACCGATTGCACGTGCCCCGGCCAGAAACCCTGCATGGGTCAAGCCGCTGCCGGAGGGGATGACGACATGATCGGGCGATTGGCCCAGCGCTTCGAGCTGCAGCCACGCTTCCACGGCGCAAAGCGCATAGCCAAGACCGCCGAGAGGCCGATGATCGGTTCCTAGATGAACAACATGGGGGGTTCGCCCGGCGGCGCGCTGCTCCTCTGCCAGCCGGTCAAGATTTGCGTCCGCTGCGGCTTCATCCTCACCTTCCGCGAATGAATGGATGCGGGCGCCGAGCAAATGATCGAGAAGCACATTTCCGGACGTGTTGTAAAAAACGTCATCCTTCGGCACCCGTTCCTCGAGTTGAACAATTGCCTCCCAGCCGATTTTGCGTGCCGCGGCAGCGCACAGGCGTACGAAATTCGATTGCACCGCGCCCGTAATCAGGACCGTATCCGCACCCTGCTCCCGGCCCGGGCCAAGATAGTATTCCAGTTGCCTGACCTTGTTGCCGCCCATTGCCAGCGGCTGCGCATCATCCCGCTTTGCAAGAAGCGATACGCCGATCCGTTCACCCAGACGGTCGAGGCGATCGATATCGGAGCACACCAAACCGAGATCAACCCGGGCATGTGCTTCCAACTCCGGCAGGAGGTCGAAAGCCGCTTTAAAATCCGCCGGCATCAGACAGTCCTTTCACCAACATGGATATCCCCATGGCCAGCAGCACCAGTTCCAGCAAGCCCCGCATCGCCGTCGCACCGATGGTGCGCCGCCCCGCTATACCGACGCCTATACCCACAATGAGCGCCGGCATAAGTGCGAGGCTCATCATCCACACGCGTGTGCTGCTGCCGACAAGCAAAATGCTGACCGCGAAGGCAACGACATAGGCAAAAAGGAAATAGGCCCGCAGTGTCGCGCGAACCGCCGCCGTCTCAAGGCCTGACGAAAGCAGCGCCCACAGTGCAACCGGACCCGGCGCGGCCAGTGCGCCTGTCATGCCGCCCGAAACCACACCGCCCATGCGGTTCAGCCAACGCAGTTGCACCGGCGATTTCAACACGGGCAGCGGAAAAAACCGAAGCTGCAATACCGCAAAAATCACGACAACGCCGCAGATGAGTTTCAGGCTTGTATTGCCGACGGCCAAGAGCAAAAAACCGCCAAGCGGAATTCCGATGCAGGCCCATATGCTGATTGCGTATAGGCGGCTGAAGGCCACATATCCGATCTCGAGCGGCAGAAGAAATGCAGTGAGCGTAAGGTTCAGGATGATGGCGACCTGCACCGCCGCAGGGCCGTCCAGGACAAACAGGATGGCCGGCGTGGCAAGAAGCCCGAGACCGACACCGGTCGCCACCTGCAACGCTGCTCCTACGAAAACCACGACAAAAGGCACCCAAAGCACCGACGCAGGCAAATTCTCGAAAAGTCCCTCGAACATGGCCGCAGTGTAAAGGCGTCTATTGATAATTCAATTGACTTTAATTTAGCCAATACATTAGAAATTTTAATGTAATGTTCCGCGATCAGATGAGCATACGTGCCCTAGAGGCCTTTCACGCGGTCGTGACCCTGGGATCAGTGGCAGCGGCGGCAGAGCAACTTCACGTCACACAGCCGGCCGTCAGCCATATGCTCAAATCACTGGCCGACGCGACCGGTCTGACACTGTTCAGAAAGCAGGGTCGAAGGCTTGTTCTGACCGAGGACGGACAGGTATTTTTCAACGACGTGTCATCTGCGCTCAACGTGCTGTCCGGTTTGCAGGCATCGGCCAAATCGATCAGATCGGCAAGAACCGGCAATGTAAGACTGGGAGCCATACCCGTCGTTGCCGACCATATTTTGCCGGATCTGCTGGGTTGCTACATGAAAAACAACTCGGATATCGGAATATCGCTCGAAGTTGTCGAACTGCACCGCGCAATAAATTTGCTTGACGCAGGATCCATCGACATAGCCATTTTGTCTGGCAGTCCCCCGGATCATTTCAAGGTGCACGCCGCATTTCCAGGCAATACGGTGCTGGTTGCGCCTCCCGGACATTTCGAAGAAGAGCAGGCAAAGATCAGCCTGTCGGATATTCAGGAAGCACCGTTCATTGCCCTGTCAGCCGGCAGCCCGTTCCGCTATGCGCTCGATCAGCACCTTGCTGCCCACAATCTGTCACTCAACATACGCGCCCAGTTCAGGACCCAAAGCGCAATTGCCGGCCTGGTCGCGGCGGGTGCCGGCATCAGTATTTTGGATCGAAGCGTGGTCGCCAAACGGCGCTTCGATGTTCAGGTCCTTGAGTTTGGTCCGCCGCTTCAATGGTCGTTTCAGTTGCTCACGCGAAAAACCGGCATCCTGTCGACGGCCGCTGAACATTTGATCGAATTTCTGCAAATCCAATTCGCGCGACAAACCGGCCCGCAGTAGTCAGCAAAGACAGGCCTGCTCAGGACGCGACAGCTTCCGCGACAGCCTCAACGGCAGCATCGGCCTTGCCGGCATCGGGTCCGCCGGCCTGCGCCATATCCGGACGACCGCCGCCGCCCTTTCCGCCAAGCGCCGCCGATGCGACCCTCACCAGATCCACGGCGCTGAACCGGCCCGTCAGATCTTCGGTCACACCGACAACGACGCTGGCCTTGCCTTCGCCGGATACGCCGATAAGCGTCACGACACCTGACCCGAGTGCGGTTTTGGCATCGTCGACAAGGCTTTTGAGATCGCGCGGCTCGACACCGCTGACGGTCTTGCCGAGGAATTTGACGCCGTCGATATCGCGCGTTTCGTCGGCTTCCTTCGTGCCGCCGCCAAGCGCCAGTTTCTTTTTAAGATCGCTGATCTCGCGCTCGAGCTTCTTGCGCTCATCAACGAGCGCATCGACACGGGAGACGACTTCCGAGGGCTGCACCCGCAGCGAGGAGGCAAGCGACTTTATGCGCGTGTCCTGATCAGACAGGTATCTGCGCGCGGCCTCGCCCGTCAGTGCCTCAAGCCGGCGCACGCCGGCTGCCACGGCGCTCTCGCCGATGACACGGACAAGGCCGATATCGCCCGTCGCATTCACATGGGTGCCGCCGCACAGTTCAACCGAATAGGTCTTGTCCTTCTTGTCGCCCTCCTGGGCAGTGCCCATGGAGACAACGCGCACTTCATCGCCATATTTTTCGCCGAACAGCGCCATGGCACCTTCAGCGATGGCATCGTCAACGGCCATCAGGCGCGTAGTGACCGGGCTGTTTTGGATGACGATCCCGTTGGCGATATCCTCGACCCTGGCGATTTCGTCTTCGTTCATCGGCTTGGGGTGGGAAATATCGAAGCGAAGCCGGTCCGGCGCAACGAGCGAACCTTTCTGGGCCACATGGGTTCCGAGCACTTCGCGCAGCGCTTCGTGCAGCAGATGGGTGGCCGAGTGATTTGCCCGCACCTGACTGCGGCGCTCGTGATCGACCGTCAGCACGACTTCGGCACCGGTTTCGATCGTTCCCTCTTCAACAATGGCGCGATGGACGAAGAGCCCCTCGCCCTTTTTTTGCGTATCGGTCACGCGGATGGTCACGCCGTCGGCTGTGATTGTGCCCGTATCGCCGACCTGACCGCCGGATTCTCCGTAAAATGGCGTCTGATTGACGACAAGCTGTATTTCTTCGCCCTGTGAAGCTTTCCCGACCTCCGCGCCGTCACGCACGATGGCCTGCACAACACCTTCTGCCTGTTCGGTGTCATAGCCGAGAAAGTCGGTGGCGCCGAGCCTGTCGCGCAGCTCCAGCCAGATGGTCTCGGTTGCAGCCTCGCCCGATCCGGCCCAGTTGGCCCGCGCTTCGGCCTTCTGCTTTTCCATGGCAGCCGTAAAGCCGGCATCGTCGACCGTGATGCCGCGCTGGCGCAGCGCATCCTGGGTCAGGTCGAGCGGGAACCCATAGGTGTCGTACAGCTTAAAAGCGGTTTCGCCGCTGAGTTCATCGCCTTCTGTCAAGCCGGCGCTGGCATCGGCCAACAGGTTCAGACCGCGCTCCAAGGTCTTGCGGAAACGGGTTTCCTCGAGTTTCAGCGTTTCGGAAATCAGCGCTTCGGCGCGCACCAGCTCCGGATAGGCCCGCCCCATCTGTTCGACCAGCGCGGGAAGAAGCTTCCACATAAGCGGTTCGCGCGCACCCAGCAGCTGCGCGTGGCGCATGGCGCGGCGCATGATACGGCGAAGCACGTAGCCCCTGCCTTCGTTTGACGGCAGCACGCCATCGGCAATGAGGAACGCTGTGGACCGCAGGTGGTCGGCAATCACCCGATGGCTTGCCTGTGCCTTACCCTCGGCCTTGACGCCGGTCAGTTCAACGGATGCTCCTATCAACGCCTGGAAGAGGTCAATGTCGTAATTGTCGTGTTTGCCCTGCAACAGGGCGGCAATGCGCTCCAGCCCCATGCCGGTGTCGATGGACGGGCGCGGCAGATCGATCCGTTCATCGGCGGCAATCTGCTCATACTGCATAAAGACGAGATTCCATATCTCGATAAAGCGGTCGCCGTCTTCCTCCGCCGAACCGGGAGGTCCGCCCCAGATGTGGTCGCCATGATCGTAGAAGATTTCGGAACACGGCCCGCAGGGTCCGGTGTCGCCCATCGCCCAGAAATTGTCATGCGTCGGGATGCGGATGATGCGCTCGTCCGGCAGGCCGGCGATCTTCTTCCACAGATCAAAAGCCTCGTCATCCGTGTGGTAGACAGTCACGAGAAGGCGGTTCTTGTCGATACCGAATTCGCCGGTGATTAGGTTCCAGGCAAGCTCGATGGCTCGGTCCTTGAAATAGTCGCCAAACGAGAAATTGCCGAGCATTTCAAAAAAGGTGTGGTGGCGGGCCGTATAGCCGACATTGTCCAGGTCATTGTGCTTGCCGCCGGCGCGCACGCATTTCTGTGACGTGGCGGCGCGGCTGTAGGGTCGGCTTTCAAGACCGGTAAAGACGTTCTTGAACTGCACCATGCCGGCATTGACGAACATCAGCGTCGGGTCGTTGCGCGGCACCAGCGGGCTTGAGGGAACCACCTCATGTCCGTTATTGCCGAAATAGTCGAGAAATGCCGTGCGGATCTCGTTTACGCTACTACTCATAGAACGCCCTTTGATCTTTCTGTTCCTGCCGACCGATATGCAAAGTAAGTCAGTAATGAATTACCAACGGTCTTTGGGCTTTTATCCGTCCGGCAAGGGGCTGTCCAGACAGTCCTTGCACCGCAACACTTGAGGCAGAAGCGGCGAAAACTGATCCCGGCAAACAAAATGGCCGGCGGCATTTTCATCGCCACCGGCCAGTCCATATTCAATCGCTGAATTGAGGAGCGCTAACCTTCGGCGGCATCCGCCTCATCGGCCTCGCCATCGTCGGGACGGCCTTCTTCAAGCAGCTGCTCGGCGATCAGCCCGGCATTTTGCCGCAGCGCCAGTTCGATCTCCTCCGCCAGATGCGGGTTTTCCCTCAGGAAAGTCTTGGCATTCTCACGGCCCTGCCCCAGCCGCTGGCTGTTATAGGAGAACCAGGCACCGGATTTCTCGACAATGCCGGCCTTTACCCCGAGATCAATGAGCTCGCCGGTCTTGGAGACGCCCTCGCCATACATGATGTCGAATTCCACCTGCTTGAAGGGCGGGGCCATCTTGTTCTTGACGACCTTGATGCGCGTCTGGTTGCCGACAACCTCATCGCGATCCTTGACCGAACCGATGCGGCGGATGTCAAGGCGAACCGAAGCGTAGAACTTCAGCGCGTTGCCGCCGGTCGTCGTTTCGGGCGAACCGAACATCACACCGATCTTCATGCGAATCTGGTTGATGAAGATCACCATGCAGTTGGAGCGCGAGATCGACGCGGTCAGTTTGCGCAGCGCCTGGCTCATCAGCCTTGCCTGCATGCCGGGCAGAGAATCGCCCATCTCGCCCTCGATTTCGGCGCGCGGCGTCAGCGCAGCAACGGAATCGATCACCAGCACGTCAATGGCGCCGGAACGCACCAGCGTATCGGTTATCTCAAGCGCCTGCTCACCGGTGTCCGGCTGTGAAATCAGCAGGCTTTCAAGATCGACGCCAAGCTTGCGCGCATAGACCGGATCAAGTGCGTGTTCGGCATCGATAAATCCGCAAATGCCGCCATTCTTCTGCGCCTCGGCAACCGTGTGCAGCGCCATGGTCGTCTTGCCCGAGCTCTCAGGCCCGTAAATTTCGATTATGCGCCCCTTCGGCAGTCCACCAACTCCGAGCGCAATGTCCAGCCCCAGCGACCCCGTCGACACGGTCTCGATCTCGACAACGTTCTCGTTGGAACCGAGCTTCATGATCGAGCCCTTGCCGAAAGCCCGTTCGATCTGCGAGAGCGCCGCGTCGAGTGCCTTGCTTTTGTCCACCGATTTTTCCTCTACAAGCCGCAAAGAGTTCTGAGCCATTCCGTCCACCTTTAGGTTATATACGCATCACTGGCAATGAAAGCCGCCGGGAAAAAATGTACTGCATTTGTTCTCGTATTGCAACCACACCTTAAGGCAGTGTATTTATACAATAAAATACCGCGTGTTCTATTTTTGTTTTAATATTTTCAATCCTGATGACAATCAGGAAACCGACCGTTCCAATGCACAAGAACGCGATTCGGCGTACGTCACAGAATCATCCCCATATCCCGCAGAGGGCATTCGTGATGCCGATCCCCATAAATTCGCCGCACGGTCAGGCCTGATATTTGAGATTTGAATTGCATTCCGGCTTGCCGTAAGGCAACTGCTTCATTTCAGGGCCGCATCCGGCCCTTGGGAAAGGCAATTGCTGATGGCACGCGTTCTTGTTTTCGGCGGCGCACATATCGACAGACGCGCAACGATCAGCGGCGAGACCGTGCCGGGCGCGAGCAATCCCGGCAACTGGCACGAAGAGCCCGGCGGGGGCGGTTTTAATGCGGCGCGCAATCTGGCAGGGCTTGGCGACAGTGTCGCCATGGTGTCGGTGCGCGGTGGCGATGCCGCCGGTGAAGCGGTCGGCCAGGCCGTCGAGGCCGCCGGCATTGAGGACATGGCACAGGTCTTCCTCGACCGGAAAACGCCCAGCTATTCGGCCGTTCTTGAAAACAATGGCGATCTCGTCATTGCCGTTGCGGATATGGATCTCTACGACCGGTTCGTCTACCGCCAGCTGTCGCGAAAATCCATTCGCGAGGCGGTTGCCGCGAGCGATTTCGTGCTGTGCGACGCCAACCTGCCGCCCGACACGATCGGCGCGCTTTCGTCGATGACGGCTGCGCATGAAAAACCGCTTGCAGCGATTGCCATATCGCCGGCAAAGGTCCCTCGCCTGTCGCAGGCTTTTACAGGCCTTTCCGTCCTCTTTCTCAATGCTGCCGAAGCCGACGCGCTGTGCGGCGGACCGGTTCAGCCGCAATTATGGCCGCAGAAACTGCGCGCACTCGGCATCACTTGTGCGGCGATTACGCGTGGCGCGGAACCGGTGCTCGGCTTCGACCGTAAAGGGGTCTTCCAGATTGCGCCGCCTGCAATCGACAGCATTGTCGACGTCACCGGCGCCGGCGATGCATTGGCGGCGGCAACGGTCAACGCAATGGTCAATGGCGCCGGCTTCAGCGACGCTTTGAAAAGCGGTGTCGCGGCGGCAGGCATCGCTGTGCGTTCCCCCAATGCCGCACCGCCGGAACTTGATGCCGATTCACTTGCAAAAGCCATGGCGCTCGTTCCGCAGCCGGAATTTCTGTCATGAAGCGCAAAACAATAAAAATACATCACTCCCAGGATAGAAAATGACAAAGTCCTCAATCTTTCCCTCAAGTTATTCCAGCGAAGTCCGTGCAGCGCTTGACGCCGGAAAACCCGTCGTCGCCCTTGAATCGACCATCATCACCCATGGCATGCCCTGGCCCGGCAACATTGAAATGGCGCGCGACGTCGAAAACATCATTCGCGCGGAGGGCGCGATACCGGCAACAATCGCTGTGATCGAAGGCTGCCTTCATATCGGTCTTGAAGAAGAACAGCTGGTTGCACTTGCCAAAAGCAAGGACGCGATGAAAGTCTCGCGCGCCGATCTCGCCTTTGCCGTTGCCATGGGCAGGACGGGTGCGACCACGGTCGCTGCAACGATGATGGCGGCATCGCATGCCGGCATCGGTGTGTTTGCCACCGGCGGCATTGGCGGCGTTCATCATGGCGCGGAGAGCGACTTCGACATTTCCGCAGACCTCGACGAACTTGCCCGCACTTCGGTCATTGTTGTCTCCGCCGGCGCAAAGGCGATCCTCGACATTGCAAAAACGCTCGAGGTTCTGGAAACAAGGGGCGTTCCGGTTGTCACGTTCGGCGCCGACGAGTTACCGGCCTTCTGGTCGCGCCAATCCGGCCTTGAAAGCCCGTTGCGGCTCGACAGCGCGCAGGACATAGCCCGTTTCCAGAAAACCCGTGAGGCGATGGAGATCGCCGGCGGTATGCTGATTGCCAATCCCGTGCCTGAAGCCGATGAAATTCCGCGCACCGAGATGCAGACCTACATTCATCAGGCGCTCGACAAGGCGAAAGCCGAAGGTGTGACCGGCAAGGCCGTGACGCCGTTTCTTTTGTCGGAAATCCTTTCGATTACAGACGGCCGCAGCCTTGCCACCAACATCGCACTGGTCAAAAACAACGCCCAACTGGCGGCCGCCATAGCCTGCGCACTGGCCAACTCGAAATAAATGTCCGTCACCAGTCTGCCTGCGAACCGACCGCACACATCGTTACAGATCATCCACAGCGGCACATAAACTAAGGATTACAATTCCCTATTTAAACCTAAGCGCAATGGGGTGTGCATGATTCCCGTGCCCTAACCGGTGTGTCCTGCCCGGTCTGTCCGGATGCCGGATAACTTTAATACTCCGGGGAATGGCGGGACAATGCGTACTAGAGACAATTTTGCAGTGGCGGACAATGCGAGCCGCCCGCAACCTGATTCGGCGGTCAATGAACTATTTTGCCCATCGGGCCCGAGATGCCGGCACCTTGCTCCGGTAAAAAACCACCCAGGCGGTTTGCAGGGTGGAAGGACCAGCAAGGCTCCCGGTGGCCGCCTTGGGCGGCACCTTTTGATGTCCGTCGCGCTGTTTGCTGGCTTCTGTATCGGTGCGGAGGCGGATGAGAACACGTACCACTCTGACCCCGCCGCAAAGTGGCACGGCTGGCTCGAATTCGGTGGCTATTACGGTACCGATCGGACCAGTCGCGGCGAGGTGACCGTCTTCGCACCGATCGTACAGACCCCCGACAGCCTTTTCTTTCTGGATATCAAAGGCAAATTCTTCGAGCAGAACAACCAGGAAGGCAATTTTGCGCTCGGCTATCGGAAGATGACCGATAGTGGATTTAATCTCGGCGCCTGGGTCGGAACCGACATCCGCGCGACAAGCCTCGACAACACGTTCTGGCAGTTTTCCGGCGGCGTTGAGGCGCTTTCCCACAATTACGACTTTCGCGCCAACTTCTACATACCACTGACCGATCCGAAGGCCGGCGGCGCCGGACTGACCCAGGTGCATCTGCAGGGCAACAGCATCTTCATGACCGGCGGACAGGAGGTTCCGCTCGGCGGTGCGGATGCCGAAGCCGGATTTCGCATACCCCTTGAAAAGCTCAATGAGAGCTTTTCTGCCGTCGAGCTCAGGGCCTACGGCGGCGGCTATTATTTCGACAGCTCGGACGCCAATCAGGAAGTTGCCGGCGGCAAGGCGAGGCTGGAACTGCGTGTTCCGGATGTTTTCGAGGCGCTGCCGGGATCGCAGCTCACCGCCGGCTATCAGTTTACCTATGACGATGTCCGCCAGTCGCGTCATCAGGCCGGTCTGAAACTGCGCATTCCGTTTGGGGAAATTTCGGATGCCGATTCGGACCGGTCTGTCCAGCTTGCATCGCTCTTACCGCAGGAGCGGCGCATGCTCGACGGCATTGAGCGCGATACCGACATTGTCGTGACTGCATCGGGGCGTGAAAGTGTCATTGACGACGCGACCAATGTCGCTCTCGAACGGGTGGCCTATGCCAGTGATGAGGCAAGCCTGAAAACGGCTGTCGGCATGAAGGAAAACACACTCATCATCGTTCAGGATCCTGGCGCCAACATCGACATTACCCCTCCGGTTCCGGTTCCACATGATGGCGACCCCAACGGATTCGGCGCCGCCGGCGGAATTGAATTATGGCAGCGTCAGACCTTGATGGGTGGCGGGTCGACCATTCAGCTTCGAGGCGCGAAAAGCGGCACGTTGGCGGGCTTCACCGCTCCCGGAGGGCGGCCGACACTTACGAGCAGTCCAGGGTTTGCCGAACCCGGCCTTTTTGGCGGTACAATTGCCGTTGCGCCGCACACGCACGTCGCCGGCCTCAACCTTGACGGCGGTTTCACCGGTATCCTTGGCGCAAGGATGCTTTGCGACTATGGGGTCACCAGAGGTGTTCCCGCCCGCTGCGACCATAGGCTTCTGGAAAATGTCGTCATCGAGCAGATGGACATCAGGAATATGTCGTGGGGAGGCATCACATTTCCATACGACATACACCGCAACATCAGAATTTTCGATAACAAAATCCGGAATTCGGGGGGCGGTATCGACTTCAGCTTTGACAATCAGGATATCACCATAGCCCGCAACACGATTACCGACGTCGGATTTGCGGGTATCTACTTCTTTCAGAATGGCAACAATATCGACATTCTGCATAACACGATCGAACGTGTTGGATTTAGAGGCATCTTCTTAAGCTACGACAACGCGAACGTTACCATATCCGGAAACCACATTGTCGACGGAGGGCGGGATGCCATCTGGCTGAGCGGGTGGCAGGACGGCAGTACAGGTATAACGGGCCGGCACGTGATTACGGACAACACGATAACCGGATTTGGTGTCAACGGCATCGGCCTGTTTAAGAATCATGACAACGTTCTGGTTTCAGGCAATACGATTGAGGGCCGCGGCGGAACACCCTTCCAGGGAGCCGGAGCAGGTGTTTTCATATCCCACGGCAACAAGAACATTGACGTCACGCAAAACACGATACGCAATGTCAGTGGTGATGCCATATCTGTCGGTGACATGCCGGACCCGCGCATCAGGATCCCCGATCCGGCTCCCCCGAACACAAATCTGCTGATTGCGGACAACACACTTTCTGGTATCGGCGGCAATGCGTTCATGTTTGTGAATACCGGTCACACTCTGCTTGCCGGAAGCACCGGGAACTTGCTTACGGACGCCCCGGGCGGTCAGGTTTGCGGCCAGAATGTACCGAACAGCTTTACCGGTTTGTTAAGCGTGACGGACCTTGGCGGCCTTCAGATATTTACGGACGGGTGCTGAGGTGATCGTAACGTCCGCTCCCGGCCGGCCCTGAAAGTCCGTTGCGGCTCGGCAGCGCAGGACATAGCCCGTTTCCAGAAAACCCGTGAGGCGATGGAGATCGCCGGCGGTATGCTGATTGCCAATCCCGTGCCTGAAGCCGATGAAATTCCGCGCACCGAGATGCAGACCTGCATTCATCAGGCGCTCGACAAGGCGAAAGCCGAAGGTGTGGCCGGCAAGGCCGTGACGCCGTTTCTCTTATCGGAAATCCTCTCGATAACCGATGGCCACAGCCTTGCTGCCAATATTGCACTGGTCAAAAACAACGCCCAACTGGCGGCCGCCATAGCCTGTGCGCTCGAGGCTGGCGGATCGTGAAATCGCCATCATGGAGTTCGCGTAAATCCGAGCGATTTCAGTTAATTTAATCCGCCGTTAAGATCGAATAAGCTCTGCCTGGACTCAAAATAATCGTAAACTATGCGACTGGATCTGACTGCCCAATGACCGGCGATATTTCCGCAACCGAAAAAAGAAACATGTCGATCATGGCCGGTCAGGGAACATTTGCGGTCATGGGCTGGACCATGGCAAGCCCGTCGATCGTTCTGACATTTCTTGCAATATCGCTGGAACTGCCGGTCTTTGTTGCAGGCCTTCTGATCACTATCCGCCATGCCGCCGCAATGGGCGCCGACATGATTGCCGGTGACATTGTTGCCGGCAGGCAGCGAAAAAAGGGATTGATCGCGCTGGCGGATATTGCGGTAGCGGCCTGCTTTCTCCTGGCCTTGCTCGCCGCCATCTACGGCTCCAAGCCGGTCATAATGGCCGCCTTTATTTCAGCCATCTTCTGCATCGGAGTTGTCGAAGAATTCAAGAGCTTGATGATTACTGACATACTCGGCAACATGTTGCGATCGCGCAACCGCATGCGCATGTACTACACGCAGACTGCTCTTGGCGGACTGGGCGCCATCGCACTGACCTGGCTCGCCCACTGGTTCCTGCTGGAATATCCCCCGCTTGCCCGGCACTCAACCGTTGTTACCATCGCAGTGTTTTGTTTTTTTGCATCCGCCATTTCCATCATTGCGGTTCACGAAACATCGAACGGCAAGGCTCCGCGGCCAAGACGCCCCGTAGTTTATTCTCCGGTGGCTTTGGCAAGGCGCTTCGCCGCGAACACACGGCATATGCTGGCGCTGCCATGGTTTCGGCATTACATGCTGATCAGGCTGTCTTTTCAGGTTGTGGGACTGTCTATCCCGTTTTTTACGCTTCTTGCGGCGGAGTCGCATCACGGTTCGACGAAAGGATTGACCGCCCTCATCATTTCATCTGCCGCGGCGCTGTTGATTGCCGCGCCCCTGTGGCGAACCTTCAATGAAATTTCGACCAGACTGGCAATGATTGCGGGCACGGTACTGGTGGCGATAGCCGGAACTGTGCTCATGCTCTATCACCACCTGCAGCTCGAACATTCGATATATCTGCACGCGATCTCGTTATTTGTCGTCTCTGTTGCGGTCACCGGAATAAGCGGCGCAAGGACCCTTCATTTTATGGCGATCGCGCCAAAGGAGATCCGGGTAGCGGCGCAAGCCGTATCAAAATCCCTCGGCAAGATATCGGTCGTCGTGTTTTCGTCGGTGCTCGCTGTAATCGCGCATTCGCAGGCCGCCATATGGGCGGTTGCCGTGATCATCGCTGCCAGCATCGCAGCTTCCCTGTTGTGCTTCTTCTATGCCAAAACCCCCTTGGAGAGCGTCGAAGAACCTGCCTGAAACCGGTTCCATCACCAATTGCAGGACGGATATTTCCAGCCTCTGGTTTTTCAGAAACACCGCCGGCAAAGGCATTCGCTGAAGGACGGTTTCCGGATCCATTGGCATGGCATGGCCGCGCATGTGGAGACAGAGATCAGGAGCCGGAGGCTCGACCAGGCGGCAGCAGAGACCTGAGGCTGTGCAAGGCAATTATTACTTTCCTGCCTGCACAATCAGGCCGCGTTCTCCTATGCTGCAACCAAAAGGAGATGGCCAGATCAGCAAACGGAAACCAAGAACCGAGCGCCGCAATCTTTCCTTCCTGACAGGGCAAGGCACGTGCGCGATCATGGGCTGGACCATGGCCGGTCCGTCGATCGTGCTGACCTATGTCGCCATCGCGCTTAACCTGCCGGTGATTGTGGCCGGCCTGCTGGTAACAACGCGCCACCTGGCCTGTTTTGGCACGAATATCTTTGGCAGCGGCCTGGCGGTAAACATTCAAAACAGAAAACAGGCAATTGCCGTATTCGACTGCATCGTCGCGGGTTCTTACGCCCTCGTGGTGGCTGTCGTCCTTACAGGTAACAATACCGCAATCATCGCGGGATTGTTCGCCGCGGTCGCAATCGGCGCCACAGTCAAAGAGTTCAAGGTCCTGCTTATGACCGATTTGCTGGGCGACAATCTGCAGCCGGAGGGACGGCGAAAAATTCATTACACGCAAATGCTGATCGCCGGCCTTGGGGTTGTCGTCCTCACCGGATTTGCCCATTGGCATTTGCGTGAAAACCCGCCGATCGATCACTATTCGGCGATCATTTCGATCGCGATAATCTGCTTTTTCGGATCCGCATTGCTGATGATGGCATTCGACGACGAACAACCCGCCGCCGTTGAATCCAGATCCGGGCGGCGATCGAAAGGCCGGCCGATTCTGCACACATTCCTGCCGGACGCCAGGGTACTGCTTGCGCAGGGCTGGTTCAGGAAATTCCTCTATCTGAGATTGCTGATTGTCTCCGCCGGCCTTTCGCTCCCCTTCTTTTCTCTTATCACCGCGCTGGCCCACAGTTCGTCATCACAGGTGCTTGCGACACTCATCATATCTGCCGCAGCGGCTTCAATAGTTGCTTCGCGCCTTTGGCGGGGCTTCAACGAATATTCGAACAGGCTTGTCATTGTTTTGAGTGCGACACTGATCGCCGCCACCGGTTTTGTTCTGTTGATAGAATACAATTTCAATCTGGCTAATTCGGTCTATCTGCATGCCGGCGTGCTGTTTGTCGTCACGGTTGCCCTCAAGGGTCTGACCAGTGCACAGACCCTGCACCTCCTGGAGATCGCGCCCAAGAGGCAGCGCATTGCCTGCCAGGCGGTTTCAAAAAGCATCTCAAGGGCATTCGTCATCGCGCTGTCGTTCGTTCTGGCAACGCTGGCCCATGCCGATGCGTTTAACTGGATTATTGTCCTGATCATAGCAGCCGCGCTTGCCGCGGCGCTGACAAGCCGCCTGACCATGAAGGCAGACGAAAATGTGGCGCAGCTTCGTGCCTGAACGTGTAACGGAAAGGTCGATACCGATTATGTCCGGTTATTCGCGAACCCATCTGGCAAAGAAACTCAGCCTGAAAGACGGCCACCGGGTACTGTGGCATGCAATGCCGCAGCATGTGCAGGACGAGATAAACAGCTACGGACTCGAACTGACGCCGGTGCAGGGCGGTGACGAAATCGATGCCGCCCATATTTTTGTCACCGAAACCAGCGAGCTTGCCGCGCTGATCGCGGAACTTCGCTCGCACATTGCACAGAACGGCATGATCTGGGTGTCGTGGCCCAAAAAGGCGTCAAAGCGCCCAACCGACATAACCGAAGATACGATCCGGGAACTGGCGCTTTCCACCGGCCTGGTGGACGTCAAGGTCTGTGCAATAGACGAAGTGTGGTCCGGCCTGAAACTGATGATCCGCAAGGAACTGCGGCGCTGATGCAAAAAAGGCGCTGCCAACAGGCAGCGCCTTTTTAAATGACCTTAATGCCGTTACATGAGCTAGCTGAGCGGAACGATCTGGATTTCCACACGACGGTTCTGCGCCCGTCCTGCTTCCGTCGCATTGCTGGCAACGGGCCGCTCCTGGCCGAAGCCGACAACATACATGCGCCGCCTGTCTATGCCCTGTGCGGAAAGGTAGGAAGATACCGATTGCGCACGGCGCTGCGACAGATCCAGATTGTAGGATGCCGAACCGGTCGAGTCCGTAAAGCCGTAGACGTCGATCAGCGACTGGTTGTACTTGTTCAAAACGATCGCAACGGAATTCAATGTTGCAAAGAAGCTCGGATCAATCTGTGCCTGGTCGGTTGCAAATGTCACATTCGACGGCATGTTCAGAACCAGATTGTTGCCGTTTCTGGTAACCGAAACACCGGTTCCCTGAAGCTGCGCACGCAGTTCGGCTTCCTGGCGGTCCATGTAGTTGCCGATCGCACCACCGGCGAGAGCGCCGATGCCGGCACCGATTAGTGCATTGCGCCGATCGTTTCCGCCCGCAAGCAGGCCAAGGCCGGCGCCCGCAGCCGCGCCCAGCGCAGCCCCCCCAGCGGTCCTGGAGACTCGCGGCTGACCGGTATATGGGTCCGTGGTCGTACACGAGGCCACAAAGACACCCGCCATCATTACGCCTGCGATTTTCTTGTACATTCGATATTCCCCCGTCTCAGGTGAATTAAAAGTTGATTTGGCTTCAATAGCAATATTGCGGCGCCATTGTGTTCTTTGCGGTCGTCGTATCGCTAATATCTCGGAAATACATCGGGTTGCGGGAAGAATCACCGGTGCACCGTCCGGCGAATCCGTTCGCATATTGTTAGCGGTATTTTGCTCATGGCGCCATAATTGTTCGCTGCTGTGGGTGCAGCGGTCAGGCGATAAGGCCGGTTCTGATCGCCCTTGCCACCGCCTGTATGCGGTTGACCGTGTCTAACTTCTGGCAGATCGACGACATGTAGTGGTTTACCGTGTGTTCCGAAATCGAAAGGATCAATGCGATTTCGTGGCTGGTTTTGCCGGCAGCCGTCCATCTGAGGCACTCCAGCTCGCGTGCGCTGAGCACGGGCGAGTCGTTTTCCTCGCGCACACGAAGACTGCAGAATTTTTCAAACAGCCCCGCTGCAAGTCGATGGAGTTCCAGGAGCGCTTCATGTTCGGGAAATTCGGTGTTGCCATGAAACGCAACAACATGGCGCTTGTCCTCCGGGTCAAGGAAGGGAAAAAAGACGCTGGTTCTGACCTTGTCCAGTTCGCCGGGAATGCCCGGTTTGGCATCCGGGTCCGCCGGCGCTTCCGTCGCAAGCGCCATCAGCGGAACGGCGGAGTTCTGCAATGCCGAAAAGACCGGACTTGAATGGCGGATGTTGTGTTGCTCGTAGCTGGCGATCAGCTCGCCCGGCCAGTTCGACGTCAGGATTGCGCATGTCAGTCTCGTTTCAACGCCAAGAGCCAGCGAGACGATTGAATAAAAATCAAATCCGAAAAGCGATCCGACCTTGGACAGGTAGTGATCAACTTCGTCACTGGTCTGCAAACCACTGATCGCGTCCAGATGTTTTTGCAACTCGGCAACCCAATACACATGCCAGTCACTTCAACTCCGCCGGAACGGTGCGGCAACGACATCAGTTCAAAACACGGGCGTCAACGACAGACGCCACCAGATGGTCAACTGTTTGGGCTATTTGGACCGCCAATTCCAGCAACAGAAAGTTGCATTGAATCGATGCTTAATAAATTGGATTTGCTTTTAATTTTCAATAACTTCTTTAACAGCAGTCGCCAGCTGCTTTAGCGAGAACGGTTTCGGCAGGAAGCCGAACTGCGCATTCTCCGGAAGGTTCTTGGCAAAAGCGTCTTCCGCATATCCCGAAACAAATATGAACTTCAGATCCGGGTATTCCTTGCGGATCTCGCGCAGCAATGTCGGACCATCCATTTCGGGCATGACGACGTCGGAAACAACGATATCGACATCGCCATTGAGTTCCTGGATCACGTCCAGCGCCTCAACGCCGGAGCCGGCCTCATGAACCGTGTATCCGCGGGTTTCAAGCATGCGCTTGCCGCCGCGCCGCACCGCCTCTTCGTCTTCGACAAGCAACACGGTCGCTGATCCAGTCAGGTCGGTCCTTTCCTCGGACTTGCCCGCGCCATTGCCCTCCGCGCCGGCCGGCTGGGCCGCGTTTTCCTTGTCGTCGGCCTGAGCAAGGATCGTTTCTTCCTGCGTTTCGACATGGCGCGGCAGATAGATACGGAACGTCGTTCCCTTGCCGACTTCAGATTCCGGATAGATGTAACCGCCCGACTGCTTGATGATGCCATAGACCATCGACAGTCCGAGGCCGGTTCCCTTGCCGACATCCTTTGTGGTGAAGAACGGCTCGAAAATCTTATCCATGAGATCCGGTGCGATACCAGTGCCTTCGTCGCCGACGGCGATCATCACATAATCGCCCTCCTGCATGCCCCGGTTATTGAGACCGGCGACCTCATCGCTCTCGACATTCGACGTGCTGATTTTGATGGTCCCGCCTTCCGGCATTGCGTCCCGTGCATTGACTGCCAGGTTAATGATGACCTGTTCAAATTGCCCGATATCGGTTTTCACCGGCCACAGGTCCTTGCCGTATTCGACATCGAGTTTAACGTTGGAGCCCGTCAGCCGGTCTACCAGCATGCGCAGGTCGCCAATCACATCGGTCATCGACAGAACCGTCGGCCGCATGGTCTGCTTGCGCGAGAAGGCCAGCAACTGGCGCACCAGAACCGCAGCGCGGTTGGCGTTGCGCTTGATTTCCATCAGATCGGCAAAACTGGAATCGGACGGGCGCAGCGACAGGAGCAGGTGGTCCGCCGACAGCAAAATGGCGGTCAAAACATTGTTGAAATCGTGGGCGATGCCGCCAGCGAGCGTACCGACAGCGTTCATTTTCTGCGTCTCGGCCATTTGCGCTTCCAGCGCCTTTTGCTCGGTCGTCTCCACAGCGTAGATGATGGCGGCTTCCTCGCTGTCGCTGCCGTCGACGACGGCGGTCACGTAGAAGCGGAAGAACCTTTCTTCGTCGGCGGCATGGCGTGTGTCGACCGGCGCGATCTCTCCCTGGCCGTGTGAGGCATCGGCAAGCGCTGCGGCAAGCAGTTTCCTGTCCGCCTCGTGAACCACGGTCTCGAACAGGGCACCTTTTTCAAGATCGTCGCGCGCCACCGCTGCCGAGAACATCTTCAGGAACGGGGCATTGGTGCGAACGATCTTGCCGTTGCTATCGACTGATGCGATTGCCATGGGCGTATTGTTGAAGAAGCGCGTAAAGCGTGTTTCGGCGGCGGCTGCCTCGCTCGCGCTGGCGCCCTCCCCGCTGCGCTGAAGCACAATGGTGCGGCTTTCACCCGGTGCCCCGTCGCGCGCAGCGCTGACCCGGTGCACGAGCCTGACGGGCAGGCTTTTGCCGTCTCGGCGCAGCATATCGAGATCGAGTGTCGCGGTCCGGTCAAGACCGGGTGCGGCCTGAACGGATTCGATCAGCGCCATGCCTTCGCCCGCAACAAGGTCACCGAGCGCAATGGATCCCGGGGTGAAACGGGTCAGGTCAAGACCAATCCAGTCTGCCAGGGTGGCATTGATATAGACAACCTCGCCGCCCTGCCCCGTCGACATGAAACCGGCGGGCGCATGGTCCAGATAATCGATCGCATGCTGCAATTCGCGAAAGAAGCGCTCCTGCTCTTCGCGTTCTGCGGTGATATCGGACAGTTGCCAGGCATGCAGTCTCTCGCCCGCATCGCCAAGGTCGAGCAAACGTGCGCGAAGGCGATACCAGCGTGGCCCGTCGGGCGAGTCTCCCGAACCGCCCAGTGTTTTGAGCAGCCTGAATTCTTCCTGCCCCTCCGTGCCTTCCCGTATCTGGTTGGTCAGCCGGTAGACCGCCTCCGCCGCCTGGCTGTCGCGGGACATGATGGCCTCGATGGACAGGACATCGGCCGGGTTGTCGGCTCCGATGAGTTCGGCATAGGTGCGGTTTGCGTAGACAACGCGGCCCTTTTTGTCGGTGACGACGGTCCCTTCCGGATGACCGTCTATGAATATCCGAGACAGCACATCGCCGCCGGCCCTCGGCATGATCTGCACAAATCCGATGACCGTTGAGACGAGATAGAAAATTCCGACCATGGCTAGCATGCCCAGAAGGCCGAGGCCGAGATTGGTGTTGACGCGCCCTTCCAGATAGACAAATGCGATCGCCGCGCCAACAAGGACGATGGCGAGAACTATTAGGCGAACGACAGTGCCTGGTTTTGAATGCCGGTCGATTATCGGCGTCGGGTAGTTTCCCGACTGGTTCTCCCGCGCCATTACCGTCCTCTTGATGCGAGCATGATTCCCCTGAAATACAATACCCTGTTTGGACCACATTCCTTAACACAATGAAAGGCTTCCCCGGTTTTCCGCGCCAAACCTGTGTAGCGCCCGGCAATTCGGCTCGGTGCCGGTTATGCGAAACACAGCGCCGAATCCGGCCAAAGCGATGGCCAAGCTGTGTGTTTCATGAAAATTGACTGTCACGCGCTTGCATGGTCTCTGATGGCCCTCTACCCTTTCAACCGGTGGCGAACGCTGAATCGCTTCAGGGGGAATTGAATATTAGGACGCTGAATTATTATGAGTGACGCACTTACCGGAACGGGCGGAATGTCCATTTACTCCTTGCTTATTATCGGTGCGGTCGTCGTTGTCCTATTCGGCCTTTTCTTATGGCATCTCAGACGGCGCGGCCACATGGCCTTCATTCGCGGCGGCTCGAACCGGCAACCGCGGCTTGCGGTTCTCGATGCAGCTGCAGTCGACGCACGGCGCAGGCTCGTGCTGGTGCGCAGAGACAACGTCGAACACCTGATCATGATCGGCGGCCCCAGCGACATTGTCGTCGAACGTGGTATCAACAGGGCTTCGGTAGCAGCACGCGCGGGCCACCAGGAGGCAGCCGCCCAACAGGCTCATGCTCAACCAGCCGCGCCAAAGGATCAGCAAAGGCCGCAGCAACCCCAGGGGCAGCCTCGGCCGGAGCCGAAGCAACCGCCCAAGCCGCAGCCCCAGCCGATCGCGACGGAACCGCTGAACATCCCGGTTACCAAACCCGCGAAAAAACCGGAAGAGCCGGTGAAAGCCGACACGCCGCCATTGCCGGGCAGCGAACCCGTGCCACCCATACCGCCGCTCGCTTCCGAGGCTAAGCCGCCGCCGCTGGTCGGAAGCACCCGGGCTACACCCGTGGCGCCCGACACCAGGTCACCGCCGCCGCAAAATAAGTCTCAGCAGGCGCCGGCGCCTGAACTCGCAGCCGTTGCTGTATCGGCCGCCGCGGCATCGGCCGCCAACGAAATGGCAAAACTGGATGCAAAAGGCCCCGCTGCCGAACCGGCAGGACCCGTTGTTGATGTTATGGGGCCTGCGGCTGGAGGCGGCACGATCGGCGACGAGGAAAATGCCATCACGGCCGAACTTGAAGATGTTCTGGACGCCGCCCGCGAACTGGTGATGCCGGATACACGAACCGAACCTGCTTCTGCGGACGAAATCATTGCCGCTCCGCAGGTCGATGTCGCTCCGCCAGCGGTGGAAATTCCGGAAGTTGAAACCGCCCAGCCAGTCGAAGGCGAGGAAGCGCCGCAACCGAGCGCGATCACGGCGGACGAGCTTATCGCGGATTTTGATGAATTGCTGGAGGCGGAAATTAGCAAGGCGGAACAGCAAAAAGCCGCCAACGATCCGGGAACGGAAACATCGCCCGAAGCCACGGATAAACCTGAGCCTGAAACACCTTCTGCATCACTCGAAGATGAGATGAAAAAGCTTCTCGGCGATCTAAGCGTCAAACAATAAAAAAAGGCGGCTGATAAATCAGCCGCCCTTTTGCCTGGTCAATGAAGTGCCGGCTACTCGTCCCTGTAGACTTTTTCACGGCGTTCATGGCGTTCTTGTGCTTCAATCGACAGTGTCGCTATAGGACGCGCGTCGAGCCGTTTCAGGCTGATCGGTTCTCCCGTTTCCTCACAATAGCCATACGTACCTTCGTCCAGCCGCCGCAAAGCCGCATCGATTTTCGATATCAGTTTGCGCTGCCTGTCCCGTGCACGCAGTTCAATGGCTCTGTCCGTTTCGGACGAGGCACGGTCTGCGATGTCGGGATGATTGGCGCTGTCTTCCTGCAGGTTTCCGAGTGTTTCGCGTGCTTCACGCAGTATTTCGTTTTTCCATGCATTCAGTTTGGCTCGAAAGTAGGCACGCTGCTTGTCATTCATGAACACCTCGTCATCCGAGGGAACATAGGAACCAAGATCAATCATTTCATTCATGGTGATTCCTCTGGTAGCAGTGCTTTTTGGGCGTGTGTATAGCCACACCGCTGCCCGCTTACAAGCGTGAATTCACCAAGCTGTATATTTTTTGTGTGCATCACAATTTTATTTAACGTTTATATTGATTTACGAAATTGTCACAACATCGTCAGAAATTCGCCACGGCTACATTTCGTCAAGGGCGTCGGTTAGCCGAAGCCGCATGTATTCAAGCTGTGTCGCAAGCCTACCAAATGGCCCTCCGCCCCACACAGGTCCAAACTTTTTAAACAGTTTCAACCGGCCATCGTCACCGGCTATTGCATCTGTGACAGCAATCGCACCGGATGCCGTCGCGTTCAGCCCATGGCCGCCAAAACCCGTCAGCGCGAACAGCCCCGGCTGTAATTCCCCAACAATCGGCATTTTGTGGCGTGCATACCCCATCAGACCGGACCAATTGAACTCAATTTCCAGATCACCCAGTTGCGGATAAATCCGCTGAATATCGCGCAACAGCATCTCACCAAGGCGCGCCGGCTCGCTTCGCCTTGTGGTGATGCGCCCGCCCCACAGCAATCGCAGTCCGAGTTCGTCCTCGACAAGACGGTAATAGTCGCCGGCCCGCCGCTGGTCGGCAATGCAGCCCCGGTATCCGATGATTTCGGCAAGGCTGTCCCTGAAGGGACGGCTGGTCACGACATAAGTGGCAACCGGCAGGATACTCCGTTCGATCTGACTGATCGGACCACCATAGGCGCTGGTGGCAACAACCACCCTGGCAGACCGGACCTGTCCCGAAGGCGCCTTTAATACAAAGGAGGCGCCTGATTTCGCGACCTCCGACACCTCAGTGCCCTCAAATACCCTAACACCCGCATTGAGGCACAGCGCCAGCAGCAGTTCGGCATAGGCGAGCGGATCGATATGAAATGGTTTGCGGTCGACAACACCGGCCTGATAGCAATCCGTTTTGAGGACCTGCTGTAGCCCGCTTCGGTCCAGAAACTCCATTTCAGCACCATAATCACGCGCCATGCGGTCCCGCCAGGCCCGAAATGCACCGACCTTCCCGTGGCGTATGACATGAAGCCAGCCCCGCCCCGCGATAATGTCACTGCGGCCTGCTGCTGCGATCGTATCTTCCACATATTCCACACCCGTGACCGACAGATTGTAGAGCTTTTTTGCCGTCTCAACGCCGGTTTTGCGTTCAATCGATCCGATGCTTTCTGCAAAACCCGGTGAAACAAACCCGCCATTGCGGCCGGAAGCCCCCCAGCCTATGCGCCGTGATTCCACGAGCGCCACGGAGTGTCCGCGGCGTGAAAGCTCAAGGGCAGCCGTCAGTCCCGCAAGTCCGCCACCGATGATCGCGACATCCGTATCCTCCCTGCCCTTCAGAGGCTTGCGCAATGCGCGGGGCGGCTGGCGGGCGGCGTAATAGCTTGCAGCGTGCACCTGTTGATCGGCCACTGTGGAATTGCTCATACGGTATTCGCCTTTTACCTGGATGTCTTTGCATAGTCCTGCAGATGCGCGCATTCCACCTGATAGCGACGAAACCCGATGTTTTGAACAGTTTGCAATAATTGTGGAGCACCCTCTCGCATCGGCGATCGAATGATGCTTTAAATGCCTAAATGTCAAACCGCGCCATAACCCGCAACCGGAATTGGAGATTGGCGAAGCGCCGCGCATGAACAAGCACGCCTCAACCAACCTGACGGTCTATTTGCTTCGCCACGCACATTCCGCCTGGGCACGCCCTGGTCAGCGCGATTTCGACCGACCGCTTGACGTCCGAGGGGTCGACGATGCCAACATTGTCGGCGCGGCCTTTGCGCGTTTTGAAAAACTGCCGGCAACGGTTTTGTGTTCGACCGCAAGGCGCTGCCAGCAAACCTGCGAAATCGTGCTGTCGCATTTGCCATATAAACCGCAGGTCCAAAGCAGCGACGAACTCTACAGCAACGACCACGCATACTATATCGAGCAGCTATCGAAGCAGTCCGACACACCAGTCCTTTTGATTGGCCACAATCCAATGATGGAGGATACGGCGCGCTTTTTGAGCATCAGTGCCAAGGACCGCCCCGGGGAACGGCTGCAGAAGGGTTTCCCCACCGCCGGGCTTGCCGTCATCGAATTCGAAGGCACGATGTCGCAAATCAGGGATGGCGGTCACCTGTCAGAGTTTCTGTCGCCAAAACGTCTGCGGAAAAAAGCGCAGAAAGTCGAAGGCTAGGCTGTTAATCCCGACTGTGCAGTGGAAATAACTGCCTCAATTCATTGTAATTAAATATCAAATTGGCACCGACGGTGACGGAATTCAACCGGAGGACAAACGAATCCCGGTATTTCGACCACCGATGCGCCAGGCCAGCGGCTTGAACAGCCCATGGGCGGGTTCTTATATGCCAACCAGCAATTGTGCCAAGCAGGTGAAAATTGGGTTCTGCTCTTTCCCGAATATCCGACGAAGCTCTGATCACGGTGGACAATCTTGTGGATCGCGCCAGCGACCTCATGCGCCCGACCATGCGCTTCGGTGTAACAGGGCTCTCGAGGGCGGGCAAAACCGTGTTTATCACCGCCCTCGTGCACAATCTTCTGCACGGCGGTCGCCTGCCGCTTTTCAAAGCGCAGCAAAGCGGGCGCATCGCGTCGGCCTATCTTGAACCGCAACCTGATGACGGTGTTCCGCGTTTTCAGTATGAGGACCACGTCAAAGCGCTGGTGGACGAACGCCTGTGGCCGCAATCCACCCGTGCGATATCGGAACTCAGGCTGACCATCGAATACGAATCCGCCAGCGCCTGGAACCGGTTGCTTTCGTCTGGAAAGCTGTCGATCGACATTGTCGACTACCCAGGTGAATGGCTTCTCGATCTTCCCCTATTGAAGCAGGATTTTCGTGAATTCAGCCGGAACGCCGTGGAACTTGCGCGTTTGCCGGCCCGGGCCGATCTGTCACGCCAATGGCTTGAAAAATCGGCTGAATGCGATGCAAGCCTCACAGCTGACGAAACCCGGGCGCGCGAAATATCCGGCCTATTCGCAGACTATCTGCGCGCCTGCCGCAGCGACGAACGCGCCCTTTCAACACTTCCGCCGGGCCGGTTTTTAATGCCAGGTGATCTTGAAGGCTCACCCGCACTGACCTTTGCCCCTTTACCGGGTCTGCCTCAGGAAGGCTCGGCACCGGCGAATTCGCTCTGGGCGATGATGGAACGGCGTTACGAAGCCTACAAATCCCTTGTCGTCAAACCGTTTTTCCGGGACCACTTCGCCCGGCTGGACCGCCAGATCATCCTCATCGACGCCATGCAGGCCATGAATGCCGGACCGGAAGCGGTACAGGACCTGGAACGGGCTCTTGTCGATATCCTTTCCTGCTTCAGGCCGGGACGAAACAGTCTTCTTACGTCGCTGGTATCACGGCGCATCGACCGCGTTCTTATCGGCGCGACCAAGGCCGACCATCTGCATCACGAAAGTCACGACCGGCTGGAGGCCATCGTTCGCCGTCTCGTCGAGCGGGCAACCCGGCGTGCGGGTTACGCAAAAGCGGAAATTGAGGTCATCGCCATGGCGGCCGTCCGCGCAACCCGTGAAGCAAGCGCCAAACAGGGCAAGGACAAGCTTCCCCTGATCGTCGGCACGCCGATGAAGGGCGAAAAAATCAACGGCGATACCTTCGACGGAAATGGCAAGACAGGTATATTTCCAGGCGACCTGCCAAGCGATGTGGAGTCCTTTTTCAAACAGGCCGAAACCCGATCGGGCAAATCGTCGCCACCGCTCAATTTTGTCCGCTTTCGCCCGCCCAAACTGGAACGCACCGCCGAGGGTGTAACCTTGTCGCTTCCCCATATCCGGCTCGACCGGGCGTTTGAATTCCTGTTCGGAGACTGGCTGGCATGACGAACAAGCACAGAAAACCGGCCGCCTTCAAAATAGACGACGGCGAAGAACAGCCGGCGGAGGCTCCCGATAGGAAACGGGCCACTGCCAAGCGCCGTGAACCGGTGGCTCTTGCCGAAGGCATTGATTTTACTGAAAGTAAGGACGATCCGTTCCTCGGTGAGCCGTTGGAGACTGATAGCGATACTGCATTAGCCGATGCGCTGACGCCGCCTGTCGCCGCGTCGAAGCGGCGCGGACTGTCACTTGGCAAGATCGCGATCGCAGCTCTCGGCATGCTGTTTTCGCTGGCATTTGCCCTGTGGGTCGACAACCTGATCAGCGCCTATTTTGCACGCTCCCTATGGCTGGGCTGGACTGCAACCGCTCTGACTGTCATAGCCGTCGCCGCCCTCGCCGGCCTCGTCGTCCGGGAAATAGCGGCTCTCATACGCCTCGATGCCGTCCATACCATCCGCTCAGCCGCTGAAGACGCCCGCAAGGAAAAGAACCCTGCAAAGGCAAGAGCCGTGCAGACAAAACTGGTGAACATTCTGTCGCGCCGGCCGGAAACAGCACGCGCGCGCAAGCAGTTGAAGGAATTGGAGGGCGAAATCATTGACGGCCCGCACCTGATGGAACTGGCGGAAACGGAACTGCTCGGGCCGCTGGACAGCGAGGCCCGCAAACTGATTGTCAACGCCTCCAAGCGTGTATCGGTGGTCACGGCGCTCAGTCCGCGCGCGCTGCTCGATATCGGCTATGTGCTTTTTGAGGCAATGCGCCTTATCCGCAATCTGGCAGCGCTTTACGGCGGACGTCCCGGAACCCTTGGCGCCATGAGGCTGGCACGCGACGTTGTCGGGCATCTGGCCGTCACAGGCTCCATGGCAATCGGTGATGGCGTCATTCAGCAGCTGATGGGTCACGGTCTGGCAAGCAAGCTGTCGGCCAGGCTTGGCGAAGGTGTTATCAATGGCCTGATGACCGCACGTATAGGAATCGCCGCAATGGATCTGTGCCGTCCGATGCCGTTCCACAACCTCAAACGTCCGGGGATCGGCGAGTTTGTCGGTGACCTCACCCGTCAGGCAACCGGCACGCAGAAATCCAAACAGAAATAGAAGCTAGAGCGTTTCCGGCTGGCCTAGGCCAACGCAACATTCCTTCGTCAGAAACTCCACGAGCTCGGTCACGACGTCATAATCGGCGTAGTTGCGGATTTCGCGGCCGAAACGTTCCTGCCGCACCAGCCCGGCTTCCACAAGCGCGGACAAATGATGCGCGAGGGTCGAGGCCGGAATGGAAAGGTGCTGGCCGATATCGCCGACATTCAACCCGCCTTCTCCGGCCTTCACCAGAAGGCGAAATACCGAAAGCCTGGCTTCATGGCCAAGGGCTGACAGGGATTTTGCTGCATTGGATTCGTCCATAATCGGAACATAAGCGCTGTACAGGCCCCGTCAATATCCGTGCACCGCAATTAAGAGCCGCCCGATTGAACCGCCGTTCATTCGCGCCGTGGCCTCAAATTGTTGAGTAACAGAACCGAAATATGCGCCTATTTCGCAATTTCGCGACGCTCTGCTACAATCCGCGGGCTTTTCAACCCGCCATTAACCATTCCGGTTGATGGTATTGCTTTGTTCACGTGTTGCAGGCTGGATCATGTTTTCTCGATTGTCCCTGATCACTATCGCTGTTTTTGTGGCCGGGCTTGTCGCACCGGCCTGGGCGGGCTCCAAGGACAAGGTATTTTTTGAATCCGTCGCCGGCGTGTGGCAGGGACCGGGCGAAATCGTAGCCGGCAAATACAAGGGCACAAAATTCGTCTGCAAGCTGACCGGTGGACCGACCACCGAGCACTCGGTCGGCGTTGAGATGGATGGCCATTGCCGCGTCGGTGTGTTCTCGCAGAAAATGTCGGCATTTATCGGCCGCGAAGGCAGCGACTATACCGGCCGGTTTCTCGACGGCGCCAAGGGGGAAGGTCTGGATATCACCTCCGGGATCGTCAGGGGCAACAAGATTGTCGTCGGCATCAACCGCAAAAAACTCAATGGTGCGATGGTTGCTCATCTGGAAGAGCCCAACACCATGAACGTCACCATTTCGGTCAGTGTCCGCGACGAATTGATTCCGGTAATCGGCATGACTCTTTCGCGCGATCGCCAGATAGGTTCAGTCAAAAGAGACGATAGCGATCATCTGCGCTGACGCGCTATTTTTTCAACCACCACGAAGAATCTTCGCTCGCCAGCTCGATACCGGCCGCATCAGCCGATGCAGCCCAGTGCGATACCGGCTTGCCACGCACGTGAACCTCCGGACCGATATCCATCAGCGGCAATAAAACAAATGCCCGCTCATGCATGTGCGGATGAGGAATGCTGAGACCGTCTTCGTGAATGGTCTCGGCATCATAGGTGAGCACATCGATATCAATGATGCGCGGCCCCCAGCGCTCGCGGCGTTTTCGCTTGAGCCGCCGTTCCGTTGACAGGCAGGCATCGAGAAGGCCGTGCGGACTGAGCGCTGTGCGCACCATGGCGCAACTGTTGAAAAACCACGCCTGATCGGTCTTGCCCCAGGGCGGCGTGCGATAGAGACGCGAAACCGCGGCCACCTCTATTTCTGCATCTGCCTGCAGGATCTGCAGCGCTGCGGCCATGCTTGCCGGTGGATCGCCGATATTGCCGCCAAGCCCCAACAGTGCCACATGCGCCAGCGCGCCGGCATCACTCGGGGGCGTATTCAACACTGACCTCCGCGTGATCGAAAATTCCGGGAATGGGGGCACTGGGTTTGCGGATTGTGACCACAACGCGCACGATGGTCGGGAACTGCGAGCACAGCTCCTTGCCAATTCGGTGAGCCAGCGCTTCAATCAGCTTGAAACGCTCCTGTGTGACGATCCGTTGCACGGCAGTGTGGACCGCGCCGTAATCGACGGTGCTTTCATGGTTGTCCGTTGTGAGCGCGTCTCCGGCGAGCACTTCCATATCGACATCAACATAAAAGCTCTGCCCAAGCTGCACCTCGGCCTGGAAGACGCCATGGCGGGCAAAGAACACGCAGTTTTTAAGGCCGATTTTATATGTCTTGCTCATTGGCCGGCTCCAGATAACCTGGCGGCCAGCACCGCATCCGCCATCGCCAGCGCATCCTTGTTGGCGGCAATGTCGTGCACACGGAAAATGGCCGCACCCTCAAGTCGCAACATTGCGGTGGTGGCCGCAGTGGCAATATCGCGTTCTTCCATATCGCGCCCGCTGACAGAGCCGACAAATCGTTTGCGGGACGTACCGGCCACCAGCGGATAGCCAAGCGCACGCAGCTCGCCAAACCTCGCCATCAGCTCGATATTCTCGTCGGCATCCTTTGCAAAACCAAAGCCCGGATCTAGCGCAATCGCCTCGCTGGCGACACCTGCGGCATCGGCAATTTCCAATGATCGTCCCAAAAACAGCAGTTGGTCTTCAATGACGTCCTTTGCCTTCTGGCGATCCCTTCCGGTGTGCATGATACATAGGCCGGCGCCGAGTTCGGCCGCAGTCGCCGCCATTTCCGGATCCTTCTGCAGGCCCCAGACATCATTGATGATATGCGCGCCGGCATTGACCGCAAGCCGTGCTGTTTCGGCCCTATAGGTGTCGACCGATATGATTACATCGCTTCGGCCTGCCAGCATCTCGATCACCGGCAGAACCCGCGACTGCTCAGTGCCTGCGTCGACCGGGTCCGCACCGGGGCGCGTCGATTCACCACCGACGTCCACGATCGCTGCCCCTTCATCAACCATGTGCACAGCCGCATCCACTGCCGCGGTCACATCGTCGAAGCGTCCGCCATCGGAAAAGGAATCCGGCGTTACGTTGACGATGGCCTTGAGGTGACCGCGCGTGCCAAGCTCGAGGATTCTGCCATGCGCCAGGCGCCAGATCCTCGGTGTAAATCCCGCATGCGGCAATGCGTTTTGCGCCGGGGCTTCAGCCATCTGAACCAAAACCTATTTTACTCCGAGCTTCTTCTGCAGACTGGTCGATGAGGTGGTGTATTGGAATACAACCCTTTCGTCGGGTTTGACGATTGTCCTCGCCGCCTGCGCCATCAGCGCCGCCTCATGGAATCCGGAGAGTATCAACTTCAGTTTCCCAGGATACCAGTTGATATCGCCGATTGCGAAAATTCCCGGTACGCTGGTCTCGAACTTCTCCGTATCGACCGTGATCAGGTTCTCGTGCAGGTTCAGGCCCCAGTCGGCAATCGGACCGAGTTTCATCGTCAGTCCGAAAAACGGCAATAGCCGGGTGCACTCGATTTCCCGCTCACCGTCCGCATCCTTGAGCGTTGCTGCGCGGAGCCGGCCGTCATCGCCGTGCAGGGCCGAAATCTGCCCCATCTCGAATTTCAGCGAACCCTCATCGCGCAACGCAAACATCTTGTTTACGCTGTCATCGGAGGCTCGGAACTGTGGCCGTCTGTGCACGAGGGTAACGGAATTGGCGATCGGCTGCAGATTGAGTGTCCAGTCCAGCGCTGAATCGCCCCCGCCGACGATCAGCAGATCATGGCCGCGAAATTCCTCCATGCGCCGCACGGAATAAAACACGCTGTCGTCCTCATAGGCCTCGATACCCGGTATTGGCGGTCGCTTGGGCTGGAAAGAGCCTCCGCCGGCGGCAACGACAACGACCTTGGCCCTGAATATCTCGTCCTCATCGGTGGTGACTTCGAAACGCCCGTCATCAAGCTTCTTTAGAGCTGTCACCATGCGGTTGAAATGGAATTGCGGCGAAAAGGGCCGGATCTGCTCCATCAGGTTATCGGTCAACTCCTGCCCGGACACGACAGGCAGGCCGGGAATATCGTAGATCGGTTTCTCGGGATACAGCTCGGCGCACTGGCCGCCCGGCCGGTCGAGAATGTCGATCAGATGACATTCCAGATCGTAAAGGCCGAGTTCAAAGACGGCGAAGAGGCCAACGGGCCCTGCTCCCACTATGACGACATCGGTTTCGATATTTTCAGTCATTGGCGTTTCCCGCCCAACGGAGATTTGTTCAGGCCTGACGCTCCGGCACACGGACGACAAGTCCGTCGAGGTCAGGAGATACTTTTATCTGGCACGAGAGCCTGGAGGTGGGGCGAACGTCGTAGGCAAAATCGAGCATATCCTCCTCCATTACATCTGGTGCACCGACTTTCTCGCTCCATTCATCATCGACATATACATGGCATGTTGCGCAGGCACAGGCGCCTCCGCATTCTGCCTCGATGCCCGGCACGGAATTGCGGATAGCGTTTTCCATAACCGTTGACCCGTCTTCGGCATCGATCTCAAAATTCATGCCGTCATGGGCAACGATTGTCAGCTTGGTCATAAATCAGGCTCCGCAAATATAGCAACAATGCGGAGTTAAAGACACTTGCGCGGAAGTCAAGCGTTCTGACGCCTTTCAGGCGCAAGCGGATGAGATTGCGGCGTATCCCGCCACAATTACGACGTCTGTTGCCGGTCGGTTACCGGGACAGGCCGGATATAAAATTCTCCACATCGACAACCGCGTCGGTCAACGCGTCGTGAAGAACGCCGTCACTGGGATCCCTCTCCAGGCACTTGGCTGCTCGCGAGACGCAAAATGCACCGACGCTCGATGCTGATCCGTGCAGTGTTCGCGCGACTGCCACCAGGTCGCGTTTCTTTGTCAGGTGGTTGGTGCCGCAGATCTGATTTACACACTGCCTGGCCTGACGGGCAAACAGACACAGCACATGTGTTTCGGCATCTTTGTCCCCCGCGGTCTGCCGCGCAAGATGCACCAAATCGATTGGCCGTTCGCTTGATGGACTGTTTCTGTGACCGTGTTCCGGTGGTTCGAATATTTCCCGATGTGTAGCCATCGAATTCCCCTTTCCCGCTGTTACACAAACAGTGCACAACAGAATCTTCGGTATCGGCTTAACAGGTCCAGAGAATGGGCTTAAAAGTTGTATTTATGGTTAACGCAATGTAAACACCGGATTTGCGGCACAATTTAACTGTGGGTATCACCGGTTAACATCGTTCTTTGATTAAGCGGACTCACTAATCGTGCTGTAGAATTTGTTTCCAGCGGTTAACTGTGCCAGAAATGTAAGCTGGCACGCGGTAAGTCCCGGGATAAGGGGACATCGCGTGAGGGAAGTTGCTGTCAATTGCGGTCGAATTCCGGATGCATGCGGCACCGTTTGCGACAGAAATTGTTCCTTCCGGATACCCGGACCGACAACCTGGACACCGTTCCGGGAATAAAAGGGTATAGAGTACGAGGCATCGATCAGTATGGCGAAACGAAACGCTCAAAGTAAAACTGTCAGTGACGATCCGCTCAAGGCACTCGAAGACGCGCTGCGTCTCGATCTTGAAGAGGATGAGGGCACGGATCTGGCGGATGAGCCGTCTTTGGCGGATCTGGAAGCCCAGGTCGCGTCAGCGGCTGCAGAGCTTGCCAAATCTGATGCCGATGAAGACGAACCGGGCGATACCGGAAAGCGTCAACCGACCCGTCGGGGTTCGGCAAAACCGGCGGCTTCAGACACGCCTGAAAAGAAGCCGGCGCAAAAACGTGCCGCTGCGGAACCGGGTCGCATAAATCGCGCCCAGCCAAGGTCGCAGACCAGGTCTCAAAAACGCCAGCAAGCCCAGCAGGCACAGCAAAAGCCTGCCCGGTCATCATCGCCTCTATTTGCACCGGCCAACGACGACAGCCGTGAATCGCGCGCCGCGATCATGCGCTCGCTCGACGGCAAGGGTGGTCGCTCCGCCCGCATCATCACCTATTCGCTCGCAGCGCTGTGGGTCGTGGGCGGACTTGGGTTCGCCAACCTGGTTTATGGCGGCATCGGGGGAGCCAGTTCCCTCTCGGACCTGGCAAACAATCCGCAGTTTCTGGTAACGCTTCTCGCCATCGTCTTCCCGGCGATGATCATCCTCGGATTTGGCATGATGGTTGCCCGCGCCCAGGAAATGCGCTCGGTTGCCCGTTCAATGGCCGAGCTTGCGGTCCGTCTGTTCGAGCCTGAAACAATGGCAACAGACAATATCATGCGCGTCGGACAGGCGGTTCGGCGCGAAGTGTCGGCCATCAATGAGGGCATAGAACGCACGATTGCCCGTGCATCTGAGCTGGAGACCCTTGTCCATTCCGAAATCAATGCCCTGGAACACAGCTATTCGGACAATGAAGTTCGCCTGCGCAGCCTGGTGGAGGGCCTGAGCAACGAACGTGAAGCCATTGTCAGCCATTCAGAGCGGGTTCGCGCCTCAATCGTCAGCGCCCATGAGCAGCTCCGGGAAGAGCTGGAGTCGGCCGGTGACGAAATCTCCAACCGTCTGACAACGTCGGGCAAGGCGGTTGCCGCGTTGCTCGATACGCGCACGACAAAGCTGTCCGATCAGGCCGACGAGCTGACGCAATCAGTCTCGGACCTTCTGCAAAAGCGCACAGAGGCGCTGATGCTGTCATTCGGCAATTCGGGCCGTGCGCTGGCAAAGGAGTTCGATAACCGGCTTGAAGCGCTCCAGATCAATCTGACCGAACACGGTCAGAACCTTCTGGGCGAATTCGAGACACGGGCATCGTCTCTCGACAACAATACCAAAAAGCTGAATACCATCCTGAACGAGCGCGCACGCCAGCTCAACGAAACGCTGGTCACACGCACCAAGGAAATCAGCGAAAGCCTGAGTGTTGGCGAGCAGGCCCTCAGTGGCGGCCTCGACAGCGTCATCGGGTCGCTCAATGCCAAGCTTGATGAAAAGGCGGTCAACTTCCGCCAGAGCCTGCAGCAGCACTCCGAGGACGCCATGAGCGACCTCGACAACCGTTCCGGCTTTTTCGAGGAGCGGCTGCAGAGCACCATTTCGCAGCTCAATACCGCCTTTGACGAGCGCGTGGCCGAATTCACGTCCGCATTTGAAGATCGCAGTGGAACGCTGACCTCCAAACTCAGCGATAGCCTGCAGACTATCAACGACACGCTGTCCAGCAACACCGGCTCGATGGAAAACCTTCTGTCTTCGAATGCCAGCCGGCTTGACGAAGTCCTGGCCAGCAGCAGTGCCGAGATCGAGGGCAAGCTGGAGGCAAAGGTCGGAGCCGTCGAACAGGCCTTGCAGCAGACCTCGACACGTGTCGACGAACTCATGGTCGATGGTGCCGAGAACATTGCCCGGGCCGTCGACGACCGCACCGGCGCACTGACCGCTTCGCTGGAAACAAGTGCGAACAATATTGCCGGGCTCATCAACGAAGGTGCGCAGACCATCAACAATGCCGCCATCGACAATGCCCAGACGCTGGAATCCACGCTCAGCGCCAGCGCCGAGCGTCTTGAAGGCCTGATCGGTTTCGGAACCGCCGCGATCAACAACGCGACGTCCGACAGCGCCGACAAGCTCGAGTCCACGCTTGGTTCAAGCGCAGAGCGCCTGCAGAACCTTATCAGAGAAGGCACGCAGGCCATCAGCAATGTCTCCAATGAAGGCACACAGTCACTGGCAAACACACTCGGCTCCAATGCCGAGCGCATGGAAAACCTGCTCAGCGAAGGCGCCGGCGCCGTTGGTCGAGCGGTAACGGAAAACACCCACGCCCTTGCTGTAACTCTTGGCTCCAACGCCGAACGGATCGACAATCTCATCCGCGAAGGAACGGGTGCCATT
Organism: Hoeflea sp. TYP-13; assembly: GCF_040932035.1. Lineage (NCBI taxonomy): Bacteria > Pseudomonadati > Pseudomonadota > Alphaproteobacteria > Hyphomicrobiales > Rhizobiaceae > Hoeflea > Hoeflea sp. TYP-13. Next base: position 645,095 of record NZ_JBFRBB010000002.1, read on the forward strand.
GCCGGTTCAATTACGGAAAATACGCAAGCGCTTGAAAGCGCGCTCAGCACCGGCGCCGAACGGATCGACGGGATCGTGCGCGACAGCACCGGCGCGATCTCGAAATCGGTCAATGAAAGCACGGAACAGCTGGCCAACACGCTCGATTCAAACACCAATCGCATCGAGGGTCTCATTCGCGACGGCGCCGGTTCCATTGCAAGTTCGACAGCAGAGAGCACGGAACAGTTGGCGAGCACGCTGGGCTCCAACGCCGAGCGGATCGAAACTCTGATGAGTACGGGCAACGAGAAAATCTCCGAGACCCTGTCCAATGAATTCATCGCTCTCTCGAACAAGCTGGACGACAGCGTTGCAGCGATGGACACGACCCTTGGAGCCAACGTCGACCGCATTGGCGCAACCATCGACGAACGCACCTCCAGCATGCAGGAACGACTGCAGACGATGGATACGGCCCTGAGCACCGGCCTCGAAAGCGTCACGGCAACGATCGAGACCCAGGCTCTCGGCATGGCGACGACGTTGCGCGAAACGGTGGCCCATGCGGTCGAGCACATGGACGCCGAAGCCCAGCGGTCGTCGAACTCCCTGCAGGGTATCGGCGAAGGTTTCTCGGCGCGCCTCGGCGAAGTTGCAGCGAATTATTCCGAAGCGATCGAGATCCGCCTTTCGGAGCGCACCGAATCCCTCAACCGCCAGCTTGCGGATCTGACCGGAAAACTGACCGACAGCGAATCCGGAATACTCGGCGCCGCGCAGGCGATCACCGATGCAGCGCTGGAAGCCGGAGACAAGGTCAGCGAACAGGCACAGGTGATCGCATCGCAGTTCGCCGACAGCGAGAAGGCCATGGATGTTCGCAGCGACGCTATCAAGGCCACGCTCGATGAACACACCCGCGAGCTCAATTCGATGCTTTCCAGCCGGTCTGCCGAGCTCTCGAAGCTTATCGAAGAACAGGCAGCACCGCTTGTTGAGGCCTATGCCGAAAAAGGCCTGCAGATCACCAGCGAGCTCAAGGACATAACGCACGCCAGCGCCGAACGGTTGCAGGAGCAGAGTGCAGCCCTCGTCGATGCACTGACATCGCGCACCCGCGAAACGCTCGATGCAATCGACAGTGCCGGAAACAGCCTGAAAACAGAGGTTACCGACCTCATCTCCGAGCTTGGCCGCAGCAATGCAGCGATTTCAAACCTCGTCAACAACACCGCAAATACACTCGAAGAGGTGGATTCGCGTCTGACGAATACGACCGAAAAATTTGCCGACAGCGCCGGCCGCGCCGCCGAAATGTTCTCGGATTCAACACAGGTCCTGCAGTCGAACATTTCGCAGCTCGACACGATCTCCAGCGATACGCTCAACCGAGTAAGCTCCATCGCAGGAAGCTTCGACGATCACTCCAAGATGCTGGCCTCGGCGTCCGACCTTCTGGGTTCGGCACAGTCAAGCCTCGCCAACACGCTGGAGGAGCGCAAGGAGGCATTGGACGGCTTGTCCACCGGACTGGTGGAACGTTCGGAAGAGATCGAGAAGAACATGCGGTCTCTCGAAACGATCGTCGAAGACGCCTTCGGCAAGGCCAACGAGCGGGCCGGAAAAACCGCAAAGCAGCTTTCCGGCAGCCTGTCTTCATCGCTCGACAATATCGAAAGCCTGCTTTCCGATACGGAAAGCCGCTCGGCTTCCACGGCCGAGACCATGAAACAGGCCATCAAGGATGCCGTCGAAGACGCGATCAAGCGATTCTCCGGCGCGACGGAGGAGATTCGTCAATCGGCCAACGACATCCGCGACGAGCTCACAAACACCCGTTCGGAAATCAAGAAGGGTGTCTTCGATCTACCGGAAGAAACGCGCGAAAGCACATCCGCAATGCGCAAGGCCGTTTCCGATCAGATCAAGGCTCTGCAGGATCTGTCGTCCATCGTGCAACAATCCTCGCACATGCTCGACCACTCAAGCCCGCGCGCCAAATCTGACGGCAAGAAACCTCAGGCCGAGGCAGCCGACGACACACCGTCCGAGCCCCCCGTTTCCGAGCAGAAGACCGATCCGGTTATGCCGTCGGCTCCTCCGCCGAAGATCGACCTCCGCGGCGGCCTTGGGGTCATGCAGAGCGGCTCGCAGCAGCCTGCTGCCCGCAAACCGCAAAGCGAAGGCTGGGTCAGGGACCTGCTGCGCAGCGCGTCGCGCAAGGAAGAAGAAGAGGCCGATCAGCCGCAGCGCAGCGCTGGAAGCAGCCCATCCTCCAATTCGCGCAGCCGCAACCCGCGGCAGGTGGTTGAATCCCTCAATTCCCTGTCCGTCGATATCGCCAGGGCAATCGATCACGATGCTTCGGTCGAGCTGTGGCGCCGTTATCAGAGCGGCGAACGCGATATCTTCACGCGACGTCTCTACACCCTCAAGGGCCAGAAGACATTTGAAGAAATCAAAAGCAAATATGCGCAGGAGCCCGAGTTCCGCACCGCGGTCGATCACTATATCGCCGATTTTGAAAAACTGTTGGCCGACGTTGCAAAGACCGATCGTGACAAGGTTGTCACACAGACATACCTGACATCGGATACAGGCAAGGTGTACACCATGCTCGCCCATGCCAGCGGCAGATTGAAATAGCGGGATGGCGGGCACTTGCCTGCCGACTGATCGAGAAACAGACAAAACCCCGCTGGCGCCAGGCGCCAGCGGGGTTTTGCTTGTGTAAGATCAGGGTCTTCAAATTGCGTTGGCAGCAAGGGCGCCGCAGCCGGCGATCAGACGATTTTGAGAACCCAGGCCACGATATCGTTCATGACCTTGCCATTGGCCCGATCAAGCGCCGAGATGAAAGCTTCGTTGTCGGAGCCGATAACCGGTGCAGTGGCCTGAAAAACGCGCTGGGCGCGTACGACGCCATTGCGGTCATTGATGATACGCACCGAAATTTCTACAACCGCCGTATCGCCTCCGCCGGTGATGATCTCGAAAGCACGTATCGTCGGTGAAATAAGATAGTCGACGGCTATTCCGTCACCCGGTTGGCCGACACCGCCTAATCGATCGGAATCTTCAAACGCCTCGATCAGTTTTTCCTGAATGATCTCAGGCAGGTTGTCATTCCATTGGGATTTGGCGAGGTACTGGATCGAGGATGGAGACGTACGTATGACGATATTCGTGCCGTCCAACGACTTCAGCGCCGCCGGGTCGGTGACAACGATCTGCCGGCCTCTGGAGTACGGGCCTTTGACCGGCGGTATGCCTGTCAGTTCATACGTGTCGTTCTTTGGGCCACCGCCCAACACGGAGCAGCCGCCGATAACCATGACCCCAGCCATGAAAGCCACGATGGCTGTTGTATTACCGGTCTTGAAAGTCAAAAGACCCCCTCACTCCTGCTGTCCCCACAGGATACCTATAGCTATCCGCACCCCCCGGTGCATTGTCAACGCCGCCGCCGGCCGTTGTACTGCTTAACTTCACCCGATGTGCCAAATATCAGACTCTGCGGTTGATCACCGATCTGCGTTATCGTGCGTTCTATCCGTGTAATGGAACGGCGCGCTTCGTTAACAAGCGCGTCGAAATCTCGCAGGCCGGATCCGGAGAAGCGCTGCAGATTGGATGCGATCGGCCCGATATGGGCATTGATCTTGTTCGCGACCTCCTGGAACGTCTGCAGGGTCTTCTTGGCCTCGGCAATAAGACCGGACGCATCACCCTCTCCCATGAAGCCGTCCAGCTTCTTGAGGGTGTCCTGTACCTGCAGTGCCGCCTCATTGAGACGGGCCGACAGTTGATCGACATTGGTTATGATCTGATTGATATCATCGTTGCGGTTGCCGATCGTGTCGGCAACAGTTGTCAGGCTCGCAATGCCCTGCCGCGCCTGTTCACTGGCGGCGGCCACATTGTCGACGGTCTGCTGGACTTTTTCGGCATCAACCGCAGCAATCAGCTTGTCTATACGGCCAAGCGTTGAATTGGCGTCCTCGCTGAGTTTCGACAGATTGGTTGCAGTCGTCTTGAGTTCTTCGACCATCGGTTTGAAATCGGAAGATGCATCGGCGACGTCGGCGCTCACCTTCTCGACGTTCTGCACGATTTCCTTGACTTTTTCCGGCTCGACCGCCGCTACCAGCGCATCAACCCTGGTCACCACGGATTCAAGCTTGGCCGAAACGCTTTGTACTGTATCTGACAGGGACGAAACGCTCTTCAGGAACTCGCTGATGCCGTCTGAATTGGCCGCGAGTGCGTCGGAGAACTTCTCAGCGTTTTCCGCGGTCCTGATCAGCGGGTCTTTTGCTGTATCGACAAAATCCTCAATGCCCTTTACCGATTTCTTGACGCTGCCGAGAATGTCTTCGGCCGTGGCAAGCAGGTTGGTCACACTCGATTCATCAGCGGTCAAAACGGCGTAACTGCCCTTTTCGACGGCCTCTTCCAGGATGTTCTGACCACTGGTGTCGCCGCCGCCCAGTTCGATATGGGACTGCCCCGTTAGTCCCTGAATACCCAGTTTTGCCTTCGTGGTCGCGTACACAGGTGCCGAGGCCCGCACCTCGGTCATGGCAAGGACAAAATTCGGATCGACACCGTCAATGGTCAGGGATTGCACCGATCCGACACGGATTCCGTTAAAAAGCACCGGAGCGCCGACGCTCAGACCGCCCGCCGATCCGGGAATGCGGATCTCCAGTTGGGCCATTTCGCCGGATTTTCCGAATGTCGCCATCCAATAGACGAAACCGAACGCCGCCGCCATGACGACAAGCGTGAAAAAACCGACGAGTGTGTAGTTGGCCTTGGTTTCCATTTCTAGCTAATCCGGCTCGCTTTCATCGGACGGGTGATTCCCCACAGCCATGTAGCGAATGACTATGACCCGATTCACTTCGCCCGCACAAGCGAGCGCGCCCGTTTCCCGTGGAAATACGACTGAACCCACGGTTCATCACTAGCAAGCATGTCCTCGATCGTTCCCTGAACGACAATTTTCTTGTTTCCGAGCACGGCAATGCGGTCACAGACCGAAAACAGGCTGTCCAGATCGTGGGTCACCATATAGACGGTCAGACCCAGCGTATCGCGCAATTTGGCGATCAACTCATCAAATTCCGCCGCGCTGATCGGGTCGAGGCCGGACGTGGGCTCATCGAGAAAAACCAGATCCGGATCCAGCGCCAGGGCTCGGGCGAGCCCCGCACGCTTGATCATGCCACCGGAAAGTTCCGAGGGATAAAGATCAGCCGTTTCGGGTCGCAGCCCGACAAGTTCGATCTTCAGCAGCGCAAGTTCATCCATCAGGTTTTGCGGAAGATCGAGATATTCGCGCATCGGCACCTGAATATTCTCCAGCACGGTCAGAGCCGAAAACAGTGCCCCGTGCTGAAACAGGACACCCAGACGCATATCGAGCGCTATGCGCTGGTGGGGTGTTGCCTTGTCATAGTCGACACCCAGGATTTCGATTGTGCCGCCCTGACGCGAAGACAGTTGCAGGATGGTCCGCAACAACACGGACTTACCTGCTCCCGATGCGCCGACAAAACCAAGGATTTCACCGCGCCAGATATCGAGATTGAGCCGATCGAGCACCTGATGCGAGCCGAATGCGACACTGATATCCCGCGCTTTCAATATACACTCGCGCCCTGCCCCGTTGGGCATTGCTGAACCGTTTTCGTTCTGGGTTTGAGATATCGCCGCCATAGTGACTAAAAATCAATCGCTCCGTAGAAGATCGCGAACAAGCCGTCGACAAGAATAACCACAAAAATCGCCTTGACCACGGCGGACGTCACATGCCGCCCGAGCGATTCTGCGCTTCCGCCCACCTTCAGACCCTCGACAGACGAAACAATACCGATAATCAGAGCCATGAACGGTGCTTTGATCATGCCAGAAACGATGGTCGACATATCGATCGCCTCGCGGAGGCGCGTTAGAAACGTATCCGGTGTTATTCCAGAATAGATCCAGGTCGTCAGGCAGGCACCGAACAGGGCGCTGAAATTTGCAACGATCGTCAGCACCGGCAACATGACAGTCAACGCCACAAGACGCGGAAACACCAGAACGCCGACCGGGTTGAGCCCCATGACCTTCAGGGCATCCACCTCTTCGCGCATCTTCATCGAACCGATTTCGGCGGTTATGGCTGAGCCGGAACGGCCGGCAATCATAATCGCGGTAAGCAGAACGCCGATTTCCCTGAGCTGAAGAATTCCGACAAGGTCGACAACGAAAATCTCCGCTCCGAAATAGCGCAGCTGGAATGCGCCCTGCTGAGCGATGATTCCGCCGATAAGAAAGGACATCAGGGCGATGATGGGAACGGCCCGCACGCCCATGTGATCCATCTGGCTGACGATCGCCGCTACAGATATTCCGGAAGAATGGTCGAGTTTGAGTTGCGTGCCGCGCACGGCTGAACCCAGTATGTACATTGCCGCGACAAAGTCGTTCCAGAAGGATATGGTCAGTCGGCCGATCGGCGCGAATATTCGCTCGGCCAGACCCGGTGCTTCTTCTGGCTCCTCATCGTCATATTTCACGCGAAGGGCGTTACCCACGGCCTCAAGCAACGTCGTGCGCCCCTTACCGGCAGCGTGATAGGCAACATCACAACCCCTGAGTTCGAGGTTATCGCGAAGGCGCTCCACAATCAGTGCGCCGGATGTATCAAGATGACCCACATTGGTGAAATCAACAGTCACATGTGCGCCGTCGACCGACTTGCCAATGTCGCGCATGACGCTGTCGATCTCAGCAACGCAATGAAGCTGCCAGTCGCCCGACAGGTTCACATGAGTCTGGCCATCGGCGCTCACAACATCCACCTTTGGCGGTGTCGGTTCGTCGACCGGCCGGACTTTGCCGCTGGCGAAGCGTGTTGATTGTGAATCACTTTCAGGTGGCGACGACATTGTTGACACATACCCAGTTATGATCCGCCTGTCACCGCCTAACCGCCCGGCGTCAACGCTTGGCGCACTCCTTCTCCCATAGCTAAATATGGGTCAGTCGGCGGCCCGCGGCGAAAGCCCGTCTTCTTCAAGCCCGAACCAGGCATAGACAAAGGCTGCTATCACCAGCAAAGTCACGGCGGCAAAAACGGCCTGATAGCTCTGTGTGGAGGTGAATACCGCACTGCAGACGGCCATTCCGACGGTGCCGCCGAGCATTTGCGCCGACATGGCAATGCCGCCGGCCTGCCCCTTCTGCGTATGCGGAACAGCTTGCATAACCGCCTTCCGTGGTGGCGTGAACAGCATCGGTGCCGTAACGCTCCAGACCAGGAAGGCCGGAAAAATGAACCAGTAATTGTCAAACGGAATGACCAGTGTGACCCAGAGCATCGATATCAGTGAACCGCCGATTCCGACCATCGACGTCTTGCGGCATCCGTATTTGTCGACCAGCATACCGACTGGCGCCGCAAGAAAGGGCTGCATGATCACCGATGGAACAATTGCCAGGCCTGCAATGACCGGGCTCATTCCCAGTGTCTGCTGAAAGTAGAGGACGGCAAAGACAAAGAGGCCCATCTTGATGAACTGCGCTGTAAAAATGATCGTGTTGGCCGCGCCGAAATTGGTGTCGGAGAACAGTTCCACATTGATGAGCGGTGCCTTGTGCCGCAGTTCATAGACGACAAAACCCAATGCCGCGGCAGCGCCGAGTACGCCTGGAGCGACAATCGCCCAGCTGCGCCACCCGTAATCCGGTCCCTGCATCAGAGCAAACACCAGGCAACCGATCCCGAGGCACAACAGAATCAGTCCGGGAACATCGATCGGGCGGCGGTCCTTATGTTCACTGACGTTTTTCCAAGCCCTCAACACGATAAAAATCATGGCCGCCGTCAAAAACGGATTCACCCAGAATATCCAGCGCCAGGACACAAAATCGGCCAGCAGCCCGCCCACGAGTGGTCCGATTGACAGGAACACGGTACCGACCATCCCGTATATGCCAAGCGCCTTGCCATGTTCCTCCGGCGGGAAAAGCAGGGTGACGATCGCCAAGGACAACGGAAAAACAAGCGCCGCCGCCACACCCTGGACTGCACGCGCTAAAATCAGCACCTCTGCTGTGGGTGCAAATCCCGCCACAATGGATGAAATTCCGAAAACGGCGGTCCCTGCGAGATACAACGGCTTGAGCGGAAAGATGTCGCCGAGCCGGCCGCCAACCGCAACGAGACAGGCAAAGACAAGCAGATATGCGTTGACGATCCAGTGTGAGGTCAGGACGGACGTCTTCAGCTCCTTCTGGATAACAGGCAGAGCCACCCCAACGACAGTCTCGTCGAACAGCACCAGGCCAAGCCCGCCTGCCAGCGCCGTCAGAAGCCACCATTTTCTGTTGTTATCGTTAATCTGAAACATTCCTGTCCATTTGTTCAGCGCCCAACAAGATCCGGGGCTAACCTTCAGCCCGCGACAACCGCCAGATCACGCAAAAAGCGGCGGGTTTTCATCATCCGATCACCGTTAAATCACCTCATTGGGTCTGGCCGCGTCCCGTTTCATCCCAAACCACGCATAGATCAAAACCGCCAGCGTAAGCAAAGCGACAGCAGCAAAAATGGCCTGGTAGCTTTTTGTCGTCGAAAATATTGCGCTCGCCACGGCCATGCCAATGGTCCCGCCCAGCATTTGCGCCGACATGGCAATACCGCCGGCCTGCCCCTGATGTTCCGGGGTTACAGCGTTCATATTGGCCTTCAGCGGCCCGATGAAAAGCAAAGGCATCGCAACAGCCCATAAGAGAAAAGCCGGGAGTATCAGCCAGTAATTCTGCATTGGCATAACGGCAGCAAACCACGCCACCGCTATGAACGCGAAAATGACGCCCGCCAATGCCGGCACCCGGCTGCCTATGCGATCGATGATCACACCGGTCGGAGCTGCCAGGAGAGGTTGCGGTGCCACGGTCGGAAGAATGGCAAGGCCGGCCACAAACGGACTCATCCCGAGTTCGGACTGAAAGTAGAGTGCCCCAAATACGAACAGGCAAACCTTCATGAACTGCGCAAGAAACACGATCGTGTTGCTGGCGGCAAATGTTGAGTTAGAAAACAACTCGAGATCGATAAGCGGGGCCCTGTGTCTCAACTCGAACACGACAAAGGCGACGGACAGTATAATTCCGGCAACAAGGGGAATGATGGTTATGGACCGTCCCCAGCCATAATCAGGTGCTTGCATAAGAGCAAATACGACAAGTCCCAGTCCTGCGCACAACAGTACAAGACCCGGAATATCCAGCGGCCGCGGATCCTTGCGCTCTTCAACGTTGCCCCAGGCCTTGACCACAACCACCACCATCGCCACCGTCAGAAACGGATTGACCCAGAAAATCCACCGCCATGATATAAAGTCGGCGAAAAGACCGCCTACCGCGGGACCAAGCGCCAGAAAAACCGTGCCGATCGTACCATTGATACCAAGCGCCTTGCCTTGCTGCTCCTGAGGAAAGATGGTTGTTATGATTGTGAGGCACAGCGGAAACAGAATGGCGGCGCCAACACCCTGCACAGCGCGCGCAAATATCAGAAGCTCCGTTGTCGGCGCGAAGCCGGCAGCTGTGGATGACAGGCCGAAAAGTGCAGTCCCGGACAGGAAAAGCGGTCTCAATCCAAATACGTCACCAAGCCGCCCCCCTATGGCCACCAGGCCGGCGAACACCAGCAAATAGGAATTCACCACCCAGTGTGAGGCGATTTCCGACATGCCCAGTTCCGCCCTGATAACCGGCAGTGCAACACCGACAACGGTCTCGTCGAAAAGCACAAGACCAAGCCCGCCTGCCATTGCCGTCAAAAGCCACCATTTTCGGTTGTCATCGCTGATCTGCAGCATTCGCCCCTTTCGGCACAGTGTCCTATCCGCAATGTGGGTAGTGCAACCTAGCAGAATTCCAAATTGCCGGAATATACTTTTCCGGAGAACAAATTGGCGGCATTATTCCGCCGAATACGATTGGAATTCCCAAGTCCCTGAAAGACAAACCAAAGCAGGATCTTAATGGCCAGCCTCAGAAGCAAACTTCTTTCACTGGTTATCCGAATATTACGGAAAAAATCCTCATCGACGGCGGAAGGAACGCATCGCCGCCTGAAATGGGCCCGGCCGCGTCAGAACTATAATCCACCACCAGGGATCAACAGGGATTTCGCGGTCAGGAAATCTGAGTTCAAGGGATATCCGGTCTTCGAATGGTCCGCACACGACACCAAACCCGATCTGCACGTCCTTTACCTGCATGGCGGCGGATATCTCTTTGAAATGACTGTATTTCACTGGAAATTTCTTGCAGCTCTGTCCGAAGAGCTCAATGCCCGGTTCATAGTTCCGATTTACCCGCTTGCGCCCGAACACAACTGGCAGGACGTCTACACAATGGTTATGCCGCTCTATGGCGACATCGCCGGAGAGGCGGCGGACGGAACCTTCGTGTTGATGGGGGACTCGGCCGGAGGCGGATTGGCCGCGGCAATGGCGCTCGAGGCGCAAAAACAGGGTTTGCCGGCGGCCGATCAACTGGTGCTGCTCAGCCCCTGGTTTGACCTTGGCCTTACAAATCATGCCATTGCTACCATTGAGCAGAACGATCCATGGCTTGGCATTGAAGGCGCGAGAGAAGCCGGCCGCCTCTATGCCGATGGTCACGATCTGAAGGACTACAGGCTCAGCCCCATTTATGGAGACCTGGCCGAACTGCCGCCGACGCACATATACGTCGGATTGCGCGATATTATGAGCCCGGACTGCGTGTCGTTTGCGGAAATTGCCGATGCCTGTGGCTGCGACATTGAGCTCACCGTCGAGCCTGAAATGTTCCATGTGTGGATGCTGTTTGACATTCCCGAAGGATTACGGACCAGGAAGAGCATAATCGATGATCTTGCGGGCACAAAACCCGCTCAATAACGTCGGATCACCCTCGATGCCGGCAAAGTGTTTACCCGGAAAGTCGCGTAGAAACCCGCCGTGGTTTTCGGCTATGTAGTAGATATGTCTGTTTTGTTTGTCCGTTCAATCTGTTTTTGCAGTGGAGGGCTAGCCCGAGACGTGCGACTATCTGATGACAATTGCAGCTTGATCTGCGATCCCACCTCAAGCAGAACATCCGCATATTCTGCTTTGCCCATTGAAAGGACTGGATAATGGATTTGGGACTGTCCGGCAGGAAGGCCATCATATGCGCCTCCAGCCGTGGCCTTGGCAAGGGCTGTGCGGTGGCATTGGCCGAAGCCGGATGCGATATCGTAATCAATGGCAGGGATGAGCAGACACTGGCCGCAACGGCCAGGCAATTGCGCGACAAGGCAGCTGTCCGCGTTGATGTCGTGGCAGCAGATGTTTCAACCGCCGAAGGACAAAGAGCGCTTCTTGCAGCCTGCCCGGATCCGGACATTCTGATCAACAATAACGGCGGACCGCCCTTTCGCGATTTTCGGGCTCTCGACAGGGAGGCTATCCTGGAGGGCGTCACGCAAAACATGGTAACACCGATCGAGTTGATTCAGGGAGTGATCGACGGCATGTGCGAACGCCGTTTCGGTCGAATCGTCAATATAACGTCTTCATCCGTTTACATGCCCATACCGGGTCTGGATCTGTCCTCGGGCGCTCGGGCTGGGCTGACCTCATTTCTGGCGGGTGTGGCCAGAAGCGTTGCCAACAAGAACGTCACGATCAACACGTTGCTCCCGGGCAAGATGGACACGGACCGGCTCACCGCGTCCTTCAAAAACACTTCCGCACAGAGCGGAAAATCAGTCGAGGACGTAAAGGCGGCAGCACTGAAGCAGGTTCCCGCAGCCCGAATGGGTACACCTGAGGAGTTTGGCAACACGTGCGCTTTCCTGTGTTCCACCTTCGCAGGTTACATTACAGGCCAGAACATCCTCGTGGATGGTGGCCTTTATCCCAGTGCATTTTAAGACAGGACAAATTCTCCAATTCCGATTGCGGTGCAGGCAAGTTGAGGACCGACCCACATGAGTACGCATAAAGGCAAATCCAAAGCCCCCAAAAACAGCGATTTCGACGAAAGCGCACTGTTTTATCATCAGCATCCGCGCCCGGGAAAAATGGAGATACAGGCCACCAAGCCGCTCGGTAACCAGCGTGACCTTGCACTTGCCTATTCACCGGGTGTCGCCGCGCCATGCCTTGCCATCCAGAACGATCCCGGCGTCGCCGCCGACTACACCGCAAGAGGCAACCTCGTCGCCGTTATTTCAAACGGCACGGCCGTTCTCGGGCTGGGCTCCATTGGGCCACTGGCATCAAAGCCGGTCATGGAAGGCAAGGCGGTGCTGTTCAAGAAATTCGCCGGCATCGACGTCTTCGACATTGAGGTCGACACCCAGGAAATCGACAACATGGTTTCGGTGGTATCGGCACTGGAGCCGACATTCGGCGGCATCAATCTGGAAGACATCAAGGCGCCCGAATGCTTCGAGATCGAACGCAGGCTGCGGGAAAAAATGAACATTCCCGTTTTTCACGACGATCAGCACGGCACTGCCATCATTGTCGCTGCCGCTATCCTCAATGGTCTGGAACTAGCGGGTAAGAAACTTGCCGACGCGAAAATCGTCGCCTGCGGCGCTGGCGCTGCGTCGCTCGCCTGCCTCAATCTGCTGGTGGAACTTGGTGCCAAGCGCAAGAATATCTGGGTCCATGACATCGAAGGTCTGGTCTACAAGGGCCGCAAGGAACTCATGGACGAGTGGAAGGCCGTCTATGCACAGCATTCCGACAAGCGTGTGCTTGAAGAATGCATCCCCGGCGCTGACGTATTTCTCGGCCTTTCCGCGGCAAATGTGTTGAAGCCCGACATGCTCAGCCAGATGGCTGAAAATCCGTTGATCATGGCGCTCGCCAATCCGACGCCTGAAATTATGCCGGAGGACGCACGAAAAGCCCGGCCCGACGCGATGATCTGCACTGGCCGCTCGGATTTTCCGAACCAGGTCAACAATGTCCTTTGCTTCCCCTATATCTTCCGCGGCGCGCTGGATTGCGGTGCGCGCACGATCAATGAAGAAATGAAAATGGCGGCCGTCCATGCCATTGCCGGGCTTGCCCGCGAAGAGGCTTCCGACGTTGCAGCAAAGGCTTATTCAGGAGAAACGCCTGTCTTCGGCCCGGACTACCTGATCCCCTCGCCTTTCGATCCGCGCCTGATCCTGCGTATTGCACCGGCTGTCGCCAAAGCCGCCGATGAATCGGGCGTTGCCATGCGTCCGATCAAGGACGCTGACGCCTATCTCGATCAACTCAACCGCTTCGTGTTCCGGTCCGGCCTGATCATGAAGCCGCTCTTTGCGGCGGCCAAGACCGCACAGAAAAAGCGGGTTGTCTTCTCAGAAGGCGAAGACGAACGCGTCTTGCGGGCAACGCAGGTTCTCATTGAAGAAAGCATCGCCGAACCGATCCTGATCGGACGTCCCGGCATCATTGAAACAAGGTTGAAGCGCTTCGGCCTCAAGATCCGGCCCGACAAGGATTTCCAGATCACAAACCCAAACGACGATCCCCGGTATCGCGATTATGTCGACCTCTATTTCTCGCTTGTTGGCCGAAAGGGAATAAATCCGGAGGCCGCTCGCACCATCGTACGCACCAACACTACCGTGATCGGCGCCCTTGCGGTACGCCGCGGCGATGCGGATGCCATGATCTGTGGTGTCGAGGGACGGTACGCCCGCCATCTGAGGGACGTTGAGCAGGTCATCGGAAGACGCGAAGGCGTCCGTGACTTCTCCGCTCTCAGCCTGCTGATCTCGCAGCGCGGCGCCACGTTTTTTACTGACACATACGTATCGCTTGACCCGTCCGCCGAAGAAATCGCCGAAACCACGCTTATGGCCGCCAAGGAAATACAGCGTTTCGGCATAAAACCGCGCGCTGCCTTGGTATCCCACTCCAATTTCGGCACACGCGAGTCGGATACGGCACGCAAAATGCGCAAAGCCATAAGCCTTATCCACGAAATGGACCCAAGCCTGGAGGCCGATGGCGAGATGCACGGCGATTCAGCGATTTCGGAAGCACTGCGCAACAGGGTCATGCCAAATTCGGTTCTGACAGGCGAAGCAAACCTGCTGGTTTTCCCTAATCTGGATGCTGCAAATATCACCCTCGGTGTTGTAAAGACCATGACCGATGCGCTTCATGTCGGGCCAATCCTGCTGGGAGGCGCAAAACCTGCACACATTTTGTCTCCGTCGGTTACATCCCGTGGCGTTGTCAATATGGCAACTCTTGCGGTCGTTGAGGCATCAATTCCGGAGTAAAGCATTAAATTATCAAAACATCCGACCGAATAAATTAAGATAGCCGAAACAATCATTCACGGAATCCAGTTACATCCGGCTTCCCCCAGATGATTTGGCTAGACTTCTGCTGGGGACGTCTCGACAATGCCGCCGCCCGAAATTGTTTGGGGGTTGTTCGACATGTCGAAACGACAAGTATTTTACGACTTACTCAGCGAGCTGGAGCAGGATGAGGAAAAGGATACCGACGAGGTATTTGACAGGATTCAGGCGCAGTACGGAATCCGTCATCAAATCTACATCAACCTCTCCCTTGCGGCAGGACAGCAGAACGTCTTGGACATGCGCCATACGTTCCCGGAGGATTTTGTAGAGTTCTACAGGAAAAAAGGCCTGTTTTCTCTCGATCCGGTGATGCAGTCGGCTCTGACCGGGATCAAACCGGTCGACTGGCGTGTGTATCATTTGGGCGATCCTACCGCCGAAAAGATCTTTGCAATCGCCGCAGAGTATGGAGTGAGCGATATCGGAATGACCATTCCGTTGCTGTGTCGCGGCAGCCAGGCGGCCATGTTTGCCGTCAATGCCGATATGACACCGAAGGAATGGTCTCAATACCGTCTGGACGTGATCGGTGACATCCAGGTGCTGGCAACCTATTTGCATTCGGCCAGACAGGAACTCGCCCAGGAGCGCCTTCCCACGGACCTGACTGCACGGGAATCCGAGGTACTGACCTGGACGGCTGCCGGAAAGAGCTATTGGGAGATTTCCATGATCCTTGGAATCTCGGAACGCACTGTCAGGTTTTTCATGACCAATGCACGCCACAAACTGGGTGTCGTTACCAATCCGCAGGCAGTCGCCCAGGCGGTCTGGCGCGGCATCATTCCGCTGTAGTTGGCGGCACCTCCTCATTTTTCAGATCTGAATGGCATTCGAGCCGAAGGCTCGCATTAACCGAAGATTCAATCACAAAACGGTAGCGGCTGAATACTGTCGCAACCGACAGTACCCTGCAGGGTCGAACACAACACATAATTCTCCAGTCCTCAATCAACTGGAGAGTAAATATGATTAGGATTTTCAACGGGTTAGAT
Organism: Hoeflea sp. TYP-13; assembly: GCF_040932035.1. Lineage (NCBI taxonomy): Bacteria > Pseudomonadati > Pseudomonadota > Alphaproteobacteria > Hyphomicrobiales > Rhizobiaceae > Hoeflea > Hoeflea sp. TYP-13. The sequence continues at coordinate 660,491 of NZ_JBFRBB010000002.1, forward strand.
AGAAAAATACATCCTGAAGAAACTGCCGAGATATTCCGGCTCCGCAAACGCGTATTCCACGACAGCCTCAAATGGGACGTAAAAATAACCGGGGACCAGGAACTCGACGAATTTGACAGCGCAAATCCGCTTTATGTGGCTTCCATCTCACCAGCCACCGGAAAAATGCGTGGAGCGTTGCGCCTGCTTCCGACGCTCGGTCCAAATATGCTTGCCGACACATTTCCGCAGCTGATGAACGGCGAACCGGAAATCCGCAGTGCGGCAATTTGGGAATCAAGCCGGTTTTGCATCGATCCGGACCTCGTTCAGGACCGATCATCAAACCAGGTCACGGTCGCCGCGGCCGAACTCATGTGCGGGGTTGGCGAACTCGGTCTCGAATCCGGGATCTCGCACATCATCACCGTCACCGATGTGTTTTTGGAGCGCATGTTCCGGCGCATGGGATGCCCGGGCGAGCGGATCGGAAAGCCAAAGAGGATCGGTTCAGTGATCGCAGTCGCTGTGGGCTGGGAGGTCACGCAAGACCTGCTCGACCATATGAAATCAGTCGCATCGATTTCCGGACGCGTACTGGAAACGCCGATGACCCTGGAAGAGGCACGCCGGGCGGCTTGATACGGGTTGGCCCTATGCAGCCACAACGCCTGCCTTGTCAAAGGTCGAAACCAGTATTTTCTGACCTAATTGGCGAGGCAAAGGCTACACTTACAACCAATTCCGTGTATGATTCCGTACATTCAAAGGGTTACGGTATTGAAGCGGATTGGTTCTGGACTGCAGCAATGGTCTGTCATGGTTGCGACTGCGCTGGTTTGCGCTTTGAACGCGACCATAACGGCTGGCGCGCAGGATAGTGCTGTGTGCGCAAGGCTGGAGGCTCAACTCGATCAATTCAACAATGTCGCACCGCGCGATGATCTGACCAGCCGGTATGACGCGGCCATCAGGCAGCATGAAAACAAGATAGCCAGACTGCGCATCGATCTTGGACGACTGGATTGTTCGGCTGGCAGCGTTATCGTGCTCGGAAGCAGGACCAGGTCTGTCTGCAGGCGCATGGAATCCGATCTCGTGCGCGAAGAATCACAACTGCAGTTCGCTCTGCGCCAAAGGCAGGCGGCAATCACAGGAAGCAATTCCGAAGCCAGGCAGCGCATCCTTGCGGCGTTGCGTGCCAATGGTTGTTCCGCATCCGACGGCATCATCATCCGGGACACGCTGGGTGTGGAGGGCGACGAGGATCTGATCGATCTGGGCGATCCGTACAGCCGCTACCGCACAATGTGCGTCCGTATTTGCGATGGCTACTATTTCCCGATTTCCTACGCCTCCTCACCGGCGCAGTTCGATCGCGACGCCGAACGTTGTGCCAGCATGTGTCCCGGTGCCGAGGTCGATTTGTTCTTCCATCTGGTACCGGAGCAGGAAAGCGAGGAAATGGTCTCGGTCGCCGACCAGACCCCCTACCGCCTGCTGCCGACCGCCTTTGCCTATCGCAGAAGCGGTTCTGCCGGCGGACCACGATGCACATGTGAAGAAGGGCTTCCGCCCGCCGGGGACATTGCAGTTGCGCCCGGAAGCAGCCGCTCGGTTGTCATCATCGATCCGAAAAAGGGCAATGTTCCCTCTGAATCCATCATCGACGGCAATCAGCCGGCCCAAAGTGAAATAGAGCAGAAAGAAACCTCGCAGACCGCCGGTTCAGACGAAAACGAACCGCCCGCCCGAGATATCGATCCGACCCGTCGTGTCAGGGTTGTCGGTCCAAAGTTCTTGCCCGACCAATCAGAGGCAATAGATCTGCGAGCTCCGGTCCCGAGCGAAGCCCGGTAAGCGCAACACGAAGCGGCATGAACAGGGCGCGTCCCTTTCGGCCGGTCGCAGCCTTCACCGCTGCAGTCCAGGTGGACCATGTTTCGCCGTCCCACGGCTCCGGCGGCAATAGCGAAAACGCTTCTCTTACAAAGTCGATATCCTCGTCTTCAAGCGTTTCAGCGCTGTCGGGGCCCTGCTCGACAATCGTCCACCAGCGCACGGCTTCCTTCACGAAGTCAACGTTCTTTCGAACCGTGAGCCAGAACGCCTCTGCGGCATCTCCGGCAATTCCAAGTTCCGAGAGCCGGTCCGAGACAGTTTCATATGCAAGTTCGTGGACGAGCGCACGATTGAGGTTGGTCAGCTCTGCCGGATCGAACTTGGCTGCGGATTTTGACGCGAAATCCGGCTTGAAGTGCTCAAGCAGCGCTTCCATTGACGCCATCGCCGCTACACTCTCTGAAGTGCCGATCAGAACAGCGAGGCTGTTGATCGCCATCGGCTCGTATCCGTCGTCACGCAGCGAACCGATCGACAGGGCATTCGAACGCTTCGACAGCCCCTCGCCTGTAACCGATGTCAGCAGATTGTGGTGACCAAAAGCCGGTGCTTCGCTGCCAAGCGCCCTGAACAGGGCGATCTGAGCACCGGTATTGGTGACATGATCATCGCCGCGGATAATGTGCGAAACCGCCATTTCGATATCATCGACAACGGACGGCAATGTATAGAGATAGGTTCCGTCTTCCCGAATGAGCACCGGATCGGACATGGACGCAAGATCAACGGTCTGCGGACCGCGTACCACGTCGTCCCAGTGGACCTCGGTGCGCCGCGTCTCAAAGGGGCTATCGGCATAATTGGGCAACAGGAAACGCCAGTGCGGCTTGCGGCCTTCGGCTTCAAGTGCCTGCCGCTCCTCAGCACTGAGTTTCAGCGCTTCGCGGCCATAAATCGGGGGCAGTCTGCGCGCCAGGCGCAACTTGCGGCGGCGCTCCAGTTCCTCGCCGCTTTCAAAACAGGGGTAAAGCAGTCCGGCCGCCTTCAGCCGCTCGGCGGCACCTGCATAGGCATCAAAACGCTTCGACTGCCAGGCCACTGTATCAGGTGCGATTCCCAGCCACTGCAGATCAGCCAGGATGGCTTCGGCATGTTCGGTTTTCGAGCGCGCCAGATCGGTATCATCGAAACGCAGGATGAATTCGCCATGGTGCTGCTTTGCAAACAGCCAGTTGAACAGCGCCGTGCGCGCATTGCCGATATGGATGCGTCCTGTCGGCGACGGCGCAAAGCGCACGGTGGCGGGGCGAATGTCTTCAAGTTCTGTCATGATTGCGGGTTACTCAAGCAGACGGCGATTGGCAAGTGCAATTATGTCCCCATGGCGGCTGCAATCGCCCGGTTGCGCCTTACAACCTTGCCGCTGACGATCGCCATGACAAGGCAAATCGCGACACAATAGACACCCATGAGAAGTATCTGCAGCGGATAGCTCACGCCGAAATCGATCAGAAAACCGGTAACACCCGGCCCCATGGCGGTCGCAAAAACCATCAGGGCGATGACCACCGCACGTATGGAGCCCAGGTGACGCGTACCGTAGACTTCCGGCCACAACGCACCGAACAGTGTCGAAGACAGACCATAGGAAACGCCAAGCAGCGCCATGAAGGCAAAAACACCCCACTGTGCCTCGATCCCGGCAAGCAGGAAACACGACGCGGCAAGCGGCAACAGGAATGTTGGCAGCAGCGAGACCGCTGAAAATCGGTCGATCAACACACCGCCGATCAGAGCGAATATGATGGTCATACCCGCCATAAAGGCAAACGAACCGGCAAACAATTCCAGCGACCAGCCACGCAGTTCAACCAGGTAAACCTGGTGAAAGAATATGGTCGTACCGATGAACCCTGGCGCAAGAATGCCAAGCAAAGTGAGCCAGAATACCGGATCGCGAAGCACTTCAGGCCGCGTCCAGTCCCTTGGCGCGCTGTTAGCCTCGACGCCGTCGGACGATCTCGGCTGCCGCTCAACCCGCATCAGCGTGTATATGACAGGCAGGGCAACCGCCATGAGCAACAGCGCGGACAAAAGCCAGGTATTGCGCCAGCCGACACTGGCAACGATCGACACATAGACGATTGGAAACACCGCCTCGCCCGCCTGTTGTCCGAGCGTCGCGACCGACACGGCGCGCCCCCGTTGTGCAACATACCACCTGCCCATGGCGGTGATCGCGTTGTGCGTCATCATTCCCTGGCCGAATAAGCGAAGGCCGAAAATCGTCAAAAGCAGCAGCGGAAGGCTGTTCACCAAAGCCATGGAAGCGGAAAACAGCGCCAGCAACGGAATGACGATAAGAGCGACGCGCGAGACACTCATAACATCAACAATCTTGCCGACCTGCGACAGGGTAAGCGCACTGGCGAGCGTTGCGAGCATATAGAGCGTGCCGAACTCGCCGTGGCTCAGTCCGTATTCCGCCCGGATGCTGCCGGATGACAATGAAATAAAGAAGGTCTGTCCGAAACTCGAAAAGCACGTCAGCAGGAAGCCGCCGGCAAGCCAGCGTACATTTTCGCGCAGAAAGGCAAAAAAGCTCATTCGTCTGCCTTGGACCATCGGTTTCAGGACGCAATGTTCCCGCAATTGAGAAAATTAAATGGAGGAACGGCGACATTTGTGGGAGTTGTTATTGCAATGCTATGCACCCAATCGACAATCCCGGTCAAGTGCCGTGCGTTCCAACTCCAGTTGTGTAATCATGCCCCGCCATGACGATTCCCCGCCATTTCCACTAAGAGCGCAGTATGCCCGACACCTCGATTTTGCTTATCGCCTGTGTGGTTTTTCTGCTCGCCGGATTCATCAAGGGATTTGTCGGCTTCGGTCTGCCGCTCGTCGCCATTGGCCTGATGACCACCATCGTTGGTCTTCCCACAGCCATTGCGCTTTTCCTGGTGCCCGCATTCGGAACGAATTTGTGGCAGGGTTTTGCCGGCGCCAACACTGCCGCGCTCTTTAAGCGCTACTGGACTTTCTTCATTCCAACGATGTTCTTCACCTGGCCCGGCACACTCGCTTTGTCGCGTGTAAACACGAACTACCTGACCGCACTCCTCGGAATGTTGCTGTGTACATATGTAGTGTTGAGCCTGACACGCTCACAATTCGTAGTGCCAAGACGGCTTGAAAAACCGCTCAATCCGGTGATGGGCGTGATCAGCGGCATTTTGGCCGGGCTAACCGGTGCTTTCACTATGCCCGGTGTCGTTTATCTGCAGTCGACACTGCTGCCGCGCGATCAGCTGGTTCAGGCCCTTGGCATGCTATTCACCCTGTCTACGATAGGCCTCAGCATATCCATGGGCACGCAGAACCTGCTCAGCGCGGAGCTCGGGCTGGTTTCAGTTGCCGCACTGTTGCCGACATTTGCGGGAATGATGCTCGGAACACGCATTCGAAGGCGCACATCGGAGGAGCGCTTTAGAGTCTATTTCCTGCTGGCGCTTGGTGTGCTTGGGTTCTACATCGTGGCGCGTTCAGTGACGGCGCTCATCAATCAGCCCGGTCTCTGAACCGGTTGGTGATCGGATAACGCCGGTCCCGTCCGAAGTTCTTCTTTGTAATTTTCACACCGGGAGCGGACTGCCGGCGTTTGTATTCAGCAATATAAAGAAGATGCTCGATGCGGGTTACAACGCCCCTCGGATGGCCGCGCTCAACAATGGCATCAACATCCATTTCCTTTTCGACCAGACATTCGAGAATATCATCGAGCACGGGATATTCCGGAAGCGAATCCTGGTCCGTCTGATCCGGTCGCAATTCGGCAGATGGCGCCTTGTCGATGATATTGACCGGAATCACCTCGCCTGACGGCCCCAATGCGCCGGGCGGTACATGGCTGTTGCGCCAGCGTGACAGCCCGTAGACCTGCATCTTGTAGAGATCCTTGATCGGGTTGAAGCCACCGTTCATGTCGCCGTAGAGCGTCGCATAGCCGACAGACATTTCCGACTTGTTGCCCGTCGTCACAACCATCGAACCGAACTTGTTGGAAATCGCCATCAGGATAGTGCCGCGTGTGCGGCTTTGCAGGTTTTCTTCTGTGACGCCTTCATTGGTACCCTCGAACATATCGGAAAGCGCGCTCGAAAACCCCTCGACCGGCTGAATAATCGACACAGTGTCGTAGCGGCAGCCAAGAGCCCGCGCGCAGTCTTCGGCATCTTTCAGCGATTCATCCGATGTGTAGTGATAGGGAAGCATGACGGTGCGTACACGCTCCTCGCCAAGCGCGTCGACGGCAAGTGCCGCACACAGCGCGCTGTCGATACCGCCCGAAAGACCGAGCACCACGTTGGAAAAGCCGTTTTTATTGACGTAATCACGCAACCCCAGCATGCAGGCGCGGTAGTCGGCCTCTTCCCGGTCCGGGATCTGTACCATCGGCCCCTCTGTGCAGGCCCAGCCGTCATCACCGCGGCGCCACGTGGTGACGGACACCTGCGCCTCGAACTGGCTCATCTGGAAGGCGAGCGACTTGTCGGCATTCATCGCAAAGCTGGCGCCATCGAATACGAGCTCATCCTGTCCGCCGAGCTGGTTGGCAAAGACAATTGGCAGCCCGCATTCGATAATCTGCCTTAAGACCACCTGTTGACGCACATCGATCTTTTCACGGTAGTAGGGTGAGCCATTGGCGACGAGAAGAATCTCGGCTCCGGTTTCGGCAAGCGTTTCGCAAACATCCAGATCGCCCCAGATATCCTCACAGATGGGCAGGCCGAGGCGGATACCGCGAAAGTTCACAGGACCTGGCATCGGACCGGCTTCAAAGACCCGTTTTTCGTCGAACTCACTATAGTTAGGAAGATCCACCTTATAGCGCTCGGCGACGATTTTTCCGCCATCGAGCAGTGCGACCGCATTGAAGCGGCCATCGCCATTTTGCCTTGGAACACCGATGACAACACCAGGGCCGCCGTCCGCCGTCTCCTGCGCAAGCGTATTCAAAGCGCGATCGCAGGCCCTCAGGAAGGCCGGCTTGAGAACCAGATCCTCTGGCGGATAACCGGACAGGAATAGCTCGGTGAACAGGACAAGGTCCGCACCCTGCCGGGCGGCATCGGCCCGTGCCTCCCGCGCCAGTTCCAGATTGCCGGCAATATCCCCCATTGTGGGGTTCTGCTGGACGACCGCGATGCGGACGATGTCGGTCAGTTCTGAATTATCGCTCATGATTTGCCATGTATCGTGCAATGCTGGGCAAGGCAATCCCGTGTATTTACATCAACCGCGGGACCTGCCGGCACTTCACGTCGCACAAAAGTTATACCCGGGGTTGCGATAGTTGCCGTTGAAGCCCTTGGTGCGCGATACGAGAGTGCCATCCGGCTTCGCATTCATGCAACAAGGCCCGCCTTCAAAGCCAGCGCTACGAGCCAGACGGCTGCGGCGAGAAAAATGGTCAGCGTTACAGCTGCCGAGCCGCAGTCCTTCGCTATTTTGATCTCGTCCATGTAATCCTGGGACAAGCCGTCGCAAATGGCTTCGATAGCGGTGTTCAAAAGCTCGACGATAAGAAGCAGGATGAGCGAACCGACAAGCAGAAGATAAATCAGGACACTGTCGGCAAGCCAGTAACCGACCGGCAATGCAACGACCAGCACCGCAACTTCCTGACGAAACGCGGTTTCGCTGGTGCCCGCGTGGATTAGCCCGTTCCAGGAATGTTGCAGTGCCCGCAGGATCCTGTTCACCTGGGTTCCCCCGAATCAAATTCAACCCGGCACAACGCTATCAGTTGAAGGCATAAGCATCCATCGACAGGACGCCGAAATCGCACGAACTGTGAAGCCTTCGCGCGCTCCAGTTCTCGCCGGCCGCGCCGATTGCGCAAAACAGCGGCAGCAGGTGTTCCTCGGTCGGATGGTTCTCAACGGCAAACGGCGCCCGGTCGCGATAGGCCAGCAGAGCATCCATGTCCCCTGACCTGATCTTGCTGTCCATCCAATCAACAAACTGCACTACCCATGGCGGTGTCGCGGCATTGCGCTCACCGCAACGCAGAGCGGCAAATGCTTTCTTCAGATTGTGGGTCATTGATCCGGATCCCATGACAAGGACCTTGTCTTTGCGCACTGGTTCGAGCGCTTGACCGAGCCGGTAGTGATGCAGCGGCCCCGCATGCGGATCGACGGAAACCTGCACCACCGGGATGTCAGCCTTCGGATACATAAGACTGAGCGGTGCCCATGTACCGTGATCAAAACCCTGATCGCAAATCACGCCTGCGGGCAGCCCCGCATTGCGCAACATGCATGCCAAACGGTCTGCAAGCGCCGGAGAGCCCGGAGCCGAATATTTCATCTTGTAGAGCTCCGGAGCAAAGCCGCCAAAATCGTGAACCGTGCAGGGATGCTCGTCACCCGTGATTGCAACACCACCTGCTTCGAAATGCGCACTGACAACGACAATAGCCTCAGGACGCGGCCCCCTGTCGGCAAACTCCTGCAGAAATGCCCGTGCTGCGGTGTCGGTGATAACGATGTCGGGCGAACCGTGCGAGATGAACAGCGATGACAGAACAGACATGGGCATTCCTCTTTGCCCATGAACTAGCGCCATCTCCATCAAACGGAAGTCAGCATTTCCTGCACACATCTTCCAGCATTTGTGAACGCCACCCTAAGCGCATACAAACAGGTTCACCTCTCATAGTCATCTTCCAGGCGGACAATGTCGGACTCCGATAATTTTGCGCCTGTCTGCACTTCCAGAAATATCAGCGTCTCTTTGCCGGTGTTGTGAACCCGGTGTGTGGCGCTCCTTGGAATAAATACATAACTTCCGGGCTGCACATCCAACTCATCGCCGTTAATCGACACAACACCCCGCCCGCCGACGATAATCCAGTGCTCGGAACGATAGGTGTGATACTGCAAGGACAGCCGCTGACCGGGTTCGACCTCAATGCGCTTGACCGCGAATTCCTCTCCCGTATCGACAACCAGCCAGCGCCCCCACGGACGAATATCCGACTGGCCGGATACATAGGCGGATGAATTATGCGGATCGCTCATTCCTGGGCTCCTGTTGAATTGTCCCGTCACGTTCATTTGCCGGCGGCTTTGCGGCTAATATCTTCTCGAAGATCGCGGTCGTAAGCGGCTTGGCCACAAAAACGACCTTTCCCACGAGGTCTGCCGGAATGTTCGGCTCGCCGCCACCGCCGCCGGACGTTACGATTATTCTCTGATTGCCTTCTCGTTGAAGACTTTCGCGGACAAGTTCCCAGCCCGATGCTCCATCATCAAGCTGCAAATCCGTCACCAGAACGTCATAGCCTCGGTCATCTCGCAGAAAATCACTTGCCGCGGCGTAGGTGCCAAGTCCGACCACCTTCCTGCCCAGCGTTCTTAGGATTGCCGATGTCTGCTCCAGCGTCTGCGCATCGTCCTCCACCAGCAGGACGGTTTCGGCTCCGCTGTTGATACGGATCGGTTGTGCGGCGTCCTTTTCCGGACAAAGCGGTAGTGTCAGTGTCACACGCGTTCCTTTGTCTTGCGTGCTTTCAATGTTCATCTCGCCACCGGATTGCTTGATGAAGCCAAACACCGAACTCAAACCCAGACCGGAACCCTGCATGCCGCGGCGTGTGGAAAAAAACGGCTCCAGCGCCCGCTCAAGAACGTCCTCGGACATGCCGCACCCATCATCGACGATTGATATTGATGCTCCTCCGTCGCCGGTCTTTTCGAGTTGCAGTATCACCGTTCCCCTGCCCGTGATGGCATGACGACTGTTGAGGCTGAGGTTGAGAAGAGCGCTCTCCAATTGTCCGGGGTCAATGCTGACATAAAGACGGTCAGGCGAATATTCTGTTTTCAGTTCGATGTCACGTCCAAGGCTGAACGAGATCAGTTCGGACATGCCGGACACAAGCTCGTTCAATTCGACCGTTTCCGGCGCGAGAACCTGTTTTCTGGAGAAAGCGAGAAGGCGTTGTGTCAGCGACGTTCCGATTTCCAGGGCAGCGGTTGTCCGATCCAGGATCCGCTGGTCCCGAGTATCCCGTGGCTCTTTCCCGCTCAAAAGATGGATGTTGCTGGCAACTGAGGTCAGGATGTTGTTGAAGTCATGTGCCACCTCGCCGGTCAACTGTCCCAGGCTTTCCAGATGGCGGATTTTTCTCAGCTTTTCCTCGATCCGTTTCCGTTCGGTCACGTCCGAAAAGAGCCATATCGCACCGCCGCCGGGAAGATTGCTGCGTCTGATCTCGACATAGTGTCCCTCACCGTCAGCAAGTTCGGTGTAGGTGCCGAAGTCCGACGGCGCCTTTGCCTCTTGCTCTCCCGGATTACGGAACCGAGACAGTCCAAGAACATCGGACATCGAAGTGCCGCGCGCCAGCGTGTCCTCTCCCAGGTTCAGCACATTTGCGAGTTGGGGATTCCAGGTCTCGAGTCGGTCGTTTCCGTCGCTGATGGCGATGCCGTCTGCGATACTGTCAAACGTCGTCTCCAGCAACGCGGTTTTCTGGCGGTGCTGCCTGTTCAAACGGTCCAGCCTGAGAGCGTTGGCTCGGAAGACGCGGAACGATTGAAGGAATTTCGCGATCTCGTCCCGCCGGTTGGATGCACGCGGCAAAGCAGCCGAATAATCGCCGTCTGCAAGCCTTTCCATTGCCGTTGATATGGAATTTATGTGTCTGGCGACATATCGCGACACATAAAGGGCGGAGGCCAGCGCAAGCGCCACGCTCGCGAGACAGATGGCAATGATGACGATTTGCGCGAACCGGATGAAACCGGCGGTACGTGTGCGATTTCGCTGTATCTGCTGCTCGCCCTCCTGAACAAGACCAGCAATCAGGTCATTGAAGTCATTCGCATTTTTTCCAATTCGCCGAAGCATGTTGTTGGCGTCCAGGCGCAGCGTGAGCGCTTTATGCTTGAGCGCGAACAACCCATCGGCACCGTTGGCCAGTCTCAGAAGTTCCCCGAATTTGTCTCCACCGTCATTCGGTTTGTCCAGCCTTTCGGCACGGTCGGACAGTTGCACGAACCGTCGTCGGTATTCTCCGAGCCCGAGCAGGTTCTCGGACCCGTTTGCAGCAATCAGGATATTGGCCATGGTCTGCATCGAACGCAGGTACCGGCTTTCCGAAATTTGACCGCCGTCTGCCAACGCGATCTGTTCATCGAGTGTTCGCTCCAGCACCCGCAATTGCCCTGAGATCAGCCTGGCTCTGTCGTCGGCGCCGGCAAGCCGGCCGGATATTTTCGCAAGATCGGCAATATCGGACTGTAAAGTCGCCAAAAGTGGATTGACCTTTTCGGTAAGGGCGGCAGGAACGAGCCGGGCGTTTCGCTCGCCGGGCAGGTTCTCCCACAACTTCTCAATCCCGGAAAACTGATCAACGAGCGCCGAAGCCTCCCCCTCGACCATGTAGGAAGAGCGCAAACTCAAAAGAAAGGGTGCCGTTGTAGCCAGATCGGAGGAACGCCTGACCAGGTCGAGGGAACGGGCCACAACCGTCAGGGTTTCCTGATGCAGGCTTTCCAGACGTGTATCGGCCCGCTCGAGCCAGAAAAGAGCGATGGCGCCAATCAGCAAAGTTGCCACGGTAAGCGTGGAAACCGCCAGCAGCAGCCGAACCCGGATTGTCGCCAGGGGACCGCTTCTTGGCAGCAGCCTCGTGGCTTTCCTGAAAATCCTACTGCGCATCGGTCACAAATATGTATCCAAGGCCCCGGCGGGTCTGTAAATGAACCGGCTTTGACGGAACCGGCTCGATTTTTCTCCGCAGCCTCAAAATCAGCACATCAATGGTCCTGTCGACATAACGCGACAGATCGCTGCCGAGGACATCCAGCAGCAGCTCACGCTCAATGACCCGGTTGGGGTTTTTGACGAAGAACTCAAGCAGCCGGAATTCCGAGTTTGTGAGCGGTATCTCCTCGCCTTCATTCCTGCAAAGGCAGCGTTGCCCCATGTCGACAAAGAACTGCCCGAAACGGACAACCTCTTCGGAATCCGCCTGTTCACTCAGCGCCGGTTCGGAATGGGTTTGGGAATACCTCCGCAGCACCGCGCGGATACGCGCGATAAGCTCACGCGGATTATAGGGTTTCATGACATAGTCATCGGCGCCGGTCTCAAGGCCGACAATCCTGTCCACCTCGTCTCCGGTTCCAGTCAGCATGATGACCGGAAACGCAAGGTTGGCACGAATGTCATGCACAATGCTCAATCCGCTTTCACCACTCAATCGCAGATCAACAATCGCCAGCCGAATATCCTGCTTTCGCGCAAATGCCTGGAACTCGCGGCCTCCGGCAAACGGTGCCGCCGCGTAGCCATGCTCCTGAAGCAGCATTGCCAGCGCATCACGCACGTCCGGGTCATCATCAATGATTGCGATGAGACTTGCGGCCGAGTGCACGTCGGTTATTTCCTGCCCGGATTCCTCCATCCGCAGCGAAACCTCCCAGTATTAGCTTGGATTGCGGCACAGTGTACCATACCCGCTTCGCCGCTCCGGCGGCACCGCTGATTTCGGGGTTTTCCGTTTCAATTGTTACAATTATTTCAGCCGATTAACTGCGAGTGTAAATATTGAAACCGGAAAGAACACGCTGGTTTTTGTGTTAACAGTCGAGTGCTGGATCGTCGCCGAAGACGGCACCTAGACTGATGATCGCGGGTTTTGGAGCTGCCATTGACTGGCTCCCTGCCCCTTACGGCGTGAGCCGGATCATCATAAAGTGGAGGACACGATGAAAATCAAACTGGGTGTAAGTCTGGCCATATTGGGTCTGGCGATTACGAGCCAACAGGCGCTATCGGCTGAACAGCTCAATGTTGTTTGCAGCAATGAGCAGGACTGGTGCGATCTGATGGCCAACGCCTTCGAAGGCGAGACCGGCATTGACGTCGCGATGGTGCGTAAAAGCACCGGTGAAACCCTTGCACAGGTCCGCGCCGAGGCAAGCAATCCCAAGATCGATGTCTGGTGGGGCGGCACCGGCGATCCGCATCTGATCGCGGCTGCCGAGGACTTGACGCAGCCATCGGGCGCCGACACGTCGCAACTCCTGGGCTGGTCGGTCAATATGTCCGAGATTTCGGGCGGAAAAACAGTCGGTATCCATGCCGGCGCCCTCGGCATTGCCTATAACGCCGATGTGCTTTCGGAAAAGGGTCTGGCTCCGCCTGTCTGCTGGAAAGATCTCGCCGATCCTTCCTACAAGGGTGAAATCCAGGTCGCCAACCCGAACAGCTCCGGCACCGCCTATACGGAGCTGGCAACATTCGTCCAGTTGTTCGGAGAAGACGAGGCTTTCCGGCTGCTTGCCGAAATAGGAAAGAACATCAACCAGTATACAAAGTCAGGATCGGCTCCAAGCAAGGCAGCCGCCCGCGGGGAAACCACCATTTCGATCGGCTTCATGCATGACATGGTGAAACTCGCCAAGGCGGGCTTTCCGCTCAAGATCGTCTCGCCATGCGAGGGAACCGGTTACGAGGTTGGCGGTGTCAGCATCATCAAGGGCGCGAAAAACATCGATGCCGCCAAGCGCTGGGTGGACTTCGTGCTGAGTGCCGACGCACAGTCACGCGGTCCCGAAGTCGGCACCTACAACGTCCCATCAAACAGCCGGGCAACGGTGGCGCCCGAATCGCCTGACCTCGCATCGATCAAGCTGATCGACTACGATTTTGCGACCTATGGCGCATCCGACACGCGCGAGCGTCTTCTCGCCCGATGGGACAAGGAAGTGAAGCCGGCAAGCAATTAAGCCGGCGGCCGGAGCGCGAAAACTCCCAAGCGCGCTCCGGGAATTGACCGCATCTTTGCCGGTCGCTTTGATTCACAAGGAAATAACATGGTACGCACGACAAGCCTTTGGCTGCTTGTGGGCCTGTTCGGCTATTGCCTGCTGCCCTGGTTCATGGTCGAAGACGGCTTCTGGTCGTTTTCCTGGATACAGAATTTCGGCACCGGCGAAACAGCACCCGCCCTTTTTCAAGCACTTTTCCAGCGCCGCATTTCACTCACTCCCGCCGGCATCGCATTGGCTGCATCAGCCATATCCCTGATGCTGTTCAGCATGCCGGCTGTCAGGGCGCGGGCTTTAATTACAATATCGGGGATCGGACTGCTTCTGATGGTGTTCCAAGGGTTCGCTCCGACGTCTTTTGGAGCGGTATTGCAACCTGCTGTCGTTCCCGCTCAGGCAGGCTTTGGCGTCGGATCAGCCGTCACTATGATTGCCCTGTTGTTTGTCCTCACCACCGCTGTGTCGTCATTAGGAAAAGGCGGGGATGCCTTTGTCGTCGGGTTGATCGGCCTCATCATCGCGCTGGTCGGCATATTCGTGTTTTTTCCGGTCGGCCACATCCTGATCCGGGCATTTGAGCTGCCGGATGGCAGCTACGCGTTATCCGGCTTCTTTGCGAGGTTTTTTTCATCCGACATATGGAGCTTGAAATGCGTGATTGGCGCCGGATCATGCGGTCCGGCGGTCAATTCCGTTCTGCTTGCCGTAATGACAGGTGCAGGAACAACCCTGCTTGGACTTGCATTCGCCCTGATTTTCACCAGAACCGAGTTCCGCGCCAAACGCCTTTTGCGCGTGCTGACGGTGATACCGATCATTACACCGCCATTCGTTATCGGCCTTGCCCTGATTCTGATGTTTGGTCGAGCAGGCGCCGTGACGGAAATCTTTGCCGATCTGCTCGGCATGGAAAAGACCAGGTGGATATACGGCTTCTGGGGCATCTATCTGGCGCAGATGCTGTCATTTACGCCGATAGCTTTTCTGGTGCTGATTGGCGTCGTCGAAGGCATAAGCCCGTCCATGGAAGAAGCATCTCAGACACTCCATGCGGATCGTTGGCAAACCTTCCGGCGGGTTTCACTTCCGCTTATGCGGCCGGGTCTTGCAAACGCATTCCTATTGGGATTTATCGAGAGCCTGGCCGATTTTGGAAACCCGCTGGTTCTCGGCGGAAACTTCAATGTTCTTTCGACCGAGATCTATTTCGCCATCGTCGGCGCGGTCGCGGATCCGGCCAAGGCCGCCATTCTCGCGATGGCTTTGCTTTGCCTGACGCTCTGCGCGTTTGTTATCCAGCGACGCTGGATCGGCAAGCGATCCTACACGACGGTCACGGGCAAGGCGGATTCCGGTCAGCATTCGGCCCTCAGCCCTGCAGTCAGAACAGCCTGCTACGCAACCGCACTTCCATGGGCGGCATTTACCGCCATCGTCTACGGCATGATCCTGTTCGGCAGCTTCGTCAAACTGTGGGGCTATGACAACAGCTTCACGCTTGATCATTATCTGCGGGCTTTTTCGATCGATTTGTCCAACGGGATCCGATGGACCGGTGTCGCCTGGGACAGCTACTTCACCACGCTCACCATCTCCACGATTGCCGCCCCTCTGACAGCGCTGGTGGGCCTTGCGACGGCCTATTTGCTCGTCAGGCAGAACTTTGCCGGAAAAAACGCTTTTGAATTCGGCACGATGCTGAGTTTTGCCATTCCGGGCACGGTCATCGGCGTGAGCTATATCATGGCCTTCAACGTTCCGCCGATCGAACTGACCGGCACCAGCATCATTCTGATCATCGTCTTTGTATTCAGAAACATGCCCGTTGGGGTGCGCGGTGGGATTGCGGCAATGTCGCAGCTCGACAAAAGCTTCGATGAAGCGTCGATTACCCTCGGCGCCAACAGCTTCACCACCGTCCGCCGGGTCATCGCTCCTTTGTTGGGACCGGCAATGCTGGCAGCTTTGACCTATAGTTTCGTGCGCGCAATCACGTCGGTCAGCGCGGTTATCTTTCTCGTCAGCGCCAAGCACAACATGGCGACCTCTTTCATTGTCGGACGGGTCGAGAACGGCGAATTCGGCCTTGCCATCGCCTATTCCACCGTCCTGATCATCACCATGCTGAGCGCGATCCTGCTGCTTCAACTGCTTATCGGCCAGCGTCGCCTGCGCCGGCAAAACCGCCTGCAGAAGTCGGTCTCGTCAAAACCCCGCATATTGACACTCCAACCCGCCGGGAGAAACAAATGACAGACAACAACATTGTCGGTTCAATACGATTTGAAAATGTCGTCAAGAAATACGGTCAGGTAACTGCACTCAAAAGCCTGTCGCTGGACCTGCAATCCGGCAGGCTGATAACCCTGCTCGGCCCCAGCGGCTGCGGAAAAACGACGACCTTGCGGCTTATCGCCGGTCTTGAGATGGCCAGCGCCGGAAAGATCATCATCGGCGGCAAGGACGTGACCGACTTGACGGCAACCTACCGCAACGTGTCGATGGTTTTTCAGTCCTATGCGCTGTTTCCGCATATGTCGGTCATGGAGAATGTCAAATACGGGTTGACCGTCAGTTCCGTTCCCGCCGCCGAAGCAACGGAAAAGGCACTGGATGCGCTCGCAATGGTGGGCCTTGATGGCTTCGGGGAAAGGCTTCCGAGTGAACTCTCCGGCGGTCAGCAGCAGCGTGTCGCCGTCGCCCGCGCCGTCGTTCTCGAGCCGGAAGTGCTGCTTTTGGACGAACCGCTTTCAAATCTCGATGCAAAACTTCGCCGCAGCGTGCGCGAGGACATTCGGGCAATCCAGCAAAAGCTGGGCATCACGGTTGTCTATGTCACGCATGATCAGGAGGAGGCAATGGCCGTTTCCGACCAGATCATCGTCATGCGCAATGCCGAAATCGAGCAGATCGGTTCGCCGCACGATCTGTATCAGCGCCCTTCATCCGAGTTCATTGCGGACTTTATTGGTGATGCCAATGTCGTCGATTGCGAAGTGCGCAATTTGAGCGACGGGCTCGCCGAAGTGGAGATTGGCGCCAGCAAATACCAGCTACCCGTTAATAACCAGGCGCCGCCCGGTTCGCGGCTGGTAATCAGGCCTCACGCTGTCCGTCTGACGCCATATGTGAAAAATGGCGGGTTGTCCGGCGAGGTCGGATATGCCGCCTATCTGGGCAATCAGGTGCAATACACGATCCACACCGCAGTTTCAGATCTTTTTGTCGTCGACAACACGATGGGTGACTTTTACCCCGTCGGCAGCAAGGTCTCTCTGGATCTTGATGCCAGCAGGCTCTGCCTGGTCGGCGGATAGGCGAAAGCGATCGGGCTGAAACACGTCCTTATGGATACTGCGGCAACCCGTCAGTGATCTCATAATAGTCGCCCTTGTCGGCGCAGAAAATGTGCTTTTCGATTGTCAGGCCTGTCTCGCCATCCAGACTTCCGGCGAGAACAGAGGTAAAGGGGTCATTGCTGTGCTTCCAGAAAAGGGTCGAGCCGCATTTTTTGCAGAACCCGCGTTTGGCATCGTCAGAGGCATGATACCATTTCAGGTTCTGAAATCCCGTTATGGAAAGACGTTCATCCGGCACATTTGTCGCTGCAAAATAGTGGCCTGACTGCTTGCGGCACTGGGTACAGTGACAGGCAATGACACTTCTAAGCGGCCCTTCGGCCGTATATTCAATGCCGCGGCACAGGCACGATCCCTTGTGGAGCTTTGTCATGAATGCCTCCTTTCATCCGGTCAAGCAATGCAGCTTGAGCGGCCGCAGACAAGACAATTGTTTTGATGCAGCTGTGAATGGAGTTGAACAATCAGCGCCTCGAACCAGCTGATTGCTTTTAACGGTGTGTCGATCACTAAAAAGGGCAGGAACGCGAAGGCCCCTGCCCTTTTTCATGTTCATGTCACCATTTCGGGATCAGCCGGCGGCGGCCACTCTTGTTTCCTCGTCGCGTCCGCCTTTCATCAACTCGGCAACCAGGAACGCAAGTTCAAGCGCCTGATCGGAATTGAGACGCGGATCGCAATGCGTGTGATAGCGGTCGGAAAGATCTTCCGCTGTTACCGTTCGCGCACCACCTGTGCATTCGGTCACGTCCTTACCGGTCATTTCGACGTGAATGCCGCCCGGGTGTGTGCCTTCTGCGCGGTGAATCTGGAAGAAACTTTCGACCTCCGACAGAACGCGCTCGAACGGACGTGTCTTGTAGCTGTTGAGCGTGATCGTATTGCCGTGCATCGGATCGCACGACCAGACCACCTTCTTGCCCTCGCGCTCGACGGCGCGGATAAGCTGCGGCAGGTGATCGGCAACCTTGTCATGGCCGAAACGGGCGATCAGCGTCAGCCGGCCCGGTTCGTTTTCCGGATTGAGCAGATCGATAAGTTCCAAAAGACCGTCAGGTTCCATGGACGGGCCGCATTTGAGGCCGAGCGGATTCTTGATGCCACGGCAGTATTCGACATGGGCATGGTCGGGCTGGCGCGTCCGGTCGCCGATCCAGATCATGTGGCCGGACGTGCCGTACCAGTCGCCGGAGGTCGAATCCGTGCGCGTCAGCGCCTGCTCGTAGCCAAGCAGCAACGCCTCGTGGCTGGTGAAGAATTCCGTCTCGCGCAGCCGCGCGTGATTTTCGGCAGTGATGCCGACGGCCCGCATGAAATCCATGGTCTCGGAAATGCGGTCGGCAAGTTTGCGGTAGCGCTCTGCCTGCGGGCTGTCCTTGACGAAGCCCAGCATCCACTGGTGAACGTTTTCCAGATTGGCATAGCCACCCTGCGCGAAGGCTCGCAGCAGATTCAGCGTGGCCGCCGACTGGCGATAGGCCATGACCTGACGTTGTGGATCGGGAATACGCGATGCCTCATCAAACTCAATGCCGTTGATGATATCGCCACGGTAGCTTGGAAGCTCTACCCCATCCTTGTTCTCGATGTTGGATGAGCGCGGTTTGGCAAACTGGCCGGCAATTCGGCCGATTTTCACTACCGGCTGCTGCGCGCCAAATGTCAGCACGACAGCCATCTGCAAAAACACGCGGAAGAAGTCCCGGATATTGTCTGCACCATGCTCGGCAAAGCTTTCGGCGCAATCGCCGCCCTGCAGCAGGAAGCCCTTGCCATTGGCAACATCGGCCAGGCGGTCACGCAACTGCCGTGCTTCACCTGCAAAAACCAGCGGCGGATAGGAAGCGAGACGCTTCTCCGTATTTTCCAATGCTGCCTGGTCCGGATATTCCGGGACCTGGAGGATTGGCTTGTTGCGCCAGCTTTCCGGTGTCCAATTCTGTGCCATTTTACTCACCTGCGTTGGTACAATTCGGGCGTTCATCTCGCCTCAACGGCGGGCTTATAGCCGCAATCGCCGCCAATTGCCAGCAACATTAACGCCGGCAATCTCTCAGCTTACACCAACCAGCCGATGATGACGAAATTCAGTCGCCTGAAAGGTCCTGCATGTCTCTCCATCGGCTTTTCAGAACGAAAAGCGCGACCAGCCACAATACCGAGACCATCAGCGATACGATGAACCCGAGCGGAACGCCGAGCGGCTCGAACACCGCCCACGCGCAAAGAACAAACACGACGAGACTTGGAAGACCGTATGGAAATGCCTTGAGAACGGTGCCGGCGTCTTCGGCTGAATAGCTTATATGCATGATGATCAGGAGCGGAAACAAAGTGATTGGAAATCCGGCAAGCAGACCGGCCCATTCCGGACCGATCGTCTGTGCCAGCCCGGTGACCGCCAGAACAACGGCAACTGCGATGCCGGCGCGCAGCGCCATAACAATCCAGGTCATTTTCAGCCGCTTGTCGATCTTGGTTTCGTCATGCGAACGCATCGCGATCATTGAAAGAACGGCAACAACCGCGACAAGCAAAGTTGCCGACCACACGTTGAGTGATATCTGTGTCGTGGCGAACGCCACAATCAGGAAGAATATAAGTGCACTGACGGTTGCTGCGGCAAACTGGTATCTATGCACGCGGCTCGATACGAACCAGTAAGCCAGGTTGAAACAGAGCGTCGCCGCAAAGCCGGCGATCGTGTAAGGCGCCGCATCCGTGACAAAATACGGTCCCTGCTCAATTCCGATGAAAAAGAAGACGATTGCCACTCCAAGCGGAATGCCGGCCAGAGTGCCTGCCAGCGCCGGACCCGCCCTTTCCGCAATGCTCGAAAGAACGAGCACGATTAGGATTGTGGACAGTATCTTGGCGAGCAGCAAAGTCATTGAAATCCCCCGGCCCCACCCGCAACGGCAGCCTAGACAAAACGCGTTCCGCGTTCCTCCAGCAGAGTATCAATGAACGTTCTTTCCTCCAAAGACAGGGTCACCGAGCGCGGGTAGATGGGATCATGCCTGTCGGCGTGCACAGTCCGCTCAAAACCGTCCGTCGAATCTAAGAAATCATGCACCCCCTGCCTGCCGAATTCATTCAGGAATCCTTGCAACACGGCGTCCAGATAGGATTGAAGGATTGGATGGTGTGGATCATGGGATGCGCTGTTTGTTTGCGCTTCATAGACATAGACCCGGCAATCGGGCAGCTTGCCGTCGATGACCTCCAGCCGGTCAAGCGGCACGCGAACGCGGTCGTATGTGGCTTCGCGTTCATCAACGCAAGGCAGATTGGAAACCCTGTCAAAAACCAGCAGCCCCTCGATCACGCTGCCGGCCATCTGCCGCGCGCTCAGCAACGATGTCGGTTTGCCGGAACGGATCGGGTCTCCATGCATCCGCGGCCGCCAGCAGCGCCGCCAGCCATGCAGCCGAACCGGTTGCGCGTGAACATAGTCCGTGCGCAACGTATCCCTGTTCACCAGTGAGCCATATCCGAAATAGGCAATAAGGTGATCGGGTTGCGGATGATTATCCCGATTGTCGGCGGCAAGCGTCATTGCAGTCGGACTCCAGATTCAGTCAGTCCGCTATATAGGGCGTGCAGAATTCTTCAAGCCACCAGCATCAAAAACTATTGACTTTGACGTAAACGTAAATGGTATCTTTGAACAAATCAGCGATATCAGGAGCCGGATTACCGGGTACTTTCAATGAGCATCTCGGCGCAAGCTGCAGAAAACAAAGTGGAATCGGTAATGAGACCACGTAACGATGCGGATATCGACCAGACTGATATCCAGTTTGCAACGGCAGATCGCTACATTCTGGCGGGGACACTCTTCTCAACACGTCCGGGTCGGCCCGTCAACAACGGACCACTGGTCCTGATTTCGTCCGCCACGGGAGCGCCGCGCGGCTTCTACAGCGCCTTTGCCCGCGAGCTCGTTGCCAGGGGAAGCCGGGCGGCGTTGATCTATGATTATCGCGGCCTGCCGGATTCGCCGCCTCCCTTTGGTTTCAAAGGCCGCATTAGCATGCGTGATTGGGCCCATTTCGACATGCCGGCGGCAATGCTCAGGCTGGATGAAGAAGCGCCCGGCCATCCGATGGTCGGCGTCGGCCAGTCATTTGGCGGTCAGGCACTCGGAATTTGCGGGATGCCGGAACGCTTCGAGCGCTATTGCATGATTGCCTGCCTGTCGGGCTATTGGCGCAACACCGACACGCCCTGGCAAAATCTGGTCATGATGCACATGGTCGGGCTGCCGGTAACCGCGGTACTGGGCCGAACGGCCCGCTGGATGGGCCTGGGCGAACCATTTCCGGCCACTGTATTCCGTGACTGGGCCAGATGGTGTTTCCATCCCGAGTATTTTTTCGACGACCCGAAGGTCGGTGCACGGGCCGGCTATGCGACCGTTCGCGCGCCAATCCTGTCGGTCGGCATGACGGACGACCCGTGGGGAACGCCCAGAGCCATCGAGGCGCTTATGAAGCACTACGTCAATGCCGACATAACAGATCGCTGGCTGTCACCTGAAAACGCCGGCGGGCAACCGATCGGCCACCTCGGATTCTTCCGCTCCCGCTTCCGCGACACACTTTGGCCGGGGATCGTGGACTGGATATTGGGCGACAGGCCGTAGAACACCTTATTCCACCCGTTCGCCGTTTCTGACGCGGTAGCTCGGCTGGTACATGGTGACCAGCTCCTCCGCGGCCGTCGGATGAACCGCCATGGTGCGGTCAAAATCATCTTTCGTGCATCCGGCCTTGAGCGCTATTGCAAGAACCTGAGCCAACTCGCCGGCGTCGGGACCAAGGATATGCGCACCCACAACGCGCCGGTCCGCCGCATTGACCACCAGCTTGGTGATCATTTTCTCCTGACGGCCGGAAAGCGTGTGTTTCATCGGGCGGAATGTGGCGCTGTAAATCTCCAGCTCTTCGAATTTCTGCACGGCTGCATCTTCCGAAAACCCGACCGTTCCGATCTCCGGCTGGGAGAACACGGCAGTCGCGATCATGTCATGGTCGGGACGCGTCGGCTTGTCGCGGAATACGGTATCGACAATGCACATTGCCTCGTGAATGGCGACCGGTGTCAGCTGGACCCGGTTGGTAACGTCGCCCACCGCATAAATGTTCTCGACATTGGTGCGCATGTAATCGTCCACGATCACCGCACCGACCGCATCGGTTTCAACACCGGCACTTTCAAGGCCGAGACTTTCGGTGTTTGGCGTTCGTCCGAGCGCCAGCATCACCTCGTCCACCTTGAGGTTCTTGCCGCCCGACGTTGTCACGTCCAGACGGTCGTCGGCGGAGCGGACAACATGCGTGATAAGCTCGCTGCAAAGAACGCGGATACCTTTTTCTTCCATGGTCCGGTGCAGGGTCCGGCGCAGGTCCATATCGAAATTCTTGAGAATTTCAGGGCCGCGATAAATAAGCGTCGTCTCAACGCCAAGGCCATGAAATATATTGGCGAATTCAACCGCGATATAGCCGCCACCGGCGATCAGGATGGATTTCGGCAGGGTCTCAAGATGAAAGGCCTCATTCGAGGTAATTGTATGCTCACGGCCTTCAAGATCGCCCGCATCGCTCACCCGCCCACCGACGGCAATCAGAATCTTGTCTGCGCTGACGACCTGATTGGTGCTCAGGATCCTGACATGGTGCTGGTCGACCAATTCCGCACGGCTGTCGAAAATCTCCGCTCCCGCATTGCTCAGGCCTTTTCGGTAAAGTCCCTCGAGCCGGGCAATCTCCCTGTCCTTGTTGGCAATCAGCGTATTCCAGTCGAAGTGGCTTTCCCCGACCTTCCAGCCAAACCCGGCAGCATCTTCGAACTCCTCGGAAAAATGCGAGGCGTAGACAAACAACTTCTTCGGAACGCATCCACGGATAACGCAGGTGCCGCCATAGCGATATTCCTCGGCAATCGCGACCCTCTTGCCCATGCCGGCGGCAAGGCGTGCAGCGCGAACGCCTCCGGAGCCGCCACCTATCACAAAAAAGTCGTAGTCAAATTCAGTCATTGTATCGCCTTTGGTCTGGCTAAGGGATCATACGGAACGGGGATTATCAGCAGCTTTGCTGCAGGTAACTTCGCAAACTCCGTGCAAAGATAGGGACCATTCAGCAAAAGAAAAGCCCGGTTGGAGCCGGGCTGTTTCTATTGTTATCCAAGCAAGCCTACTGCGTGTCGGCAGTCGCCCCTTCTGTGGGGGTTTCCCCGACCGTTGCCTGCAGCGCCTTTTCGGTTGCTGTCGATAGATCGCGGGAAATTCCGTTCGACCAGACCTCGGCAGCCTGAAGAAGTTCGCGGGTAACGATCGGCCCGGATTCAATCAGTTTCTTGCCGGCATCGCTGCTGTAGAAAGTCGTGATGCTCTGCAACTCATCAACCGAGAAATTCTTGGCATAGATCAATGCCGCCTCGCGCTCGAGGTCGGCGCGCCGTCCGGCCATCTCGATTGCCGTTTCGTCGACAGTTACCGAAATGACTTCCTGAAGGTTGGGGGCAGTCTGAATCAACGCGGTTTTCAGATTTTGCGCGGCATTCGGCAAAATAGCGTCAAATTGATCAGTTGCGTTGATCGCATCGATTGCGGCGCGCGCAGCGGCGAGGTGCTCGGCAGACGGTTCCTGAGCCTGTGCGGACGCTCCGAGGCTGACCACAGCAACCGCAGCGATTGCCAGGGCACAATGGCGTACGCCCAAGGCCATGCTCATCTGTTTCATATCTCCTGATTTCCTCTGTTTTTCATTGTCTTTACACCGGTTGGCCCGGCTATAATCGCTTCGGATGCTACACCGATAAACAGTCCGTGCTCGACGACGCCCGGTATTGCATTCAGCGCGCTTGAGAGCGCTTCTGCATCCGGAATACGGCCAAAAGATGCATCCAGGATAAAATGGCCGCCATCCGTCTCATAAGGCACAGCCCGGTCCATTCGAAGATCGATCGTACCGCTCAGATCAAGCGAAGACGCAACCTTTTCGATGGCAATGCGTGTGGATGCCAAACCAAAAGGATTGACTTCAATGGGCAGCGGATAACGACCTAAAGTGTCGACGATCTTCGATTCGTCTGCAATGACAATCATCTTTTCTGAAGCGCATGCAACGATCTTTTCGCGAAGCAACGCGCCGCCGCCGCCCTTGATGAGACGCAATTCGCGATCGACCTCATCAGCACCATCGACTGTCAGGTCGAGTTCGGGCACTTCTTCAAGCGGAAACAGCGGAACGCCAAGCTCAACACACAATCCTGCCGTGCGTTCCGACGTCGGAACACCCTTGATTTCAAATCCGGCTTCGACTTTCTCAGCCAGAAGCCGAACGAACTCGTCGGCCGTGCTTCCGGTTCCGATTCCAAGCCGCATTCCAGGGCGAACATGCTCCAGTGCAACGCTCGCGGCCTGGATTTTCAGTTGACGGGCGTCCATACGCCGATTGCTCCAAGTAATAGACCTGTGCGCTGTTACCATGTAGCAAGCGCCAAGCAAAGGCGTAATTACCGACTATGCTTACCGGCGCTGGTCAAAATCCGTTCGGCTCTGTATCAATTCGCGTTTCAACGCAAAGAGGCGATTTGCCGGCAGCCGATAAAGGCTTGCAAAACGGGCATTCGTGGCCTACCCGGGGAGACAACATTACCAGTTTAACCGGATACTATGCCCTCACCCCTTGTTATATTCGATCTCGACGGAACGCTGTTCGATACGGCGCCGGACCTGATGAACAGCCTCAATCACACGATCGGTACAATCGGGCTTGAACCGGTGCACTTCGAGGATATGACCTACCTTGTCGGCAGCGGCGCTAAAGTGATGATCAACAAGGCACTGGAGCTAAGAAAAGTCACGATCGACGAGCCGGAACTGGAGCGGCTATTCGGGCTCTTTCTCGATCATTACGGCGCGTCCATGCCTGGATCAACAGCCCTTTATCCAGGCGCGGCGGACGCCATGGACAGGCTCTCGGCAGCCGGTCTGTCAATGGCAGTGTGCACGAACAAGACAGAATCCATGGCCGTCAGGCTGCTTTCGCTTACCGGCCTCCTCCCGCGCTTCGCGGCGGTGACCGGTGGCAACACCTTTGATGTCAGAAAACCGGAGGCCGGCCATCTGCTCGGCACGATTGATATGGCTGGAGGCAGCCGTTCAAAATCACTGATGATCGGCGATTCCGTCAACGACATTGCGGCCGCAAGAAATGCAGGCATTCCCTCCATAGGAGTGCCTTTCGGATATTCCGACACGGCCGTTGATAAACTCGGACCCGACTGGGTGATGTCGCATTATGACGAACTGACGCTCGATGTCGTCGAGCGCCTGTTGGGAACCGGCTGACCGGTCCCCGCATATATTTCCTGCTTGTCCGCGTTGACTAACCGCGAATCTCGCGGCTCTGCCGTGTCCGCTCCATCGCCTTGTCGAGGTGTTTGTCTCGGCCATACATGTCGGAATAGTAGCCGACGGAGCCGTCCTCATTGGGCCAGGCGGTAAAGTAAGAGACATAGACCGGAATCTTGCCAGGGACAGGCTCGGCGAGATTGCGGCCCTGTGCGATCTGCTGCGCAATGTGCTCTCGGGATTTACCCAGAACGGCAGCTGCCATACCACGCGGATCCTGCAGGCGCACACACCCATGGCTGAAAGCCCTGCTATCGCGATTGAACAGGTTCTTGGCCGGTGTGTCATGCATATAGATCGCGTGCTTGTTGGGAAACAGGATCTTCAGTTCGCCAAGCGCGTTCTTGCGGCCGGGCGGCTGGCGCACATCGACGGGAACGGTTGTCGAGCCGACAGTAAACCAGTCAATGTTGGAAGACGATACGCGCCGTCCGCGCCTGTCCGTCAACTCGTAGCCCAACCTGTCGAGATAGGACGGATCCTGGCGCAGTTTAGGCAACATCTCATTGACAATGATCGACCGCGGCACACCCCAATAGGGATTGTATTCCACCGTCTCGATCTCATCATGGAAGAAGCTGGTCTGGTTGGATCGCTTGCCGACAACGACACGCATGGATATCGCGTCCCTGTCGTTGTTCACGTAGGTCGCCCGGAAAGCGGGCTGATTGATGAATACATGGCGCGAACCAAGATTGCGCGGCAGCCAGCGCAGCCGTTCCATCGCCAGAACGACCTTGTCGATCTTGCTTTCATTGGTGATGCCGGTCAGCTTTCCGATCGTGTTGCGACCGATGATGCCATCTGCGGCAAGCCCGTTTTCTTTTTGGAAGTCCCTGACCATGGCGACCAGCTCGGGCGTGTAGAGCTCACCACCACTGGTGTCATAGTCAACCAGTGTTATGCCGTGGTTGACAAGGAGTTCATCCGAACCGCGCTTGCGGATGGCCGCCACAATATTCTTCAATTCGGGACTGGAACGGCCCAGCTTGAGGAATGTTCCCTCGGCAATTTCGATATGATCTTCGGCATCCGCCTCACGCAGTGTCGCAAGCTCCGCAACCAGGGCCTTGAACTGTCGGTTGCCCGGATTGCTTCCGCGCAGATAAATACCGGCATCAGAAGTGGCAGCAAGGTTTCCGAGTGCGGCGACAAGGTCGACATCCTTGCGCTTGAAATCATGGTAGCCCGACAGGCGGTTGGGATCGATCCTTCCGCGTGTTGCGTCGAGTACATAGTGGAGTGCCGCTGCACTCATGTTCATTTCAAACTGCATCAGCGCCCGCTTGCGGGCATCCATATCGGACGCATCGAATTCGGCTGCAGGGAGTTCGACGACATAATCCTGCGCTGACAGACCGACCTCATCGGCTGCTGCCATTGCTTTGAGTGCTGCATTTGCACGGTCGTTCGGCGCGCCGTCGGTCATCCATATGAACGACGGATCGGCTTTGTAGTGCTCAATCAACGCAGCGCCGACTTCTTTCAGCGCCCGGATCTTGTAGCCTTCAAGATACTGCCGCGATTTGTCGAATTCGCTGCTGCTCAGCGGCGTTGCGGTCGTCTCGTCGTCGGAAACAACCTCGGCTTCGGTCAAGATGGGGTCGGCGGACGCGACCTCGACGTCGGCGACAACCGGGTCTGCGGATGCGACCTCAACTTCCGCAAGCACGGACAGATTGAACGTTTTCACCACATCCGGCTTGTACGTGTAGAATGTGGGGCCCTTGATCCTTGGAGCCGGCGATGCGGCCTGCCGGGCGCGCAGTCGTTCAATCTCACGCTGCCTGTGACGCCTGGCGCGATGCTGATTGCCGAATATGATATCAAACAGGCCGTTCTGGGCGAAAGCCGGCGGCGCCGTTGCGGGCAGCGCCGATCCAACGGTTAAAACACAAACCAAAGCAACCAAGCTTTTGCGCATCCTCAAACTCCCGGTCTTCAATTCCAGCCCCTCCGTAGATGCCCCTTGCCAGGCCGCCCGCCGCAGCGTGGTCAAATGCAGCGCTATTGCTACGACTTGTTCTGGCCAGTGTGCAACAGCCAGAAGGTCGAAATCAGTAAAATACCGTTGAATTCCTAAAAAATTGATCAATGTTACTGCGAATGATCACTTTGCCGGAACAGCAATAGCCAGTTGCAGAACACCAATGCGACAAGCGCGGCAATGAGTTGCGCTGATACGAAGGGTACCACATCCTGCGGCCGAATTCCCGCAAAACTGTCGGAAAAGCCCCGCGCAATGGTGACCGCCGGGTTTGCGAAGGAGGTCGAGGCGGTGAACCAATAGGCCGCGGTGATATATAGCCCGACCGACATGGCAACCGCTGATTCGCGCGCCCTGAGCGTTGCCAGGATCGTGAATACAAGGCCGAATGTTGCAACACTTTCCGCGAACCATTGTGAAGAACCGGTTCTGACTTTCTGTGAAATCTGCAGTACTTCGAGGTCGAACATCAGGTGCGCTGCCCATACCCCGGCAAGGCCGCCCGTTATCTGAACGGCGACATAGGCAATCGCTTCTGTCGCCGGAATGTCTCGCCTGACCGCGAACACCAGGGTGACGGCCGGGTTGAAATGCGCGCCCGATATTGGTCCCAGCATGGTGATCAGTACGACGAGGATTGCACCCGTCGGAATGGTATTGCCTAGCAGTGCAATGGCTACATTGCCACCGGCCAGGGCTTCGGCCATGATTCCCGAACCGACGACTGTGGCAAGCAGGAACGCGGTCCCGACGAATTCCGCACCGAGCCGCCTTGAAAGACCGTCATTCATATTTATCCCCTCGGATCGATTGAAGCACGTCGCCGGGTGTAATGTCCCTGATTCCGACCACGCCCATTTCAGCCGCCAAACGGCCACCGATTCTTTGTATTATCGATAGTTCTGGAAATCATGATTTATGGATGAAAGCAAGTGTGAGCGGCTGTTTGCCATCGCCTCGCAACTGGCGGCTTCTTATGCTCATACACTGCAGCGACAGTCTGTATACGCGAGAAAATTTGACCTCAAACCGGAATAATTCCAAAAAAGAACAAATACTTTTGGGGAACAGGACAGTTTGAATGAAGCGAAACCTTCGGATGCTCTCTGGGGCGGTGCTCTATATCTTTGTGACCTGCCACCTGCTCAACATGGCATTTGGTCTCATTTCCGTGGAGGCGGTGGAAAGCGCCCGCCGTGTGTTGACTGTTCCCTGGACTGTATTTCCGATTTCGCCGCTGCTGCTGTTGTCCATGCTGGTTCACGCAGTGCTGGGCCTGGAAGCGATTTACCGCCGGAACACGCTGAGAATGTCAAGCTACGACACGGTGCAGCTGATATCGGGACTTCTGGTCGTACCGCTCCTGGCCTCGCATATCGTCGGCATCTGGGCGGTCAAGAACCTGTTCGCGTCCGACCCCACCTACCACTTCATTTTGACCGTGTTCTGGATCGATACGCCGATTGAAGGACTGCGGCAGGTCCTCGTCGTCGTTGTTGCCTGGTTGCACGGCAGCATCGGCATATTCAGCTGGATGCGGCTCA
The DNA here is from genome assembly GCF_040932035.1 of Hoeflea sp. TYP-13. Taxonomy (NCBI): domain Bacteria; kingdom Pseudomonadati; phylum Pseudomonadota; class Alphaproteobacteria; order Hyphomicrobiales; family Rhizobiaceae; genus Hoeflea; species Hoeflea sp. TYP-13. The sequence continues at coordinate 689,485 of NZ_JBFRBB010000002.1, forward strand.
AGGCATCCTGGGACAGGTTGTCGCTCTTCATCTACCCGCTGGTGGTTGTGGTTCCTGTGCTGGCGCTTGTCGGTTTCGTCGACGCCGGCAACGAGGTCATCGCCGATCGGGAACGCGCCATCGAAGCGTCATCGGCCGACGAGCCGCAGTTGTCCGAAGAGGAATTGCGGGCACAGGAAGAGGCTGCAGCGATTCGTGCCGAGGAAATCGGACAAAAGCTCGACCTGACCAGACGCATAATGTGGACGGTTATCGGCATCTATTCGGTGCTCGTCGTGATAACGTTCGTCGCAAGAGCGATCCGGCTGCACATAGCCCGGCGCGCGCGAGTGTCGGTTCGCTATCTCCACGGCCCGCAGTTTGAAGTGCCCACAGGCGCAAGCATGCTCGAAATCTCGCGCCTTCACCATTTACCTCACGCCAATCTGTGCAGAGGCCGCGGTCGGTGCGGGACCTGCCGCATACGCATTATCGAAGCGGATCCGCCACTGCCGGAGCCCGGTCCGGTGGAGGCCGCAACGCTCAAACGCAAAAAGCTTGATCCGGATATCCGGCTGGCATGCCAGGTCGTCCCGGGCGCGGGTTCAATCACAATCGAACGCCTGATTGCTCCCGACATACTACCCGGTGATCTTCATGCTGCATCAAACGACGACGAGGACGAAGACCAGCAGCCGGCAGCGGAGGGTGCCAATGCGTAAACCCATGATTGTTCTGCCGGTTCATTGGATTGCAGCCATCCTGTTGATTGTGACGCTGGGCTCGCATCCATCGAAGGCCCAGGTCCTTCCCGGTACAATCGGCGCTCCACAGGCGGAAGAAGAAACCACGACACCGCCACCCTCTCCCAACGACGTTCGGGAACTGATGCGGCTTTTATCCGATCAAAGCATGGTCGAATGGCTGCGTACCCAGAGCGAAAACCCCGAAGCGCTCGGCACGCTGGAGCCCGCCCTGAGCCTTACCGAGGAATTTGCCAATCGGGTGGCACACACCCGCACACGCATCGGCGCGCTTGTTGTAAGTTGGCGTAATCTGTCGATCGCGCCGCAATTCCTCATCAATGCATGGCAGTCCGAACTGTCGGCTGACGACACCTTGAGAAGCATGACCTATGTGCTGATATTCCTTGTCGTCGGCGGCGGGCTTGAATGGCTCTATCGTCAGTACACACAGGTTACGCTATTGCGGCTGGAACTGCGGCACGGCGAGACGCTGGCAGGCCGTTTTCAGGCGGCAATTATGCGTGCAGTGACCATCTTTGGTGGACTTGCCGTATTTTCCGCTGGCGCGATCGGCGGATTTCTCAGTTTCGATTGGCCACCATTTATCGAAAACCTGGTTCTGAACCTGCTTGTCATCATCATCACCATTCGCAGCGCAGCGACCCTGTCTCTGTTCGTGCTTGCTCCGCGTGTCGCCTCGCTTCGATTGGTGCCATTGAGCACTGCCATCGCGCAACCGCTGCACTATTGGCTAATCGGTCTTGTTTCACTGGCCACTATTGCATTTGCAATCAGCGACATCTTTACTCATCTCGCCGGCGCGACTGATGCGGTCGGCGCTGCTCTTGCCGTTTCCATCATCTCCGGGCTGGTGTGCGCAGCCCTGCTGGTCATAGCCATCTGGCACATGGCATCGATTATTCGCAGACACACAAACCCAGGTGAAAATGTTCGCAAGGGCCGCATCTGGCCAACATACCTGACAGTGCTTGTACTTATCGCAGTTGTATTGTGGATGCTCGCCGCCATCACGCTGATGTGGACCGTCCTGATAGTCGGCCTCGTCCTTCCGGTAACACGGCTGCTGAGCGGATGCGTCAACCACCTCTTCGATCAGGCGGAGGGGTTGAATGCACCGCAGCCGGACGAACCGGCCGCCACGGCACTTTCTGCGGCGGCATTGCCGCAGGAAACCGCAACCGATCTGCAGACCGGACCGGTGACAACAGAGGAAGCACCGCCCGACGCGGATCCGGAGGAGAGCGATGAAGACGAGGACGAGGTTGTCGGTCCGCTAGAGCTTTATCGTCCCGTTGCGCGCCGGTTTGCCCGGTTCGTCGTTCTGATCGGCGCTCTGCTTGCACTGCTCTATGTTTGGAGCGGCGGCATACTCTCACTGTCCGATTCGCAGACATTCACGGGCCGTTTCATTGTTCTGTTAGCCGACATCATAGCTGCAGTCCTGATCGCTGACCTCATCTGGGTCTGGGCCAAATCCGCCATCGATCGCCGGCTCGCCAATTATATTCCACCGCAGCCGGGTGAAGCGCCCGGGCCAGAGGCACGCATGGCGACACTGTTGCCGATATTGCGGGTAACGCTTTTCGTATTCCTCGTCGTAATTGTTGTCATGACCGTGCTTGCTTCATTCGGCATCAATATCGGCCCGCTGCTTGCCGGTGCCGGCGTCATCGGCATTGCCATCGGCTTCGGTGCGCAGGCGCTGGTCCGCGATATCGTGTCCGGCATATTCTTTCTCATCGACGATGCCTTCCGCATCGGCGAATACATCGAGATCGGCGAATTGCGCGGCACGGTCGAATCGATGTCGATCCGGTCACTGCGCGTTCGCCACCATCTCGGCGCCATCCACACGATCCCCTTTGGCGAGCTCAAATCGCTGACAAACTACAGCCGCGACTGGGTCATCATGCGCCTGGAATTCCGAGTGCCGTTCGACACCGATATCAAGCTGGTCAAGAAAATCGTCAAGAAAATCGGCGCTGAACTGCTCGAACACGAAGGCTATGGCGAGAGCATCATTCAGACGTTGAAATCGCAGGGTGTGCGCCGCATGGAAGAGTTCAACATGGTCATCGGCGTCAAGTTCATGGCCAAGCCCGGCGCGCAATGGCTGATCCGGCGCGATGCCTATATGAAACTGCGCGATGCCTTTGAAGCAAATGGCATCAACTTCGCCCAACGCAATGTGACCGTCGAGGTCGTCGGCGACAAGCCGCTCGGCGAGGAAGATAAAAAGGCGATTGCAGCAGCCGCGCAGCCTGCCATTGAATCGGCAGGTGCGGCCGGCCCCGCACCCGACGAGCCGTAACTTACGAAGCGTCGTGAAAAATCAGGCCAAGGACATGCCTCTGCCCTGATTTGACCCGGCTGACGCCGTGCCGCATGCGCACACGATATGTACCCCTGGTTCCTTGAACGGGCCGCTCGTTGACAGCGAAAATCACCGCCTCACCCTGCTCCGCTGATACGACTTCAGCGCGGGACTGCATGCGCGGACGCTGTTCCGTCAGTACAAATTCCCCGCCCGAAAACTCCGATGACGGGTCGGACAGCAAGATCGCCACCTGAAGCGGAAAAACATGCTCGCCATAAAGGTCCTGATGCAGGCAGTTATAGTCGTTCTCAACGTAGCGCAGCATCAGTGGCGTCGGCAGACCTTGTCCTGCCTCATGGCAGCGTTTCAGAAATTCGGCGTGCCTTTCAGGAAACCGGACTTGCGCGCCGGTCATCTCCTGCCAATGATTGGCCGCCGGCGCCAGATGGGCATAAAACGCGCTGCGCATCTCTCCAATCGCGGGTGGAAGCGGATAGTCGAAATATTTGTATTCGCCCCGCCCGAAACTGTGCCGCGCCATGACCACACGGCTTCGGAACCCGCTATCGTCATCATAGGTTTCACGAATTCCCCGACACTCGTCGGCGGAAAGGACCGGACCGGTTGTGGCATAGCCGCGCCGGTCCAGATCCTCATAAATCCGATGCCAGTCGAGACTGTCTACCAGATCCTGCGGCGCGGCCTGCAGACGCCCTTGCAGGGCCGCTGCCGGCCCGGTCACAGCCGGGCCTCCCGGTTCAGCAACTCAGCCTTGCGTTCGACGCCCCAGCGGTATCCGGACAGCGCACCATCCGTCCGCACCACACGGTGGCAGGGAATGGCAATGGCAATGTTGTTGGCGCCACAAGCCTGTGCAACGGCGCGCACGGCCCGTGGTTGTCCTATCTCGCGCGCAATGTCGGAATAGCTGGCGGTTTCACCGGCCGGTATCGATCGCAATGCTTCCCAGACCCTTTGCTGAAATGCCGTCCCGCGAATGTCGAGCGGCAGATCAAGGCTGTCCTGCGGGTCTTCCACATAGCCGATGACAGCGGCAACCATATTCTCGAACTCCGGATCGCCGCCAATCAGTTCGGCTTTGGGAAATCTGTCCTGCAATGCGGTGACCAGAAGTTCAGGCTCGTCGCCGAAATCGATAGCACAAACGCCACGATCAGTCGCCGCTATCAGGATTGAGCCGAGTGTGCACTCGCCCACGGCGAACCTGATGCGCGCATCACGCCCGCCGTCACGGTATTGTGTCGGGCGCATGCCGAGCCGTTTGTCCGATTCCTCGTAAAACCGACTGCTGGCATTGTAACCGGCATCGAAAATGGCGCCCGTGACCGACGCACCCCGTGATAGTTCGCCGCGAACACGCGCTGCCCTGCATTCGGCCGCATAGGCCTTGGGTGTAATTCCGGTCACTTCCTTGAACACGCGATGGAAGTAAAACCGGCTGATCCCGGCCTTGTTTGCCAATTCGTCAAGGCTTGGCGGCTCTTCCGCTTCTTCAATCATGCGGCAGGCCTTGGCAACCATCTCGGCCCGCTCCCGGGCCGGCCCAAGATCCTGCGGCTTGCACCGTTTGCAGGGCCGGTATCCGGCATGCTCGGCTTCCTGTGCATTGCCGTAAAACGCAACATTCTTGCGCAGGGCCGCGCGTGAGGAACAGGACGGACGGCAGTATATGCCGGTTGTACGCACTGCAAATACGAACTGCCCGTCAGCACTTGCGTCACGCTCCTGCACAGCCTGCCAGCGATCATCATCCGTCATTTGCTGCCTGCTCATCTCAACGATCCCGATAGACATCGTCATTCTCCTGATTTGGAACGATACATCATCATGGGGATCACAATAAGGTGCCTTCGGAACGGTCACACTCCGCCCCTTGCTCTGCAATTCGCAAAGTTGTTTCCGGTAATAAAGCGTTAGAGGGGCTCATGTGATCGTGAACTGCAGTTTACATGAAAATATGTATGATGGCCGCAATCGAACAACCACCAGAGGGATACTGATGAAAGGTGCAACACTCTCACTCGCGCTGCTGCTTACCGCAGGGCTGGTTATGTCAACGCCTGTCTTCGCCGCCGGAAGTGGTGGAGGTTCAGGCTCATCGTCCAACAACCCGTGCAACAGCGGTTGGGTCTGGGACAAGTCCAAGCGGAAATGTGTCAGGCAATCCTCGGAAGTCGACCAGGAAAGCCTCTATGAGGCCGGCCGCCAACTTGCCCACGCGGAGCGCTATCAGGAAGCCATCGATGTTCTGATGATGGCATCCAGTAACGACAAGCGTGTGCTGAATTATCTCGGCTACTCCCATCGCAAACTCGGGCACGTTGATGTCGGGTTGACCTATTACCGCCAGGCACTGGCTCTTGATCCGGAATACACGCTCGTACGCGAATATATGGGCGAAGCGCTTCTGCAGAAAGGCGATCTCAAGGGCGCACTCGAACAGCTCTCCGAAATCAGGCGGCTCTGCGAGGGTCGCGGATGCAGCGAATACAATGAACTTTCAGGGCAGATCGCGACCTATATCAAGAATCAGGACGGCTAAGTCCGTCCCGAATATCGAGTTTATTGGACCGGGCGCTGCGAAATCAGCGCCCGGTTTTTTGTTTGGGGCCCGGTACGTTGTTGGTCGGATAATTGCAATTAATGCGCTCAGCGAATACACACCTCCTGCCAGGTTCATACCAAGCCCATGAAAGGTAAAATAAATGTCCGAAACGGGTGCCGCAGAGCTGTTTCCGCTTGATGAAGATACCACCCCATACCGAAAAATCAGCTCCGATCATGTCTCGGTCGACAGCTTCAAGGGGCAGGATGTCCTGACGGTCGAACCGGAAGGCATACGCCTGCTTGCTGAAACCGCCTTTGCCGACATAAATCACCTTTTGAGACCTGCCCATCTCAAACAGCTTGCCAAGATCCTGGAAGACCCCGAATCCACTGAAAACGACCGTTTCGTTGCCTATGACCTTTTGAAGAACGCCAATATTGCAGCCGGCGGCATACTGCCCATGTGTCAGGACACCGGAACGGCCATTGTCATGGGCAAAAAGGGCCCCCGGGTCTGGACCGAGGGTGGCGACAAGGAGGCTGTCGCCCAAGGCGTCCGTGATGCCTATGAGCACAAAAACCTCAGATATTCCCAGCTTGCGCCGATTTCGATGTTCGAGGAAAAGAACACGCGCAACAACCTGCCGGCGCAGATCGATATCTACGAGGAAGGCGAAGACGCCTACAAGTTTCTGTTCGTCGCCAAGGGCGGCGGCTCTGCGAACAAGACCTTTTTGTACCAGGGCACCCCGTCCCTGATGACCCATGATCGGCTCCTCGACTTCCTGAAGGAAAAGATCCTGACGCTCGGCACAGCTGCCTGCCCGCCCTATCACCTTGCCATCGTCATCGGCGGAACGTCGGCGGAAATGAACCTGAAAACCGTCAAACTTGCTTCGACCAAATATCTCGACGGCCTGCCCACCTCCGGTTCGGAAGCCGGCCACGCCTTCCGCGACCTTGATATGGAGGCGGAAGTTCACAAGCTGACGCAACAGATGGGCATCGGAGCGCAATTTGGCGGCAAGTATTTCTGCCACGACGTACGCGTGGTCAGGTTGCCGCGCCACGGTGCTTCCGTGCCCATCGGACTTGGCGTTTCGTGTTCCGCCGACCGGCAGGCCAAAGGAAAGATCACCGCTGAAGGCATTTTCCTGGAGGAATTGGAGACAAATCCGGCCAAATACATGCCGGAGATTGACGAAGACGCACTGACGGACAATGTGGTTCACATCGACCTCAATCAGCCAATGGCACAAATTCTGAAAGAACTGTCGCAACACCCGGTAAAGACTCGCCTTTCGCTGAACGGCACAATCATCGTTGCCCGTGATCTGGCGCACTCGAAAATCCGTGCGCGGCTCGAGGCCGGCGAAGACATGCCTGCCTATTTCAAGGATCACCCGGTCTATTACGCCGGCCCCGCAAAAACGCCGGAAGGCTATGCATCAGGATCTTTCGGACCAACCACGGCAGGCCGCATGGACAGCTATGTCGACCAGTTCCAGTCTTTTGGCGGATCGATGGTCATGCTGGCAAAGGGCAACCGCTCCAGAACCGTGCGCGAAGCCTGCGCCCGCCATGGCGGGTTTTACCTCGGTTCCATTGGCGGCCCAGCGGCCCGGCTTGCGCAGGACTGCATCAAAAAGGTCGATGTCGTCGAATATCCGGAACTCGGAATGGAGGCGATCTGGAAAATCGAGGTTGAAGACTTCCCCGCATTTATCGTCATAGACGACAAGGGCAACGATTTCTTCAAGGAACTCAATCTGGGATGACGGAGCCCCTGCCCCAAAAGCTCGCGACCGCCTTCCAACAGCAACGGAGCGCCTGCGAGCAGTTGGGGTCGCCGTTCACAGCCCGCATCTGCCAGACGATTGCAGAAAACGGACTTCCGCCATCATCCGTTCGCGAAATGATTGCCACATGGCCGGGTGATCCCTCATCAAATGGCGATTCGGTGCCTTTGCGGCTGTGCGGCGCCCTGCACGAGCTGGTGCTGTCGGGTGCAGATGCCCACCTTGCAGAATTGTACCCACCCGCCACCGACGTATTGGAGCTGTCACATATTCATTCGGCTCTGGCCGGCGCGATTTCCCGGCATGAAGGCCGAATCTGTAAAAGACTCCTGAACCCGCCGCAAACCAACGAAATAGGGCGCGCGGCGGCCATTCATGCGGGCCTTCTGCATATTGTAACGCTTATCGACAAACCTCTCATCCTCTCGGAAATCGGTGCAAGTGCCGGACTTAATCTGCTTCTCGATCGGTTCGGCTTTACCTTGGGCGAGACAGTCAGCGGCGCGGAAAATTCGCCGGTGCACCTCCAACCCGAGTGGACCGGCAAGGCTCCACCGCCGGCAGATTTTATGATCGCGGACCGGCGTGGATGCGATCTCAGCCCGTTTGACCTCGCAGAGGAAAATCACAGGATTCGGCTTCTGTCCTATCTGTGGGCGGATCAGACCGACCGGCTTGACCGTATGCGCTCGGCTCTCGCCATCTTCGATGAGTTGCCGGTCAAAGTCGATGCTGCCGATGCCGTCGACTGGCTCGATCAGCGGCTTTCATCCACAAGGCCCGGCCATGCACATGTGGTTTTTCACACCATTGCATGGCAATATCTGAGCAAGGGGGACCAAAGACGGGGGAAACGAATCATCCAAGCAGCCGGTGCTCGCAGCACACGGGACGCGCCGCTATTCCTGCTGAGCATGGAATCCGATGGCCGGTCACCGGGTGCGGCTTTGCGCATATGTGCATGGCCCGGCGGCAATGTACGTGAACTTGCTCGTGTCGATTTTCACGCCCGCTGGATTGCGTGGATCTAGGAGTTCACGGAAAGTAACGCAACGAAATCTAAAGAGTTCACCGCTTAAATCAACAGCAGCTGCCGGTATTCGAATCGGTTATACGGGGCAGCATGAAGTTTAACTGGTTACACAGGCGACATAACCATGAAGTCCATCCTGATCGCTGCTTTGGCAGCTATTGTTACTTTGCATCCGCTAGGGTCAACGGCCTTTGCTGAGCGCGACGGCGAGCAGCGTAGCCTGTTGCAGATCCTGTTTCCGCCATCTCCGAATTACAAGAACGGAAGATACAGGTCCGACAAGTCGCCTATCCCGCGCAGGGTTGTGCGTTTCAAGGAGTCCCATCCGGAAGGAACGATTATCATCGATACTTCGGAGCGGCGCCTCTATCATGTTTTGGGCAATGGTAAGGCGATGAAATACGGGATTGGCGTCGGGCGAGACGGCTTTACCTGGCAGGGAAGAAACCGCATCAGCCGCAAGGCCGAGTGGCCGGGATGGACACCGCCGGAAGTCATGCGCCGTCGTGAGGCCGCAAAGGGACGTATTCTTCCCACTTACATGAAAGGCGGCCCGAACAATCCGCTCGGTGCCCGCGCAATGTATATCGGCTCCACGATCTACCGCATTCACGGCACCAATCAGCCCTGGACTATCGGCAAGGCGATGTCATCGGGCTGCATCCGGATGGCCAATGACGATGTCCGCCACCTCTATGAGCGCGTGGACATCGGCACGCGTGTCGTGGTGCGCAACTAGGACACTCAGGTGGCAGTGCAAAGCGCTGCCGCCTACCACATGGTTTTTTCGGCACGACCCTGCCACTCGTCGTCATAGGATTTGCCGCCAACCTGGCCGCCGGACATTGAGGCCAGGATTTCTCCCGGCGTCGGCAGTGTTTTGGGGTCGACATGGCTCTCGGGGTTCCACAAATCCGACCGCACCAAAGCTCTGGCGCACTGGAAATATATTTCCGAAACATCCACAATCATGACGCTTCGCGGCGCTTTGCCTTTGACGGTAAAACTCTCAAGCAGCGCGCCATCTACGCTGACAACGGCGCGCCCGTTAATGCGCAGGGCATTGCCTAATCCGGGCACGAGAAACATCAACGCCACACGCGGGTCACGAACAACGTTGCGCAGTGAATCGATGCGGTTGTTGCCGCGGCGGTCGGGAAGCAACAGGGTTTTCTCATCGCCAATGCGCACAAAACCCCTCAGATCGCCACGCGGCGAGCAGTCCAGCCCCTCCGGTCCGACCGTCGCCAACGCGCAAAACGGCGAAGCCGCGATGATACGCCCATAGGGTTCTGTAATCCTGTCGGCGACCTTGACGAGAGACGCCTTGCCTGGAGTTCCGTAGTGAGCCTCAAGCTCCTCGACAGTCTGAACGATTGTCATGAACCGGCAGTTCCTTCGTGTTAGCGGCCACAATGGCCGGGATAGGACGAGCTACCGGTTCTTTTACCAATTTGGCCGCAACGTTGGTTACACGATCAGGCTGCCTTGGCGTGTTCACTCCCGTCGGCGAATTCCGTCACGGCTTGAACGACTTCCGGCGCTTTGAGAATACGGCGGTGACCATATCCGTCGGCCCACAGAACTTCAACGTGCCGTCCGGCGGTCATGAAACCTTCGGCATGGTCAACAGTCACTTCCCTGTCCTCGCGCGCATGAATTATCAGCGCCGGCTTTTTGAGCGCCGCGAGCTGAACTGTTCCCATGAAGGATTCCAGCGGCCGCCCGGTTACCTGCTCCACGCGCTCGAACAGAGCTCTGCGGCTTTTCGGCCTGAGCCCAAGCATCCCGGCAAACCACTCGAAGACCGCCGGTATCGCGTTTGGCGCTGATATGAGCACAATCCTGTCGGGCCTGTTCGGCTTGATGCCCGCAACCGAGCCGACAGCGGCATTGAGAACGACAGCACCGCCGAATGAATGCCCGAGCATCATGGAAAACGGTCCGTACTGCCGCCAGGCCGCATCCACCGCCTCCACGGCCAGAGCCATGTTGAGCGTGCGTCCGCTCGAGGCGCCATGGCCGGGAAGATCAAGAGCAACCACGGCCTTGCCCGCTTTTTGCAGTGATTTGACGATATCCAACATATGTTCGGTCCGTGCCCCCCAACCGTGGGTGATAAGAACGGTCTCGGAATTTGCCGCGCCATTTGCGGGAAAGTACCAGGTCGCAACCCTGCCGCCGTGAATCGGCAGCATCAATTTGGTGGCACCGGCCATCGCCGGACCTGCCTGCTCTAGCGCCAATCGTGCCTTTTTGCTTGCCGGTTTACGGGACGGGGTTGTGCAAAACAGGCGAAAAGCCACCCTGCCAGCGGTTTCGGGCGCTAAACGTCCTGTGATATCAAAGCCGAAGTGGATGACCTTTTGTATCAATGATGTCATAGTCGGATTCCAACGGTAAGTTCAACTATGAACATAATTGTACAACTATGAACAAAAATCAAGCGCTACCCTGGGACAATCCGCGTTTCAAGAACTGGATAGCCGTCGCCAGAGCCAGCCAACTCATTCATCAAAAACTGGGTAGAGCCCTCACCCCGCTGGATATCAAAGTCCCGCATCTGGATATCCTCGCCAATCTCTACAGATTTGAGGGAATTTCCCAGCAGGACCTGGCGCACAAGCTTTTGGTGGGCCGTTCCAATATCAGCATGCTGCTGCCGCAGATCGAAAAGCGGGGCCTGATCATTCGGCGCAAGGATGAGACTGACAAGCGCGTTTTGCGACTCTACCTGACCGACAAGGGACGGGAAGTGACGTCAAAGGCGCTGGCCATCGAACTGGAGCTCATTGAGCATTCCATGTCGACCACCAACATAGACGAATGCAATTTCATCGGTGAAGTGATGAACCGGATGATCCAGCGCATGGACGATTGGGAAGCGCGTAGAGAGGCCTAGGCAAGACGGCGGCTAGCGCGGCACTTCGGCGCGGTCGCGGCTCATGCCCTTATCTTCCAGTTCAGCAAGATAGTCAGACCATCGGCTGTCCAACTCGGACCCGAGCTCATGCAGGTATTTCCAGGTGAAAATTCCGGTGTCGTGTCCGTCATCGAATGCGATCTTCACAGCATAGTTGCCCACTGGCTCTACGCCGCTAATGCAAACCTGCCGTTTTCCCGGAACTGTCACGCGCTGATCGGCCGAATGCCCCTGCACTTCAGCCGATGGTGACATGACACGAAGTGCCTCGGCAGGCAAATTGAATGTCTCTCCGTTCTCAAACACCACAGTCAGGGACTGACGGCCCTTGGAAACCCTCAGTTCGCTGGGCCGAATGGTGCTGTTTTCAGTCATCTGTCATCCTGTTGTGTGCCGCTAGCCGGTCGATTTTTCTGCACTGAGCACGATTAGACTGGGATTGTCCAGATACCACTGCACGGAAGGTGCCAAGTCTTTGCGGTTCTCTGGCAGAGCCAATGCGTGCCAGCGAATATTGGTTAAGCCCGCTTTCTTCAAGCCTCCCTCATGTTCGGCCTTGCTCCACTGCCACATCTTCGCTTCGAAATCACCGATCACCAGCCGGTATTCGGGCGGGTCGACTGTTTTATACCTGAAGCCAAACGCATCGGCCATTAGCGGGTATTGCCGCTCAAAATCATATTCGGGATTGATCGTGTAGCAGACAAAGCGTCCTCCCGGACGCAAGTTGCGGCTTACGAAACGACACATTCTGTCAAGATCGTCGACACTGGTTGCGTAGTGAAACAGATACATTGCCGTCACAAGATCGACGGGCGTCTCCAGGCGAAATGCCTCGTCTCGAGCATCGACGGTCTGGTAATGCAGCCCGTCATGGTGACTTTCGGCATCCGGCCGGTTCTTCTCATTGGCCGCCGCAATCATATTTTCGGAAATATCGGTTCCGAGAACGGATTTTGCGCCATGATCCATGAGACCGCGCGACAGGCGTCCGTCACCACAGGCCACATCCAGTATATCGAGCCCCTTGACCGATCCGAGGACCTGCAAAAACGTATGCCACTCCAGCACGGAGTAGAGCGTTTCCTTGATGCTCCAGCGGCTGTATATATCGCCCTGTCGGTCGTAATCTGTCACAATGGCACCCACAAAATTGCAGCCAAACCGTTATGATGCCGCATTGCACATGACGACAATAACACGCAGCAGATGCGATGCGCGGCTATTTGCGCCTTGACGAAGGCGTCTCGGGGCGCAACATATCATGCTTTCGGACAGAGAGGGCAACGCACCCCCTCATGCCGTGTCGCCAATTGGCATCAGGAGTAGTTCAGTGCGGGATCGTATGACAGATGAAATGAATGCCACCCCAAGTGGTGGAAATGCTGCTGCTCCGATGGTCGATCCGTTTGGGCGGGCGATCAGCTACCTTCGCGTTTCGGTGACCGACCGTTGCGATTTCCGCTGCACCTATTGCATGGCGGAAAACATGACATTCCTGCCTAAAAAAGACCTGCTGACCCTGGAAGAGCTGGATCGGCTTTGCACGGTCTTTATCGAAAAGGGCGTCAAGCGATTGCGGCTCACCGGCGGCGAGCCGCTCGTGCGCAAGAATATCATGCATTTCATCCGCGGGCTGTCCCGTCATCTTCAGTCCGGCGAACTCGAAGAACTGACCATCACAACCAACGGCTCTCAACTGGCCCGCTTCGCCGATGAGCTGTTTGATAGCGGCGTGCGGCGCATCAACGTCTCGCTCGATACGCTCGATGCCGACAAATTCAGGCACATTACTCGCTGGGGCAATCTCGACCGTGTCATGTCCGGCCTGGAAGCGGCGCGGAAAGCCGGGTTGAAGCTCAAGATCAACGCAGTAGCGCTGAAGGGCTTCAACGACGCCGAAATTCCGGAACTGATCCGCTGGGCACACGGCCTCGACATGGATATGACCGTCATCGAGACCATGCCCATGGGTGAAATCGATGAAGACCGCACGGACAATTATTTACCCTTGTCGATGCTGCGCGCAGACCTTGCCGAGCAGTTCACGATGAACGAGATCGCCTATAAGACAGGCGGCCCGGCGCGCTATGTCGAAATCGCCGAGACTGGCGGACGTCTCGGCTTCATCACCCCGATGACGCACAATTTCTGTGAGAGCTGCAACCGTGTCCGCCTGACCTGCACTGGAACGCTTTATATGTGTCTTGGGCAGGATGACGCTGCTGATCTGCGCGCACCATTGCGCGCGTCCGAAGGAAATGAGCTTCTCGCCGAGGCAATCGACAGAGCCATCCTTCGCAAACCGAAAGGCCATGACTTCATTATCGACCGCCGCAGCAACAAGCCCGCTGTGGCGCGCCATATGAGCGTGACCGGCGGATAACATGCAGCCTTCCGGACAGGAACCAGACAACACAGGCCAGGCCTGATGTTGCAATCCGCCAACATGCGCGGCGCCCTTTTCATGGTGCTGGCCATGGCCGGCTATGTCTTCAACGACGTTTTCATGAAGAGCCTGGCGCAGGATATGAGCATGGGCCAGGCAATATTCCTGCGTGGTATTGTTGCTTCGACGCTCATATTCATCATTGCGTGGCGCAGTGGCGCACTTCGACCCGCCGCAATCATGTTCAAGCCAATGGTGTTGCTGCGAACGGCGAGCGAATCCATCGCGACCGTACTGTTCCTCACGGCACTTGCGGAAATTCAACTGGCCAATGCGTCCGCAATCCTGCAGGCGCTGCCGCTGGCGATTACCGCCGGTGCCACCTTGTTCCTAAGGGAGCCGGTCGGCTGGCGGCGCTGGTCGGCGACCCTGATCGGATTTGCAGGCGTCCTGATCATCATCAGGCCCGGTTTGGCTGGCTACGATTCCTATTCGCTGCTGGTTGTCGGCGCTGTCATCTTTGCCGCCATGCGCGATCTGTCGACCCGGGCCATGGATGACAACGTGCCGTCGCTCTTTCTGTCCGTGCTGGTGGCGCCGGCCGTGGCCGTTACCGGTCTTGTCATGTGGATCGCCGACGGTACTGTTGCGCCGATTGACGTAAATCACGGCTTCAAGATCATCTCGGCAGCGATATTCATCCTGATCGGATATCAGTTCATCGTGCTCGCCACACGTGATGGGGAAATGTCTTTCATCGTCCCGTTCCGCTATACAAGTCTGCTCTGGTCGATCTTACTCGGAGCCTTGTTCTTCGCGGAATTTCCCGACTATCTGACCGTCATCGGCAGCGTAATCATTGTCATGACGGGGCTCTATACCCTATATCGTGAACGTCGCGTAACAAATCGCGACAAGGATGGAACGCGTTCCTTCGAAACTACTTAGACGCGTTCGCTTCAGAATATTGCCCGGCTTCACCCCGTCGGTTCCGACATTCATCAAAACCCGGTTCATTGGTCATTGCCAGGGCCGGAATAAGGAATTCACCGTGAATCAAGACATCAGGTTTTTGGACAGACGCTCCCCGCCACATATCGCCACTCTGGTGATCATGACCGGCGCCGGCGCACTGAACATGAACGTTTTGTTGCCCTCGCTGCCGGGCATCGCGCGTGATTTCGGGGTGAGTTACTCCTACGTCCAGCTGCTGATTTCCGCCTATCTTGCGGCCACCGCGTTCATGCAGCTGATCATCGGCCCGCTGTCCGACCGCTTTGGCCGGCGCCCGGTCCTGCTCGTCAGCCTGGCCATTTTTATTGCCGCAACAATCCTGTGCATTTTTGCACCAAATTTTGAGATCCTCCTGATCGGGCGGCTGATCCAGACCATCGTCGTGTCGGGTTTGGCGCTGTCGCGGGCCATCGTTCGCGATATGGTCGGCACCGACGAAGCCGCCAGCATGTTCGGATACATAACCATGGGCATGGCTCTTGTGCCGATGATCGGCCCGATGATTGGCGGTGTCCTCGACGAAATCTACGGATGGCAGGCAGCTTTTGCAGTCTCACTGGTTTTCGGCATTTTTGTATTGATGCTGGTCTGGTCCGATCTCGGAGAGACCAACCGGAACAGGAGTGCCAGTTTCGGCGCACAGTTCAGGGCCTATCCCGAGCTGATCCGGTCACGCCGTTTTTGGGGCTACGCACTGTCGGCCGCCTTCACCTCGGGGTCTTTTTTCGCATTTCTTGGCGGCGCGCCATATGTTTCCGTCGAGTTTCTCGGCCTGAGCCCATCAGGTCTTGGCGCCTATTTTGCCCTGACGGCTCTCGGATATATGGGCGGGAACTTCATTTCCGGTCGCTACTCACAACGGTTCGGCATCAATACGATGCTGCTGAGCGGCAACATCATAACCGCGCTCGGCATGGTCGGCTCGATCATCACGTTCTCCCTCGGCTCTACGCACCCGATGGCCTTTTTCGGCTATATGATTTTCATCGGCGTCGGCAACGGCATCAGCCTGCCCAGCGCCAATGCCGGTGTCGTCAGTGTTCGCCCTCATCTCGCCGGCTCGGCTGCAGGGCTGGGCGGCGCACTGATGATCGGTGGCGGTGCCGCCCTGTCGGTTCTTTCCGGATCGATGCTGTCGCCCGAAACAGGCCCCTATCCGCTGCTCTATATAATGCTTATATCAGCAATTGCCGGAGCGATGATGGCCCTTTACGTTATCCACGTTGCAAGGCAGGTTGCCCTTCAGGCCAGCGAACCGGCGGGAGAATGAGCTGCCAAGATGCAGGATGAGAGCATGAGCAAGAGCGGGTTTCTGCTTAGCCCCGACCCGGGCAATCCGCGACTGTCTGTCGAAGTCGAGGGCACCGATCACAACGGTCAGCCCATCAGCACCAGGGTCGTGACGGAAAAGCCGCTGACGCTCTATCTCAATCGCCAGGAAATCGTCACCATGATGACGATCGGCGACTATCCCGATCTCCTGGCCGTCGGCTACCTGCTCAATCAGAACATGCTTGCCCCGGACGATAAGATCACCGGGATCGATTATGATGACGAGGTGGATGTCGTCGTCGTGCGAACCGAACGAGAAACCGACTACGAAGAAAAACTTCAAAAGAAGGTTCGTACATCCGGCTGTGCGCAGGGGACGGTTTTCGGGGACGTGATGGAAGGGTTCGATTCCATCGATCTCGACCCCAATGCAATTCTCAAGACGTCCTGGCTATACGCCCTGACAAAGGCGATCAATACAGCGCCCTCGCTCTATCTGGAGGCCGGTGCGATCCATGGCTGCGTTCTGTGCCGAGAAGACCAGCCGCTCGTCTATATGGAAGACGTGGGCCGGCACAATGCCGTCGACAAGATTGCCGGCTGGATGTTCATGAACGGCGTCGGCCCTGAAGACAAGATATTCTACACCACAGGCAGGCTCACATCGGAAATGGTGATCAAGACCGCCATGATGGGCATCCCAATTCTGGTATCGCGCTCGGGCTTTACCGCCTGGGGCGTCGAACTTGCCCGCAAGGCCGGGCTGACGCTTGTCGGCCGCGCCCGCGGAAAACGCTTTGTCGCTCTTTCCGGCGAAGAGCGCATCGTATTTGATATTGATCCGGGCACCGTTGCCGATGAAGACAAAAAACACGCCCGCAAGGGCGGGCAAACGGAATGATCTGATGAACCCAAAACCTGACAACCTTATCGGATGTGTGCTTGCTGGCGGACTGTCGCGCAGAATGGGCGGCGGCGACAAGGCGCTGCGACTTCTGGGCGGCGTTCCTATGCTTGGCCGGGTCATTGAACGATTGCGGCCTCAGACCGGCCGGTTGATCGTCAATGCAAACGGGGATCCTCAACGTTTCTCTGAATTCGGCTTGCCGGTTGTTGAGGACGACATCAAGGGATTTGCCGGTCCGCTGGCAGGCGTTGCTGCCGGCATGCGGTGGAGCTCCGAAAACGCTGCCGGCTGCTCTCATATTGTTACCGCCGCTGCCGACACGCCGTTTTTCCCGGCGGATCTCGTCTCCCGCTTTCTGTCTGAAGCGTCGATTGGACCGGACACGATCGTCATGGCGACATCGCAGGGCAACAGGCATCCTGTCTTCGCCCTTTGGCCTGTCGCCCTCCACGATGATCTGGCGCGCTGGTTGCAGGAAACCGAAACCTACAAGGTCATGGCATGGGTTCAAAACCATGATTTGCAGCAGGTGGATTTTCCGCTGGTCGTGACTTCAGGCAAGCAGTTAGACCCGTTCTTCAACGCCAATACACCGGAAGATTTCGCCACGGCGGAAAAACTCGCCATGCAGATGAGTGAAGAGACCCTGACGGAGGGACAGTCGTGACCCGCAGGATCTTTGGTTTTACCGGCTGGAAGAATTCCGGCAAGACCGGACTGACCGTCCGTATCGTCGAGGAGCTGACCGCCCGTGGCTGGCGGATATCGACCGTCAAACACGCCCACCATGCCTTTGATATCGATCATGAAGGCACCGACAGTTTTCGCCACCGCGCCGCCGGTGCGACGGAAGTCGCCATCGTATCCGGCAATCGCTGGGCCCTGATGCATGAACTGCGGGATGAGCCGGAGCCGGACTTTGATTCCGTGATTGCGCAATTTTCGCCCTGCGATCTCATCATCGTCGAAGGCTACAAGGCGCAAAAACACCCGAAGCTTGAAGCGCGCAGAAGCGAATCGAACAGCCATGTGCCCCTATCCGAGAGTGACCCCACGGTTGTGGCAATCGCTTCGGACTATCCGATCGATGCGAGCGAAATACCCGTGTTCGATCTCGATGACACGAAGGCCATTGCGGACTTTGTCGAGACTTACACCGGGCTTGCCGATACGGAACCCAAATGAGCAAGACACCACACCTGATCGATGATTGCTTCCTGCACGACAAGGACCGCATGCGCCATGACGAGGTCGTGGCGATGCTTTTGTCGCGCCTGAACCGGATCGTCGACGCCGGATACGTGGAACTGCAAGAGGCACTTGGAAGAATCCTGGCCGAGAACGTGACCGCACCGCGGAACGTGCCGTTGCATGACAACAGCGCAGTTGACGGCTATGCCTTCGCGCATGCTGATTATCTAAAGGCCGGGGCCCTTTCACTCGGCGCGCGTATTGCAGCAGGTGACGGATCGCCCTCCCCGCTGGCCACTGGAACCGCGGCGCGGATTTTCACCGGAGCCGTCATGCCGCCCAATGCTGATACGGTGGCGATGCAGGAGGATTGCGTCCTGTTGGATGATGGCGCCAGCGTCCGTATTCCGGAAGGGCTGAGGCCGGGCGCCAACAGGCGCCTTGCTGGAGAGGACCTCAAGGGCGGTGATCTGCTGCTTGAAACCGGTCAGATGCTGCGTCCTCAGGACATTGCCGCACTGGCGTCTCTTGGCATGGCGAAGATCAGTGTATTCGACCGGCTTCGGGTCGCAATCGTCTCCACTGGCAACGAGATAATCGATCCGGGTAACGCTGAATCAATTGCCGAAGGGCAGGTTTACGATTCCAACCGCCATATGCTGGCCGCCCTCTGCAGCCGTCTGCCGGTTGACGTGACCGATCTTGGCATCGTCAGGGATGACGAGCAGGCCATCAAAAAAGTGCTCTCAAGGGCTGCCCGCAATAACGATGTCATCCTGACAACCGGCGGGGCATCAAGGGGCGAAGAAGATCATATCGTCAAAATGATCGACAGGCTTGGCAAGCGGCATCTTTGGCAGATAGCCATAAAGCCTGGCCGGCCAATGACTTTCGGGCAGATCGACAACTGCGTGTTCCTTGGCCTTCCCGGCAATCCGGTCGCCGCATTCGTCTGTTTTCTGCTCTATTGTCACGCGGCGATGGCGGTGCTCGGCGGCGGCAATTATCGCGAACCGGTGCGCTTCCAGGTTCCTGCCGGATTTGAGATAAAAAAGAAGAAGCCGGACCGCCGGGAGTTCCTTCGCGGCTGGCTGGAAACGGATGGCCAGGGCAACACGCTCGTGCGTAAATATCAGCGCGACGGATCCGGCCTCATTTCCGGCTTGCGCAGCGCCGACGGCCTTATTGAACTCGGCGAAGAGATACAAACCGTGCAGCAAGGCGATGCGGTCAATTACATCCCGTTTTCTCAATTCGGGATCGTGAACAGCTGACCGGCAACATCCAGCCACCCATCGCCGTCCAATTGACCATTTTGGAACTTCATTCGCCCCAGTGGCGGGTTCGATAGGACAATCCCGCGCAGATTGTCAGTTCCATGGTTGCATTTTGCTCAAAAACACTTCGATTGCTGTCAATTTTGCGGTTGCTTTTTGCTTTAAAACAGTGGGAATATCGCCGCCTGAGCGGGACATTGGGGGCCCGCAAAAATGTGCCGTCAAATTTAACAAACAAGGCACAACATCAGGAAGGACCACCATGCGTATTTCAAAGTACCTTACCATTGCAGCATCTGTAGCCGTAGTCGCGGCAACGATGGGCACTGCAAACGCCGACAGTCATGAAAAAATGATCAAGATCGGCACGGAAGGCGCCTACCCTCCCTTCAATAACCTGACATCCGATGGCAAGCTCGAAGGTTTCGATATTGATATTGCCAACGCGCTTTGTGAGGAAATGAAGGTCAAATGCGAATTTGTCATCAATGACTGGGATGGCATGATCCCGTCACTGGTTGCCGGAAAATTTGACGCAGTCATCGCTTCGATGTCAATAACCGACGAGCGCAAAGAGAAGGTCGATTTCTCCGAGAAATACTACAATACGCCACCTGCGGTCGCAGTTCCAAAGGACTCCGACATCTCCGAAGCAACCGACGCCGGCCTGTCTGGCAAGATTCTGGGAGCGCAGAGCGCCACCACACATTCAAACTATGCCGAAGAAAAGCTACCGTCGGTCGACGTTCGGCTCTATCCGACACCGGACGAGTATAAGCTGGACATCGTAAGCGGCCGTGTCGACGCGGTCATTGACGATGTGATCGTGCTTGGCGAGTGGCTGAAGACCGATGACGGTGCCTGCTGTAAAATCCTCGGAACGCTGACTCCCGATCCGGTCATCAACGGTGAAGGCGCCGGCATTGCCATCCGCAAGGGCGAGGACGAGTTGCGCGAGATGTTCAACGAAGCGATCGCCGCTATTCGCGCAAACGGAAAATATAAGGAAATCAACGACAAGTACTTTGAAGTTGATGTGTACGGCGAGTAATCGGCGGCCTTGTTTATGATAGAAAAAACGGCGGGTTCATTCCCGCCGTTTTTGTAGGGGGACAAATATCGGGCATGCCTGATAAAAATACACCATGGAACAGACTTTAACCCTTTTGAGTTTCGGGCCGGATGGCTGGGGGGACCAGATCGCATCCGGTGTGCTCGTGACCATTAGCCTCGCACTGGCAACCCTGCCGCTCGGTCTTGTTTTCGGTTTCCTGCTCGCACTTGCAAAACAAAGTGACGAGAGGGTCCTGCGCATGGCGGCGGAAATATACACCACCATATTCCGCGGATTGCCTGAGCTTTTGACCCTGTTTCTTGTCTATTTCGGCCTCCAGATCGGCATCCGCCAGGCGCTGCTTGCGATCGGCTATGAATCCGCCATTGAGATCAATTCGTTTCTGGCGGGCATGATTGCCCTTGGCGTTGTTTTCTCTGCCTTTGCCAGCGAAGTGTTCCTCTCCGCCTTTCGCGCCATTCCCAACGGACAGTATGAGGGCGGCTACGCGCTCGGTATGGGCAAGGCGCAGACGATGTTCAAGATCATCCTGCCGCAGCTGATCCGCATAGCGCTGCCCGGCCTCGGAAATTTGTGGATGATCCTTTTGAAGGAAACGGCACTTGTCTCGGTCATCGGCCTTCCCGACATTTTACGCCAGGCCGGAATTGCCGCGCGGGTTAGCAAGGAAGCATTCCTGTTTTTCGGTGTCGCCTGCCTGTTGTTCCTTGTCCTTGCAATCCTGTCTTCGTTCGTCATTAACGCGATTGAGCGCCGTGTGCAGCGTTCGGAGGTGCAGGTATGAGCGTGACGAAGCAACTCATCGAGGCTCAGCTTCCTCCTCCGGATATCGCCCGGCCATGGACCGCCGCCCGTATGACCGGCTTTGCCGTGATGGCGCTTTGGCTCGTCATCGGCGTTGGAATAATCCTGTTCCTTGTCGCCGAATGGAGTCCGGAAAAAATCGATCGCTATGCGCCGAAATACTTTTCCGGCCTTGGCGTGACCCTGACACTGGTGAGCATATCTATCGTGCTGGGCGCAATTGTTTCCATCCCCATCGCCATCGGCCGGATGTCATCCAGTTCGCTGTTTTCCGTGCCTGCCTACGGCTATGTCTATTTCTTCCGCGGCACACCGCTGATTGCCCAGCTGTTCCTTATCTATTATGGCCTTGGCGAATTCCGCCCGCAGCTTCAGGCAATGGGCCTTTGGGGGTTTTTCCGCGATCCCTGGAACTGCGCCATCCTGGCCTTTACGCTTAACACCGCCGCCTATCAGGCGGAAATCCTCCGCGGTGCGTTGCAGAGCGTCCACAAGGGCCAGTTCGAAGGCGCCCAGGCGCTGGGCCTGTCACGCTTCGTGATCTATTGGAAAATCATCTTGCCGCAGGCCATGATCGTCGCTCTGCGCCCCTATGGCAACGAGATCATCCTGATGATCAAAGGTTCGGCTATTGTCGCGATTATCACCGTCTTCGATCTCTTCGGAGAAACACGACGCGCCTATTCGCGTACGTTCGATTTTCAGACTTATATCTGGGCCGCGATCTTCTATCTGATCATCGTGGAAGCGCTGCGAAACCTTTGGAACCTGCTTGAAAACAGATTGACCCGGCATCTCAAACGGTAGCGGGGAAACCGAACGGCCATCTCGCGACGGATGATGACGGTTCGATCGAATTGTAAATCAGGGTGTCAGTTGCCATGTGCCGACGACGTTCGGCTGATAGACCGCCGGATCTGTCGGAATGGTGATGGATTCGACATTGGACCACGGCACGGCAAAATCCCTGTAATGCCTGGAAAAGGGATTTCCCGACTGCCCGGTCGTCTGGATATAAGTCGATTTGTCGAGATCGGTGAAGTCGTAGATGCCGCGGAAACTGGAACCGCTCTTGTTGATAAAGGGCTCAGCCGCATCGTTCAGCGGCGTTCGCCCGCGATCAAGCGTGAAGGGGCCGCCGGGGCTTTCCACCTTGACGTCGAATATCGCATTCAGGAACGGCACGCGTGAGAACGGCGAATGCGCACCGGCCGATTTGTGCGCCGCACCCCAGCTCCACTTCTCCCGGTTGTCGCCGTAACGCCGCTGGAGATCCGCGATCGCCCTGTCC
Source organism: Hoeflea sp. TYP-13 (assembly GCF_040932035.1). NCBI lineage: Bacteria > Pseudomonadati > Pseudomonadota > Alphaproteobacteria > Hyphomicrobiales > Rhizobiaceae > Hoeflea > Hoeflea sp. TYP-13. The sequence goes on from NZ_JBFRBB010000002.1 coordinate 712,091, forward strand.
AGGCTTTCGGCCAGTATATCGGCGCAGCTTTCCCCACCCTGCGTACTCCGGTCGTCACACCAGTCACGCTGTGCTTTACCGTCCAGCACGGCCTCCACCACGTTGACCCGCGCCTTGAACCACGCATCGAAGGCCGGCCCGAGGTCATCGCTGTAAATGCCGATCATGCTCTCGCGGAACCAGGCCATGAACATCAGCGGCGCGCGGCTGTCGCGCACCATTTTGTAGTCAAATGCCTTGAGCGTCGCGAGCGCTTGCTTATCGACGCCCTCCTTGTCCTCGATCAGGGCAATCATCTTCGGCCCGACCGAAGCAAAGGCCTGCGACAGGACATCGGCCTGCGCGTCGCGTGTCATCTGCACAGTCTGCGGTGTCCGGTTGTCGACAATGAGCTGATTGACCCGCTCCTGACGCCACGGCTCGTCCCAGTCCAGCGTCAGAAAATACGGATAGTCCGGCCCGACCATTTTCGTATTGGCTGTCCCGATGGCCCCGATGGCGGGATTGTTCTGGCGCGGCAGCCCCTCGAATGGAATGAACCCCGTCCAGTCATAGACCGCATCCCAGCCCGGAACCGGAGCGCGTCCCATGATGGTGTTGTCGGGGTTGCGGATGGGCACGCGCCCAGGCGCGATGAGTCCAATATTGCCGGACGTGTCGGCAATCACCATTGACTGCATCGGCGTCACATAGTTCCGCATCGCCTCCTGAAAGCCTTCGACCGTTGTCTGGTTCAACACCTTGATGCCCGCGTCCAGCGTCAGATCGTCCGGCGAGAGTGCGACCCATTGCAGGGCCGCCACCGTGTTTTCGGGCAGATAGGTGCCGATATCGAGATAGCTTGCCGGCAGCACCGGTCCGTGCCGCGTCCAGCGCCTGGTGAATTTCCGCTCCTCGCCGCCGCGGATCCTGATGGTTTCTTCCTTGCTGCCGAAAGTCTTCCAGCCGTCGGGTGCCAGATATTCATCGGCGTTGTCCGGATTGATCTTCTCGACAAAGATGTCCTGCACATCGGACCCGGTATTGGTGAAACCCCAGGCCAGATGGTCACTGCGCCCCAGAAGTACAAGCGGCGAACCCGGTGTGGTGGCGCCGACATAATTGCGGTCACCGTCAGAACCCTCAACCTTCAGATGCGCCAGATACCACAGGGAAGGCGCTGAGAGGGACAGATGCGGATCGTTCGCCAGGATCGGTTTGCCGGTTTCGGTTCGGGAACCTGAAACCACCCAGTTGTTAGACGCGCCCTTGTTGTTCTGGTCACCGGGCGGCAGCAAGAATGCATCCCGGTTTCCGCCTGTCGCCGATATCTGCAGCGGCCCGGTGTTAAGCTCCAGCAACGCCGTCAGATCCGGGAGCGCCGGAGGGTTCTCGCCAGGCAGCATCGGCATCAACTCGTCAATGTCCTGAGGGGAAAATCCAAGGCGGGCAAAGGAAAGGCGCTTGACCTCTTCGGACGCATTTTTGGCGAGTGTGACCGACATCATCCGCAGGGCCGATAGCGTGTGTGCGGGCTCCCAGGGCTCCGGCGTGTGATTCAGGATCACAAATTCAGGTGGCAGCTTCGAAGCGAATGTGCGGCCCCCTCGCGACATCCACGCATTGATGCCGTCCGAATAGGCGTCCACCGCCCGTTTCGCATCGTCGGGCAGCAATTCGTAAGACGCCTTCGATGCCTCGTAAAAGCCCATCGAGCGAAGCCAGATATCGCTGTCGACCGTCTGCTCGCCAAACAGCTCGGACAGACGGCCCTGCGCCGCGATCCGCACGACCTCCATCTGCCAGAGCCGATCCTGCGCGTGGGCAAAGCCGAGCCCGGCAAAGACATCCTCAACCGACGACCCGGTGATATGGGGAACGCCGTTTTCATCACGGGCAATCGTGACGACATCGCTCAGGCCGTCGATTTTCATCGTGCCCGACGCCGGCGGCAATGAGCGCGCCAACCACAGATATCCGGCTCCGGCGGCGATGATTATCAAGGGAACAGCCACAAAAATAAAACGGACTAGGGCTTTGATGATCCGTCGCATTGATCTATTCCCTCCTAAAATACATCTGAAACAAACAGCAGCACTTTGCAGAAGGGCGTTTGATATGGCAACAGTCGCATTTATCGGACTTGGGGTTATGGGCTACCCAATGGCCGGACACCTGAGGACCCGTGGCGGTCATGACGTGTGTGTCTATAACCGCACCGGTGCCAAAGCGGAAAAATGGGTGGCAGAATTTGGCGGAAAAGCCGCAAAAACCCCGGCTGAAGCGGCACAAGGGGCCGAATTTGTATTTGCATGTGTCGGCAATGATGAGGATCTGCGCAGCGTGACGACCGGACCTGACGGGGCCTTCCATGCAATGAAGCAAGGCGCAGTATTCATCGACAACACCACCGCGTCAGCCGAAGTTGCCCGCGAGTTGCACGCCGCTGCGCAAGAAAAGGGATTCGGTTTTCTCGACGCGCCGGTATCGGGCGGTCAGGCGGGAGCCGAAAACGGCGTTCTGACCGTGATGGTTGGCGGCAACAGTGATACATTCGAGGCGGCCAAGCCGGTGATCGATTGCTACGCAAAGATGGTCGGCCTGATGGGTGACGTCGGCAGCGGCCAGCTTACCAAGATGGTCAACCAGATCTGCATCGCTGGCCTTGTGCAGGGGCTTGCGGAAGGTATCCATTTCGGCAAGGCGGCCGGCCTCGACATTGAAAAGGTCATCGAGGTCATCTCCAAGGGCGCGGCCGGATCGTGGCAGATGGAAAACCGCTACAAAACCATGAATGACGGACACTACGAACATGGTTTCGCCGTCGACTGGATGCGCAAGGACCTTGCTATCCTGCTCGATGAAGCGCGCTCCAACGGCGCCAGCCTGCCGGTCACCGCGCTTGTCGACCAATTCTACCGCGATATCCAGAAGATGGGCGGAAGCCGCTGGGATACGTCCTCTCTGCTTGCTCGCCTGGAACGCTAGCATGGCGATATCGGAGCCGTCGCCGGACTGGAACTGCGACGACGTCGTGCGCTGGTTGCGTGCGCACGGCTCCGACGAAGATGTCGCTGGGATGGCGCGTTTTGGCATCGATACGGAACTTGCGCTCGGCATTCGCAATGCCGAACTGCGTCCCCTCGCCCGCAAGATCAAACGCAACCACGACCGTGCGTTGGCGCTCTGGAAAACGGGCATCCGCGAAGCAAGGCTTGTTGCCTGTTTTTCCGATGAACCGAAGAAGGTAACGGCAAAACAGGCGTGGCTGTGGGCTGACGATTTCAATTCCTGGGAGATTGTCGATCATGCCACCGGGCTGTTTGTCGAAGCCAAACTGCATGATGAACTCATCGAACATTTTGTTCGAGATGAGCGCGAGTTCGTCCGGCGCGCAGGCTTCGCCATGATGGCCTGGGGCGCGGTTCATCTGAAAAAGGAGCCGGACAGTGTTATGGAGGGCTGGCTTCCGCTGATCGAGCGCCACAGCAAAGACGAACGCAATTTCGTCAGGAAAGCCGTCAATTGGGCTCTGCGGCAAATCGGCAAACGCTCAATGGCTCTTCACACCCCAGCGCTCGCGCTTGCCCGCAAGCTGGAAGCAAGCGAAGACAAGACCGCCCGCTGGATCGGCCGCGATGCGGTTCGGGAACTGGACAGCCAGAAGATACGGGACAGGCTCACGGCCAGGGCACAGCAATAGACATTGCTGATGGCTTACGCGGGCTCAGACGACCGGCTGCCTTCCAGAACCATATAGTCGAGCGGCAGTTCCGTCGTATATTTGATCTGCTCCATCGCGAATGACGAGGACACGTCGCGGATTTCGATCTTCTGTATAAGCCGCTGGTAAAAGGCATCATAAGCGGCGATGTCGGGAACGACCACACGCAGAAGGTAATCGACCTCACCGCTCATGCGATAAAATTCGACGACTTCCGGAAACTGGGTGATCACCTCGGAAAACCGCAACAGCCATTCGTGAGAGTGGGAATTGGTTCGGATGGCGACAAAGACAGTCACGCTGGCATTGATCTTGGTCTGATCGAGCAGCGCGACCCGCTTGCGAATGACGCCCTCTTCTTCCAGCTTCTGGATTCGCCGCCAGCAGGGTGTCGTGGACAATCCCACCTTCTTGGCGATATCTGCCACAGCGAGGGTTGAATCCTCCTGCAACAGGCGGAGTATTTTTCGGTCAAGCCGGTCCATTCCCGGTCTCCTGATCTTGCGCCGCTGAAACAAAGACATCAGTTTCCGGCGCGCCTGTTGAATTCATGGCCGGCAATTATCAGTCCGGCACGAATTCATGTTTTCCGTACTCTCTAAATCGCATCAATTTTCAGAAAATCAATCCCCAATTTGAAAATTCATAGAATTTTTTTCCAAATTTTGCGATTGATGGGCCGTAAGTGACTATTTTCTAAGTGCCGCATGTATATCGCGGCGCAGCACAGGCAACAGTTCCGCTTCAAACCAAGGGTTCTTTTTCAGCCATGCATTGTTGCGCCATGATGGATGCGGAAGCGCATAAACCATCGGCCGGGTTCCGGCTTCGCGAATGGTCCGCCAATTGGCAACGGTCGCCGTCAGTGATTTCTCTCGCCGCTTTCCAAGGTGATAAGCGTGCGCATATTGACCAATCACCAGCACAAGGCTGGTCTGCGGCAGCGCATCTATAACCCTGTCGCGCCAGACCTCCCGGCATTCGCGTCTCGGAGGCAGGTCGCCTCCTTTCGCATCAAGCCCCGGAAAACAAAATCCCATCGGGACAATGGCAATTTTTTCTTCGTTGTAGAAAACATCGCGGTCTATTCCCATCCAGTCGCGAAGCCGGTCTCCGGATGGGTCGTTGAATGGAATGCCTGACGCGTGAACGCGGGTTCCCGGCGCCTGGCCGGCAATCAGGATGCTGGCTGAAGCCGACGCAACGCAGACCGGCCGCGGCTCATGCGGCAACCGCTGCCCGTATCTGGGCTCGTCCCTGCAAACCCTGCACAATTTGATCTGTTGCAGCAGCGCGTCAAGCGTCATTTATCGATCTTCCTCAGGCGGCCGCACTCGGCCGGGATGATACCGCTTCATACCATCGCATCAGGTTCTCAAGGTGTACCGGCCGCTCGATACGCGCCGGTTTCAACATATCGATGCCCATCATCGCTGTAATATCGGCGATGGTATAGCGCTCCCCGGCAATGAACTCACGTGACTTCAGTTCCTCATCAAGAAATTCCATTGCTTTCAATGCCTTGGGCCGATTTGCTTCACCAAATTCCGGATTTTGCGGAACTTCCCAATCCTTCATGGCCGGATGGGTATGGCGAAACGCCTGGGCGACGAAATACACAAAATTAAGCTCCGCCCTGCGGTTCCACATTTCCACCGTCGCCCTGTCCAGCGCGTCGATGCCCATCAACGGCGGATCAGGATGAAGCTCCTCGAAGTAGCGGCAAATTGCAACGGTTTCAGTCAAAACCGTACCGTCATCGAGCTGCAGAACCGGAAGGCGCTGAAAAGGATTTAGCGCAGTTACCTCTCCGGACCGATGCCCCATTGCCGTCATGTCGATAGCCTTCATCGGCACTTCGATGCCCTTTTCCGCCAGGAAAATACGTACACGGCGCGGATTCGGCGCCCTTCCACCATCATAAAGCAGCAAATTATGTCTCCTTGATTCCACAGGGATTTCAATCCCGGCGCCAAACCGTTTCGTATCGCCTATGAGTAGCAATTCCCGGACTGCTTGGAAGGGTCTTTTTAATCATTCGAGCCTATTGTCCAAACAAACGGAAATGCTCGAGTTGGTATGAGTTCGGTAAAAAGTAGCGCAGACAAGAATATTGTCGACCGGTCACGCGTACGCCGCAACCCTGAAATGGCGCGTGCGGTGAAGGCAACGCGCGACCGTTTGCAGACGGATGGGAAGCGCAGCGCCCAATACGACCGCGAACTCATGGCGATCTATGTCAGTTCCGCCGTTCAGGGCGCGGCTGCCATGCCTGTGCTTGTCCTGTTGACCGCGGCCGTCAGCATAGCTTTTTTCCATAGTCAGAACGTTATCACCTGGATGGTCGCAACGCTGCTCGGCTACGCGGCCATGGCCTATATCGCCAAACGTGCGTCCCATCACAAGCTGACTTTCGAGTCCGCAAAACGGCTGGAAAAGCAGTTTATTGCTGTTCACGCTCTGACGGGTTTCGGCTGGGCGATCTTCGCTTTCCAACCCTGCGCGCTTTGCACCGGAATGGACTACGCGTTCTTCAAGGGCGTTGTGCTTTTGGTGGCGATGGCTGTGACCGCCATGTCCAGTTTCACGCTACGCCGGCTGCCGCTCCTGGCATTCTCAACACCGATCATCGTGTTTTATCTGGCGGGCTCACCACCAAGCAGTCCGTTCCAGATTTCCATTCTGGCGATGCTGATTGCAACGCTCGTGTTCTTCGTGTTCGTGTCCGGGCGTCTCTACAGCGCCAACCTGATCATGCTGTCGGTTCAGGCGGAAAAGGACTGGCTGATCACCGAACTTGAAATGGCCAATTCCACATCCGACGAAGCGAGAAGGCGCGCCGAAGAAGCCAATCTCGCCAAGTCGCGCTTCCTTGCCTCGATGAGCCACGAGTTGCGCACGCCGCTCAACGCAATCCTTGGGTTCTCCGAGGTCATGAAGAATGAAGTACTCGGACCGCTCGAAAACGATACCTACCGGGAGTATGTTTCCGACATCTACCGCTCGGGCGATCACCTGCTGCATCTGATCAACGAAATCCTCGACCTCTCGCGCATCGAAGCCGGGCGCTACGCGCTTAACGAGGAGCCGGTCAGCATGCGCAATATCGCCGAAGACTGCATTGCCATGGTTGAGATGAAGGCGCAGAACAAGGATATCAACATCGTCTCACAGTTTGAGCGGGTGCTGCCGCTTGTCTGGGCCGATGAGCGTTCCATACGCCAGGTTATCCTCAATCTGCTTTCCAATGCCGTTAAATTTACGCCGCCAAAAGGCACTGTGACACTCAAGGTCGGCTGGACAGCCGGCGGCGGCCAGTACGTCTCTATCAAGGATGACGGGCCGGGAATTCCCGAAGATGAAATTCCTGTTGTCCTTTCGGCTTTTGGACAGGGATCGATCGCCATTAAAAGTGCAGAACAGGGAACCGGCCTCGGTCTTCCGATCGTCCAAGCGATCCTGGCCGAGCACGGCGGCGAATTCGTCCTGAAATCGAAGCTGCGCGAAGGTACGGAGGCAACCGCCGTCCTGCCGCGCAATCGCGTCCTCGTCGATGCGCCCAGCATCGAAACACCGGATCCGGCAAAACAGAAACGGCGCTCATTCGCCTGATTCTATTCGGTGTAAACTGCACTGGCATTTCAATTTTCTTGACAGCACTCAGACCCGCATGACACACGAGGCGCGCGGTCAGGGGGCAATCAATGGTACCGATTCAAGAACTCTTTTGGTTTATAACTGTGCTGGCAATTGCCGGCGCCGTTGCCGGCTTTCTCGCCGGCATGTTCGGTATCGGCGGTGGCGCGATACTCGTGCCCGTGCTTTATCAGGCATTCACGCTTCTCGACACGTCCGATCAGGTCCGTATGCATCTGTCGGTGGGAACATCCCTGGCGGTCATTGTCCCAACATCTATCAGCTCATTTCGCGCCCATTACAAGCGAAAGGCCCCCGACATGGCCCTGCTGAAAAGCTGGGTCATCGTCGTTCCGCTCGGGGTGATCGTCGCGTCGATCATTGTCGCGGAGGCTTCAAGTTCGGTTCTGCGGGGCGTGTTCGCCGTCATAGCGGTGCTGGTCGGCATTCGCATGATCTTAAACCGCGACAGCTGGCGTCTCGCCGACGACCTGCCAAAAAATCCGCTGCGCGCAATCTGCGGATTCGTAATCGGGCTTTTGTCAGCCCTGATGGGTGTCGGCGGCGGTGTTTTGAACAACACCTTCATGACCTCCTTTGGCCGTCCGGTTCATCAGGCTGTGGCGACATCATCGGGACTGGGCATTCTGATTTCCTGGCCCGGCCTCATCGGCTACATCTGGGCCGGCTGGGGCAATCCCGACCTGCCGATTTACTCGACCGGCTATGTCAACTGGATTGCGGTCGTACTGACGATACCGATCACGCTGCTCATGGCTCCGCTCGGCGCCAACGCCGCCCATGCCCTGAACAGGCGGCAGCTGGAAACTGCCTTTGGCGTGTTCATGATTGTTGTCGCAGGCCGTTTCTTCTGGAGCTTGATCTAAAGAGTTTCCCGTCGATCTCAATCGCGCAGAACCAATTCGTCCCTGCTCATATGGAAGGACGAAAGCGTCTCAATAAAGCTCATGCCCAAAAGGCTCTCGGCCAGCTTGCCGCGTTCCAGCACACCGGCGCGCACATTGTGCCTCGTGATATCGCCGACGGAGACTTCCGGAAGTGTCACGGGTGCGGCCATCGCCCGCCCGTTGGCTGTGACAACCGGTTGTATGAACCGCAGGCTTTCGACATCCAGCCCGATGCGCTCCGCATCGCGAAACGACAAAGCAATGGTACTGGCGCCGGTGTCGACCATCATGCTTACGGATTGTCCGTTGATATCGGCCCTTGCCTGAAAATGCCCGCCAAGTCCTTTCGTCAGGACAACCTCCGGCCTTCCGTCATCCGATACCCGGCTGATCGGCGCGCCAGGCAACAGCCCGCCCGCGAGCCGCGTTCCGATCTCCTGCAGCTCGAACCGGTAGACATAGACAGTGCACAGAACCAATATCGCCATAAGCCAGATAATGGCATTGCGCGCCATTTCTCCGAGCCTCTGGCCGGAGCCGACAACCGCAGCAGCGACGACTGCACCCCATACGCCGAGATACAGCGCACTGGCGAATGTGTCGTTGGGAAGTCCGAACGTCTCACCTGAATTGTGGTTGATCAGCAGCATCAGCAGTCCGAAGCCGATAATGCCAAAGATAATCCACAATGTACGTCCCACAATCAGCTCCCGGCGCGCTCGCGCGCCATTTTTTTCCTGCGGGTTTCGCGGCGCGGTTTGCGTTCTATCGTTTCCAGCCTCGCCGGCAGCGCCTCCATAACCTCGCGCCGTTGACCCGACGTAAAGTCCAGCCAACCGGCGATTTCATCGCCGGTGCGCCCGCAGCCGAAACAATAGCCGGTATTCATGTCAATTGAACAGACAAGGATGCAGGGTGATTCCACGTTAGTCATCTTTCGCCATGGCAAGAACCGTTCCGTACGCCTGCATATTGGACCGCTACACCCAAAGGGCAAGTCCCAAAAGCGAAGCGATCTCACAAATCTGCTGCGTTGCGCCGATCGTATCGCCTGTATGCCCACCTATCTTGCTGCCAGCTATACGCGAAAATCCTGAACAGACTATGGCAGCCAGCACAAGCATGGATATTGCCCCCGCAATACCTGAGGCAGGCAGACCAAGGACAAAGGCAATCGCGGCGCCGGTAAGGGCCGCAAAAACCATCGCATCGCCGTCCGGCCTGCCCGCAGATGCGGCAACGCCATCGGGTTTGGCGGCGGGTAGAATGTGCCAGTGCCAGACCATGGCGGCTCTGCTTGTTGCCGCAACCGCAATCAACGCCAGGGCGGATGATGCCGCATCCGTGCCAGAAGCAATTGCCGCCAGTCCCGCCACGCGCAGCAACGCCGACATGATAAGCGCAAGTCCGCCATAGGCACCGATTGTGCTGTCCTTCATGATCGACAAAACGCTGTCGCGGTCCCGTCCGCCCCAAAAACCGTCTGCACAGTCGGCCAGACCGTCTTCGTGCAACGCGCCGGTTGTCAGCATCTGGCAAAGCACCGCCAGCGCCGCTGCAAACAATGGAGCAAGCCCTAGCGCAAGAAGCACAAAAAAGGCAATCGCCGCAGGCAATGCGACGACAATTCCGGCCAGAGCATAGGCGCGGGACGATTGGGCCGCGGGAGCCGTCTCGTCCGAAAAATAGCGGTCCGGAACCGGCAACCGGCTTAAAAATGCCACTGCACGCGCTGTGTCACCGATAATCTCGTTCACTGTGTTCCCCAAACGTCACAAATCGCCGGTGCGGCGATGGCAAAAAGGCGTATTTGCAAATATCACCAATTAGCCTATTGCGGGAGCGCATTTGAAACACAAGGACAATATTGATGTCGACAACGGGCCTTCCATTTGATGATTTTCGTGAATTGCTTGCCAATCTGCCGGGTCCCGATGAGGAGGCGGTACGGGCGGTCCGTGAGCGTGACCGGTTCCTGACGAAACCGCCCGGCGCACTGGGCAGACTTGAGAACATTGCCGAATGGCTGGCCGCATGGACCGGCCGCCCTCCGGCGGTTACGCGCCCGCTTGTCGCCGTTTTTGCCGGCAATCACGGTGTCACGAAACAGGGCGTCTCCCCCTTCCCGTCTGAAGTAACCGCACAGATGGTGGCCAATTTCGCCGCCGGCGGCGCCGCCATAAACCAAATCTGCATCGCCAATGATCTCGGCCTCAAGGTGTTCGACCTCGCATTGGAAATGCCGACGGGTGACATTACGGAAGAAGCTGCGCTCGATGAGCGGGCCTGCGCTGCAACCATGGCCTTCGGCATGGAATCGATCGCCGGCGGAACCGACCTTCTTTGCATCGGCGAAATGGGCATCGGCAACACGACTATTGCTGCGGCGATATTCCACGCCCTCTACGGCGGAAGCGCCGAAGACTGGACAGGCCCCGGCACAGGCGCGCAAGGCGAAGGCCTGCAACGCAAGATCGCCGCTGTCGAAAAAGCAGTGGCGCTGCACAGATCGCATCTGGGTGACCCGCTTGAAGTCCTGCGCCGTCTCGGCGGCCGCGAAATTGCCGCCATGGCCGGCGCAATTCTTGCCGCTCGAATGGAGAAGATCCCGGTTATCGTCGACGGATATGTGGCGACGGCTGCCGCTGCGGTGCTCCACGCCGCCAATGAAACGGCGCTCGATCACTGCCTGATCGGCCACGTATCGGCTGAACCCGGTCACATTCGGGCGATCGAAAAACTCGGCAAGGTCCCCTTGCTGTCACTCGGCATGCGCCTTGGTGAAGGCACCGGTGCAGCGCTCGCTGCTGGCATAGTAAAAGCGGCCGCACAGTGTCATACCGGCATGGCGACTTTTGAACAGGCCGGCGTCAGCGACAAGGACTAACGCGCGTCCCGACTATTTGCAGTAGCGGTAGCCGCGTCGCCGCTTGGCAAGGTCAAAATGGTAGTGGTCGCTGTGAAAATCGTCACTGCCGGGGCCAAGCACCGTGGTAAAGAATTGACAGCCGGAATCCCTCAGGGCTTTCAGGAAAAGCTGCTCGGGGCTGCCGGTTTTCGGCCGCGAAGCCACATCGACAACAGTTCCGTCCGAAAGGTGAAACCGCCCGAGATCAACGGCTTTACCCTTGGCATGCTCCGACAATTTTGTACCGGTCAGTGAATTGCGCGTTCTGCAGACATAGGACGCATATTGGTCGATCTGTTTCAGTTCGGATCCGAATTGCTGTCTGGCTTCCGGAACCGCGGCCTTTGCTGTCCAGTTGGCCAGAGCTTCAGCGGCATCACAACCAAGCACCGTGCGCCCGGACAATTTAACCCCATCCGGCAATCCTGAGACCCTGACGGGATGCCGAATGCCGCAGCCGCCCTCACCAGCCACCTGCTTGACTGGCGAAAAGCGGACACCCATCGCGCTTAGCCGAGCACGGCAAGCGGCCTCCTCGTCCGGGAACTCCGACAGCTTCGCAATCTGTTGGGTCTTTTCGGGTGCTTTGGTGACAGACGGGCGTGGCTTGGGAACAGGCAATGCCGCCTTCCCGGCAGGCGATTCATCCGGCTTGACCGTATTCTTTGCCTCGTCCGGCGTCTTTACCTGAGCAGGCCGTGACTTCGGTACCGGCACGCTCGAAGCGCCGACCACCCCGGGAAGCGCGACAACAAACATCGGCAAAATAAGAAACAAAGCGCGCCGCGCGAACTGAGACCGGATCATAAAACTTCGATACCACGCAGGGTCATCCATGTGAATGCCGGCTAGTCGACATGGTATGCGACAGGATGAAATAAAGCAGCTTATGCCGTTTCGACATGCCTGTTGATCCACCGGTCCAAGGGACACAACGCCTCAAGAATTTCGGTCAGATAGCCGACCGCACCCGGTCCGAACAGGCGATCGTCAAATCCGGGGTTTTCATGGGTCCGTGCGACTATTCCCTTGCGGCGCAAATGGACTGCAGCGGGACTATCGGCGTCAAAACCGCGCGGTACACGCTGAAGTTCGGGTTCACCCGGCGTGCAGCCTACCTTTTCAGCCCTTGCGAGCGCGGCATCCAACTCGGCCCGGACTGGCTCCTTTTGAACCGCGGTGCGGTAGCGGTCCAGACCGTCGCCGGCAAACGCCCAGTGCCCCGAACCAAAACCAAAATGACTGTCTGACAGAACCAGGTGTATCCCAGCGGACCGGTTCGGGTGGTCTCCTGTCCACAGCACGATATGCATATGGGTATGATACGGTGTCTTGTCCTTTGAAAACCGAGTGTCCCGGTGGATTCGCCTCAAAGATTTGTTGACCCTCGGCACAGCCTGATGCGGCGGATCAAGCGAGGCCGCGATCGGAGACAGAGCCTCAATGAGCTGCATGGCCGGCTCTACGAACCGGGATTCGTATTCTGCCCTGTGCCCTTCGAACCATTCGCGGTTGTTGTTGGCCTTGAGGTCTTTCAGAAACGCGACAGACTTTCGCGGAATTCCTTCAAACATCGGATTCCTCTCCTATTTTGGCGGCAGGCCGCCGACAAACCGGGCGGTAAAATCAAGCCAGTTATCCAGCCCGGCGTCAATCGCGGCATCGGCCTCAACCCAGATCAGGCCACCCATCTTGCGGCCGGTAAAATCCATCGGACGCGCGCCGGGCCTTGCCAGCGCCTCCGCCTCGAGGTCCTTGCCGACGCGGAACATGAAACTGTCGTGATTGGCGACACCGGCGAACATATTGCCGTTAAGCAGAAAACAGACACCGCCAAACATGTTTTTCTCCGTAACCCCTGCCCGGTCCTGGAGCGCTTCCCGCAACAATTCTGCCAGATGTGGATCATGCGCCATGATTTGCTCCCGTAATCTGTGTGCTAAAAAATCAGGCGATGAGCCCGGTTCCACGGCCAAGAAGATACAGGCCCAGCACGATCATCAGCAAAAACGACAGTCCAGCACCGACGAGTCGAGCCGGTTTTCCGGCGAAACCAAGCATAAAGGCCGCATGCGACATCCGCGAAACGACCAGCACCCAGCCGCAGGTCCAGATAAGCCATTCTGGCGCACCGATATATTCGCTGGCCCCCATGGCTATCAGCAATATCGGAACGTATTCGACAAAATTTCCCTGCGCTCGGATCGCCTTGTGCATGGCCTGGTTGCCACCGTCACCGAAATCAATGTCGTATTTTGCACGGTTCGCGCTCGTGGTGATGGACAGGGCGGTGTGCATCAGCAGAAATATGCCGGTAAAAATGATCGTCGTCGTCAACATGTTGGTTCTCCCGATCCAAAGCATCAAGGGAACCGGCGCGGTTAACCGCGCCGGTTTGATTTCAGCCCTGCATGCTTTCGTAGGTAATCAGTGAGATCGATGCGCCGTACGGGTCGCGGAATTTAGCCATTCGGCCAACGCCAGGAAAATCGGCCGGCTCATCAATCGCTTCCGCACCGCTTTCCAGCGCGGCCTTGAACCGGGCATCGACATCGTCAACGGTAATGTAGATCGTCCATTCCCCATTGTCGGCCGGAAACGGCATGAAACCACCGATCGGGTTCTCACCGACGACAATACCGGCGTAAGACGATCCGTCCTGCATCGGCATGTCGTTCACATTCCAGTCGAGAACGCTTTCATAGAATTTTCGTGCACCGGCAGGGTCCTTGCCACTGTGCTGGATCCAACTTGCGGCGCCGTGAGTTTGCATCGGATTTGTCATCATATCCTCCTTGAAGTTGCTCATTCAATGAACCAAGGACGAACGGGGAATACCGAACCCTACAACGGCACAAAAAAATTATTCTATTTCACCACACTGCTCCATTTGGGCGCGGATATGATCCGCCTCCTGCTCAGTTGGGCCAAGCAACAGCGCCTGCTTGTAAGCTGCAATTGCCTGCTTTGGATGGCCGGCCTCTTTCAGGAGCGAAGCCTGGGTGGTGTGAAAATAGAGATAGTTGGCAAGGGAGTGGGACAAGGTGGCGAGGTAATCAAGCCCGGCCTGAGCGTTTTTGACCTTGGAAAGCGCAACGGCTCTGTTGAGTGAAACAACCGGTGTCGGCTGGACCTGTTCAAGCGCCGCATACAGTCTCTCAATTTCCCGCCAATTTGTGTGCTCGGCCTTTTCCGCTGCACAATGCACCGCCGCAATGGCGGCCTGTATCTGATAGGGACCGGCCCTGCCATGGCGCAGGGCCTTTTCAAGCAGAACCTGTCCTTCCGTAATCTCCTGCCTGTTCCAAAGTGTCCGGTCCTGCTCTTCCAGCGGCACCAGGCTGTCGTCCGCACCAAGCCGCGCCCGGCGTCTGGAGTGCTGAAACAGACACAGCGCAAGCAATCCCATGACCTCGGCCTGCGAGGGAAACAGTGTCAGCAGCAACCGGACAAGACGAATGGCCTCTTCGCACAGTTCGGCGCGAATATGCTCATCTCCACCGCTGGCCGTGTAACCTTCGTTGAAAAGCAGATAGGCCATGACGCAAACCGCATCGAGCCTGGCGGTCCGCTCCTGCAGACTGGGCGTGTCGATGCGCACGGCCACAATTGCAGCCTTTTTCTTCGCCCGCGTGATGCGCTGCTCCATCGCCTTCGGCTTGACGACAAAGGCGCGAGCAATCTTATCAACCGAAAAACCACCTATCACTTTCAAGGCGAGCGCCAGTTGATCCTGCAGGCTCAGCTCCGGATGGCAGCACATGAACATGAGCCGCAGCACATCGTCACGCAGTTCGGACATATCGATCTGATCCGCAAGCTCGGTCTCGACATCATTTGTCGCTTCGGAACTTTCAGGCAATTCGTCTTTGAAGAACAGCCGCTTGTCCCGCCGTATTCGGTCTATTGTCGCGTTTCGGCCGGTCATCAATAGCCACGCTGTCGGGTCACGCGGCAGCCCGGCAGCAGGCCAGCGCTCCAGTGCCCGCATACAGGCTTCCTGATAAGCGTCTTCTGCAATATCGAGACTTGAAAACTGTCGCGTCAAAGCCGCGAGCACCCGGGGCCTCGCCATGGCAAGATGGGCAGCGATTTCACTTTGCCTGAGCACCTCGTCAGTTGTCTTCGGTCGCTTCGGCAATCGTTCCGCCGCCCCAGCCTATGGGACGGACTTCGTAGGCGGCAACGCCCTGCGGCAGCTTCTTCGCCTGCTCAATGGCATCGTCGATACTCTCGCATTCAATTACATACAGCCCCATGAGTTGCTCCTTGGTCTCGGCAAAGGGACCATCCAGCACCATTACGCTGTCGCCGCGTTTCCTGACCGTCATGGCGGCCGACGTGTCCATAAGCTTGGCAACGGCCCCAAGCGTGCCCTTTTCATTGTGCTCGCGCTGCAGCTCCCTGTGGTGCTCCATGGCCGCGTCCTGTTCATCCTCCGGCAGACGTTCAAAAAAGCCCTCGGTGGAATAGATCAAAATCGCGTACTGCATAACTCACTCCCGATAAGGTTGTCTCACCTAGGACGTTTCAACGGACGCCAATCCGACACGCCGATTCAATTTGTCTCTGCATTTGGCCAAATTGCAACCCGCTGGCGGCCTCCGGAACCGCCTCTCTGGTAACGTCCTGCTATCACGAGATAGCAAATCCGTGAACAACACTGTCGATACGCAATATTCGCCATACTTATTGCCGTGGTCGCGCAACCAACCCGGTTGCATACGCCCGCAGACGACAGGTTTGGGAGAACAACAGCATGAACAGAGTTTTATTGGCGCTTTGTATTGTCTCGGTCAGCTTCCCGGCACTGGCAATCAACCGTTACAACGTTCAATCCATGAGCTGCGCAGCCGTCCAGAATGCGGTCAACCGCGACGGAGCCGCAATCTTGCGGTGGCGTTCCGCCCGCAACCCATCCCTGCCGATCTACGATCGCTATGTCAGAAACAGCCTGTTCTGCGATCGCGGGCAATATCCGAAGCGGGCCTATGTGCCGACGAACAATGCAGCAAACTGCCCGGTCTACAAGTGCGTTGATTCCACTTTCGACCGATCATTTGGCGATAGATAGACACCGGGTTTGTGACGCGTCGTTGACATTCGTCCCGGCGGTCGTACGAATGCAACCCACCGCGAGCCGCCGGCACCATCTCCCCGGCGGCTTCCGGCTGTGACGAGGCACAAAATCCGTGAACAGCACTGTCAGCGTGCAAATTTTGCCATAGTTATTGGCAGTAGTCTTGATACAAATACTGTTGCATACATTCAAAAATGACCGGTTTTGGAGAAATACAAAATGAACAGAGTTTTATTGGCGCTTTGTATTGTGTCGGTCAGTTTCCCGGCTCTGGCCATCAACCGTTACAATGTCAAAACCATGAGCTGCGCAGCAATTCAGAGTGCTGTAAATCGCGACGGGGCCGCGATCCTGCGCTGGCGTTCAACCCGCAATCCTTCGCTACCAATATATGATCGTTATGTCCGGAACAGGCTCTATTGCGACTTCAACCAATACGCCAAAAGGGCTTATGTTCCCGCGAAAAACACAGCCAACTGCCCGGTCCACAAATGCGCCGACTTAAGCGACAGCCTCTTTTTCAATGATTAGTGGCGGCGAATAACGGCATCCAAATGGTGAATCATACATCGTTTGCGCTGTGGCCGTTTCAGAACCGCCGGCACTGGAGCTGTCCGCAGCGATAAACATGTTGCGGTTCACAACCCCATCACGGAGAAGGCAATGAAGATTTTCATCATTTTACTGCCGGCAATACTGATTGCAGCTCCGGCCGGCGCTGCGAAAATGTACAACATAGACAACATGACCTGCGGCCAGGTTCAGTCGATTCTCAAGCGCGAGGGTGCGGCTCAGCTGCGCTACACGTCCAGAAACAATCCGTCCCTGCCCATCTACAACCGATATGTATCGGGAAGCACCCATTGCAGTTCCCGTTCAATAGCCAATCTTGCAACGGTCCCGACACGCGACAATGCAAAATGCACGGTGCGCATATGCAGGCGGTTCGGAGACCGGTAGAACAACACGGCACCGGCTTGTGCTTCAGGTAACGCGGGACAGGACCCCTGCGTGATATTTCCGCGGCTGCGGTTGCATTGTACGGCAAAGCCGGTATCTGTCCCCCATAAATTCACATTCTGGAGGGACACATGACATCTGCCGAAACCGCGACACCCAACGGTGATTTGACATTGCGTACGCTGGCCATGCCCGGCGATGCTAATGCTGCGGGCGATATTTTCGGTGGATGGGTCATGGCTCAGATGGACCTGGCCTGCGGCATTCGCGCGGCGGAACATGCCGGCGGCAGGGTCGTGACTGCCGCAGTCAACGAGATGGTTTTTGAAAAACCGATGCATGTCGGCGACACCTTGTGTGTCTACATCCACATCGAGAAGATCGGGCGCACGTCCATGACGCTGAAGGTTGAGGCCTGGGCGCAACGATATCTGAAACCGCTTCGGGAAAAGGTCATTGTCGGGCGTTTCGTGATGGTCGCCCTGGATGAAAACGGCAAACCGACCGGCATAGACAAACCTTCCGGTCCAACGGACTGAACCGCGTCACGATTGCCGGAGGCCTGGCCGTGTTCGAAAAAGTCGTGACAATCCTACTTCCGATTTTTGCCATTATGGGCCTCGGTTACCTTTCGGGAAGGCTGGAGCTGATTGGCAAAAACAGCGCTGTTATCCTCAATCGGTTCGTCACACATATCTCCCTTCCCCTGTTGCTGTTTGGCGCCCTTGCAAGCCAGCCGATTGATGAAATCTTCAATCTGCCCTTTATCGTCTCCTTTGGGGCGGCGGTGTTGGTCTGCTTTCTGCTGCCCTGGGTACTCCTGCGCGACAAGTCTGACATGAGCAAAAGGGCAATACGCGGACTTGGTGCCTCCTTCGCCAATGTCGGCTTTGTCGGCCTGCCCCTTCTGACGCCGATGGTTGGAACACTGGCGCTGCCGGCTCTCGGCGTATCCAACCTCATCGTTCTGACCGCCATGGCCGTTACCGTTTTGCTGCTTGAACTTGCGCGCAACGATACCGGCAACCTTGGGCCGGCAATTCGCACGGCGCTCGTTCACACTTTCAAGAATCCCATCATCTTCAGTCTGGTGGCCGGGACGGCCTTTTCCATTTCAGGATTATCACTGCCGGGCTGGATCGACCGGACGACGCAGATCGTTGGCGCCGCCACGCCTCCCGTTGCGCTGTTTGCAATGGGCGAGGCTCTGGTTGCGGCTCGGCTGACGAATCTTGGAGAAATCGGCGTGCTGGCTGCTGTCAAGCTGATCGTCATGCCGCTCATTGTCCTCGGTATCCTTCAGCTCTTTCCGCAGGTTGATCCGAAATGGGCAGTCTCCGCCGTTATGTTGGCAGCACTTTCAACCGCGGTGCTTGAATACATCGTGGCGACGGAATACCGCGAGGACGTTCAGGAGGCGTCAGGCCTCGTGCTGCTGACAACCATTCTGTCTGCTCTGACACTTCCCGTGTTTGTCATCTGGAGCCTGCATATCTGGCCGCTCCCATAAAGCGGCCAAACGGCCGGATATCAAGCCAACCGGCATATCCCCGTCCGCTTTCCTTTTTGGGATCGCGGAAGAAGATGGCCAGGGCAGCCAATCCGTAGGTGCAGAACGCCATATATTGCGAGATCTCGAAAATGGTCTGCAGTTGCGCCTGACTTGTCAAAAGGTCAGCGACATAGGCCATCTTGGTGTCGTAGCTCACGTTGTCGCCAAGATCGTTCAGATACTGCTGGAGAGCCGGATTCGATGGGTTGATCTCACCGACATTGCGCGTCCAGTTGGCAAGCTGGCCATTGTAATAAAGCGTTCCGACGGCGGTGGTTCCGAACGAAAAACCAAGCGTTTTGGTCAAATTGAAAAGACCCGCCCCTTCATCGCGCTTATCCGGGGATAAGTTTGCAAATGCACGGGCTGCGAGTATCGGAAAAACCAGCATCATGCCGAACACGATCAACACGCCAGGCGGAACGGCCTGCCACATACCGACATTCTCGTTCAGCCGGCTGAACCAGAACCACCCTGACCCCATCACGAGGCAGGCAAGGATGTAGCTTATTCTGAATGACAGAATCGACTGCAATCTCCCGGCAACAAAACTGCCGGTTACCCCGCCAACGCCGTAGCACCCGATGACGACGCCCGCTGTCGATGCTTGCCACCCTAGCCCATCGACAAAGAGCTGCGGGGCAAGGATCATCAGTGCCAGGAAGGTGCTGCCCATGGCCGTCACCACGAGACAGCAAAGTGTGAAATTGAGGTCGGCGAATAGCCCTATATCGATTATGTGGCGTTTGCCGAGATATATCCCGCGTCCGATGACAATCAACGCCGCCACAAAAGAAATCAGGAACAGATAAACGATCGCGTGTGAACTGAACCAGTCAAGCTTGTCACCCTGATTAAGGCCGATCTGCAGGGTCGACAGCATGGCGACCAGAAATCCAAGGCCCAGCCAGTCAGTACGCATCGGCGTGTGCGCTGTGCGCCGAACGAATGACAGAATGAGAATAATCGCGACGGCGCCGACCGGAACGTTCACCCAGAAGTTCCACCGCCAGTCGAGGTCCTGAGCAAGATAGCCGCCCAGCATAGGTCCGAGCGCCGGGCCGCCCATGACGCCGACAACCCAGAATGCGAGGACCTTGGCGCGCTCTTCCTCCTCGACCGCATCGATCAGCATCGCCTGCGACAGAGGGATGAGCGGCCCCGAAAACAAACCCTGGATGAACCGGAACATGACGATCATATCCAGATCCTGCGCCAGTCCGCATGCAACCGACGACAGTACAAACCCGATAACGGCGGTCATGATGAGCACTTTTCGTCCCAGCATCCGCGACAGGTGGCCGGTAATCCCGATGACGATCGCCTGTCCAACGGCAAACATGGTAACCACCCAGGTGACCTCGTCCGTGGTGGCGTTCAGATTGCCTGCCATATAGGGCAGCGCCACGGTAACGATCGTCAGGTCGATCGACGCCATCAATGAGATGAACAGCGTCGTTACAATGATCATGTTGCGGTGGAAGCCGGGCGGCAACGGCTTGATCAGATGGGCTGGCTCCTGAGGCATCAGCGATCCCTAACGGCTCATTGCGACTGGGCCGCGGGCGGATCGTCGGTATTCACCTCGACCGACGAGCTGGCGCCGAGCCGGAACGGATAATCCGGATCAGTTTCCTCAAGAGAGATGCGGACCGGAATACGCTGGGTGACCTTGACCCAGTTGCCTGTCGTGTTCTGCGCCGGCAACAGTGAGAACGAAGCCGAGGAACTCGCGCCGATGCTCTCGACCGTGCCGGAAAATTCCTTATCGCCATACATGTCGATGGTGATGCTCACCGGCTGTCCGGGCTTGATGCGATCGACATTTGTCTCCTTGAAATTTGCGTCGATCCACCAGCGATCGGATTCGACAAACGGAAACAGATCATCGCCGGACTGGACCACATCGCCGCGTCGAAGCGAGAAATTCGTCACATAGCCGTCGGCCGGAGCGATTATCGTCGTCCAATCCATGTTGAGCTGTGCCTCGTCAACCGCCGCCTGTGCCTGCTCGATCTGCGCATTGATCGTTTCGGGTGTTCCGTATTCTTTCTCGGCCACGACAAGTTCCGCCTGCAGTGTTTCAAGCTTTGCCCTGGCTTCAATAAGGTTGTTTTCGGCCTGGATTCCCTGCAGCACGGTCTGAACGTCCTCTTGCACAAGAGGTTTGGTCCGCTTCGCTACTTCCTGAGCCGTATTTACCGCTGCCTTTTGTTCAGCGACCATCGCCTTGGCGGCATCCACTTTTGCCTTGCCCGCTTCGATCTGCTGACGAACCAGAACAAGATTGGCCTGTGCATCATTGAGCTGAGCGTCATAAAGCCGCGAATC
This sequence comes from Hoeflea sp. TYP-13, assembly GCF_040932035.1. Classification (NCBI taxonomy): domain Bacteria; kingdom Pseudomonadati; phylum Pseudomonadota; class Alphaproteobacteria; order Hyphomicrobiales; family Rhizobiaceae; genus Hoeflea; species Hoeflea sp. TYP-13. Next base: position 733,169 of record NZ_JBFRBB010000002.1, read on the forward strand.
GAGCGCAAAGAGCTTATCGCCCTTTTTTACCCGTTGGTTGTTGATGACATGAACATCCGCCACCTGGCCGTCTACCTGCGGTGAAATCCACACATAGTTGGCGTTCAGATAGGCGTTGTCGGTTGCCGGGTGATCACGCTCGAAATTCCAGTAAATGTAAATTCCGAACAAAAGCGCACCGCCAACAAGCAACGCTATCACGACGATCAGCCCTTCGCGCAGCCGGCTGGGGCCTTTTTCGTCCGGGCTCGCATCATCTTGCTTAGAACCGGAATCGTCTCCCATGGAATTCCCCCAAACTCAGCTTTGTTCGTCGCACGTATCTGATTTGCCGCGGAATCGCGACACTACCCCACATTATTGCCGCCAGTCATAAAAACAAACCGAATAGTTGTAGAACCGAGCATTGGGAACGTTCTGCATGAAACCAATTATTCGGGCCTCCTGACAACCCAATGTCAGGAGGCTGGCATTTGATCGCTTCTCACCCTTTCCATTTCTCCTTTCACTCGCCATATTCCCCCCATGAGCTCCGATCCCAAGAACAAGAAACAAAGCGGTTTCTCCGAAAAGCCGCAGGAACAGCTTGAAGGCGTCCCGCTTTCCGGCTCCGTCAGCGAATGGGCAAAGGAAATCGCCGACGAAGCCAAAAAACAGCCGGCGAAGACCAAAGCAAAGCGCGACAAGAAAACGACCGCCGGGCGGACGGCCAGGGGCACATCCATCGGCGGAAGCAAGGACCCGAAGACCCGCGCGGCTGCCGGGCTCAACCCGGTCGCCGGCCTCGATATTTCACTTGAAGATGCCGAAGCGCTGCAGTCTGGTACCGGCAAGTCGAAGAAATCGGAAAAGAAGAAACAGTCCGCTACTGATGTGGAAGCCGACGGCGGATCGGGCGTGACGGCAACTGTCGATGCGTTGTCGAAGCTCATCGAATCGGGCAATCCGCTTTTCAAGGACGGAAAGATGTGGGTTCCACATCGTCCCGAGCGCCCGGAAAAATCCGAGGGCGGTATCGAAATCCGCATGAAAACGGAGTTCGAGCCCAACGGCGACCAGCCGACGGCGATCGAGGATCTGGTTTCGGGGTTAGGCGATGACGACAGAACCCAGGTCCTGCTTGGCGTCACCGGTTCCGGCAAGACCTTCACCATGGCCAAGGTCATTGAACAGACACAGCGCCCTGCCCTCATCCTTGCCCCCAACAAGACACTGGCGGCGCAGCTCTATGGCGAGTTCAAGAATTTCTTTCCGGACAACGCCGTCGAGTATTTCGTCTCCTACTACGACTACTACCAGCCGGAAGCCTATGTGCCGCGTTCCGACACCTATATCGAAAAGGAATCGTCGATCAACGAACAGATCGACCGCATGCGCCACTCGGCCACGCGCGCTCTGATGGAGCGCGACGACGCGATTATCGTTGCGTCAGTTTCCTGCATTTACGGTATCGGTTCGGTCGAAACTTACACGGCCATGACCTTTCAAATGGAGATCGGTGACCGTATCGACCAGCGCCAGTTGCTGGCCGACCTCGTCGCCCAGCAATACCGTCGTTCGGACATGAACTTCGTGCGCGGCACGTTTCGCGTGCGGGGCGATACGATCGAGATCTTCCCGGCTCACCTTGAAGACCGTGCCTGGCGCATCTCACTCTTCGGCGACGAGATCGATGCGATCACCGAGTTTGATCCGCTGACGGGACAAAAGACCGATCAGCTCAAATCCGTCAAGATCTACGCGAACTCGCACTACGTGACACCCCGCCCAACGCTCAACCAGGCAATCAAGTCGATCCGCGATGAACTGGTGCACCGGTTGGCAGAGCTGGAACGGGCCGGTCGCCTTCTCGAAGCGCAACGGCTCGAGCAGCGAACCCGCTATGACCTTGAGATGCTCGAAGCAACAGGCTCCTGCCAGGGCATTGAGAACTATTCACGCTACCTGACTGGCCGCGCGCCGGGTGAGCCGCCGCCCACGCTGTTTGAGTATATACCGGACAACGCACTGATTTTTCTCGACGAAAGCCACGTCACGGTGCCGCAGATCGGCGCCATGTATCGCGGCGACTTCCGCCGCAAGGCGACGCTCGCCGAATACGGTTTCCGCCTGCCTTCATGTATGGACAACCGGCCGCTGCGCTTCGAGGAATGGGACGCGATGCGCCCGCAAACAATTGCCGTCTCGGCCACACCTGGTGGCTGGGAGCTTGAACAGTCCGGCGGCGTCTTTGCCGAGCAGGTGATCCGCCCAACGGGCCTGATCGATCCGCCGGTCGAAGTGCGGCCGGCCAAGAGCCAGGTTGATGATGTCCTCGATGAAATCCGCCTGAAATCGCAGGAAGGATACCGGACGCTTGTAACTGTGCTCACCAAGCGGATGGCCGAGGACCTGACCGAATATCTCCACGAACAGGGCGTGCGGGTGCGCTACATGCACTCCGACATTGACACGCTTGAGCGCATCGAAATCATCCGCGACCTGCGCCTCGGCGCTTTCGACGTACTCGTCGGCATCAACCTCTTGCGCGAGGGCCTCGATATTCCCGAATGCGGACTGGTCGCCATCCTCGACGCCGACAAGGAGGGCTTCCTGCGTTCCGAAACATCACTGGTGCAGACAATCGGTCGTGCCGCCCGTAACGTAGACGGCAAGGTCATCCTTTATGCCGACACGGTGACCGGTTCGATGGACCGTGCGATGACCGAGACCAACCGGCGCCGTGACAAGCAGATGGCCTGGAACAAGGAGCACGGCATCACGCCGGAGAGCGTCAAGGCGCAGATCGCCGACATTCTCGACAGTGTCTATGAAAAAGATCACGTCCGGGCCGATATTTCCGGCTTCAAGGAAACCGGCGAGATGATCGGCAATAACCTTGCCGCCCATCTGGAAGATCTTGAGAAAAAGATGCGCGATGCCGCAGCCGATCTCGACTTCGAGGAAGCTGCCCGCCTGCGCGACGAAATCAAGCGTCTGCGCGAAACGGAACTCGCAGTCATGGACGACCCCCTTGCGCGTCTCGAGAACGACATGGCCGCAAGCCCGCGCGCTCGGCGGGAAAAGAAGGGAAGGCCTCGCGGGCCTCTGCCGCGTAGCGAACGCGGCGATGGCTACTTCCAGAAACCATCGCTCGACGACATGGGACCGGGCACGGACATGGCCCGACCGGTCGGATCAGGCGATAAACCCGTCAAGCGCGGCAAGGTCGGCACCGGGTCATACGAGGATGGTGGTGAGCAAAGACGCAGGCAGATGACCCGCGGAAAGACAGGCAAACCCGGGCATTGATGTGCCGGTCAGGCCCCTGAAACAGGATCTTGCGGACATGTTCGCCGTGAGTCTCGGATCCCGGGAATTTTCGAAATTCGCCAAGCTGTCGCAAAAACGGTTTTATTTCGCCTCCTAAGGCGTTGTCTTCATGGCTGAAAACAGCGATACGACGGGTGTTCCCGCCCCTCGATATGCCGGAACGGCATGTCGCAAATAGAACTATACACTGCGAAGGCAAACGCATATGGGCAGCAAACATCGGCAAGACTGACGCGAGCACGTGCGCTTAGGGAGGATAGCATGTCAGTCAAACCACCATTTACCGAGTTGGAGATCAAAAAGGCTGCAACCGGCTTCTATGAGGGACACAGCGTTGAAATTGCCTTGCTCAGCAAGGCCATCATGGTCGCGCTGGTCATCTGGGCTCTGGTCTGGCCTGCAAACGCGAATGGCGTACTGGGCAGTCTGAACTGGAAATTGCTGGGAGATTTCAACGCCTTTTATATTGTCATTGTCGGCCTTTTCTCGTTCTTTCTGCTGATCGTGGCTATCCTGCCGCAAACCGGTAAAAGGCTTATGGGACAGCCTGGAGAAAAACCCGAATTCTCCAATTTTTCCTGGTTTTCAATGATGTTCGGAGCCGGCCTGGGTGTCGGTCTGATGGTCTTTGCCACTGCCGAACCCATGGGTTTGTGGGGTTCAAATCCGGTCATTCTGGCCGGTGAAGTCGCACCGAATACCGAACAGGCAATTCAGTCCGGCTATCGCTATACCTTCCTTCACTACGGCTTCCACGCATGGGCGATCTATGTGGTAACGGGCCTGTCGCTGGCCTATTACGCCTATACTCGAGGAATGCCGCTGACAATCCGGTCTGCCCTGACCCCGCTTTTCGGCCGCTTTATGAATGGCTTGCTCGGTCATGTGGTTGACGTGCTGGGTGTTGTCGCAACTATCCTCGGCGTATCGGTTACCATCGGCTTCGGCGTATCCCAGTTCATCGATGGACTGTACGCGATTACCGGAATGAACTGGATGATGAATCTGGGCGGAGACGCGCCTGTACCGGGGACGGTAGGATTGATAACCGGCCTGGTCATCATCATGGGCCTGTCTATCATTTCAGCTGTGTCGGGCGTCGGGCGCGGGGTTAAATACCTGTCGAACCTGAACCTGGTTCTGTCGATCATCCTGTTGCTGACCTTTATCGTTTTCGGCTCGTTTCTCTTTGCAATGACCACATACGCAACGGCGATGGTGGATTATATTTTCCATTATATTTCGTTGAGCTTTGGCGCCTTCGGCCCGCAGACACCTGCCTCGTTTGCCGCAGCACTGCCCGCGGAAGCAGCACCATTTGCAGATGCACTGCGCAGTGGCGCAACAAATGCCTGGGGATCGTTTGCGAGCTTCAAATCCGGTCTCGAAGGCGATGCGGCAGCCCTTTCGGATGACGTGCTTCAGGCCGCCTATGCGGCAGGTGAGCCAGGACGCCAGTTCGGCTGGCAGGCCGGCTGGACAACATTTTACTGGGCCTGGTGGATCGCCTTCTCGCCTTTTGTCGGCCTGTTCCTGGCGCGCATATCCAAAGGCCGCTCGGTGCGGGAATTCATCGTAGGATGTGTTTTTGCCCCGGCACTGGTCTGCTTCGCCTGGATGACCATTCTTGGCGGTACGGCCATTGAACTCGAGCTCACCGGCGGGGCGGATGGCGCCATTATCGGTGCTTCGAACACGGCCAAGCTTTTCGTAACCCTGGGCGAGATGATCACCGGCGGATTTCTATCGGCCATAACCATCATGTGCGTGGTGCTGATCCTGACATTCCTCGTCACATCAGCCGACTCCGGCATTCTGGTTATGAACACCATCATGTCCGGCGGCGAGCAGCAGACCGGCATCAAACACCGCATCGTCTGGGGTGTGATCCTGACTCTCGTGATCGGTACATTGCTGGTCGCAGGCAATACCAATGGCGGGTCGGACCCGATGGAAGCCCTGAAGAGCGCCATGATCATCGGAGCACTGCCATTCACGATGGTCATGGGGCTTATGTGCATAGCTCTGGCCAAGGCACTCTACCGCGACGGTGCGCGTTCCAAACTGGGTGAGGCATCACCTGAAGCGGCCGAATAAAATCAGTTGGCCGGGCGAGTGTGATAAGGCACCTCGCCCGGCCATTGCAAATGCGGTCACACGATTGCGGTAATGTGACAGCCGGCCTTTTCGATCACGTTCCTGTCACCACATCGTGACGCGACATGCGCTCCCCATTTGGCAAGATGCTGCCATCACGCAAAACGATGGATGGGGATACGCCACGATATGAAATCTTTTCTAGCAGCCGCAACAGCAATGACCGTATTGACGGCTATCAGTCCGGTCCGGTCGCAGGATGTCGCGGCCGGCGAAAAGGTCTTCAAGAAATGCAAGGCCTGCCACAAGGTCGGAGACGACGCCAAGAACGGCGTCGGCCCGATACTGAACGGTGTCATCGGACGACCGGCAGGCTCTGTCGATGGATACAAATACGGCACAGGCATGCAACAGGCCGGCGCTGCGGGCCTTGTTTGGAGCGAAGAGCTTATCCTCGAATACATCACTGACCCGAAGACATTCCTGCGCACCTATCTGGATGATCCGAAGGCCAAGGCCAAGATGGTGTTCAAGCTGAAGAAGGAGCAGGACCGTCTTGACGTGCTTGCCTATGTAAAGACGTTTTCGCCTGAAACCGGAGCGAGCGCTGCGGACTGAATAGGCGCAGTCTAGAGCGCGTCTTGTTTTTACGGGATCATTTGATGGTGGAAAATCGGCACACTCGGCTAGGCGTGTCGCGCAGCGCGATGTGGTGCATCGGGCAAGCGGCGCAACGACGCCGATGGGCCGATTATCCACCACCCTTTAAAGAAAGGTGTTGTTGAACATCGCAGCCGATTGGGCCGGGCGATTTTGCCCGCTGACTGCGTTGGCTCGCGCTTGTGGTGGGCCCGCACCACGGCGCGCAACCCGCCTTGTCAGCGACCAAAATCGCCTCGGTCAAATGATTCCGTATAAACAAGACGCGCTCTAAATCTTTCGAGCCAAATGCAGGACCAGGCTTCCTTCGGCCGCGATCCTGGTGACACTTGGAAAGCCCGCTTCGGACAATGCGTTGCTCTGTTCATCGGCAGACATGAACAGCTCCGTGTCGGGCAACCCGCCATCACCGCTGAAGTGGTCCGAGACAAGATAGCTGCCTTCCTGCGTCAGCAGGCCGTGAACCTGCTGGTGCAGGGCCTTTGCATGTCTCTTGTGACGCAGTTCGTGAACCGCCTGGTTGGTCACGACGATATCGAACGGTTGCAGGTCTTCAGCCCAAGAATCGGACTTGAAGCTGCGTTCCAGGAACGTGATCCGGTCGATGAAGGGCTTCACTCTCGCACGCGCCAGCGCATGCATTGCAGGTGAAAAATCCAGAGCCGTGTAGCGAGCCTGCGGAATTTCTTTGAGCATTCGGTGGGCAAGGAAACCCGGCCCCGACCCAAGTTCGAGTATGAGAGGATCCGGCCCGGCCCGGCGCCCGGCCTCCTCGACCAAACGATCCAATATCGCGTTTCTGCCCGGGCGCTGTTCGGCATTCGATGCCCACTTGCTGGCGTCCTCCATCAAACGGAGGTCAATTGCACTTGGTATGTCATGCGGCATGGTATTTTCCCAATATTGCGGAGTTTGCTCGTAGTCCCCAGCCGCAAATTCCGGTTTAACGCCGCTGCCCTGCTCACCGCCTGACGGAAATGGTGCACCGGTTTTCAACCGATGTCCATGGTTTCGGCCGTCGTGGATCAGCCCTTGGATGTCTGAGCCCGTTCGTGAATGGAAGAGACCACCTCATGGGCGGACAGAACCGCGCCTTCCTGCCAGCCCGGCAGCCAGCTCATATGCTCACCGGCAAAATACATGTTCCGGTCCGGCTTGCTGAGTGTCCGGTATTCGTTGCCGCGCTGGTCCCGTCGCCAGACAGCCCATGCGCCCTTGGCCAACGGCATATTGTGCCACGCCACAGAAATCGGCCTGCCGACCTCGCTTCCAATTTGCGGATGCAACTTGCTTCCCGCCGTCTTGGCCGTTTCATATCGCTTTTTTGGTGTCATCGCGGAGAGCCGGACGGCGTCACCGTGAAAAGCATAGGCCCCAACCATAATTCCCTTGCCGGAATGATAGCCGCTGCACGGATACCAGATCTGTGTAATCGGATGATTGATGTAGGATATGCCGCCATAAATCGCATCATCCTCTTCCCAGAACCGTCGATTGGCCTGATAACCGATCTTTACGACCGGCATGTAGGCAACGGAGCGGACAGCCTCTTTGTGTTGAGCGGACAAATTGGTCGTTACACCCGCCAGCACCTTGAGCGGCAAAGTGCATATGCAAAAGTCGGCATTGACGACTTTTCCTTCAGAACCATCGGCGTTGAAGGTGGCCTGAACGCCGTTTTCGGTGTTGTGGATCTCAGTGACCGCGGCCCGGGTCTCGATGCGGTCACCGAGGCGATCCGCAAAGGCGCGGACGATCGCATCCATTCCGCCGACTGGCTGGAACATGGTGGCCTGCTGAAAGAACTCTTCTTCGAAATACATTTTCCAGCGCCAGAAATCCGAGCTCAGAAGATCTTTCAGCTCGAGAGGCCTGCGCAAACGCCCCCGTTTTTCGAATGCCCCGGGCAGCGATTCGTATCCGCTGCGGCCACCGCCGGCGTAGGTACCGTAATAGTCAAGTTCCCCAAATCTACCCAGAAACGCGAAAAGCCTGTCTATGTGGATATCTCCCAGCTCTTCGTCGAGCAAATGACCGTCGATCGCCTTGGCGAGCAGCTCGGAAATCAGGCCTGCCGTGTCGTGGTGCACCTGTCTGGATTCCACCGGGTGCCCGTCATTGATCCGATCATCTTGAAAGAGCGCACTGCGATTGTTGTTGATGAACACCTCAAGATCGATGCCGAAGGTCCTGCAATAACCGAGGACAGCCTGGTGCGCACTGGGAATTCTCGCCGGCCCTGCATTCATGTAGAGCCCCTTGTCGAACTTGCAGATCTGGGCGTCAGCACCGGATTCGAAAACCGCGTCGCCGCGCCGGAGAGTGCGGCAGCGCCCGCCAACGATATCCGACGCCTCCAAAAGACGGCAATCGTAACCGGCCTGCATTAATTCGTAAGCGGCGCTCAGACCGGCAATTCCTCCGCCCAGGATCAGCACCGATTTGTTGCCGGACTGGCCTTTCGGGATTACGGGTGTTTGTGTGGCACCCTGCGCAACATGGAAATGCCCAAGCCCCTGCATGACGGAATAAAGCACTCCGGCGCCGGCGACCTGGCCAATGCGAATTAGAAAGTCACGCTTGGAGACGACCATTACAATCCCCTCGTGCAATACAGAAACACCAAAGATGAGGCGATCTTAACGCACTCGCACGCGATTATCACCCGCGACATCGGGTGTTGAGCGCCCGTCGGGATGATTGCTCAATACCGGCATTCCCGACGCCGGCCCGAGACTTGGTCAAAGACTTGGGGGATCGCATAACGATGCCGCCGACATGAATGCCGGCGGCACAGTTGGGCAGCTGGAGGTTACCTTGCCCGCACTTCCTCTGGGAGGAAGAACAGATAGTCCGCATCTTCCGCACCGGTATGGCAGTCGTGACAGAAGGTCATGGCATCGCTGCCCGGCCCTCCTGTCAGCCCGGCCGTGGTACCGCCCGGCATGACCATGGCATAGCGCCAGTCGGCCGTTGCGGGGTTAAATCCGCGCGTCATCTTTTCCATGATGAAGAGCGGTCCGACTGACGCCTGCCCCTTGGCGTCAACCGTGAAGCTCGCTTTGGCCGAAGTGGTGCCGATCGGCACAGGGTTCACCTCGCCGTATTTGGCGTAGGCTTCCGCCCCGAGCTTGTTTGTGTAGTTCACCACGAACCGGTTGCCATGCGTTGCACTCGGATATGGATATTTGGAGAAGTGGACAAAGTTTTCCCACCTGTTGACGGCCCAGTGTCCACCACCCTTGTACTGGGCGGCGAGTTCCGATTTCAGACAGTCATAAAGTGCCGTGACTTCTTCCGGTCCGAGATTCAGATCATCCGGATCGGCGGCAGCCGAGCTCGCTCCGCAGGGGTTGCACGGATTGCACGGGTTGCAATGCGATGCCGCACATGGGTTTGCGGCTGCGCAAGGATTCTTTGCTGCACAAGGGTTGCAGGCCGCTGCGGTCTTTTTGGCCGCGCAGGGATTGCAAGCGCCGCAGGCCGCTTTTGCCGCGCAGGGATTGCAGGCGCCACAGGCAGAAGCCTTTTTGGCAGCACACGGGTTGCACGGATTGCAGGCCGATGCCGTCTTTGCGGCACACGGATTGCAGGCACCACAGGCAGATTTAGCCGCGCATGGATTGCACGGGTTGCAAGCCGAGGCCGTCTTCGCGGCACATGGGTTGCAGGCACCGCAGGCGGCTTTTGCCGCACACGGATTGCACGGGTTGCAGGCCGATGCCGTCCTGGCAGCGCACGGGTTGCACAGAGCAGCCTGCTGAAGCCTTGGCACATAACATTCTGTTGCGGCTGAACCTGCACCTGCAGCACACGGGTTGCATGGATTACAGGGATTGCACGCCGCCGCTGCGCATGGATTACAGGGATTACACGCTGAAGCTTTCTTAGCCGCGCAGGGATTGCACGGATTGCATGCGCCGCATGCCGCCTTTGCCGCACAGGGATTGCAGGCACCGCAGGCAGAGGCCTTTTTGGCTGCACATGGATTGCACGCACCGCAGGCGGCCTTTGCTGCGCACGGGTTGCATGCGGCCGGTTTCTTAGCCGCGCACGGATTTGCCGCGCACGTGGCAGCGCTTGGTGTGGCAAGTCCGGCAGACAACAGGAATGTTGTCCCGGCAGCTCCTGCCAGCGCCAACGGCACCACTGCAACCGTTGTCAGCAATTTCGTTTTGATTGTCGCCATAAGTATCTCCTCCGCCTGACCGGACTTTTCGCCGGCTGGGTACGTTTCTCATCCACGCAACAACCTTATGATCTTGCTGGTAACCTGCGGGTCACAATCGCTTGATAAACCCGTCAACATTTTGAGAGGAGGATTTTACTGGATTGGCCAAAAGCGCACCGGAGATCACGCAGGCACTTTCGCTATATTCACCAGCCAATCGAACATGGTTGATGGCGCCGCAACGCCATTCACTCACCGCTTGCGGGCGAGCCGGCGCGCCTTTTTCAGTTCTGAAATCTGCCGGTCGATATTGATGTCTACAATCGAAGTGATTTCAAGCTCCCGGTCCTCGTAAATGTCCCGGTCGGGATATTTCTCCGCCCATCCGGTGAGCGTTTTATCGCGCAATTTCAAAAGCGCCACGACCTGCGGTTTGAACAGCCGCATCAAAGCCGAAATCGTCCTGTTGGTGGCCAGACACGGATAGCTTTGCTCGATATCGAACCGGTCGATCATGTCGATGACATCTTCCGAGCTGTAAAAGGTCTCGCCGGTCACCCAGCGGTTGGTCGTAAACATGCCGATGGGCAGGCCGGGCCGGTTCATCGATATCGCCACGATATGGGACAGCGCATCCTTGCCGGATGGCCTCTCGGCATCGCCTGAATAGGGCGCGGGTCTCACCTTTCGCGGCATTCCGGCCGAACGCAGGAATGTGTGAAAATGCCCGTGCTCTCCGCTTTCCGGGCGGTGCGCGTGGTAATAATACTGGGCGTGCGACTCGCCGTCATACACATCACCCTTCGGATAGTGCTCTTCCTCATAGAAGGTGCCCTGGTGGGCAAGGCACTGGCCGACGAGATTTTGCCCGGACTTCGCCAGCAGCCGCAGGTTTTCTTTGACGACCTCTCCCGCATCCGAAAGGCGTTCCAGTTCTGCCGGAGAATATTCCGACAGCGCTGCGGGAAGATCGAATTTCAGCGGCGTGCTATCCATGTGGCTTTCGTTTCCGGTTCGGCGTTGCAATGCGGGCGCACGGCAATTTGTGGCTTAGATAGGCGCCGTATTTCAAGGGGCAAGCAATAACAAGGCGTTGATCACACCGCATAGCCATGCGGGCAATTATGCCACCAGCGGCTCTCGGAGCTGTACCGCGGCAAACGCCTCCCCGATAATCTCGGGACCCGCATCATGGCGGCTGGCTCCGTTCGAAAGGATCTGCCGGTACCGTCTGGCGCCCGGCAGGCCGTGGAAAAGTCCGACCATGTGCCTTGTGACATGCACCAGCCGCCCGCCCGCCGCAATATGCCGTTCGGCATGCGCCATCATCGCGTCGCGCACGCTGGTCCAGTCGACGTCTTCGGCCGCTGATCCGTAAAATTCTGTGTCCACATCGGCAAGCAACCCGGCATTGTGATAGGCCGCTCTTCCCAGCATTGCACCATCGACATGCGCCGACAACGCCAATGCATGACTCAAATCCTCAATTCCACCATTTATACCAATGAATTGATTGGGAAAACTCTTTTTCAGCCGGAAGACTCGATCATAGTCGAGCGGCGGAATATCGCGGTTCTCCTTCGGGCTCAGCCCCTGCAGCCAGGCTTTGCGGGCATGCACCCAGAGCGCGTCGGCGCCGGCTTCGAAGACGCCATCCGCCATTGTGTCGAGCGCCGTCTCCGGATCCTGATCATCAACCCCGATCCTGCATTTGACGGTGACAGGAATAGACACCGTTATCTTCATTGCCCGGACACAATCCGAAACCAGTTCGGGTTCACGCATGAGACAAGCGCCAAAGCTTCCGGATTTCACCCGGTCGGACGGGCAGCCGACATTCAGATTGATCTCGTCGTAACCCATATCCGCGGCAATCCGGGCGGCCTCTGCTAGCTTTTCCGGTTCAGAGCCGCCCAGTTGCAGTGCCACCGGGTGTTCAACGGCATCAAATCCGATCAGCTTTTCCCGGTCGCCATGAATGACGGCGTCGGCAACCACCATCTCGGTATAAAGCAGCGCACGCTTCGTCAGCAACCGGTGAAGAAACCGGCAATGACGGTCCGTCCAATCCATCATCGGCGCGACGGCGAATATTTTTTCTTTGTTTTTCAGTAATTTATATTTCATCGCTAAGCCTATACACCGAAAACCACGTACTCTTTTATACAATTCCGAACGCCCTTAGCCATATGGATCATTCTGTGCACATTGTTTACGCCAAATGAAAAGTCCGGATATTCCATTATGTGCGATAATTGAAGCCGCTTTTCACGCACCTCAAAGCTCGTCCTGGTCAAATATCAGTGCGGATATCAGTGCGGCGGCCTTGCCGTCGAGGCTCTCTCGACGAGGCTGCCACCGATCAGCACGGATTCGATATCAACATCGTCCTCCAGTTTCCGGACAAGGGCCTCGGCCGTTTTTTTGCCCATGCGCCTGACCGGCAGTGAAATCGACGTCAGGGCCGGCTCCGCATGAACGGACCAGTTGAGATTGTCGAAGCCCATGACCGAGATATCGTCAGGCACCTTCAGCGATGCACGTTGCAGTTCGAACAGCGCACCGAGCGCTATGACGTCCGACAGACAAAGAAGAGCCGTCGGCCGGGGCTTTTCCTTCAGGATTTTTCCCACTGCTTCAGAACCGCCGGCCTCACTGAGTTCCGTCTCGATCGCCGTCAATTCGACTTCGCTGCTGAATTCCCGCGCACCGGCCAGACGCGCCCGCGTCCTGTCGTTGTTCTTAAGCGGCCCATGAATTACGCAGATGCCGCGGTGTCCAAGATCGAACAGATGTTTCATGGCAAGCTGGGCCAGATGAAAATTGTCGTATCCGATCGTCGGATAAGAGGCCCTTTCGTCGTAGCATGACGTCAGGACAACCGGTGCCTCATAGCGGCTGGAAAGCTGATCGATTTCGGCCCGATGGACGGTGCCCGACAGCACAATTCCCTCCACACCCATGTCAAAAAGCGCTTGTGTCCGCTCCAGTTCGACATCAGGATCCCCGCCGGTTGTGGCGACAACCAACCTGTATTTCGACGCAGCCAGCGCTTCTTCAACGGCGCTGAGAAAATTCGCAAAAATGGCATGATCAAGTGTCGGAATGACCGCGCCGATCGTTTTTGTCCGACCGACGGTCAACGCGCGGGCGACCGGATTGGGAGCATAACCCAGCCTCGAAATCACCTCGTTTATCTTGAGTTTCGTCTTTTCCGTAACCCGGGGTGAATTGTTGATAACGCGGGAAACCGTGGCGACGGAAACACCGGCTTCACGTGCTACATCCCGCAATTTTGACCGTTTGGATTCAATGTCGGTCGAAGCGTTTTTCATCCTGTCACCCTGCATGACGCAACGTTAAAAATAAACTACCTATTGACAAATGTAACCGGTTACATTTTCCTAATAAGGCGTTCAACAGGGAAATCAAGATGGTTTCGGAAGTTCTGCTTTCTGTAAAAAACCAGGCAATTCACAGGTTCGGCCGGAGATTTCCGGGGCTGGATGCGCCCCATCCGGCCCTGAGCCGGACGATCGCACCGCGCGAAGCAGAGTTTTTTAATCTTTCAGCCGGAGATGTCCTCTCCTTCAGACCGTTTGAACCCTCCTCATCACCAAAGTTGGCGGCATTCGCACAGAACGGCGAACCGGCATTGAAAAGCCTCGGCCTATCAGCCAACAGCGCGCTGGCGCCGTCCGAGTTTGCGAGCCAACGGTTTATTGACTGGATTGCTGGCAATGGCGGCCGCGCCTCGGATGAGATCGTGGCCTTTCGCATGCCGTCCCTTCCTGAACCGTTCATCGTTAAGGCCGAGCAGCCCTGCACCGTTTGGATCGTGAATGCGGTTACGGCAGAGAACCTGCTGAACATCGGCGGCGTCGGCCGCATCCTCGTGGAACTGAAAAAAGCCAATACCGCGCTGCCGCTTCTGCCGCCGCCACTGGGTGACGTTCGGGATGAATTTACGGTGCCGAAAGCCTCCGCGCACGCTTATGAACTGTGCAAGGGAGAGGTGGTGCAGATTATCGACATCGAAGGGCAGCAATGTTCGGATTTCCTTGCTTTCCGGGCCGATGCTCTGCACTCCGGACGGGAAAAGATGATCGACAGCACGGTCACCCGTACATTCGTCGGCGGCGCCTATCCGATGCCCGGTCTTTTCGACAAATTTCTGGATTCCGACATACGGCCGCTCCTTAAACTGATGCAGGATACGGTTGGTCGCCACGATACGTTCGCGCTCGCCTGCACCGCCCGCGGCTACGAGGAACGGGGCTTTCCCGGCCACGTCAACTGTTCGGACAACATCTCGAATGAGCTGGCACCCTACGGCGTCAAGCGCCGTGCCGCCTGGCCGGCGATCAACTTCTTTTTCAATTCGTGGATCAATCACACGGACAACCGCCTGAGGTCGGAGGAAGCCTGGTCCCGGCCCGGCGACTATGTGGCCCTGCAGGCGATGGATGACCTCGTTTGCGTCAGCACCGCGTGCCCCGACGATATCGATCCCATCAACGGTTGGAATCCGACCGACATTCATGTCCGCATTTATAAGCCACAAGCACCCATACGCCGCGCCGTGGCCTATCGAGAAAAGGAAGACAACGTGCTGGCAATCAGCCAAGAAAGCCCATTTCACGCCCGAACAAGCGTCCTGACCCAGCAGTTCCAGCCCGCCCGTGACCTTTGGCTTCCCGTATCATTTCCGTCCGTTGGCACGATCGGCGAATACTGGGCATGCCGCAATGCCGTGACCCTTCAGGATATGAGCGGGCTCAGAAAATTCGACATCATTGGACCGGATGCCGAAACGCTCCTGCAGCGCGCAATGACCCGCGACGTTGCAAAACTGGCGGTCTGGCGCGGCACCTACTCCCTGATTTGCGACGACCAGGGAACGGTCATCGATGACGGAACCCTGTTCCGCATCGGCCCGGACCTGTTCCGCTGGTGCTGCGGTTCGGAGGAAAGCGGCCGCGCGTTGAGCCGGCTTGCGAACCGCGAAGGACTTCAGGTCAGGATAACGGCGCTCGGCGGAGCAATGCCAAATCTCGCCCTTCAGGGTCCGAATTCACGGGACCTGTTGCGCGAGATTGTGTTCACCCAGCCGCATGTCCCAGCGCTCGACGACATGAAATGGTTCGGTGCGACGATGGCACGCCTGCGCGACCGCGATGGCGCACCGTTCATGCTGACCAGATCCGGCTATACCGGCGAACTGGGATACGAGATCTTTTGCGACCGGTCCAACGCGCTTGAAATTTGGGATGCACTGATCGAAGCAGGCAACGGACACGACATCCAGCCGATGGGTAACGCCGCTCTCGACATCCTGCGCATAGAAGCAGGACTGATGGCTGCCGGGACAGAATTTACTTCCGCTGTCGACGCGTTCGAAGCCGGACTGGGGTTTGCGGTCGATCTCCGAAAATCTGACTTTGTCGGCAAACCGGCGCTTGAGCGCAATGCCGCTTCGCAACGCCGTCTCCTGAAGGGGCTGGTTCTGGATACCGATGAGGTTGCGACCCACGGACAGCATGTTTTCGCCGGAGAGCGTCCAGTGGGCGTGGTCACCTCGGCAACGCGTTCCCCCTTCCTGGAGTGCGGCATCGCAATGGCCCGCCTGAGCGTCGAGCACGCGGATAGCGGAACCGAACTCGAAATAGGCCAGATGGACGGGCGCATGAAGCGGCTCTCAGCGAAGGTGGTCGACATTCCATTCGTCGACCCGCAGCGCAAGAGAGCACGCAGTTAAATAAACGAAACCAGAAGGAGCAACAGACAATGAGGTTTATCAGGACGGTGGCGACAATCGCCGCGCTTTCGATGGGAACGACAGGCGCACTCGCCCAGAGCAAGGTCATGATCGGCGAGCCAAGTTGGCCGGGGGCAAAAATCATGGCCAATCTCATCGGCCAGATCATCTCCAAGCGCCTCGGCGGTGAAGTGGGCTATGCGCCGGGTGCCAATGCCGTGATTTTTGCAGCCATGGATGGTGGCAGGGGCGACATCGACGTGCATCCGGATGTTTGGTTGCCGAACCAGGCATCCTTCACGGATGAATATGTCGACCAGAAGAAAACCGTGGCACTATCCGAAGGCTCCTATGAAGGACGATCGGGATTTTGCACCCCCAGCTATATGGCGAACGAACACAACATAAAGTCCGTGTTCGACCTCGGCACGCCCGATGCGCAGAAGCTCTACGATGGCGATGGCGACGGCAAGGGTGAAATCTGGGTCGGCGCGTCCGGCTGGGCATCCACCAATGTGCACAAGGTCAAGGTACGCGATTATGGAATTGAGACCTTTCTGGAGCCAACCACCGAGGACGAAACCGTCTTTTATGCTCGTTTGAAAGACGCAATTTCCGACAAGAAGGGCGTCGTATTCTACTGCTACAAGCCGCATTACGTGCATGCATTGTATGATGTCACGATGATCGAGGAGCCCGAACACGATCCGTCGCAATACACGATCATTCAACCGGATCAGGATGCCGATTGGTACAACAAGTCGCAGATCACATCCGGAGATCAGGTGAAAACGGTACGTGTGGCCCACTCCAAGTCGCTTGAGAAGCGCAATCCGGCGGCGGCATCCTTCCTTGCCAAGATCGACATGGACTCCGATGCTCTGTCGGAACTGACCTACAAGGTCGTCGTTCAGGGCCAGGAAATAGATGCGGTCGTCTCGGAATGGATCGACGCCAACGGAACGACCGTCGATGGTTGGCTTGGATTGAACTGACGGAACATGCCGCCGCCCGGCGCATCGATGTCGGGCGGCCTGCAGAACAGCCGAGGAAATCATGACGACATCCACAGCACCCGAGACCATATCGATCAACGCCAAAGGGGTCTGGAAAGTATTCGGCGACCGGGCGAAAGAAGCATTGGCGGCGATCAAGAGCGATGGACTCGGCAAAGCCGAGGTGCTGAGCCGATATGGCTGCGTGATCGGCGTTGCGGACGCGACGTTCCAAGTGCGCAAAGGGGAGATCTTTTGCGTCATGGGCTTGTCCGGCTCGGGAAAATCCACGCTTGTACGTCATGTGAACAGGCTGCTTGAGCCGACCGCCGGTCAGATCTTCATCGGCGATGACGATGTGATGGGCCTCGACGGTTCCGCCTTGCGCGACCTGCGCAACCATCGCGTCGCCATGGTATTTCAGAATTTCGGCCTGATGCCTCACCGCACGGTCCGCGACAATGTCGCGATGCCGCTGGAGATCCGGGGCACCGGAAAGGCGCGGCGCTGGGAAGAGGCCGACAGGGTTCTGAGCCTTGTCGAACTGACCGGCTGGGAGGACAAATACGCCCATGAACTTTCCGGCGGCATGCAGCAGCGGGTTGGCCTGGCGCGCGCCATTGCTGCCGATCCAGAAATCCTGCTGATGGATGAGCCGTTTTCGGCCCTCGATCCGCTCATTCGAAAACAGCTCCAGGATCAGTTCATGGAGCTGAGCGCCAAGCTTAAAAAGACGACGATGTTCATAACTCATGATCTGGATGAGGCAATCCGCATCGGCAACCGGATTGCAATCATGAAGGACGGCCGCATCGTCCAGATTGGAACGCCCGAGGAAATCATTCTCAATCCGGCCGACGATTACGTGTCCGATTTCGTTGCCGGGATTTCGAAACTGAACATGATTTTCGCCCATTCGGTGATGAAACCGGTTGACGAGTTCCGGGCCGAACATGGCGATGTCCCGGCCGATGCGCGAACGGCGCATCCGGAAATGGATCTCAGCGATCTGATGGACCTTTGCATAGATGGACACGGCATCGTCGCGGTCACCGAAAACGGCCAGACAGTGGGTGTAATCAACAGGGCTGGCCTTCTGCAGGCCATTCAGGGAAACCATGCTTAAAGTAGCTCAAGACAATCTGACTGACGAAGTCAAACCGGAAACCGCCGAACAGCTCGACGCGCTGGTGACCGAGTTCGCCGGCACGAATACGGACTACTACCGAAAAACGTTCCGCTACATGATGGCGGCGCCAGGCTATCGTTTCACGCTCAATTGGGTTGCCGGCCTCCTTGGCCCGATCTGGTTCGGGGCACGCGGATTGTGGTCCTGGTTTCTGGCAACACTTGTTCTCGAGACTTTTGCCTATATCCAGATCGGCAGCGGCCTGTTCGGCGACCTGGGGCGCGAAAGCCGTGAGCGCGCGGAGAGCATCGCCGCAACGCTTGAATTGCGGCATCAGCAGATCGAGGCTGCCGAAAGGTCGGGTTCCTCCTCGATAGAAGCCCTGAAGCGCGCCGCTTCTGCCCTGGAAACCGCGCTGGGCGACGCGCAGGCCGCCGCCGCTGCGGCCGACGCCACGGGACTCAAGTTCGTCGTCTTTGGCCTTGTCTGCCTTCTGATCTTCAAATTCGGCAGCGCTGCCCTTGCCAACTGGACGCTTGAAGGCCAGTTCACGAAATGGCGCTCCAACCGCACCCTCGCCCACGGCTTGCCCCTTATGCGGCTGATCGTTGCGACCTGTATTTTTCTGATGGTCGTCTGCCTGTCGGTAATCAAATTCGCACAGCCGGACGCTCTCAATGTCCTGAAAACCTTTCCCACGGACCGAAACTGGCGCCTCGTGGTTGGCGATGGCGTGCAGACCGGCTTCGACTGGACCAAGACCGCAGGGCGCGGTTTCTTTGACAATCTGACATTCGGCATGCGGACGCTTTTGGACTGGATAGAGGTGATCCTGGTGCAAACGCCCTGGCCGGTTGTCGCGCTGGTCATCATCCTGCTTGCCTATCTGTCGGCCGGGGCACGCGTGGCAATATTCACAGGTGCAGCTCTTGCTTATCTCGGACTGCTCGATTTTTGGGAAAAGGCGATGACCACGATCGCACTTTTGGGCGCCGCAGCTCTGATCTCTATAACGCTCGGTATTCCGCTGGGTATTTTTTGCGCCCGCCGTCCACGAGCCTTTGCCATAATCCGGCCAATCCTCGATTTCATGCAATCGATGCCCTCCTTCGTCTATCTCATTCCGGTCGTCGCCTTTATCGGTTCGGGTAAACCCGCAGGCGTCATCGCCACCATGATCTTCGGCAGCCCGCCGGTCATCCGGTTCACGGTGCTGGGTTTGCAGCAGGTTCCCGAAACGGTGCGCGAGGCCGCGCTCGCATTCGGCGCAACGCCACGTTACCTCTTATGGAAAGTCGATCTGCCTCTGGCAGCGCGCACAATCATGGCCGGTGTCAATCAAACAATTCTCCTGTCACTGGCCATGGTTGTCGTCGCGTCGCTTATCGGTGCCAAGGGTCTTGGTGAGGATGTGCTGGAGGCGCTGCAATATGCAGCCGCCGGTCAGGGCATTCTCGCCGGTCTCGCCATTTTGTTCTGCGCGCTGATCCTCGATCGGATCGTTGCGGGTAAGCCGGCACAGTAATGTTCAGACATTGTCTCGTGCCAGCTCGTGTGAGCTGCGCGGATTGGCTTCGTCCACAACCACGAGACGTTGCTTATTCATTGGTGCCAGATCACGCACACGCCCAGCCCGATCTCGAGAAGTGGCAGGATAGTGTACATACAGGTCCTCCGTAAGCCGCGGTTCGATCAGCGAAACAAGCGCGCCCTCGAACTCGTCTGGCGTAATTTTTTGAGACAACCAACAGGATTGGCAGCGGGGATTTTTTGCGCCTGCGGGACTACAACGACGGGCCGAATGCGGAGTTGCGACTCCGTATTCTCCGGTCGAAAGCCGGCAACACGCTTGCACCCCGGCAATGTGGGTTGATCCAAAACACATCTCCGATTGGCAGAAAAGGTGGGGTCTTTGTCATTGATGCCAAGTCCAGCTCCGCTATGATTTGCTTGGAGGAGATAATCGGCATGACTGGCACCGACGAATTTGAGACGAAACTGGTCCTGATGGTCGCCTTTGACGGCGCAAGCGCTCTCGATATCGTCGGACCGCTCGACATCCTTTCCGGAACAACGTCCGTTTTTGAAGGCGGCAATTCCCGTTACGACGTCAAGGTTGCCACCCTCGCCGGCGGCCCGGTCAGGACATCGCCGGGCGGGCTGCTTATCATGAGCGAGCCGCTGGAAGCGTTCTCCGACAAGCAGATCGACACCTTGATGGTATCCGGCGGCCTCGACATGGCGGCGGCCAGACAGGACCGGACGCTCATCAGTTGGATTGCCGAAAACGCTCCCAGAGCCAGAAGAACCGCGTCCGTTTGCACGGGCGCCTTTCTGCTGGCCGAAGCCGGACTTCTTGACGGAAAAACGGCGACAACCCATTGGTACTGGGCTGATGAATTTGCTGCATCCTTTCCCGACGTGAAGACGGAACCGGACGCCATTTTCATGAAAGACGGCAACACATTTACGTCGGCTGGCATCACCACCGGAATGGACATGGCGCTGGCACTTGTCGAAGAGGATCATGGCCGCGAGGTCGCGCTGGACATTGCCAGAAACTGGGTGATGTTTCTCAAGCGCCCCGGAGGCCAGTCACAGTTCAGTTCATTCCTGCCAAGACAGCAAAGCAGCAACCGCTCGATCACCGCGCTGCAAAACTGGATGATGGACAATCTCAGCGAAGATCTATGCATCGAGCGGCTGGCTGAGCGCATGTGCATGAGCACCCGCAATTTTGCCCGGCTGTTCACCTCCGAAGTCGGCATCTCACCGGGCAGATATGTTGAGGAACTGCGTCTTCACGCCGCCAAAAGGCACCTTGAAAGCACGTCGATCCCGATCGACGCCATCGCTGCCGCGAGCGGCTTTGGCAACGCCGAGCGAATGCGCCGCACCTTCGTTCGCCGGCTGAAAGTCAATCCGCAGCAGTTCCGCAGCCGCTTTCAACGATCGGCCGGCGATTATCCGCCACCGCTTCCCGATACGCTGCAATAGCGGATGCGGTCGCAAGGTGGCCGCCACATTTCAAATCATCGTTCAACCTCGAAAGGAGCTTAAGATGAGTAAGCTGACGGTGGGAATCTATCTGTTTCCCCATATGACCATGATGGACGCGTACGCGCCCTTGCAGATGTTCTCGTTTGTCGATGCGTTCGAGACATTCACATTCGCCAGGACCAACGAGG
The DNA here is from genome assembly GCF_040932035.1 of Hoeflea sp. TYP-13. NCBI lineage: Bacteria > Pseudomonadati > Pseudomonadota > Alphaproteobacteria > Hyphomicrobiales > Rhizobiaceae > Hoeflea > Hoeflea sp. TYP-13. Next base: position 754,479 of record NZ_JBFRBB010000002.1, read on the forward strand.
CCTTCGCTTCGGATTCCGGTGCCCTATTGACACCCCAATACGGCTTCGACGATTGCCCGGAAATCGATGTGCTCGTCGTGCCCGGCGGCGGCAACACGCTGGCGCAGATGAAAGATCCGGAAGTCATCGATTTTATCCGCAAGGCCGGCGAGAAGGCCCGCTACGTCACATCGGTCTGCACCGGCGCGCTGATCCTTGCGGAAGCCGGACTGCTCGACGGTTATGAAGCCGCTACACACTGGGCCTACCGCGACGTTCTGGAATCCTATGACAAGGTCAAGCTTGTCGACAAACGCGTGGCGGTCGACCGCAACAGGATCACCGGCGGCGGCATTACCGCCGGCCTCGATTTTGCGCTCACGGTCATTGCCGAACTGACAGATGAGCCGACGGCTCATGTAATGCAGCTTCTGTTCGAATACCGGCCGCAGCCGCCCTTCAATTCCGGCGGTCCGGAAACTGCTCCGCCGGAAGTCGTAGCTGCGGTGCGCGGCAAGGTTGGCGATATCGCTGCCGACCTTATGGACTACGCCAATCAGAGGAGAAATTGATATGACCGCCCAGGTTAAAAACGCCATCGATGAAAACAACGCAGCGATGATGTCGGCCTTTGCCGTCGGGGATCTCAAGGCACTCGGCGCGCTTTACACCGATAACGCCCGGTTTATGCTGCCGAACGCTGATCCGGCCGTCGGCCGCTCACAGATAGAATCCGCATTTGGCGGCATGATCTCGGCCGGACTGAAAGCACTCGAACTGCAAACAGACGAACTGGTCGAAAAAGACGACACGGTCGTAGAGATCGGCAGCTACACACTCAAAGTTGCCGGTGACGCTGTCGCCGACAGCGGCAGCTATATGGTGTTGTGGCAGTCGACCGGCGAGGGCTGGCTGATCAGCCGGGACATCGTCTGCAGCAGCGTCACACAACCCGTGTGAAGACAACGGCCATTTCAGCCGTCACGGAGAGCGTTGACGCCATCCGGACCTTTTGAACCGCCTGTCGCGACAGCCGATTCGACAAGCACTGCCTGCCCTCGTGCAGGCAGTCTTCGGACCGTTGTGCCACAAGCCGCAAGGAACATCGAAGAATGCAAACCTACGACAACATCATCAACGGAAAACCGCTCGCATCGACAGAGACATTCGAATCCTACAATCCGGCCACCAGCGAAGTTCTGGGACTGGTGGCGAGAAGCACAGATGTACAGATAGGCCAAGCCATTGCCGCTGCAAGAAAGGCCCAGCCTGCCTGGGCGGCCCTGCCCGATGCCAATCGACGGGAATACCTGGTCAAGGCAGCAGCCGTGCTGGAAGAAAATGCCGCCTACCTGGCCGAACTCGTTACCCGCGAACAGGGAAAACCGCTTACCGGTCCGGGATCGCAGTTTGAAATACAAGCGTGTGTGGACTGGACAAACGTTCCCGCCGATCTTGAACTGCCGGTCGAAGTGGTTTTTGAAGACGAAACGCGACGCGATGAACTCCACCGCAAACCTCTTGGCGTCATCGCCGCCATTGCGCCATGGAACTGGCCGCTGCTCATTGCCACCTGGCAGATCATGCCGTCGATCCGAGCCGGCAATACAGTGGTTATCAAACCGTCAGAATATACACCGATCGGCACACTCGAAATGGTGCGATTGATCAGCAAGGTTCTGCCGGAAGGCGTGATCAACACGGTCAGCGGCGACGGCACGGTTGGCAGACGTTTGTGTGAGAACCCCGATATCGACAAGATCATGTTCACGGGCTCGGCGGCCACCGGCAAAAAAATCATTCAGGCCTCTTCCGAAAACCTGGCCCGCCTGACTCTGGAACTGGGTGGCAACGATCCGGCCATCGTGCTTCCCGATGCCGATCCGGCAGCGATTGCAGAAGGGCTCTTCTGGGGCGCCTTCATCAATCAGGGCCAGACCTGCGCCTGCGCCAAGCGGCTCTATGTGCACGAAGACATTCACGACGCGGTGGTCGCGAAATTGAAAGGGCTCGCTGAAGCCATGCCGATGGGCAACGGACTGAACGACGGCATTGTCCTGGGACCGGTTCAAAACCGCAGGCAGTTGGACATCGTTTCCCGCCTCACCGAAGACGCCAAAGCCAGGGGCGCGACAATTGTCTGTGGTGGCAATTCCATCGACGGGCCTGGCAATTTCTTTCCGGTCACGCTGGTAACCGATATCGAAAACGATGCGCCGCTTGTGCAAGAGGAACAGTTCGGTCCTGTATTGCCGGTCATTCGCTACAGCAACACGGACGATGCAATCGGCATGGCCAATGAAGGTGACACCGGCCTTGGCGCATCCGTCTGGTCATCGGACACCGAAAAGGCAGCGGCAGTGGCAGGCAGGCTTGATGCCGGAACGGTCTGGATCAACCGGCATGGTGTGATCCACCCGATGGTTCCTTTTGGCGGTGCCAAAAAGTCCGGATTTGGTCTCGAATTCGGTATCGAAGGTTTGAAGGCATTGACCCAACCGCAGATCATCAGCATCAGCAAGGCCGAAGCCGCCTGACCTGGCCTCCGTACTACCGCACCGTAAGGCGCTGCTGCAATTGTCCGTCAAGCCGCGGCGGCGCCGACCTGCCTTGTTGCCATCGCCAGACCGGACAGGACTGCGATCTTGGTGCCGACCAGACGCGTATCCGCGCCTTCCCCATCGAGCACGATGTGGTACAGCGATAACAATTTGGACGTGCCGATAATCGCGACTGGCCTGCCACTCCAGAATGTCCTTGCAACACCGATCTCGTGCCCGATGATCATGCCGGAAAGCTTGGCGCGCGCGACCTGGGGCTGCGGATAGTTCAGGAGTGAGGCGGCCCTCAATCCGAACAGTTTCAAAGCGATGTTCTCTGGATGCTCAGCGGCTCTTTTTGCTGCACTCAGGAAAGCCGCAGGATCTTCGCCCTCCTCGGAAATACTGTGCCGCAATATCGAATGGTGAGCCAGAAGCGAAAACAGTTCGCCCGACATGAAAGTCTGAAAAAAGTCTGAAAGGCGCCGACCATTCCACAGGCAAAGACCGGGATGGTTTCGCCATCCGTAAGCCACGGTTCGATCAGCAAAACAAGCGCGCCCTCGAATTCGTCCGGTTGCAGGCGTCCCATCCCCAGGTCCGGTTCCAGCTCCGGATCGGTCGCAGCTGATCGATGGGGCGGGAATAGCAGAACAAGCCCGAACAGCTAACGGTGTTCCCGGTCCCGCCTTACGGCACCCTGGAGGGCAAAAAAACTGGGAAACAGCGCTGACAGGAAACGGAATATCGTGCGCATCGCCGTGTCCCGGTCGAAGGACTCCGGGTGCAGCAGAAAGTCCGTCCACATGCCTTCAAGCAGCGCCAGAAGACCGTGCGTGGCATCCTTGGCGGTGGTTTCAGGATCGGGCAAATCTGTCTGGCGTGCAATCTTCAGGAATGCATCGAAAGCAAGATTACGCAATCGGGCATCGCGCGTGTCACTGTATGCGGCGATCGTCTCGCGCTCCCGGGATTCGCCGCGGAATGCATACCACAGGCTAACGGTCCGCTTGTTGAGCACTCTTTCGCTGAGATCGCTGCGGATGATCGCTTCAATGCGCTCCTGCGGTTCGGGACCGGCAGTCTGCAAAAGACCGTCGAGGCTGTCGTAGTAGTCAGCGCTGGAATATTTGGCTGCCTCTTCGACAAGTGCATCCTTGCCGCCGAAATGCAGATGGATCATGCCACGTGACAGATTTGCACGGTCGATTATTTCACTGACCGAGGTTCGGGCAAATCCGATTTCGGCGATGGAGTCCAGCGTCGCTTCGATCAGCGTGACGCGGTTTTGCTCCTTCAACTGTTGCCGTCTGCCGTTTTCCACCAATCGAACACATCCCTATTCCGGACTGATTTCACTGTCTTTTTTTAGCGCCGTACAACGAAATCGCAAGCCTTCGGAATTTCCTGTTGACTCAGAGTGCCATAACAATACACATTAAATGGACGATCATCCATTTTAATTTTGAAAGGCGATTGCCGGTATCGAGTTCATCCGCCGAACGTGGGGAGAGACGGGATTGCGCATCAAGACTGACGCCTCGAAAGGAATGGCACTCAGTGCGCCTGCTTCGCTCTATGTCGGCTTACTGGTGGCCGCGCCCCTCGGCATTCTCGTTGTTTACAGCTTCTGGACACAGACCTATGTCGACATCGACCGGACTCCGACCTGGGTCAATTATCAGGAAGCATTCAACGATCCACTTGTACGTCACCTGCTCATTCGTTCTGTTGCCATCGCCGGCTGCGTGACCGCGGCGACCGTGGCGCTGGCCTACCCGATTGCCTATTTCATCGCATTCAGAACACAAAAGAAAACCCTGTGGCTCCTGCTGATCACGATCCCGTTCTGGAGCAGCTATCTACTGCGTGTGTTTTCCTGGAAGCTGATCCTCGGCTTTAACGGCGTCCTCAACAGCGCTCTGTTGACGCTGGGCCTGATCTCCGAGCCGCTGACCTTTCTGCTGTACAACGAAATAGCCGTGGTCCTGACGCTTGCCCACGCCTGGGCCCCATTTGCAATTCTGCCCATCTACGTATCGCTGCAGAAAATCGACCGCAGTCTTCTGGAAGCGGCAACGGATCTTGGCGCCGGCAGGCTGGAGCGGTTTGTCAGGGTGACATTGCCGCTTACCGTTCCCGGCATCATCGCCGCCTGCCTGATTATTTTCATACCCACGGTTGGTGACTATGTGACGCCATCGCTGGTGGGTGGCTCCGACGGCAAGATGATCGCCAATCTCATCCAGGTGCAGTTCGGAGCGGCAAATAACTGGCCGCTAGGCGCAACACTGTCGCTGATAGCGATGTTGTCGGTCGGGCTTGTCGCCATCGTCTTCGTATTTCTTGTGCGCAGTGTCGGGGAGAAAATACGATGAGATCGGTAATGCGTCTGTTTCCGGGCCTGACCACCTACGCCGTGCTCTATCTGGTGTTCCTTTACCTGCCGGTTCTGCTTTTGCCGTTGTTTTCGTTCAACGACGGCACAATCGTGGCCTTCCCGATAGAAGGTTTCACGTTGAAATGGTACGCGCAATTGGCCGAAGCGAGCACCATGCTTCAGTCGTTGGTCAACAGCCTGATAGTCGGCTCGGTCACCGCTGTTCTGGCAACCGCGCTCGGTCTGTTCGCCGCACGCGCCTATGTCCGCTACCGGTTTCGAGGCCGCGAAGTCTCGGAAGGGCTGGTCATGCTGCCCTTGGTCATACCGGGCATCATTGTCGCATCATCCATGCTGGTTCTGTTCATTAGCGTCGGGCTGCGGCCGTCCCTTACAACCATCATTTTAGGTCACGTTTTCATCGCCCTGCCTTTTTCGGTCTCGATCATGAAATCGGCCTTTGACGATTTCGACCAATCCCTGGAAGAAGCCGCGTTTGACCTGGGCGAGAGCGTTTTTGGAACTTTCCGGCGGGTAACGCTGCCAATCGTCTCTCCGGGCATCATCGCCAGCCTGCTGGTTACCTTCACAGTGTCTTTCGACGAGTTCGTGCTGGCATTCTTCCTGTCCGGCAACCAGCCCACCCTTCCCGTCTATATCTGGAGCCAGATCCGTTTCCCGGCCAAACTTCCAAACACGCTGGCGCTGGGTTCTCTACTGCTTCTCTTCTCGATCCTGCTTTTGCTGATCGCGGAATATTTCCGCCGCCGGTCAGTCAAAGCCGCGGCCTGAACAAGGGACGACCTGAATTATGAGTGATCAGAACATCATCGAATTGAACGGCGTCGAGAAGCGGTTCGGCAATTTTGTGGCCGTGTCCAACCTGAACCTGGCACTCAAGGCAGGCGAATTCTTCTCGCTGCTGGGCCCATCCGGCTGCGGCAAGACCACAGCGCTTCGCATGATTGCCGGATTTCAGGAGCCCGAAGAAGGCGACATCTCCATCGACGGTCAGTCGATGCACGACATTCCCGCCAACAAGCGCCCCACCAATATGGTGTTTCAGAGCTACGCGATATTCCCGCATCTGAATGTCGGTGACAACGTCGCCTTCGGCCTGCGCAAGAACGGTCTCAACCGCCAGGAGGCAAACGAACGCGTTGCAGAAGCCCTCGAAATGGTTGAGCTCGGCGGTCTCCAGGCACGCAAGGCCGACCAACTGTCAGGTGGGCAGCGGCAGCGCGTGGCGCTTGCACGCGCCCTCGTGCTGCGTCCCAAGGTCCTGTTGCTGGATGAACCGCTTTCGGCGCTCGACAAGAACCTTCGTGAATCCATGCAGTTGGAGCTGCGTCGGCTGCAGCAATCGATCGGCATCACCTTTGTCATGGTCACCCATGATCAATACGAAGCCATGACCATGTCGGATCGGATCGGCGTCATGCTCAACGGTCGCCTGGAACAGGTCGACAAACCCGAGGTTCTTTATGCCCGCCCCTGTAGCCGTGAAGTCGCTTCTTTCATCGGCGGCATGAATTTCCTGCCGGCCGAGAAAACGGGGGAAGACAAGGACGGTCTGAAAGTGACAGCGGCGGGGTTCGGACCGTTACGCATCGACGTAAATCCGAATGTTCGCGAACATGATAGCGCTCTTCTCGTCGGTATAAGGCCCGAGCAACTGGAGATCGCGGCGAAGGAACCGGACGACTACGACGCCACCGCCAGCGGCACGGTGACTGATGTCGCCTTCTACGGCGAGAGCGTCCACTACTACGTGAAGATCGACGGCGTGGATGCCCCCATCGCCGTTGCCGTGCCCAACTATTTCCACACGGTTGACTACCGGCGCGGAGACGCCGTGTGGCTGGGCTTGCAAAACGCGTCGGTCATCGATCTGGGCAAACGCACAGACACCGCCGCCAAAACATGAATTGGGAGGAAATGACATGAAAATCAGAACACGAGATTTGCTGCTGGCCGCAGGACTGACCAGTCTGCTGTGGTCGGCCCCGGCAATGGCGCAGGGATCGGACCTGACCGTCTTCGACTGGTCCGGCTACGAGGACCAGGGCTTTTTCAGCTCCTATGTCGAAAAGCACGGCAGCGCGCCGTCCTATTCGTTCTTCGGCAGTCAGGACGAGGCCTTCACAAAGCTGCGGTCCGGATTTTCGGCGGATTTAGCGCACCCTTGCACCGATGCAACCCGCAAATGGGCTGCCGCCGGCCTGATACAGCCGATTGATGCCAGCCGTCTTGAGAATTGGGACAAACTTCTCCCGGCAATCAAGGATGTCGACGGCATTATCGTCGACGGCGAGGTTTACATGGTGCCGTTCGAGTGGGGCAATACCGGCCTCATCTACCGCACGGACATGATCACGGATGATGAAATCTCGCTGCAATTGCTGGCGGACCCAAAATATCAGGGCAAGATCGCCATACCCGATGCTGGTCCCAGCGCTTATGCGTTGGCCGCCCTTGCCACAGGCATCAAGAACTACACAAACATGACCGATGAAGAGTTCAAGAAGGCGTCAGACTTCCTGCGCTCCATCCACCCGAATGTTCGGTTCTACTGGACCGATGCCGGCCAGTTGGACCAGGCCATTGCCAGCAAGGAAGTGGTGATGGGATGGGGCTGGAACCAGTCGGAATTGAACCTGATCGGCAACAAGGTCCCGGCCATCATGATGAAGGATGCCGACAAGGGCATCGCGACATGGGTCTGCGGTTATGTGCATCTGAAGAACTCGTCCCAGTCCGACGATCAGGTCTATGACATGCTGAACGCGCTCACAAGCCAGGCGAGCGGCAAGTACATAATTGAATCATGGGGCTATGCACACTCCAATGCGGAGGCCTTCGACGTCGTCGACCCCGAATTGATCAAAAGCTACGGCTTTGACAAGGCCGTCGATTTTTTTGACAAGAGCCTGTTCTTCAATGCGGTCGATCCCGAGCTGGAAGCAAAGATGCTGAAGGAGTTCGAACGGATCAAGGCCGGGTTTTAAACCCGGCTCGAGTGGGGCGCCCGTCGCCCCGCTCCACCTTGCAAGCGTTGAAACCCGCAATTTGAGGGGCGTTTATGCCTGACAACAAGTACTCCGTCCTGTTCGAGCCGGTTAAGATAGGACCTGTCACGGCGCGAAACCGTTTTTATCAGGTCCCGCATTGCTGCGGCATGGGGCATGTCCGGCCTCAGGCCCATGCGGCCATGCGGGCGATGAAGGCGGAGGGGGGCTGGGCCGTTGTCAGCACGGAAGAAACCGAGATCCATCCGACATCGGATCTGTCTCCCTACGCCGAACAGCGGCTTTGGGATGAACGCGATATTCCGGCTCTGCGGCTGATGACTGACGCCGTTCACGACAGGGGAGCTTTGACGGCAATCGAACTCGTGCACAATGGCAATCACGCACAGAACCTTCTGAGCCGCGGTCCCGTCCTTGCACCTTCGGACATGTCGCTTGCGATCGCTTATCCGAAACAGGCCCGCGCGATGGACAAGACGGACATTCGCGCGTTTCGCCGCTGGCACCGTGATGCGGCGCGGCGTGCAAAACAGGCCGGGTTCGACATCATCTATGTCTATGCCGGTCATCGCATGACCCTTACCCAGCATTTCCTGCTGCCGGAATATAACGACCGAACCGATGAATATGGCGGCAGCCTTGAAAACCGGACCCGGCTGATACGCGAACTCCTGGAGGAGACGCACGAGGAAGTGGGCGACACCTGCGCCGTCGCATTCCGCTTTGCCGTTGATGAGATGATGGGTGCGGAAGGCATGCAGGCGCAGGAGGAAGGCTGTGCTGTCGTTGAAATGCTGGCCGAGGTTCCGGACATCTGGGACGTCAATGTCTCGGACTGGGCCAATGATTCAGCCACCACAAGGTTCGAACCGAACGACGGGTACCAGACACCCTATATCGAATTCGTCAAACAGATGACATCGAAACCGGTCGTCGCGGTCGGCCGCCTCACATCGGCCGATATGATGGTATCCATGGTCAAGCGCGGCATTGTCGACTTCATCGGCGCGGCCCGCCCCTCCATCGCCGATCCGTTCCTGCCGGAGAAGATCCGCAGCGACCGCACCGAAGAAATCCGCGAATGCATCGGCTGCAACATCTGCGTGTCCAGTGACACGATGGGCATACCCATTCGCTGCACACAAAACCCGACGATGGGTGAAGAATGGCGCCGCAACTGGCATCCAGAGAAAATTGAACCGAAGGGTGTTGAAGAGACAGCCCTCGTCATCGGCGCGGGCCCCGCCGGGCTGGAATGCGCTATGCAACTGGCACGGCGCGGTTATCAGGTGACCCTTGCCGAAGCCGGTCAGGAACTCGGTGGTCGCGCTGCCCGGGAGGCACAGTTGAAAGGTCTTGGCGCCTGGCGTCGTGTGGCGGACCACCGGATCTACGACCTGCAGCAGCGTGCCAACGTGCAGACCTTCATGGACAGCCGTTTGTCGGCCGCAGACGTGATCGAGCTTGGCATCCCCAATGTATTTGTCGCCACCGGGGCACGCTGGCGTTCCGACGGTGTTGGCAGATCAAGTCGCCGCCCGGCTGAGATATCCCCGGCGATGGCTGTTTTGACACCCGACGACATCATGGACGGCAAGGTTCCGGGGCCCGGCCCTCTTGTAATCTACGACGACGACCAGGCCTATCTTGCAGGGGTTATAGCCGAACACCTGGCTGAAGCCGGTTGCAACATCACATTTGTCACTCCGGCCAGCGTCGTTTCACCCTTCACCGAGTACACACTGGAGCAGGAGCGAATTCAGCGCAGCCTGTTGGAAAAGGGTGTTGACATCGTGATCGGTCACAAATTGATATCTGCCCAAAATGGCCGTTGTGACCTCGGTTGTATCTATACCGGCAAGATCCGAACCGTCGATTGTGCGACACTTCTTCCGGTGACTGAGCGGTTCCGGCAATGCGATCTCTATAACGAACTGCAAAATAGCCCTGAATCAGGATTACAAACACTGGAACTGATCGGTGATGCGGCCATGCCGGGCCTGATCGCCGATGCTGTCTATGCCGGCCACATGACGGCTCGTAATTTCGAAATGAACCCGCAGAAGGTTGCTCAGCAACTCTTTCGCCGGGAAATAATCTCTCTGGAAAACGCATGAGGCATGACATGAATATCGCAGCTACCGGTAACAACGATGACCTGCAGATCATGCGCGACCTTATTCGCGATCACCAGGACGGATTTGCCCTGCCCCGGCATTTTTATACATCTCAAGCAGTTTACGAACACGATATCAAAGCCTACTGGAACCACAATTGGATCTGGGTCGGTCATGTCAGCCAGATACCCGAGCCGGGCGACTACTTTCTTTTCGAATACGGGCCGGAATCCATCATCGTGGTTCGCGACCGCGAAAACATCGTGCGTGCCCACCTCAACGTATGCCGGCATCGCGGTTCGCGCGTCTGCCTGAAGGAATCGGGCAAGGCGAAGCTCTTTTCCTGTCCCTATCACGCCTGGACCTATGAGTTGAACGGGCGCCTGCGCGGAGGGCGAGCCATGGGCCCGGATTTCAATCCGGCGGATTATGGCCTCTTCGCAGCGAATGTCCGTGTATTCCAGGGTTTGATTTTCATTTGCGTGGCGGACAATCCGCCACCAATCGACGAAGGCCTTGCCAGACTGGCGCCGCTCACCGAGCCCTATGGCCTGGAAAGGCTCAAGATCGCCCATAGCGCATCCTATCCGGTGCCGGCCAACTGGAAGCTGGCGCTGGAAAACTACATGGAATGCTATCACTGCGCGCCGTCCCACAAGGACTATTCCCGCTCGCACAGCCTGAAGGACCCGCGCGAATTGGAGGAACTCATCGCACCGCTCAAGGAGCGCTCCGTCGGCGCCGGCCTGCAACCGGTGAACCTGGAGCTGACGGGCGGCGATGCAGCAGGCCCGGCGGCCGATATCTATTATCGTCGATATCCGCTCTTTCCCGGCTACAAGACTGGCAGCAAATCGGGCGAACCGCTTGCCCCGCTTCTCGGACAGCTCAGCGGCTTCGACGGCGGCACGACCGACATCCAGATCGGCCCCTTGAACAACTTCCTGGCCTATTCAGACCATGTTGTGGGCTATCGCTTCGTACCCAGAAGCATGCAGGAAACGGACATCCAGATTATCTGGATGGTCGATCAGGATGCAGAAGAAGGACGCGATTACGACAAGGAAATGCTGACCTGGCTGTGGCATGTAACGTCCCTGGATGATGAGCGCATCATTCGCCACAATCAGGAAGGGGTTAATTCGCACCGTTTCGTACCCGGCCCGCTCGCCGAGATGGAATGGGGCATCCGCGACTTCTACCACGGCTATCTGCGCCTCGTCTGAGACAATTTTTGGGCGGGCGCAGATTACAGCGCCCGCCCCTCCCTCGCGTTCCGCTTAGCAAAGCACCATCATGCACGCAGACGCTGTCCTTCGGGATCGAACAGACACTGCGCGCTGATCTTTGCGAGACGGTTTTCGCCAAGGATGACCACTTCGACTTCGCGGCCCGGTGTGCAGCATTCAGGCCTTAGATAGGCAAGGGCAACAGATTGCCGATAGGTGTGGGAATAGCCGCCCGACGTAACAACGCCTGCCACCTCCCCGTCGATCAGCACCGGCTCGTTTCCGAGCGCATCAGCATATGCCGCATCGACGTTCAGTGTGCAGATCTGCCACTTCAGTGGCTTCTCCCGGCTCGCAAGCACTGCCTGTTTGCCGACAAAATCCCTGTCCCAGTCGATCAAGCCGTCCATCGCCGCCTCAAAGGGATTGGTATCTGCCGTCAGCTCCAGCCCCCAGCGCGGATAGGATTTTTCAAGACGCAGGCTGTCAAGCGCGCGGGATGCGGCCAGGCCGAGCCCGTACGGTCTGCCTGCGTCCCTCAACGCATGGAACATTTTCCTTTGGTACTGAATGGGAAAGTGGATCTCATATCCAAGATCTCCGGTGAAGCTGACACGCATCAACCGCGCAGGCACCCCGGCTATCTCAACGTCCTTGACGCGGAAGAAGGGAAAGTTTCCGGTCGACAAATCTTCCCTGGTCAGTTGCTGAAGAATGACGCGGGAGTTTGGTCCTGCTAGTCCATAAACGCCGTATTCGGCGGCAACCGAACGATAGGCGACATTGAATTCGCCACGGTGATCGTCAAACCAGCGCATGTGCATGCGCTCCGCCCCGAGCGCGCCGACAAGATAAAAACTGTTGTCGTCGACCTTCGCGACTGTGTAGTCGCCGATAATACCGCCGCGGTCATTGAGCATGGGAACCAACGCCATGCGGCCTGTGTTCTTCGGAATACGACCGCAAAAGACATGTCGTAAAAATGCTTCCGCGTCAGGCCCCTCCACCAGCAGTTTTCCGTAGATGGAGAGATCGATCAGACCGGCCTTTTCGCGCAATGTCCGGCATTCATTGCCGACATGTTCGAACCAGTTTGTGCGCCGAAAGCTGAGCTCGTCCTTTGCTTCAACACCCTGCGGGGCAAACCACAGCGGACGCTCAAAGCCGTAGGTAAAGCCCGTCACGGCTCCCATTTCTGTGTATTCGTCATACATCGGCGTCGTCGCATGCGGCCGCCCAGCGGGTCGCTCCTCACCCGGATAGTGGATGGCAAACCGGTTTGAATAGCTCTCCACCACTCTGCTAACGGTGTATTCGCGTGTCGCGTAGAGCCCAAATCGGGCATTGTCCAGAACGGAAAGATCCATGCCCGGATCGCCCTCGACGATCCAGTCGGCCATTACCTTGCCGATGCCGCCCCCTTGCGAAAATCCCGCCATCACGCCCACAGCCACATGCATGCCGCGTTGACCGGGCACTGGACCCAGCAACGGCAGACCGTCGGTGGAAAAAATCATCGGGCCGTTGACGACACGCTTGAGTCCGGCTTCGGCAAAGCAGGGCAAGCGTTCCATCGCCTGTTCGAGGTTCGGCATCATGCGTTCAACGTCATCGGCCAGAAGCTCCATACCGAATTCGGGCGGCGTGCCATCGATGGCCCAGGCGCGCCCATCCCGTTCATAGGCGCCGATCAAAAGCCCGCCCACCTCCTGGCGCAGATAGAATTCCTTGTCATAGTCGCGGGTCAGCGGCATCTCGAACCCCAGGGACTGCAGCTCCGGAATGTCTTCAGTAACCAGGTACTGATGCTCCATTGGTTGCAGCGGTAACTTGAGGCCGGTCAGCGCCCCCACCTCCCGCGCCCAAAGCCCGGCGCAGTTCACCACATGTTCGGCATGAATGCCGCCTCTGTTTGTGCGCACGGTCCAGGTTCCGTCGGCGCGCGGCTCAAGTGCTGTGACAGTCGTATGGCGATGGATTTTCGCGCCTCCCTGCCTCGCACCGATGGCCAGCGCATTGGGCACCCCGGAGGGATCGACATGCCCGTCGAGCGGGTCATACATGCCGCCATGAAGTCCATCCGTGTTCACCAGCGGATTGAGCCTGCGGATATCGTCGGCACCCAATAGCTCGAAATCAAAGCCGAGATAGCGCGCACGGGCGTGCTGGATCCTCAGATCGTCCATGCGATCCTGCGAGGAGGCGAGGTATATGCCGCCGCATTCATGGATGCCGCAGGACTGACCGGTTTCCGTTTCCAGGCTTTTATACAGGTCCTGGGAATAGGCCTGCAGCCGGGCAATGTTGGGATTGTCGTGATAGCGGTGCATGGATGCCGCCGCGTGCCAGGTTGATCCCGCGGTCAATTCGCTCCGCTCCAGCAGCAGCACATCCGACCATCCCTTCTTGGTCAGATGATACAGAACGGAGCAGCCGATAATGCCGCCTCCAATCACGACGACCCGTGCCTGATCCTGCATGAATTACAATCCTTCAAATGAGCGTCGTGCGCCCTTCATCCAAACTCACTCGGCAAATGCCGGACAAAGCCAGGCCCGAACGCAAACCAGCTCGATTCAGCGAAATCCGGTGCGCCGCTCCAAAAAGAATTGAATTCTTCTGCAGGTAGTGCAAATGAATAGAGTTCATGCGCCCTTGAAGAGAAATGGAACAAGCTGCGGTCGCATTGCCGAGCACGGGTCGCAGCAACTGGAATAGAACCGAGAGGATGACATGGCCCGCTCCCTGCCTCCATTTGCGGCTCTGCGCGCTTTTGAAGCCGCTGCCCGTCATTGCAGCTTCAAGCAGGCCGCCGAGGAGCTCAATTTATCTCCCTCCGCCATCAGTCACCAGATCAAGTCCCTGGAAGACTATCTCGGTGTTTGCCTGTTCCAGCGCACGCGCAATGCGCTGGAGCTGACGGATCTTGCGCAGGCTTACTGGAGCGATGTCGCCGCCGCCATGAATATCCTTGAAGCAGCATCCTCACGCGTTGAAAAGGAGCGGGATGATGCAAGTCTTGTAATCAACCTGTTCCCGTCGCTGGTTTCGACGTGGTTCCTGCCGCGACTCAATACATTCAAGTCTGAAAATCGTGACGTGGACATTCGCATTGTCTCGTCTCTCGACTCGATCCCCTTCACCGGATCTGACATTGACGTGGCAATCCGCTATTCGGAGCACAAGCCCGCGGAGGTCATGAGTGCCTTTCTGTTCAAAGAGGAAATTGTTCCCGTGTGCTCGCCTTCGTACGTTGAGGAATATGGTCCGTTTGCAAATCCGCAAGCGATCCTTGAAGCAACCCTGATCTACTGCATCAATCACCCGACCGAATGGACCGGCTGGTTCCGCGAAGCTGGACTTGAGGAAATCGTGCCGGCCCGGCGCATGGATATGGACACCCGTAACAATTCAGGCCGCCCGTTGATCGGCGCCAACGGTTACGCGCCGGCAGCCCGGGTGGAACTGGACAATCGCGCACTGGTCATCGAGGCGGCACGCGACGGGCTCGGCATTGCCATGGCCCGCACGCCCTACGCGGACCGCTACTTGCGGAACGGAAATCTCGTCATCCCCTTTGATCTGAAGATCAAAACCGGCATGAATTACTATCTGTGCTGGCCGGAGCGCAAAGCGAAGTTCCCCAATGTCAGGAACTTCTGCGATTGGCTCGTATCAACGCTTGATGCGGAACAAGATCACTGACAGTGAAACGAGCTCAACGGCAGGTGAAAAACGATCCCGCTGATGAGGTCGCCATATCCTCGACACGGCTGCTTATCTCATGCAGTTTCATCCTCGGAATACTCTGCACGTTGGCCCGGAAATTCAGTCGTCCGGCTTGTTCAGGAGACCCTGGTGGCCTTGTCGTTCACGCAATTCATGACCCGAACCGACTATGCCGACGTCCCGCAAAATGTGCGCCGCATCATGCGCCGCAGCCTCCTCGACACGATCGGCGTTGCCATCGTCGGCACCACTACGGAAATCTCACGCATCGTGCGGCATTATGCGACCGAGTTCTGGGGTGCGGCGGAGGGAAAACCCGGTGCGCGGATGATTTGCGACGGAAGGCGTGTTTCACCAGCGGGCGCTGCCTTTGCCGGTGCCTTTACCATCGATTCCATTGACGCCCATGACGGCTATTCCGCAGTAAAGGGTCATGCAGGCTCTGCCGTCATGCCCGGTATGCTGGCGATATTCGAGGAGCGCCGGGATAGCGGCAGGCCGCTCACCGCACAGGACCTGATGGTCGGCATGGCGCTCGGCTACGAGATCGGCTATCGGTCCGGTCTCGCACAGCACGGCACACTGCGCGACTATCACTCTTCGGGCGCATGGAATGCTGTGGGCGTTGCCGCCGCCGGCGCGAGGCTGCTTGGCCTCAACGAACAGGGCATCCGGCATGCGGCCGGCATTGCCGAATATCACGGTCCGCGCAGCCAGATGATGCGCTGCATCGAGTTTCCAACCATGTTGCGTGACGGCGTCGGCTGGGGCGCACCGACCGGAGTGTCTGCTGCCTATATGGCGGCAATGGGCTTCACCGGTGCGCCGGCACTCACCATTGAGGCCGACAATGCGCGGGATTGGTGGTCCGGTTTGGGCGAACGGTGGGAGACCGAGGAAACACACTACAAGCTTTATCCCGTCTGCAGATGGGCGCATCCAGCGCTGGATGCAATCAAACAGCTTATGACGGATAACCATCTCTCGTACAAAGACATTGCCCGCATTCGCATCCGGACATTCCACAACGCCGTGCGCCTGGCCGGCGCCGATCCGCAAAACCTTGACGAGATGACCTATGGCATGATCTACCCGGCTGCGGTCATGGCGGTGCGCGGCCAAATCGGCCGGTGCGAACTGCGCGAGGACGTCCTGACCGATCCCGAAATCCGGCGGCTGGCACGGGCGACCGAACTGGTGGAAACAGAGCAATACACCGCCATATCGGTCCGCAAACGCTGGGCGGATGTGAGCCTTTTACTGAAAAACGGGCGCGAATTGGCGTCCGATCCCAAAACACCGAGAGGCGATCCCGACGATCCGCTGACGGATGCGGAAATCTCACTCAAATTCCATGCTTTTACAGAAGGCTTGATCTATCCGGAAAGGGCGCGGGCCATCGAAGAGGCATGCGGAATGTTTGATCAGCTGAATTCTTCGGAACTCAACGAGCTGTTCGATCTCATATTTACCGCTACCAGCGCGGCGTTACCTGACGCCGCTTTATAGGTTCAGCTCTATGCAGCGGCGGCACCATAGCCTTCCTTGCGCTTGGCAACGAACGCTTCCAGTTCTTCCTCGATGGCTATATCAAGCGGTGGTTGCTCATACTCATCAAGCAGGCGCTTCCACATTTCGTTGGCCCGAGCCGCAACATCCTTTGCACCGGCATCGCGCCAGTTCTCGAAATTGTTCCAATCGGAAACCAGCGGACGGTAGAAGGCGTTTTCGTAACGCTCCATCGTGTGGGCCGTGCCGAGGAAATGGCCGCCCGGACCGATCTCTTCGATCGTTGACAGACCGATCTCCTCTGGGCTCACTTCGAACGGTTCCATCCATGCTGCGAACATCTGCAGCATCTCCGCATCGAGGATCAGTTTTTCGAACGAGCCGACCAGCCCGCCCTCCAGCCATCCGGCGCCCTGATAGATGACGCTCACATGGGCGGTGATCGCGCTCCACAGGCTCATTTGCGTTTCATAGGCAGCCTGGGCATCGGGTACGCATGAGGTACAGGCATTGGACGAACGCCACGGCAATTTGTAGTGGCGCGCAAGTTGCCCGGTGGCAGCAGCGCCCTTGGCAAATTCCGGTGTACCAAAGGTTGGCGATCCGGATTTCATGTCGACGGCCATGGTAAAAGAGCCGTAGACAAAAGGGCACCCGGGGCGGATCGCCTGCACAAAGGCGCAGCCTGCCAGGGCTTCAGCGTTCTGCATGGCCAATGCTCCGGCCAGCGATGCCGGTGTCATGGCGCCGGCAAGGGTGAACGGGGTAATGCAGATCACCTGCCCCGCCTTTGCGAGTTCGATCACGCCCTGCGCGATCTCGCGATCCAGTATCAGCGGCGTGTTGGTGTTGGTATTGCAGTAGTAGACCGGATACTCCGCCAAACCCTCTTCGTCTCTGCCGTGAAGGATTTTTGCGATTCTGAGTGCATCGAGTGAACGTTCCCGGCCGATAAAGTTCGGCTTCCACGGCTTGTCGAGATAGCGCGCGCAGGCAAGCGCAAGGTCAAGATGCCTGGTTTCCGGTGGCAGGTCGGTCGGCTCGATAGAAGCACCGCCCTGCAGATGCAGGATGTTGAGGCTCTGGGTGAGCTTCAGGAACTTCACCGTGTCCTCGAAAACTCCGGCCCGGCGGCCTCGATCCAGATCGGAGCCAAAGGGCGGCCCGGCAACGGCGGAGAACA
Organism: Hoeflea sp. TYP-13; assembly: GCF_040932035.1. Classification (NCBI taxonomy): domain Bacteria; kingdom Pseudomonadati; phylum Pseudomonadota; class Alphaproteobacteria; order Hyphomicrobiales; family Rhizobiaceae; genus Hoeflea; species Hoeflea sp. TYP-13. Next base: position 772,174 of record NZ_JBFRBB010000002.1, read on the forward strand.
TAAGCTGCCCCTCCCCGCCGGAAACGCTGCGGGCTGGGTTGCGTCCATGAACGGTGAAGCTTGACGGCGCCTTGCCAACCAGCGCCAGGACCCCGTCCCGATCCATGCGAACCCGTTCGCTGCCCTCGATCACATCAAATCCGGCATCCTTCAATATCCGGCGCGCATCGGCATCCTGAACATCAATGCCGACGTTCTCCATTATCTCCATCGAAGATTCATGGATCATGCAGATCTGGTCTTCGCTCATGATTTCAAAGGGTTTGTAGGGATTTTTCAACTGGCGGCTTGGCGCCTGTTCGACTTTGATTCCGATACGCCGGTGGCGCTCTCTGCGGGCTCTTCTGGCCATGGATCCGTTCAACCTCGATGGGGTAAATCATGTAGAAATGATGATCATGCACGAACTACCCTTGCTGCAAACGAATAGATTTGCAGGCGGCATGAGATCGCCTCATGCCGGGATCAGGCCAAATCACGGCGTGCATTCAGACCCGCAGTCCGGTCAGGCCGTTTGCTTGGCGCGTTCCGAGATTTCGTCCAGACCATCCGAAAGCGTCGGGCGCTCGCTGGAGAAATAAACCCCGATTTGATGATGATCGGTGGTCTGGGCGGCGGTCATCGCTGCTGAAAAGTCTGAAGCATCGTGGTCGTCAGGCAGCGGATGCACACTCATGTCAAGGTTCTTGTAGGTCATCGACGTCTTGTCGAATGTGACGCACGGCGAAAGCACGTGCAGATAGGAAAACCCCCGGTGATCGATTGCGGCCTTGATCATTTCAGTCAGATGGTGCGGCTCTCCGGCGTAGGCCTGGGCAACCCAGCTTGCGCCGTACGACAACAGCATCATCAGCGGATTCAGCGGCTGATCGAAATTGAGATACGGCGTTGTTGTCGTTTTGAAGCCGAGAACCGACGTCGGTGAAGTTTGCCCTTTGGTCAGGCCGTAAACGCCGTTGTCAAAGAGGATATAGGTAATATCGACATTGCGCCGTGCGGCGTGTGGAATGTGCCCGCCGCCAATGGCAAATGCATCGCCGTCGCCGCCGACAACGACGACCGTCAGATCGTCATTGGCCACCTTTATGCCGGTTGCTACCGGCAGCGCCCTCCCGTGCAGCGAATGAAAGCCATAGGTGTTCATGAAAAACGGGAAGCGCGATGCGCATCCTATTCCCGATACGCAAACGGTGTCCTTCTGATCGAGACCGAGCTCGGTCATGGCCTTGCCGACACCTTCGGAGATCGAGAAGTAACCGCATCCAGGGCACCATGTCGGCAGGGTGCCGGAGCGGTATTCCAGCTTTCCGCTTCTTTCCACTTCCTCCAGTTTGTCTTCCAGGTAAACCGGTGTACTAACGTTCATCATGGCTTGCTTCCTGTTTGACCACTATTCGGCGGCGATTTTTCCACTTTGACCGGCGAGATGGCGGATTTGGTCGAGTATCTCGCCGACACTCATCGGCGTTCCCCTCACCCGGTTCAGCCTGTGGACCGAACGGCCGGTTGCTCCGGTCACCAGCGAGGCGAACTGGGCTTCATAATTGAGTTCGGGTACCAGAACTTCGTTGCAGTCGTCCATAAATGCCTTTACCGGCCCGACCGGCAGGGGCGACAGCATGACGACCTTCATGGCCGCGCAACGAATGCCCTCCTTGCGGGCCTCGATCATTGCTTCCAGGATCTCGCCGAACGTTGATCCCCAGCCAAGAACGCCAACATCGACCGCCCCCTTGTCGCCGAAGCGCTTCGAAATGGTGATGCCCGGGTGTTTGAGCGCGGGCAACAGCTTTTGGTGGCGTTTGCCGCTCATGGCGTGATGGATGCGCGGTTGGTCGCTTGGCTTTCCGCGCTCGTCATGTTCCAGACCGGTAACGGTGTGCATGCGCCCCGTTTCGCCCGGAATAGCGCGTGGGCTGACCCCATCGCTGGTGAGCTTGTAGCGGCTGTATTCGGCCGGGCTTGCGTTTTTTCGCGGGGCCTTCGAGCAATTCTCTGCGAACGGATTTTTCACCGGCAATTGCACAGCTTCGTAGCGGTTGGAGAGATAAAGATCGAGCAACACGATGACAGGGGTCTGAAAAGCCTCCGCCATCTCGAACGCCTTGCCGGCACATTTGTAGCAGCCTTCCACATTGGTGGGTGCCAGAACGATCCGCTGGCCGTCACCCGCAACGCCGAATACGGCAAGGTTGAGATCCGACTGCTCGGTTTTCGTCGGCATGCCGGTGCTCGGCCCCCCACGCTGGGAAACAAATGCGACCGCAGGCACTTCGGCCATGGCGCCAAGCCCCATCATTTCCGCCATAAGAGCCAGACCCGGGCCTGAAGTAGCCGTGGCAGCCCTCGCGCCCGTGTAACCGGCGCCAATGGTCGCCGCGATGGCCGAAATCTCATCCTCGGTTTGAAGGAGGCGGCCGCCGCGCTTTGGCATTTCACGCGCCAGCATTTCCATGATCGTGGTGGCCGGCGTGATAGGATAGCCGAAGAACGTGTCAATGCCGGCATCAAGGCACCCACGTACAATAGCCGCATTTCCACTCATCATCACGAGATCGGTCTGCTTGCCCCTGCCGCCGGCTGCGCCCATGCGGTCGAAATGCAAGCGGAAGGTATCGACGCCTGCCTGAAAGCCTGCGTCGAACGCAGCGCGAACGGAATCCGCCAATTCCTTGGATTTACTCGCGAATTTACCGCTGATCACCTCGTGAAAAACATCTGCGGGCATATCATACAAACCGGCAAGATAACCAACGGCTACAATGTTGCGCGATCGGGCGCTGCTGGTGATACGTTCGGAAATCTCACGAAACGCCACGCCATAGGGCAAATGCGCCGGCGCGAGATGCGATGAAACATGCGCACCCTCCTCGACTGTGGAAACCGGCGTATCCTCGTAAATGACTGTCCCGAACTTGCAGACCTCCGAGACATGCGGAATGGCATGGCTGTCATTGAGCGAGATCAGGCAATCGGATTCCGATTTCAGCGAATAGACCTGTTCGGACGTAATCCGGGCGCGGGCGATACATTTGCCGAAGCCTCTGATTTCCGGCGGGTAGACGTCAAACGCAATCACATTATAACCGGCCTTGGCCATGGCCTGTTTCAAAATGTCGCCAGCCGCGATGGTGCCGTCGCCCGCCGAGCCGCAAATGGCTATCTGGATATCAGTTCTTTGTTTGGCCGTTCTTGCCATTTCACGTGCCTTCAGTTCTGTCTTTCTAGCCGTATTGCCAAAACGGCGAATCGATCTCACCGCTCTTCGTCGTGACCAGCTTCTCATTTTGAACCGTATCGATCGATTCATCCGCTCCAGTCATGTTGAACGCCGCTATTTTGCCCATCTTCTTGACGTTCTCCCAACCGTAGAAGAACCGGTACTGGTTTTCTTCCGGCGACCAGATCTGGCAAACATCGCCAGCCGCCCAAATGCTCTTGTCCGTCGACCGCAGCTGCGGATTGACCAGAACACCGCGCTCTATGTCGACGCCGGCACCGGCCATGAACGCCAAAGACGGCATAAGACCGCAAAATGACAGGACAACATCCGCGTCAATGACTTCATCATTGTCGAGGACGATGTGCCGCTCTGGTTTGTTGCGCCCGCCCTCTTTGATTGAGGTGATGCCGACATCGGTTCTGACGTTGATGCCCATACCCTGCAGCACCGCAATGAATTGTTGTCTTTCATCGGCCTCGACCCGATGCGGCCAGAACAGGTGGCCCTCTCCTATCACCGTCACCTTGTAGCCATTCCTGACCAGTGAACGGGCCAGGTCAAGGCCGATCATGTCGCCACCAAGCATGACCATATGACCACGCTTCGGCAAGGCGTCGCTCACGGATTTGGCTTCCTCGTAGGTTCCGAATTTGGCGATCAGATCTTTGAACTGATTGAGGCTTTCAGGAATATACCGGCCCCCGCCGCTGGCGATCAGAAGTTTGGTATAGGACAATGGTTCGCGGTGGTGCAGCATGAGCAATTTGTTGGCCGGGTCGACATGACTTACCCATGTATTGCGGCGAACGGAGATATTCTGCTCATCGTAATATTCAGGCGGGTGAAGCAGAAAATCGCGCCAGTCGGCCGACGTGCTGAAGATCTTGGGCAGTTCGTAGCGGTTGATGGATAACAGCTTGCCGGCGCTCACCATGGTGATGCGGCTATCGCCGTCGCGCTGGCGAAGATGCCGGGCCGCCTCGCTGCCGGCAACGCCGTTTCCGATTATTACGTAGTGTTCGGTCATTGTCATTGTCATCGCACCGGTGAACCGCTCCCGTCAGATGTCCTGGTAGAACATCTCGTTCTTGGTGATCGAAATGCACTTGGTCGGACAAACCATGTAACAGGCGCCACATCGTATGCATTGATTGTTGTCGATCCATATTGCCCCGACGTGATCCCATTGACTGGATTCCTGCAGGTCGCCGTATGTGCCGTCTTCCTTGATTTCAACGCCCTCGACCAGTTTGATGCAGTCGCGCGGCGCCACCTCAATGCAGGCGCGGCAGTAGATGCAGTTATCCACATCGATACTGTAGCGGTGGTAACACAGGTAACATCGTTTGGCCTCCTCGTAGGCCGTGTCGAGTTCCATCCCCTGCTCTACCTCTTCGGTGAGCCCCTTGAAGCGGTTTCTGACATCCTCCGTCGGCATTTCCTGACGTGGAATGAAATCGAAGGCCCGTTCGCGCAGCGGCTCTTCCACGGGTTCGATCTTGACCACCAGCTTGCGCCGCTCGCGCCCCATCAGCCAGGTGTCGATGTCAATGGCGATGCGCCGGCCGTGACCAACAGCCTCGATCACTGTCGTCGGGCCGTAAACGAAATCGCCGGCGGCAAATAGGCCCTCTTTTGACGTCATGCCATTGTCGCCGATCACCACGCTGCCCCAACGGTCCAGATCCAGTTCCAGATCCACGTAGTCATTGACCGTACGCTGGCCGATTGCGACGAGAAGTGTGTCGCATTCCTCTTCAAACTCCGAGCCCTCGATGGCAATGGCGGCGCGCCGGCCGTTTTCCCGCCAGCCGCCGAGCCGGTTCTGAACGAACCGGACACCCTTGAAATTGCCGTCCTCGTCGGCCAACAGCGCGGCGGGCGTGCGCAGCCCCCGAATGACCACGCCTTCACGCTTGGCTTCGAAAATCTCGTCCTTTTCGACCGGAATGTATTCCTCGGTGGTGCGTAGATGGATTGTGACTTCTTCGGCCCCGAGCCGCTTGGCCACGCGCGCGCAATCGAGCGCGGTAAATCCGGCGCCGACGACGAAGACTCTCTTGCCGACCTTCTTCTTTTCTCCACGATGCAGTTCGACCAGAAAATCCAGCCCGTATTCGACATTGTCCAAGAGACGAACGGGATCTTTCTCATCGTTGTCGAGATCCTGCAGCGGAAGCGGTGTCGCCTCCATCGAACCGGTTGCCAGGAGGACGGCGTCATATTCCTTGTGAAGGTCCGACAGCCGAACCTGTCCCTCGCCGATCCCCACTTCGGTGCCGATGCGCTGTTCGACCCCAAGGCGCATCGCATTCTGCAGTTCAACGTCAAGAATTTCCCGCGGCAGCCGGAACTCCGGAATGCCGTAGTTGAGCATACCGCCCGGACGCTCTTCGCGATCGAAGATGGTCACGTTGTGGCCGAGGGTGGAAAGATCGTGCGCAGCCGCCACACCGGCCGGGCCTGCTCCGACAACGGCTATACGCTTGCCCGTCGGCGTAAACAGGCTTTCATTGATGCGGTGGCCGGAGGATTTGAAATCGGCCGCCAGCCGTTTGAGGTGGCAGATCGCGACAGGTTCGCCATTGCCGGGCCAGCCGTGCCGGCACTTGGCTTCACAGGGGCGCGAGCAAATACGTCCCAAGGTGCCCGGCAGAACATTCGCCATCCGGTTCAGCTCGTATGAACGGCCGAAACGTTGTTCGGTGATCATGCGGATATAGGCTGGAATGTTGGTGAGTGCCGGGCAGGCAGACTGGCACGGGACGTTTTCCTCAACCCAGCCGATGTCTCGCGGGTCGGTTGAATAGCGAACTGGCGTTACGACCCTTTTTCCGTACGATTGAGGATCGGAGAAATCCTCGTCTTCCCTAAGATAGATCTTGCGACTTTCCTGCGGGTTCATGTCAGGCGTATCCCAATTATTCCTGATACGCCTACGATGCTCCCAAAATCCAACGGAGGCAATGGCTTAAACACAAATTGGTGTTGCAAACCATCGGCCTGAGCCGGTTACTTTGACAGATCGTCAAAAGCCTGAAGTGCCTTGCCTCCGTAAACGACCGCCGGACCGCCGCCCATTTCCACCGCTACCGCTATTGTCTCGGCCACCTCATCCCGTCCCGCGCCATGGCCGATTGCGGCGCGGGCGTGGAAGGCTATGCAGTCTTCGCAACGCGTCGCAATAGCAATCGACAACGCCATCAATTCTTTTGTCTTGCTGTCGATTGCATTGCCAGCCGATGCCGACTGAGCGAGCTGGCTGTAAGCGCCCATCGGTTTGGGAACAGCCTTGAAAAGAGCGCCGATCCGCTTGTCGACGCCGTTTACGTAATCCTTGTAGTCAGCGGTCATTGATCAGGCTCCAATGGTGGCGAGGATGATGTCATTCACTTCAGACGCCTTTTCCATTTGCGGAATATGTCCGGCGCCGTCGATGACGGTCACACCTGTGCTATCGCCAATCCCTTCGGCCTGGGAAACGGGAATGATCTCATCCTCCCTGCCCCAGATGACCGAAACGGGTATAGCAAGGTCCTTGACGGTCGCACGAAGGTCGATCGACTGCACACCGCCGGCAAAATTGCTGTCGACAATCGCCTGAAGGCCGGCCAACACGCCGTCGACCCGCTTGAATTTGATGACTTCATTGATCATGTCGCGGCTTATCAGGCTCTTATCGGCGACAAGCTGTTCAAGAACGGGCTTGAGCTGTTTTCCGCGCTTGCCGTCGATGAAGCCTTGCAGGAAACCGATATTGATATCCGTGCCGAGACCGGCTGGGTCGATCACCGTCAGCGATTTGGCGCCGACTTCCGTGGCCGCGGCAATCGCTATTGCGCCGCCAAGAGAGTGTCCGACCAGATGAACGTTTTTTAGTCCAAGCGCTGCTGTGAAACCACTCACCGCCTTCGACAAAGCCGTAACGCTGCCATCTCCGACAAATTTTGACGAACGTCCGTGGCCGGGCAGATCAAGCGCATAAACAGGCCGGCCGTCGGCAAGCGCCGTCTGATTGAACATCCATCCGGTGGTGTCGGCGCCAAAGCCGTGAATGAGAAGAACCGGATCACCCTCGCCTTCTCCCACTTTGAGGTAGGAAATCCGATGTTCGCCGACAGACACGGTCTCCGGTTCCGGGCCGGCTTCCTCGCCGGTTTCCTCCGGAACGAAATTTTCCTGGAACGTTGTCACATATGCTTCGATGTTTTCGTTTGAAACTTCGTCATCCGCAATCACGGCCAGGAGCGCTCCCACAGGCAGCGTCTCACCTTCTGTGGCCACCAGCTTACGCAACTTGCCTTCAATCGGAGTCTCGAACACATTGGCAATTTTGGTTGTTTCGATCTCGGCAATTTCCGTTCCCGGTTTGAGTTCGACGCCCTCATCGACCAGCCAGGACGTCAACAGTCCTTCGGTCATGGCAAGTCCCCATTTTGGCATCACAATGGGTTCGATATCTGTAGTCATCGACCAGTTCCTCGGTTGAATTTCTGAAACCGGAGCGGCCGGGCCAACAGTGCCCGGCGCGCTCCCTTTGCGCTACGCCATCGTTGCGCGAACGGCGGCAGCTATTTTGTCTGGCGACGGTACAAATGCGTCTTCCAGTTCCGGTGCAAACGGTACCGGTGTGTGCGGAGGCGTCACCATTTGAATTGGTCCCTTGAGCGCCTTGAAGGCATTTTGCGCAACAATGCCCGATATGTCGGACGCCATTGAGCAACGCGGGTTTGCTTCATCCACGACCACAAGACGGCCCGTATCCTCCACGCACTCCAAAATGGTATCCGTGTCCAAAGGCGATGTCGTGCGCGGATCAAGGACGGTGCAGGATATGCCGTCCTTTTCAAGCGCATCTGCCGCCTGGTTGGCCATCTGGACCATGCGACCGAATGCGACGATCGTTACGTCATCGCCCTCGCGGGTCAGGTTCGCCTCGCCGAACGGGATCGTATAGGGATCATCCGGCACTTCTTCTTCCTCGTCATACATGACCTTGTGTTCGAAGAAGATGCACGGATCATCGTCGCGGATAGCCTGTATCATCAGCCCCTTCGCCTCATAAGGTGAAGACGGAATGATGACTTTGAGACCCGGAATATGCGTGAAGACCGGATAAAGCGCCTGGCTGTGCTGTGACGCTGCCCGAAATCCGGCGCCGTACATCGTTCGGATGACCATGGGTGTTACCGCTTTGCCGCCGAACATGTAGCGGAACTTGGCCGCCTGATTAAAGATCTGATCAAAACACACGCCCATGAAATCGACGAACATGAGCTCCGCCACCGGACGCAACCCGGTGGCGGCAGCGCCTGCAGCAGCGCCGATAAAGGCACTTTCGGATATAGGCGTGTCCAGAACACGGTCCGGCCCGAATTCCGGGAAAAGCCCCTTGGTGACACCGAGCACGCCGCCCCATGCATCGGATTCGCCTTCAGTGCCGGCGCCACCCGCATTGTCCTCACCCCAGATGAGGACATTTTCATCACGGCGCATTTCCTGAGCGATCGCTTCGTTGATCGCCTGACGATAGGATTTCTTAGCCATCTCAAATAGCCTCCCTTAGTAAGAAACGTAGACGTCGGTCACGAGTTGTTCGTGCGCCGGCGGCGCGGCGGCTTCGGATTCAGTGATCGAGTCGTTCACCAGCGCCATTACTTCGCGGTCAATCTCGTCAAGCTGATCACCCGTCAAAAGGCCCGCTTCTGTAACCCGTGCCCGGAAGATTTTGAGGCTGTCCTTTTCCTCACGCAGCCGCTGGATTTCACCGGGGCCGCGATAGGTCATCGCATCGCCTTCGAAGTGACCGAAAAACCGGTTCAACTTGACATGCAACAGGCTTGGCCCGCCGCCCTTGCGTGCCCGGTCGATCATCTCCCCGGCCGCCTCGTGAACCGCAAAGAAATCATGACCATCGACCAGTGCGGAAGGCATGCCAAATCCGGTCGCCCGGTCCTGTTGGCTTCCGCCGACCGACCACGTGCTTGCGGTCGACTCTGCGTATCCGTTGTCCTCAACGACAAAGATCACCGGAAGGTTCCAGACTTTTGCGAGATTGTAAGATTCCAGCGTGGTGCCCTGGTTCGAGCCGCCATCGCCGAAGAACGCGACGGCAACACCACCGGTCTTCCTGTATTTAGCCGTCACCGCGGCACCACATATTAGCGGCGGCCCGGCACCGACGATCCCGTTGGCACCAAGCATGCCTTTTTCGAGGTCGGCAATGTGCATTGAGCCGCCCTTGCCGCCGCACAGCCCGTCGCCGCGACCGTAAATCTCAAGCATCATGGAGCGTACATCGCATCCCTTGGCGATGCAGTGGCCGTGGCCACGGTGGGTACTGGCAATCGCATCGCGCCCGTCCAGATGCGAGCAAACGCCGACGGCCGAGGCTTCCTCCCCTGCATACAGATGGACGAAGCCGGGAATTTTTCCGTTGGAAAACTCCTCATGCACCCGTTCTTCAAAATCGCGGATTGTCCGCATCGTTCGGTAAGACTCAAGCAGGTCTTCGCGGTTCATTTGCATGGTCAACACTCCTCCACTGGTTGGCGTTTGCGGTGTCTGACGCTGCCCGATTGCAGGTCTGCCAATAGATCAGCAAGTTCCGTGCCAACAACAGACCGTTGAATTTATTGAGTTTATTTGACGGTGTATTGCTACACATGTCGCAAGATCGAAGCGCCGTCTCACAGATGGCGGGCGTCACGCAGCGATTGCAGAAAGCAGAGCCGGAGCACCGCTCATCTCCGCCAGTGTTACATCTTTTTCAATCAGGATATTTTGAACCATACCGTCCCGGACTGTCATCGCATAGCGCTTGGATCGTGTTCCAAGACCAATCGCTGAAAGATCGAGTTCCATGTCCGCGGCCTTGGTAAAATCACCGTTTCCGTCAGCCAAAAGGGTGATCCTGGCGCCAACACCCTGATCGCGTCCCCAGGCGTCCATGACAAAAAAATCCGTCACACAAATGCAAACGACTTCGTCTATGCCAGCACTTTTGAGGGCGCTCTCATGCGCCAGAAATCCCGGCAGATGGTTCTGCGAACATGTTGGCGTGAAGGCCCCGGGCACTGCAAATATCGCAAGCGTCCGACCGGCGCTCAATGCCTGCAGGGTAATATTTACGGGCCCGTCTTCGGTCAGGTTTTGAAGGGCGGCGTTCGGAACCTGGTCACCTTTTTTCAACATGAAACTTCTCCTTTCATTCAGCCTCGGGCAATGCTGCCGGCGCAGCGGGATACCGCCTGCCATCGGCGTCGAAGAGATGAACTGCGCTGCCCGGAAACCCGAGCCGGATTTCCGCGCCATCATCGAAGGTAATTTGTCCGGGCAACCGCGCCTTGATGACCGCACCGTCGAAGGCCGCGACATCGATGATCGTAAAGGAACCGAGTGGCTCCACGGACAGCACGGTGCCTGTTATCGTTCCGTCCGAGTTGCCCCGCGAAACAGCCAGGTTTTCAGGCCGCACGCCGATCGTCGCATCAATCACACGGGGATTGTCAACGACATGGGGCGGAGCAATCTCAATACGCAGATGACTGTCAGCTGAAACAAATTCACCCGTTGCCGTGCTGAAACGGCCTTCGATGAAATTCATCGGCGGCGAGCCGACAATACGGGCAACATAGATGCTGCTTGGGCGGTCGTAGATTTCGTCGGGCGTGCCGACCTGGGCGACGCAGCCGTCTTCCACAACGGCAACGCGGTCCGATATGCCCAACACCTCTTCCTCGTCATGGGACACGTAAATGAATGTGTGATTGCCCTCGCGCTGCAGTCGTTTCAGCTCGACCCGCATTTCTTCGCGCAGGCGCGCATCGAGCGCAGCGATCGGCTCATCGAGCAGAAACCCGGCCGGATCGCGCACGAAGGCGCGCCCAAGGGCTATGCGCTGCCTCTCACCGCCGGACATTTTGTCCGGTGTCTTGTCAATGATGTGCGAAATATGCAGGACTTCCGACACACGGGCCAGTTGCTTTTCGGCTTCTTCGACCGGCACACCCCTCTCACGCAACGGAAACAGAATGTTGTCGCGCCCGGTCATGTGCGGGAACAGCGCAAGGTTTTGAAAAACCATTGCTATATTGCGTTCGTTTGCTCTGGCATCCGTGGCATCGGCCCCATTGATGAAAACATTGCCTTCATCGGGTGAGACCAGGCCCAGAATGATTTTCAGAATGCTGGTTTTGCCGCATGAGGGCGGTCCGAATACGCCAAAGAACTCATTGTCCTTTATCTCCAGGTCGATCGGCCCGAGGTCAAATTTCGGGTAATTTTTCCTGACATTCGACAGGCTGATGCTTGCCATGATCCGTCCCTCTAAATTCTGATGCGGTTGCCGGTATCTGCGTCGAACAGCAGGCATTTACTCGCTGGAAGGCAGAACTCCACCTGCTGTCCGGGCCGCAGATCCGGATCGTCGCTGTTGATGCGGATTTCGAAGCCACCCATCTGCACGTGCGCGATCTTTTTCGGCCCAATGCGTTCGATCACATCGATGACCCCTGTAAGTGCAATATCTCCAGCGGTCCGTTTTGCTCCGGTGTAAATGAATTCCGGCCTGACCCCGAGCACCAGCCTGTTTCCCGCCGATCGCTCCACCAGAGTTGCAAACCGCATGTCGTCAAGACCGATCGTTGTCAGCGGACCGAGTGCAAGTTCAGGTTTGCCTTCAGAAACCGCGAGCGTTCCTTCAATCAGGTTCATGCTCGGACTGCCGATGAAATTAGCGACAAAAACATTGCTCGGATCGTTATAGACTTCGAGTGGATCGCCAAATTGCTGCAGCACACCCTTGTCGATCACGGCGATCCTGTCGGCGAGACTCATGGCCTCGATCTGGTCATGCGTGACATAAACCATGGTCTGCTTGAATTCGTGCTGCAGCACCTTCAGCTCCGAGCGCATATAGGCGCGGAAGACAGAGTCGAGATTGCTGAGCGGTTCGTCGAGCAGAAAGATGCGCGGCTCGGCAATGGCGGAGCGGCCGATTGCCAGTTTCTGCATCTCGTTTACGCTCAATGTGCTCGCCTTTTGCTGCAGGCGGTGCTCTATATTCATCCGCCGTGCCATGGCGTTCACGCGGGTCTCGATCTCAGACGGTGGAACCCTGGTAACTTCCAGTGCATAGGAAAGGTTCTTATGCACAGACAAATGCGTGAAGATCGCATAGTTCTGGAACACGAACCCGACGCCGCGGTCCTGGATGCGTGTGTCAGAAAGATCCTCACCGTCAAACAGGATCTGACCGCTTGTCGGATGCTCCATTCCGGCGATCATGTTCATGGTGGTGGTCTTGCCGCATCCTGAAGGCCCCAGCAGCGCCACGAACTCGCCATTTTCAATCTCGAGATTGAGATTGTCGACGGCCGTGAGCGCACCGAACTGCTTGGTCGTATTGCGGATCTGGATGGATGACATCGCTCACGCCTCCTCCGTTTGGCGCGCCATTGCCTTCAGTCCGTAGGCGGCAAGCACGCTGAGAGCAATCAGGATCGTCAGGCCGATTGCGGCGACATAGCCCCATTCGAGATCGGCGAAGGTGAGTTTGTAGATGTAGACGGATATCGTCTCGGTCTGCACACCGGGGCCACCCTTGGTCATGATGTAGATCAGGTCGAAAATCTTGAACATTTCAACCGATCGCAGCACCAGCGCAATGATCATCACGGTCCGCATTCGCGGCAGGATTATCTTGCGAAAATTCTGAAAATTGGAGCCGCCAAGAAGCTGCGCCGCCAGCAGCTGATCACGCGGAACGCCAAGCATACCGGCAAGCAGGATCAGGAACATCAGGGGCGTCCACTGCCAGATATCGGCGATCATGACGGTGTATATCGCCCGGTCCTTGTCGGTGAGCCATGAAAAATCCGGCGGCAGTCCAAACATGTCGTTGACGGGCCCGGTGCCCTGAAAGAGCAGGAAAAACATCAGACCGACGACAGCCGGCACGACCATCATGGGAACCAGCAGAATGGAGTAAAAGAGCTTTCGGCCCGGAAACTGGTCGATAAACAGATAGGCAAGTCCAAGACCAAGCAGGAACTCGGCAGGAACGCAAACCAGCATGATAAGCAGCGTACGCCAGAGCGAACCCCAGAACCGCTCGTCCTCCAGAAGATAAAGATACTGCTCGAAGAAATTGAAGCTCTCATAGGCCTTGTACCATGGCGTGCCGTCAAGCGGCCCCCACCAGCTCATGCTGAGATAGATCTGCATCAGCAGCGGGAAAACGACGATAAACAGCAAAAGAAGGATTGTCGGCAGGACAAAGCACACGCCAAGTTTCTGTTTGTCCCGCGCAATCTTCTGCAAGAAAGACGGTGCATCGGTGTTGGGCGGCACAATGTCCGTGCCCGGTGCGGATGTCGCGGCATCATATTTCATTGCTTCAAGGCTCCAAAAGTCAGGCCGCGCACCAGGTGTTTCTGGATCAGGATCCCAAACACGACCGGCGGAATAGCTGCAATAACTCCGAGTGCGGCTTTCATTCCGTACATCTGGCCGCCCATCGCCGATGTGAGCGTTGCCATATAGACCGGCAGCGTCACCCATTCCTTTTGCGTCAGGAGCAGCGCGAACAGATAGTCGGACCAGTTCAGGATGAAGATGAACAGCGAGCAGGTTGCCAGACCCGGCATGACGATCGGCATCGTGATGCGCCAGAAGATCCGTGCATAACTACAGCCCTCGACCAGCGCCGCTTCCTCGATCTCTATGGGGATTTCATCAAAGAACGTTTTCATCAGCCAGAACGAAAACGGCAAAGTCACGATGCCGTAGATGAGCGAAAGGCCCCACCAGGTGTCCACCGCGCCGATGAAGGCCCACATGACCATCACCGGGATCATCACCGCAAGCGGCGGAAACAAGCGCAGTTGCAACACCGAGAGCGGCAGCGATTGCGCAACCCCGAAACGTGTGACCGCATAGGCCGCAAGCGTGCCTGTCGTAACGGCAATGAACGTGCCCAATATCGACGTCACCAGGCTCGATATCAGCGGACCGATGATTGTCCGATCGAGCGAAACCACCAGCCCTTCAGCCCGCCCGTAAAAGATGAACTCGAAATTCTGAAGGGTCGGGTTTTTGGGAAACCAGGTGAAACCCGAAACCGTTGTCCATTCCGGATAAGGTTTAAAGGCCATCGTGACCATCCACAGCAGCGGATAGCCGACGACAATGATTGCCAACAGCAGCAGCAGATAGTGAATGGTCGTTGAAAATAAACTGCGGCGCATGCCGTTCACCCTTCGCTTCGAACCCGTGTGTTCCGCTGGAGAGGCCATCCGGATTGATGGCCTCTCCCGTTGCCGTGGGAGGTCATGAATCGTCGACGATGGACGGCCAGGTCTGACGGCTGGCAGCTATGGCATCAAGAATGCCCTTGCGCTGGCGTTTGCGAATGATGCGTTGCCATTTCTTGGACGCAGCCCGCATCGCTTCCGCTGCAGTTTTCTGGCCGGTGATGGCCGCCTGCAACTCTTCATCCAGCGCATTGTCGAACGCGGTTTGACCGGCAAAATTGATCGAAGGAACCGAACGCGCGATGGTTTTCGGAATGAACTCCATCGAATAGTCGTGATAGGTCGCCTCACACAGCGGTTCCTTGAAGTTGGCCTGCTGCATGGGATCGAAATAGCCGCCAGGATTGCCGCACATCCAGGTGTAGGTGCGGGTTGAACTCAGCCACTGCATGAAGAGGTAAGCCGCTTCCGGATACTGGCTCTTGGCCGAGATCCATCCGGTGATGTGGTAGTAAAGCACGGAGCGGCGGTTGAATTTACCGTCGAAATCCCTGCCGACCGGAAGGTGAGCGCTGAGCTTGCCGGTCGCCTTGCTTTTTGGCGTGCCGTCCGGATTGTAGCCATCCCCGAATTTAACGAGATTGGTGTAGATCGCCGTGTGCGGGATCTGCAGGTTCCACATGGTGTTGTAGGCTTCCGCCCAGGTGAATGTCAGCGCGTCCGGCGGACACCACTGGAACGACCGCACATGCTCCTCGGCGCATCGGATGCCGAGATCGCTGTCGAGTGCAGGCCGGCCCTCCTCATCAAAGAAATAATTGTTCGGAAACGCCATGCTGGCGAACCGGGCGTAGAACGTGGCAAGACCCCAGAACGGGCTCATCAGATTGCCGTTGCCGTACATCGTGCCGGCACCGAAATCCCTGCCGGTAAAGAACTCGGAGATATTGTCAACGTCTTCCCAAGTTGCGGGCGTGCCGAGCTGCTTATCGTACTTGTCTTCGAAGAGCGCCCTGACATCCGGGTTCTCATAAAGGTCCCGGTTGTAGAACCATGTCTGGAAATCGCCATCCAGGCTGAACGCGTAGTAGCTGCCGGCATAGGTATAAAGCAGCTTTTCCATTTCAGGCGTCGGCGTGCCGCGCTCCGGATCACCCCAGTCCGGCATATACTTGGCGACATACTCATCGCAATTGACGATGCCGTTGGCATCGGCAAGGTCGCCGGTTGAATTCCACGGGCCGGTGAAAATATCGAACGTTCCGCTGCCGGTGGTTACGTCCTGCATGACCTTTTTGAAGATGTCCTCGGCGGGCGCACCGATGATTTCGATCTCAATGCCGGTTTCGCGCTCCCAGACATCCTTCACCGAAGGCGCTCCATCGGGGAATGCGTCGAGACCACCGATCTTGCCTACAGGAAATGGCTTCGTAATCTGACCGATCGCGCCATCGGTCAGCAGCATGCTGAGTTTCTTGGGCGCCTTGCCGGCGGCCTGAAGCTTCTTGATGCCCTCGATTGCGCGTCCTTCGGACATGGTTTCGTTGTACTGGAAGCG
Organism: Hoeflea sp. TYP-13; assembly: GCF_040932035.1. Lineage (NCBI taxonomy): Bacteria > Pseudomonadati > Pseudomonadota > Alphaproteobacteria > Hyphomicrobiales > Rhizobiaceae > Hoeflea > Hoeflea sp. TYP-13. The sequence goes on from NZ_JBFRBB010000002.1 coordinate 788,210, forward strand.
CTCTGCGCCGGCGAAGCCGGTCGGACCGCCGGTCATGCCCGGCGCATACGCTCCGGCTCTGGCGGGTCGGATGAATTTGGGCGCAATGCCGATAGCCGATGTCAGCGCGAAGGTTCCGGCGACGGATGCGCTTTTGCTCATCAGATCGCGGCGCGTTATTCCGCTTTTCGGTTTCTGGCTCCGGCTTTCGCTCCGGATAATCGTTTTGCCGTTGTCGTTGGTGTCCACGTTGCTCTCCTCCCGATAGACTGAACGGATCGAACCCCGATCAGATGGTTTTCCGGAGCAACCCAGCATCGATCCCGACCTATTCCTCCCAGGTCAGGACACGCGTCGTCTCCGGATGCAGAACAACCCGCAAATTGCGTGCCAGATTCAGGTGATTGGCGCGAAAAGAGTTTTCGTTTTGCAATAATTGTTTGTTTTTAAATGATAAAAACGGAATTTCATTATCCGGCAGTGACTTGCTCAGTTCTCATCCATCAGACAATAGAGCGTTGTTTTCGGCACCTATGCTACAGGTGTCACATCATGCTCAAGCCGGTTGAGAAGCACAAAAAAGGCCGGCGCCACGTCAATCGCGCCAGCCGGTTCTGAGAAAGTGTGGTTATTGCGCTACCGGTGATCGGGCCGAATAATGCCGTACCGGTTCATATGCCGATGCAGGGTCGCGCGGCTAACGCCCAAATTTGCCGCTGCTTCAGTGACACGCCACTTGGCCTGTTGGAGTGCCGCCACGATCCGGTCGCGCTCCTCGCTGCCAATCTCCGGCGCGCTACCGTCAAATTGCATGGAGCCCGATCGCCTGCCGGATACGGTATTTGCCGACCTGTTTGCTACACCGCTCGTAAAGCCAGACCGCATGGCCCGGCGCACATCCTCCGGCAGGTCATCAACCAGCACATGCCCGTTTGCACAGCTGTAGGAAACATACTGCAGCACATTTTTAAGCTGGCGAATATTACCAGGCCAGTTGTATTGCCCCATGATCTGCCAGGCGTCTTCCGAGAAGGAAAGGCCGCCGGCACCCGGCACGGTCTTTTCCATGACCATATTCACGACTTCGCCAAAGTCCTCGCGTTCTCTCAGCGCCGGCAGTTCGAACCGTGCGCCGCAGATTCTGTAGTAAAGGTCCTCGCGGAATTTTCCTTCCGCCACCAAGGCATCGAGGTCGCGATGCGTGGCGCAAATCAGCTTGATGTCGATGCTGACGGGCTTTGTAGCGCCTACCGGCGTAACCGTCCGGTCGGACAGAACCCTCAAGAGGCGGGTCTGAGACTCCATCGGCATATCGCCTATCTCGTCCAGAAACAGCGTCCCCTTGTCGGCCGCCACGATCTGCCCGACCTTGCCGCTTTTTAATGCGCCGGTAAAAGTGCCCGGCGCATATCCGAACAATTCACTGTCCAGAAGGCTGTCGGGTATCGCGGCACAGTTGACGGCAACGAATGGTTTGGCTGCCCGTTTGCTGCTGGCATGCACGGCACCTGCAAAAACATCTTTGCCGACACCGGTCTCGCCCTGAACAAGGAACGGGATATCGCTGTCGATCAGCTTTCTGCACAGATTGATGGTCTTTTCCAGCCGGCTGTCGTTTCCGGCTATTCGATCAAGGGTCAGCTTACCCGGTTGCCTCGAATTTCTGCTTTCAGCTTTCGTGGCGGAACCGATGGCCGATTTGCTGCCGCCACGCGCTGCCTGTGGCCGGAAAAAGCGCACATAGCGTCCTTCACCCCGATCGGTTTCGGTGCGATGCACCCGTCCCTTCAGGGCGGCCAGATCGTCAATACCCAGTCCGATTGTGGCTTCAAGGCTCTTTCCAATCACACTGTCCCGATCGTCCATGCCGATCAGGCCGAGTGCGGGATTGGTGGCGCCGACAATCTCACCGGTTTCAGAAATAGCGACCATCGCCTGATAATCGTGCGGTTCGTAAAATGGCCCAGTGGAAAGCGCCACCAGATGATGGTTCCTGAAATAGTTTCTGAACAGGTAGTTGTGAATGTTGCCGGTCGATCTCTTTATCAGCCTCGCCAATAGCGCAACTTCGGAGGCGCTGTCCGTAGCTTTGCCAGACAGGTTGAGCGCCGCGAATGTGCGCCCTTCATGATCGATCAGTGGCGCTGCCGAACAAATGAATTTCTTGAAGGCGGTGTGATAGTGCTGATTGCCGTTGACGGTGGCAATTTTGTTGTCCGCGATGGATGTTCCGATTCCATTGGTACCCACGAACGGTTCATCCCACACGGTTCCGGCGCTAATTCCGAATGATTTGATTTCCTTCGCTGCGGCGGAATCGCAATATTCAACAACTGCTGCACAGTCATTATCGGCGATGATTACGCAATAGCCTGCATCCCGCGCCACACGGCGAACCTTTTCAATCAGCGGGGCCGCAACGACCAGAGGCTTTTCAATGGCCTGCAGGCGTTCAGTCACCTCGTAATTGCCGAACCTGTCATTCCGAAGCCTGGCGCCCGGATCCAGGCCATAGTCGTTGGCACAGCGTTCCCATGAGGCTTCGACTCGACCGCACCCCGCCGCCCAGGGCCGGCCGGATACCGCTCCACAAGTCTGATCCTTCATTACCCTGCCGGGGTCTATGCGATTGTCTGCCTGCATCCTTCCTCCTCCCCAGGACGGAAATTAAAACAAGTTTACTGGCGTGCGCGCCGCAAAGCGGCGCACAGAATTCGGCATGTCAAAATGTGCGAAACAATGTGCCGGACAAACCGGATTGTGTTATTCCCAAAACACTTTCTCAGGATCCGGCTGGCGGATTAATTCCGGTTGTTGATTGCCAGTTGATTCTTAGACCTGTTGTTGTTCCCAATGCCATCAAAAGGGTTCCAGAAAGTCGGAACGCTGTCAATTGTGGCAGGGACCGCCACACCCATGCGCAAAACCGAATGAAATTTATCTGTATTTTGTCAAATGGTTATGGCCAAGGCAGCCGGATTAAGGCAATTCTGAAGGCTGAATGATGCAACAGGTGTGGCGTGACGCTGCACTGCGCTTATCGCCGGTATGGAATAACCAGATTCAGCCTTTTTATCCGGCGGTGTATGGTCGTGCGGTCAACCTGCAGCGCCCGCGCGGTTGCGGAGATATTCCAGCCATTGTCCCGGAGCGCACTTTGAAGTTTGGCGGCCTCCGAACCCGGCAGAACATCATAGGCAGAATCCGGCGCGCTCGCCCCCCCGTCTCCCTGGCGCTCAAACATGTATTCAGGCAAATCCGACGGCTGTATAACCCCGTCGGTGCACAACGCCGCGGAATATTCCAGTACGTTGGCCAGCTCACGGATGTTGCCGGGCCAGATATGCCGCTCCAATTCGATCCAGGCATTTTGCGATATTGAGACATCGTTCAATCCGGCCTGTTTCAAAAGCCTGCGACCAAGCCAGCGAAAATCTTCTCTGTGACTAAGCCGCGGCAACCTCAACTCGGCACCGTTGATGCGATAGTAAAGATCGCCGCGAAACTGGCCGGACGTCACCTGATTGCGTAGTTCCCGATTTGTTGAACATATCAGCCGGAAATTGAGCGGGACCGGATCGCCGCCGCCGACCGGCGTGAACTCTTTTTCTGAAAGCACGCGCAGAAACTTCGTCTGGATAGCAAGATCGAGCTCACCCACTTCATCCAGGAACAGCGTGCCGCCATCTGCCTTTTGGAAATATCCTTCGGTGGGCCCATCGCGGTCAGCAAGCTGGTTTGCCGATCCGAATAGCTCGCGCTCGATCATCTCCTCCGGCAAAGCCGCGCAGTCAACCGCAACAAATGGCCCAGGTGCCAGCCGGGCATTGTGAAGTGACCGGGCCAGAAATTCCTTGCCTGTGCCCGTTTCGCCAAGCAGCAGAAGCGCGATCGGGGAGTCCGCCAGGCGCATCGCCTTGTCGACGACAGACTGCATCGCAGGATCGCCATCGGTCACATTGGAAACGGCACTCAGAATCTTGTTGGCGACCGGGTTTCTGCCTGTTGTCTTTGGCTCCGGTTTCGTTGCATCCGCAAAAAGGACGGCACCCATGCGCGACACAATCGCCCGCTGATCTGCTGGCGTGGCGCGTGTCAGATGGACGAGGTCATCAACGTCGCAATCGAAATATTCCGAAATGTTTACCCCGAGCAGTTCGTCCGGCTGCCGCCAATCCCGGTTCAGGGTCTCGGCCAGAAACCGCTGCGCATTGTGCGTCATGCCCAGCAGCCTGCCGCCGTCATCGACGGCAATGGCGCAGTCCGGGTCGACCTCCAAAAGCTCCGGCGAACGATTGAAGCGGATGATCCAGTTCGAGCGGAACTGCTCGCAAAGACCCGCCATCTCAATCTTTTTTGCCGTTTCCTTGACCAGCGCCAGCGCCATGTACTGACTGCCCTTGTCGCTCGGAGACTGCAGGGCGGAGATGTCGAGAACCGCCGACAACTTGCCTCCGGCATTGTAGATCGGCGCCGACGTGCATGTCAGCGGCACATGCGTCGTGTCGAAGTGGTCAGTCTGGTGAACGGTCAGAGCCTCACCGGTGGTTGCACAAACACCGACACCGCAGGTTCCGGCCAGGCGTTCGTCCCAATTTGACCCCAGATAAAGGCCGGCTTTTTTCAATTGATTACTGAAAGTCGGGTCACCGATATAGTCGACAGTAACTGCCGATTCATCGGTGAGCAGAACCACATAGTTTTGCCTGGAGACCTGCCGATAGAGGTTTTCCAGGCCAAACCGGGCACGGCGAATGAGATGGTCCTTGCGCTCCTGATGTTCGCGCACCTGTGAATCCGGCAGGATAACCGCTTCCTTGGCCTTCGTCGGGTCCAGGCCGAATGTATCCACGCACCGTTGCCAGGACTGCTGGATTGCCAGGTCACGTTTCGAGGAACGGCCGGAAACGACACCAACCACCTCATCGATATGTCTGGTTTCCTTCGTCCCGGACATATGCCCGACACCTCCCTTGCCGCCGGAAATATTCCGGCTATCGCCCCTTCGGACGACTTGCGCCTCCCGATCTGTTCTTGTTCGAGGCCGAAAGACCTTATCAGAAAGCGCGTGCCAGCAACAATTGGCGCAAAGTGCAACGTCAGGGCACTTCAATAAACCGCAGGAATTGTTGCCTTGTCCCTCCGGTCTATTCGACGCGACAGCGAAAGCCTCTGTCTTGTCACTGAGCGGAACTTTTCAGATCTGCAAACCGTCGGCGGTAATCGGCAGGCGTTGTTCCTTCCCGCTTTCCGAACGACCGGATGAAATGGGAATCGTCGCAAAAGCCGGTCTCGTGGGCGATCCGGGTCACTGAGAGATCAGAGGTTTCCAGAAGCTGCCTTCCCCGGGCCAGCCGCATGGATATCCCGGCTTCCGCGGGCGTGGTTCCGAGCGCATCCCTGAAATGCCGTTCCAGCTTTCGCCGGCTGATGCCCAGGCGTTGTGCAATGGCCGACACCGCCGGAGGAACACTCATGTTTTGCTGGATCATATGCAGTGCTTTTGTGACCAGAGGATCTTCGGTAGAAAAGTCGATCGGTATCCCGGGTTGCGGATTTTCCTCATCCTTGGCTTCATCAATGATCATGATATGCAGGCTCTTGGCAGCAGCGGATTGCCCCACATGGCGGCTGACGAGAAAAGCCGCCAGATGGGCCGAACTCGCCCCTCCCGAGCATGTCATGCGATCACGATCAACAACGAATATCTGATCAGACACAGGTTCGATACCATCGAACTGCTCGAGAAAATCATCATGGTGAAACCAGCTGACGCAGCATTTGTAGCCATGCATCAAACCAGCCTGGTGAAGTATGAAAGCGCCGGTGCATACACCGACAATAGGAACATCGGCCTCGGCGGCCAGCCTCAGATAATTCACATAGTCCGGGTTGAGCCGCTCGATCGCTTCGATAAGCCCGCCAACCACCACGAGATAATCGAACTGGCGCGGATCACCCAGGCGTTGGTCGGGAAAGACCGGCACACCGCAACTGGACTTGACGGGATTCATGGTGGCCGAGAGAACCGTCCAACTGCATCGGACCTGACGTGAGCGGTCCCCTTCATCAGCCGCCAGGCGCAACACGTCAACGAAATTCGCAAACGCGGACAGCGTAAACCTCTGCGACAGGATGAATCCAACCCTCAGAACGGGCTTCGGCTGCACCATTATACAATTCTCCAAACCGATATGACGGATATTTAATGTAGTGTTGACGCAATTGTACAGCCGATCAGGCGGATTTTGCGCCACGCTGCAATGACCGGTCCTTCAAGGGCGACGAATTTGGACAGTGTCGGGTGGAGGCAGTGTCGGGTGGAGACAATGAAACACATTGCATTTGTTCTGTTGCCGAATTTTTCGATGCTTCCATTTGTTTCGGCATTGGATCCTCTGAAGCAGGCCAATCGGCTTTCCGGCCAGTCTTTATACAGGTGGTCAACCTACACGCTGGATGGCGCGGCGGTGGAAAGTGATTGCGGCATTGATGTTGGGGCAGACGCGTCCTTATCCGATCTGAAGCACGCGGATATTGTTTTTGTAGTCAGCGGACGCGGCGTACAAACCACCACACTTGATCCTGCGCTTGGCCACCGGTTGCGCGCGCTCGAATCCCGTGGAGCAATGATCGGCGCGCTTTGCACCGGCGCCTATGTGCTGGCAAAGCTGCGAATGCTCGACGGCTACGAATGCACGATCCATTGGGAAAGCCTGCGCACCTTCCGTGAGATGTTCCCGCAATTGGCGGCCTCGGAGGTTGTCTTCAAGATCGATCGTAACCGCCTGACCTGCGCGGGTGGAAATTCCGCATTTGACATGATGCTGGCCCTCATAAGCGAGGAGCAGGGGCACGACTTTGCACGGCAGATTGCCGAGGCTGGGCTGCACCAGCACATGCGAAGGAACGGAGAAGCACAACGTCCCGACATGTCCTATCATTTGGGGACGCATAACCCGAAGATCATTCAGGCCGTAGAGTTGATGCGGGAGTACATCGAAGAGCCGGTTACCTGTCAGCAGCTTGCTGAAATGACGCACATATCAATGCGCCAGTTGGAAAGGCTGTTTCAGAGGCATTTGGGCAGTTCTCCCGGACTGTACTACATTCGCCTGCGGTTGCAGGCGGCACGGGACCTGTTGCGTGACACTCCGCTGTCAATTCTGGAGGTCGCGATCGCAAACGGATTTGCATCGGCCAGCCATTTCAGCAAATGCTACCTTCGGCATTTCGGACACACGCCCAGTGAGGAAAGACACCAGGCTCAAATTACCGGTGCCAGCCATTGCCGGGTACAGGTCTTTGGCAAAGATGAGGCCGTGCCGGTGGAATCAAGGACTTTGGTCGCCAGTCGGGACCTTAGCTCCTGCCCGCGCCAGCCACGAAAGCTGCAACGGCCTCCCGCATATCCGGTTCGCGGCCCAATACAGCCTGCAGATCACGTTCCAGCTCAAGCTGTGGGTTGAGATCCTTGTCGCAGGCCGCACCGACAAGCCGTTTGGTTGCGGAAACAGCCTGCGGTGAAAGTCGTGCTATGCGCTCGGCAACGTTTTCAACGGCGCTCATGAGCTCATCATCCTCGTGCACCTCCCACACCAGCCCCCAGGACAGAGCCTCTTCTGCAGAAATGCGCTCGCCCAGCAGCATTGCTGCCGTCGCGCGCATTCTCCCTGCGATTTGCGGAAGAAAGAAAGTGTTGCCGCCGTCCGGGACAAGCGCAATTCCTGCGAAGGGTTCGTAAAAATAGGCCGAGCTGGCGGCAAGCACGATATCGCAGGAAAGCGCGACGCCGACCGAGACCCCGGCACATGGCCCGTTGACGGCGGCGATGACCGGCAGCCTTGAGGTGCGAAGCGCGCGGATAAGCGGATTGAAATGAACGTCGATCACGTTTTCGAGGAGATGTGCTTCCTGCGTTTGGGACGGTTCGACGGTCGACAGATCATAACCCGCGCCAAACGCCCGCCCCTCGCCCGTTACCACCACCACACGAACTCCCGAATCTTCCTCTGCTTGCGTAAGAGCGGCCCGCATTTCATCTGCGGTACCGTTGCGCATGGCATTCAGCTTCTGCGGCCGCCTCACAGTGATCGTCGCTACCGAACCGTCGATATCCAGCGAAATATCCTCAAATGCCATTGTCAGCTCCCGCCCTGCGTGGATGGTTGTGTGCACCCGGTTGTTCGGCGCCCTGCCCGCGCGATGCCAAATGCCATTCGATCTGCGGCAACCGATCGGCCCCGAAGAACGCTTCATCGTCAATGAAGACGAAGGGCGAGCCCCACACACCGCGCGCCACTGCATCGTCATTGGCTAAAACGAGCGCTTCTCGTGGACCATCGCCCGTCATCAGTTCCGTGAGCGTTTCGGGGTCCAGGCCGTAGTGTCCGCCGATTTTACGGAGCACGTCTTCGTCGGAGATGTCCTGGTTCTGGGTGAAATAGGCATCGAAAACCGAGTGCATGAATGGACGCAGCCTCAGCGGATCGATGGCGGCCAGACCGTAATAGGCACGTGCGGCGAGATGCGTCGAGATCGGAAATGCGTCCGGCATGCGGTAGGGCAAACCGAAAAACCGGGCCGAACGCGCCATGTCATCGAGGAGGTACGTCCCTTTCGGTTCGTCATCCATGGGCGGCGACATCTTCAAGGCCCTGCGCACCGCCCAAAGCAATATGGGGCGGTAGCTCACCTGGAGCCCGTGCCGTGCTGCCAATGCATCCAGCCGGTTCAGGCTGAAATAGGCATAGGGAGACACAAAATCGAAATAGACCTCTATCATCGGCGTCACAATTCTAGAACCTGAAGACGCCGTAGCCTGAATCGCCAAGCGGAGCGTTGAGCGAACTGGTGATCGCCATGCCCAGAGCATTGCGTGTGTCGACCGGATCGAGAATGCCGTCATCCCATATCTGCGAAGTCGAGTAATAGGCTGAAAGCTGCTCGAGATAGGCTGACTGTGTCGTTTCGCGCAGTTCTTCGATCACCTCCGGATCGAAGGTCTCACCATTGCGCCGCATCTGCGCGATCTTCACATCGGCCAGCGTATTGGTCGCCTGTTCGCCGCCCATCACGCCGATCTGATGACCGGGCCAGCCAAACAGAAAACGTCCGTCGAAGGCGCGTCCGCACATGCCGTAATTACCCGCGCCGAAGGAACCGTGACACATGACGGTGAATTTCGGCACCCGCGAACAGGTCTGCGCCATAATCATCTTGGCGCCGTCCTTGGTGATGCCGCGGCGCTCGTAGGCCTGACCGATCATGTAGCCGGTGATGTTCTGCAGGAAGACGAGCGGCGTGTTGTTCTGGTTGCACAGCTCCATGAAATGGGCGCCCTTCAACGAGGAATCGTTGAAAAGGACGCCATTGTTGCCAAGGATGCCGACCTTCCAGCCCCAGATATTGGCAAAGCCGCAGACAAGTGTCGTGCCGTAATTCGGCTGGTATTCGTGGAAGCGGCTGCCGTCGACAATGCGGGCAATCACCTCGCGGATGTCGAAGCCCTTTTTGATGTCGTCGGGAAGAATGCCGTAGAGCTCTTCCGGGTCGTAATAGGGATCAGCCGGCTCCTCGCGCTGGCAGGCCCATTTTTGCGGACGATCCCACTGGGCGACAATTTCACGACCAATGGCTATCGCCTCTTCTTCGGACGCCGCAGGATAGTCGCAAGTGCCGCTGACGCTGGTATGCATGTCGGCGCCACCGAGTTCCTCGACGCCGACTTCCTCGCCGGTCGCCGCCTTGACGAGCGGCGGCCCGCCGAGGAATACCGCGCCGGTGCCGCGAACGATGACATTATAGTCCGACAGGCCCGGGATATAGGCGCCGCCGGCCGTGCACTGGCCAAAGACGAGCGAAAGCTGCTTGATCCCTGCTTTCGACAACAGGCACTGGTTGCGGAAAATGCGCCCGGCCATGTGCCGGTCCGGAAACACCTCGGACTGAAGCGGCAGGAAACCGCCGGCAGAATCGCAAAGGTGAATGACCGGCAGATGGTTTTCCAGCGCAATGTCAAGACAGCGGATGATCTTCTTGACCGAAAGTGGATACCAGGCGCCGCCCTTGATCGAGGAATCGTCGGCATGGATTATGACCTCGCGGCCTGACACGATGCCGATGCCGGTGATGATGCTCGCCCCTGGAGACTCTCCCTCATAATCCATATTTGCAGCGAGTGTTGAAAGCTCCAGGAACGGCGTTCCCGGATCAAGGAGTTTTTCGACCCGTTCGCGCGGCAGCATCTTGCCCTGGCGTTCGAGCCGGGCGATATCGCGTTCAGGGCGCGCGTGGCGGGCCGTGCTCTGCTTTTCGTGCAGTTCCGCAACAAGCCGGCGGTAATGATCCCGATTCTGGCGGAAATCCGGACTGGCGGTGTTGATAGCCGATTGAATCCTACGCATCAGACGCCTCCGTTTCCAGCGTGACGATCACCTCGTCCTTCTCGAACGTGTCGTCCACGGACTTCAGAAAGGACGCGATGATGCCATCGCGCGGCGAGACCAGGTTTGTCTGCAATTTCATACTTTCGATCGTCAAAACCGTTTCCCCGTGTTTCACGTCGGAGCCGGCTTCCTTGTGAACAGTGACCACAGCACCTGGCATCGGGGCGCGGATTTCATCCGTCGCATTTCCGGCTTCGCCCGCAGCATCGCGAGGGTCGATCAGATCGATGATCCAGTTGCGGCCGCCCAGGCGCAGAAATACGCGATTGCCGTCACGCGCCTGACTGAATTCAAAATGCCGGCCGTCGATCTCAATGATACGAAAGCCATCGCGTGTTCCTTCGTCGATCACGGACCTCTTCCGGCCGTCGATCTCGACTTTCAGCTCGGGACGGAGGGATTCGATATCAAGTGCATATGCCGTATCGTCCATTGTGAGTTTCAAAGCCATCGTCAGTTCCTCCATCCGCCCATGGACGCGTAGGGATCCGGCGCGTCAAAGACGAGCGTACGGAACTCGCGGAAGGCAAGGGCCGCGGCAAGAAGCGCCGCATCACGCTCCATTTCGTCAGGCGGCGGCGCGACGAGGTCTTGCTCGTGTTCGGTGACAAATCCGGTGTGAAGTGCGCCATCACGGAAGACCGGATGATCCGCAACACGGGAAAGGTAATCAAGATTCGTCTCGACACCGAGCAGGACCGTTTCGCGCAGCGCTTCGACGGTGCAGTCGATTGCGGCTTTCCGGTTCTCTCCATGCACGACAAGCTTTGCGAGCATGGAATCGAAACTCAGCGTCACATAGTGCCCCTCGACAAGGCCGTTTTCGAAGCGGATATGTGATGCAGCCGGAGGATCGAGCTCCAGCACCTTGCCAGTTGCCGGCATGAAGTCGCGCTCCGGAACTTCTGCACAGATGCGGCACTCGATTGCATGTCCCGAAACGCCGATATCGTCCTGGCTGACGCCAAGCGGCAGACCGGCGGCAATCTCGATCTGCATACGGACAAGATCAATGCCGGTTATCATTTCGGATACCGGATGCTCCACCTGGAGACGGGTATTCATTTCGAGGAAATAGAATGCGCCGTCCGGTGCAAGGATGAACTCGACAGTTCCGGCATTGCGGTAGTTCGCGGCTGACGCCAGACGCACCGCCGCCTCGCAAATCCTGTCCCGCAACTCATCCGCCAGGCCGGCTGACGGTGCTTCCTCGATGATCTTCTGGAAACGACGCTGGATTGAGCACTCACGCTCGAAAAGGTGCACCACATTGCCGTTGCCGTCGCCGACGACCTGCACCTCGATATGGCGCGGCTTCTCGACATAGCGCTCGGCATAGATCGTGCTGTCGGCAAAGTAGCGTTCGGCTTCGCTTGCAGCGACGCGCGCGCTTTCGGCCAGCTCATCGGCGGAATGCACTATGCTCATGCCTTTGCCACCGCCGCCGGCCGAAGCCTTGATAAGAAGCGGAAACCCGATAGCGCTGGCCTTCTTGACGAAGCCGTCGAGATCGCCATCCGTCAATACCGACTGCGCGACCGGGACCCCGTGTTCCTCGGCAAATTTCCGCGACGTGATCTTGTCGCCCATGAGCTCTATGGAAGCCGGCTCAGGACCGATAAACACCAGACCGGCTTCGCTTACCTGACGCGCAAAATCGGCGTTTTCAGACAAAAACCCGTATCCCGGATGGATCGCTTCGGCTCCGGAGCTCAGAGCAATTTCAATGATCTGACCGCCATCGAGATAGGCGGCAACGGGCGTTTCGCCGACAATCTCATGGGCTTCATCGGCCAACTGGACGAAACGCGCCTTGCGCTCGCTGTCGTGAAAGACCGCTACCGAAGTAATGCCCATTTCCTTCAATGTATCTTCCACCCGGCACGCAATCTCGCCGCGGTTGGCAATCAGAACTTTGGTGAATGGCAGAGCTGTCGGGCGCATACGAATACCGTTGATGGACAAGAGGATGGCGGGCCGGAATTTCCGGCCCGCCCTTTGAGCCTAGTACTGTGTGAACTCGGTTACCGGCGTGACGGAACCGGCCACCGGGTCGACCTCAAGCACACGGACGGCGGTAGCCGAGATGTGCCGGTCCTTGGCAAAGGTCAGCGGCAGGGTGACGCCGGCCGTGTCGAATTCCTCACCGGATTCGAGTTTTTCGACGGCGCAGGCCCGCGTCGGGTTGTCGCCGCAGCGCCGGATCGCCTCGATCATGATGCGGGTCGCCACATAGCCGGTCGCGGCGTAGCGGTTGAGCGCCTTCATCTCGTCTTCAGTGAGGTTGGCCTTGGCCACATCCAGGAAATGCGCGGTGCCTTCCGATCCCATCGGCGAAATGTAGTCACCGCTATAGTATTTGTAGCCGTAGGGCGCCGACAGTTTCATGATCGGCGGCAGTGTCGAGGTGGGCACCGTTGCGACCTGCAACGGCAGTTTGAACTTGCTCGACTCTTTCAACATGGTGGGAATTTCCGTCGTGACGCCGCCGGCGATCAATACGTTGACGCCGTTGGAACGCACCTTCAGGATTTCAGCGCCGAAATCCTTCTGGCCGCGCTTGTAGCGGATGGGATCGGCGGCATCGACCTCAAACGCGTCGACTGCCCGGGTGAAGGCTTCTTCAACCTGATTGCCGAAATCATCATCCTGGCGGATGACGCCGTATTTTGCGTTTTCCGGGCTATGATTGTCATGGATGTATTTGAGCTGGGCAAACAGCAGATCCTGATAGGACGCACCGATCATGAAGACCGTCGGCTTGATCGGATCGACTGCAGCCTGCAGTGGCGAGAACGACACGATTGCCGGAATGCCCTCTTCTTCGAGGATCGGCAGGATAGCGGCCGTTCCAGCGCCGGCGCCGGTGCCGATAAGGCCAAAGACGCCTTCATCGATATGTTTGCGCAACCCCTGCACTGTTCGGGCCGGAACGTAACCGTCATCCTCGGTCCGGATAACCACCTCGCGCCCGTTGACGCCACCGTCGGCATTGGCTTCAGCCGCGGCAACAACCGAGCCGAAATGCGCGGCCCTGCCGACCAGCGCGGCCGAGCTGGTCATCGGAAGTATATTGCCGATTACGATTTCTGAATCAGTCACTCCCGGTTCTGCCGCCGCCGATGACACGGCGGTCGCCAGTGCCAGAGCGCAGATGGCGCTGTATTTTTTGATCCTCATTGTCTTTCCTCCTTGTTTAACCCGTTCTGTCTTTGCCCCCTGCGTCACACGGACAGGGGCCAGTGGGTCCAGTAACGCTTCACATCGCGCCACAGGCCGATGAGCCCGTGCGGTTCGATGCGCAGCATGATGATGATGGTGAGACCGGTGAGCAGACCGCGGATTTCGTAAATGTAAGTCGACAGCATCGTGGTGACGCCCGTCGGCAGGAGATCGATCGCCTCGCGTGTGGCTTCGGGAAGCAGCACGATAAAGACCGCTCCCAGGATTGCGCCGGCAACGGAGCCGAGACCGCCGACAATGACCATGGCCAGTGCTTCGACGGAAAGCAGCAGGTTGAAGATATCGACATTGATGAAGCGGAACTGGAAGGCCATCAGCCCACCGGCTATGCCGACAAAGAACGAAGAAATGACAAAGGCAGACAGCTTGTACTTCGTCAGGCTGATGCCCATGACGCGCGCTGCAATGTCGTGATCGCGAATGGCGGTGAACGCGCGGCCAACGCGCGTGCGCAGGATATTGAGTGCAGCGACCGTCGCAATGATGGTGACCGCCAGAACGAGGGAATAGAGCTGCGTCGGCGACGTCAGGTCGAGCCCGAAGAAATCCAGATCCTTGATCCGCACACCATAAGGTCCATGCGTAACGCCCTCGGCGTAAAGCAGGAAATGCGTGATGATGAAAGAGAAAGCCATCGTCGTGATGGCGAGATACAGCCCCTTGAGCCGCAGCGAGGGAATACCGACGACAAGGCTGAGTGCGGCAGAAACGACACCGGCGGCAAGCAGCGCCAGTTCCGGCGGCCAGCCGTAATCGGCAATCAGCAGCGCCGTCGTGTAGCAGCCGGCGGCCAGGAAACCCGCCTGCCCCAGCGAAATCAGACCGGTCACGCCGGTGAGGATATTGAGGCCGATGGCGCCAATCGCGGCAATGCCGACAGTCGTCGCGAGAGCGATCAAATAGTTGCTGGCGATGAAGGGAAAGGCTGCCAGCGCGACGATAAGCGACCCTATCCAAAGCCAGGTGATTGCATTATCCGACAGCGAGATATGCTTTTCATAGGTTTCGACGAAGTGGTGAGTCCGCATCACACGCGCTCCAGCTCTTTTTCACCGAACAGACCGTAGGGCCTGACCATGAGGACGATGATGATGACGACGAAGCCGGAGATCTCCTTCAGACCCTGGCCGATATAGCCTTCCGAAAGGTCTCCGATGACGCCGATAATGAGGCCGCCGAAACCGGAGCCGAGCGGCGAATCGAGCCCACCGAGGATTGTTGCCGGAAAGGCGCGCAGGCCCTGGAACCAGAGGTCCGGTGCACGCGAGAACATGATCGCGAATGTTATGCCGGCAAGACCCGAAACGATTGCGGCGATGGCCCATGCAAAAGCCGAGATGCGCCGCACATCGACACCCATCAAAAGGGCGGCGGTTTCGTCCATGGCCGTCGCGCGCATGGCTATGCCGATCCGGGTGAAGCGGAAGAACAGGAATACGGCCGTTGAAAGGAAAAAGAACAGGATGATGGCAAAGAGCTGTTCGGAAAACAGCACCACCGGCCCGATCTCGATCAGCCCGCCTTCTATCGCCGCATCGAACGGCTCCGCGTCCGAACCCCAGAGAATAACGATGAGGCTGCGCAACATCACGGCAAGGCCGATCGTCACCATGACGATGGCAAAGACCGGTTGGCCGATCATCGGCCGGATAAACAGCCGCTCAATGATGACGCCAATCAGCGCCGCAACGCCAATCGATACGATGATGAGGGCCCAGAACGGCAATGTGAGTTCGGTGCCGAGACTCCAACTGACATAGGCCACCAGCATCATGACCTCGCCTTGCGCAAAATTCAGCACGCCGGTGGTCTTGAAAATGATGGCAAAGGCAATGGCGATGATGCCGTAGATCGAACCGATCACCAGGCCGGATGCAACGAGATTTAAGAACAGGTCCATCGGCGTTCCCTCACGCTCCGTACATCTGCTCGATGAGCGGTTTGAATTTTTCCTCGATGACGGAGCGGCGGACTTTCATCGTCGCCGTCACTTCGCCGTCGTCATGGTCGAGTTCCTTGTCGAGGAGCGAGAATTTGCGGACATTCTCGACACGCGAGAACTCCTTGTTGACCGAGTTGATTTCACCGGTAATGAGGTCACGGACTTCCGGCAGACCTGCGAGGCTCTTGAAGGTCGTATAGGGAAGTCCGCGTTCCTGCGCCCATTTGCCGACAGTCTCGTAGTCGATCTGGATGAGCGAAGTCAGGAAGTTGCGGCGTTCGCCGATCAATACCGCTTCGCGTATGAAGATCGAATCCTTGATACGGTTCTCGATCAGCGACGGCGTGATGTTCTTGCCGCCCGACGTGATGATGATGTCTTTCTTGCGGTCGGTAATGACGATGGAATTGTCGTCGGCGATCCGCCCGACATCGCCGGTGCGCATCCATCCGTCCCGAACCGCTTCGGCGGTTGCCTGCTCATTGCGCAAATAGCCCGGGAAGATCGCCTTGGAACGCACGAGGATTTCACCGTCCTCGGCGATTGTGTGTTCGTAAGTATCGAGCGGCGGTCCGGCCTGACCAAGTGCAGTGTGCCCGGGATACTGGCTGTGTGAAATGCCCGACAGTTCCGTCATGCCGTAGACCTGGTAGACCTTGAGGCCGAGCGCCCAGAAAAACTCCAGCACATCCGGCGAAATCGAAGCGCCGCCGCACAACATGGTCTGCGCCCGGTCGAGGCCCATCGATTTTTGCAGGGAGCGGAAACAGACCAGCCACAGGAAAGCGAAGACGAGCCGGTCACGCAGCGATTTGCGCTCGCCGCCATTGGCCAGCTGCCTCTGGGCGATGGGCCGCCCGAGCGCCAGGCATTGTTCAACAACGCGCTGTTGTAGCGGCGTTGCGTCCTTGAGTTTGACCATCACGCCGTATTGCAGCTTTTCCCAGATGCGCGGCACGCCGAGAAATCCGGTCGGGGCAATCTCACGCAGGTTCTGGTTCACCGCATCGATGGACTCGGCAAAATTGACCGGCGTGCCGTTGACGAGCTGCATGATGGTCGAGCACAGCCGCTCCGCAACGTGGCAAAGCGGCAGATAGCACAGCACTTCCCAGTTGGTCTCATCGATGCCGTGGCGCTCCGACAATCGCAATCCACCCCAGATCAGGCCGCGGTGGGAAAGCATCGCGCCTTTCGGCATGCCGGTCGTGCCTGACGTATAGACCACGACCGCCACATCATCCGGCGTCAGCGCATCGATCGAATTTTCGAAAAGGTCGCCATATTCCTCCCGCTTGGAACGGCCGAGCGCGGCCACTTCATCGAAACTCATCAATCGTTCGCGCGGGTAGTGTTTCAACCCCTTCATGTCGACGCAGATGATCTTTTCGAGATGCGGGAGCTCACCGCCATGTTCAAGCGCGTCGAAAACCTTGTCCGTCTGCTCCTGATCGCCGCAGACCACGAAGCGGGCGCGGGAATGTTCGAGAATGTAGCGAAGCTCCGGCCACGGGTTGGTCGGATAAACACCGATGCAGGCACCGCCGAGCGCCTGGATGGCAAGATCGCTGAACATCCATTCCGGCGTGTCCTCGCTGGCGACGGCAAGGAAATCACCCTTTTTGACGCCGAGCGCAACGAGACCAAATGCAAAGTCTTTGGTGTGCTCGTAGTAGTCCCTGAAAGTAAAGCGGTTCCACACGCCAAAGTCTTTTTCACGGAATGCGAGCCGTTCCGGATACCGGTCCGCCCAGAAGCGCAATAGGCCGGGAAGCGTCGATTGCTCCATGAAGTTGGCGTCACGCAACATGGTCAGTTTTTCCCCAGATAGGCTTGAACGACATCTTCATTCGAAGAGATTTCGGCCGGTGTTCCCTCGGCGATCAGCGCACCGTGATTGAGCACCGCAATCCGGTCGGAGATGTCCATGACGATGCCCATATCGTGCTCGACCATGACCACCGTGACACCAAGCTCTTCGCGGATATCGAGAATGAAACGGGCGATGTCCTCGGTTTCCTCGCTGTTCATGCCGGAAACCA
The DNA here is from genome assembly GCF_040932035.1 of Hoeflea sp. TYP-13. Classification (NCBI taxonomy): domain Bacteria; kingdom Pseudomonadati; phylum Pseudomonadota; class Alphaproteobacteria; order Hyphomicrobiales; family Rhizobiaceae; genus Hoeflea; species Hoeflea sp. TYP-13. Next base: position 805,864 of record NZ_JBFRBB010000002.1, read on the forward strand.
TTTCGTCGAGCAGAAGCATCTTCGGACCGGTTGCGAGTGCACGACCCAGTTCAACGCGCTTTTGAAGGCCGTAGGACAAAAGCCCGACGGGCATGTCACGCAGATGCTCAATCTCCAGAAAATCGATGATGTCCTCAACGCGCTTCCGTGCAGCGATTTCCTCGCGCCGCGCCGAACCCCAGAACAGGGCGGCGCTGAGCGGATTGGCCTTTAGCGTGTGATGCAGGCCGACAAGCAGGTTCTGCACCACCGTCGCATGGGAAAAGATCGCCAGGTTCTGAAAGGTGCGGCCAATGCCGAAATCGACCAGCTGATGGGTTTTCGCCGTATGGATCTGATGGCCGTCGAATTCGATGGCGCCCTCGTTTGGCGGAAACAGCGCGCTGATCAGGTTGAACAGCGTCGTCTTGCCGGCACCGTTCGGGCCGATGACGCTGTAGATCGCGCCTTCCGGCACATCGAAGGCAACGTCGTTGACGGCGGTGAGCCCACCGAAACGCCTGGTGACATTCTTGAGTTTCAATAGCGCGCTCACGACAGCCACCTCTTGCGCCGTTTGTAATGCTTGACCTCGCGGTAATTCTTGCGTGTGCCGCCTTCGGAGAAGCCGAGATAGAACTCCTTGACGTCCTCATTGCCGGCGATGCGTTCCGCCGGTCCGTCAAGCACCACGCGCCCGTTCTCGACGATGTATCCGTAGTCGGCGATCTGCAGCGCCAGCGAGGCATTCTGCTCGACGAGGAGGATCGACATCCCCTCGTCCTTGTTAAGGGCGACAATGGTTTCGAAGATCTGCTCGATGATCTGCGGCGCAAGGCCGAGCGACGGCTCGTCGAGCATCAACAGCCGCGGATTGGCGAGCAGCGCCCGCCCAACCGCGGCCATCTGCTGCTCGCCACCGGAAAGATAACCAGCGGTCGCGTTCCGCCGTTCTTTCAGCCGCGGAAACATCGCATAGACCCGGTCGAGATCGGCCGCGACCTCGCCTCGTGATTTCAAAAACCCACCCATCGTCAGGTTTTCTTCAACCGTCATCAACGGAAAAAGCCGACGCCCTTCGGGGACATGAACAATGCCCTGCCCGACAATATCGTCGGCCGGCATGGCAAGAAGGTTCTTGCCATCCAGCGCGATCTCGCCGTGCAGAACCTCACCCTCTTCCGGATAAAGAACGTTGGAAATCGCCTTTAACAGGGTCGACTTTCCCGCGCCGTTTGATCCGAGAAGTGCAACGATCCTTCCCTTTTCGACGGTCAGCGAAACATCGCGAACGGCCTCTATCGCCCGGTCATACATGATCTGCACATTGGTGAGTGTGAGCATCGCCTAGCCGTCCTTGCCTTCTTCGGACTCGAGACGGTCCGCGACGCGCTCCAGCCTTTCGACCAGGCCATCAAGGCCGTTCGGCGATTTCACCGGTGTCGCAATGCCTGCCATCACCAGATCGCAGAGCTGGTCGGCAATCTCCTGCTGGTCGAAGCTTCCGCGATTGAGCAGAAAGCCGGATATGCGGTGCTCGATGCCACCGAAAACCATATCGCGAACCAACGTGACGGAAATGTCCGCCCGGATTTCACCACGGGCGACACCCTGCTGGATGATGTCCATCAGGACATGGGTGTAATCCCGGTTCAGCCGGTAGAGATCACTGTCGTAATAGTCGTCCGCACTCCTGACCTCGGAATAGAAAAGCCGGCAAAGGTCCGGGTTCGCCTTGATCGATTTCAGGTGCTGCCAGATAACGGTCTGAAGCTGGGCGCGCGTTCCTTCGACGCCCGAGAGTTTTTCGATGAACTCGTCGATCATTCTTTGATACCAGGTGCGGATGACCGTCAGCAGCAGGTCGCGCTTGTTGGTATAGAACTTGTAAATCGAACCTTCCGATACACCGGCAAGTTTGGCGATGTCGGTCATCGAGGCAGCGTCGTAGCCGCGCTGCGAAAAAACCTCGCGTGCGGCGGCCTCGATCTCGCGCATACGGCGCTCACGGGGCAGACGAACGAAGCTGCGTTTTGCTGATTCTGTGCTCATGCGATTACCTCCTGGCGAATTTCGTCCGTTGACCAATTGGCCAGGGGAGCGTCGTTGTCCAGCCATGCGACGGGGATATCAACCGGCAGGTCGAGCAGCATCTGGGCGTAAGTCTTGCCCTGTGGATCGTGGCGCAGCGATGCGATGCCGCCGCCGCCGAGCCCGCCATGAAGCAGAAAATTGAAGCCATTAAGGCCGGGCCAATCGAAACGTTCGACCTTGCCTTTGACAATGTGGGAGAAGTAATCGCGCACGGTATCTTCAGTGACCGCGTTGCGGATGACCGGAGCAAATTCAGGCCGCCGCGCAAGAATGCCGATATTTGCAATGTCGCCCTTGTCGCCGCTGCGACCATGGGCAATCGCCAGCAGCGGAACCTCGACGGTGCTTCCAGCCTGGCGGACCTCATCTGCCAGTCCGGCAGCCGGTGCCGCGGGTTGCGTCTCCTGCTCGCCGGCCGCGATTGGCACGGAAATGCGCCGGCCATCGATTTCGATCTCAACCGGCACATCCGCCTTGTCCACCAGGAACGAGAACAGCCTGATGACCGGTTGCGGGTCGGGTCTTCCACCGGCAAATCCGGTCAGCCCCTGCGCCATGGCCGTGGCGGCCGGATAGATTTCCCGCGCGAATATTTTCAGCGCCGCCTTTTCGTCGTGGCGAACGGCGATTTTCAGAATCACCTCGCGTGCGTCATGCGCCGTGCTGTGCGCACCATAGGTGGATTCGCCACCAAGCACTTCGACCGATGTTTCGGAAAAATCTGCATGACCTTCAGCCTTCATCAGGCGTGACGCACGCGACAGAATAGCGGCGCCGACTGCCTCGGCCTTGGCAACGGCCTCGTTGCCGGCAATCATCATCGTTACACCAGCCCGGTAACCGTCTGCATAGGTGGCGCTCACCTTGTAGCTCGAGGTGGGTGCGCGCCCGTGTGCACCCTTGACACGCACCCTGTCACGACCCGCTTGGGAGAGCCGGACCTCTGAAAAATCGCAAATCACATCGGGCAGGACATAGGCCGCCGGATCTCCGATTTCGTAAACGATCTGTTCGGCGACGGTCATCGGGCTGACGAGACCACCGGTTCCTTCCGGCTTGGTCAAATCAAAACTGCCGTCTTCGTGGCATTCGGCAATGGGAAAGCCCATACGGTCCCAGCCTTCGACGTCGCGCCAGTCGGTGAAGATGCCGCCGGTCGCCTGTGTGCCGCATTCAAGAACGTGGCCTGCCAGGCTCCCGGCGGCGAGGCGGTCATAGTCTGCCGCGCCCCAACCAAATTCGTGAATCAAGGGGCCGAGGGCCAGCGCTGAATCCGTCGCACGCCCTGTCAGAACGATATCCGCACCCTCGGCCAATGCCTTCGCGATCGGGAACGCACCGAGATAGGCGTTGACGCTTGCCAATTCCGCAGGCAGAGGAGCGCCGCTGAACATTTCGCGCGCACCGGATGCGTGGAACCTGTCACTCTGGCCACTGAGGTCATCGCCGCGCACAATCGCAATTTTCAGATCGACGCCGGCTTTTTCAAAGGCTGCAGACAGCGCATCCCGGCAGGCTTCAAGATTAACGCCACCTGCATTTGTGACGATGCGAATGCCCTTATTGGCGATCTCCTGCGCCAGCGGGGCCGCAACCATGCTTACGAAATCCGTCGCATAGCCGAATTCCGGCCGGCGCGCCTTCATGCGCGCCAAGATCGACATGGTGATTTCGGCCAGGTAGTCGAGCACCAGATAGTCGATATCGCCGCTTCTGACCAATTGGGCAGGCCCTTCCGGCGTATCGCCCCAGAACCCCGCGCCACATCCTATCCGGACAGTCTTAGCCATTGCCGCCTACTCCCCGGTCCAGACCGGCGCGCGCTTTTCGGCAAAGGCCGTAAAGCCTTCGCGCGCATCCATCGTGCGGGTCATATTGGCAAGCATGAATTGTGCATATTCGAGCGCATGATCGAAATTCATCTCGCGCATTTTCGCCAGAGACTGCTTGCCGAGCCTGATGCCGGTTGGCGATTTGGATGTCACCCGGGCAACCAGCCAATCCAGCTTTGCGTCAAGCTCGGAAGCCGGAACGGCGTAATTGACCAGTCTTTGTTGCGCCGCCTCACCGGCCGTCATCGTCTCGCCGGTCAGGCACATTTCCATCAAGGTACGATCGGGAACAACACGCATCAGCAGCGGCAGGATCATCATCGGGAAAATACCGACCTTGACTTCGGTAACGCCAATCAGGGCGTCCTCACATGCCACTGCCAGATCGCAAGCGCATACAAGACCGAAGCCGCCTGCCAGAGCGTGGCCATTAACCCGGGCGATAATCGGCAGGCGGCAGGCCTGTATGCGGCGAAAGAGCTGGGCGACGTAGTGGCGCGGATCATCGGCTGCAATAGTGAACGGCGTTCCGTCGGCATTGAGCTGCAAATCGCCACCGGCGCAGAACGCCTTGTCGCCAGCACCAGTCAGAACAACCGCCCGCACCTGCCGATCGGCCTCCGCCTCGTCCAGCCCGCGAGCAATTCCCTGCGCTACCGTTTCATTGAGTGCATTGCGCCGCTCGGGCCTGTTGATCGTTATGGTCAGCACACTGCTTTCGCGAGTGATCCGGACGACATCGTTCAATTATTCCTCCCTGCGCCCATGACGCCGACGTGGCGGTCAATCGCGCTCTCCTATAAAGTGAATGAGGCTCACTTATTTTGTCAATAGGCAAATTTGAATTCAGTTTCAATTCCGTAGAGAATTTTCTTTTTTGATATTTATATATTTGTTTTTATGAGATAAATTTAGACAAGTAATTTTTCATAATTCCGTATGGACTTAATAAATCTGATTCACTAAAATTCTGTACGCGCACCTTTTGGCACTTCCGCCAGGAGAGCGGTAACGGCGGTGATCCGATTCACCCCGATGCATCAAGGGAGGAGCATACTGATGACCAACGCCGCGCCGACGGACTATCTTGCCAATTTCGATGATGGCGGAACGTTTGACCTCAATGCCGAGCAGCGGGAGATCCTGGATCAGGCGGACCGCTTTGCGCGCAATGAGCTCTATCCCCTTGCCGAAAAGATGGATGCGGAAGAGTGGTGGCCGGACGATGCCTTTCCTAAAATGGGCGATGCCGGATTTTTCGGCATTACGGTGCCGGAGGAATATGGCGGCGTCGGCCTTGACCTCGTGACCTCAGGTCTGCTGCTTCAGGCATTCGGACGCTGGAACCACGCGCTGGCCCTAAGCTGGGTGGCGCATGAGAACCTGTGCGTCAACAACATCTACCGCAACGCTAATGAGGATCAGCGTCGCAAATACCTCCCTGACCTGTGCTCGGGGCGCAAGATCGGCGCGCTTGGCCTGACCGAGCCGGGCGCCGGATCCGATGCGCTGGGATCCATGCGCACGACTGCACGCCGGGACGGCGACCACTATGTCCTGAACGGCTCTAAGATCTACATCACCAACGGCCCGGTTGCCGACGTCCTGCTCGTTTATGCAAAAACCGACAGGGAACGCGGCGCCCACGGCATTTCCGCCTTTATAGTCGAAAAGAATTTTCCCGGCTTCGAAGTCGCCCAAAAGCTTGAAAAGATGGGCTACCGCGGCAGCCAGACGGCCGAACTCGTCTTCAACGACTGCCGTGTGCCGGCGGAAAATCTCGTCGGCGAAGAAAACAAGGGCGTCTCCATCGTCATGAGCGGACTTGACCTGGAGCGCTCAATGATCTCCCCGCTGTGCCTGGGCGTTGCCGAGCGGGCGCTCGAACTGTCGATTGATTTCGCCCAGACCCGCAAGCAGTTCGGCAAACCGATCGGTTCCTTCCAGATGGTTCAGTCGATGATTGCGGAGATGTATGTCGCGGTCGAAACGATGCGCACCTTCACTTACCGCACATTGGCCGCGGCAGCGCCGCTGGAAGTCGGCGGCGGCGGGCGCGGCGATATCCATATGCTCACGGCAGCGTCCGTCATGTATGCTGCGGAAGCGTCACACCAGGTGCTCGACAAGGCTGTCCAGGTTCATGGTGGCTCGGGCTATATATGGGAATCGGAAATCAACCGGCTTTATCGCTCTATCAAGCTTCTCGAAATCGGCGCCGGAACGACAGAGGTCCGTAAGCTGATCATCGCCGGTGAATTGCTGAAAGACATTCAGTGACATGACAAACGGCAGCAACGACGAAAATTCAAACGTGGATGCGCATAGCGGATTTGACGATACGGCACTGGCGACCATGCCAACGGTCTATGCGCCGGACGCATTTGCCGGTCAGGTGGCCCTGATTTCCGGCGGCGCCGGCGGACTTGGCCGCGCAACGGCCTGGCTGCTTGGGCGCCTGGGCGCGCATGTCATTGTCGCAGGCCGCAGCCAGGAAAAGCTCGACGCCCTCGTCGCAACACTCAAGGAGCACGATATCGCGGCAAGCGGCATCGCTCTCGACATCCGAAGCCCCGAATCCGTCAACGACCTGTTCGAAACGGTCTGGGAGGAACACGGGCGGCTCGATCTGCTGGTCAACAGCGCCGGCGGGCAGTTTCCGCAAGCGGCCATCGATTTTACCGAAAAGGGCTGGAACGCGGTCATCAACACAAATCTGAACGGCACCTGGTTCATGATGCAGGCGGCGGCCCGCCGCTGGCGCGATGCCGATGTGCCCGGCTCGATCGTCAACATCGTTGTGGTGACGCGGCAGGGTCTGTACGGCGTCGCCCACACGGTTGCCGCGCGCGCCGGCGTGGTCGGCCTCAGCCAGAACCTGGCTGTCGAATGGGCACCGCTCAACATTCGCGTCAACTGTATCGCGCCGGGCGCCATCGAAACCGAGGGCTGGAAGGTCTATACGCCCGAGGCCCGCGCGCTCTACTACCGGTCCAATCCGATGATGCGCAACGGCAATCCCTGGGAGGTGGCGGAAGCCTGCGCCTATCTTGGCGGTTCAGCTGCAGGATATGTGACAGGCGAGGTCCTCAACGTCGCCGGTGGCGGCCAGCACTGGGGCGAAACCTGGACAACCGGAAAACCGGACTATTTCAAGGACTAGTCTTTAGGGTTGGTTTATTGTGCCCAAAAGAAAGCCATTGCCAAAAAACGGCTCCGACGAATTCGTGCGCTGTCAAGGCGTGACAAGTACAGATCATAAGATCCGTAAACCAAACGTCGCACGAACACTCACCCGGTCTCTTCCGAGGCGATCCTGCGCAGGCCGTCGAGCGCAATATCCATTACCGATTGATCGACCGGATCGGCGCGATAGACAACATAGGCCGGCCGGCTCAGGACGGGCGCGTCGTCCAGTTGGAACAGGCGCCCCTCGTCGATCAGCGACTGGACAACCCTGATCGGAAAATATCCGGATCCGCCATTTTTAAGAATGTACTGCAGACCCAGGGCACCAAGACCGACGGACACTGCCGCCGTTTCCATCTGAGGAAAAGCCTCGGCATGGGCTCCAAGGAAGACGTCACCCCAGTCGACGAATACATAATCCTCGACCCAGCCCGGCGATACCTTGCGTTTTTTTGTGGCGACCAGAACCAGTTTTTCTTCGAGCAGTTTCTCCACGACAAGCCCGGGTGTGTTTCGCGGCTGGTACATAACGCCAATATCCAGCAGGCCATCGGACAGTTGGCGCATTTGGCTGGGTGAATAATCCGCTTCGACGCGCAACGCGACGTCAGGCGCCTTGCTTCGCATCCACGCCATCCACTCTAGAACCAGGCGCTCCCAGAGGCTGACCTGCGCACCGATCGACAACACCGTGCGAAAGCCGGGTTTGAGCGCCACGGACTGCTGTGACTTCTGCCAAAGCCGCTGAATGCCGCTCGCATAGTGATAAAACTGAGCGCCGGCTGCCGTGAGTTCACAGCCGGAATGGCTGCGGTTCAAAAGCGGGTGCCCTGCCCGCTCCTCCAGCGACTTGATCCTGGCGCTTGCCGTGGACTGGGTAATGTTCAGATTTTCCGCCGCACGATTGAAATTGCCTGTCTTGGCAACTTCCAGAAACGTCCAGATGTGATCGAGGTTCATCGAATCCGCCCATATACAGTTGATCGAGATGTTCGATTAAGATCACAAATTATATTCGTTTTTCAAATCAACAAAATGGCGTCAATCTGTACCGGAAAAACCCAGTCGGAGCTTGAGGCCAAATGTCTTTCGTAAATCATCGAATATCGGCCGCTCCGAATTATCTCCCTCCCATAGCCGCGGATTCGCCGATACAGGGTATCGTGCTGGTTGCGTTCGGAATCGGCATATTCAGCCTCCAGGATGTTATCATCCGTTGGATCGGCAGTACTTACCCGGCGTTTGAGATCGTTTTCCTGCGAGGGCTGATCGCCATGATCCCGATCGGCGCAATGGTTTATTTCAGCGGTGGATTTTCGACATTGCGGGTCCCCCACCCCTGGTTCAATTGTCTGCGGGGTATGCTCGGTTTGCTCTCCTACACAGCGTACTACATGGCGCTGGTCGCAATGCCCATTGCCGAAGCAACCGCCATATTCTTCGTCTCGCCACTGATTGTGACATTGTTCTCGGCTTTGTTCCTGAAAGAAACGGTTGGTATAAGGCGCTGGGCGGCTGTGATCGTGGGCTTCGCTGGTGTTGTTGTGATTATGCGTCCCGGTGCGGGCCTGCTGAACCCGGTCGCCGTGCTGCCTTTGCTGGCGGCGCTGACCTACGCGTCCAGTTCCATTATTACCCGGCGAATTGGCAAGACCCAGTCCGGCGCAAGCCTTGCCTTTTTTGCAATGGCTGTTTTTGTTCTGTTCAGCGCGATTTCCGGCGCACTCATCGGGGACGGCAAATTTGCGACGATCAGCCATCCGAGCATCGCATTTCTGTTGCGTTCCTGGACAGTGCCAAGCCTTTTCGACGGATTGCTAATCCTGATTTGCGGATTGATAGCAGCCGTCGGCTTTTTCTGTCTGGCGCAAGCCTACCGCATAGCGCCCGCAAGTGTTGTTGCACCGTTCGAGTTCGTGGCTATGCCGCTGGCGATGTTCTGGGGTGTGTTGATCTGGACGGAATACCCGTCCTCCACCACAATTCTGGGTGTTGTGCTGATCGTCGGCAGCGGTATTTATGTCTTGAACCGCGAGGCTGTCAGAAAGCGGCCCCTCGCGACAGGTCGCGGCATTCGGCTGCGGCTGTAGGGGCGGCTGGACTTCAATAAACGGGTCCTGTTTCGGCAAACATCCTGGCATGTGCCGAAGTCTGTCGCCGTGCAGGTGCGTATCACCATGCATTCCGCAAAGTTTGTCGCTATGGCAGTCGACAAAGCAAATGGCCTCCCACGCCCAGGTCAATTTTATTTGCCTGCTGACATTATCCGTGCCAGATGGCCATGCGCATCCACTGGTTTGGCAATCACATTGAAATGCCTGAATATCATGGAACTACAAGCCGTTGTGAGATTGCCGAGGGGCGTAAATATCTCCTGCTGAAAGTATATTTACGTCCGGCGGACCAATCGCTTTGCACAGCTAACCCGGTGACACGACACAAATATTTCTGATAGGTATGTTCCGCGGGCAAAATGCCTACCACTAAAATTTGAGGGGTATTTTACACGGGTTTCACATTGGAAGGTTTTTTACTGATTATTCACGTCGACACCATCGCGTGAATTCCGGAACAGAGCCTATTCGCTGAATTCAGGGGCGTTGGCATTGCACACTATGGCCTACCCGGAACGAAGCATCGTCACCGTAATGGTCGTCGATGCGGTAAGTTCGACAAACCGTATCGCGTCAGTCGATCCGGATGACGCCCAACTCATGGTCGATGACGTACTGACTCACATCCGCAGCTCGGTAGAAAAAGCCGGCGGCTTGCTCGTCAGTTTTGCCGGAGATGGTGGCGTTGCCGTATTTGGGTGGCCCGAATCCCATGAAGACCATGCTGACCGCGCATGTGAGGCGGCCTGGAACATTCAGCACCCTTACGATGAAAACAATCCGGTGCTCGACCCCGACAACAACAAGGTCCAGTTTCGGGTAGGCGTTCATTCCGGCCTCGTGGGGCTGAGAAATCTGGAACTTGAACGCGGCTCCCAGCTCGATCTGGTCGGCGGCACGGTGCATCTGGCTGCCCGTCTCGAAAAGAGCGCTGAACCGGGTGAAATACTGATCAGCGAAGACACGATTGAACTGTGCCGTCTGGATTTCAAGCATAAGCCGCGGTCAGATCTTAAGATACTCGATGAAATCAGTTCGAGCGTTTCCCAGATGTGCGCACCTGCAAATCGTCGCGCCGCAAACGGTGCGATGCTCCGATATACAAATCCGATCGTCGGGCGCGAAAGGGAACGCAAAACCATTGGCGATGCAATATTCGGAGATGCGACGCAGAACCGGATATACGCCATAATCGGAGAACCGGGCATTGGTAAGAGCCGCCTTGCCATCGCAGTCATCGACGAGGCGGTATCGAAAAATTCAGTAGACCAGCTGCTGGTTTTTCGCGGCGATATGCAAAAGCGCACCACACCCTTCGCAGTGCTGCGCAGCCTGATCTTGAATGCGTTGAAACTGGACGAGCAGTCACCGGGGCAGCGGATTGAAAAGGCACTCGGTGAAGCCGGATTCGATTTCATTGAGCCCGGCGTACTCGAAACAATGGTAATGCCGGATAAGCGCGAGCTCTCCGGCGGCGGCGATTCTCACCTGTCGCTGAAGGAAACCGCGAAAGCGCTTGTTGAAACCTTCGCGCAAGTTGGTCTGAAGGGCCGCACTGTACTTCTTATCGAAGACCTGCATCTGGTCGATCCCGAGAGTCTGGTCTGCCTTGAAATGCTCAAGGCCGCCGCCAGCGAACAACCATTATTCGTGCTGGTGACCGGTCGCCCCGAAGCCGCCTACGACGCACAACAGATCGCCGACAACGTCTTTAGACTTGAGCCCATGTCAAGAAACCAGATGCGGCAACTGGCTCGTCAATTATGGTCCGATGAGACGCCCAGCGAACAGAATTTGGAGAAAGTTCTCGATCAGGCGGATGGTATTCCATTCGTGCTCGAACAGCTCGCCTGCTCCATCGGCACGGAAGATCCCGACTCGATTCTATCGATTCCGCAAAGTGTACAGTCAATGATTCATGCACGTCTCAACCGACTGCCACCCACGACAAAATACTGCGCCCAGGCACTCAGTATTCTCGGTGAGGAGGTTGAGCTGGAGTTCGCTGGCAAGGTCCTTGGCATGGAATCAAAAGACCTCATGAAGGCGCTTACCGACCTGGAGAAGCTTGCCATAACCAATGCTGTTGCCGGACGGACTGTCCGGTTCCGCCATTCGATCATCGCCGACGCCTGCTCCATAACGGTTCCGCGCTCACGCAGGACGGACGTTCACAAGGCCGCAATTGAAACCATAAAGGCCACCTATCCCGATTTGGGAGGACAATACGAACGTCTGGCATTTCATGCTGAAGCCGCTGGCGATGACCTGACAGCCCTTGAGTTTTTCTGGCTGGCGGGCAACCGCGCGAACCGAAGCGCGGCCGGCAAATCGCTGCAGCTGATATTCGACCGGGCGCTGGAATGCATCGAGCGGGTTGGTGAACCCGCGGAAAAGATGTTCGTGAATTTCACACTGATGGTTTGCGCATCGCTTTTGCAGCTTGGCGAATTCTCGAAAATGCACAGCCACTTGCCAAGGGCGATGGAGCTGGCGACCAAGCAGGGCCGCAAAAACCAGATTTGCGCCGCCATGTGCCACATCGCCATGGTTGATTGGTTCGAAGGCCGGTATGAGGACGGGGTAACCATTGCCAGCGAGGCCCTGGACATGGCCGAAACAATGGAATCGCTGCCCCACATATTTGCTGCCCAACATGTCCTGTCGGTCCTTCATCACGCCATGGGCGATATGGATCGCGCGCTTTCACTTCAGCGCAGCCTGTGCGATCAGCTGAGCGGCGAACTGGAAACAGCGCAGCTGGGAGCAACGGGAATACCGGGCGCTATTTCACGCGCATTCCTCGGCTGGTTCCTGACCGAGATTGGAGAATATGAAGAAAGCCACGAATACGCGCTAAAATCGCTCGAAATCTCAAAGACCTGCAACAACTCCTACTCGGAAGTCATCTCACTTAACGCACTCGGCCGAAATCAGATCATGACGGGACGCACATCTGAAGCAGTTGAGAGTCTTCAGCAGGCAATGACAATTGTCGATCGGCACGGTTATGACGCTCCGAAACCTCACATCACAGGTCTGCTGTCTACGGCGCTCGCCCGCAGCGGCCGGGCAGACGAAGCGCTTGATCTGGTGGAGGACTGTTTCAAAAAGGCTCTCCATCTCAGAACCGGCCGCTTGGAAATCTACTATCTTTATGCCGGCTATGCCGAAGCGCTATTCCGCTCCGGCGCGGTGGAACGGAGCATGCCCGCTATTGATCAGGCCATCGAAATTGGTCGCAGCATCAACAACCCGAGCCTGATTGCACAGGGCCTGGCACTGAGGGCGCAGATCAGTTCGTCGATCAAATCGAACAGCCCGTTGCTCAAGCAGGACATTGAGGAACACCGAATGCTGTGTGCGAAGCACGGCTTCAAGGCGCTGGTGTAGCCCAACCCTATTTGTCCGCCCAATCGGGCAGGACGCTGCTGAAACGTCCCCAAAGACCGGTTGTTGCTCCGGCGAGATCCTGGACCTCACCGGCTTGTCCTGCAACTCTCCTGAGGCCATCCAGCCGAGCGGCTGCCATGACGCTTTGCTCAAGTATGTAGAGGGCCACGGCATCGCGTCCCCAACAGTGACGACCGCGAACCCGGGTCTCAATATCCGTCTCGCCGGATTTTGGATGGGTCACCGCACCAAACAGCAGATAGTTCTCCATCGGCCGTGGTGGATGATCGGTGACAAACGGATGCAGCGAAAACCGGTAGGGATCCTTGAAGACGGCACCATCCAGGTTGGCGGCTGCTACGAGTGCCGCAACCCACTCGCCCTTGCGGATTTTGACGCCCGGCTCCAGTTCCGTCGATTTGACGCAACGGCGCATCAGGATCTTGAAATTCGGACTCAGCCGCTCGGATTCGTAGATCAGCCTTGTCACCAGCGAAGGACCGTATTTGCCGCCGCCCCCGTATGGCTGAACTCCCAGCCGCGTAAACCGGTCAAACAGCATCGGCAGATCGATACGAAACCTGAAGAGCGAATCCATGATATTGCCGAATGTGGATGGGATCGCCGCCATGGCCGATGCGATCAGTTCGAAGAATATGGCACTGACATCCGCATGGTATTCTGCCCGGCTATATCTGTTGAACTGCTTCAGCATGTCCTCTTCGATATGAATGAAAGCATCAAGCAGGTTGGTTATTTCACTGGGCCGTTTTGTCCACGCATCTGAAATCAGCCGGTTAAGATGGTTGATCATCTCGGCGCCGGCCTGCTCGGACAAATTCATCAAGGGCTTGTATGAAATGATGTTGCCGAACACATCGCCGAGCGTCAGGATGGACCAGATTTGCATGGTCGCAAGCCCCGGATTAACGGGGGCTTTTCCCTTTAGCGCGGCAAGCCAGTCCGGGTGGAGATGGCCAACATGCTGCCGCGCAAACGGCAAGGAAATCCCCAGTTCTGTAATCCAGCCGGGACCGGGAGTTCCGAACAGGTCGGATATGACCGCATAGGAAGCGTCACTGGCAAAATCCCGAACAAGATCGACACGCTGACTGTCTCCCGTGCGCTCAATGGCTGCGTTGAGGCGTCCCGCAACAATGCTCTCAAGTCGCGTGCGGATATTTTCAGCAGGGTCCCGGTGTCTTAAGGCTTCATCCAGGGTAAGCCAGGCAGCATTCAAAAGCGTGAAGAGGCGAGCGCGCCGCTCTTCGGTATCGGATGATATTTCCGTACCGATCAGAATATCATCGCCGCGCGTCACCCGCCTGCCCGCCTGGCGATACTGGGTAACGGAAAAACGTCTTTTGCCGTTCTCGTCCAACAGCCTCAACACATCGGACACGTGGCCGTATTTGCCGACAAAACACATATTGTCGCCGAGACCTTCGGGCTCATGCAGGCTCGCCCCGTCATTGTAGGGCGATGTTTCGGGAATGCCCGGAATTTTGACCCGCACAAGCCGCGCGTCGTTTTTCCTCGGCAGGAACATCCTGACAATGTTTTTAACCCTGGTTTCGGTAAAAAGACCCGGCGTTTGAGGATCGCCCATGCTGTGACCTGCCGAAAGCAGATCGTCTTCATTCAACTCGAACCGGTCCTGTTCCGCCATTCCTTCGAGCGCGCCTTTGCCGGGCGCAAAGAAGTAGTCCCCTCCACGGGTTGTTACAAACCGCGGAATGCCGGTGACGGGCGCTGCCGCACCTGCTTCGTAAAACCGATCCTCCTGCCGTCCGGAGTTTGCGCCGGCGATTGGACAACGATCCAAACCCGCCTGGCCGAGAAACTCGCCGCCATTCATCCAATCAGCCTGGACCACCTCGAACTGAAGATCGATGCGCGCATTGGCGGCGATAAACAAAAGCCCCCTTTTGTTTCCGTCTCCAGGCGAGTTTTCTTCCAATAGCGGACCACCATAACCGATGGACCTGCGCAAAATACGGTGCCGGCGAGCGCTGTTTCGCCCTCCTATGTCCCTTGGATTGCTCCGGCGGACATGAGAGCTCAGGGGGCATTTGTCGCCATCGGGATCATCCCTGACATAAAGAAAGTCGTTGATGAGATGGTCTTTTTCCGACCCAAGCGCACCCGGGTTGTCAGGCGCCATGACCAAAGGCGTTCCGTCTTTCCAGCGGCCCATGAACTGGGCCGCCAGTTTTTGCTGCGCGTAGGCATCATCAGGACGTTGCTCGGCGAGGAATGTCCTGAATCTGGCGACGTCCTGTTCGAGTTTGCGAAACACCAGAAATGTGCCGCCATCGCGAAGGAGTTTGTTTGCAGGCTGGCTCGCCTGGTTTCCGTCTTCATCGGGAAACCCCAGATAAATCTCACCCGGCGCAACCGGCGCCCATGTTCCGTTGCGTCCGGGTGTCGCTCCTCCGCGCATCGGCTTGCCGAGCTTCATGTCGACAAATGGCTGGCTTATTCCGTCCCGAAACCCGAAATGTTCCTTTCGAAAACCAGACGTCACGGCCATTCCGTCCTCTATCGAATAGGGATCTTGCCCCAATTCGATGTGAACGATCTCCATGCCGATGAGTTTGAATAGCCCGCCCAAAAAGAGGCGCAGCATCTTTCCACGGCTTCCCTTGCGACCGTTGAAGTCATCAATATCACGGCGCAATCGCGCCCAGTGTTCCTCGGGGCCAAGGTTCCACTTGCCGTCATCGCAAAACCTGCCGACCTGGAAGCCGCCGGTAAAATATCCATGGACACTGCGAAGGCCGAGTTCACCATCCCAGTTTTCAGGAGCGCTCGGCCCGGTGTCACCAAGCCTTTTTGCACGGGCAGCCATGCCTTGCCTGAACACATCCGGAAACGAACGAAGCGTGCCACTGTCGATATTCAGCTTTTCAAGTCCGGGATAGGTAAAGGCAATGTTGATGGGCACAGTGTCATATCCGTTTGGACCTGCACCTTCATCGACAGCCGCCCCATCAGCCGCCCGGCCACCTTCGGCGCGCTCGGTTCGAACCGGTGCCACGTGCCCTGTGCCGCCGGCGCGATCGGCAGCACCGTCTCTTGCGAGTTTGAATTGCCGCAGCAGTTCGTAGGTGCAGACGGCGACGAGGCGGTGAGCAACGACCTTCTCCCCCGCTTCACCGGCTTCGCTGCCGAATGCGGTCAGGTCGAATATTCCCGCCACTGCTTTTTTGAGTTTGGGATCGGGATTTTTAAGGAGGTGGGCGACAGCCAAAATCAGCGACACCAAGCCGGTTTCATCATCAGGATTTCGGGCCAGGTTGCTCTGCACCAACTCAATTGCACCGAAAATGCCGTCCTTGCCGGCAAGGGCCGCACCAAGTGCCTTTGCGAGTTTTTTGACTGCAGGGCTCGTGGGTTGGCTCCCGCCCGCCCCGAAGAATTCCGTTATTTTGCCCGCAAGCTCGGAATAATCGCCCTTTGACAGCAATTTCAGCCAGGCCCTGAACTCTTCTGAGGCAAAATGGTCCCTTGTCGGGTCTGCGGGCGGCAGTTCCCTTAATGCATCCTGATGCGGCGCACCTCCGGTTTCCGAAGCCTCGTAGACGGATATTTGCGGTGAACACAAATCGGCGGCAAGATCGTCAGCTTCGCCCAGTTTCTTTTTCGTCTTGCCGGAGGAAACCGCCGCCGCAACGACCTTGGCGAACAATCTTCGTGAACTGTCGATCTCGGATTTGCTCAGGATTCGAAAGAACACAAAGAGCGACCAATTGCGTGTTTTGCCGTTTGCGAACTTGGACGGCTGCCCAAGGTGTGCCTGGATCTCAGCGGCTGTATCGGTGATTGAGCTGCGTTGCTTGGTTGTAACCTGGTCCTGCATCGTCACGATCCTTTGCCGGTCTTTGAGCGGTAGGTCCCACCCGGTGTCGGAAAATCCGAAGCATATTGCTTGGTGTGGCGAAGGAATTCGTCAAACAGCTCGTCCATGTTTTCCACCCTGCTGCCTGTGGGTGCGCGCACTTTGGAAACGAAGGCATCGAAACTGCGCTTGAAATCCTCAAGCTGCTTGATCCGGCCAACCGATAGATCAGGATAGGTGCACAAAAACAGGTCTACGGATATTTGGTATCGTCTGATCCACTGCCAGAATTTCCCAAAATCCCGCGTCGTTGGAAAGTCTACACAATTCACAAAGACGTCGTCGAAATCACGTGCCAGAAAATCCGCGATATCCCTGAAATAAACCTTGAGGTCGCCGTCAAACGACACAATCGTCAGCAGCCATGAATGAAAAGTGGCTGGGGGAGAAGCACCGTTAGTCTCATTGCAGGCAGGCGGGTCGTCGGGTGGACTGCCGTCACGGCCTCCAGACAAGACAACAGAAACATCGAATTCGTCCATTTGCCTGGGAATTCTGGGCTGATTGTCGGTATCGCCCCGTGCATGATCCTGAGCCGCATCAGTTGGGTGATAGTCAACTCCCGGAACATTCGAATTGGTCAGATATTGTTCCGGGCGGATAATAACCATCCTTCCGAAATGTATGCTGGGTATCGTTTGAAGCTGGTGGGGAATTCCCTGTTCAGCGCGGTCGGTGATTGTTGCGATCACCCGTCTGAGCTTTTCCTCATAGGTCAGCCGTTCGCCCGGCACCCGCCCATTGATGATGGGCGCCATCACCGCAATCTCGGTTACGCCACCCATGGTCGCTGACATTGACCAGTTCAACAGATCTCTTTGCAATATATTATCCCCCCGGGGTCAAATAGTTGACGAGCGCGGCCTCCAAACAGGAAATATATATATGCAGCCAAACACGGATCGGCCGTGTTGTCACTCACGCAAGCCTGCTTCGAAACTCAAGGTCAGGTCGCGCAGTGCCGGATCGCCTGAGGCCTCAACAGCCCTTCGCAACGACTCCGAAACCGCAAACCGCCGCCTGGCGCCGCTCATATACTGACCATTTCCCCGGGAGCGAATGTGAGCCAGTCGTAACGCAAGATTCGCTATCTCCGCCTCATAACGCATCCAGTCGAAATTTCTGCTCTCCGGCTTTTTGTGGGTTGCTTCAAATACAAGGCGCTGAACTTCCGACAGGCCCGAATTAGGGATTTGAGTAATTTCTGAAATAATCGGAATTTCGCTTGGACAAAGCCTCAGCAAAGCTTCTGCATCGATTATGCCGGCTCCCAAGCGGCTGCTGTTCCAACCAGCCGGGACCCGTGCCGTGCAACGTGCTGCTGCACGAAACAGTTCCTGAACTGTCGTTTGCCTCGAATGCGCCTCCGCAATGAGGTTGTCTCTGCCGTGGCGGCCGAGCCACAGTGCTGCAATTCCTGAAGTCAGAGCAGCGGAATAGGACGTGCCCTGCCCACCCGCTACAATTGGTTTCCCGCCAGTGGTCATGTCGTGCTTAGCACGCCACACCATCTCGGCAGGTGCAGAAAAATCCACAGCTCGGCCGACACAACTGCCCTGCCAACCCCGGTCATTGATATTGGTGCCGGCAACCGCGATGACATCGGGGTACCGGGCCGGATAGACCGTCAGGCCGATGCAGTTACCTGCAGCCGCCACGACGATGAGGTTGGCTTCCACGGCCCTATGAATGGCGTTTCGCAAAGCAGCGCTTCCCAGGCCGCCAAGGCTCATGGAAATGATATGGCAACCCGAAACTCTCGCATGATTGACCGCTCTGGCGACGGGTGCGGGGTTGACCACTTTGACGTCCGGAATGCAACGAATGGGAACCAATTGCGCGCCCGGAGCCGCTCCACTGATTTCTCCCGTGCTACGCCCAACAACGACACTGGCCGTGCCGCTGCCATGCCCGGGACTTGCGGTTTCCGGATCGAGTGGATCCGTTGGGTCATCGTCGCCAACGAGAATGTCGGTCGCCAGATCCAGCCGAAGGCTTTCGGATTCAATTTCGTGATGCTTGGCAACACCGGTGTCGGGCTGTGCGATGAGGATGCCCTTGCCAAGATCGGGTGAAAGGCGCCACGCGCCAACAACCCGCGTGTTGACAAGCGCCCAGCGTTTGTCGGCGGGCGCCGAGCAGTGCATTGCGTTGATACTGCTCCTCTCGGCAGTTGCCGTCCTGTCGTCTTGATGTGGCTCCGGGACAGTCATTATGTGCTCGCCGATGCAGGGCTCGCATGAAACCAGCTCAAGCTTCTCGGCAAGCTCATAAGCGATAGCAAAAAGCGCATCCGAAGCACGGCCCGTGTCGACACCCGGGAACCGCAGCACTACAAAGTGGGCGAGATCGTCGGCACTTCTGGGAAACAGCGGTTCAAGCACGAAATCGAGCGCGTCGAGAATACCAACCAGTTTCCGCCTTGCCGCGTCAAGATCGGGATTGTCGGGATATTCCAGGACAAAGGCCAACTCATCGGCAGGCAGCGCGCAGCGGCCACTCCCTTTGATTGCGCGAATACCGCTGGTTTCGGATCTACATATCAGGCGGGTTAGCGTTCTGATCGACGACATAATACGTATCCGGATGCCAATAATGGTTGTAATGCGGTCACAGCACGACCGTTATCAGGCACCTATGACACAGCCGGGCACGCCAAAATGTGAGATAACTCACAATGTCGGAAATCAGCCGATCGCCGCGCTATTTCATCTGCGATGCGACGACAACGGAATATTTTGCTGCACACCACACCCAATAACGCTACTCTAGGGCAAGAAAGTTGGCCCAAGGGTGGGGTTTATGAAATCTGGCGCCAAAAACCTGCTGTATCTTGTTAACTTGCTTGCCGAGCTCGATGTCGATCAACTCAACGCAATTGGCGAGGATTGCGAGTGGCTTCGCGTCTCCAAGGGGCAGGAAGTCATCAGTCAGAACCAAAAGACGACAGATGTATATTTCATAGTCGAGGGTGGTGTCGCAGCCAAGGGCTACTCGGTCGACGGCAAGGAAGTAACCTATGCGGAAATTTCGGCAGGCCAGGTGTTCGGTGAATTCTCGGCGATAGACCAACAGCCCCGTTCCGCAGCCATCGAGGCGCTCGAGGACAGCTATCTTGCGCGAATGGACTCAGATCAGTTCCGCAAACTCATCATTGACTACCCCCTGATTGGCCTCAAGCTGGCCGAACTTCTGGTGCGCAAAAACCGCAACCTGACGGATCGCATGTTCGAGTACAGCACGATGGCTGTTCATCAGCGGGTTTGCACGGAATTGCTCCGGATGGTCGAGGAAAATGACTCCGGCGAAACATCCCTCATTGAACCCGCGCCATCGCATTATCAGATCGCGACCAAACTGAGCACCCACAGGGAGGCTGTCAGCAAGGAACTTGCACGCCTGTCAAAACTTGGAGTCGTAAATTCCGGCAGAAGAAAAATCGAAGTGCTGGATCTCGAACGACTGCGACAACTGGCCCAGTCGGATTTCTACTAGCGGCGGTTGCATCAGCTTCGCATACACAGTCAAAGCTTGGAACTGATAGGGACTATGGTCCCGAAATATTTGAAAAAAATGATTTTCGTGATTGTGTGAGAATTCCCACATTTTTCGACGGCGTCATCCGTCAAATTCTAATAGCACCGTAAATGAGGACATTCATACGGTCGCAATGGGCATTTCTTTCGTGATCGGGGAACGTAAGGGGCACGGAAGGAGTCGGGAGCCGGACCGAAGGGCAAATACGCTTAATTCCGGCCACTCGCGCCTGACCGGATTTGGCGTGCGTGCCATTTGGAGATGACTCCCATGCGCCTCGCCATCCGCGCAATTCTCCAGTATTGCGCGGATGGTATCCGTCTGCCCATCCGTCGAACTTCACCCATATAGGACGTTGATCCAAAATCTGGTCTTCAGGTCATATTCCCGCATGATTGCGTTGGTTTTCCCCATAAATTCAGCAGCAATGACATTGCTCTGACGTTCGATTGACGCCCGTGCCGCTAGATTTCACGGCAACGCGAATTTGAAAGGGCGCCTTATGTGGCAGGACCACTCATGCACGGGCATGTGCAACGGGTTTATTCCCGGTGCAAATGAATATCAGAAAGCCATCCGCCATGTTGCACCCGTTACCGCAGCAACGAGTGCCGAGATTCCCTCACGCATAATTCGCAATACAACCCGTCAGCAAGACATTTATGCCGGCTCGCATGCCCCGCCTAAGGATAATCATCCAAGCCACAACAATACATAAAATCCGGATGTTGCATCCCATGTTTTACACTGCCGACACCATCAACGAACCCAGTGTTTATCCGTTGAAGAACTTTTCCAATGTGATAAAAATACAACCCGGGGTGGGGGTTGATACTGGCGTGGCAGATCAATACAGGATTAGACTGTTAGGTCTATTTTCATTTGTTGACAACGATGGAAAGGAGCTGGCGCCAAAGGGGCGTAAGGCGGTCGCGCTGCTCGCTCTCCTGTCAACGGCGCCGGACGGTCGCCGGGGCCGAAAATGGCTGCAGGACCGCCTATGGAGCGACCGCTCCGAAAGCCAGGGGTCAGCCAGTCTTCGGCAGACGCTTTATGAAATCCGGACGCGGCTTGGATCACACAAAGACATATTGCACGCCGACGCCAACATCATCTCTATCGATTTGTCGAGGGTCACCATCGACACACAAGAATTGTCCGACGTAGGGGAATTGCCCCTCTCCTATCGCGGAGAAATTCCACAATTCCTCGAAGGACTTGATGTCGCCGACGAGGAATTTGAAAGCTGGCTCCGTGAGCAGCGTAATTATTGGAACTCATTTTTTGAAAGTGCGCGGGTCTATTCGGGAAACAGCCAGGAGGCTGGCGAGCAGCCGGCTGCAATCCCACTCAAAAAAAACCATGAATTCTTCAAGTCACAGGATCTGATTTCCCCACTCCTGGAAGATCTCGCCCAGGAGTCCGGTGCCGGGGCGCATCGTCATCAGTTCCTCTTAAGCAACTCCACAGCAATCCTTCCGCTCATCAATAAGACGGGGCTTGATGAGTATGAATACATTTCAGACGGGATCAGCCAGGACCTGCTCGAAGGCCTTGCAAAACTCAGATGGTTGCCGGTGATTTCTTACAGCTCAACGTCCGTTTTCCGGGAGAGCAACCGAGACATCGTCGCCATCGCCGATCAATTGAGCGCGCGCTATGTGGTGGAGGGCGAATTGGGTGTTCAGGGATCAGGTATCAAGGTGAGAATAAGGCTCACAAATGCGGCTTCGGGCTTGTCTCTGTGGTCGAGGGAATTCGAAATCGAGCGGGCCGGTTTTCAATCAAGAATAAAGGAAATGCTGAGCGAAATTGTCGGGATAATCGACAACAAAATCGATATCGCCGAACAAAACCGGGTCATTTCAACCGATCAGTCTTTCGACGCGTTTCACGATCACATCTGGCGCGGGCGTTGGTTTCTGAGCAAGCTCACCATGCAGGACTCAGACAAGGCGAAGGAACATTTTGACGCCGCTTATGCCATCCGCCCGGAAGAGCCTGAAATATTGCTCCAACTGGCCTATTGGCATCTGTACAGATCCTGGGTTTTGCGGGCCTCGCCCGATGAAATCGACAAAGGTGCCACGCTCGCCCGCCAGGCAATGGCATTGGACCCGTCGGATTCCAGAAGCTATTTTCTGATCGGCATGTCAGAAGCCTGGCGCTCCAACCACGGCCATGCTGAAGAACTGCTGAGGAAATCGATCGAGCTGAACCCAAGCCTCTCAATGGCCCACCTCCAACTTGGATCGACCCTTTATCTGTCTGGTGAACCGCTCGCGGCGATAAGTCCCATCGAAACTGCAATCCGTCTAAGTCCGAACGATCGTCTGATATTCGATTTTTTCGGAGAGCTCGCAATGGCACATCTGATGGCTGGAAATCATCACGTCGCCATCAGGCACGCCACCCACGCAATATGGCTCAAGCCGCGATATTGGTATGGGCACGTCATCAGAATCTGCGCGCAAAACAAACTGGGGGACCGTGAGAGCGTGGAAAACGCCGCCAGAGGATTGGCGTCGACCGGGCGCGCACTGTCCTGGGAACACTTCCAGTGGCTTCCGTTTAAAGACCGCTCCTGGGTCAAAGAACTTTACGAAACGACACAATCCGCACTGTCAGCGATCAGGTAGACAGAAGCTGCCTGAATTCGGGGGGATTCAATGGCACTCAAAAGCAAATACTATGCAGCATTAGACGAAGAAATATTAGCAGCCGCACTCAACGAACCAGCGGAATTCGCCATAAACCAGATGCGGGCGGGATTTTTCGACCGAATGAAATCCGCCGGCATACGATGGGCGATGCCGAAGCTGTTCAGGCTGGCTCGTAAATCTCCATTCAGTGTCTTTTCGCTGTTCGGTTTGAAATATGTGACCCGCGCGGTCGATGTGAAGGCCATTCTTGAAAATCACAAGGATTTCTGCGTCCCTTTCGGACCCGAGATGAAGGCTTTGACCGGTGGCGTCACTTTCGCCCTCGGTAGCGATGACGAAGAACATGCCCGGCAGCGTGAGATCATGGAAATGATCTACGAACGGGAGGATCTGGCCGTGGTGGCCGAGATAGTGGATGTTGCTGCCAGGGGACTTCTGGAGGATTCGTGCGGGTGCATCGACGTTCTGGAAGACTATATGCTGCCAGTCCTTACAGAGGCCTGCCTGGGCCTGTTTGGCATTTACGCCGATGATCCAAAATCATTTGCGCACTGGAACCTGGCCGTCAGCAATCTGATTTTTGCCGACCCCTATGGCAATGAAGAGACGAGGAAAACGGCCTTCGCAGCCGCTCGAAACCTGAATGCCGTCATCGATAAGTCCATTGAAAAATGGGAAAGGCTGGTCTCCAAGGGAGCCACATACAACAGAACTCTTCTTGAGCGGCTTGTTGTATTGAGCCAATCGGAAATTGAACTGAACGACGGAACAAAATGCAAAGATTTCCTGACCAGGGATAGAATCCGGGCCATGATGGTTGGAATGATCAGCGGCAATATTCCCACTGTCCTGATTTCCGCCGGCAATCTGCTCGAGGTGTTGATTAAAAAGCGCTCGAAATGGCTGAAGCCTTTGACGGCAGCTGCACTCAAGGACGAAGAAGGCAAGACAAAGGTCAGCGAAATCATCATGGAAGCAGCCCGCTTCCAACCCGGCGTATTTCCCGGTCAGGCGCGATATGTGAACCGGGATGTGGTTCTCGGTGAACCCGGCACTTCAAAACACAGGTTCAAAAAGGGCGACGTTCTCTTTGTAGCGACCACATCCGCAGTTGTTGACGCCAAAGCGCGCGCAAATCCTTATGCGTTCAAACCCGGTCACCCGGCCAAACCGGATTACATGTTCGGGTATGGCATTCACGATTGCATCGGCAAGTGGCTGGCCATTGAAATCATGACCGTCGCCTTCCAGGCGCTCTTCCGCTTGGACGAACTAAAGCCGCGTTCCCGCTTTTCCGGCATCAAACGCCTCGGGCCGTTCCCGTACAATTTTGTCATGACATTCAAGCCGGAGAATTGTTCGCAGGGTCAAACCATGCTGACAATATCAATTCCGCTGGCGGACAAGGCGGTCGCTGAAAATGTCCGGCATATGCTGGAGGAGCGGTACCAGAACCCTGCAGCACCTCAAGTCGCCAAGGCATTCGAAGCGACGGGGCTGGTTCACAGCGCCAGCATGCTTGTTGCCGACCTCACGGAAAAGGAGCAGCTTCGCCACAAGCTGATCCTCGAGATCAATGGTGACGGAACCCAGCAGGAAATCCTAAATGCCGTTGGCCAGCATGTTTCGGAAGTGCTGGAGCCGCTTCTCGAACGCTGCGGCAAGCCGACACCACAATCGACAAAGGATTTCCTGGGTAAGCATGTCGCCAAAATGCGCATCAGACCGTGGGGAGGAATGGCGCTTTTATTCAACGGGATAGGCGAGTTTTCCGTCAAACAAATCCAGCAGGAAAAGGAATTCTATGAGTTTGCACGGGATATTTCCGACCCCTTTGTAGGTGGCCACGGACAACACGGCAATTTTGCAAAAATCATCGTCCGCGAAATTCGAATGTATCTGCGCGATGATCCGGAAATCCACTGGCGTATCGAGCACAACCGAAAAAATGGCAATGAAGAGGAGGCCAAGCGGTTCGAAGACCAGCTTCGGCGAGCAAAGAAATTCAGACATTTGCTGTACCGGCCGAGCGCAAAGAAACTTCAATTCGCAGCGCGTCCTCAGGTGTCTTTTTCGCAGGCGATCATTCGCTACCTTCGGTCGCCGAAGGCGCTTATGATTTACGGAGTGTTGGCGATCATTCTTGTTTCGTTTGCGGCAAGGCGCACATACCAGGTCGCAACAATCGTCGACAATGACGCCTGGCTTACCGGCCTGGCAACGTTCCTGTCGTCCTTCATATCATTGCTGTTCGGAATTCTCGGTGTGGCCATCGCCGTTTTTGCAATAGGCCTGTTTCTGTTCCGGCGAGCGGAAAAGAAGGACCATGTTGACAATAGATATCCCTCGGCAGATCACATCGCCGAAATCGAAGCGCAAGAGGATCGGCCGGGTTTTGAGCAAAATCAAATCACCGCAGTCAACACGCTGAAACCTGGTTTTTTACGCAAGGTAGCGCTGGCTGCGGCATTCCATTCCATCAAGGCAGAGGTGCTCTACTGGTTCAGACCGGGCTTTGTCGTGGATATCGGAACGATCCGGCACGCAAAATGGTTTCGTCTTCCCGGTAGCGATCAGATGATCTTCCAGGCAAACTACGACGGCAGTTGGGAATCATATCTGGAGGATTTTTCCAACAAGGCATATCAGGGTCAGAACGCAGCGTGGAGCAATTGCGAAGGCTTCCCGAAAACGAACTACCTTATGTTCGATGGCGCGAAGGACGGAGACCGCTTCAAACGCTGGGTCAGGCGCAGACAGGTTCTCACTGGCTTCTGGTACTCGCGCTTTCCGAAAATGACCAACACGCAGATCCGCATCAACGCGCTTATTCGGGACGGCGTGGCCCGTCTGAAAACCGATAGCGAGGCGCGCGCCTGGCTGAGTTACTTCGGTTCACGGCCACGGCCAAGTGAAAGCATCGAGACCGAGGAAGTGCAAAGCCTGGTTTTTCATGGAATGAAAAACCTGGGACACTCTGCGTGCATTGCTATCGGCTTCAAGGATGCCGGAGACAATGTTGAGGAACGGCGGGAGTTTCTCCGCGATTACAAGGGAAAGGTCGGGTATGGCGACAAAATTCACCCGGGACCCGTTTTCTTTTTGGGGCTGTCATCGTCAGGGCTTGTCAAGCTGGGCCTGCCGGATGATTCAGATATAGACGGGTTGAGCAGTTTCCCGCCGGCATTCGTTCAGGGCATGAGGCGCCGTTCCGCAATTTTAGGTGACGTTGAAAGAAATGATCCTGAAAATTGGGATTGGTCGGACACCGCGGACAAAAAAAGGCAACGCGCCGGCGTCGACATGGTCATCATTGTCATGGCCCCCGGCAAGACAATATTGGAGGAACAACTAAAGAAGGTCCGCTCGGACTTCGCGAATGTCGCCAATGAACTCCAGTGCATCGAATGCGGGTTCCTGCCAAAGGAAATTGAAGCTCAGGCCTCCGGCAGCGAAACCGGCGATCATTCTGTTGAAAAGGCCGGCGGTAATCCAGCTCCGACAAAGGACCCCGGATTGGAACCATTCGGGTTTCAAGACGCAATCTCCCAGCCGATCATGAAGGGCACACACCGCTACGCGCAAGGGGCCGAGTTGCATGACACCGTGGAGCCGGGAGAATTTATCCTCGGCTATCCCGACAATAAGCAGGTCTTTCCGCCCTCCCCGTCGGTGCATCGCAGACATGATCCCAAGAACGAATTGCCCGATCCGCCAGACGCCCTGACAGAACTCTTTGCGGATTTCAGCGCAAGCCGTACACCGTTGGGTGATTTTGGCCGCAACGGTACGTTCATCGTTATTCGCCAGCTCGAGCAGAATGTTGAAGGTTTCTGGAAACAGGCGAAGAACAAAGCGATTGAACTGAACAACAACGCCGCAACACCGGAACCGGTGGACGGAGAATGGATTGCCGCCCGCATGATCGGCCGCTGGAAAAGCGGACATCCGCTGGTGCGCTACCCGAGCAGGCCGGCACCGGAGAAAGGCAACTCGACGGAGAATGATTTTCTGTTCGGCAGGGACGACGCGCCGGGCTTCCGCTGTCCGCACGGTGCCCATATCCGCCGCGCAAACCCGCGGGAGTCCTTTGCGCCAAATCAGCCGGAACAAATCGAAATCTCGAACCGCCATCGGATTATCCGCCGCGGACGGCCATACACCGAGACCCTGACCGACGGTAAAGCCGGTCGTTCCGGGCGCGGGCTTTTGTTCATCTGCTTCAACTCAAATATTGAACGCCAGTTCGAGTTCATTCAGCAGACCTGGAGCAATGCAAAAAGCTTCCACGGGCTCAGGCTTGAAGCTGACCCGCTGCTCAATCCAACGAAGAAAACCCAATTTACGGTTCCAACACCCAATGGCCCGATTAATATCGACGGGATTGAATCCTACGTCACTATGAAAGGCGGCGGATATTTCTTCATGCCCAGCCGGTCTGCCCTGGACTTCATCGCCCCGGGCGTGCCGGGACCTGCGGGCAGTATTCACGGAGGATGACCGGCGGATCATCAGCACCACCAGGCTTTCCGATCAGTCCGTAATCATGAGCAAGAGCCGGATGCGTCCATCCGGCCCTTGTTTTTTCCTGCCAGTCAGTGGCATTGCCCGTATGCGACTGCGCTAGGGCATCGCTTTGCCATAAATAGGGTTCGACGACACCCCTGCCCTTCAAGTCGTTTCCTCGCGAAATGCCCGGTTGAAGGACTTCATGATCGGATCGAATATATACCGCAGGGGCGAGTGTACGCCGGTTTGCACAAAGACCTCCGCCGGCATGCCCGGATGCAGGTCCACTCCGTCGGTTCTTTCCGCCAGTTCATCCCTGTCGACGCGTACACGCAGTGCGAAGAACTTTTCCCGTGTGTCCGGATCCGTAACCACGTCAGCACCAATGTGAATGACCTCGCCATCCAGCGGTAACATGTGGCGGGCCATGAAGGAGGATAGTTGAACCTTTGCCAACATGCCTAAATTGACATTGTCGATGTCGGTAGGCGAAAGGCGCGCATCGATGATGAGTTCTTCGTCTATGGGCACAATTGTGAGAATCGGTTCGCCCGGCCGCACAACACCGCCGATCGTTCTTATGTTCAGCTTCAACACACGGCCTTCAATCGGTGAAACGATCCTGGTGCGCAGCAACACATCGTCGGTCGCATTGAGCGCCTCTTCGGTCTGCGCAATATCGGTGTTCACCTGGGCCAATTGCTCGGCAATTTGGTCCAAGGCTTCCGTTTTGAGGGTTATTTTCGCAATTCCGATTTCTTCGATCTTCTGCCGGGCCCGCGCGACCGTGGACAAGATGGCATCGCTTTCGGATGAAAGCTCAGCGTGTTTGCGCTGCAGTGCATAAAGCTCAGGCGCACGTACCAGCCCGACTTTCAAAAGACCTTTCTTTACCTCGATTTCCTTTTCAAGGAAGACCACCTGATCCAGAAACCCTTTCGACTGCGCCATCAGGCTGTCGATTTCGCGGTGAACCTGCAGTTCCTGACGCTGATAGATATCCAGCTGTTCCGTCATCAGCCGCTGCTTGAGATGAAAAGTCGAAATCTCATTTTCGACGAACTCCCTGTAGGTCGGGTCCAACTGCATTTCTTCCGTTATCGGGGGTTTGAAATCGCCCTCGCCCCGCTCCTGCGCCATGAGCCTCGTGCGGACAATCATCAGCCTTTGCAGCTTGCGGTAACGGGATCTGAAATTGGCTTCCGCCAAAACCTTGTCCAGAACCACGAGAACCTGACCTGTTTTGACCAGGTCTCCCTCCTTGACATACATGTTGCGGATTATTCCGCCTTCCAGATGCTGCACGGTGCGCTGGCTGCCGTCAGGGCTGACCTGACCATCGGCAATGGCTGCAGAGGAAAGCTTGGTAAATGTCGCCCATCCCGCAAATCCGATGATGCAAATGAGAATAACGCCTATACCGAGTGCCCATAGGCCACGGATGCTGCGTCGCAACCTGTGTGAAGGTGTCTGCCGTTTCATGACATCTCTCCTGCCATCGTCAAGAAGTTGGTTTTTCTGACTGAGAAACCGTTAATAAAATCAACTAGATACGATTTGCTCGTTTCTGCTTTGCATCATTCAGTTTCTCGAGAACATCATTGAGTGGCCGGATCGCAGACTTGAGAAAATCTTCCCGCGTCTGCGTTTTTTCAATGCCGCCGTCTTTGACCGTTACAATCAGGTCCACCTTTGACAAGGCTGCCGGTTTGTGGCTGACGATAATCACCGTGGAGCCCCGTTCGCGAAGGTCGGAGATACCTTTCTGAAAGGCCATGTCCCCTTCTGCATCGAGATTCGAATTGGGTTCGTCCAGAACAACCAGTTTGGGTTGACGATAAACAGCACGTGCAAATCCGATGCGCTGTGCCTGACCACCGGAGAGATTTACACCCGACGGACCAATCAGTGTTTCATAGCCCTTTGGCAGTTGGTTGATCATGTCATGGCACCCGGCAAGTTGGGCCGCCTCCACGACCTCAAACTCATCCACCTCTCCCATTCGGGCAATATTGTCCTTGATGGTCGCATCGAGCAGCTGCACCGATTGAGCCAGATAACCGATGCTCTCACCGAACTGTTCCCTGTCCCAGTTGCGGATTGAAACGCCGTCGAGCCGGACGGAACCCGCCGTCGGTTCAAGCGCGCCAATGAGCATTTTGCAAAGCGTGCTCTTGCCGGAACCCGATGCGCCCACAATTGCGATAATGCTTTTTGCCGGAAATGCGATGTCGATGCCCCGCAAAATGGGGCATTCCATCCCGGGCATGATAAAACTGACACCACGCAGCTCGACATAGCCCCTTGCAGCGGGCTGTTTCAGCTTTTCCTGCTCGCCTGGCGCATTCAGGAAAACCTGCTTGATACGCCGATGCGCCAGAACAGCCGCCACGAGACTGCGCCAGGCCCCCATAGACTGCTCGGCCGGTGCCAGCGCCCTGCCCAATATGATCGACGCCGCGATCATGCCCCCTGACGTCATTTCTCCGACTGTCGCGAGATAAGCACCCAGACCCAGTACGGAGATTTGCGCGCTGAACCGTATGAATTTGCTCAATGCGCTGATCTTCGCCGAGAAGGCGGACACACGGTACATTGCCTGGGCAACGAAGCCATTGTCGTCTTTGAAGCGTTGCACAATGCCATCCAGCATGCCCATGCTGTAGACACTGTCCGCATGGCGTGTAGCAATGTCGGCTGTTGACTGCGCCCGGTTTTGACGTTCGCCAAGACCATTCATCCTGCGTCGCGTAACCCGGTCGTTGATACCGGCGCAAATGAACAAAAGCGCTGCTGCGACAACCGCCACGATGCCAAGCCAGGGATGGATGAGTGCGATGGCAAAGATGAATATCGGCATCCACGGCCCATCGAAAATGGGTAACACGCTGGGCCCTCCGACAAATTGCCTGACCGTCATAAGATCGTTGATCGATTGCGCGTGACTGATGCCTTTGGCACGGGCTACCTCGACAATCGCCACAAGCAGATCGGAGTGAACGGTTTCGTCCCACCAGTAGGCGATTTTGGCCAGCATTGAACCGCGAACACCGTCGAGCACCGCAATCACCGCCAGAAAGAAGATCACAAGGACGGTCAAAAAGATCAGCGTTTCAATATGCCGGCTCTGCATGACCCGGTCGAAGATCTGCTGCATGTAGACCGGCGACGCGAGCGCGCCGAGATTGACAAAAAAGGAGAAGAAGCCGACGGCAAAAAAACCCGTCCATGATGACCGGTAAACATCGAGCGCCGGATATTTGTCCTTGATCGTTTTGATCTGGCTCATTGGCTGCATGCCCCAATTGTATTGTCATGAGCTGCCGCCGATTGATAACGGCGCAGTTTGAAATTCGAGCCCGGCCCGAATTGGAGGCCGGGCATCGGGAGGGCATTCCGTCCCATCATTTGGAATGCCCTCCTGCGCAACGCGGATCCGTCACTCCGCGCCCGCTAGGCTCCGCCGCCCTCCGAGCCATTCTCATCGAATGTGGGGATGAGGAAATCGGGCATATCGTAGGGGTCCCCGTTTTGGTCGGTGCCTATGCCGTAATTGCTCCCTTCAGGTGACGCGTTGCTCGCGGCATCCGCCCCCATGACGGTCAGATCGATATCGCCCGTTGCGGTATCGTTGGCAGCGCCACTGTTGTCCTGGATCGTGACTTCAGCATCGACTGTGAGGGAGTCGCCATCCTGCATCATCTGATTGATTGCATCGGTAAAGTCCGACGAGATGGTGACTTCGCCGTTTGTAGCAAATGACACGAGACCGCTGTCGATGAGCGTTTGGACATTGATGTCGATATCCACGCCGCCGGCCGAATTGAGAAGCAACTCCAGCCCTCCGGTGATACCGGTCAGATCAATAGTGTCATTTTGATCCACATCCTGGGCACTGCCTTCATTGAGCACATTAATCGTGTGTCCGCCGGCGATGTCACCCTCGGTCAGCACACCCGATATCGCATCGATCGTCGGAGTATCATTGGTGCCGTTGACGGTGATATCAACAGTGGAAATCGTGGTTCCCACGCCGTCGGAGACCTCTATCTGGAATGTCTCCGTGAAGGACTCACCGACACCGAGCTGCTGCACCTGGGTAAGGCTGTTATCGATTGAATAGGTCCAGTCGACCTCACCGGTCACAGCGTTCACCTCGGCGGTAAATATACCAAGGTTTGAGTGCGCAAGCGGTGTGGCCGAATGGCTGTCGCCATCATCAACATCGCCAATCACAATGGAACCGCTGTCTGTCAGATTGCCCGAGCCGTCTACATCGGTGTCCTCCTGAACAGAGCCTGCAACATTGCCGACAACCGGGTCGTCATTGGTGCCGACCACAGTGAATACTAGGTTGGCCGTATCCTGACCGCCATTGCCATCCGAGACGGTGAATTCGAAGGTCTCATTGACGACTTCGTCATGGCGAAGGGCATTGAGCAGGCCCCCTTCCGGATCCGACGTGTTGTAGAGCTCATAGGTGTAGGTTCCGTCCGCGGCGATCATCAGGGCGCCGTAGAGCCCCATGATTGTCGCAGAACCTCCGGACGCAATGGTCTGATTGGTCATATTTGCCGCATTCGCGACATGTGTGATCTGCAGATTTGCGTCGTCGCCAGTGTCCGGATCGGACGCGTTGCCGCCCGGGCTGGTATCGAGCGCATCGCCGCTCACCGCCGCCGGGTGATTCCCGTGGATACCGCAATCCTCATAAACATTGCCCGACGCATCCGCCGTCACCGACGACGCATCGGCCTGCGAAGGATCGCCAACCATGATATCCGACACGGTCGGATCATCGTTGGTGCCGTTGATGGTAATCTCAACCGGAACCGAGTTGCTGTCGGCAAGACCGTCATTGACCTTGACGTCGAATGTGACGGTCAGCGTTTCGCCGGCTCCAAGGAAATCCAGCTCTGCGCCCGTCACATTGTAGTTGATCAGGACGTTGCCACCATTCGTCTCCGTCGGATTGAACGTGAAATTGGCCGGATCGAGCAACAGGGCTTCAAGACCTGCCGGAACCGATCCGCCGCTGTAGACAGCACTTCCGTTGCTGACCGATGCGGTCAGCGTGTCGCCAATATCAAGGTCTTCGACAGTAATGGACCCGGCAACCGAGATGTCCTGCGGACCAACTGAATTCGGCGTTTCGCTGAGCGTAATCTCAATCGGTGCCGGTGTCGTGATTTCCGGCGCGTCGTTCTTGCCATTCACGACAATCGTAACCGGAGTCTGCACCGAACCGCCATCGCCGTCACTGATCTCGACCATGTACTCGATCGTTAGCGTATCGCCTTCGCCAAGGAACTCGATTGCACCGTCTTCGACCCGGAACGTGTAGGATATTTCGGCTACATGGGATCCGGGCGTGCTGACAACATCGTCTATCGACAGGAACACGGCATTCAGAATGGTATCCGGCAGATCCTGACCTGGAATGGCCGGGTTGTAGGTATAGACCGGTGAAGCGCCAACCGTTATGGCGGCCGGCAAACCGCCACCATCCACAAAGTCCGAGTCGACATCCGTGACGGTTATGACACCGCCCGTGCTGAGCGTAGCCGTCGATTCACCCGCCCCGTCGTCAACTACCTCGTGGACTTCAGCCGGTACTGTTTGTGGTGTGATAACGACGGGATTGTCATTCGTGCCGGTGATGGTGATGGTTGCCGTCTGTGGAACCGAAGCCCCTTGCGCATCCACCACATCATAGCCGACGACGATGATCTGGTCCTGGCCGGCAGCAAGGCTCTGGAACGCCGCATCGGACGGATCGACCGTCAGTGTCGTGCCGGACAGGGTCACACCNGCCGTCAGGCCCGTCACATTGGCAACGCTCAGCGTCGCCGTCTCGCCGGCATCCGCATCCGTGGCACCGTCAAGCAGATCCACATTGAAGGATGCATCGTCCTCATCTGCTGCCGCGGTCAGTGCAGCCGCAACCTGCGGTGCATCATTCGTGCCGGTGATGGTGATGGTTGCCGTCTGTGGAACCGAAGCCCCTTGCGCATCCACCACATCATAGCCGACGACGATGATCTGGTCCTGGCCGGCAGCAAGGCTCTGGAACGCCGCATCGGACGGATCGACCGTCAGTGTCGTGCCGGACAGGGTCACACCTGCCGTCAGGCCCGTCACATTGGCAACGCTCAGCGTCGCCGTCTCGCCGGCATCCGCATCCGTGGCACCGTCAAGCAGATCCACATTGAAGGATGCATCGTCCTCATCTGCTGCCGCGGTCAGTGCAGCCGCAACCTGCGGTGCATCATTCGTGCCGGTGATGTTAATCGTAATCTGCGCCCGGTCGCCGCCGACAACCTCGTAATAGAATGTCTCTGTAACTTCATCTCCGGCATTGAGCGCATCGCCGGCCGCGTTCATCTCATAGGTCACCGTCCCTGCGGCAATGTCGATCGTAAGCTCACCATAGGCGCCGGCGACCGGATATCCGGCATCCATCGGGTCATCAACGACCGTGCCGCCGACAATCTGGCCGCTGCCGTCAATCGTGCTGCCGACAATCAGGCCGTTCAGGACATTGTTGATTGCCATCTCGAGAACCTGGTCGTTGCCCAGAACATCGAGATTGGCGAAGGTGTCGCCCGCATTGCCTTCGCTGATGTCAAAAACATCGTCGACTGCAATGGCGCTGTTTTCTATGCTGAAGAGGGAAATGCCACCTCCGGCGCTGGCATCGTTGAACTGGACCAGCTCAATTCCGATGACCACCGTGGTGTTGACGCTGCCGGTCGGTCCATTCGGCCCGGTCACCGCGAAGCCGCTTGAAGGATCGCTCGGATCCAGCATCTGGAACGTGTAGTCTTCGGCCTTGCCGAGAAACTGGACGACGTCGATGCCGCCGCGGCCGTCAATCAGGTCGTTGCCGCCATTGCCGTTGAACACGTTGTTCAGTGCGTTGCCGAGTAGAATATCGGCATTCTTGGTGCCGATAACATTTTCGATGGAGCTAAGGATATCCACATCCGAAGAACTCGATATGGCAATGTTGCTGGCAAGGTCTACAAAAGTGCCGGTCGATCCGACGTTCAGATAGGAATAGTCGGTCGTGTCGATGCCCGCTCCGCCGAACAGCAGATCGAGGCCTTCCCTGCCGATGAGGACATCATCACCGTCCTGCGCACTGATGATGTTGAATGTGGCCGATGTTCCGGTGTGAACGCCGTCACCCGCATTGCCGGTTATTACGTCCGGGGTTGCACTGGTTGTCACGGTCGTGGGACCGGAAGGCTGCGTTGGAGCGCCCCAGGGAACTCCGGTGACATTTTCCACATCCGCCTGGATAGCGCCGAGGTTGAGGTTGAGGCTGGCAAAGAAGCTGGTGAGATCGATTGTGATGGCAGGCATGGTTCTGGTTCCCTGATATGTTGAATTTGACCGTCACGGCATTCCGCACCGCTTCGGTTGCCAGCGCCGGCCGCTGTCTTTCCAGTCTGGAAAAGACGCCGGACGACCGTGCCGGTGGCCGAATTTGCTGCGAACAAGCCGATCTGCGATTAGGTTTGAGATTTCAAAACGTACTGGTCCCCCAAATTTCGCGGCCACTGAACCATGCCTGGTGTTATCTGTTCGTCAGTGGTGCGTTAGAGGAGCGTTAATGTTTTATTAATTTAATGATAACAATGCATTAACGAATGGCACATG
Organism: Hoeflea sp. TYP-13; assembly: GCF_040932035.1. Classification (NCBI taxonomy): domain Bacteria; kingdom Pseudomonadati; phylum Pseudomonadota; class Alphaproteobacteria; order Hyphomicrobiales; family Rhizobiaceae; genus Hoeflea; species Hoeflea sp. TYP-13. Next base: position 840,740 of record NZ_JBFRBB010000002.1, read on the forward strand.
CTCAAAATCCGTACCATCCCGACCAGAATCGACTGGCCGGCGGCGGATGTGCCCTTGTAATTACAGGTAATATCCGTGCCTGGATCGCCTCCGATTCCCTTCAGGATGCAAGCGCAACGGTCACAGTCGAATTGCTGAAATGATACGCGGTCTTGGACGCAAACGCCGACAGGCGGTCGTCAGGTCATCGCGCCGATAGAGGCCACGTTTACGGAATTTTCGAAATCCCGGTCAGGTGGCCTCTGCGGCGAATGTCGCTCAATGGAAACGGTAGCTGGTGCCCATTTCATCTTTATAGCGGCCTTTGCCTTTGGTTTTTATCATCCGTGCACAGCCTGAATCTTCCTTGGAGTCCGGGTAGATCTGACAGACACTGTTGCCTTTGAAGTACCATTTGCCAACGCCTTCGCCGTACTCCCGATCGTCATAGACGATCTTGCCGTTGCGCTTGAAGCACATGGTTCCGGCGCTGCGGTCCGCATAACTGGCGCACTTTCCGCTGATCAGTTTTTTGAGCTGGTTGCCCGAGACAATATTGCCTTGCGCGACAACTGATGCGCTCGCGGTCATGGCAAATACCAACACCGCCGTACCGATAATGATTTTCATAACGGTTTCCTTTCCTGTTTGGGATCATTTTGGTGATAACCTGGACTGCCCAAATTCTGCCCAGGAATTCCGGTTGTGTAAGTGCCCGCCGATTTGTTAACATTTCCACGAGCGGCGGGATTTTGTGTATTGCACTGCGAATAGGCCAACGCGCCGGGCCTGCACGCTTCGTTGCGGGTTTTGCCATGCTGGAAGACAAGAAAGTCATTGCCGCCAATCACGCGTTTTATGCGGCCTACAGATTTGCCGATTTCGCTGCGATGGATTCCATCTGGTCGAAGCGCGAGGACGTCGCCCTTTACGGGCCCGGCGGGCGCGTCATATCCGGCCACCGCGAACTCATTGAGCATTGGCGGCTTCGCCTGGAGCATCTCCCAACCCCGGACATTCAGCCGAAACGGCCGACGGTTTTTCGAACACGATCCTGCGCCATGGTTATTTGCGCCGAGGCGATTGATACCCGCGTGTACTCCGCGACCAATATATTTGCCAAAGAAGACGGACGGTGGCTGCTGACGCATCATCACACGAGCGGACCGAGCATCTTCCGCATCGCCGGTCATTCGGCGCCGCGCACCCGGCACTAAATCCGCGTTTGTCCTGGCCAATTCGGTTTTCATGTCCGCCGGACACCCCCATTTCCCTGCATACGATGACCAACTGCCCCGGCTCCAATTCCCATGCCGCCGGCATGCTGTTGGCTTTCTTCATTGGCCGTTATCAGCGTGCCGACACCCGCATCGGTGAAGAGTTCAAGAACCACCGAATGGGCAGCCTTGCCGTCAAGGATCACAACGCCCTCGACACCACCCTCAACCGCCTCAATGCAGGTCTCGACCTTGGGGATCATGCCTTCTGAAATCGATCCGTCGGCAATCATGGCCCTGGCCTCACCGACGGTCATGGAGTCGATCAGATTGCCCTCGCGGTCGAGCACGCCCGGCACATCGGTCAAAAACAGCAACCTTCTCGCGTTGATCGAACTGGCGATCGCCCCGGCAAACATGTCAGCGTTTATATTGTATGTCTGCCGATCGTGACCGATCGCAATGGGAGCAATGACCGGGATCATGCGCGACCTGGCAAGAACATCCAGCAGGCTGCCATCGACATGAACCGGTTTGCCCACATAGCCAAGGTCGATCATGCTGACGTCGCCGGTGTGCGGATCGCGCAATGTCTGGGACATGGGTTCGGCGATAACGAGCTTGCCGTCCTTGCCTGTTAATCCGACCGCAACTTCCCCTTCGTGATTGATGATCGAGACGATCTCCTTGTTGACCTGCCCGGCCAGCACCATTTCGACCACCTTGACGGTCCTGGCGTCGGTGATCCGCAGCCCGGCGGAGAATTGACTTTCAATCCCCATCTCATCGAGGGTCGCACTGATCTGCGGGCCGCCGCCGTGTACCACCACGGGATTGACACCGGCCTGGTTGAGGAACGCGATATTGCAGGCGAATGACTGGGCAATTTCGGGTTCGTCCATTGCGTTCCCGCCATATTTGACAACCACGGTTTGCCCGTCGTAGCGCTGAATGAACGGCAATGCCGATGCAATGAGGCCGGCCTTCACGCGCGAAGGAAATGCGCCGTTTATGCCGTCAAGGCGAGCGCCGTCTTGAACATCCAGCAAACGGGCTTGTTTGGCGGCGTCGCGCATCGGTTTCTGGCTGGCCATTATTGCACTCCTTACTTCGTTACCCTGTCGCCTCAGCCAATACGCAACGCTGGTCGATACTGTGCGACTTTCAATCCATTGTCGGACGCCCATCCGGCGCGTGGGCCGGAACCTGGGCGTCGATCCGCTTTTCCATATTCCTGCGCATTCTTTGAACGCGTGTTTCACGCGGCATCTGGTTCTTCCAGAGCGCACGATATGCACGGTTTGATGAAAGCAGATCCTCGTGTGTGCCCTCAGCCGAGATCGCACCGCTTTCGAGGAAAATCACCCTGTCTGCCTGTTCAACCAATTCCAGGTGATGGCTCACCACGATCGTGGTGCGCGTTTTCGTCAATTCCCTGATTGAATCGAGTGTTCCGTGCAGAGCTTCACCATCAAGATGCGCGGTGGGTTCGTCCAGCAGGACGAGCTTCGGATCGTTCAAGAACAATCTGGCAAGCGAGATGCGTTGGCGCTCGCCGCCGGAAACCCTGGAGCCACGTTCTCCGACGATCGTGTCCAGACCGTTGGAAAACTTGTCCGCAAGCTCGGTCAAACCAGATGTCCGGGCCGCCTCCATTACCTGTGCGGCATCCGCCTCCGGATTGCCGTAGGCGATGTTGTCGAGAATGGAACCGTGAAACAGGAAAGTGTCCTGGGACATGACGCCGACACTGCGACGCCACCCGTTCAGGTCGTACTGCCGCAGATCGGCGCCGTTGGCCTTGATCTGGCCTTCATCCGGATCGTAGAACCTCTGCAACAGATTGAGCAGCGTGCTCTTGCCGGCGCCGTTGCGGCCGACAATCGCAAGAACTTCCCCGGGGTGCGCCGCAAAGGTAATTCCCTCGACAAGCCCCTTTTTGCGTGACTCGTAACTGAAGGCCACGCCTTCGAAGGCGATTTCTATGCGATCGCCGCCGATTTCAAGCTCACCGTCGTCGGCTACCGCCTCGTCTTCGTCGAACAGATCCTGAATACGTTCCGCCATTGCCCGGCAGCCGAGGTAATCGCGGTAGTAACCTTCCAGTTCCTCGAGTGGCTCGGCAAGGATTTCCATATAGGCGATGAAGGCGACGAGCGCGCCGATGGTCAAATTTCCGGCAATGATCTGCGCGCCGCCGTACCAGACGACAAGAACCAGCCCGAGCATCGTCATGGCATCCGCCATCGGTTCCATGACGGATTCAATCTTGCCCTCTTTGAGTTCCTTTTTCAGAATTTCGCGATTGTCCACATCCAGACGCGAGAGTTCCACGTCTTCATTGGCGAAGCTCTGCACCGTGCGGATACCGGCAACGCTTTCCTGGAAGCGTGCGGTAAGGCGGGCGCCGGAACTTTGGATCGACTTTTCCAGATTGAGCAACGGCCGCCCCAGATACCAGGCGAATGCCGCATTGATGGCCATGAAGATGACGACGAATATGGCCATTTTGACATCCAGGATGGCCATGAAGACCGTCACGCCGATGATGGTCAGAAAGTCGAACGGCAGTTCGGAGAACAGGTCTTCGATATCCTCGTCAAAGGCCTCGGTATCGGTTACCGCCCGGTGGATGAGTTCGCCGGTCTGATAGCGCTCGAAGAAAGGCAGCCCCTGGCCGATGATATGGGCATAAAGGCGTCGCCTGAGGTTATAGGAGCACCGCAGGATCAGCTGCGCATCAATGCGGATCATCACCGCATGCAACACGTAAAACCCGGCAACGAGTATCAGCCCCTGGATGGCCCAGGCATTCAGTTGTTCCATGCTGCGCTGCTCGACAACGGCGTCGATCGCGCGCATGACGATCCAGGGGATGTAGAGCTCGGCCGCGGTAACGACAGCCGAGACCGTCAGCATCAGGACAAGCAGGTCCTTCCGGTAGGTAATGTACTTCCAGAAGAACCGAAGGGAGCGCATCATCCGTGTCCGTTGATTGCCGGTTTTTCTCCCAGTGCTATTTTGTAGTTCTTCGGGAGACTGAACATCCGGACGTGGGAATCTGCATCGTAAAAGCGCAGTCGGGCTGCAAGATCCCGATCTTCATTGGCGCCTCTTTCAGCAAGCCGCACTGCAATATCCGAGCGCGACAAAGTAGTTTGGTCGGGTCCTTGCGATGCGAAGAGGAACATCGTTTCGCTGCGGAACGACGGCACATGCGCCATATAGTTCGCGACGATGGGAAAGACGCCTGCAATCGCCTTTTTACTCTCCTGGTACGACCCCGGATCCGAGACATCGAAATCGAGACCGTGGGCAATGACGATGCCATTTTCATTCAGCCTCGAGGCCATCAGGCGATACAGGCCGTCTTCCCGAAGGTCGACCTCGGCATCTTCTTCATCGTAGGCTGAAAGATCCGCAAAGATGACATCGAACTTCTTGTCGTTGTCCTCCAGATACTCCCAGCTGTCCTCGAACTCGTACTCGACATTGGGAAGGTCCAGGCAGCCCTCTGACCATTCTGGCAGATACTCCGCACAGATGTCGACGAAGTCTTCGTCAACACCGGCCATCGTCACGCCGGTAACGGACCGGTATGCAAGGACCTCGCGTAAAACCGCACCGTCATCACTTCCAAGGATCAGAATTTCCTTCGGATCCGGATGCGTGATCATGGCCGGATGAACGATGGCCTCATGGACCACCGCCTCATCGAATTCCGTGGATTGGATACCACCGTCAAGAATGAGTGTTTTGCCCCATTCCTCTGTGACCAGTATTTTTACATCGTGATGTGCAGTCTGACCGTCAAAGAGGACGGAGCAGACGGAATAGTAGTGTGTTCCGTCCACTGAATCGTGTTCCGCATACCAGATTCCGTCGCTGGCAACGTCCATGGGAAGCCTCCCCCTGGCGACCAGCCTAAATCAGGCTGAACTCGTTGGAATGTCTGTTCAGGTGCATGATCATGCAGGACAGCAACGCACCGCCCTTCATGTACTCCGACAGGTTGAAGTAAGCGACTTCGAAGCCGAGTTTGGCGGCGACGTCTTCGAGTTCCCGATTTTTCTCGAGCTCGCACTGATAGTCCTCAGTGCCAATCTTCAACTGGTGCAGATTGGACGAGTTGAGGATCGTGCTGTGCAACCTCACAGAGTTGCAGATACCCGAATAAGCCGAATCCGCAGACACATCGATGATATTGGTGAACTGGCTGAGTTTTTCCAGTTCATGACGTTTGAACAGCGACGTGCAGACCATCGTGTTTTCCGTGGTCACGGGAAACACCGAACAATCGAGGTGATAGCAGTAGGGGTCCACCTCCTCCATTCGAATGATCTTCATATCGAATGTTTCTTCCATCCAGTCGAACACGCGGACATCCGTGCGTTCGCCGTAGCCGCCGATGTAGATGTTGTCCTTCAGATGCTTCAGTTCCGCCTCGCCCTCGAAACGGTGCGGTGCGTCGAATACTTCAAAACCGATGCCTTCGAAAAACTTGCGGCCCCAGACGGTTTCACCCATGCGCGGCTCGGTTGCCATTTTCGACAGGATCACGATTTCCCGGTCTTCGACATGTTCGAGTACCACACCGAGATTCGCGGTGAAGACCAGGTCCTGAAGACCGCAATCTTCCGGCGCGGGCAACAGATAGACCACCGCATCGCCTGCAATGAAATGGTAGAGATCGAGGAACTGAGTCATCGCCTTGTCGATGTCGACAGAGCGCTTCTCATCATCGAGTTCCTGCATCCAGACATTGTTGGCTTTGGTTGCTGTGAAGGTATAGGGGATGTTCATCAGGAACATCGGGTCGTCGACTTCAGCGTAGACCTGTTTTGTGGCTTCCTTTTCAAGCCCCGGCTGATCGGAACTCTTTTTCAGTTGCGAATCCGAACCGGTGTTTGCCTCAACCATTGTGTCGGCGGATTCAGCGAGTACGCCATTCCTTGTATCTTCTGACATGTTGTGGACCTCCCTGTCGCGGGCGCTTTCAGGGCAGCGCCGAATTTACGTTTCGTCGTCTTGCGTTTCTTCCTCATCTTCGAGATCAAGATCATGGATCAGGATCAGTGGATCGAGACCGGCCTCAACGTGAACGCCGGGCTCCTGTAAGAGTTCAAATTCGTATTGGTCGGTAATGGGAACGATCAGTTCGACCTGCGACCCATAGCGGATCATCGAAAAGCGCTCGTTTTGACTGCATTGATTGTTCTGACCGAGTTGAAACGGCGTGATGCACTCAACATCGTAATCGGCGATCTGCAGGACGTAGTATCTCAAGCCCAGGTCGGATGCATAGATCGAGTTTAGAACGCGCTGGTTCTTGTAGAGATACTCGGCATTCTCATTGCTGATCCGCAGCTCCGAGATCAAATCGACCTCGGTGTCGAGCATCGGTAAATTATGCGTGCCGATCGGCTCGAGCTCCTTGTAGCAAAGCGTGCCGGCAAACGGGATTCGGTTAACGTGGACATCGTACATCGTCATGAAGATGCCGATGATCATGCACTCCTGATCAAAACTCTCGTCGCGCATGGCATCACGCAACGAATAGTTCTGCCCTTTGATGTCGATGACAGTTTCATCAGGCTTCACTTGCTTTTGGTAAAGTATTATTCCGTCCGCCGGTGAGAAGAAAAAGCAGCTATCGGAATAAAGCGGACGCGCAGGATCGCGAAAGAAATAGTGACTGGACAACCAATCCAGCGGCTTGTTCGCAACTGCCTTTACATCAGAATTCACCCAATCTTCTAAGCTTTTGGCCATTAGGTGCCCCCTTATTTCCATACATTTTGCGAAGTACTAAGTATGGAGTTTATTTATGAGATCTTCCCAATCTATGATTGCAATTCTCATATATATTTAATGTTGTAGGTCAACAAATTTAGTCTACTTCGAATATAAATGCCAGACTTTTCTATAAGAACATATTTAAAACTTACAATTCTTGTTAAGAATTCAATATTTGTAAATTTTATATTTATTTTGAGGATAATTTAACTAAAATTTTATCTATTTTATTGGCATTCTGCGGGACAAAAGATTGAAGTCCATGTAAAGTTCGGGATATTCACCGGGAACAAGGAGCAAATCGGCATGGGGAGGCTCGAATGAAAAGGGCGAAAAACCGCCCGGAAACGACTGGAAGAGTGCATGTTCCGCCCGAATGGGATGCACACGAATGTTGCGTCATGGCCTTTTGCGCGGCCGATGATCTTTATAGCGGAGCGCAGATCGACGGAATTCAATATGAACAGGTTTGTCTGGCACGGGCGATCGCCCGCTTCGAACCGGTAGTCATGCTCTCCCATCCCTATGACCTGAACTATCTGCGCAAGGCCTGCGGTCCGAATGTTACCGTTGTCGAGATGGACCATTACGACATATGGACCAGGGATACTCTCCCCACCTACGGCTATGACCGGTCATCGACACGTTGCGGCATATCCTGGAATTTCAACATCTGGGGCGAGAAGTTCTCCGGCTATGACAATGATCGCCGTCTGGCGGAACAATTTACGGCAAGCCGCGGCGAAGAGCTCATATTCTCCGATCTGATATGCGAGGGTGGAGCACTTGAGTTCGACGGTGACGGAACGGTGATGACAACCAAATCGACGTTGCTCAATTCCAACCGCAACCCCGGTCTGTCGATGACCGATATCGAAAAGATCCTGCAGGAACTGGCCGGAGTTGAATCCATCATATGGCTGCCGGGCGAAGACGGCGGAATTACTGACGGCCACATTGATGGCTTCGCACGCTTTGTCCGTCCCGGGCTGGTGGTCGCGGAAACCACGGATGATCCTCTCGATCCCGAATACGATATATTGCTGGAAAATCTGGAGCATCTTCAGGACCAAAAAGATGCGCGTGGCCGGTCCCTGGAAATCGTTCCGATCAAGCGGCCGAGGTGGCACATACTGGGCGAGTGCAGCGAAAGTTTCTCGGCTTCCTACATCAACTACTATCTGGCCAACAATGGTCTGATTACCGCCAAATTCGATGATCCAATCCGTGATTTTGAGGCACTGGATACATTGTCCAGGCTGATGCCTGACAGAAAGGTGGTTCAGATCTTTGTCGACGAGATCTGCGAGGCCGGCGGAGGCATTCACTGCTCGACCCAGCAGATCCCCGTCAAACTGTCCTAACGCGTCGATCGTATAAAGCGTGAAAACGGCACACCGTTCGGAGCGGGATCAGGCGCCTTCCAGCTCGCTGACGATAAGATCCGCCATCTCCCCGGGCACCTGCATGGGCATGAAATGCGTCAGATCCGGACGATAGATTTCGCGGGCATTCGGAAATACGTCGACCAGCCCCTCCCAGGTTGGTGACGACGTGAATGACAGATTTGCAGGATCATCAGGCGCGTTTGCACGCAGTATCAAGACTGGGATTTCGACCGCCCTGGCGTGGTCGAAAATCGCTTTGTTGCTGAGGCTCGCGGTGTAAACGCTCGCCTCCATATCCGGTGCGCAGGCGAGCGTCAGGCCTTCGCCGTCTTCATTTGGCACCAGCCCGTGACGGCAATAGTTCTCCAGCGTCTGCCGTGTGAAAAGCGAATAGGGAGAACGGTCTTCGAACCTTTCAATCATTTCTTCGGCGGTCTGAAAATTTCTCCGCCGCTTGGCAGATGGGTGCAGCGTTCCTTCTGGGAATATGGCGGCGGCCCGGTCGTAATAGGCCGGAGGCATGACAACCGGATCGATGAGGATGATTTTCCTGAACCGTGTTTGCAGTTTGGCGGCGGCTGCAATTGCGGCATGCCCGCCCATCGAATGACCGATGGCTACGATATCGGACAAATCCAGTGCCTCGACGAAGCCGATCAGGTCATCGCAAAAAACCTGCCAGTGTTTGACGCCTGTCCCGGTGCTGCGGCCGTGTCCGCGCTGATCAAGGCAAATTATGTGGTGCGCCGGCAGCCGCTTGACGATCTCGTCCCAGATGCGGGCATGAAATCCGGTCGCGTGGATAAACAGCAGTGTTGGACCGGTGCCGCGTAGTTCGCGGTGCCACTCGGTATAGCCAAGTGTCACATCGCCAACATCCGCCTCACCCAAACGAGGTTGATCATCCGCATCCGCCTGAAGGTCGTTCATTTCATATCCCCGCATTCGCGCTGGCATTTGGTATAGACTGTTCAATATTGAATTATTCTCGACACCACAACAGCTGGCAACGAAAGATGCCGATTTGGGCTTTCAGCAACCGGGATCGGGTATTCTGGCGTTCACCCGACACGCAGCAGCGCGTTCAGATGGCTGACCACGCTTCTGGCCAAAGCCTCCGCGTTATAGCCCCCCTCAAGCATGGAGACTATTCGCCCTTGCGCGTGCTTTTCGGCAATCGAGACGAGCTCGTCCGTGATCCAGCCATAGTCGGACTCGACAAGCTTGAGCCCGGACATGTCATCGAGCAGATGGGCGTCGAAGCCTGCCGATATGAAAAGCAATTGCGGACGAAACGCCTCCAGAGCCGGCAGCCAGTGCTCAGTGACGGCCTTGCGGAACGCCGGCCCGTCAGTGCCGCTCGCAAGCGGCACGTCGACCAGGTTCCGTGTGTCCGAATCGTGCCCCGTATAGGGATAGAACGGATGCTGGAAACTCGAACAGAACAGGACCCGTTCGTCGCCGCTGAATATGTCTTCCGTGCCGTTGCCGTGATGAACATCGAAGTCAACAATCGCAACGCGCTTCAATCGGTATTTGTCGAGAGCATGAGCGGCTGCAACGGCGACGTTGTTGAAAAGGCAAAATCCCATCGCCTTGTCATGTTCCGCGTGATGGCCCGGCGGACGAACGGAGCAGAAGACCGGGTTTGCCTTTTTCTTCATAATCAGGTCGACGGCCAATATGCCGGCGCCCGCGGCCCGCAGCGCTGCCTGCAACGAATGCGGTGACATGACCGTATCGCCGTCAATTTGAACCGATCCGAATTGCGGAGCCGTCTCCATGATGCGTTTTACATATTTCGCATCATGGGCCAGTTTCAACTGGCGGCGGTCGGCAAGCGGCGCCTCGTGGTGTTGAACCACAAAATCAAGGCCGGATGCGATTAGCCGATTGTTGATTGCATAGAGCCGGTCCGCATTTTCCGGATGATATTGTCCCGCATCGTGCAGCAGACAGTCAGGGTGCGATATAACCGCCAGCAAATTATTCTCCCAAATGGTCTTACGTTTAAAGTTGCCGTTCAACGACAAACAGGGAAGGTTCCGCCTCCGAACGCTTGCGCGAAAATCCAAGCTCGCTCATGAGCTTGAGCATGGCCTTGTTCTCCGAAAGCACCGTCCCTTCCATGATTTCAAGACCATGTATTCGCGCCGCCTCCATAAGCGCCGTCATGAGCTTTGTTCCGATGCCCTGATGCTGCCGGTCTTGCGAAACCACGATGGCAAACTCGCAACTCGTATCGTCCGGATTGATGCTGTAGCGCGCGACTCCCTGCTGAACCGGCTTGCCGTCCTCCTCGGTGAAGGCAACGAGCGCCATTTCGCGGTCGTAATCTATCTGCGTAAACCGGGCGAGCATGGTGGGCGTCAGCTCGTTGAGCGCATACATGAAACGGAATTGCTTGGCCTGGGCGGAAAGATCACGGACGAATTTCTTCTCGCTCTCGGCATCTTCCGGTCTGATGGGCCTGATGACGAGGGGCGTACCGTCTTCCAGGTCGGATCTTTGCGCCAGATCACGGGGATAGGGCTGGATCGCCATGTGATCATAGCGCCCCGCCCCCTTCGGCTGCCTGCTGGCGCGAATGCGCGCGTCCATGCAAATGACGCCGCCCGGCCCGGCCAGCAGCGGATTGATATCAAGTTCGTCGATTTCCGGAAGCTCGCAAACGAGATCGGACACGCGCAGCAGCAACCCGATTACGGCCTCGCGGTCCACGGCCGGCTGACCGCGGAAGGCAGCCAGAAGGCGCGAAACCCTGGTCCGGTCGACCAGGCGATTGGCCAGCACCGCGTTGAGTGACGGAAGGGAAACCGCCTTGTCCCGCAACACCTCCACCATCGTTCCGCCGGCACCAAACAGGATAGTCGGACCAAAAACCGCATCACGGCTGGCCCCGACAACGAGTTCGCGCCCATTATCCGTATCAATCATCGGCTCAACGGTAACACCGCGGATTTTAGCATCCGGTATTGCAGCCCTTGCACTTGAAGTAATGTCGTCCCACGCAGCCGCCACCTCGTCATCATCCTTGATGTTCAAGCGAACACCGCCGACATCGGATTTGTGACTGATCTGGGGCGAGTTGATCTTCATTGCGACGGGATAACCAAGACTTCCGGCCGCGGCTATGGCCTCTTCGCGGCTTCCGGCCTCCACTGTCGTGTTGATCGGCATATGAAATGCCTGGAGAACCTTTTTTGATTCCGTATCTGACAGAACGGACCTGCCGGAATTGAGCACAGCATTGATAATCTCGCGGGCTCCCTCGATGTCCGGTATCTTGACGTCCGAAAGCGGGCCGGGCGTCTGAAGGGCCAGTTTCCGGTTCTGCTCATGCTTCGCAAGATAAGAGAATGCCTCGACCGCACGTTCGGGAGTCTCAAAATCCGGAATGCCGTTGGCGCTCAGAAGCTGCCGCGCCTCCTCGACCGAACTCTCCCCCATCCAGCAGGCAAGCACGGGTTTTCTGTTTCTGCCGGGTACAGCATCTATGACCGCCCTTGCCGCCCCGAGGGGATCGGTCATCGACTGAGGTGTGAGCATAACCAGCACGCCGTCGAACTCGGGATCCTCCAGGCAGGCCGTAACGGCTTTGCCAAAGCTCTCTGGTACGGCGTCGCCGAGGATGTCAATCGGATTGCTTTTTGACCAGTAGGCCGGAAGCGCCGCATCGAGCTGCCGGAGCGTCGATGGGGAGAGCTGGGGCAGATCGAGATGCAGGTCACCTGCCCTGTCTGCAGCCAACACTCCCGCGCCACCTCCATTGGTAATGATACCAAGCCGGTTGCCGCCGGCCCTGGTTTTCGAAGACAAAATTTCTGCTGCGGCAAAGAGCTGACCGAATGTATTGACGCGAACCGCACCGGCCCGCTCGATGGCCGCATCGAAAACCTCGTCGGATCCGATAAGGGCACCGGTATGGGTGTGCGCCGCCTTGGCGCTCTGGTTGTGCCGTCCGGCCTTGAGAACAACGACAGGCTTCATTCGGGCTGCAAGACGCAGTGAACTGATGAACGAGCGAGCATTGCGTATGCCTTCCACATAAAGCAGGATCGCCGTTGTCTCCGCATCGGCCGCGAGGAACTTCAGCACGTCGCCAAATCCGGTGTCGGACGCATTGCCAAGAGAAGCGAGGGTCGAAAATCCGAGGTGGTGCGGTGCAGCGTAGTCCGAAATCGCCGAACACAGGGCTCCTGACTGCGAGATCAGTGCAAGTCCACCCCTTGGGGTCGACGATTTCAAAAATGTCGCATTCAGGGAAATACCGGGCCGAACAAGGCCGACGCAGTTGGGGCCCAGAAAGCGGACGCCGGCTTTTCTTGCCGCCTCTATCAGCTTGGCATTCAGCGCCTTTCCTTTTCCATCCGCCTCGCCAAAACCTGCAGAAAGCACAATCGCGTTGCGAATACCCGCCTTGCCGCACTGTTTGATGATCGCGGGGACAGTCGGCGCCGGGGTCGCGATGACCGCAAGATCGACGGTTGCGCCGTATTTTGCAATCGATGCATAACAGCGCCGGCCTGCAACCTCCCCATATTTTGGATTGACCGGCACGATTGGCCCGCCAAAGTTGCTCTTTAACAGGTTTTCAAAAACCATCGAGCCGACAGATTGGCCGGATTCGCTCGCTCCAAAGACCGCAATGGAACGTGGATTGAAGAGATATTCGAGCCTGTTGGGTCCCATTTTTCAGCCGTCCTGATGGCAAATACGCAGGTCCGATTGGACTGATATACAACGGGTCCGCGCAACACCTTGATCCTTATCAACACAAAGTGTCTGGCAGAGGACTTTACTGAAATATTTCTATTGTGTCGGCGCGTGGTCTCTAGTGCGAAAGCAGAACCGGTATCGGACATTCGCGCAGAACGGTATTCGTTACACCGCCAAGCAGATCTTCGCGAAACTTGCTGTGCTCATATGCGCCCATGACCAGAAGGCCGGCTTTTCGGTTCGCGCATTCCTCCAGAATTATGTCTGAAACATGCCTGCCGTTTTGTTTCATCGAAACGACATCCGTCGCAACGCCGTGCCTGCTCAACACGGTTTCGACATTGATACCCTTCAACGCCCGGCCAACGCCTTTGGCCTTTACGGTCAGGACGGTAACCAGCTGCTTCAATTCCAGAAGCTGCATTGCATCTGAAAGCGCCCGGGTTGCCGACCTGTTGCCGTCCCAGGCCAGCAGCGCGTGTTCGTGAAACAGGGGCTGCGACCACGTCTGCGGTATGACGAGCACCGGCCGGCCGCTCTTCAACGCGATACGGTCGGGATGCAGTTCAAGGCGTTCGTCACCAAGAACAGCGTCGTGCCGTCCAACCACGGTCAGATCATACATATGTGCGTAGTCCGACACTGTCGCATCCGCCTCGCCGCGCTGTGCAATCCAATGCAGTTTCTCATCCGGCAGTTCACCGGCCATCTTCTCCCTGAAGCGGGCCTCCATGTCCTTCATATGCTCCCGGTCCAGGTCCAGGATGGTCTTTTGGATGGCATCCGGCAGCCATGGCCGCCCGACAATGTCGATGCGCGAAACGGTGGCCATCAGACCGGTTACGTGTGCATCGTATTTGTTGCCCATGAATGCAGCAGCCGACAGCGCCGCGTCGGAGGAAGGGGTACCGTTATATGCAACCAATATGTTTCGAACTGCCATGTTAGCTTCCTTACGCGCCGATCCCGGCACGGCGATATGCCCCTCGGGATGGAAAGAATCTCCGGATAATCCACACCTGCGGCACTCTAGCAGATAGGGCTCGTCGTGTTCCACATTCGCAAGGTTGCCGTCGTCTGATGAGCTCTTGACCAGAACCTGACACGGCTCACTCCGGCAGATATTTGGCGCACCATTGCTCAGCCACGACGCCGTCTTTGATCATTCCATCGATTTCATCCGCACTGAAACCGAACTCCGCAAGGATCACGCGGCTGTCCGCACCCGGCTTCGGCATCGGACCGGGGATCGTGATTGCCGCCTCTGTCGGACGGATCGCATTCGGTGCGACAAGATCGACCCAGCGGCCGCTTGGATGCCGGTCGTGACGGATGAAGCTGAACGTGTTTTCGTTAAGATCGATAGCACCTTCGCTCTCGCACCTTATGTGCGCATCGCGTACTGCATGCATCTTGTTCAGACCATGCGCTCCGATATCGGCGGCCTGTAGCCGCCGGACCCAGTCCGCTACATTGCCGGTCCTGAAGCGCGTCTCCAATGCGTATTCGAGCGCGTCCGCGGGAAGAGCATCGACGCCGGACAAACCATCGATGCCCGCCAGCGTGGCGGGATCGCTTGCGTGGGCCGCAAGGAAAAACCAGCCGTCGGCCGCCTGATAGGCGCGATAGAGCGCCCCCCAGCCCTTGAGCGCACGTCCGCTTGGTTCATCGAACGGTGCGCGTCCGTCATAGTCGAACATGAAAGGCGCCTGTATCAACTGGCCGGCGGCGCATAAGGACGCGCGTGCCACGTCGCCGCGACCGGTGCGGGCGCGCTGAAACAACGCCGCTCCGATGGCCAGAACCCCGCAAAAACCACCGAGCACATCGATGGTGCCAAAATGCGCGTGCTCTTCGGGTGTGTCGAGAGAGCCGCCAAAGCGGGCCATCACGCCGGTAACAGCCTGGGCAAGATCGTCATAGCCGGGAAAATTACTGTTGGGACCGCGCATCGGTCCGCCGTAACAATCGAGCTGGCACAGGATAACATTCGGATTGATCCGCTCCAGGTTTTCGGCATCCAGGCCAATTCCGGCAAGCTGCCTGTCCGTGGCGTTTGCGGTAATGACATCCGCCCATTCAATCATCCGGCTCAGCGCTTCACGCCCCCTGTTTGACTTCAGGTCCATCAGCAGGCTGCGCTTGCCCCTGCCCGCATGCATTCCGAAGATAATGGCATTCCATGCATCCATAGTCGGGCTGACCGGACCGACCGAGACGATGTCCGCCCCGAACCGCGCCAATGTCGAAGCCATGGTCGGCCCGGCGATGACATTGGTCAGGTCCAGGATCTTCAGACCGTCAAGCCAGCCTGATTTGGATGTGTCCGCCGTTGCAGCATTTGCAACCGGCATTGCCGCAATATCTGCAGCCTTCGCCATCCGCCGGGCATTTTTTGCGGCCGCCGCGGCAGCATCGCTTTTCAGCCACGCCAGATTGCCGAGCTGGCGCATGGTTCCAAAGTCTGGATCGTCCACCTCCAATATCATGCGCGACTGCAGGGCATGTTCGCTTGCAAGCCATTCCTGCGTTGTGCGCTGGACGGCGGCCGGAGCGCCCTGCTCACCGAATATCCGTTCCCATTCAAAAGACGGCTTGGTGCGGAATGCTTCCTTCATGAGCGTGGAGACGCGATCCGCCCAGTCCTGCGACAATGGGTAACTCGATAGTGAACAGGTATCCCCGCCCGGCCAGTCCGCCACATCAAGATAGGCGTCGTGGCGGGGTAGCCCCTCATCGACGAGTTGCTCCCAAAGGCCGAGGATTTTGAGAACCCGTTCGGGATGTGAAACATGCGACGCGCTCACCACATAGATCCGCCGCCCGTCTGCGCATTCATAATTGCGGTAAAACGGGTCCAGCAATTCCTGCAGCTCGGCATAGGTGGCGTCCATTCGCTCGCCGCTTGCACGCCTGCGCTCGATTTCCTTTTCCCGGTTCGACTTGTAGCGGTCCGGATAACGCTCCACCTGTTGGGAATTGTAGGCAAGCCCCTCCATCAGCGCGGCGGCCAGCGGCACTTCGATAACATCACCAATTCCGGTTTCCTGCCGTTTTGCAAGCGCAAGGGTGACAGCCGCCGCCCCAAGAACAGAAGCATAAGCCGACGCCAGCGGTAGCGGCGAAAAGCTGGGTTCAATCCCCATCAGCACGCGATTAAGACCCATATCGGAATATTGGCCGCAGGCGGCGGCCACGACCGCCTCCCAGGCCTTCAAATCCGCTCTTTTGGTATCGGTGGAAGAAAAGCCGGGCAGCGAAAGCCACAAAAGACCCGGACAATCCGCCCGAAACGTCCCGGCATCCAGTCCCAGGCGCGTCATGACCCCGGGCCGGAAATTCTCGACAACGACATCGGCCGACCGTATGAGGCGCAGGGCCTGCTCATGCCCCTCCCCGGACTTCAGATCGAGTTCGACACAGGTCTTGCCCCGATTGAGCATGGCTGCAGCAGGCGATTTCCACCGCGGCCCGCCCGGAGGATCGATGTGAATAACCTCCGCACCAAGATCGCACAGCATCATGGCGGCGGCGGGCCCGGCGACATATTGACCGAAGTCGATGACCCTGATCCCCGACAACGGCCGCTCAGTGCCGCTCGATATCGCCTTGCTCACAGACACACATCCAGTCTTCAACATTGCCCCATGGCCGCAACAATATGGACGCCAATCAAACGCAACAACTGGACGGTATTCTATGCTTTCCATAGATTAAGCGTATGGAACGCAAATTTAGACATGTACCCGGATACCTTCATGCTCTCCTGGTTCTGGAGGCAGCAGCCCGTCATTCGAGTTTCACCCGGGCCGGGCACGAGCTTTCGCTGACACAACCCACCGTAAGCAGGCACATTACGGTGCTGGAGGAGCGCCTTGGACAAGCGTTGTTTCACCGCAACAACAATCGCATTCGGCCAACTGAGGCCGGCAGGCGCCTGGCCGATGCCGTTGCCCTTGGCATCGGCCATACGGAAACCGTATGGGACGAACTCGCTCGCAAGGATCCCGGCGACGAATTGGTCATGGCCTGTACGTTCGGTTTTGCCGATCAGTGGCTGATGCCGCGCTTTTCGGAACTGCGACAAGCGCTGAAGGGAAAACGCGTGCGCGTTGCAACGTCCGACTGGATGGAACATCTGGACATGGAGCAAATTGACGTCGCCATCGTATCCGACCCTTCTGATGATCCTTCCCGCACATCCGTGCCTCTCTTCGCCGAAGATGTCTTTCCGGTGTGCAGCCGTGACTACCTCGCAGACCATCCGGAACTTGCCGACAACCCGCACGCCATCGCCAAGGCACAGCTCCTTCATTTCGATATCGGCAAATCAGGCTTTATGACATGGCAGTCCTGGTTCACGCATTGCGGAGTGCCGCCGCCGCCAAGCGACAAATCTGCCGCTTACGACGCTTACCCGTTCCTCCTGCACGCCGCTCAGAACGGCGCCGGCGTGGCACTTGGATGGCGTGTCCTGGTTGACCGGATGATCGAAGATGGATCGCTTGTGCAGATCGGCCCCGCGATACGCAATCGCGATACGGCCTATTATGCCCAGTACCGCACAACCGGTCCGAAGGCGGAAACCTCCCTGGCGCTTGTCTGCTGGATCAAGGCTGCTTTGGAGGATTAGTCCGCCAAGCTCCTTCGCCTATTATCGGAATTTGAACGTGGCGATCTCGTCTACCGACGCGCGATCCGTGCGCAGCGTGTTGACCTGTGCCTCTTTATCCATATAGCCGAGCCCCATGCCGCAAAACAGCATCCAATCTGCCGGTGGATTGAGATGGCTGGAAACGGTCTTGTGCCATTGCGCCCACGCTTCCTGCGGGCAGGTATGGAGGCCGTATTCACGCGCCACAAGCATGATACTCTGCAGGAACATGCCGGTATCGGCCCATTGGGGCGGCCCCATGGTCCTGTCGAGATAGACAAAAAGCCCGACCGGCGCACCGAAGAATTTGAAGTTCCGCTGGAATTGCGCGATGCGCCCCCGCTTGTCAGCCCGCTCAATACCGATCGAGGCATAAAGGTCCTCGCCGCATTTGAACCGCCGTGCCTCGTACGGGTCTTTGAGATCTTGCGGATACACGCGGTATTCCGGCACTTCGCCACGCGGTGTTTCCAGCATCTTTTCAGCTACATCCGCCAGTAAATCGGCAAGTGCGTTGCCTGAAAGCGCGAAAAGGTGCCATGGCTGCAGATTGCCGCCGGACGGGGCATATCTTGCCTTGTCGACGATTTCACGTACGGTTTCCTCCCTCACGGGATCAGGAAGGAATGCCCGGCAGGTTATGCGCGAGGCAAGAGCATCCGAAACATTCATGCAGTTATTCACCTTGATTGCGGGCCGGAACCGGCGAAACGATTGCAACTAACCACGAACAGGAAGCCGCCATTTCCTTGTTTAGAGTGAGATGGACGGGATTTGAAGCATTCTAAAGTCGAAACTTCCTGCTGCGCGGCGTTCATGATCGCCGGCCCATCGAAAGCGGCCAGGCCGGGGCCAACAGTCCGCACAGGCGCAAATCTTTTGTACATTACGCCACCTTTCGGCTTATATGACTCCGGCACAACCCGGGCACCGGCCGTTGCTGCCGCTTTCAAACGGGCGAAACGTGCGCCCGACTTGACAGAATCGAACCATCGTTGAAGGTTCTGGAGTAACTATCTGGCCAGCGCTACCGGCCACGGGACTAGAGAGACACTTTGCAGCGTAATCTTCTTCGATATATCTGGAATCATTCGCGAAAGCAGCAGATCTGGATTTTCATTGTGGTCCTGGCATCGATGCCGGTCTATTTCCAGATGCTGCAACTGCCCAAGCTGATCGTCAACGGGCCGATCCAGGGTGTCGGTTTCGACACGCCCAACACCACGCAAACCATCCTGTCTTTCAACCTGCCCTTTTCAGAGTATTTCTTCGGGCAGAGCATAGTCCTTTTCAACGGCGTGCAACTGGACAGGCAGGCAATGCTGATTGTGCTGTGCCTTGGATTTCTGGTCGCTGTCGCACTGAACGGCTGGTTCAAGCTCTATATCAACACGTTCAAGGGCAAGCTTGGCGAAAGGCTGCTGCGCCGGTTGCGATATGAACTGTTCGATCGGGTTCTGCGCTATCCGATCGCCAAGGTGCGACGGGTAAAACCTTCCGAAATCACCAGCGTGATAAAGGATGAGGTTGAACCGCTCGGCGAGTTCTTCGGCGATGCGTTTTCGGCACCGGTATTTCTGGGCGCCCAGGCGCTCACCGGACTGACATTCCTGTTCCTGCAAAGCACCATGTTCGGCGTCATAACGCTGGCAATTGTGCTGTTTCAGGCATGGATCATTCCCCGATTGCGCCGCAGATTGCTGGAACTCGGCCGAATGCGCCAGGCAAGCGCCCGCAAGCTGTCGGGCCGTATCGGCGAATATGTCCAGGGCATGGATGACGTTCACCTGCACGGTGTTTCCAACCGTGCCCGGTCGAATATCTGGGGTATGTTAAAGCGGATTCTGGTCATCCGTTTCGAACTTTACCAACGCAAGTTTCAGGTCAAGTTCCTCAACAACTTCCTTATCCAGTTCCTGGCGTTTCTGTTTTATCTCGTCGGCGGTTACCTCGTAATCACCGGCCGTCTCGACATTGGCGCTCTCGTCGCCTCGATCGCCGCCTACAAGGACTTGCCCTCACCGATTAAGGGCATCATCGATTGGGATCAGAAACGCCTGCTCAACCAGATCCGCTATGAGCAGGCGATTGACGACTTTGCCAGCACAAAAATCGTCAGCAGCGAGCTACAGGCGGACACCGAAAAACCGCCCGCCCCCATCAAAGACGGCTTTGCGCTGGAAGGCGTAACGGTTCTCGATTCTCACGATCAGCCTATCATCGAGAATTTCTCCAACGCTGTGACGCGGCGAGAAGCTGTGGCTATCGTCGGCAGTTCCGATTCCGGGGCAGAACAGGTCGCCGAAATGCTTGCGCGCTTGCTTTTGGCCGGATCTGGCAAAATATCGCTGGACGATCAGAACCTTGAGACTCTGCCGGAAGTCCTGACCGGCCAGCGTATCGGTTACGCCGACAGCAGCACCTTCTTTGCGGGCGGGACAGTCAAGTCCACGCTCGCTGAAACCCTGCCGTTTTCGGGAAAAACACCGCCAATCATCGATTCAGCCAGCTCCGGTGCCGATTTCAAGCATTTTGAAATGGAAAATCTCAACATCAAGCCGGAGACAATGATCGAAGAGGCGGATGCATATGATGAGTTCAGCAACTGGCCCGATGAGGAGACATCACCGCGCCTGCTTTCGATCATGCAAACCGTAGGGCTTTACGACGATATCCTGGAATATGGCCTGTTGCGCAAGTTGGATGACGATGCCGGCGAAGACGTCAAGGCCCGCATCATGGATGCGCGAAGCCGCTTTGCAAGCGACAAGACCACCCAAAAGATTGCGGAAGCCGTCGAATTCTTTGATCCGCAAAAATACAGCCACCAGCTCACAATCGGCGAAAATCTGATCTTTGGCACCCCAGTCGATGACAGTTTCGGTCCGAAAATGCTGCCCTCCAATGTGCTCATACGGAAAATATTGAATGATAATAATCTGTTAGCACCGTTATTTGATGTCGGTCTGGAAATCGCGCGCAACAATATCGAACTCTTTGGCGACCTTGCCGAGGACAGCCTGCTGCTGCAGCGTTCCGGCGGTCCTTCTCCCGAACATCTGCTGGAAATGAAACAGGCGGTTGAGGACCTTGCAGGCAAAACAGCTGCGACTGCGGATTCCAGCCATCTTGAAGCGATGCTTGGTCTGGCATTTGACTACTGTGAAGCCCAAACCCGTTTTGGTCTTGTGGACGAAGGGTTGCAGGAACGGTTGCTGACGGCCCGCAACAAGCTGCAGGAAGCCGTGAAACAACAGGATGGAGACGCAATTGCCTTTCACGATCCGGAACGCTTCAATTCTTCGCTGACGGTTCTCGACAACATCCTTTTCGGGCGCATTGACGCCAGACGCATTGGCGCCCGCGAGCGTGTTCTTAAATCGATCAAGGCGTTGATTGAATCCTGCGGCGTGTCCGATACCGTTTTCAGCATTGGCCTTTCCTTCGACATCGGTACCGGCGGACGCAATTTGTCGACCAACCAGGCTCAAAAACTGAAACTGGTGCGAGCATTGTTGAAAAAACCGGACATTGTTATTTTAAACCGCGCACTTTCGGCTCTCGATGCCAAGGAACGGTTGAAGATCATTCACGATATCGTTTCGATGGAAATTCATGATGGCCAGCGCCAAATGGGTGTTATCTACGTGCCACTTGACAATAACGGTCTGGAGGATTTCGACCGCATCTTGTTGATGGAGCACGGAAGAATTGCCGCGGAGGGGACGCCGGACAAGATTTCCGACCGTCTCGAGTCCGCAGCCCAATAGCAGCAGCACGGAGTTAGCAGGAGGTACTGATGAGCACGCTGAATGATGATGTGGCCATGCTGCGCAAGGTTCCGCTGTTTGAAAGCGTGGATCCCAGCAAACTGAAGCTGATTGCCTATACATCATCCCAACTTATGTTTGACGATGGCGAAGAGGTGTTTTCCCAAGGCTCGAACGGAACATCGGCCTATCTGATCGTCAAGGGTGAGGCGGATATCCTTTCCGATAGCGGCGGTCACCAGGTTGTTGTTGCCGTCCATGGCACCAATGCGCTTTTCGGCGAGATCTCGGCCTTTTGCGATGTGCCGCGCACCGCATCGGTAAGGGCACGCGGCCAACTGACCCTGTTGGAATTGAAACGGGAAAACCTGCTGGAGCTGATCCAGGAGTTTCCGGACGTTGCGATTGAAGTGATACGGGAACTCGCCAAGCGTCTCGCGCTGACGACGTCAGACCTTGCAAATGTTCTCGACAAGCAAAACGCCGCGAAACCCCATTAAGGCAAATTTGGTATAAGTCTCAGACCTGATTGAAATAAACGATAACCGCCAAAATGATGGCATAGGTCAGCTGGTGCACAAGCTGGTCAAAGCCGTGAATGACCCAGTAGTGACGCGTATGCATATCGAGCTTGTGTGCACAATCATAACTTCCCTTTGCATAGTCCGTTGCGTAATGGACGACAAATTCGAACAACAACACCATTGCTATGAGTGTTGCCGACAAACCGCAAAAGACAAGAATGAGCAAGGTCATCACCACGTGTATGCCGGCATGGAGATATCCGCCCCACCGGTTGAAGTGACATTTGCCGGCAATCATAGACGGCCACTGGAGTGTATAATCAGCTAAAAAATGTTTTATCTGCAGGCCAACAAGCGCCCAAAGAAACAACAAGTCCATCAACCCACCCTAATAATACAAGGGCAATGCCCCCTCCCCGTCAACATGAATTGTCCCTGGATTATGGTCAAATGATTTCGGAACAATCAGTTTCTATATATGGAGATGTCAGACAGCTCTGGTCAAGGAGTGCCGAGAGGTGGAGCAGTATTTGTGATTGATTGACAAGACGGCGCCGCTAGACTGCGACGCCGTTTCGCCAGGACTGCCCGATGGATCAGCTGAACATGTCAGCGGTAATGCCGCGATACCATCCTTCCGATTCCTCATAGGTTTTCTTGCGCAGTGCCTCATCTTCGCCGGTCTGTGAAATGAACTTGCTCGTGGGCTCGATCTTGTCAGACCCGGCCGTGTAGTTCGCACCCACCTTTACGCCGTCATTGGTTGCGATCAGGCTCCAGCACGTATTGGCAAAGCGCGGGTCGAATACCTTTGAACCGGTCAGTTCACCGCGGACGGCGTTGGCGACAACCTTGGCCTGGCTATTGGCAGAAAACCCGGATTTGGGCATCGCCGACGCAACCGAAGCATCGCCCAGAACATGGATATTGGGGTCGGCTTTCGAAGCCATGTTGGCCGGATTGACCGGAGCCCAGTCGCCATCGGTAACGCCGGCTGCCGCCGCGATCGAGCCGGCCTTCTGCGCCGGAACAACCGAAGCAGCATCGGCCTTGAACATATCCAGGTCCGTTTCGATTTCCATGGTTGAAGGATTGACGTTAACGATGCCGCCGTGAATATCCGGGGCGATCCATTCGACCATGCCGGGATAGTGTTTTTCCCAACCCTCCTGAAAAAGGGCCTGTTTGGAAAATTTCGGCTTTGGATCGAGCACGATGATTTTGGCGGTCGGGTTCTTCTGCTTGAGAATATGCGCAATCATCGAGATGCGCTCATAGGGGCCCGGCGGGCAGCGATAGGGATTGGGCGGCGGCACCATGACGAACGTGCCCCCTTCCTTCATATTCTCCACCATCGATTTGAGCTGTTGAACCTGGGTTCCCGATTTCCAGGCATGCGGCATGGTGCCCTGGGCCTCAACCGAGTAACCCGGAACGCTGTCGTATTTCATGTCAATGCCAGGTGACAGGACGAGTTTGTCGTATCCGAGAGATGCTCCGGACGCGAGTGTCACTTTCCTGGCAGCCGGGTCCACTGCCGAAGCCCAGTCATGAACAACGTTCACGCCATGGTTCGATGCAAGCTGATCATATCCGTGCCCGATGGAGGCATAGTCACGGAAGCCGCCCAGGAACAAATTTGAGAAAAAGCAGGTATAGTAGCGTTTGGACGCTTCGATGAGGGTTACATCCACCGCCCCTTTGCTGTCCTTTGCGATGTATCGGGCAACCGTTGCGCCACCGGGACCACCTCCGATTACCACAACCTTTGGCTTTGCCTGCCCAAGACTAATGGCCGGCATCGCCACTGTCGCGGCGCCGACACCCGAAAGGGTTAGAAAATGTCGTCTGTTGATGTTCATGAAATTTCCTCCCGATTAAATTCAGTTATCGCCAGCGGTGCCGAAATAGGCAGCCAGGGCGGCCATCTCTTCATCTCCCAATTGTGCCGTCACGCTCTGCATGACCGGGTTTTCACGCACCTTGGTCTTGTATTCATAGAGTGCGTGAATGAAGTTCTCCTTGGGCCAGCCGACGATGGATGGAATGCCGTCATCCTGGCCCGAAAGCCGGTGGCAGGTAACGCATTCGCCGGAAATGTACTCACCGTATTCCCGATCTCCCTCGAGCGCCGCTGCACTTTGACCCAGCAGCTCGATGAAATAGCTCGTCTCGCCTCGTGTCGCCTTCCCGTCCATGTCGAAACTGGCCATCCATTGGATAAGATTTTCCCTCTGGCCGGCATCCTTTAATCCGGCAAACCCCATGCGCGTTCCCTTGATGAATGCGCGTGGTTTTGTCAGATATTCGGACAGGTTTTCGATGGACCAGACCAGTTTTTCCTGGCCCGCCACCTTCATGGCACTGGAATAGCGGTAGTCATCCAATGACGCGGCACTACGGCCAACAATACCGTTGAGGTGTGGCCCAACCTTGTTGCGTGCATCCTCGCCAATAGCATGACATGCGACGCATTTCTTGAACGTCTTACGCGCTGCTTTCTCATCAAACGCCAGACCCGGCGAATTGAGTGCAATCAGTCCGCCAAGAAACGACAGCGCCATTATTGCAGACCGTTGTATCGACAACAGATGATTACTCAAACCGGCCTATCCCTCCCTTGGCCCAGGCCTGACGGTATTGTGGCTGGTATTGTTTTTTGTTCCCGTCGGCTACCGTTTCAATCGGCAATCCATGTCATTATGCCACGGCTAATGTCGCTACCCCAAAACCATCGGGATTATACATTCAAACATTCGAATATATCAAGTGGATTGTATGGTAACGGTTCCGAGCGTCGAACTACCGCACGGCAATACCGTCCAAAATTATCCTCGTACAACGCTCTGCCAATGCGTCAACGGAGTGCCTTGATGGCTCATACCATTCGACGGTCCAGTTCAGCGCTCCAAGCAGAAATTGCCGCAACGGCACAATGCTGACATCGGCCCGCAGCGCCCCTGCATCCCGCGCTTCTCTAAGGACATCTTCCCATACGGCTACATATGCTTGCCGCAGCGGGCGATGCCGTGCTCTGATTTCCTCCGGCAACTGGCCGTAAATCCGGATGTTGGCGGACGTGAACTCGCTACGCGCAAGCAAGAGACGCAAATGCGCATGAACAAGGGTGGCGATCCTGGTTCGCTGATCGGCGTCGCTACCCAATGCCGCAAGGGATGCCTGCACCCCTTCATGGATGTCACGCAGTCCCATATCCAGAACTTCGTCGAGTATCTCGTCCTTGGAGTTAAAGTGATAATAGATAGATCCGGCTTTCATTCGCGTGACTGTGGCTATGTCGCGCAAGGTTGCGGCGCCATAGCCCTTGTCCCGGAACAGACACGCAGCGGCCCTTAAGATCTCGTAGCGCGTACGGTCCGATTTTCGCCGCATCTCCTGCGCGGGCGCCGGCAAAACATCCGCTCCATCCAGATACCCGACTGTCCCGGTTCCGTGATGGCGCATAATGCCATTGAGGATGACCCTGGTCGCCCTGTCGGCAAACACGTCTATCGGAAACTGCTCCTCGTCATACCATTCGACACTCCAGTTCAGAGCACCTACCAGAAACTGGCGGAGCGGTCTGATCTTGATGTCAGGGCGTATTGCACCGGCTGCCTGCGCCTGACGGAGAAGCTCCTCCCACAGGTCGGAAAAGCGGCGGCGGGCCGGCCTGTGTTTTTCCCGGATCGATTCCGGCAACTGACTGTAGATGCGGATATTGGCAGATATGAAATCACTGCGCACAAGGAGTTCGGACAGGTGGGCGTAAACCGCTGCCCCGATCCGCGCTTCGTAGCCGCCATCTTTTCCGCACTTTACAACAGCGTCGCGGACGGCGTCGTGCATTTTGCCGACTCCCTGATCGAGAATCTCGATGAGGATTTCGTCCTTGGAATTGAAGTGGTAGTAGATGCTGCCGGCTTTCATCCGGGCAGCATCCGCAATGTCCCGCAGGGTCGCCGCCGCATATCCGCGGTCACGAAAAAGACATGCGGCTGCATAAAGGATGCTCTGTCTTGTCCGGTCCCGTTTGGAACGGGTGCTGTCATCAAACTGATTCAGTGCGGTGGTGGACATACAGCCCCTTTTGTCACCAGATATGCTCTGGACAAATACTTAGCAAATAGTCATATTTCTAACAACCGTTTGAAAAAAGACCGCGGATACTCTCGCCTGGGCAGCGTATTTTCCTAAACAGAAATAGGCTCAAACAATTCAAAGGTATGCAGATGAGAGGACTGAAAGGAAAGAGGGTTATCCTTACCGGCGGCGGCAGCGGAATCGGCGCAGCCACGTGCCGCAGATTTGCAGAGGAAGGCGCCCATGTCTTCGTCTTTGATCTTGATGGAAATGCAGCACGGGAAACAGCTTCTGCAATTCAGCAAGGTGGTGGAGAGGCCGGCGCCTTCGAAGTCGATATCACAAACAGGGATGCCGTTTTTTCAGCGGTCGAAGATGTTAGCGGCGGCGGCCCCGTCGACGTCCTCGTGAACAATGCCGGCTGGGACCGGCTGGTACCATTTATCGAATCGGACACGGATCTGTGGACCAGGGTCATTGACATTAACCTCTACGGCCCGCTCCACATGCACCATGCGGTATTACCGCTGATGAAGAAGCAACGCCACGGACGGGTCGTGAACATTGCCTCCGATGCAGGGCGTGTCGGCTCTTCCGGAGAAGCGGTCTATTCGGCCTGCAAGGGCGGTATCATTGCTTTTACCAAAACCATGGCGCGCGAACTCGCCCGTTCCGGCATTCAGCTCAATGCGGTGTGCCCCGGGCCAACCGATACCCCGCTATTTTCGAGTTTTGCTGAAGGTGAAACCGGCGACAAGATCAAGACCGCACTCGAAAAGGCAATTCCCATGGGCCGGCTTGCACAGCCGGGTGATTTTCCGGGAATTGTGTGTTTCCTCGCCAGCGATGACGCAGGCTTTATCACCGGTCAGACCATATCGGTTTCCGGCGGCCTGACGATGAGCGGCTAACGCCGATTGCTCAGACCGGGCAGTCCGGATCGAATTTCGGATCGCGCTTTTCTACCAGCGAGGCAAGTCCCTCGCGCACATCCGGCCCCATGAAGCCGAGCATCTCCAACGCCGTCGACGTATCGAATATCGGACCGGCGGACCGCAGCCAATTGTTGAGCGCATATTTTGTCCAGCGGATGGCGCTTTGCGAGCCGCTAGCAAGGTCCGTTGCTATGCCCAGAGCAGTCTCCTGCAGCTCTGCGTCATCGACGCACAGGGAGACAAGGCCGATGCGTTCGGCCTCTTCGCCTGTCAGCGGCTTGCCGGTCAGCAAATGATATTTCGCCTTCGCCATTCCGCACAGCAAAGGCCAGATGATCGCGGCGACATCGCCGGCGGCAACACCAAGACGCGGGTGACCGTCAACGATGCGGGCGGCCTTGCCGGCTACCGAGATATCGGCAAGCAGCCCGACAACCAGGCCAGCCCCCGCTGCCGGGCCGTTGATCGCGGAAACGATCGGTTTGTTGCAGTTGATGATGTTGTAGACGAGGTCTTTAGCCTCCTTCCACACGCGCATCAGCGTATTGTAGTCATTGGCGATTTCCTCGATGAGCTTGAAATCGCCCCCGGCGGAAAACGCTTTGCCCTCGCCAGTGACAATCACCGCATTGATACCCGGATCCTTGTCGATATCACGCCAGATCTCGGTAATCTGGGAATGGGTCTCGCCATCGACGGAGTTGAAGCTGTCCGGATTGCTGAACGTGATGCGCAGCACCCTTTCGGCCGGCTCGTCGAGCTTGAGGTTTGAATAGGCCGCATAACGCTCGGTCATTGAGATATCCTTTAATGTGTCCGGCTCCAGGCTCAGGCAGAACCGGAAAACGCCGAATCCTGGCTGTTCTCTCCCTCTGTCCGCACATGATCGGTGAATTCGGCCAGTTTCGGGTAATAGGCCGCATAGGCCTTCAGCATTTCATCCATCGGCGCATCCTGGAACACACCTCTGTCGTTGACATATTCCATATGCCGCCGGTTGTCCGTGTCGAATTCATGGAAAAGCGCATCCGCGGTACCGTCGAACTCGAGCGGCTTCACGCCGAAACGTTCGCAAAGCTCGATGTTGAAGGCGGGTGTGACCTTGAAGGACCGATCCCCAAGCCAAAGCTGGACATAGCCGTGGTAAAGAAAAAGATCGGACTGCATGAGCTCGGCAAGTTTCGGAGAATTGAGGTGGTTGCGCACATCGGCAAAACCGACTGCCGCCGGAATGCCCGCCGCCCTCAGGCAGGCGGTCAACAATATGGCTTTCGGCACACAGAACGCAGCTTCGAAACCTGTGATCGTGCTTGCCACATAGTCATCCGCCCTCAGCGAAAACGCGTAAGGATCGTAACGGATGTCGTCCCGTACCGCGTAAAACAGCCTCACTGCGCGGGCAGTTTCGGTATCTTCGCCGAGCCCGGACAGTGCGCGTTGCGTGAAGGCACGCACCTGCGACGAATTGCTGTCGACGTAATGGCCCGGAAGCAGAAAGCCTTCTTTTTCGGCCGCCGATCTTGTCGTTATGTTGTCCACGTCAGTCCTCTCGGTGTTTGATTGAGTGCTGATGATAATCTAACAAACGTTAGATTATTTGGATCATTTTCCGCTGTCAATCCGCTGCGATATGCCTGTACAGGTCAGGAAAAACTCCAGGGAACGCGCCTGAAAAGGGTCAAACTCTCGCCGCTTCGAAAAAAAACTAACATTCATTTGTTTTTTGTGTACGATCCCGGCGCGCTGAATGGGAGGAGTGAATGATGTTTCAAAATTCAATCGAGGCCGGCCAGACAACAGTCTACAGATTGTTTCGTTCACAGGCGCTCATTGCTCCAGGCTCCCCCGCCATCAAATATGGCGATGCCATCCAGACCTACGGCGAACTGCTTGCACGGGCGAACAGACTTGCTAATGCCCTGCAGGCAAACGGCATAGGCAAAGGTGATCGCGTTGCCATACTATCCCACAACAGGCCTGAATATATCGAACTTGAACTTGCTGCGGCTGCGCTTGGCGCAATCGTATGCTGCTTGAACTGGAGACTTGTCGAAGACGAGCTGGCCCACTGTATTTCGCTGGTCGCTCCAAAGCTCGTGATTGCCGAAGAGGAATTCACTTCGGATCTCGGCAAGATCACCGACGTTCCGGTTCTTGTCATCGGCAAGGACTATGAGGACAGGCTGGCATCCGCATCCGACGATACGCCCGATACAAACGTCGAACCCGAAGACGGCCTTATCATCCTCTATACCAGCGGCACCACCGGCCTTCCGAAGGGAGCGGTCGTCAGCCACCGCGCCATGATGGCGCGCGCCTTGCTTTTTACCTCCGAACTGGCCCTGGCGACCGATGACGGATTTGTCGCCTGGGCACCGCTCTTCCACATGGCTTCCACCGACCATGCTCTTGCGACTCTGATGCGCGGCGGACTGGTGATTGTTGTCGACGGCTATCAGCCTGACGCAATGATCGAAGCAATCGAAAGCCACAGCATCGGCTGGCTGGTCCTCATCCCTGGCATGATCGAAGGCTTCATCGACGCCTGTAACAAGGCCGCTATAAAGCCGCGCGGTATACGCATATGCGGTGCAATGGCCGATCTGGTGCCGCCGCAGCAAATCGCCGAGATCACCAAAATTCTCGATACGCCCTATGCCAACTCTTTCGGCGCAACGGAAACCGGCCTTGCACCGGCATCGCGTGGCAGGATCGAGCCGGGCGACATTCCGGAGCGGCTTTCAAAACAGCAGACCGCCTTTTGCGAGGTGCGTCTCGTCAATGCCGGGGACGAGGATGTGGCCGACGGCGATCCCGGCGAGATGGCGCTGCGCGGACCGACGCTCTTTTCCGGCTACTGGAACGCCGACGAGGCAAATGCAGAATGCTTCCGCGGCGGCTGGTTTCATATGGGGGATATGTTCCGCCGCAATCCCGACGGCACGCTGGATTTTGTCGACCGGGCGAAATATCTCATCAAGACCGGTGGCGAGAATGTCTATCCGGCCGAGATCGAACGGGTGCTGCTTGCTGACCCGGACGTCACCGATGCCGCCGTCGTTCGCACCGGCGACGACCGCTGGGGCGAGGTGCCGATCGCGTTCGTATCCCGCTCCTCCGAAAGCGTGACCGAAGAAAGCCTGATGGCCAAATGCTCGCAGTCGCTGGCACGCTACAAGCTGCCGCGCGAGATCCGCTTTATCGATTTCGACGATTTTCCCCGCTCCACCAGTGGCAAAATCCAGCGCCATCTGCTTGAACAGACGCTGAAAGATCCTCAATGATGCACAGGCTGCAAATGCAGCGCTGAAAGGAAATAGGAATGCCGAAAGTTACTGTCGGTGACCACGAACTGTCATACAGCTTCAACAGCGTGGATACCCGCGATGACGGCCTGACGCTGGTGCTCGTTCATGGCGCCGGTGGCCAGCTCGCCGACTGGCCCGTTGCATGGCGCAGCAATGCCGACATGACGCGGCTTGTCGGACTGACGCCCAAGTCCCACGATGGCGGACTGGACAAGTTTCCCGTCTACGCGGTGGACCTTCCGGGCCACGGTGAATCCGGCGGAGCAAGCCAACGCTCCGTTGACGCCTACGCACAGGAGATTGCCGGGTTCATGGATGCGATGAACCTGAACAACGTTTTCCTAATCGGCCATTCCATGGGCGCAGCCATAGCCCTCACCCTTGCCGTCGGGCACAATCCACGACTTGCCGCCATTTCCATGATCGGCGGCTCAAGCAAACTGGCGGTGAGCCCGGCGATCCTCGACGGCTTGCAAAACGCGTTTGAACCGACCGTCGACAACATCATCAAATATTCCTGGCACAAGAACACGACGGACTTCTTCAAGCAGAAGGGCCGCCAGCGGATGATCGAAGCCGGTGCCGACGTCGTCTACAACGACTTTTTCGCCTGCAGCCAATACGACCTTTCCGACCGTCTCGGCGACGTCGAAGTCCCTGTACTGATAATCGCTTCCACGGGTGACAGAATGGTACCGGTCGATATGAGCAAGGAAATGGCTGGTGCGTTCAAACGCGGCAACTGCATTGTTCTGGAAGACTGCGGGCATTTTCAGCATATCGAGCAGACCACCCGTGTTGCCGATGCACTGACAGGCTTTCTGAACGGGGAACTTGCCGGATAGAAACAGATACGTCTGGCACGATAGTAACATCGACACCACCGGCAATGAGGGGGTCCGTGACAAGTCTGGTATTTATGCAGTCCGACGGGTTTGAAGCCGTCAACCACACTACGTTTTTCCCGCGCCGAACGAGATCGGTCAGCTTTAGTCCGGTTTCCTGTGGTCCGCCATTTGCGAACACGTATTGCGCTTCCCGCCGTGCCAGTTCCATCAACGGCCCGGCGACGGGATCATCAAACAGGATAACGTCCGCGCCCTGCAAGGCACGCGCCGCCCTTATCGTCAGCAGGTCCGGATCGCCATGCGCCGATCCAACGACGGTGACACGTCCCTGCCCCAGGTCGCCCTCCTCCGGAATTGTGTCCAGTGCGGAAGCCAGCTCCGTCTCATCGCTGCTGCACTCCCCGGCAAAAGCCAGATCGGAAAAACGTTCCCAGAACAACCGTCTTTGTATGCCGGGCTGCAGGCGGGCGTTGATTTGCCCGCGCAGGCGCTTTGCCAGAGCAGCCCAGCCGGAAAGCGCCGGTGGCAGCAGCGTTTCGATACGCCGACGGATCGCCTGACCAAGAATCGGCGCTGCACCATCGGTCGATATGCCGATGACTGCGGGCGAACGGTTTACGATGGAACCAAACTGGAAATCGCAAAAGCGCGGCCGGTCTATGATGTTCACCGGAACACCGGCGTCGTGGGCGGCACATCTTATCGCCTGTGCCTCTTCGTTCGTTTCCGCGTCGGCGACGACGACCGCCGCCTCCGCGAAACATGCCGACATCCAGCTTCGTTGGCGGATGGTCACCCTGTTCGATGCGATTGATCCGGCCAACCGTCGCACCCCGACAGACGGATCCGGGGAAAACACCTCAACGCGCGCGCCGGCTGCCGCAAGCAGTTCGGCTTTCCACGCCGCCGCTTCGGAACCGCCTACGACGACAGCACGTTTTGCGTTCAGGTCGAAAAAGACCGGCAGCACGGCAAGCGGTTGTATGCGGGCGGGCAAAGGGCGGTCTGCTCGCAATTCAGGACTGGCGGGCAGCGACGGGTGGCTGGGCATTGATAATTCCTTGAATTTCAGCACGGCAGGAGCCGCAGCTGGTTCCGGCACCGAGTGCCGTGCCAATGGCATCGACATCACCGCAGCCGGAGGCGGCAGCCATTGCGATCTCGTTCGCGCCGACCGACAGGCAGGAACACACGACGGGTCCGGGATCGGGGCGATCCGCGCTAGGTCTTCCGGCAACCACGCGAAAACGGGCGCGCGGATCGTCAAAGGAGGTCATCAACTCTTCAGTCATGTGAACGCGCGCAACGTCCACTGGCCGAAGAGAAAAGAAAAACGCTCCTTCAAGGCGTCGGCCGTCGAAGAAGGCGATGCGCGCCGTCCCGCCGGCCTCATCGAAATAGGTCAGCATTTCCATCTCGGCTGTCGATGCAATCATCATACGAGCGTATTCGGCAATGTCCGCCATCGGCTCCGCGCGTGCGAATTCGACCCGCCATCCTCCATCGGCGCGTGCCATGGCCCAATAATCCAATCCGGTATCGACCGGCGGCGCGGCGCAAACGGCAAATCCAAAAAGCGCCGCATGCATCGGTGTCACGCACACGGTCGCATGTTTCAATGCCGGCTGGCCCGACACAAGATCGATAACCGACGGCACCAATGCATTCACCCTGCCCTTCGCCGCGAACTGATCCGTCCAGTGCATCGATGCAAAGACCGAACCGATGCGCTGGCGCTCGGAGATATGGACGCGGGCGACCATCTCGCCGTGCTCATTTTGGATACGCGCGAGATCACCGTCATTCACACCGATATCGGCAGCGTCCTTCGGATGTATTTCGCAATGCGGCTCGCTCGTATGGCCGGCAAGACGCGGACTTTTGCCGGTGCGGGTCATGGTGTGCCACTGGTCACGCAGCCGCCCGGTATTCAATGTCAGCGGATATTCGTTGTCGGCACGCTTCGGCCTTTCAAACGCAACGGCGACGAACTGCGCCTTGCCATTAGGCGTGTAGTATCCACCATCGGCAAAAAAACGCTTCTCCGGTTTCGCATTATCCGCCGCCAGAGGCCACTGAAATGGCCTCATTTGCGCATACGCCGCATCGCTGATATCGCCATGAGCGCCAACATCAAGATCGCGGGTGCCGGCGTTTTCAAAACCCGTTAGTGCCGCATATTCGCGATAGATCGCTGCCGGGCTGTCATAGGCGAACTCCTCGGCAAATCCCATGCGCGTGGCGACCTGCGCCACCTGCCACCAGTCCGCACGTGCCTTTCCGGGTGATGGCAGAAAAGCGCGCTGGCGTGAGATCCGGCGTTCGGAGTTGGTGACCGTGCCGTCCTTCTCGCCCCAGGCAAGTGCCGGCAGCTTTACATTGGCGTGGCGCATGGTGTCGGTGTCGGATACCACATCGGAGACGACCACGAACGGGCACGATTGCAGCGCCGCTTCCACCGCATCCGCATCCGGCATGGAATCCGCTGGATTGGTGGCCATGATCCACAACGCTTTGATCCGCCCCTCGCCGACGGCCTGAAACAATTCGACCGCCTTCAAACCTGGTTTTGCGGCAAGGTTCCGCGCACGCCAGAAACGACCGACAATGTCGCGATCCACCGCATTTTCGATGTCCATATGGGCCGCCAGCATATTGGCAAGACCGCCCACTTCGCGCCCGCCCATGGCATTCGGTTGACCGGTGACCGAAAACGGCCCGGCACCCGGCCTGCCGATCCGGCCGGTTGCCAGATGGCAATTGATAATGGCGTTGACTTTGTCGGTGCCGATTGACGACTGGTTCACACCCTGACTGTAGACGGTGACCGTTTTGTCGGTTTCGGCAAAGAGCCTGTAAAAGGCCTCGATTTCCGTTTCAGACAGGCCGGTCTGGTCGGCAATTGTCTCAAGGGAAATTGACTGGGCCGAAGCCATTGCCCCATCAAATCCCTCGGTGTGCCGTTCGATGTAGGCAAGATCGAGATTTTGCGTTTCGGCCAAATATGCCAACAGGCCACCGAAGAGCGCCGCGTCCCCATCCGGTGCGATCGCCAGGTGCATATCGGCGATATGCTCAGTCATCGTGGCACGCGGGTCGATCAGCACGACCCGCATTTCAGGCCGTTCTGCCTTGGCCGCCTGCAGGCGCTGGTATAGCACCGGATGGCACCAGGCGAGATTCGAGCCGACAAGCACCACCAGGTCCGCCAGTTCAAGATCCTCATAGGTTCCGGGCACCGTGTCGGAGCCGAAGGCGCGGCGGTGACCGGCAACGCTCGAGGCCATGCACAATCGCGAATTCGTGTCGATATTGGCCGAGCCGATGAAACCCTTCATCAGCTTGTTGGCGACATAGTAATCCTCGGTCAAAAGCTGGCCGGAGACATAGAACGCAACGCTGTCCGGACCGTGCTCGGCAATTGCTTCGGAAAACCGCTCGGCGACGAGATCCAGTGCCTCGTCCCAATCCACCCGCTGGTCATCGATTTCCGGATAGAGAAGCCTTCCTTCAAGACCGATTGTCTCACCGAGGGCCGATCCCTTGGAGCACAGCCTGCCGAAATTGGCCGGGTGTTCCGGGTCGCCGCTTATCTGCGTACCGCCATCGTCATCCCTCTTCGCCAGAAGGCCACAGCCGACACCGCAATAGGGACAGGTGGTTCTCGTAGTGGACAGGTTCGGCTCAGTTTCCGCCGTCATCACCCCTCCCCGATGCCCAACAGGACCGTTTCGCCGTCCAGCCGCACCGGAAACGGCGAGGTTGCCCCTTCATCGGCACCCTGCGCCTTGCCTGTCTCGAGCGATATCACCCAATTGTGTAAGGGGCACGTGACGCAGCCGTCGTGGACAATGCCCTGGCTCAGCGGGCCTTTCTTGTGCGGGCACTTGTCTTCGAGTGCGAAGACGCGATCGTCGGCCGTGCGGAACACCGCAATCGTCATATCACCGTTCTCAACACAGCGCGCGCCGCGCCTCGGAATGTCGTCAATCGAACCGAT
This sequence comes from Hoeflea sp. TYP-13, assembly GCF_040932035.1. Classification (NCBI taxonomy): domain Bacteria; kingdom Pseudomonadati; phylum Pseudomonadota; class Alphaproteobacteria; order Hyphomicrobiales; family Rhizobiaceae; genus Hoeflea; species Hoeflea sp. TYP-13. The sequence continues at coordinate 875,961 of NZ_JBFRBB010000002.1, forward strand.
TGCGACCCAGCTTTTTGTCATCGCGTTCATTGCGCGGCCTCCATCGTCACCGTTGCCATTGGCCGGAATTCTTGCTTGTCGGCTCCCGAAACACGCTCTGACCACGGATCGACCTGTGCAAATTTCTGAGAGAACACGAACCGGTCGAAATAGGCTTGCCGCTTGTCCGCATCTTCCATGATCTGGCTGCGGACCTCGTCGTAGCCGACGCGCTTTGCCCACTTGTAGATGCGTTCCAGATAACGCCCCTGCTCGCGGTACATCTGGACGAGCGCGACGATGTATTCCAGCGCCTCGTCCTCGGTCTTCACGAGGCCCAGCACCTCGGTTCCTTTGATGTCGAGACCGGCGGCGCCGGCAAAGTGGATCTCGTAGCCGGAGTCGACACAGATCACGCCGACATCCTTACAGGTCGCCTCCGCGCAATTTCGCGGACAACCGGAGACTGCCAGTTTCACCTTCGCGGGCGTCCATGAGCCCCACATGAATTTCTCGAGCCGCACGCCAAGCCCGGTCGAATTCTGCGTGCCGAAACGGCACCAGTCGGAGCCGACGCAGGTCTTCACCGTGCGCAGTCCTTTGGCGTAGGCATGGCCGGAGACGAAACCCGCCTTGCCAAGCTCTTCCCAGACCGCCGGCAGATCGTCCTTCTTGATGCCCAGCATGTCGATGCGCTGGCCGCCTGTCACCTTGACGGTCGGAACGTCGAAACGGTCGACGACATCGGCAATGGCGCGCAATTCAGCAGCGCTCGTCTGTCCGCCCCACATGCGCGGCACGACCGAATAGGTCCCGTCCTTCTGGATGTTGGCGTGAACCCGTTCATTGATGAAGCGAGACTGGTAGTCGTCGGCATATTCGTCCGGCCAGTCGCAGACGAGGTAATAGTTCAAAGCCGGGCGACACTTGGCGCAGCCGCAGGACGTTTTCCACTCAAGTTCCTGCATGACGGCAGGAATGGTCTTCAGATCCTTCGCCTTGATCAGCCGGCGCACATCGTCATGGCCGAGTTCGGTGCAATTGCACATGGGCGAAACCGCCGCCGGATTGTAATTGTCGCCGAGGGTCAGCGCCATCAGTTGTTCGACCAGACCCGTGCAACTGCCGCAGGACGCCGAGGCCTTGGTATGCGCACGCACATCGTCCAGCGACGTTAGGCCCTTTTCGCTGATCGCACCGGTAATCGCGCTCTTGCAAATGCCGTTACAACCGCAGATTTCCGCATCATCCGGCAGGGCTGCAACGGCCGCCATAGGGTCTGCGGAAGCGCCCCCCTGATAGGCCTGACCGAATATGAGCGTATCGCGCAGCTCGCTGATATCGGTCTCTTTTTTCAGAAGATCGGCGAACCACGCACCGTCTGAGGTTTCCCCGTAGAGGACAACACCGATGATCCTGTTGTCGCGCAGCACCAGCCGCTTGTAGATCCCGGCGCAGGCATCGCGCAGCACGATCTCCTCGCGATCCTCGCCTTCAGCGAAATCGCCCAGCGAAAAGAGATCGACGCCCGTCACCTTCAGCTTGGTCGGTGTATCGGCATGCAGGAACGCCTCCGTCGGCACGCCGGCCAGATGGCCGGCGGCGACCCTTGCCATTTGATAGAGCGGCGCGACGAGGCCATAGACCTGGCCATCCACTTCCGCGCATTCCCCGAGCGAATAGATATCCGGATCGCTGGTGCGCATGCAGCCGTCGACGACGATGCCGCGATTGACCTCCAGCCCCGCATCGCTGCCAAGCGCTGAGTTTGCCTTGATGCCCGCAGCCATTACCACGAGAGACGCCGGTATGACGGTCCCGTCGCTGAGTTCAACGCCCTCCACATAGTTGCTGCCGAGAATCGCCTTGGTGTTGGCATTGGTGATGATCTTGATGTCCCTGCCTTCCAGCTCCTGCTGCAGCAGGTGGCCTGCCGCCGTGTCGAGCTGGCGCTCCATCAGCGTCGGCATGAGGTGCAGGACGGTGACGTCCATGCCCCGCTCCTTTAGCCCAGCCGCCGCCTCAAGGCCGAGCAGCCCGCCGCCGATCACCACCGCCTTCTTGCGCGCCTGTGCGGCCAGAAGCATAGCGTTAACATCGTCCAGATCGCGATAGGTCAGGACGCCAGGCAGATCATTGCCAGGCACGGGGATGACGAAGGGAACCGATCCGGTCGCGATCACCAGCTTGTCGTAGCTCTCGGTGACATCGTGGTCCGAGGTGACCGTCTTCGCCGCCCTGTCGATGCCGACGATGCGGTGGCCCTTGTAGAGCGTGATGCCGCGCTCGATGTACCAGCCATCGCCGTGGATGACGATTTCCTCGAAGCTCTTTTCGCCCGAAAGGACCGGTGACAGCATGATGCGGTCGTAATTGACGCGCGGTTCCGCGTTGAAGATCGTGACGTCATAGGCATCCGGTGCTTCGTCGAACAGATGCTCCATCATCCGCCCGGGTGCCATGCCGTTACCGATTATGACGAGTTTCTTTTTCATTGCGCCGCCTCCATGGGGTCTCCGTTTTGTCGCGCGATGCGCGCCGCCCGCTTCTGCTTGATCGATTCAAGCTGTGCCTCGTCGGGATCGGCACCGCCCTCATAGGCTTCAAGAAAATCGAGCAGTTCTTCGCGATAGGCGTAATAGTCGGGATGGGCCATCAGCGCCTTGCGAGACCGCGGGCGCGGCAGATCGACATCCATGATGTTGCCGATCCTGGCATTCGGCCCATTCGACATCATCACCACGCGGTCGGCCAGCAGGATCGCCTCATCGACGTCGTGGGTTACGCAGATCGCCGTTACCTGTGTGCGTTTCCACACATCCATCAGCACATCCTGCAGCTCCCAGCGGGTCAGACTGTCGAGCATGCCGAACGGCTCGTCGAGCAGCAGCAGCTTCGGCGAAAGGGCAAAGGCCCGCGCTATGCCCACACGCTGTCTCATGCCGTTCGAAAGATCCGCTGCCGGCCTTTGCATCGCATCCCCAAGTCCGACCTTTGAAAGGTAATATTCGATGACATCGCGCTTCTCGTGAGCACTCGCATCCGGATAGACCTTGTCGACGCCAAGCTCGACATTCTCGTAGGCCGTCAGCCAGGGCATCAGCGAAGGTGCCTGAAACACGACCGCCCGTTCGGGACCGGCTTTGGTAACGTGGGTTCCGTCGAGAATGATGGAGCCCCTGGTGATCTTGTTGAGCCCTGCCACCATCGAAAGCACCGTGGATTTACCGCAGCCCGAATGCCCGATGAGCGTAATGAACTCGCCCTTGCGCATTTTGAGATCAAATCCGTCGACGACCGTCAGCGGCCCTTTTGGCGTCGGATAGACCTTCTTCAGCTGGCTGAATTCGAGAAAACGCTCCTCGTTCCGGCTCTCGGCAGCACGCGCATAGGCTTTCGGCAATTCCGATTTCTGCGTGATCGGCACAATGTTCGGAAGAACGATATCGCGGGCCGCATCGGTGCCACGCTCTGCACCGACATCCATCAGATATTTGGTGATCTCGGAGCGAAGGCGGATGAACTCCTCGTCATGGTTCATCGCACCGCGTTCACGCGGCCTCGGCAGATCGACGATGAATTCTGTACCGAGCGTGGCGCTCGGCCCGGGGGTCAACGGGATGATCCGGTCCGCAAGCAGGATCGCCTCGTCCACATCGTTGGTGACGAGAACGATGGTCTTTTTTTCCTGCTGACTGATCTCGGCGAACTCGTCCTGCAGCTTGGCGCGGGTGAGCGCGTCCAGAGCCGAAAGCGGCTCGTCCAGAAGCAGAACTTCCGGCCGCATGGCGAGGGCCCGGGCGACAGAGACGCGCTGGCGCATGCCGCCGGAAAGCTCCGAAGGCCGCCTGTCGCGTGCATGCGAAAGGCCGACCATCTCGATATATGTGTCTGCTATTGCCCTGCGCTCGCTGCCCGGCTTGTCGGCAAACACCGTATCCACAGCCAGGCTGACATTGCCTGCCACCGAAAACCACGGCATCAGCGAATAGGACTGGAAAACAAGCGCTCTTTCGCGGCTGGGGCGATCAACCTCCTTGCCCCTGAAGATGACGCCGCCCTCGTCCGGCCGGATCAGCCCGGCAAGAAGCGACATTAGCGTCGTCTTGCCGGAACCGGAGAAGCCGACAATTGCTATGAACTCGCCCTCTTCGACCTTCAGGTTCACATTGGTAAGCACGTCGTTGCGGCTCGCGCCCTCGCCATAGTGCTTCGAAAGGCCTGATATTTCGAGAAATGACATTACGCACCCCTTACCGGTTCGTCGAGAAGGTGAAGGCGCGCTGCAGCGCATACATCAGCCGGTCGAGCATGAAGCCGATAAGGCCGATGGTCAGGACCGCCACCATGATTTTCGAAAGCGACTGGGAAGACCCGTTCTGGAACTCGTCCCAGACGAATTTTCCAAGCCCAGGATTCTGCGCCAGCATTTCGGCGGCAATCAGCACCATCCAGCCAACGCCCAGCGACAGGCGCAGCCCGGTGAAAATGAGCGGCAGAGCCGACGGAAGGACAACCTTGGTGATGGTCTTGCGGGTCGGGAGTTGCAGAACGCGCCCGACATTCATCAGGTCCTTGTCGACCGACGCAACGCCGAGCGCCGTATTGATCAGCGTCGGCCAAAGCGAGCAGAGCGTCACCGTGACGGCCGAAACCACCAGCGACTTCGGAAAGGCATCAACCGGATCGATATAGAGCGCGGAGACAACCATCGTGACGATCGGCAGCCAGGCGAGTGGTGAAACCGGCTTGAAAATCTGGATCAGCGGGTTGATCGCGCCGTTGAACGCCTTGGATAGTCCGGACGCGATGCCCAGCGGCACGGCGATGAGCGTCGCGATCACGAAGCCGAGGCCGACGGTCTTCAGCGAGGTCAGGATCTGATCGAAAAAAGTCGGCTTACCCGTATAGTTCCGCCATTTGACCTTGTCGCTCTTGCCCGCCGCCTCGAGCTTGGCGTTGCGCTCATCCTGCCGCTCAAAGAAGGCTGCCGCCTTTGCCCGCTCGTTCCTGTGATCCTCGACGAGGTTCAGCGCCTGCTCCCATACCTGAACGGGGCCGGGAATGGCGCCAAGCGATGTCTGCACCTTCGGCGCAAGCACGCCCCAGGCGGCCAGGAATACAAGGATGCCGGCCAGCGGAATGATGAGCGCGCGCCGCAGTTCGACAATTTGTTCGCGCGGGTTGTCGCCGGCCGCCATCTTCAAAAGCGGCACCAGCCAGGAAAAGCCGAGCGCATCGAGCCATCCGGCTGCACGGTTGATCCAGGTAAACAGGCGCTCGCGCCGCTCCGAACGCTGTTCGTCGATGGTCGGGTTGCTCGTGGTCATGTGTCTCTCTTTCTGACCCTTGAATTCCGGTTCCGCAGGCGACCGAACGCATCCGGCCGCCTGCTTTTCTCACGAGGGTATCTGCTCAGCCGCCGACAATTTCCGATCCGTTGACGGTCTGCTTGCCCTTCAGGCCGATCGGCAGTGAATTGATGTATTCGTTGGGTGTGCGGCCGTCATAGGCGATGCCGTCGATGATGTCGGCCGCAGGCGTCGGGTCGCGGTAGCCGTCCGTATCCCACGGAAAATCCGCCTCGGACACATGGCCCTCTTCGACCAGCGCGCGGGCTGCCTGCAGGTAGATGTCCGGCAGGTAGACCGACCTTGCGACTTCGTCGTACCAGCTGTCTGGCTTTGCTTCGGCAATCTGTCCCCAGCGGCGCATCTGCGTCAGATACCAGACGGCATCCGAATAGTAGGGATAGGTCGCGTAATAGCGGTAGAAGACGTTAAAATCCGGCACCGGGCGCGCATCGCCCTTTTCGTATTCGAACGTGCCGGTCATCGAATTTGCGATCACTTCCGGGTCCGCTCCGACATATTCGGGCCGCGACAGGATTTTGACCGCTTCCATGCGGTTGGCATTGTCGTTTTCATCGAGCCATTTGGCGGCGCGGATAAGCGCCTTGGTCAGCGCGATGGTCGTGTTCGGGTTTTCCTCCGTAAACTCCTTGCTGAGGCCGAACACCTTTTCAGGATTGTTCTTCCAGATTTCGAAATCGGTGATGACCGGAACGCCGATGCCCTTGAAAACCGCCTGCTGGTTCCACGGCTCGCCAACGCAATAGCCGTGGATCGTGCCGGCCTCGAGGGTTGCAGGCATCTGCGGCGGCGGCGTTACCGAAAGCAGCGCGTCGGCCTTGATCTGACCGGAAACATCCGTCGGCGAATAAAAGCCCGGATGAATGTCTCCGGAGGCAAGCCAGTAGCGCAGCTCGTAATTGTGCGTCGAGACCGGGAAAACCATGCCCATGTTGAACGGCCTGCCCTCGGCCTTGAACTGCTCGACAACCGGCTTCAGGGCGCCTGCCTTGACCGGGTGGACCGGCTTGCCGTCGTCGCCGACCGGAATGTTCGGCTTCATCATTTCCCAGACTTCGTTGGAAACGGTGATGCCGTTGCCGTTGAGATCCATCGAGAACGGCGTGACGATATGCGCCTTGGTGCCGAAGCCAATGGTGGCTGCAAGCGGCTGGCCGGCCAGCATGTGCGCACCGTCGAGCTCGCCGGTAATGACCCGGTCGAGCAGCACCTTCCAGTTGGCCTGCGGCTCCAGCGTGACGAACAGGCCCTCATCCTCGAAATAGCCCTTCTCATAGGCAATCGCGAGCGGCGCCATGTCGGTGAGCTTGATGAAGCCGAATTTCAGCTCGTCCTTTTCAACGTCGAGCATCTCGGCCTGCACGGCGGGCGCGGCAGCCATCGCCGACAGCACCGCGATAGCACCTGCAAGCAACTTTCGGGTGGTCATTTCGGTTTTCATGTCAGTCTCCGGTTGGACCGTTGGGAGGGACGGTCCTGATCCCCGTTGAACGATTTGACGGCCGCCAGCCTGAACACCTGCCCGATGAGCCCCGAACATGGGTTTTCGGCCGGCGGCCTGTCCCGGAGCACCTTCCCGGCGCCCTCGTGACGGTCCCCTCTGGACCTGCCCCTTCAACTGCAAGCGGCGTGCCAGTTTGAAACTGAAGATTTTTATTAAGGTATTTCAGATGGTTATGAGAAAAAGCACCAAATCAGGCCCGGAAGGCATGATCGACGGATAAGTGAAAATTCAGGCATCAGGCTCAATTTTTGTGCAGCGCACAAGAAGTGGGCAGTATTGTCAAACCTTTGACAATTCGCGCTCGACCTTGCGCAGAAATTCCGCCCGGTCTTCGTTCGACGCGTGGTCCATATCGTAGAGCTGCAGCCAGCGCATGCGGCAGGTCGGATGAAAAAGGATGCGCAGGGCGCGCATGATCATGTTGCGCCCCGGATCGCGGACCAGCCGCAGCCACCATCTTGGCGAACCCGATGTGGTGATCACCTGGAAAAACCGGATATTCTTGAGCCCGCCGATAATCCTGCTGTCCTCCTCCGGCGCCACCTCGAAGGCGACCCCCGGAAGCAGAACCCGCTCCATCCAGCCTTTCAGCATCGCCGGCGGGCCGTACATCCAGGTCGGATAGATCAGCACCAGCCCCTCGGCCCATTGCAGCGCTTCGACATGGCTCTTCAGCGCCTCGACATTCTTTTCAGGCTCGTTGAAATAGGTGAGCCACTCCTCGCGTCCCAGTGCCGGATCGAACCCATCGCGGTAAAGATCGATTGCGCGGATCTCGTGCCCGCGCCCGGCAAGCGTGGATTTGGCGCATTCGTAAAGCGACGCGGCATTGCTTTCCTCATAAGGATGACAAAAGACAATCAGTATCCGCACGTCCCCTCCTCATGTGAAACAGCCCATTTCAATTATCTAAGAATCGACTGGCCGGTCTCTACTAAAGCCGGAATTACATGACATGTCATCCCGCTCAGATGGCAGCAACCACAAACCGGCCTAGCCGTCCGGCTCCAACCCGCAGGCGCGCAGGAACAGTGCCGTCACATCGGCGATGATGCGGTTCTCGTCAATCGGGTGGTCTTCGCCGAGATCGAGCATGAAGCGGACCTGCGCCTCGTAATCGGCAAAATGCTGGGTCACGGCCCACATCTCCATCTGGAAGAGATAGGGATCGACGGGCTTGATCTTCCCGTCGGCGATCCACGACCGCATGATGTCGGCGGCCTTTTCGACCGATTCCCGCGATGCCGACCAGTGACGCTTCAGGATCGGCGCGCCCCGCGCCACCTCGTTGGCGAAAAGGCGGCAGAGCTTCGGTTCGGCAAGCGCGTGCCTTACCTTGATGGCGATATATTCCGAGATGACGGTCTTTGGATCGTCCGACTGGATCGACAGGAAGAACTGATCCTTCCACTTGTCGATGATGAAGAGCAGCGTTTCCTCGTAAAGCTCCTCCTTGGAAGAAATGTAATAGTGGAGCTGCGGTTTCGACAGGCCGGCGCGCCTGGCGATTGCCTGCGTCGAGGCCCCGACAAGGCCGTTGGCCGAAAATTCCTCAATTGCCGCCTCGTGGATGGCCTGGCGGATTTTCTGACGTCGGTCGAGAACTTTTTCACGGGCGCTCATGGTTTCTCCGGCAGGTAGGCAGTCGCTTCGACTTCGATCAGGATTTCGGTGCTCGGCATCATACCGCTGACCTCGACGACGGTCGAAACCGGCGGCTCTTCCGGGAAGAACAGGCCGCGCACTCGGCTATAGTTAGGAAAATCACGCAAGTCCTTGAAATATTGTACGAGTTTAAAAACGTCACTCATCTGCCCGCCGTTCAATTCAATCATCGAACGGATGCGGTCGAGCACATACCAGCTCTGCGCCTTGATCGGACCTTCCTTGAAATCGACGGAAAATTCGCCCGTTTCGCCAAGTGCCGCACGGGCGGCATCGGGCAGGTCTTCATAGCCTGCAACGATCCGCTTCGTATCCGGATCGACGGCAATGACGCCGGACATGAAGATGAAATCGCCCCGCCGCTTGAAGGCGGAATATCGGGCCAGCGGTTTGGCTATATCGTCGGCCACGAAAACTCCGGTCAGACCTTCGACAGGGCGCGTTCGACCTTGTTTAAAAAACGCGCCCGGTCCTCTTGCGTTGTATGGTTCATATTGTGCAACTGCAGCCAGCGCATGCGGCACAAGGGGTGGAATAACACCCGTTGGGCCCGCATGAACAGGCTTCTTCCCGGATCACGCACAAGCCGCAGCCACCACCAGGGCGAGCCGGACGTCGTAATTCCGATGAAAAGACGGATATTCTTCAATGCGCCGACCGCCCTTTTATGCTTGCCGGGCGCGACATCGAAGGCAACGCCGGGCAGCCACACCCGTTCCATCCAGCCCTTGAGCATCGCGGGCGGGCCGTACATCCAGGTCGGATAGATCAGGATGAGGCCTTCCGCCCATTGCAGTGCATCGACATGGCTTTTGACCGCCGCAATATTCTTTTCCGTCTCGCCGATATAGGTCAGCCATTCTTCGCGCCCGAGTATCGGCTCGAACCCGTCGCGGTAAAGATCGAGCGCGCGGACGTCATGTCCACGCGCTGCAAGCGCCGATTGCGCACAATCAAAAAGAGCTGCGCCGTAACTCTCCTCATAGGGATGGCAGAAAATGAGCAGGATACGCACGCTTTCTCCTCAATTGCCCTGGAGTTTCTTGGCGATATCGAGGCCGTGGCCCTTATTGACGAACTGATCGGTCGCGACCTTCGAAAGATCCACCGATCCTTCCTCGATGATCCCGGATTTGACAGCTGTGTCGTAAAAGGCCGAGATACGTTCGGTGCTCAAGGCGCCGATGCCCTTTTCCTTCGCGTCACCGACATCGATGATGCCGAGTTTTTCGAACTGCGCCATCTCCTTGTCGAGCTTCTCCTTGGTCATTTCCGGATTGTCCTTCATGATCAGCTCGTAGGCCGCCGTCCGGTCGCCATAGAGGAAGTTGTACCAGCCCTCGATGGAGGCATCGAGGAAGCGCTGCACGAGTTCGGGATTGTTTTCAACTAGTTCGGCCCGTGTTTCGATCGTCGTCGAATAGGTGTTCCAGCCCTGATCGGCAAGCAGATAGGCCACGGGCTTTGCGCCTTCCGCTGCCGCGTAGATCGGCTCGGCCGTGCCGTAACCCTGCTGGACCATTTTGTCGTCGGACAGGAACTGCGCCAGATTGTATCCGTATGGCCGCAACTGCTCATTGGCGAAACCGTGATCGGTCACCAGCCACTTCCAGAAACTGAACTGGCCGTCCTTCGAAATCAGGATCGTCGGCGCATTCTTCAGATCGCCGAAGTTTGAATAGGCACCCTCATGCGCCATCAGGACTTGCGGGTCCTTCTGGAAGAAGGCTGCCACCACAACGGTCGGAATGTCGTTGCGCACATTGTCGAAGGACAAGAGCAGGTTGCCCGCCATGAGAAAATCGAGACGCCCGGCCGGAAGCATTGGCCGGTTGTTGACCTGCGGCCCGCCCATCTTGATTTCGACGTCGAGCCCGTATTTCTCGTAAGTGCCGTCGGCGAGCGCCTGGTAGAACCCGCCGTGGCCGCCCTGGGCCAGCCAGTTCGTTCCCATCACCACCTTGTCGGCGGCGGCTGCCAGGCCGGTGCTTGCTGCAAGCAATGCGGCAGCGGCTGCAAGTTTCAGAGTATCCTTCATGTTTCTATCTCCTGTTGCCCTCTGTTTTTTGTTTTTGTTATTCGCCTTGAACCGCCATATCGGCGGTCCATCCCCGGGTTTTTCCCGGATTCATGAGGCCGTGCGGATCGGCCAGTTTCTTGAAATCGATTTGCGCCGTGTCGATCTCCTTCATGCCGCCATCTTCGATGGTGACGACATGCGGGTCGTAGATCGTACAACCGTCCCGGTCTTCCAGTTCGCCGATCATGGCGTAGATCGCATCGCGCCCGCGATATTTGACGAGCGGCAGCGCGAATATCTGAATGCGCCCATCCATGCGGGCCATCTCGTGGTGCCAGTAGACGTCATCGCCGTAGCGCTGCATCTGCTCCATGACGAGCTCCGGATCGAAGGGATGCGGATAGGCGACCTGAAGATAGGTCCAGCTCTTGTCGACCTTCAGCGCCTGCAGCGTCGTGTGGTTCCAGCCGCACTCATAGGCAGGCTGCAATCCGGCCTGCCGTAGGTCCGGTTTTTTCATTGCAAAGGAAACCGACCCGCCAAAATCGGATGCCAGCGCCTCGAATTTGGACATTTCATCCGGCGCGACCATGGCAAAGACCGCATCGCGATCGTCCGGAAACAGATCGCCGAACTTGGTGTAATAGGGCGCAAAACGTCGTTCCACCGTCGTCAGCAGATAGCAGTCGAGCCCGCTTTCCTGTGCATTCATGGCAAAGCGCAGCGCCGTATCGTAACCATCGAACAGCACCGCGCAGTGTATCCAGTCGGTCGCCGCCGTCAGCGCCAGTTCAAGTTCGAGGATGATGCCGTTGGTCCCGTAGGCATGGTGTACCTTCTGAATGTCGTCGGCGTAGAGCTCGATGATCCTCGGCTCCGCCTCGACGGTCATAACCTTGACGTAGCGGACATTGCCGTGATCGCGCAGCATGCCATGGCGCAGCGATCCAATGCCGCCCGATCCGCCCGACAGGAAACCGCCGATCGTGGCGATGCGCCGCGTGGACGGATACATGAGGAGTTGCTGGCCGGTTTCGGTGCAGGCGTCGTCAAGCACGGCGATACGGGCGCCGGCTTCAACCCGGACGCTGCCGGGTTTGATCTCGATAATGCGGTTGAGCTTGGTGAGGTCGAGAACAATACCGCCTTCAAGCGGCACGCACTGACCGTAATTGCCCGTCCCGCCGCCGCGAATGGTGACGGGCACGCGGTGCCGCGCAACCGCCGAAGCGACGGTCCGTACCTCTTCCTGGGTTTTGGGAATGACAAGCAGCTCGCCGCGTTTGTCCTTCAGCATGTCGTTGAGGATCGGGCTGTACCAGAAATAGTCCCCGGAACGCACCTTGATCGTTTTTTCGTCGTCGACGACCGAGATGCCGTTCAGATCGGCCCGGAATGCGTCCCAGTCAATCGTGCGATTTGCAGTCGCCGCCTCACTCATGGATTCGTCCTTTCAAAATCTATTTTTCCATCGCGCCACACTTCGCGCGGTGTACCTGGCCGGGAAATCAGATCGCGGAGATCCGTTGCGTCGAAGCGGAGGAAATCCGCCTTCGCGCCCACGGCCAGATCGCCGGTTTCAGCGCCGCACCAGCGCGCGGCAGAACCGGATATGGCGTCAAGCCAGTCTTTCGGTTCCAGATGGGCGGCCATGACACCCGCCCGCAACACATCGAACGGGTCATAGTCGCCATAGGGGTAAAACACGTCCGCCACATTGTCGGACGCAAGGAACACATCCATTCCGGCAGCGCGCGCTTCCCTGACCGGGGCAAGGCCGCGAAGCCGCGGCGTGCGTCCGTCATTGCGGTCCTGCAGGTAGCTGTTGGTTGTCGGAAGGCACACCAGCCCCACTTTCGCCCTTGCCGCACGGGCAAGCAGTCTGGCGGCTTCGTCAGGCGGGCGCAGCGACAGCGAACAGACATGACCGCAAAGTACCTGGCGGTCGCCGCCGCGCTTTTCAGCCTCGGCAACAATAGCCTCGAAACCGCGCGCCTCGTCCTCCAGCCCCTCGTCGACATGAAAATCGAGAGCCAGATCATTGTGGTCGGCGAGTGCGAACGTCTGTCGCATTTTTTCCACGAGGTCGTCGTTTCGGTAAACGAAAGCGCCCAAAACACCGCCATCCGCGCTGGTGCGCACCGCAATCGGCTCGCCCGCTTCGGCGATCAGGTCAAGCGGGCACAGCGCCACGAGCTGAAGATGAATACGCCCGCGCCATTCCTGAGCCAGTTCGTTGAGCACGCTCCATGCCAGCGGCACGTCCGGCTCGGTCCAGTCCACATGGGTGCGCATGACGCTGACGCCGTGCGCATAGGCCTTTTCCAGAGCCCGTGTGGCGCGCTTGCGGATATCCTGTGGCGTCCAGTGCGCCTTGTCTGCGTCCATCCGGTCGATCGCGTCGAACAGCGACGATGCATCGCTGCCGGTGCGGTCCACGGTGTATGTCTTGTCGAGATGGACATGGATATCGCTCATCAGCGGCAGGACAACACCGCCGCCATTTTCCGCCGAGTGCTCGATTGCCTTGATGTGCGCACCAGAAATCAGGATGTCGACCGGCTCGGCCGCGCCGCCAATCTGCACACCCCGCAGGACCGTTCCAAAGCCCGCCGAGCGATCATCCGCTGGTCTGACCGGCGTGTTCATCTTTCCCTCTTGATTTCGCTCTCGTGCCAGCTGCCGAGAACGAGTTTCGAAAGCCAGCTGGTGGCGAGGAAAATCGCGATGCCCAAAAGCGAGACCAGGAAGAGTGCAGCGAACATGCGCGGGATCTCGTTGCGGAAGCTCGATTCAAGGATGCGCGAGGCAAGACCCGAATTCTGGCCCGCCGTGCCGGCGACGAATTCCGCGACCACCGCACCGATCAGCGCGAGACCGCCGGCGATCTTCAGCGCCGCCATGAAATAAGGCAGCGCACTCGGCGCCAGCAGATAGCGCAGACGCTGCCACGGCGTTGCCTTGTAGAGCGTGAAAAGGTCACGCAGATTGTGGTCGGCGCTGCGCAGTCCGATCACCGTGTTGGACAGGATCGGGAAAAAGGCAACAATCCAGGCGCAGATCAAAAGCGCAGCAAATGTGCTGTGCACATAGATGAGGATCAGCGGCGCGATCGCCACGATGGGTGTGACCTGCAGGATGACGGCAAAGGGGAAAAGGCTCATCTCGACGGTGCGCGACAGGGCGAACAACATGCCCAGCGCCACGCCGCCGATAATGGCGAGCGCCAACGAAAACAGTGTCAGCTTGACCGTGAACCAGGCCGACGTCATCAGCGACGGCCCGTCGGTGATCAGCGTCTCGCCGATACGGCTCGGCGCAGGAATGAGGTAGTGCGGCACCTCGTAATAGATGACCAGCGCCTCCCAGATCAAAAGTGCCAGGGCAAGGGCGGTCGCGGGCATGATGATGCGCAGTCGGCGTTCCCGCTGTTCCCGCTTTATCAGTTCGGCATTCAGAACGACGCCGTCCTGATCGTCGTCTTCAGTGATCGATTTCAGCATGGCTCAGCGTTCCTTCCAGCGCCTTCGTTACAAGGCGCGTGTTCTCGGCAAATTCCTGCGATGTCCGGTAAGCGTCGGTGCGCGGATAGCCGCCCGGCAGCGCAATATCGTTGACGACCCGGCCGGGCCGGGCCGCCATCACCATCACGCGGTTCGACAAGTAGACGGATTCAAAGACGCTGTGGGTGACGAAGACGACGGTCAGATTGTGCTCTTCCCATAGTTTCAGCACATCATTGTTGAGCTTGAAGCGCGTCATTTCGTCGAGCGCCGCAAAGGGCTCGTCCATCAGCAACAGCGCCGGCCGCGTAACCATGGCGCGGGCGATGGAAACGCGCATCTTCATGCCGCCGGAAAGCTCGCGCGGATAGGAACTGCGGAAATTCGACAGCCCGACCATGGCGAGCGCCTCTTCGACCTCGGGCGTCGCGGCTTTCTTCGACGTTCCGGCAAGCCGCAGCGGCAGGTAGACATTGTCGAAGACATTCGCCCACGGCATCAGCGTCGCCTCCTGAAAGACAAACCCGACGTCACGCCCGTCACCGCCCTCGCCCGCCGGATGGCCGTTCACGGTGATCGAGCCGGCGGATGCAGACAGAAGGCCGGCGATCATGCGAAGCGCCGTGCTCTTGCCGCACCCGGACGGTCCGAGAAAGCTGACAAATTCGCCGGGCTGGATGGAAACGGACATGCCCTCCACCGCCAGTGTTCCGTTGCCGAAACGCTTGTGGACGCCGTCCATTTCAATCAGCGGACTGCCGGTATCCGTGTTTCTTTGCTGTTCCATCCCTACCATTCCGGTTCGTTTTCAAGCCATGAGAGCGGCGCCCTATGAACGTCTTCCAGCACTTCGACAATCCGCTCCGCCGCATGGTCGATGGTCGCCCTGCCCTTTTCCGCGGTCGCGGCTGCGGCATTGCCGGCAGCGCCCGCCGGATGCAGATCCTGCGCCTGCCACCCGGGCTTTGCCCCGCGAGACAGGCCGATATGTTTGTAATCGCGCTCGAACGTCTCGATCAGCGGGCGGAAGTCGCGCGCCATTTCCATCTCGACCAGTTCCGGGGCCAGCGCCAGCATCATCGAGGTTTCCATGTCGCCGGCATGAACGCCGAAGCGCTGTTCCTCCTCACTGTAAAGGCCGTCCGGCAGGCCAAGGGCAAACCAGTTGACCGAGAAAACCAGCATGGAGTGGCGAATGCGCAGCTCCCTTGCGACGATATCCATCGTCGATATCTGCCCGCCATGGCTGTTGAGCAGCACCAGCTTGCGTACGCCGCTTGCGGCAACGCAGTCGCCGATCTCCAGCCAGTTCCGTATCAGCGTTTCGGCGCTGAGGGTCAGCGTGCCGGGATAGCGCCTGTGCTCGTCGCTCTTGCCGATGGCCTGGGTTGGAAGAAACAGCGCCGGGTTATCTTCCGGCAGTTTTTCAACCACCGCCCGAACCAGGCCATCGGCGATCGCCGCATCGACACTGAGCGGCAAATGCGGACCGTGCTGCTCGGTTGCCCCGACCGGCAGAACGGCAATCAGGTTCTCATGATCGAGCCTGGAAAAAGCTTCACTTGTGTAATCGGACCAGTATCGTTTCATCGCAGTTTCATCCGTTCCGCCTCGAATTCGGTCTTCGTCCCAAGTCCCCTGCTCAAATGGCCAGCCGCACCGGTCGGCCGGGAAGCAGCCGAGCCGCCGTTGCGGCTATGGAATGGGCATCAATGCCGTAGTGCGCATAAAGGTCGGCGACAGTTCCGGTTTGGCCGAAATGCTCGACCCCGAGTCCGGCCGTGCGGTGCCCGCTGACCCCACCCAACCAGCTCAGCGTGGCCGGATGCCCATCTATCACGGTCACGATTGTTGCATCCCGCGACACGGGCTGCAGGAGCCGCTCGATATGGCTCGCCGCCGCTCCGTTTCCACGGATGCGTTCGCGCTGTGCCGCCTGCCAGCCGGCATTCAACCGGTCGGCGGAGGTGACCGCGAGCACCCCTACATTGCGGCGCGCATCGCCGATGGTCCCGGCGGCGGCTATAGCTTCAGTTGCCACGACGCCCTGATAGGCAATGACGACGTCGCATCCGGGTCCCGGTTCGCGCAGCCAGTAGGCGCCATCGATAACGCTCTGCCGAAAATCATCGTCGTATCGCTGCGGCGGCTGCTCGATGGCGCGGGTCGAAAGGCGCAGATAGACCGAACCGCCGGTTTCGTCACGCAGCCAGGTCCGCTCGTTGAGCACCGCATCGCCGTCGCGCTGCATATAGGCAAAGGCCCATTCCATGATTACCGCCAACTCATCGGCAAAGGCAGGCTCGAAGGCGGCGATGCCATCCTGGCTCATGCCGATCAGTGGCGAGCCGACGGACTGGTGGGCACCGCCCTCCGGCGCAAGCGACACGCCCGACGGCGTTGCCACCAGCATGAAGCGCGCATCCTGGTAACAGGCGTAGTTCAGCGCATCGAGACCGCGCGCAATGAACGGATCGTAGAGCGTGCCGATCGGAAGCAGCCGCTCGCCGAACAGCGAATGGCTGAGACCCGCCGCGCCAAGCAGCAGGAAGAGGTTCATTTCGGCAATGCCGAGCTCGATGTGCTGCCCGTCCGGCGAAAACCGCCATTTCTGGGCGGATGGGACACGCTGCTCCTGGAACGTATCGGCGATTTCGGTGCGCGAGAAGAGATTGCGCCGGTTCACCCACGGACCGAGATTGGTCGACACGGTCACGTCCGGCGACGTCGTCACGATGCGGTCGGCAAGCGCGCTGCCCGAAGCTGCAATGTCGTTCAGGATCTTGCCGAAGGCGGTCTGCGTCGCCATCGCCTTATCTGCCGGTAGCGTGATCTGCGGAACGGGAACTTCGTTAGCCTTATAGCGCCGCGCCGGGCTGTTGAACGGGACTCCCTGCAGGAATGCCTTGAGGTCGGCAGGCGGCGTTGCCAGCCCCTCGAAATGATCCCATTCATGACCGCTGCGGATGTTCATCGCCGCCTGGAACGTTTCCATCTGTGCGGCGGTCATCAGCCCCGCGTGATTGTCCTTGTGACCGGCGAGCGGCGTTCCCCATCCCTTGACCGTATAGGCGATGAAGGCGACCGGCCGGTCGTGATCGATACCGCCAAGAGTCTCAAGGATGGTCGAGAGGCAGTGACCGCCTAGATTTTCCATGAGTTCCGCCAGCGCATCGTCCGAGCGCCGCGAAAGCAGTTCGGCAATGCCGGGCTCACCGCCGATATCGGCCGACAGCCGCTCGCGCCAGGCCTTGCCGCCCTGATAGGTCAGCGCTGAATAGAGCTGGTTCGGGCAGTCATCGATCCAGCGCCGCAGCGCCTCACCGCCCGTCTCCTTGAAAGCTGCGCGCTGCAAAACGCCGTATTTCATCAGAACCACGTCCCAGCCGAAGGCGCTGAAAATGCCGCCGACCCGCTTGGAAAGCCCTTCGCGCACGACACCGTCAAGGCTCTGCCGGTTGTAGTCGATGATCCACCAGGTGTTGCGCAGGCCCTGTTTCCAGCCTTCCTGGAGGCACTCGTAAATATTGCCTTCATCGAGCTCGGCGTCCCCGACAAGCGCGATCATTCGGCCTTCGGAGCCCTGCCCCCAGCCGCGGGCACGGACATAGTCCTGCACCATCGACGCAAATGCGGTGATTGCGACGCCAAGTCCGACGGAGCCCGTCGAGAAATCGACATCGTCGGTATCCTTGGTGCGGCTCGGATAGGATTGCGCGCCGCCATAGCCGCGGAAATCGATCAGCTTGTCCTTCGGCTGCTTGCCGAGGAGATACTGGATTGCGTGGAAGACGGGTGCTGCATGGGGCTTGACCGCAACGCGGTCTTGCGGGCGCAGGATCGAGAAATAGAGCGCTGTCATCAGCGAGGAGATCGAGGCGCAGGAGGCCTGATGACCACCGACCTTCAATCCGTCATCGTTGGGACGGATGTGGTTGGCATTGTGGATAGTCCATGCACTCAGCCAAAGAACCTTGCGCTCAAGGTCCTTCAACGTCGCGAGGTCGTCGCGCGCTGACATTCAGTATCCCCTGGCTCTTGTTTTTCATTAGGTTAATACGACATGACCGATCGGTCAAACTGACTGTTCAAAAATAGACCGAATCAAATGGAGAACCGAAGGAATTCTCAGAAAAATAAAGAGGTTGGGAGTACATGAAAAGTTTGTCGTTTTTCGTCGGTCGAGGTGTTGATCGGTGTGATCCGCGTAGCGTGAACGACACGGGAACACGCCAAATTCATAATAGCTGATGGACGATATCCACATTTCCGAGCAGGCTTACCGGCGTTCGGTGCAAGTCACCGGTGCCCCCTCAACACAAACGCCGCATCGCCGACGGCGTCATGCCGAATTCGCGGGCAAAGCTGCGGGAAAAATGGCTGGAGCTCTGGAACCCCGCCTCGAGACCGATTTCCAGGATTGACCGGTTCGGATGCAACAAAATAGCGATGCGGGCTTTGCGCAAACGGCAGCGCAAAAGAAACTGCCCGAAGGTGATGCCCGAGCGGGCAAAGAGCTTATGCAGATGGCGCACCGAAATGCGGAAATGTCCGGCCACCGCTGCCGGTGACGTCGCCGGATCGGCGCAATTTTGCGCAATGAATTGCTTGATGTGCTTCAAATGCCGGTCGGCAAGCGTGTCGGAACGGCCGTTTTCGTAGCTGAGCCGCAACAGATGCACCAGATGGTCGGGCGAGCCCTCAGCATCCTCGCCCGCCAGGATCGAGCCCACGCAATCCAGCAGCGTTGCGCCAAAGACCTGATCGCGTCCGACGGCGCGCGCAACCGCACCTGCCGGATCAAAATCGTGCTCGTCCAGCAGCGCCAACGGCAGATGCATGCAGACCTGTTTGAAGCTCTCGTCGAACCGCATGTCGAAAGGCTGGCGTGCATCCAGCATGACGAATGTGCCCGGACCCAATCGCGTTTCCATGCCGCGCTGACGAACGACACTCGTGCCGGATATCTGGATGTTGACGAAAACAGCATCACAAGGCCGATCTTTGACGTCCCGCTTGCGTCTTTGGACCAGTTGCGGACTGGCGGTGATCTGCGAAAACGTGCCCATCCTGCCGAATTCGGACAAGCGTATTTCACCGGCGAACGGATGATCGCCGGTCCGCTCCGGCGACAGTTTCGTGAAGGCCTGACAGACCACCTCGCGCCAATGGGCGAAGGCATCCCCGCTTCCCACGGTCGACCAGACATTCGATCCTGCTGGCATCACTCCCATTGAAAAAATATGGCACCGAACGGCCACGCGGGCAATGGCGGGCGTCCAAAGTGCACTCTCGGGCAAACCCGGAACACGCTGAGGCAAGGCAGCTCGTGCGATTTCACCTACTGTCGTCGGATCGGTTTAGACGGGAGGAGAACATGGCGAACGAGATTGCAACACGTCTGACGGAAAAATACGAGCTGTCCACCCCCATCGTTCAGGCGGGCATGGCATTTGCCGGCATGACGCCGCCGCTCTGCATTGCCGTCAGCGAAGCCGGCGCTTTCGGCTCGATTGCCGGCGTCGGCATCATCACGCCGGAGGGCGTGCGCCACCTTGTCGGCGGCGTTCAGGCCGGAACGTCCCGCCCTTTCCACGTCAATTTCATCACCTGCTACACCTCGCAGGCACACATCGATCTGATGTGCGAAATGCGGCCCCGGGCAGTTTCCTTCCATTGGGGACATCCATCAGCGCAATGGATCGGGCAATTGCATGGGGCCGGTATCGATGTCATCGAACAGATCGGCTCCGTTGCCGAAGCGAAAGCTGCCGTGGCAGATGGCGTCGACGTCATTGTGGCGCAGGGAACCGAAGCCGGCGGTCATAATTACGGGACCGCAGGTACCATTGCGCTGACGCCGGCCGTCGTCGACGCGGTCGGCGAACAGGCACTTGTACTGGCTTCCGGCGGCATAGCTGACGGCCGGGGACTGGCGGCGGCGCTGATGCTGGGGGCGGATGGCGTGTGGATGGGGACGCGTTTCGTCGCCACTGCCGAGAGCGCCGTCGCCGACGAATACAAGAGGCGCGTTGTTTCATCCGGCACTGATGAGACGGTTGTCACGCACGTTTTTGGCCGCCACCATCCCGAGTTCAATCCGATCCGCGTTATCAACAACCGGATCGTCTCGGAATGGCAGGACCGGGTCGCCGATATCCCGGTCGACAATTCGGGTGAACCCGTGATCGGCCACATGGATCTGCTTGGCGAGCCGACGCCGCTCCACAAATTCACCAACATGGTGCCGATGACCGGCGCCACCGGCGACTTCGACGAAATGCCCCTGCTTGCCGGCGAAGGGCTGGGACTGATCGACGATCTGCCGACCGCCGGCGAAATCATCGCCCGCATGACCGAAGAAGCCAAGGCAGCGCTCAGGCAGCGTTAGCCGCACCGGGAGGTCATAACATGGCTTGTATACTGGTCACAGCCGCCACCGGGCGGGTCGGCACCGCACTGATACCGCGCCTCACAGCGGCGGGACACGAAGTTCTCGCAGTCACAAGCCGGCAGGACGGTGTTCAGGCACTCAGGCAAAGCGGTGTCGAGCCGGTGCTTGCGGATTTAGGCACTCCGCAATCGCTGGAGCTGCATATGGGAACTGTCGATGCCGTCTTTCTCGCCACTCCGGACGATCCGCGGCAGGACGCAATGGAACGCGGCCTGGTCGGCATGTTCGCGCAAAACGGTAACCCGCATGTCGTTAAGCTCTCGGCCCAGTCCGCTGGGCTCAATCCACCGGTCAGCTTCGGGGCTTACCATCGCCGCGCCGAGGAGGTGCTGGAGGAAAGCGGCCTGCCCTACACGATCCTGCGTCCGACATTCTTCCAGCAATCGTTGCTGCTTTTTGCCGAAGACGTCGCCAGCAAAGGCAAGATCACCGCACCGGTCGGCTCGGGAAAGGTTGCCATGGTCAATGTCGACGACGTGGCTGAGGCGGCATCGGTCGTTCTTGCGAACGAGGAACATTTCGGCCGCACCTACACGCTGACGGGGCCATCGGCCCATAGTTTCGCCGATGTAACGAGCCGGCTTTCCGAGCTTCTTGTCAAAAAAGTCGGCTACACCAGCCCGCCGGCTTTTGCGGCGCGCCTGGTGCTGCCCTTCGTCACCGGAATGCCGCGCTGGAAATCGAACCTGGTGGTTGATCTTCTTTCCGCCCTGCGCGCCGGAGCTCAGGAAAACAGCAGCTCCGATATCGAAGACATAACCGGCAAGGCGCCGAAATCACTTGAGATGTTCCTCACCTCGAACCTGGATGCCTTCAAATCGTGACCGACAACACCCTTTTGCGCCCGCTTCGGGAGATCGCAACCCTCGTGCAGAACGGAAACGTCCAGTCTGGAGCGTTATTCGAACAGGCCGTGAGCCGTGCGCACGATGCGGAAAAACTGAATATATTTACAGCGTTATCAACGCCTGCGGACTCACTTTCTGAAGGCCCGCTCGCCGGCATACCCTATGCCGTCAAGGACGCCATCAAAACGGCATCCCTGCCGACCTGTGGTGCATCTCCCGCGCTTCAAACGCTTCAGGTATCGGAAGATGCCGCGGCAATAACGCTTCTCAACAGCGCCGGTGCGAGGCTGATCGGCAAAACAAATATGCATGAGCTCTCCTTTGGCGTGACAAGCAACAATGCCGCCTTCGGTCCGGTCCGCAATCCGTATGCGCCGGACCGCATTGCGGGCGGCTCCTCCGGCGGCAGTGCCGCAGCCGTTGCAGCCGGAATTGTTGCCTTTGCAATGGCTGCCGATACGGGCGGCTCAGCCCGCATCCCCGCAGCGCTTTGCGGTCTCATCGGCTTTCGCCCCACCACCGGACGCTGGCCGGATGACGGTCTGATCAAGGTTTCCCCTACCCGCGATTCACTAGGGGTCATTGTCCGACATGCCGAGGACGCCCTGCTGGTCGATGCGGTTCTCACCGGCGACAGCGAAGAACCGGCTGTACCGGAGTTGTCGAAACTGCATTTCGCACTGCTGACAGAGCCCTATATGACCGATATCGACCCGGATGTTCGTCAGATCGTGACTGATTCCCTGGCCAAGCTCCGGCGGACCGGTGCGGCGGTCACCGAAGAGAGCAGCAGCCAGATCCACGATCTGGAGGCCGAATGCGGCTTTACGATAGCGCTCACCGAGGCAAGAGGCGAAATCGGTAAACTGGCCGGGAGAATCGGATTGGATGTCGAGGACTTTGTCGCCCGTGTTGCGAGCGCAGACGTTCGGGGCATTCTCGCGGGCCTCTCAGACATGGAGGACCGCTCCGCATATGAGCGCGCCAAGAATATCACCCGCCCTGCCCTTCAGCGTGCCTACGATGCGGTTTTCAGCGCCGGCGTTGACGCAATCCTGATGCCGACGACACCGCGGGCCGCTGCGCGTATCGGCGAGGACAATGAAGTCGAGCTGAATGGCAGGATGGTACCGACATTTCCCACTTTTGCACGCAACACCAGCCCGGCAAGCGTTGCCGGCGTTCCCTCAATCACAATTCCGATCGGATGCACCCCCGACGGCCTGCCGGTGGGATTGCTTGTCGAGGCCCGGCCGCATCACGACCGGCGTCTGCTTGCCATTGCCCGATTGCTCAGCACATTGAGCGATCCGATACCGGCGCCGGACTGGCGCTGAGCGCGGTTTATTCAGCAGCGGATTTCAGCCGTTCAATCTCTGCTTCCAGCAAGCGGATGCGGCTCTGCAGCTCTTCGACGCGGCGGGTAACGGCAGGCATCGCATAAAGGTTCGGAATATTCCTGGGACAGTTCACATCCCATGCTGTGACGCGGAACCTGAACCGTCGGGTTGGGCCTTCCTGTTCAACAACGCTGAGATTACCCCACAGCTTGACGCGCACCCGGTCCTCGTAATTCATTGCGAATATGAAGGCCCTGTTGTTTTCAGAAAGGTTTCCGAGGCTGATATATTGCTGGTTTCCGGGAAGATCCGGAAATTCAAGATGGTTTTCATCCACCACTTTAACGAAGCCGGGCTCCCCGCCGCGATGCTGAATATAGGGCTGCCCGTCGGCGCTGGCGGTACCCAGATAGATCGAATTGCGCACTGAGATGAACTCCACCAGATCGTCGGTGATCTTTGTCCTGAAGCGGCCATGAGAGGCAAGCTTCTCCATCTTCTGACGACTTCCAAGCCGGTCCTGAACGTCGCGCACTGCCGGTGTGAACATGATGTCCGCGCCGCCTTTTTCATCCGGATTTGCTTCGTCTGACATTCTCAACTCCGTCGGCGCATTACTGCCGTCAATTACCACGATGCTTCTGCGGCCATTGCCACAGGCCCGCCCTCACATGCTGTCCATAGCTTCAGCCGATCCCCGTCATCAGTGGCATGCAGACTGAAGTCACGATCATCAAACAGTGGCGTATGACTTTTGTAGTCAAACCGGCGTGGTGTTCGCCCATCTCGGAGCTTTGCCGCAAACTGCACAAGCAGCGTGGCCTGGAGCGGCCCGTGCACAATAAGACCGGGATAGCCCTCTTCCCCGGTTGTATAGGGCCGGTCGTAGTGAATGCGGTGTCCATTGAATGTCAGCGCCGAATAACGAAACAGCAGCGGCGTCGAAACTGCAATGCGGCGCTGATGTTTGCCGGGCTCTGCTGCAGAAGGCTCTGCGGCTAGGCGCGACGCATCCTCCATGCCTCGATAGACAAGAACCTGCTTTTCCCGAACCACAATGTCGCCGGTAACACTCATCGTGTGATTCACGGTCAAAAAACAAAGCGTACCGGTCCGCCCTTCCTTCAAGACAACATCTTCTATGCGCGAGGTTCGCTTCACCTGATCACCGACGCATATATCGCGCTCAAAAACCAGTTCACCGCCCGCCCACATGCGGCGCGGCAGCGGAACCGGCGGAAAATATTCGCCCCGCGCCGCACTCCCGTCCGGTCCAAGCTCCGCTGTCGGCGAAGCGGAGGGTGCAAGACACAGATGAATAAGTGGTGCAACAGCGTCACCGGGCTGCGGGTCCCCGGACGCAATATCAAGGGTCGCGTTGAAGCGTTGCACGAGTTCCGGGGTTACAAGTTCTGAAGCACTTTCCTCACGACCAATCCATGTTCGGTAATATTCCAGATCCAATTCCACAGCCTGTCCTTGCCTTGTCTTCGCTCGAAGTCTCCAACGAGAAATGGCAGTTTTTTGACGTTTCGAAAACCCCATATAAGAGTACAGTACTCAACCGTTCGGCGAGCCGCCAACACCACCGCCAATATCTCCAATCACAGGGAACAACACATGACGGGCAAGACGATGCTGGACCGGGAACTGGATGGCCATCTGGTCGTGTCGATGGAGCAGGCGGTCGCGGCACCCTATTGCGGCCTGCTGCTGGCCGATGCCGGAGCAAGAGTAATCAAGGTGGAGCGCCCGGAAGGCGATTTCGCACGCATCTACGATCACAGTGCCGACGGCGAGAGCGTCTGGTTCGCCTGGCTCAATCGCGGCAAGGAATCGATTGCGATCGATCTCAACCAGCCGGAAGATGTGGCTTTGCTCCGCCGACTGCTCAAAAAGGCCGATGTGTTCGTGCACAATCTGGCACCCGGCTCGCTCGAACGGCGCGGTTTCGGCGGCGAGGCTTTGCGGTCGTCGAACACTGGTCTCGTCACATGCCAGATCACCGGCTACGGCGACCACGGACCGGCACAAAAGCTGAAAGCCTATGACACGCTGGTCCAGGCCGAAAGCGGCATCTGCTCGGTCACGGGGACTGAAGAACAACCTTCAAGAGCCGGTGTTTCTCTGTGCGATATCGCAACCGGCCTCACTGCATTTTCCGCAATCTTGCGCGCGCTTATTCAGCGCGGAAAAACCGGCACGGGCCTCGATCTGTCCATCTCCATGTTCGACGTCATGGCGGACTGGATGAACATGCCATTGCTTGTCCATAGATACTGTGGCCGAACGCCGGGCCGTACCGGGCTGACCCATCCGGTGATTGCGCCCTACGGCCCGTATGCGACCGGCGACGACAACCAGATCATGATCGCCATACAAAACAACCGCGAATGGCAAAACTTCTGCGAGACGGTGCTCGGCCACGCCGAACTCGGCACCGACCCAAGATTTGCCGACAACACAAGCCGTGTCGAAAACCGCACGGCCATGGACGAGGAAATCAACGCCGTTTTCTCAAAAAAAAGCAGGGATGAACTGATGGCGATATTACGCCAACATCATATCGCCTGTTCAAGGCTCTCTAGCGTCGAGGACCTCTCAAACCATGAATTTCTGCGCCAGACGGACATTCGATTTGGCAGTGCTGAGCTGATGGCTGCCGACCTGCCGGTGCTGACAGCGGGGCCGCGTAATTCCGTCGTGCCCAAGTTAGATGCGCACGGCTCGGCCATCCGTCGCGAATTTGCAAATAGATAGTGGGAAATATTCAACAGGTGAACCATGAAATATGAAGTCGGCAATGAAGATATCCGCGAGGGTGTTCACCGCCTGTGTTCGGAATTTCCCGGAACCTATTGGCGCAAATGCGATCGGGAACAGGCCTACCCGACCGAATTCGTCGACGCTCTGACCGGTTCGGGATATCTGGCCGCCCTTATACCGGAAGAATATGGCGGCTCCGGCCTCACCATTTCAGCGGCTGCGGCCATTCTGGAAGAAATCCACCGCACAGGCGGCAACGCCGCAGCCTGCCATGCGCAGATGTATACGATGGGTACGATCCTGCGGCACGGCTCCGACGAGCAGAAACAGAAATACCTGCCCGCCATTGCTTCAGGCGAGTTGCGCCTGCAGGCCTTCGGCGTGACCGAACCGACCAGCGGCACGGATACAGGTTCCCTGCGCACCACCGCAAAGCGCGAGGGCAACACATATTTTGTCAACGGGCAGAAAATCTGGACTTCGCGCGCCGAACATTCCGACCTGATGGTGCTCTTGTGCCGCACGACGCCGCTCGATCAGGTCACCAAGAAAACCGAAGGCCTCTCGGTCTTCCTCGTCGACATGCGCGAGGTACGCGACAAGTCGCTGACAATCCGCCCGATCCGCACCATGATGAACCACTCAACCACCGAGATCTTTTTCGACAACATGCCGGTACCCGCCGAAAATCTCATCGGAGAGGAAGGCAAGGGTTTCCGCTACATCCTGTCGGGCATGAATGCCGAACGCATCCTCATCTCCGCCGAGTGCATAGGTGATGCAAAATGGTTCATTGAAACGGCCTCGAACTATGCCAGGGAGCGGGTCGTATTCGACCGGCCCATCGCACAAAACCAGGGCATCCAGTTTCCAATTGCCAAGGCCTATGCGCAAATGCGCGCCGCCGAATTGATGTTGCGAGAGGCAATCCGGCTCTACGAGGCGGGCGAAAACCCGGGCCAGGAGGCGAACCTCGCCAAGATGCTGTCAGCGGATGCATCCTGGGCGGCAGCGGAAATGTGCCTGCAGACCCACGGTGGCTTCGGTTTTGCGGAAGAATACGATGTCGAACGGAAGTTCCGTGAGACGCGGCTCTACCAGGTGGCGCCGATATCGACAAACCTGATCCTGAGCTATCTTTCCGAGCACGTTCTGGATCTGCCGCGCTCGTTTTGAAAAGAGGCAAAAATGTCGGATCACGCCTCCATCTCCGCTGAAATCGCCGAATTCGCCACCGCAATGCCGACAGGCAAAATTCCGGCGAGCGCCGGCCATATCATGCGCCTGTCGCTGCTCGACTGGGCTTCGGTTGCGATTGCCGGCGGAAACGAGCCGGTTTCCCGCAAGGTCCAGGCACTTGTCGAAAGTGAAGGCGGCAACGCTGAAGCGACAATTGTCGGATCGAATACCAGGGCGCCTGCCCGCGGCGCGGCCCTTGCCAATGGTGCGACGTCGCATGCACTCGATTATGACGACACCCATTTCATCCATATCGGACACACAAGTGTCGTCGTCGTGTCGGCTGCACTGGCCGTAGCGCAGAAACTCGGCGCAAGCGGCTCAGATTTTCTTGACGCATCGCTCATTGGGGTGGAAACGGCCTGCCGGATTGGCGACTGGCTGGGCCGGTCGCATTATCAGGCAGGATTTCACCAAACTGCAACGTCCGGCGCTTTCGGCGCTGCGATGGCATGCGCCCGCCTGCTCGGACTGGACCGGGAAAAAGCACAGCATGCACTCGGCATCGTCTCGACCCGCGCTTCCGGTCTGAAATCGCAGTTCGGAACCATGGGAAAACCTTACAATGCTGGCATAGCGGCCTCCAACGGCGTGGAAGCGGCGCTCCTTGCAGCGGCGGGATTTGTCTCACGCCCTGACGGGCTTGAGTGCCTGCAGGGCTTTGCCGATACGCATGCCGCAGAATACGGCGATCCCGCGAATGCGCTTGCCGGCCTCGGAGAGGCATTCACCTTCGAAAACGTGCAGCACAAATTCCACGCCTGCTGCCACGGGCTGCACGCATCGTTGGAGGCCCTGGAGGTAATTCGCAGGAACGGCCGGCCGGAACCGGACGCAATCGGGCGTGTGATGATCACAACCAACCCTCAATGGCTGAAAGTGTGCAACATTGCCGAGCCGGAGACCGGTCTTGAAGCCAAATTCAGCTATCGCCTGACGGCGGCAATGGCACTTCACGGCATCAATACGGGCGCACTGACGACCTATACGGATGAAATTTGCCGGGATCCCGCACTCACTGCCCTGCGAGACAAGGTTCGTGTCGAAACCGATGAAAATCTCGCCGATACGGCAAGCCGTGTCACTGTGAACCTGCAATCCGGCGCCACACTGAACGGCGAATACGACCTCGAACAACCACTGCCCGCGCCTATCCGGGAAGCAAAAGTCCGCAAAAAATCGGCCACGCTTATCGGCGAGGAAAAGAGCGAAGCTGTCTGGCAAACCATCGAAGCGCTCCACGCTTCCAGGTTGAGTACCTTTACCAGATTTTTGACGACGGCCTGATTTGCGTACAGTTGAGGATCGACCCGCCGCTATGCTGAACGGCGGGCCGGATGTTTGTTCTCAGTTCGGCAGGCTCGTATCGATGCCCTGAACCAGGAAGTTCATACCCTTGACGGCACCATCATCGAGTTTGCTACCGGCAGCCACCGCTTCCTTGCCTTTGTTGTCGGTGATCGGACCCTGGAAGGGATGGAAACCGCCGCTGCGGATTTCGTCCTGCTTTGCAAGAATGGCGGACTTCTGCTCTTCTGACAGGTCCTTGCTGAGGCCCGCCACACTGACGGAGTTTTCGCCAATGCCGGCAAATGTGTCATTGCCGACAAACTTGCCGTCCATGGCTTCCTGAACCTTGGCAATCATGATCGGCCCGAAGTCAACCTGGATGGCTGCGAGGTGGCGGGTCGGAGCAAATGCGCTGTTGTCGCTGAGCGTCACCGTCGTATACACGCCAAGCTCTTCGGATGCGGCAACGGCCGACGGGGTTCCCGGAAAGAGCGAGAACACAACATCTGCGCCCTGGGAAACCAGCGATTCTGCCGACGCCTTGTTCTTGGCAGGATCGAACCAGGAATTCATCCAGATGACCTTCACATCGTTGAGGTTCGGATTAACGCTCTGCGCGCCAAGAACATAGGCATTCATGATGCCGACCACCTCGGGCAGCGGAAAGGCGGCTATGACGCCAAGCGTATTGGACTTGGTTGCATAACCCGCGGCCATGCCGGCCAGATAGGCACCCTCATAGTGGCGCACGGCATAGGTGGCGAAATTGTCGGCCTGCTGATACCCGCCGGCATGGACAACGGCCAGATCCGGATATTGCTTGGCCAGCTTCAAACCGTCATTCATGTGGCCGAACGACCCCAGAAAGATCATGTCGACACCCTGGGATGCCATTTTGTTCATCACCCGGGTGGAATCAGGCCCCTCCCCGACGCTGTCGATCGCCTGAATGCTCACCTTGTCGCCAAAGTGCTCAGCGACCGCCTGTCGGCCGCGGTCGAGCTCATGGTCCCAGCCGACATCACCAATGGGATTGGGCACAATGAAACCGATCTTGAAAGCGTCATCGGCAATAGCGGCCGACAAAGCGCCCATTGACAGCATGGCAGCCGTCAAAATGACCTTCAGCGGTGTTTTCATAGTATCTCCTCCGTTTTATATTTTGCCGGCTCAGGCGCTGGGCCGGTAGTTTTCGCCCAGTGAAACCGGCGCATTCAGCCGGATGCGAACTGTGTCTTTGGAAACCGCCGCCAGAACCAGGATCGTCAGCGCGTAGGGCATGCTGGACATGATCTGCGACGGGATATCGATGCCGAGCGACTGCACAGCAAGTTCGGCAAGCAGCGCCGCGCCAAAAAAATAGGCCCCGAACATCACGCGCAATGGCTTCCACGTGCCGAAGACCACGAGCGCCACAGCGATCCAGCCACGGCCGGCGATCATGCCCTGCGACCACACGGGCGTCAGCACGGTCGAGGCATAGGCGCCGGCAAGGCCGGCCATGCAGCCACCGAAGACGATGGCCCAGAACCGCGTCCTTAAAACCGAAAATCCTAGATTGTGCGCAGCTTCGGGATTTTCACCAACCACCCTCAGGATCAGCC
This sequence comes from Hoeflea sp. TYP-13, assembly GCF_040932035.1. NCBI lineage: Bacteria > Pseudomonadati > Pseudomonadota > Alphaproteobacteria > Hyphomicrobiales > Rhizobiaceae > Hoeflea > Hoeflea sp. TYP-13. Next base: position 905,545 of record NZ_JBFRBB010000002.1, read on the forward strand.
CAAGCCGTGTCTTCGTGAACATCCACGCAAGAACAAGACCGATCGCAATGGTCAGATAGACAACCGGATCATGCGTAAACAGAATCGGACCGACCACAGGCAGATCGGAAAGGACAGGTAAGTTGATGTCCCGCAGTGGAATCAGGGTCTCGCTTTCGAACGAGCGAGCAAGCAGCGCAGAAAGGCCGAGACCAAGAATGCCGACGGCAAGTCCTGCCGCTACCTGATTGGCAAGGAAGACCAGCACCAGAACTGCAAAGATCACGGAAAGCGCCGCTGCCGAGACCGCGCCAATCAAAAATCCCAGGCTGTGCGAACCCGTTGTGTAAACCACCATGAAGGCAATCGCAGCCGAAATCGCCATCATCCCCTCAACACTAAGATTAAGGACACCGGTCCTTTCAACGACCAATTCGCCCATAGCTGCAAGAAGCAGCGGCGTGGCAGTGGCAAATGCGCCGGCAAAGACAAAAACGAAGGTATCCATCAAGCAGCCCCTCCGCTCTTGACGGCAGCCTTGCCTCGGATTTCATAGTGAATGAGAAGCGATGCCGCCAGGTAAAAGACCAGGATGAAACCCTGGAACACGATGGGCGCCGATGACGGGATATCGGCCAGCAGCAGCGCGCTGTCACTGCCAACATAGATGACCGCCATGAAGAGCCCCGCAAAGACGATGCCGATGGGATTGAGACCGCCGAGGAAGGCAACGATGATCCCGGCAAAACCGTATCCCGGCGACAGGATCGGCTGCAATTTGCCGATCGGACCGGCTATCTCGCCAACGCCCACCAGACCTGCAGCCGCGCCTCCGACCAAAAGCGAAATCCAGATAGCCCGCTTCTGGGAAAATCCGGCATAGCGCGCCGCCGCCGGTGCAATGCCGCCCACCAGTAGCCGGAATCCGGAAAAACTGCGCGACACGTAGAGCCAGGCGGCAAATGACGCAGCGATAGTGATTGCAAGTGACAGATTGGCGCGAATATCAGCTCCGCCGAACAGCGTCGGATAGAGCGCAGCATCGGGAAAAGGCACGGATTGCGGGAAATTGTACCCCCGCGGGTCACGCAACGGACCGGTCACCAGATAATAGAGGATCTGGAAGGCGATCTGATTGAGCATAAGAGTGACGATGATTTCGCTGGCATTGTAGCGCGTCCTGAAGAACGCGGCGATGGAGGCCCACGCCATGCCTGCAACAACGCCCATCAAGATCATCGCCGGCAGCATCAGCACCGAGGTGCTCTGCGGCCACGTGATTGGTATCAGGCTGGCGCTGATCGCCCCGATAATCAGTTGGCCTTCCGCGCCGATATTCCACACCTTGGCACGAAAACCGATCGCCAGTCCCTGCGCAATCAGGATCAGCGGGCTTGCCTTGACCAGGATTTCGCTGATCGAATAGGCCGAGCTGAACGGATCGACGAAGAAAGCGTAGAGAGCAAGGCCCGGTGACGCGCCCAGTGCTGTAAACAGCACGATGCTGCACAGGATTGTCAGAACGATCGTCATAGCCGGGACCAGGATGACTGCCTGTCTCGAAGCATGTTCACGCGGAACAATCCGCCAGGGAATCAGATCACCCATGATTGATCCACCCCGCTTTTGCCTACGGCGTCGAAATCACCAATCATCATGCGGCCGATCTCTTCAGGATGCGTTGCACGGGTCGGCACCGGATCGGACATCCGACCGTCATACATGACAATCAGCCGGTCTGAGATCTCGAACAACTCTTCAAGTTCCTCGGAGATCACCAGAATGGCCGCGCCCGTCTCGCGCAGGTCCACGAGCCGCTGCCGGATCATGGCAGCGGCGCCCACATCGATGCCCCATGTCGGCTGCGACACGATCAGTAATTTCGGCTCGAGCATCATCTCGCGGCCGATTATAAACTTCTGCAGATTGCCCCCCGAAAGGCTGGCGGCTGCCGCATTGCGGCCCGAGCAGCGCACGTCCATATCGGTAATACATTTATCGGTGAATTGGTCCCGTTGTGGCCTTCGCACAAAGCCACGCCGTACCATGCCAAGCCGGTGCGCCGTCAAAAGTCCGTTGTTTTTCAATTCCAGTCCGGGCGCCGCACCACGGCCGAGGCGTTCTTCCGGCACGAACGAAAGCCCCAGACGGCGACGTTTTTCCGCATTCATATGGGCAACAGGCTGTCCCATCATCTGAATGGCTTCGCGGAATTGCGGCGGCAATATCTCTTCCCCGGAAAAAAGCCGGGCCATGGTTTGTTGACCATTGCCCGACACACCGGCAACACCGAGGATTTCGCCGGATTTTACAGAAAACGAAATATTGTGCAGATCGACTGAATGAGGATCAGGGTCGGCGTAGGAAAGCCCCGAGACGACGAGACGGTCCTCCCCATCCCCATTGGCTTCAGCATGCGTCGCATGCGGTATCTCACGACCAATCATAAGCCGCGCCAGTTCCGACGCATCGGTGGTGCGCGGGTCGATGCGGCCAGTCACCTGGCCGAGACGCAATATGGTCGCAGAGCTGCAAAGGGCTTTGATTTCGTCCATCTTGTGGCTGATGTACAAAATCGCAACACCGCTTTCGGCGAGCTTTCTCAGAGTTGCAAATAGCTGCTCCACATTGGGTGGCGGCAGAACGGAGGTCGGCTCGTCAAGAATTAAAAGACGTGGCTCCTGCAGCAGACAGCGGATGATTTCGACCCGCTGTCGCTCGCCGACAGAAAGGTTGTGAACCAGCGCGCCCGGATTGACAGGCAGCCCGAACTCATCGCTCTTTTGCCGGATCCGATCTGCAAGTTCCTCAAGTGACCCGGGCACAGTCAGCGAAATGTTCTCCACCACCGACACCGTCTCGAACAGGGAGAAATGCTGAAACACCATGCCGATACCGAGCGTTCGGGCGCTCGCGGGATTTTCGATCCGTACTTCCTCGCCACACCAGTGGATCCGTCCCTCGTCAGGATGGGCGACACCGAAGATGATCTTCATCAGCGTCGACTTGCCGGCGCCGTTTTCCCCGAGGATCGCGTGGATTTCGCCCGGCTGGATAGTCAGGTCGATGCCGTCATTGGCGACCACCGAAGGATACCGCTTGGTGATGCCGGAGAGCTGCAATAGTGGCGTGGCCATCTCGCTCATGGGGTTCTCGATTGCGACAGGCGCAGGGTATGATGTGTTGTGCTTCATCATTTTATGCAGTTGATCCCTGGCATAGCGACAAAACCCGGAAGGGCCGTAAACCGCCTGACCCATCGCTGGATGGCCGGAAATGGCTGCAGACTGATGCCACCGTCGCCGCAAAGCGCCGTGTAAGGAAAGCAGGCTATGTCAGCGATGGTCGGACAGTCGCCGGCAATCCAGTCGTCGCCATCGAATTCGCGGTCGGTCAGATGATCCTCCAGCACCCGGAACAGTGTATTGGCGCCCGAACGCGCTGCATCGACATCAAGTTCGTAACCGAGCATGTCGTGCAATCGTGCTGCCGATGCGGTGGATGTGATCTGATCCGCGAAGGAAAGCCACATCGCAACTTCTCCGACACGCAAGGCGTTATTTGCCGGCCACCAGCTCCGTTCGGAATCGTATTTGTTGGCCAGATAGAGCAGTATCGCCTGTGCATCGCGGATCACGAGATCGCCATCGCGAAGAACTGGAAGTTGCCCAAGCGGGTTGATTGTTAAAAACTCCTCGTTCTTGTGCTGTTTTCCTGGGTAGAAATCGACGGGCTCAGTTTGGTAATCCAGCTTTAAAAAGGCTGCCAAGAGCCTGATTTTATAACAATTTCCGGAAAGAACGTAATCGTATAGCTTCATCGTGATCTGCCTTTCTAACCGACTGCTTCTTCAGCCAGCACGCCAAAGCTCTGGCCGTTTTCCTTCAGCCAGCGGCGATAGGCGATGGATGAAGCATCTGCCCGGGTCGGCAGTTCCCGCCGGGGATCCAGCGGAAGCAGAGCGGGCACCTGGTTTTCAAGGATCATCCGGTCCTGAAGGAAGATCGTTTGCTGGAAGTGCAAGAGACCGGTGTCTGTGTTTTCCTCATCGAAGACAAGCACAAAGGAATGCACGTCGCACAGATCCTCATCGCGCGGCTGGATGAAAAGGCCGACTAGATCCCATGCGCCCTCGCGGATCGGGCAGGTCTTGTAAAGGATCGTTGAGAATGGATGCGGGACGCGATACTTATAATGCGTCATCTGACCGCCCTCCGCGGTCGCTGCAGCCTTGGGCTGGTAGAACCTGCATTTGGTCGCCCAGACTTCGTTGACGTCCGCGCGCATCTCCACACAGTACTGTTCCACCTCCGCATGATCTTCCTCGCCGAGGATGCCGGTGTGGACGAAGGGGAAATGGGCCATATCGAGAAAGTTCTCGACTGCCCGCAGACCCGAGCAGCGCACCGTCACACAACCGGCCGTCACCAGCCGCCGCCCGTCTTCATCGAATTCCGGCATGTCGTAGAGCGGCTTTGGTTCGTCGCTGAACGTTGTCCACACGTGGCCGTATCGTTCCTGAACGGCAAGCGGCGCATGATCCTCTACCCGTTCGACAGTCACTTCGCCGCTGCTTCGGTGGGCAACGATGTCGATCCCCAGAAGGCGCGTTTTGCGGGTCCCGCCCTCAGGCACATCTTCGAGCCTGCCAATCGCGTACCAGTGCGACCATGTGAATGGATCCATTGCCATTCGTTCTCTTCCTTGTTTGCCAGTTGTTCAGGCGACCGATTCAGGCGGCCGCAGATGAGGTTTCCGCCTCGGCCATGCGGCGCAGGGATATTGCCCAATTGCTGATTAGCTTGAGGTTTTCGCCCAGCTCGCCGGTGGCACCGGTCAATAGGGCGGAAACATGCAGCATGACCTTGCAGGTAGCGACCGGTTGCACAGCACACAAAAGCGCATCGCAGGTTCGCACATCATCGGGCCGGATCAGGTAGACACCGTCGCCGAGCGTTTGCAGCTCACAGGTTAAGGGTCCTGCCGCACCGTTACCCGCGGGGAGAGTGAGTTGGAAATCCACCTGGGTAAAGAGACCGGCAACGGTGTCAAAAGGTGCATCGATCGCGATCGAGCGGCAACCGGTCCAGTCGCCCGGAATTGCCGGCTCGGGATCGTCTGTTCCCTTAACGGCAGCCCAGATCATGTCGGCCTGCTCGACGCATTCGAAGATTTGCGTCTTGATTGTCTTCGGGGGTGTGAGGCCGGGATGTGCGGGGATCGCCGCACACGAGCCATCGCCGTCATAGGACCAGCCATGATAGATGCATGAAAGCCGGTTCTCGCGAACAAAACCATAAGAAAGACGCATACCTCGATGCGGGCAGCGGTTTTCCCAAACACGCGCTTTGCCGTCTGCACCTCTCCAAAGGGCGAGATCATAGGCACCAACCGTGATACCGGACGCGGATTCCGGCGCAATACCGCTACTCAGACCGATGGCGACCCATCGGTCCAAAGCTCCTCCCTGTGCCATGGGGCACGCTCCCTCAAATGTTTTTATTTGTTTGTTTCAAAAGAACTAGCAAATTTAAGTGGTTCAAAATAGACTTATGGATAAGACGCTTTGTTCAAAATCTTGGACACTACATGCAATATCCATACGAACTCAAAGATATCCACTGCTTCGTCCAGGTTGCCCGGGCCGGGAGCCTGACGAGAGCTGCTGCGGCGACGAATATTCCAAAGGCTACACTCAGCCACAACCTCAGACGGCTGGAGGACGCGCTCAATGTCGAATTGTTTGTGCGCGGCTCGAAAGGGCTGACGCTGACGGATGCCGGTGTTGCCTATCTGGAGTCCTGTTCGAGAATTTTCGACACCTGCGAATCCGCTGCCAGCGCCGCCCAGCGTGCGCATTCTGCCATCAGCGGCAAAGTCAAGATTGCAGCCAGCGCGGAGTTTGGCACCAGCATCATCGGCGCGGCGGCCTATTACATATCGGAAGCCTATCCGCAGATTGATTTCGATCTTCACATGTATCCAAGTGACGCGCTGATCGTCGAGGACGCCGATTTCGACTGCGTCATCTATGTGGGCACGCCGCCCGATTCAAACCTGATGTGCCGCAAGCTGGGCACGGTTTCCTACGGGCTTTACGCCACGCCCGGCACCTATGAAAAATACGGCAGACCGGACACGGTTGAAGCCATCCGCGAGCTTCCAGGTGTGCTCTACACCCGCCACGGCATAGCGGAAGACTGGTGTTTGTCCAACGGCAAACAGGACATTGTGGTGGACTTCTATCCGCGCTTCAGCGTCCACGACTATTGGATGGCAAAATATTTTGCCGTCGCCGGCAACACTATTGCCTATCTGCCGGATTTTTTCGTCCACTACGAAGTGGAACTTGGCGCGCTTGTTCCGGTGTTGCCGGACTGGCGGTCTGAAGAGACCAGCGTTTATGCGCTTTATCCGTCATACCGGCATCGCAACATGCGGGTGATGGTCGTCGTCGACATACTGTGCAACCAGTTCAACAATTTCATCACGCACCCGGGTTACTCGCTTATCAGCCCGGACAAGTAACCTGCTATTGATGCTGAACAGGAGAAATTCGGAATCCGTTCATTGGCGTGTTCAACGGAACACTCGGCCGGACATCGATACGATCGACAATTGTCTCCTTCGGACCAAGCCAGCAGGCAACCTCGAACATATCGATCAACTCGGGCGGGCCTGAGAGCACGATCTCTATCTGATTTTCAGCGACAAAGGAAAAGCGCCCCGAAAGGTTCAGTCGGGACGCGTAAAGCCCGGCGAATTCAGGAAAGTCGCCTTTTTGTAGCTGTCCGTGAATGGCCAGAACGGTCGCATGGGTGGTCAAGGCATCACCCGTGTCACAGATCAAGCACAAGGCGTTTGCCCTTGCAGCGCGAGACGCATGGGGTGATCACCTTGCCGGAAGCATGTTCACCGGCATTGAAATAGAGATCGCGATGGTCCGGCTCGCCTTCTATGACATTTGTGACGCACGTTCCGCAAACGCCCTGCTCACACGAGGTCAGCACTTCAAGCCCCGCCTCCTCCATCGCTTCGATGATCGTCTGGTCGCTTCCGACCACCAGCGTCGTTCCGGACTTCTCCAGCACAACTTCGAACGCGTCGCCGTCGAGCTGCAGTGCATCCGGGTCCGCGGAAAAGTACTCAAGATGCACCCGGCTCTCCGGCCATCCGCTGTTTGCCGCCGTTTCTCGCACGAGATCCATGAAAGGTCCCGGCCCGCACAGGTAAAGATGCCCACCGCCCTGCCCGTTGTTGAGAATGTCCGCAAGAACGGTGTTCAGTTTCGGCGGCACCAGTCCGGGATGGATGGTTGCGGCAGGACTGGCCAGCAGCTTTTGAGCAAAGGGCGCGTGATCGATGCTGCGGGCAAAAAGATGCAGATGATGATCCCGCCCTTCGGCCTCCAGCCGCTGCGTCATGGCAAAGAGAGGCGTAATTCCGATACCGCCGGCCAGAAGGATGTGCGGCCCCTCGCCACCGGCCAGTGGAAAATGATTGCGTGGCGGGCTTATGGTTACACTTTGCCCCTGAGCAAGGGCGTGCATGGCGGAAGACCCGCCGCGCGACTCCGGTTCCCGCTTAACTCCGATGAAATAGCGCCCGGTGTCCTCGGGTCCATTCCACAGCGAATACTGCCTCGTCAGCCCTTCGCTGATCTGAATATCGATGTGAGCGCCTGGCTCTGCAGGTGGAAGCGCGATGCCGTTGTTGGAACGCAACTCAAAACAGCGGATTTCCTCCGTTTCGTCCCAGATCTTCTCAATCCTGACCGTCAGCGTCATGATCAACCTCCAGTATTTCCTGCAATCCTGTCTGATGCCGGCATAGCCAGTGGCATCATCCCGGCCATCGGTTCAAACTTCTCGATCCTCTGGAACCGTTCCATCCACCGCTGAATGGCCGGATACGGAAGCTGCGGTATGCCGCCCTCCTCCGACAACGCCACATAGGGAAAGCACGCGATATCAGCAATAGTCGGATGATCGGAGCCGCACAGCCAGTCGGCACCGTCCCGCTCGCGAAACCACAAATGCTCGTCAAGAATACGTAATAGACGCTCCGCACCGTTGCGCGCCTTGTCTATATCGACATCCATGAACATGGCGTCGTGCAACCGGGCTGCCGAACATGTGGCGGTCAACCCGTCGGCAAATGCAAGCCAGCTGTGTATCGGACCAAGCAGATTTGGCTGTTTCAGCGGATACCATTTACCGCTTTTGTCGTAATTCCCCGCCAGATGAACAAGGATCGCCTGGGCATCGCGAATGGTCACACCCTCATCTTCGATGACAGGTATCTGACCCAGCGGATTGACCTCGAGAAATGCTTCGCCGCGATGTTCGAAGCCCGGATAAAAATCCACACACACCGTCTCGTATTCGAGTTCAAGCCAGCGCAGGAGCAGCCGGACCTTGTAGCAGTTTCCCGAAAGGGCGTAGTCATAAAGCCGGATCATGTTGTCCCTCCAGCTTCCAATCGTCGTCGTAACCTTGAAAGCTGTGCGTTGCACCGCCGCGCAGTTTCGATTTCGCTCTCTTTGCCCCGCGCCATTGCATAGCCGAACACCGTACAGGCATTCTCGTCCGCGGGCGTGATGAACAACTGCCCGTCGGATGCGTCTTGAAGTCCGGCCCGTGCTGCATCGGCATCGACATTGATCGGCAGTGGTCTGAGGAGAACGGCACCGTTCCCAGCCTGCACATTGTCCGGAGTACAGTTGCCGCCGTTCTTCGTGACCCAGACCAGCCCGCCTGCAACGGCACTGGACATGACATTCACCGATATGTCGGATCGCGCTTCATGGTTCAGCGCGGGAATTTCGATAACAGTGCCATCTTTTCCATAACGCCAGCCGTGATAGATGCATTGAATACTGTCGCCCAGATTGCGTCCGGCGCTGAGGCGCACGCTGCGATGCGGGCAGTGGTCTTCCCAAACCCTGATGACATCGTCGTCGCCTCGCCAAACGACCAACTCCTTGCCAAAAAAACCGGCACGCGCAAGGCTTGCCGGAAGAACCTCGCGCTCCAGGGCAACCGGCCACATGGTGGTTTTTTTCACCAGGTTCATGATGCGCCTCCGTGAAGCGCGCCGTAGCGCACATCCTTCGAAAGCAGCCAGTCGCGATAGGCCATCGATGCGGAATCGACAGGCACTGACGCCTCCAATCCGTTGCCAAGCGGCAGTTTCTTCGGATTGTGGCGCTCCAGCACATAATTGTCCTGCACCGAAATCCACTGCTGATCGGAGCGCAGCTGTCGCATCTCCATCCAGTCTTCCCGCACCCATGAAAACATCTTGTGGGCAATGAAATGTTCCTCGGTCACGGGCTGGGCAAAGATGCCTAGATAATCGTAACGCTGCACCTCGCCAGGTACGCACGGCCGGTGGATAAAGAGGATTACCGAATAGGGGTCCGAAATGCGGTAGGTGTATTCCGCGACAGAGTTGGTGATCGGCAGCCAGGCCTGATGGGAACACGACCACAGCGTTCCGTCCGCATCCACTTCGTTGACATAGGGCGGCAGGTCGAGATGCTCCTCATCACCCAGGATGCCGGGATGGACAAAAGGAAAATGAGCATTGTCAATGACGTTATCGACGATGCGCAGCCCGGAGCATTTCAGCGGTGTCGACCAGATGTTCATCGCCAGCCGGTCCACCTCGTAGTACTCGATCAGCGATTGCGGCAACCGGTCCGGCTCGCCCAGCGTCGTCCAGATGTAGCCCAGCCTCTCACAGACAGGCAGCGGCCGGCCTCCGCAGGCCACTGAAATCCAGGTCCTGTGAATTTCCAGATCGATTTCATTGTCCAGAAGCCAGGTCCGCAACATGTTACGCCGCCTTATTTCCTGCGGTACGCCAAGCGGATACCAGGCGTTCCAGACGGCCTTATCCTCATTCGCTTTCATGACTATCTGCTTTCGACGATATCCGTCAGCAGGGCATGCTCGAACGCCTCTTTTCCGTTTGAGGCGGCATTGGCGAGTTCGCGAAGCCATTTGCGGTACTGGTTCGACACCTTATCCGTCGGCAGCGACACCTCCTCAAGGGAGAGCCCGCCAGGCTGGGTTTCGATGACCGGCTGGTCTTCCGCCAGTACAATCTTCTGGAAGTTTAACGGTTCTTCGTCTGGAAGCTCGGCATCGGTGTGGGCGATAATCATGAAATTACGGCACCTGTCATGCGAAACCGGGCTCGATGTCGTCCAAAGCAGGAACGGCTTGCCGGTCTTGTAGAGCCGGATATCAAGATTGATCGAAAACGGCATTGCGGCGCGGTAAGTCCAGCTACCCAACGGGCTTTCCGGCGGCAGTGTATCAAGCATGTCCTTGCCTGGTTCCATGAAGAATTGCATTTCGCCGCCGACCCGGTCGATCGGGACGATTGCCGGCTCCGAATAGGCCGGATCGTAGAGCGTTCCGGGATGCACGTATGCAAAATGGGAAAAGTCTGTGAAGTTCTCCCAGCGCCGCTCGGAAGACGAATCCCAGTCATAGGGCTGAGCAACGATCACCCGTTCGAACTCCGGATTGTCCCAGGCGCTGCAATAGGGAACCTCCGTCAGGTCCCATGAACTATCGAGACGCACCCAGACAATGTCGTACTTCACCCGGCAATCATAACCAGGCGTCATCGCCTTTTTCGGGATCGGGTCGTTCGGGCAGGCCGGGATAAGTTCACACTTGCCGCTCGCGCCATACTCCCAGCCATGATATGGGCACTGAATACGCGACCCGATGATTTTTCCGGCTGACAGCTTGGCAAAACGGTGCGCGCAGCGGTCTCGCATGGCAACGACTTCGCCATCAAGCCTGGCAATAACCAATGGCTCGTCCAGTAAAACAGCTCCGATGGGGCCAACGCCGTCGGGGTTTGACTGTTTCAACTCGTCCAGCGTGCAGACCGGATGCCAGAAATGCCGAAGATAACTCTGATCTTCGACCAGCGGCCTGTGTATGTTCATTATTGTCCTCCCGAGCCGCCCTCATCAGCGCGGCCTTTCCTGATGGTCGAGTATCCAGAATTCGACGCGTTTGTGATTGTTTTATCGGGAGGGTATCGCTTCGCATTCGTCCAAGATAGAGAGACTAATTGGACCTCATGTTCAATATCTTGAACACTAGACTGTTTAGACGAACAGCAGTTTGCGCATATTTTCCGGAATATCCGAGACGGGCTTTTCCGGCATCAGTTCACGCATGGAAAACGGCTCATCAATGGTCCGGATGATGAGGTCCGCGTCTGAAAAATCATTGTCCCAGGTATAAATGCTCGGCGTAACGACCGTCGGCAAAGACAACGCCTTTGACGCGCGCAAACCGTTTTCGGAATCTTCGAAGACCAGGCAGTCGGCAGCGGGCAGATCCAGGTCTTCCAGCACTTTTTGAAAAACCTCCGGATCCGGCTTCTTGTTTTGCACATCCTCACCGGAGCGGATCGAGCGGAACCAGCGCAACACATCGGCGCCCATGGTCGCGGCAAACAGGCTTACAATATTTGCACGGCTGGTGGTGGTTGCGATTGCAAGCTCCAATCCCTCGTCTTTCGCATAGCGGATGAGCCGCTCGACACCGGGACGAAGTTGCAGCGCGCCCGGCACCATAAAGCCGTTGTAGATTTCCGTTTTTCGCGCGTGAAGGGCCGGCGCATCGATATTTGCCGTCGTGGTCTCCTCCGCATAGGAGCGGATTCTTTCCTTGCCGCCGGTAACCCGCAACAATCTGGCGTAGAGATCCCGGCTCCAGACCCAGTCAATTCCCGCCTCTTCGAAAGCCTTGTTGAACGCCAGGCGGTGCAGGTCTTCGGTTTCGGCCAATGTGCCGTCAACATCAAATATCAGGGCACGGGCCGTCACTTAATCCGTCTCCCTGAGGGTCTGGATCGCCCGGGACAACCACGCAAGACTGTCGATCACCTGGTCGGCTCCCAAATTCTCAACCGGTTGGGTCGTATATCCGCCACGAACGGCAATTGAAGCCATTGGGACGGCTTTTGCAGCATTGATGTCGGCCGGGCTGTCGCCGACCAGCAATGCATCCTGCGCGCTCACTCCAAACTCCGCCAGCGCCTGCAACAGCATATCGGGTGCGGGCTTGCGCGCCGGTCCCGTATCGCCGCCAATCACCGAACCGACGAATTCGGCAAGACCGAAATGTTCAAGGATGCGTCGGGAAAGGCTCTCCGGCTTGTTGGTGACAACCGCAATGCGGACCCCGGACTGATCCAATGCTGCAATGGCTTCATATGCGCCGGTCATCAGCGTCGTGTTGTCTGTCAGGTGCTCGCGGTAAATCCCCATCATCCGGTCGGTGGTGAAGGTGAGCCTGTCGCCCTCAAGCTCGACAGAATGAGCAGCGAACGCGCGCTGCACGAGCTTCTTGACCCCATTGCCGATCATCGGCCGCACGTCGTCGACATCGAGCCGGCCAAGTCCGTTGAATTCAAGCAGCCGGTTCACGGATGCGGTCAGGTCGGGCACGGAGTCGACCAGCGTGCCATCAAGGTCAAAAAGGACCGCTTGCGGCCACAAAGGGGATTTGGCTACTGGCACGCCGGAAGGCGCGCGACCAGGTTTCGTCAACATGGTTCGCTCCTTGTGATTGTCAGGCTGCGTTTCTGATTGCCCCGTCAGAGGCGTTGCGGATCGCCTGGATGTTTTCCCTGTAGTTCTCTTCAGAACCGCCCTTGAAAACGGCGGAACCGGCGACGAGTACATTGGCGCCGGTGGCAGAGACCAGCGGCGCTGTTTGCGGTGTAACGCCACCGTCGATTTCGATATCGATCGGCCGGTCTCCGACAAGAGCTTTGACCCGTGCCACCTTCTCGACGACCGACGGTATAAAGGCCTGTCCGCCAAAGCCCGGATTGACCGTCATCAACAGGACAAGGTCGAGCCGGTCGAGGACATATTCGATGACACTTTCCGGTGTCGATGGATTGAGCGAGACCCCTGCTTTCTTGCCGAGATCACGGATTGCCTGCAGCGAACGATCGAGATGTCTGGTCGCTTCCGCATGAACGGTGATGATGTCACAGCCGGCATCCGCAAAGGCAGCAAGATAGGGATCGCACGGTTCGATCATCAGATGGCAGTCAAACACTTTGTCGGTACGATCGCGCACCGCTTTTATGACCGGCGGCCCAAAGGTGATGTTGGGCACGAAATGCCCGTCCATCACATCGAGATGGATCCAGTCCGCACCGGCGCGCACCACGGCCTCGATTTCATCGCCAAGGCGGGAGAAATCGGCGGAAAGTACAGATGGCGCGATGATCGTACCAGTGGTCATATTATTCCTCCGAGCTGTCGGGAACGCCCATCGTGAAGACCCGGCTGAGCTTGATGTCATCCGCGCCGATTGTCGAAAGATCTTCCGCCGTCACCGGACCTGTTGCGCCGGAAAACAGCCTGTTGGCCTGGCGCAGGCGCGCCCGGTCGAGGGCATTGCGGATAGAACGGGCATTGGCAAAATGCGGCTGCTGTCGACGCAGTTCGATGTATCGCGCCATCAGTTCGCGTGCCTCGTCATCGAAATGGTAGTTCTGGCCGGCGAGCATGCCTTCCGAGATCTGCAGCAGCTCGTCTTCGCTGTAGTCGGGAAAGTCCAGATGGTGGGCTATGCGGGAGCGAAAGCCCGGATTGCTCTCGAAGAATTTGTCCATTCGGTCCGAATAGCCGGCCAGGATCACGACCAGATCCTCGCGGTTGTTTTCCATCACCTGCAGCAGAATTTCGATGGCTTCCTGACCGTAGTCCCGCTCGTTGTCGGGACGGTAGAGGTAATAGGCCTCGTCGATGAACAAGACCCCGCCCATCGCCCGCTTGAGGATCTCTTTCGTCTTCGGTGCGGTGTGGCCGATATACTGACCGACCAGATCGTCGCGCGTCACCGACACGAGATGACCCTTTCGAACATAGCCGAGGCGATGCAGGATATTGGCCATCCGCAGTGCCACAGTCGTCTTGCCCGTGCCGGGATTGCCGGTGAAGTTCATATGCAAGGTCGGCGTTTCGTGGCTGAGCCCCATGGCTTTCCTGGCCCGCTCAACGATCAGCAGCGCTGCGATCTCTCTGATGCGCTGCTTGACGGGCTTCAGCCCCACAAGTTCACGGTCGAGTTCGTCCAGGACCTCGGCAACGCCCGAGGTCCTGTATTCTTCGCCCAAGTCAATGGTCTGCGGCAGGCTTTCTGCAGGTTCACCCATCGGTACCTCCTAACGTCCCGCCCTGAGCCCATATGTCTGGGTCCGGCCGTGACGGTCAAAACGGGCCAGATCGAGCTTCGGCTCCACCGCCGGACGGTTGACGATGAACGACATGCGCACCGTTTCCCAGCCGCGTGTATTGTCGAACGCGTTGATGCGGATGTAGTGATCCGGCTTCGCCGCGCGGCATTCCTCCAGCTCCATCATCACGCCCTTGGCATCGCGCAGGTCGAACATCGGATGGCCCCACATTTCCCAGTAATTGTTCCGGGGATGCGGATCGTCCGTATATTCGATACCAATGGCCCATTCCTGCTCCAGGCAATACTCAACCTGGGCATTGATCTGCTCGTCATCGAGATCCGGAAGAAACGAAAAACATCCTTGTGTGATACGCATGATCAGTCTCCTTTTCTGCCGGTCACATGGATACGGCCGGGGTCGGAACGAAGTCCGACGTGTCGGTGGATGTGTAGTTGAAGGTAATGTTGCCCCAGGTATCGAGCGCGGCTTCCAGCGGCTTGCACCACTTGGCGGCCTCGCGCAGGATTTCCGGACCTTCGTTCTTGATGTCGCGGCCCTCGTTGCGGGCAAGGACCATGGCTTCGAGCGCAACGCGGTTGGCCGTCGCACCCGCCTGGATACCCATTGGGTGGCCGATCGTTCCGCCGCCGAACTGCAGCACCACATCGTCGCCGAAGAGGTCGATAAGCTGATGCATCTGACCGGCGTGAATACCGCCGGACGCGACGGGCATGACCTTGTTCAGGTCTCCCCAATCCTGATCGAAGAACAGGCCACGCGGCAGATCGACCTCATTGTGCGTTTCCCGGCAGGCATTGTAGTAGCCCTGTACCGTCAGCGGATCGCCTTCCAGCTTACCGACGGCAGTACCGCAGTGAAGATGGTCGACACCGGCAAGCCGCAGCCATTTGGCGATCACACGGAACGAGATGCCGTGGTTCTTCTGGCGCGTATAGGTGCCGTGGCCGGCACGGTGCATGTGCAAGATCATATCGTTCTGGCGGCACCATTCCGAAATGGACTGTGTAGCCGTCCAGCCGATGATGAGATCGACCATGACGATGACGGATCCAAGCTCCTTGGCGAACTCCGCCCGGCGGTACATTTCCTCCATCGTGCCGGCTGTGATGTTGAGATAGTGACCCTTGACCTCACCGGTCTGCGCCGATGCCAGGTTCACTGCCTCCATGCAATATAGGAACCGGTCGCGCCAGTGCATGAATGGTTGCGAGTTGATGTTCTCGTCGTCCTTCATGAAATCGAGGCCACCCTTCAGGCCTTCATAGACAACGCGGCCGTAGTTCTTGCCGGAAAGACCGAGCTTCGGCTTGGTGGTCGCGCCAAGCAGCGGTTTGCCGAACTTGTCGAGACGCTCGCGTTCGACGACGATGCCGGTCGGCGGCCCCTTGAAGGTTTTGACGTAGGAAATCGGAAAGCGCATATCTTCCAGTCGTGCCGCCATCAGCGGCTTGAAGGAAAAGACGTTGCCGATGATCGATGCCGTCAGGTTGGCGATAGACCCCTCCTCGAAGAGGATCAGATCGTAGGCGACATAGCAAAAATACTGCCCTTCCTGACCTGGAACCGGTTCAACGCGGTAGGCCTTGGCGCGGTAGGAATCGCAGGCCGTCAGCCGGTCGGTCCAGACCACGGTCCAGGTCGCGGTGGAACTTTCGCCGGCAACAGCGGCAGCCGCTTCGATCGGGTCCACGCCCTCCTGCGGTGTGATGCGAAATAGCGCAATGACGTCTGTGTCCTTGGGCTCGTAGTCGCCGTCCCAATAGCCCATTTGGGCATACTTGAGGACGCCGGCCTTGTAGCGTTCCTTGCCCTTGATCTCTGTCTTGGCGTCGGTGTTCATGAAAGTATCCTTTCCAACTCGGAGGATTTAAGCGGCTTTGGCCGGTGAAAGTGCGGGATCGAGAGCGCCCTCTGTGTAGCGCTTTGCCATCTCGTCCAGCGGAACGACCCTGATCTTCGAAGCGTTGCCGGCGGTGCCGAAGGCTTCGAAACGGTCACGGCAAAGATCGCGCATGGCGTCCATTGCCGGCTTCAGGAATTTGCGCGGGTCGAATTCGGAGGGTTTTTCCTGAGCGATTTTCCGGAACTGCCCGGTCATTGCCATGCGGCAATCCGTGTCGATATTGACCTTGCGCACGCCGTGCTTGATACCACGCACGATTTCTTCGACAGGCACACCGAAGGTCTGCGGCATCTCACCGCCAAACGCATTGATGATGTCCTGCAGTTCCTGCGGCACGGAAGACGATCCGTGCATGACCAGATGCGTATTGGGCAGCTTCTGGTGGATTTCCTCGATCACCTTCATAGCGAGAATGTCGCCGTCCGGCTTGCGGGAAAATTTGTAGGCGCCGTGCGACGTACCGCAGGCGATTGCCAGCGCGTCCACTTTGGTTCGCAGGACAAAATCAACCGCCTGATCGGGATCGGTCAGGAGTTGATCGTGGGATAGCTTGCCTTCCGCCCCGTGACCGTCCTCTGCTTCGGATTCGCCGGTTTCGAGCGATCCAAGCACACCAAGCTCACCTTCGACCGATGCCCCGACCCAATGGGCCATACGGGCAACCCGCTCGGTGATCTCGACATTGTATTCGTAAGACGCAGGTGTCTTGGCATCGGCCTCGAGCGAGCCGTCCATCATCACGGATGTAAAGCCGTGGCGGATGGCGGTCATGCAGGTGGCTTCATTGTTGCCGTGGTCCTGGTGCATACAGACGGGTATTTCCGGATAGATCTCCACGAGTGCGTCGATCATGCGCGCAAGCATGATGTCATGGGCGTAGGAGCGCGCACCGCGCGACGCCTGTATGATCACTGGCGCGTCGCAAGCGCGTGCGGCCTCCATGATCGCCAGGCCCTGCTCCATATTATTGATGTTGAAAGCCGGCACGCCGTAGGAATGTTCGGCGGCATGGTCCAACAGTTGACGAAGTGTGATGCGGGCCATGGTCAAGCCTCCTCCAGGGTTTTTTCTTTGAGAATTTCGATGCCGGGCAGGTCCTTGCCTTCGAGCCATTCCAGGAAGGCTCCGCCGGCGGTCGACACGTAAGTAAAACGATCGGCAACGCCGGCGGCATTAAGCGCGGCAACCGTGTCGCCGCCGCCGGCGACGGTTACCAGGCTGCCGCCTTCAGTCAGCTCTGCGGCTGTTCGCGCCGTAGCTCTGGTAGCAGCATCAAAGGGCGGGATCTCGAAAGCGCCGAGCGGCCCGTTCCACAAAAGGGTTTTGCAGCCCTTCAGGGTTTTCGCGATCCGGTCACAGCTCTTCTCACCGGCGTCGAGCGCCATCATGTCAGCCGGAATATTGTCCACCAGAACAGTCTTGGAGGGAGCGTTCGCTTCGAACGCACCGGCAACGACAACATCATCAGGCAGGATCATCTCACATCCGGAAACCTCGGCCTTTCCGAGAATCTCGAGAGCTTTGCCAATGGCATCGCGTTCACAAAGCGACGTTCCGACGTTGCGGCCGAGTGCGGCCAAAAAAGTATTTGCCATGCCGCCGCCGACAATCAGGTGATCGACCTTCGACACGAGATGCTGCAGAACATCGATCTTGGTCGAAACCTTGGCCCCGCCGACAAGCGCGGCGACAGGTCGCTCCGGGTTTTCCAGCGCTGTTTCCAGCGCATCGACTTCGGATAGCAGCGACGGCCCCGCAAATGCCGGCATTATTGAAGCAATGGCATGGGTCGATGCATGGGCACGGTGGGCGCAGGAGAAGGCGTCATTGACGTAAATGTCGCCATTGACCGACAGACGGAAGGCAAAGTTGCGGCTGTTATCGGTCTCGCCACTGTGGAAGCGCAGGTTCTCAAGAAGCACGATGCTCCCGGCAGGCAGATTGCCCGTCCCGCGTTCCGCAATGCCTCCAACGCAATCGGAAACGAATTTCACATCACAACCGAGAGCGCTGCCAAGAGCGGCTGCAATCGGCCGTGTTGAATAGAGCGGGTTCGGTTCGGCATTCGGTCGTCCAAGATGGGTCATGATGACCGCTTTGCCGCCCCGGTCCACAATGTCGCGGACGGTCGGCACGAACCGCTCGATCCGTGTGGCGTCGGTAATGACGCCGCCTTTCATGGGCACATTGAGATCAGCGCGGATCAGCACCGTCTTGCCGGCAACGTCCGCCTGTCTGATATCGGGTAAATGACGCGCCATCAGATGAGCCTTCCCATGGCAACGGCCGTATCGGCCATGCGGTTGGAAAAGCCCCACTCATTGTCATACCAGGAAAGGATGCGGCACATGGTGCCTTCCATCACCTTGGTCTGATCCATGTGGAAGACGGAAGAATGCGGATCGTGGTTGAAATCCATCGAAACAAGCGGCTCGTCCGTAAAACCGAGGATGCCCTTGAGCTCTCCGTTGGCGGCTTCCTGGATGGCGGCGTTGATTTCAATCACCGTGGTCTGCCGCGAGGCGATGAAAGTAAGATCGACAACCGAGACATTCGGTGTCGGAACGCGAATGGCAACGCCGTCCAGCTTGCCGTTGAGTTCCGGCAGGACGAGACCGACGGCCTTGGCCGCGCCGGTCGATGTGGGGATCATCGACGAAGCCGCCGCGCGGGCGCGATAGAGGTCCTTGTGCATGGTATCGAGCGTCGGCTGATCACCCGTGTAGGAGTGGATGGTGGTCATGAAACCGCGATCGATGCCGACGGCCTGGTTGATTACGTAAGCAACCGGCGACAGGCAATTGGTCGTGCACGACGCGTTGGAAACAACGTGATCGTCCGGCGTCAGCGCACCATGGTTCACGCCGTAGACAATGGTTTTGTCTGCTCCCGAAGCCGGAGCTGAAACAAGCACGCGGCTGGAGCCGTTTTCCAGATGCTGTGCTGCCTGTTCGCGCGAGGTGAAGATGCCTGTGCACTCCAGTGCGACGTCTACATCACCCCAGGGAAGTTCCTTCGGGTCGCGGATAGCGGTGACCTTGATGGGTCCCCTGCCCACATCAATCGTCTCGCCCTCAACCGTCACCGTGCCGGGAAAGCGGCCGTGGACGGAATCATAACGCATCAGGTGCGCATTGGTTTCCACCGGTCCGAGATCATTGATGGCAACGACCTCGATATCGGTTCTGCCGGATTCGATGATAGCGCGCAGGACATTGCGGCCGATGCGGCCGAAACCATTGATGGCGACTTTGACGGGCTGGTTCACTTTTGTCTTCTCCGCTTATCGAGTGAGGTCGAGGGCAAGGTTCGCGACACGCTCGGCGGTAATTCCGAAATGGTCGTAGAGCTCTGCCGCCGGTGCGCTGGCACCGAAGGAATTCATGCCGATGAAGGCGCCCCGCTCGCCGATCCAGCGGTCCCATCCAAGACGGCTTGCCGCCTCGATACCGATCCGCGGCGCGGCGCCAAGGACTTCTTCGCGGTAGGCCTCATCCTGTTCTTCGAACAGCTCCCAGCAGGGCATTGAAACGACGGCCGCGCGAATGCTGTGCTCGGCCAGCAATTCACCGGCTGCGGCCTTTGCGATTTCCAGTTCCGAACCCGTGGCTATCAGCGTGATATCGCGCTTGCCATAGGGCTCGTGCAGCACATAGGCGCCCCGCTTTGAAAGGTTCTCATCCGTATGGGCGTCACGCAGCATGGGCAGTCCCTGCCGCGAAAGCACCAGCACGCTCGGCCTGTCTTTCGAAGAGAGCGCAACCTCCCAGGCTTCGGCGGTTTCGATGATATCGGCGGGGCGGAACACATTGATGTTCGGTGTCGCCCGCAGCATGGCCAGATGTTCTATCGGCTGGTGGGTCGGGCCGTCTTCGCCAAGCCCGATGGAATCGTGCGTCATGACATAAATGACCCGCTGACCCATCAGCGCCGACAGGCGCATCGCGCCGCGCGCATAATCGGCAAAACACAAGAACGTGCCGCCATAGGGGATGAAACCGCCATGCAACGCCAGCCCGTTCATCGCGGCGGCCATGCCGTGTTCGCGAATGCCGTAATGTATGTACCGGCCTTCAAAACCGTCGGGTCCGACCGGCGTCAGATCCTTTGTGATCGTCAAATTCGAATGGGTGAGGTCCGCAGAACCGCCAACAGTCAGACCGCATATGGAATTGATCACCTCGAGAGCCATTTCAGAGGCCTTGCGCGTCGCCACCTTTGAGGCCTTTTCGACATGGCATTTGCGGAAATCGCACAACGCTTGTTCCAAACGCCCATCAACTTCACCGGCAACTGCTTCTTCGAAGGATTCGCGATGCGGGCTGGACGACAACCGATCCCGCCAGGCTGTACGGTTTTCTTCACCGCGTGCCGCAATAGCGCGCCAGCCCTCGAGGACATTGCCGGGAATTTCAAAGGGCTCATGCGGCCAGCTGATATTGTTGCGGACGGCGGCGATTTCATCATGGCCGAGGGGCGCGCCGTGGGTCTTTTCAGACCCTTCCAGGTTCGGCGCACCCTTGCCGATAAGCGTGCGGCATGCAATCAGGGAGGGTTTTTCCGATTTGCGCGCCTTTTCAATGGCTTCGGCAATTTCATTCAAGTCATGACCATCGACGGATATGACGTCCCAGCCGGCCGCCAGAAAACGTGCCGGCTGGTCCGTCGAGGTCGACAGGGAGGTCGAGCCGTCAATGGAGATGCGGTTGTCGTCCCAAAGAACGATCAGCCGCGACAATTTCAGATGACCGGCAAGATCGATGGCCTCGTGACTGATCCCCTCCTGCAGGCAGCCGTCGCCGGCAATCACATAGGTGTAGTGATCGACAAGCGCTTCACCGAAACGCGCCGCCATCATACGTTCGCCGAGCGCCATTCCGACAGCCGTTGCAATGCCCTGGCCCAGAGGCCCGGTCGTCGTCTCAATGCCTTTCGCATGACCGAATTCGGGATGTCCTGCGGTGCGGCTGCCAAGCTGGCGAAAACGCCGCAGTTCCCCCATCGGCATATCGTCGTAGCCAAGCAGATGGTGAAGCGCATATTGCAGCATCGAACCGTGACCTGCCGAGAGCACGAACCGGTCGCGGTCGGGCCATTGGGGATTTTGCGGGTCGATATTGATGAACCGGTTAAAAAGGACGGTTGCCGCGTCGGCCATTCCCATCGGCATGCCGGGATGGCCGGAATTGGCCTTTTGAACCGCATCCATCGCGAGAGCGCGAATGGCATGCGCCATGTCCTGCTCGTTTGCCGCGGCGCTCGATATTTCCTTGCTCTGGATATTCATGACTTCTCCTCAGGACGCGCGGCGTTTCAGGTCGATTAGCTTGTGGATGAGCGGCGTGAAAATCAGCTGCATGGCGAGATCAAGCTTCTCGCCGGAACAAACGATGGAATTGGCGCGCGACATGAAACTGCCGTCGAGCATCGAAAGCAGGTAGGGAAAATCGATACCGCGCGGATTGGCAAAGCGGATCACAAGCATGGATTCGGCCGGCGTTGGGATCCAGCGCGCCGTAAACGGGTTGGACGTGTCGACCGTCGGCACGCGCTGGAAGTTGATGTTTGTCTCGGAAAACTGCGGGCAGATATAGCGGGCATAATCGGGCATGCGCCGCAGAATCGTCTCGGTCACCGCCTCGGTGGAATAACCGCGCAGCGACTTGTCGCGATGGGTCTTTTGTATCCATTCCAGGTTGATGACCGGCACAACACCGATTTTCAGATCGATGTGGCGCGGAAGATCAACATCGCCCGTCTTCACACACCCATGCAGGCCTTCATAAAACAGAAGATCGCTTTCCGGCAGGTTTTCCCATTCGGTGAATGTTCCGGGCGGAGAGCCGTAAAGCTCGGCTTCCGCGTCGTCGTGGACATAGCGGCGCGTCTTGCCGGTCCCCTTTCGCCCGTACTCCTCGAACACGGATTCGAGAATCTCCAGCTCGTTTGCCTCCGGGCTGAAATGGGAAAAATTTACATTGCCGTCTTCCTCTTCCTGCTTGACCTTGGCCCGCATGCCTTCACGGTCATAGCGGTGAAAGGCGTCGCCCTCGATAAAGGCCGCGGTCATGCCTTCGCGTTTGAAGATCTTCTCAAACGTGTCCTTGACGGTGGTCGTTCCAGCGCCCGAGGATCCGGTGATCGCGATGATGGGATGTTTGTGTGACATCGGCTGGAGTTCTCCGTCAGGCCCTGAACAGGCCGCGATTGGTAAACAGCGGGTGGCGGTCCGCGATGGATGACGGGTCGCTGTGATAGCGTCCGATCGTTGCAACCTCCTTGTAGGAACCGAAGACCAGGGGCGTGCGCTGATGCACGTCGCGCGGCGTGAGTTCGAGGATGCGCGTCAGCCCGTCCGTCGCGGCACCGCCGGCCTGTTCAATGAGCATGGCAATCGGGTTGGCTTCATAGACAAGCCGCAGGCGGCCGTTCGCATAGCCCCTGCGACCGTCACCCGGATAGAGAAAGACGCCACCGCGAATGAGGATGCGGTACGTATCGGCAACGAGCGAAGCGATCCAGCGCATATTGAAATCCTCGGCGCGCGGTCCTTCCGATCCCGCAAGGCAGTCGTCGATGTAAAGCCGTACCGCTTCATCCCAGTGCCGGTAGTTTGACGCGTTGATTGCGAATTCCCGCGCCGTCCTTGGAATCGCGATGGATTCATATGCTTCAACGAATGTTCCGAGGCGGCCCGAAAACACATAAATGCGCGTGCCTGAACCTGTCGTCAGCACCAGTGCCAACTGCGGGCCATAGATGAAAAAGCCTGCTGCAAGCTGGCTTTCGCCGGTCTGCGCGAAGGTTGCTCCGGGTCCTTCCCCGCAAGGCAGGATCGAAAATATTGTGCCGATCGAGACGTTGGTGTCGATGTTCGAGGAGCCGTCTAGCGGGTCGATGGCAACCGCGATATCCGATTGTGTATTGATGGTGACAGGCCCGGGAAGTTCCTCGGACGCATAATAGGCAATGCCCGCCTGCCGCGCCGCGTCGAGGAAGCGGTTATCGGCGTGAACATCAAGTTCCTTTTGCGCGTCGCCGTCGGCATTGGAGGTAGACCGGCTTCCAGCAAATGCGGCGCCGAGAGCGCCTTCGTTGACCGATTTGCGAATCTGAACGGCCGCACCGGCGAAGGCGCGAATTGTGTTTGCAATCTGCTGCCGCACCGGATCGTTCGAACCGGTATAGGTATTCAGATAAGCGTCAAGCGTTGCAGACTGCATTGTCGTTCCTCCCGATCAGCAGCAGACGGCTGATGCGCCGGAATATTGAGGAATCGCTATTGTTAGTAAAATTTATTTTCTTTATTAAGTGAGTAAAATAATCTAACTTAGCTGTGTTATGAACATCACTATCCGACAATTGCGTTCCCTCATCGCCATTGAGAAATCGCAAAAAATATCGAGTGCAGCCAAGGAGTTAGGCCTGACCGGCCCAGCCATTACGCTGCAATTGAAACAGCTGGAGGACGAAATCGGTCTGCCGCTGTTCGACCGCACACCGGCGGGGATGCGTCCGACTGCCGCAGGGCGCAGGGTTCTTGACGCAGCACACTCGGTTTATGAGCGGCTGCGCACGCTCGATGAAGAGATCACGGCTTTCAAGGGCGGACGGCACGGAACGCTCAGACTGGGAGCGGTCTCTACGGCCAAATATTTCGCGCCACGGCTGATAGCCGCATTCAAGAACCGCCATCCCACAATCCAGATCGAACTGTTTGTCGGCAACCGCGCCGAAACCATCGGAGCGTTGCGCGAGCAAAGCATCGACATTGCGCTGATGGGCCGCCCACCCGCCGACCTTAAGGTGAACGCATCCGTATTCGGCGATCATCCGCTGGTTATTATCGCCCCCTCAGATCACCATCTTGCAAGGCGGCGTGAAATCAGTAAATCGCAAATCGCCACCGAGGAGTTCCTCGTTCGGGAACCCGGATCGGGTACGCGAATCTCGTTGGAAATCTTCTTTGCCGACGTGCCTTCGAAGCTCGATAATCTCGGCACCGAAATGGGATCGAACGAAACCATCAAACAGGCCGTCATGGCGGGCCTTGGCGTCGGCTTCATATCCGCGCACACCATCGAGCAGGAGTTGCAATTGGAAAGGCTGGTCATTCTCGATGTGGTTGGTCTGCCGATCCGCCGGCAGTGGTTTTCCGTATCGCGCGCCGACCGCGCGCAATCGCCGGCGATGGGTATATTTCAGGAATTCCTGACCAGACAGGGTCCGCGATACCTACCCGTCATACCCAGAACCTACCCGGCCGAAACCGCTTTGACGAACCGGTAACAACAAACAAAAAAGCAAGAGCCGGTCCGGATCCGCAGCCCGCCCGCGCCCATAATCCGTCAACCGGCCCTCTCGCCGCCGATGGCGGCGCAGCCCCTTCCCGATCCTTGTGCCGGCACCACCCCGTCAGGGAGCAAGGCCGTGGTTCCGGCTAAGATGAAAAGAGCCTATAGATGTACCGTTTCGCCCTCCTCCGCCGACTTGGCGATGGCTTCCAGCACTTCAATATTGTGCACCATCTCTTCTGCTGTGTAGGGATAGTCCGCGGTACCGCGGATCGCTGCGGCAAACGCTTCGAGATTGGCAACAACCGTATCGGTCCACTCAAACCGCTCGGTTTTCATCGGCGCACCGGTGCGCGCCAGAATGAGTTCGGCAATGCCGCCCGGCGTATCGGGATGGGTATCGTTTCGCACCTCAACCCACTGATCCGATCCGAAAACATGAAAGCGAATGAAATGCGGTGTGGCCAGAACGGCGCTCAGGCTTGCGGTCATGCCGGCTTCGAAACCGAGCTGTACCGTCACCACGTCGCCGGTCTCCCAGCCGAGAATACGGTCGGCGGTCAATGCCTGCACCGTGCGCACCCGGCCAAACAGCGAAATGTAGAGATCGCTCAGGTGAATGCCCATCGCGGTCATGCCGGCCGCAGGCGACACCGCCTTTGAAGTCCGCCAGTCGCCGGCGGGAACATTGATCAGCTTGTCGTGGCTGAACGCCGCCTCGGCATGCATGATCGTGCCGAGTGCGCCGTCCTCGACCAGTTTGCGGACCCGCTGCAGCGCCGGCTCGAAACGGCGTTCGTGGCCTATTCCAAGAACAACGCCCGCTGCTTCGCAGGCGGCAACCGACCGGCGGGCGCTTTGCCCGGTGAGACCCAGGGGTTTTTCGCAGAAAACATGTTTCCCGGAAGCCGCCGAGGCAACCACCTGCTCCTCATGCATCGTGTTGGGCGTCGTCAAAATGATCGCGTCAATGTCGGCATCGCTCAGCGCGTCTTCAAATGCAGCCACCGTACGCACGCCATGTTCACCGGCCAAACTGCGCCGCTCTTCAGAAGGATCGATGACGAGAACCGGGCAAATGAGTTCATTTTCGGCAAGACGCCGGACCATATGCTGGCCCCACCAGCCATAGCCGGCAATTGCGACATTGATCCTGTCGGAATTCTCACTCCGCATCAGCTCTCCCCGTTTGTTGTAATTGTTGCGCGCTCAGGCTGCCGCATCGGATAGATGGGTAAACTGGCCCCGGTGGAACACCAGCGGCTGCTTCTCGAAGGTCGAAATGCCGACAACCTCGCCGAGATAGATTTCGTGGTCACCGCCATCATAGCGCCTGTATGTCCTGCATTCGAGCTGCGCATGAACGCCATTGATGAGCGGCACATTCTCAAACCCGGGTCGAAAAGCCACGTTTTGGAATTTGTTGTCCGCGGGCCGGGCAAACTGCATGCACAGTTCGCGCTGGTCTTTCGCCAGAATGTTGATGGCAAAACTGCTGTATCTGCGGAAAGCGTCGAAGCTCGGTGCGTTGCGTGCCAGGCTCCACAATATCAGCGGCGGTGCAAGCGATACCGAATTGAACGAATTGATCGTCAATCCAACCGGCGCGCCTGCGTCTCCAACCGTGGTAACGACGGCAACGCCCGTCGCAAAATGGCCTAGTGCATCGCGCAACATGTTGCGGTCTATCTGCACTGCATTCGGGATCGTATCTCTCATTTATTTGCCGCCGGTTTGTTGTTTCTGGATTGCGGATTGGCCCAACAATATGGGCGCCTGGTAAAGCAAACAAATTATTTTGCATTATGCCGGCCATCAGGACTTCTGAATACAGGCCATCAGGACACCTGAACACGCCAATAAGCCAAAATCATTACGCGTTGGCGCGTAAGATCAATATGCTCGGTGCAATTCCTATCAACCAGAAAAATATTGGGATGCACAATGGATATCTCGTTTTTCACCATGCCGATCCACCCCGTCGGCAAGCCTATTTCACAGTCATTGCGTGAAGACCGGGAAGCCTTTCTGCTGGCTGACAAGCTGGGCTTTGCCGAAGGATATGTCGGTGAACACACAACGGATCTTGCGGAGAACATAACCTCCTGCGTCGCATTCCTGGCAAGCCTTGCCTATGAGACCAAAAACATCACCCTCGGCACCGGTACCGTCAACCTGCCGAACAGCCATCCGGCTGCCGTCGCCGGTCAGATTGCAATGCTCGACCACATGCTTGAGGGACGGTTCAATTTCGGCATCAGCCCGGGTGGGTTGATGTCCGACGCCGAGGCCTTCGGCAATCTTGAAAACGACCGCAACGCCATGTTCGTCGAGTGCATCAACATGATCCTGGATATCTGGGCGGGCGATGCGCCTTACGATCTCGAGGGCGATTACTGGAACATAACTACCGCGAAAACGATGATGCCGGAAATCGGCCAGGGAACGGTCATCAAACCCTATCAGGATCCGCATCCCTTAATCGTCGGAACAGTGGTGGCGCCTTTCTCGAAGGGTGTTACGGCCATGGCGGCGCGTGGCTGGGAGCCGATTTCGGCGAACTTCCTTCTGCCTAAATGGGTGGCAAGCCACTGGCCCAAATATGTCGAGGGCTGCGATCTGGGCAAACGCCCCGCAGATTCGGGCAACTGGCGCATCGCCAAGAGCATATTCGTCGCCGATGACGAAGAGACCGCCCGGCGCTATGCCACCGATCCCAACGGGCCGTATGTGTCCTACTACCGCTCCATCGTCACCAAGATGAGGCGCGGAGGCCGTCTGAACCTCTTCAAGGAGGACCAGAATATGGATGATGATCAGGTCACGCTTGAAAATGTCTGCGACCAGCTGATCATCTACGGCACGCCGGAAAGCGTCACCGACAAGATACTGGCATTTCGTGAAACCGTCGGGGACTTCGGCCATCTTGTCTATGCAGGCCACGACTGGGCCGACAAGGATCTCGGAAAACGTTCGATGGTGCTGATGGCCGAAAAGGTCATGCCGGCCATCAACGATGCGGTCAAGTCCCCGGCAGCCGTGGCTGAATAAAATGTCTGTAGATAAAATTGTTCTCAACGGCGTCGCCCTGACCTGCCGCATTGACGGGGAACCCGATAAGCCGTGGCTCATTCTTTCAAATTCACTGGCCACCGATCATCGCATGTGGGAACCGCAGCTCGATGCCCTCGCCCGCACCCATCAGGTCCTGCGATACGACACACGCGGCCATGGCACGAGCACCGCGCCCGCCGGCCCTTATGAATTCGGCCACCTTGTCAGTGATGTTATCGGGCTGATGGATGCGCTCGACATCGAGACTGCCACTTTCATGGGTCTGTCGCTTGGTGGAATGACATCGCTCGGACTGGCACTCGATCATTCCGACCGCATCGAGCGGATCATCTGCTGCGACGGAAGGGCCGATGCACCGGATATCTATCGTCAGATGTGGCCGGCAATGATCGCCAATGCCCGGGAAAACGGCATGGGTGCACTGGTCGGACCGACATTGGAACGCTGGTTCAGCGAGGAATTCCACGAAAATCCGGCAAACCGGCAAACACTCGAGGCAACCGGTGACATGATCCGTCGCACTGATGTTGAAGGCTATGCCGGCTGCGCATCAGCCCTGATGGGGCTCGATTATCTGCCGCGATTGCCGCAGATTGCCATCCCTGCCCTTTATGTTGTCGGCGAACGCGACCCTGCAGCGCCGCAGGCGGTTATGCAAGGGATGGCAGAAGCAACGCCAGGGGCGGATTTCGCCGTCATTCCGGGAGCGGCGCATCTGTCCAATATGGAACGCCCGGATGTCTTCAATGAGATCGTCACGAACTGGTTGCAAGGTCGTTGATATCAGTCCTTGCCGGCTTTTGCGTCCGCCACGCCGAGATTGCTTCGGCAGAAGGAACAGGTCTGGCGGATTTCCTTGATGATCTCTTCGGAAAAGAGCTCGGCCGCCTGGGTCTTGGCCTGCGAGGCAGGTTCGATGAAGACATAGTCGACAACAAGCGGCGGATTGATAATCGGATGGAGTTTCCTGCGCGGCTGGTCGATATCCGGCAGACAAAGGCACCCGGGCAGGATCGTGGTCCATTCGCTGCGTGACACCAGGTCGAGCGTCGCCATCATCGTATCGAGCTCCATGATGGATTCGATCGGCACCTGATAGGTCTCGAGATAGGTATCGATCTTTTCGCGCCGTGCATTGCTGGGCCCCGGCAGCGCCAGTTTGAGCGGCTTGCATTTGGAAAGGTCAACCGGTTCGAGATGCTTGCGCTTGGTGTTGGCGGACGTCACGAACACCTCGACATCGGTGGCGAGGTGCTCGGCCTTGATACCCGGAACCATCTTGCCGGACGGCACGATCGCCATATCCATATTACCGTTTGTCACCTCTTCGCACAAAACGGCGCTGTAGGCTTCGGTAACCTTGATTTCCACGTGTGGATAGTGCCTTGCGAAGCGCTCCAGAACCGGCGCAAGAACGGAGCGTGCGAATGTCGGCATCATGCCGACCTGGACGCGTCCGGCGACCTGCCCTGACAAGGTCTGCACATCATTGTCGATGGCGCTGACTTCGCGAAGGATCCGCGTAGCACGCTCGTAGAGGCGGTCGCCCGCCGTCGTTGGCGTCACACCCGTTGATGACCGGTCGAACAATCGCAGGCCAAGGCGCTCCTCGAGTTCCTTGATCTGCATGCTGAGACCCGATTGCGTTGCATTGACGCGCCGGGCAGCCGCAGTAAAGGAACGCTCCTCATGGATTGCGACCAGAAACCGCAATTGGCGAAGATTCACATAAATCATGTGACCGTATAGCTATCCCTGATAGTTATCATTATTACTGATATCTTTTACAACACCCTCCGATCGCCCGCAACGCGGAATTCAAGGCATCTGTCCCGACACCGCATAGGCTGACCACAATATCGCCGGCAGCATAATGAAGGTCAGAAGCGTCGACACGACAACGGCACCGGCAACCTGGCGCGCATCCGCCCGGTAGCGCTCGGCAAACACATAATTGACGATCGCCGTCGGCATCGTCGCCAGCAGAAACACCGTTCCGGCCTCGATGCCGGTCAGCGACAGCGCCGCGATCACGATGAGACTGGTCGGCAGACCAATACCGAGGCGCGCGATTGCAATGACGATCGCCGGCTTCAGGTCCGAAACCGACAGGCGCGCAAGCGATGTGCCGAGCAATATCAGCATCGCTGGTATCATCATGCCGCCCAGCAAATCGGTTGTCGTTGCAGCAATCACCGGTACTTTTATTCCGGTACCGACCACCACACCGACCAGAATGATCGAATAGACCAGCGGCTGGTGCATGAGATCGCGCACCCGGTAAAACCCCGATGAAATGGCCGCCCCGACGGTGTACTGCAAAAGCGCGATAACAAAAAAATACGAAACCCCCAGCGCAAGACCGGTTTCCCCAAAAGCCAGCAGCACCAGCGGCAGGCCTATGTTGCCGGAATTGGGCATGATCAGGCTCGGCAGAAACGTCCGGTAGGACATGCCGGCTATTTTCAGAACGGCCAGTCCGAAGAGCGCGGCGGTCGACACGCACAGGACGGCGGCAATCGCCATTTTGAGGACGGTTGCGCCATCGATGTCGAGCGATGTCAGCGTCGAGAATATCAGGCAGGGCGTAGCCACAAGCAATACAAGTGAACTGATCGTGGCTGTATCGATCTGCAGTTTTGAACGGCCGAGAACATATCCGACAAAAGTCATGACGAATATCGGACCAACCACATTCAAAATCTGACCGTACATATACCCGCCTTGCTGTGCAGCTTGCCGGGCGGTCCGAGGAAAACACCCGTCTAACCGGTGGAATCAGAACGTTGTCATCACCAACCTCGGGGCGACGATAGGTGCGGCATCAGCTCATTTCAAACACCGGCTGCGCAATTCCGTTGACCGTCCATTTTTCAACGACCTCGGTACCCGATTGCTGCAACATTTTGGACACCGCGCAATGGTGGCGCAGATCCATCATGACCCGGTTAATCGCCTCTTCCGGTCCGCTGGTTTCAACAGCGATGTTGATTGTCACCTTCGGGAAGGGAATGTCGATCGGCTCGATCAGCCGTGTGCCTCGGCTGTCCATTGTTGTCAGGATATCGATATCCATCGCATCAAAGGACGTTCCGTGATGTGCGGCCAGCTTGTTGGCGATCACATGCGTGCACCCCGCAAGCCCGGCCATAACCAGTTCCACCGGCATGGGCCCTTCATTGGTTCCGCCGCGCTCGATGGGCTCATCAATGATCGTGTCGAATGTGCGTGACGAAGCAACACTGCGCGTCGAGGACTGTGCGGCTGCCTTGGTCTTGAAGTTCCAGATCGGCTTTTCTTTGATCTTCATAGTGTGCGATTTCCCGATTGCGGTGTGCCGGCCGAAGCCGGCACAACGACGGTTGGCATCTGGTGGTCAGTTCGAGGTTATGTCATCCACCAGCGCCTTGTAGTCATTGGCCTGGGCTTCCCGCATCTTCTGGTAATCCGGGCCATCCATGAAGTCGCGGTTTTCACCGAGACGCCCCATCAGACGGACATAGGTCTTGTCCTCCTGAAGGGCTTTGAATGCATTGCGCAGTGTGTCGACCACCTCCGGCGGCGTGCCGGCCGGTGCAAGAACCACGCGGTGCATGAAGCCGGCATCGCCCTCGATACCGATCTCTTCAAAAGTCGGCACATCATCGACCATGCGCTCCGTTCCGGCAGTTGCCAGAAGCCGGACCTGACCAGTATCGAGCAGGCTGCTCAAGGTGGCCGGGAAGCCCATGGTGATTTCAGCATCGCCCTTGAGCAACGCCTGCATGGCAGGCCCGCCGCCCTTGTAGGGGATCATGTTAAAGCTGATGCCCTTGGCCTTCATGATCTGTGCAGCCGGCACGAACAGCGCGCCCCAGTTGCCCGAATGCGCCATTTTCAGTTTGCCTGGATTGGCCTTGGCGTATTCAACAACGTCGTCGAAGGTCTTGAAGGGGCTGTCGCCCCGCACCACGATACCGATCGGCGCATAGTTGACCCGGGCGATGGACACGAAATCCTCGTTCGGGTTGTAAGGCAGGTTTTCGACATGCTGCTGCAGCATGTCGATATAGTTGTGGGTAAAGAGCAGCGTGTAGCCGTCGGCTGCCGAACTGGCTGCTTCCTGTGTACCCTTCTGCCCACCGGCGCCCGGTGTCAGGCGAACGATCATCGCCTGGTTCAGATAGGCCGGAATGATGCTCGAAATCACCCGTGCATTAAGGTCGTGCGAGCCGCCCGCGCCCAGCGGAATGACAAGCGTAACCGGTTTTTCCGGATATTCGGCGGTAGCCGGCGACAGCAAGCCTCCAAGCATCATCGCAGCAGCGGCGAATTTCAGTAAATGACGTCTGATCATAGTATCCTCCCGATCCTTGTGATCATTTTTGACACGCAATATCGCGTTACTTGAGAGTTCCTTCTTCTGCCCTTCCAACCTTCTCCGGCTGCCGCGCTTTTTTTGGCCGCGACAGGTTGGCCATGCGACGCCAGAGGTAGAAGCCGATCAGCGGTGTCAGGATGATGATGGCCAGCATGCTTGGCCGCTGAGTAAATGCGAAACCGATCAAATCGCCGCCGGACATGGCCATGGTCTGGCCAAAGGCATATTCGAGCGGACCGCCGAGTATGAATCCCATCACCATAGGCATGACCTCAAAACGGGCCATCCTCGCGATGATGCCGAAGGCACCGAAACCGATGAGCATGAGCAGATCGACCGGATCCGAACGGAACACGTAGGATCCGGCAAAGGCGAACAAGATGACGGCGGGGATAAGCATCGAATTCTTGATGGTCACGATACGCGCAAAAAACGGGATCGAAAGATATCCGATGACGATAAATAGGAGATTGGCAAAGACCATCGCCGTCAAAATGGCAAAAACCGTTGCCCCCTGCTCCTCGAAGAGTTGCGGGCCGGGTCTGAGGCCCTGCGCCACGAATGCGCCAAGCAGGATAGCAGTCACGTTGTCCCCCGGAATGCCGAGCGTCAGAAGCGGCACCAGCGTCGGCCCATTGACCGCGTTGTTGGCAGCTTCGGCGGCAGCGACGCCTTCGATTTCCCCTTTGCCGAAGGTCTCCGGATGGTCAGACGCATTTTTCGCTGCTGTATATCCAAGCATCGCCGCGACCACCTGACCGAGGCCCGGAACGATGCCGATGGCCGTACCGATCACCGTTGAGCGGCAGATCGTGCGGAAACAACGTTTGAGTTCGGCAAGCCGCAGGCGCTCGCCGACGATCCTGGCCGTCTGTGCCATATCCACCTTGCGGCCAAGCACGGCGGCGATCTCGGGCAATGCGAAAAGACCGATCAGCATCGGCAGAAGCGGCACACCTCCGCGCAGGTCGAAACTGCCGAAGGTAAACCGTTCGACGCCGCCGACAGGGTCCGTCCCGACAAAGGACAGCCAGAGCCCGGCAGTCATCATCATCAGGCTTTTGACCGGACTGCTGCCGGCCGTCACCGCGATGACGATCAGGCTCAGGAACAGGATCGCGGCAAGTTCCGGCGGGCCGAACTGCATAACCAGCAGGGCGATCGGAAAAATCATCAGGATGGTCAGAATATCGGAGGTGAAATCGCCGAAAATCGACGAAAACAACGCAATATCCAGCGCCTTGCGCGACTTGCCCTTCTTTGTCAGAGCATAGCCATCCGCCGTTGTTGCCACAGCGGCGCCGGTCCCCGGCATCGACACAAGGATCGCCGGCACGCTGCCGCCGAAAATACCGCCCTTGTAGATGCCGAGCAGAAACGGGATGCCCACGATCGGGTCTAGGAAAAACGACACCGGCAACAAGATTGCCATGGCCATGAGTGTCGTGAACCCCGGAAGCGACCCGACCAACATGCCGAAAAAAAGGCCTGCTGCCATCATCGCGAACGTGTCGACGCGGAAGGCCATGAAAAAGCCGGTTGCGAACTGCTCAAACATCAAAGGCCTGTACTGTCATTCGGATGCACATGATCTGCGTTCAGCTCCCCAATATTTTGGCAATAAGAAATTCCAGGCCGCTCAGTTCCGGCAGTGAAACGAGCAGGACCCTGGTCGCAAGAAGATAGAATGCGAGCGGAAGAACAAAAGAAAAAACAACGATTTGAATAATGTTCCTGCTTCCAGCAACGAGCGACAGAAGCACCATTGCAATGAAGGAGGACGTTATGAATCCGAGCGGATAGAAGATCAGCGCATAAAGAAGCAGGACGAGAAAAAACGCCCCAATATTGAGCCAGTTGGTCTGCCCTGTAAGGCTTTCGTCAGCGGCCTCTTCCGCTGAACCTGATCTCCGGTAGACGCCGTAGAAGAACAGCCCGCACAACAGGATCATCATGCCCATCGAGATCAACGGAAAGGATGTCGGCTCAATGGCGCTCAGCGACCGGCCGAATAGCGTTTTCGGCTTGGCGACCATCAGGTCGATGAAAACAGCGAACGTGACCGCAAGAACGAGAAGCGATCCGGCAACGGCTACCTCCAGACGCCTTTGCATCAGCTTCTTCGCCTCGTGCCTGTTGCTCCGAGCCTCATTGTGCCTCCCTCATGTTTTTTATGGAGTGTAGTGCCTCCGGCCGGGAAATCGAAATGCATTATAGGTTTACTTCTATGACAAATTGGAATAGTTAACCCCTGTTTGGTTCTAGCCTCTTGCGATAAACGAAGACCATTTCGACCGCGGAGAGTAAATCATGAAACTACGGCAACTGGAGGCAATGCGTGCCCTGATCGCCACCGGCACGACCACTCAGGCCGCCGAGGTGATGGGGATCAGCCAGTCGGCAATCAGCCGCCTGATAAGCCAGTTGGAGGACACGCTTGGTTTCGTGCTCTTTGATCGTCACCGCGGCAGGCTGTCGATTACACCGGAGGGTCGCGAGTTCTTCGGAATCGCAGAAGATATTCTGACGCAGGTCGACCAGATCCAGGAAACAGCCTCCAATATTCGCGCGCATGGAACCGGAACATTGCGCGTCGTGGCCATGCCTGCAATCGGCACATGCATGCTGCCTCAACCGTTGAAAATGCTGCGCGAGGAATACAAGAACCTCAACATTATTGTGGACCTGAAGAACCGCAGCGACCTGCAGCAGGCCGTCGCCGAGAGAAAATACGACATCGGTCTCGCGACGCTTCCGATCGTGCAGCAGGGGCTGACTGTCGAACCGCTTTGTACAGTGCGTTCAGTGCTGATCATGCCCAGAGGCCACCGGCTTTCCGTAAAGGACGTAATCAACGCCGAGGATCTTGACGGCGAGAACCTGGTTTCGCTTTCGGCGGACACCGTCATGCGCTACCGGACGGAAGAGCTGTTCAGCAAGCTGAAGATCAAATGCCCCTCCGCCATCGAGGCGCAGTCGACCATTCTCCTTGGAAATCTGGTGAAGATCGGCCTGGGCGTCGCAGTCGTCCATCCCTTTGTCGCCGACCATTTTCGCGAACAGCTTGAAATCCGGCCCTTCGAACCCGAGATCGACATCAGCTACGGGCTGATTTATGCGCAGGGCGCACGCCGTTTGCGCGTCGCCGATCAGCTCTCAAAGAATATGCGGATCTGTTTTTCGGGAACCAGCCAGTTTATCCCGCATGATCAGGATCAAAGCCCAGCCGGTTAACTCGCCAGCGATGTTATGTCTGCATCGTTAAGCGGCAGGGAAACCGGCTCATTGCGCTCGGCCGATAGATCCGCCGCAACGTAGACCTCCATGACCTTGCGCGCCTGTTCCGGCGTCACCAGCACCGGTTTGTCGAGCGCAACAGCCTCAATGAAATGATGCGTTTCATTCGCCATCGGCCCGGCAAAGACATGATTGACGGGCTCGCCCGGCATTGAGGACATCGGGAACTGAATGCCGTTGTCCACGGTATTGAGCACAACATCGCGGTGCGTGTCATCGATCAGCAGAGCGCCCTTGGTGCCAACCATTTCAAGCGTTGTTGCCGAGTAGTTCGGGTATCCGAGCGGCAGGATCCAGCCGGCGCCGATGGTGAAGGACACGCCGCTGTCCATGGTCACGATAATCCAGGTGCAGTCCGGTGCGCCATTGATCTCCTTCATGGTCTTGTAAACCGTCTGGGCGTACACGCGCACAGGCTTTGCCGGCTCCAGACACCACAGAACAAAATCGAGATCGTGTGTGGCCTCCATGGCCGCCGGCGACAGCTTTACGCGCCCGGATATCTTCTTGCCGAGGCTGCGGGTAATGTGACGGCTGATCAGGGCGCTGACCGGCTCGCCAAGCGTCCCGTCCTCGAGCGATTTCTTGATATAGGCATACTTCGGATTGAAGCGCTGGGAATAACCGATGGTGAACTTCACGCCGTGCTGGCGGGCAAGCGCGACCAATTCGTCGGCCTCGGCCAGCGTTATCGCGATCGGCTTTTCTAAAAACACGTGTTTGCCGGCGACAATCGACGCCTTGGCCATGGGATAATGCGTCGTCTCGGGGGTTGCGGAGATGATGATTGCGTCGATGTCTGGGTTGTCGATCAGCCTTTGATAGTCTGTTGTTGCACTTGCCGCACGCGAAGATGCCTGCACCTCACGCAGGCGCTCCTCGTTGATCTCGGCGATGTGAAGGTCAGCGACAAGCGGATTGGCACAACAGGCCTCCGCACGAATTCCGCCGCACCAGCCCGTTCCGACAACGCCCACATTGATCTGCCTCATGAATAATCGCCTTCCGCACAAGAAGAATAAGCCGTGTGATGTGAATGGTTGACCCACAGGCTAGCCGCATGCAGACGGCAACAAAAATGCGAATTTAAGCTAAGTCTATGCGAAAAACGAATAGCTTCGCGATTGCAAGGTCATGCAAAGGCAAATTGTTGGGGCGCTGGAGGTAACCCGGAATCTAACTTGCCCGTTTGGTGTTCACAACTGGGTTTGGCAATCAGGTTTTCTGATATGCCCCATTGGGACATATGATTACAAACACGACATTTGCCGTCGAAATCAATCTGCTGAACCCGTATCCTCAAAGACGGGTCGGTGAATGGTCGGCGCAATAAGCCGGGAATAATCCTGACAATCGCAGGTGCATTTCAAACAAAAATAACGCCCCCCAAAAACCCGCCAATTATTCTGTCGGGAACGAAAATATTACCTGGGAGGGACAGGAATGTCGCATGTCGAGCCGTTGAGTATCGAGGAAACGGACGAGGCCAAGGCCGACATTGAACAATTGGCATCGGCGACCGGATTTGTTGCAAACTCAATGCTCATGCTGGCAAGACGCCCGGAAATTGCCCGCGCGGTTCTCGGACTGATCCGTGCGGTCGTGCGCAACCCCGACGGCACGGTCGATCCGGCGCTGCGCTGGATGGTGGCCCATGTCACAAGCCGCGCCAACGGATGCAATTACTGCTCCGCGCACACATTCAAAAACGGTGCCGACAATGGCGTTCCGGACGAAAAACTGTCGGTGATATGGGAATTCGAAACCAGTCCGGTTTTTACCGACGCAGAACGCGCGGCGCTGCGTATTGCCGTCACCGGCGGCCAGTGCCCCGCCTACGCGACCGCTGAGGATATGACCGAGCTGCGCCGTCATTTCTCCGAGGAACAGATCATCGAAATCGGCGCCGTTATCGCGCTATTCGGCTTTAACAACCGCTGGAACGCCCTGATGGCGACCGATATCGAGCCCGCAGTCACCGAATTCCTTGCAAGCAAATCATATGAAGGAGCGAAGAACCAATAAGCCATTCCGGGCGACACGCCCGGCAATTTTAGTGGAGGAAAAAATGGCAAAAACAAAACCAAGAGGGAATACTTTATCGGCAATCGACCGGAGAACTTTTCTAGCCGGATCGGCCGCATCAATGGCAGCCTTGTCCATTACCATACCCGCCGACCAGGCACGGGCAGCCGGCTATCCGGAACGTGCCATAACACTCGTTGTCATGTACGGCGCCGGCGGCGGAACCGACACCATTATGCGCAAGCTCGCAGAAGAAATGGGCAACTCGCGCAACTGGAAGATCAATGTCATCAACAAGCCCGGCGCGGTTGGCGGCGTTGCAACCCAGTATGTGCACGGGCAGGCATCCGATGGCTACACCGTCCTTGGCGGAGCCAATTACAACAAGTTCGTTCGTGTCATGGGGCATGTTGATTTTGTGCCATGGGAAGAATGGGTGTTTTTCCAGGCTGCCACCGCCAATGCAAGCTGGTCGGTGCCTGTGGATTCTCCGTTCAAGACATTCGATGATGTCGTGGCGGCTGCCAAGGCCGACCCCGGCAAGATCACCATATCGACATCGGGTACCGGTGGCCTGTGGCATGAGCTTGCCCTGATCGTCGGATCCTTTGCCGACGTCAGCCTGAAATATGTTCCTTACAAGGGCGGCAAGGCCGCTACGCTGGCGGGACTTCAGGGTGAAGTCGACATTGCCGGCGGCGGTGTCCACGAGCATGTCGACCTCGTCAGAGCCGGAAAGCTGCGCTGCCTGCAGCAGACATCGGCCAACGACATCACGCTTGACGATGGCAAGGTCATGCCGTCAATCGGCGGTCTGGTGCCGTCCATCAAACCGTTCCTGCCGATCGGCGGCACTTACAACTTCATCATGAAGCGCGACACACCGACCGACGTTTTGGAAATGGTCAACGACGCCTTCATCGAAGCCGTGAACTCGGACGGCTTCCAGGACATGGTGAAGAGCAAGTTCTTCCAGACCGACATAAGAACCGGCGAGGCTGCGGACAAACGTGCAGCTCTGCTCGAAGTCGTCACTGTCGATACGTTCAACAAATTCTCCGACCAGATCGGAGCCGATGTTGTAACTGCCGAAGAGCTGGGGCTGCCCAAGCCCGCCGACTTCGAAACCTGGTGGCCGCCGCAGGGCTACAAGCCACGCATCTGATTGGGCCGGAGAAGGGAGCGCCCCCCTTTTCTCCGCCTATAATGATTGCGGCAACAGGGCTTATTTAACATGACTAACGAAAACAAGTTTTCGGGTGAAGACGAAAACGCAGGTTTTGCAACGCCTATACAGGACATGATCGCCGCCGCCTTTCTTGTGGCTCTGTCGCTGTGGGTAATGATCGAAAGCGTTCAACTCAGCAATCCGGGTACATTGTCGACAACACCGGGGCTTTTGCCATTTCTGACAGCGGGCAGCCTGTGCGTCATGGCGCTCATTCTCGGATATATGGCGATCCGGAGGCGGGCAACCGGCGATAGCGCGGGTGCGGATGAGAAGGAAAAGCCGGAACATTTGCGCACCATCCTCCTCGCCGGCTTTATTGGCGCCTATCTGCTTTGCCTGCAGTTTTTGAAGTTTGAATATTCCGCTGTCTTGGCCGGAATGGAACTGAGCTACGGCGCCTTCGAGGTTCTCACCATCCTGTTCCTTACATTCATTCTCGCTGTCTTCTGGGGCAAGGCCATATGGATGTGCCTGACCGTATCAGTGGTGTGGATTACGCTTCTTGCCGGAGCCTTCCGCTATGTTTTTGTCATTCCACTACCGGGATCGGTCTGAGCGATGATGCTGGATTCCATAATTCAGGCGCTCACGCCTTACATTCTCTTCGTCACGCTGTCGGGCGTTTCCCTCGGCATTGTCTGGGGTGCCCTGCCCGGCCTGTCGACAACGATGGCCATGGCGCTGCTCATCGGCCTGTCGGCCAGCATGGATCAGAACACGGCGATTTCCTTCATGCTCGGCGTTTATACCGGCAGCGTGTTCGGAGGCGCCATATCGGCGGTACTCATCAATATTCCAGGCACGCCGGACGCGGTGCCGACGATGATCGAGGGCCACCAGCTTGCCCGTCGCGGTGAAGGCGGCAGGGCTTTGGGGATGGCCATCGGCGCGTCATTCATCGGCAACTGGGTTGGCATTGTCCTGCTCGTCGGTTTCATTCCGCTGATCCTCGCCTTCGCACTGCATTTCCGCTCCTGGGAAATGTTCCTGCTGGCCGTCATCGGCATAACCGTCAGCGGGTCGATGTCCGCCGGAAGCCTGCCACTGAAGGGATGGATCGCCGGCTGGATCGGCCTACTCGTCGCCTTTGTCGGCATTGATCCGATCCACGGCGTTCCGCGCTTTACATTCGGAACACTGGAGCTGATGGACGGCATCAACTATGTCGCCGTGCTCATCGGCCTGTTCGGCCTGGCCGAAGTGCTGCGAGTTCTGCCGCAGCGCGAGCACTATTCCATTCCGGCAGAAGTCGGCCGTGTTATTCCGTCCTTCAACATGCTCGCCCGCTATTCGAGAACGGCTGTGCGTTCGGGCATCATCGGCACCATTATCGGCGCCATTCCGGGTGCGGGTGCCAATGTCGCGTCATTCCTGTCCTATGACATCGGCCGCCGGCGGGCAAAACCGGAAGAGCGGGCAAAATGGGGCAAGGGCAGCTACGAGGCCATCGTCAGCGCCGAGGTCGCCAACAACGCCAATATCGGCGGCTCGATGCTGCCGCTCCTGGCGCTCGGCATCCCCGGCAATGCAGCAGCGGCGGCACTTCTTGCGGCGCTTACACTGAAGAACATCGTCGTCGGCCCGACCATCGAGATCGACCATCCGGGCCTGATCTACTTCATCTATGCCGCGCTCGTCGTCGCCAACATCCTGATGTACGGCGCGGCCATTGCGCTCATCAAACCCTGCGTCAAGCTCTTCAGCCTGCCGCGCGGCCTGCTGTTACCGCTGATCATCCCGATCTGCGTCATCGGCGCCTACGCGGTGCGGCTGAGCATGTTCGACGTCTGGGTCATGTTTGCTGCAGGCATTGCCGGCTATATTCTGCACACATTCCGCTTTCCGACCGCACCGGTGGTTCTGGGCGTCATCCTCGGGCCGCTCGCGGACGAAAATTTGCGCCGTGCGATGCTGCTTTTCGAGGACAAATCGTTCGGTTTCGTTCTTTCGCAATATTTCGGCACGTTTTTGCTTATCGCCCTGGCAGTGATCTTTGCCGAAGGTTTCATCCGCGCGCGGCGCAACAGGAATTCAGTTGGAGGTGTTAGTGACTGAAAACAAAAAAGAAATCGGCCTTGCAATCATCGGCTGCGGTACAATCGGACGCATTCGCGCAGTTCTGGCCCGCGCCTATCCCGGTGTCGGATGGATCGGCCTGTGTGACATAAAATCCGATATCGGCGAGAAGCTGAGAGACGACGTCAACGCTGATTTTTTCACCACCGATTACCGCGAACTGCTTGCGCGTCCGGAGGTCACCGCGGCGATCATCGCAACGGATGAGAACTTCCACACCGACCCGACCCTGGCAGCCGTTGAACGCGGCCTCGATCTCTTCATTGAAAAGCCGCTGGCAACGGATGCCCGCCAGTCGCAGACAATTCTCGATGCGATCGAGACCTCCGGCGTTGATGCCGTGGTCGGTTACACCCAGCGCTTCCGCCGCCGTTTTCTGGCGGTCAAGGAACGGCTTGTAACCGGCCAGATCGGTGATGTGACCTCCGTGGTCACACGTGCTTTCATGAACCGTATGGTTCCGATCGCTACGGTCAGCCGCACCCAGGACCGCGCCAATCTGACGCCGATGGTCGTCTCCGGAACCCACAGCCTCGACATGTGTATGTGGCTGATGGAAGGAAAGACACCCGTCTCCGTTTTTGCCCAGTCCTGTGACACTGCGCTCGGCAAATGGGGCACGAAGGATTCAACCTTCGGCATCTTCACCATGGATGACGGCACCATCTGGAGCATGAACATCTCCTGGGCTCTACCGGTGGTATGGCCCGGCGCCGTCTACGGCATCGAGATCGGTATCGTCGGCACAAAGGGAGTCATTGATATCGAAGACACCCATCGCGACGTCGTGCTGGCGACAGAAGTCGCGCAAGGTGCCGGATACGCGCCGGAAGGATTTGATCCCGGCGCGCCGCGCCACGTCGATTTCCTGACGAGCTATCCGCCGGGCGATCTTCACGATAACCAGCTCTGGGGACCGATGCGCGAAGAAACCAACGCCTGGTATCAGCGCATCTACACCGGCCAGCGCACGCCCCATGCAACCGCCGGCGACGGACACCGCAACCTGCTTTTGACAATGGCCATGGATCTTTCGGCAAAACGCGGTGCGCCAGTGGAACTGCCCGCCGATCCGGATGAGCTCATGCGGGAACTCGTTTGATGGCGCCGATCAGCCTGAAATTCGGTGGATATCAGGGCCCGGCATCCGTTCATAGCCGCGCCGGCCACGTCTTCGGCAAGGCGCTGTCGGAAACATTGGGAAATGCCGTCGACTTCACCTTCGACAGCAACATCGTCGAACGTGGCCATAAAGCCTCGGACCTGCTTTCGATGGTGGAATCCGGCACCCTTGACGCCTGCTACTTCTCCTCCAGCTACCTAGCCTCACGAGTGCCGGAACTCGGCATTTTCGACCAGCATTTCATTGTTCCGGATCGCAACCGGGCCTATTCGGTTCTCGACGGTGCGCTCGGCCGTGAACTGAGCGGTCTGATGGAGAAGAAGACGGGCTATGCGGTTCTCGATTTCTGGGACAATGGCTTCCGCCACATATCAAATGGCAAAGGCCCCATTTTGAGCCCTGATGACTGCCAGGGACTGAAGATCCGCACGCTCGCCAATGACAATCACCAGCGGGTCTTCCGGGCACTCGGTTTCGAGCCGATTACGATCGACGTGCGCGATCTGCCCTCCGCATGTGCCGACGGCACTGTCGACGCGCAGGAAAACCCGCTGACCAACATCTACAATTTTGGCCTGCACAATCACCATAAGCACATCACCCTCACCCGCCATCTGATCGGCGTTGCCATGGTGCTTTTCAACAAGCAGGCGGTCGGCTCCTGGCCCGCGGATTTCAAGGAGGGCG
The DNA here is from genome assembly GCF_040932035.1 of Hoeflea sp. TYP-13. Taxonomy (NCBI): domain Bacteria; kingdom Pseudomonadati; phylum Pseudomonadota; class Alphaproteobacteria; order Hyphomicrobiales; family Rhizobiaceae; genus Hoeflea; species Hoeflea sp. TYP-13. The sequence continues at coordinate 947,854 of NZ_JBFRBB010000002.1, forward strand.
TTCAGCGCGCACTTCGGCAGGCGACACTTGCCCAGCGTGGATTTGCCGATGAGGACGACATATTGTGCACCGAACGGCTGGTGGCTGAAGGGATCGAAATTCAGGAACTGAGTGATGCGCAAAGAAAGGTCTTTGTCGATGCGACAAGCCGTGAAGTCGCAACAACGCGGGCCGGGTTTGACGCCCGGCTGATCACGCTCTTCGACGAGGATCTGGCAAGCGGCTGATTTTCCGCTCACGCACTCAGGCCCGAAACAGCACCACCGCCATTGAGCCGACCAGCAACAGCGCCATCGCAATATTGAACACCGCAATCCGGTTGCCCTCGCCCAAAAGCCGACCGAGTGCGACACCGGATAATGCCCAGACGCTGATGGAAGGCAGGTTGATGACGGCAAACAGCACGATCATCGCCAACAGGCTGGGTATGTAATTTTGCTGATCCGTATAGGACACGGTCACGACCAAAGCGACCGCCCATGCCTTGGGGTTGACGAGCTGAAACAGCGCCGCCTGCAAAAAGGTGATCGGCTTTTCAATGGCCTCTTCGTTGGCCGGTCCGATGGCGCGGCTGCGCGCCACCTTCCAAGCAAGCCACAAAACATAGGCCGCACATGCAAATTTCAGTGCCGTATAGAGTCCGGGCACAGTCTTCAGCACCTGCCCCAGACCAACGCCGACGCAAAAAACCATTGTCAAAAACCCGGCACAGATGCCGAATACAAGTGGAACCGAACGCATAAATCCGAAATTCACGCCCGATGCGAGCAGCAGGAAATTGGACGGGCCTGGCGAGATAGACATTACAAAGGCAAATCCGACAAGAGCTACTGCCATCTCCAATGACATGATCGGGTCTCCACGTGGTTGTTGCCCCCAACCTTGACCCACGATCGAAACTTTATCACTGTCTAATCAGCTCTTTTTTTTATCCAATCGTCCCGCATGCGAGCAGGAATGAAAAATACTGATATCCTTTCGGAAGTGTTCGAGACACTGAGGCTTACCTCAGACATTTATTTCAAGACGGATTTTCGCGGTGAGTTTGCTGTAGAGATTCCACCCGAGCGTCGCCGTATCCGCTTTCATCTCGTACAGGGCGGCGACTGCTGGATCCGGGTACCCGGCACCGATCCGGCCAGATTGACGGAAGGTGATCTGGCGATCGTGCCTTATGGCATGGAACAGATCCTCTCTAAGACACCGCACACGCATCCCGTGCCGCTACCCGATATCATGGGCGCACTAGCCAATGGCGTGCTGCCCCATGGCACAGGAAGTGGTTCGACCCGGCTGATTTGCGGGTATTGCAGGTTCGACGAGGACATCGATCATCCGGTTCTGACGAGCCTGCCGCCGCTGGTTCTGATCCGCGCCGCTGATCTCGGTGCCGAACCCTGGGCGGCAACTACGCTTCGCTTGATGTCCCTTGAAGGCAATCTCGGTGCCCAAGGCATGTCCGGTATCCTCAGCCGGCTGCTGGAAATCGTCTTGATACAGTCGGTCCGACGATTGACGCCGAAGACAGGCCGTGCGGACGCCGGTTTCATGGCAGCCCTTGCCGATGCCCGCCTTTCGCGCGCACTCAATGCCATGCACAGCGAACCGCACCGGGCCTGGACCGTCAGCGGCCTCGCCCGTGTGGCAGGCATGTCGCGCGGTCGTTTTGCCCATCTTTTCACCGATATTGTTGGATCTCCACCAATTGATTATCTGACGACATGGCGGCTGATAAAAGCACGGGCGCTTCTCGCCAACACCGGTCTGGACATGGCCGAAATCGCCCAGCGATGCGGATACAAATCCGTGCCATCATTTTCGCGGCGGTTTAAATTGATGTTTGGCGTCGGCCCCGGCAGTTTCAGACGTTCTCCGGAAGACCGGAGCGTTACACCACTGTAAACCGCTCATCCCGTGTCCTTCCAAAGGACTCGATTGGAAATAACAACCGGACACGAAAACCGCTCGAGCAGGACGCTGAGTTGTCAAAAGCGTTCGAGATCGACACCCTCAAGGTTGAGCCGGCACCGCTCCACGCTGCAGACCTGTTTGAAGACGCGATCGGCGACCCGACGGAATATACAAGGCTTTATACTGGCTATATCCGCGCCTTTGCCGACTCGACCCTGCTCACGCAGCTGTTCGAACCTTCAGCAAAGAGCGCGGAGGAAGCGGACCGTCTGGCCGACGAATTTTTCCATCGCCTGGACGGTCTCTACAGAAAATCTCTCGATAAATGCGCCTTCGAGATCTGGCACATGACCGTGGTTTTGCGCAGGAGGTAGTTTCGGGTCACCGTGCAATTTGCATTCAGGCTGCGTCGCAGCCCTCTCGCGCTTCCAGCATCGCCGCCCTGCCCCATTCGATGACCGCTGTCGCATCCATCGGCAGCGTGGCGGCAAACTCGCCTGAAAACTCTTCCCATGCGGGCGCATAAGTATCGCGGACTGCGGTCAGGACCGGAACGCCGAGATCGAGTGCCTTTTCGATAACGGCGCGAAGACCCTGCCCGTCGGATTCGCCTTTGCCAAAACGGTTGAGAACGATCAGGTCGACACCCTCTTCCAGCAATTCGAGAAGTCCGCCGGAAATGGCGGCCAGCGCCTGAGGATCGAGCCGGCAGCCTTTCGATCCTGCACCCAGCGCCTGCGAAATGCGGTGCCGTTTGCCGGTCATGACGTCTTCCACATGAGTGATCGCGCAGCAGCTCTTTGGATCAGGCGTCTCGCGCTGCACGAAGCCGCCAATCCGGAACCCTTCGGCCTGAAGCGCCTGCACCGTCTCGATCAAGACACCGTCTACAAACATGTCCTTGCCAAAATGGATGGCAGCAAGGGGATATGCAGAATTCACGCTCATACAAAACTCCGTCGTCTCGCGACCCTTATATCTGCCCGTTTAGAGGAAGATATGCAAATTTGTCACCGGATTTCACCCGATTGCACGCAGCCGGAAGGATGGCGAACCCGTCGGCGCAGCACAACGGATATAAAGACCCCGAACCACCATTGCCCACCTGTTCGACCACCGGCAAACCATCGACGCCAACCTCAAGAACGCGAACCGGCATATATTCCGTCCGGCCCGCATGGCGGCTTTTTTCAAAGCCGGACCGGACCTGAAATTTCTGCTCCGCTGCGGGCTTGGCGCCCGAAAGCGCTTCAATCTGCAGTTTGGCGAAAAGGTGAAAGCCGACAAACACGGCAAGCGGATTTCCCGGCAGTCCCATATAGAGCTTGTCGCCAAGCGTGCCGAAAAGGGCCGGCTTCCCCGGCTTGATCGCCACCCGCCAGTTGTGAACGCTGCCACCGGCCATTTCAAAGGCCGGGCGTACAAGATCGCGATCGCCGACTGATACGGCACCAGACGAAATAAGCAGGTCGAAACGGCCTGAAAGCGATGACAGATGCGCCGCCATTTCCTCAAGATCGTCCGGCACTATGCCAAGATCGGTCGCCTCAGCACCGGCCTCCTCTGCAAGCGCAAGGAGCATCGGTCGGTTGCTGTCGAATATGCGGTGTGCATCACGCTCGCTGCCGCCCGAAACCACCTCGCTGCCCGTCGAAAACACCCCGACCCGCACCCTGCGCGACACGCTGACCGCCGAATAGCCATTGGCAGCCAGAAGGCCGATATGGCGGGGCGCAAGCTTGGTGCCCGCTTTGACGAGAACCGTTCCCATTGCGAGGTCTTCACCAGCGCGGCGAATATTGTCGCCGACGGACGGCAACTCGGAAAAGCCGACTCCCGTTTCCGCCTCATTGCACAATTCGCGCTTTATGACCGCATTGAATCCTTGCGGAACCGGTGCACCGGTAAAAATCCGCACGGCGGAGCCGGCCGGATATTCTGCTTCAATCGCGTCAGTACCGGCGGCAACCGTATCGGCGACATTCAGTTCCCACGGGCCGGATCCGTCGAGCTCGCTAATGCGCACCGCATAACCATCCATCGCCGAATTGTCGAAGAAGGGCATCGCTCTCGGCGCCATCAGATCGAAAGCCAGATACCGACCCTTTGCCAATCGCAGGGCAACCGACTCGGTTTCGCGGATCGGAGTGGCCATGCCGCGTGCAAGTGCGATGGCTTCATCAACCGGCAGCAGATCCTGCGCACCGTCCGGGCTATCGCATCCGCATGCGGATTTGTTGACGGTATCAAGCATGTCCGCTTCCTTGGTGGCCATGCCCGCCGCAACCGCATTCCAGATCGCGCAGCAAACCGTCGTTCAAACCGTACACCCAGCCGTGGATCGCCAGTTCCCTTCCGCGTTTCCACGCCGACTGGATAATCGGGGTGCGTGACAGTCCTTCCACCTGGGCGGCAATACTCATCTCGCACAACCGGTTGAGCCTGGTGTCGGGATCGCCGATTTTCTCGAGTTCCTCCGCGCGGCTGTCCGCCGTATCGCGGATCGGCTGCAGCCAGTGATCGATAATGCCGTGCCGATGCCCGTCCATCGCAGCACGCACGCCACCGCAACCATAATGTCCGCAGACGATAATGTGCTTGATTTCGAGTGTGTCGACGGCAAATTCGAGAACCGACAGCAGGTTGAGGTCGCCGCGATGCACCAGATTTGCAACATTGCGGTGGACAAAGACCTCACCCGGCTCAAGACCGGTGATGACATTGGCCGGGACACGGCTGTCGGAACAGCCGATCCAGAGATAGTCCGGGCGCTGCAGCGCCGAGAGCCGGCTGAAATAGTCGGGATCATCGCGCCGTTTGTTGGTCGCCCAGCGGATATTGTGGTCAAGCAGATCAGTCAGCATTCAGTTTCTCCGGATAATCGACACCACGCCGCGCCGCCATCCGGCGGCCAAGATTGCGCTGATCATCGGCGGTCAGCCGCACCCTTGCAAGCGGCATGACGATGGCGTTTTCGACCATAAGATGGCGCCGCTCATTGGCGGCAAAGCGGTGTAGGATTTCGGCAAGTTCAGATGACGGAAATCCGTCCCCGCCTGTTTCAACTGCCCTGGTCAGTTCTTCTATGAGACGATCCGCGTCATCCCTGTCCGTGGCGTGTTCGAGGCTCAGTTCGCCGAGAACCTCCTCGATGTCGTCCTCCGGCTGGGCGCGTCGGCGAAGCAACGGAAACAGATCCTCTTCCTCGTCGATCACATGCGGACTGAATTCGGTCTGCAGGAAGCCCAGCGCCGCAGCGGCCAGTTCCCTGTCAAACGTATCGCTGTCGGCAAGGTCATCGAGGGCGTGGCACAGCGCCCGTTGCCGGAAATGATCCGAAAGGATGTATTCGAGCGGCGACAACAGTTGCGAGACCGGCGGCGCCGTTTCCAGCGCCTTTATGGTCATGGCCCTGACTTCTTCAAGCCTGTTCATCGCCGCATCCTTTTATTGCACCAGGGGCCCCTCGCCTGTGTTCAGGCTGATGCCCTTGATATCCGCCGCTCCCGCCAGAACCGCGATGTACTGCGATACGGCCTTGGACCAGGCCGCAGCCTCCAGCCACACGGCTATGCGCTCCTGCACCAGGTCGAAAGGCAATCGTTCACCGGGCACCTTTCGATCGAGTGCGATGATGTGAAAACCGAACCGGCTTTCCACCGGAACCGGCGAAATCTCGCCTTCCCGCATCGCTTCCATGGCACGTTCGAATTCAGGCACGGTGCTTCCCCGGGTCAGTTGGCCCAGATTGCCGCCATGCTCACGGGACGAACAGGCCGAGTGTTCCTTGGCAAGAACCGAAAATTCTTCCGGGTGCCCGGCAAGATGGTCGCTCAGCTTTTGCGCCACCGCCTTCATCTTTTTTCTGGCGGTTTTGTCATCAGGCGCCGCCGCAAGAAGAATGTGACGCGCTTCGATCAGCGGCTCCGAGGAAAGCCGCCCGGGGTGCTGATCGTAATATCGCCGGCATTCCGCCTCACCCGCTGAAGGCACATCGACCTCCCTGTCAATCAGCGCGCGGATCGCTGCATCCCGTTCCGTCTCCAGCCGCCCGTCGGTATCGCTCTCGGGTTCGACGGCAAGGTCCAGACGTTGGGCTTCCTGCCACAGGAGCTCACGCACCACCAGCGCCCGCGCAGCCTCCGCCAGGGCACCGCCCGGGTTTTCGGCCGGGTGGTTCTGCGCCTCGGCAAGCAGCTCTTCTTCAGAAATCGCAACGCCATTGACGCTGATTTCCCTGGTAACCGGCTTGGCCTTGGGCGGAATCTTCGTATCCGGCTCCTGGTAGGTGGTGTAGCCCTCCGGCTGCCAGGCATTCGCAGCCGGTCCGAGTGACGGGTTCTTGTATATGGTCGCCATCAGATCACTCCGCAGCGATCCGGTTCGCCTGCGCACGGCGGTTGCGCTCGCGCACAACCTGGTAGCCGGGCCGCCACAGATAGCGCACGGGTGCGCTCAGCATGTGGACAAGGCGGGTGAACGGGAACAGCAGAAGGATCGTCAGCCCCAGGAACAGATGCGCCTTGAAGATCGGCGATGCATCGGCAACGTAGGATGAGGCATCCATGTTGAAGGTGAAGATCCCTTGCGCCCAGGTCATGAAGCGGACCATCTCGTGGCCGTCGAGATGCTGAAGGGAGATCGGAATGGTTGCCAGCCCCAGTGCAAGCTGGATCCACAGCAGGATGATGATCGCCGTATCCGAGTTGCTGGATGTGGCGCGCACACGGGCATCAAACAGGCGCCGGTGCACAAGCATCGTCGCACCGACAATCGCCATCACACCGGCAACGCCGCCGGCAATGATTGCCAGCAACTGCTTGGCGGTGTGGCTGATACCGAGAGCATCGAAGATGGCGATCGGCGTCAAAAGCCCGATCAGGTGTCCGAAGAAGATCACCAGCACTCCGACATGGAAAAGCACGGAGCCCCAGACCAGCTGTTTGCGGCGCAAAAGCTGGCTCGAACCGGACCGCCAGGTATAGGGTTCACGGTCGTAGCGCACGATGGTGCCGACAATAAGCACCACCAGCGCGATGTAGGGATAGATCCCGAAGAAAAGCGTATTGAGATAACCGGACATGGTCCTGTCCTCCTAGGCGGTGGTTTGATGTGAGGGATCGGGAGCCTTGCGCTGCGCAGCACGCATTTGCGTGCGCAGACGGTCCGGGCCACAGGCGTTCTCGCCGGAATTGCCACCGAAGGTGACAACTTCCTCCTCCCAGACACGGTCGAGCGCTTCCAGGTCATCCGGATCGTCCAGCGGCTCATCCAGGAGGTCCTTCAAAAGCGCCCGGTCCGGCTTTCCCTTGGCTATAACCTCAAGAGCACCGAATGCATTGGCATAGATCGATTTGCGCTTTTTCAGGCGCTCCCGGAGCGCCGTCAGGATATGTGCCGTCTGCCCCAGCAGTTCGCCTGCCTCGCCTTCCGGTTTGGTCGAAAGGAATTCGAGGAACAACGGAAGATAGTCCGGCAGTTCCTTGGCATCGATATCGAAGCCGGCATTCCCGTACATTTCCAAAAGGTCGACCATGGCGCTGCCGCGGTCGCGGCTTTCGCCATGGACATGCTCGAACAGATGCAGCGACAGGGTACGCGTACGGTCGAATAGATAGACATAACGCTCCTGGGCCTCGTAGAGGTCGAGCGACGCTATGTCGTCTGCCAGTTTCTTGATGAGCAGGGCCTCACGCTCTCCAATGCCGCTGTCCGCGTCGACGGCGGCATTCAGTTCGGGAACTCCATCCTGAAGCTCCTGTGTCGGGTAGGACAGGAGCAGCGAGATTACTTTCAAAGTCGTGTTCATCAGACCTGCTCCTTGAATGGATCCGTGGGCGCGTGGGTGGTTCTGGTCTTCCGGGCACCGAAGAGGTCGGTATCGGACGTTCCACCCGAACAGCCATTGCCGAAAGAGAAGCCGCAGGAACCGCGCACATCATAGGCGTCTTCGCTGATTTCGCGGTGCGTTGTCGGAATGACAAAGCGATCCTCGTAATTGGCGATCGCCATGACGTGATACATCTCCTCGATCATCTGCCCGGTCATGCCGACCTTTTCAGCAACGACTTCGTCGATGACACCGTCGATGGTCTTGGCCCGCATATAGGCGCGCATCGCAAGCATGCGTTCGAGACCCGAGATAACCGGTGCCTCCTTGCCGGCTGTCAGAAGATTGGCCAGGTAGCGAACCGGGATCCGCAGCGAGCGGACATCCGGCATATCGCCATCCAGTCCGATCTTGCCGGCTTCGGCAGCTGCCTGAAGCGGAGAGAGCGGCGGGATGTACCAGACCATTGGCAAAGTGCGGTACTCAGGATGCAGCGGGAAGGCCACCTTCCAGTCCATCGCCATCTTGTAGACCGGCGAATTCTTCGCCGCCTCAAGCCAGTCGTCGGGAACACCGTCCTTCCTTGCCTGCTCGATGACTTTCGGGTCGTTCGGATCGAGGAAGACCTTCAACTGTTCTTCGTAGAGATCCCTCTCATCCGAGGTCGAGGCAGCTTCGGATATCTGGTCGGCATCATAAAGGACGACACCGAGATAGCGGATGCGGCCGACGCAGGTTTCCGAGCAGACCGTCGGCTGACCGGCTTCAATGCGCGGATAGCAAAAGACGCATTTTTCGGATTTGCCCGAAGACCAGTTGTAGTAGATCTTCTTGTAGGGACAGCCCGATACGCACATGCGCCAGCCACGGCATTTTTCCTGGTCGATCAGGACGATGCCGTCATCCTCGCGCTTGTAGATCGCGCCGGACGGACAGGCCGCGACGCAGGTCGGGTTGAGGCAGTGCTCGCACAGCCGCGGCAGATACATCATGAAGGTGTTTTCGAATTCGCCGTAGATTTCCTTTTCGACGCCCTCGAAATTGTAGTCCTTCGACCGCTTGGAAAACTCGCCGCCGAGAATTTCTTCCCAGTTCGGGCCCCAGTCGATTTTCTCCATGCGTTCGCCGGTGACCATCGAGCGCGGACGCGCCGTCGGTGTGGTCTGGCTCTCGCCGGCGGTCTGCAGATGGCCGTAGTCGAAATCGAACGGCTCGTAGTAGTCATCGATTTCCGGAAGGTCCGGGTTGGCGAAGATCTTGGCGAGGATGCGCCACTTGGCGCCCATCTTCGGCTCGATCTTGCCGTTGGACTTGCGAACCCAGCCGCCGTTCCACTTCTTCTGGTTCTCCCATTCCTTGGGATAGCCGACGCCGGGCTTTGTCTCGACATTGTTGAACCAGGCGTATTCGACGCCCTCGCGGTTCGTCCAGACGTTCTTACAGGTGACTGAGCAGGTGTGGCACCCGATGCATTTATCGAGGTTCAGCACCATGCCGATTTGCGCACGAATTTTCATTCTGCTGCCTCCGGGTTCTGGTAGACGGGCTGGTCATTGGGACCTTCCATCCAATCGACTTTGTCCAGTTTGTGAACCACGACGAACTCGTCGCGGTTTGAGCCCACGGTTCCGTAGTAGTTGAAGCCGTAGGACTGCTGGGCATAACCGCCGATCATGTGGGTCGGTTTGGTAATCGCCCGCGTGACGGAGTTGTGAATGCCGCCGCGTTGCTGGGTCAGTTGGGAACCGGGTGTATTCACGATCTTTTCCTGAGCGTGATACATGAAGATGGTTCCTTCCTTCATGCGCTGCGAGACAACCGCCCTGGCGACGATCGCGCCGTTGACGTTGAAGACCTCGACCCAGTCATTGTCGACGACATCCGCCTTGGCCGCGTCCACTTCGGAAATCCACACGACCGGTCCGCCACGGTTCAGCGTCAGCATCATCAGATTGTCCGAATAGGTGGAGTGAATGCCCCACTTCTGGTGCGGTGTGATGAAGTTCAGAACCACCTGCGGCTTGCCATTGGATTTGGATTCAATGACCGGATTGATCGTCTTGGTATCGATCGGCGGACGATAGAGACAGAACGCCTCGCCGAATGCCCGCATCCACAAATGATCCTGATAGAGCTGCTGGCGCCCGGTAATGGTGCGCCACGGGATCAGCTCGTGAACGTTTGTGTAGCCGGCATTGTAGCAGACCTTTTCCGATTCAAGCCCGGACCAGGTCGGTGAAGAGATGATCTTTCTCGGCTGCGAAACAACGTCTCGGAACCGGATCTTCTCATCCTCCTTCGGAATGGCGAGATGCGTATGATCGCGTCCGGTATTCTTCGACAGTGCCGCCCAGGCCTTGACCGCCACTTCGCCGTTGGTTTCCGGCGCAAGCGACAGGATGACCTCGGTCGCGTCGATATCGGTTTCGATCTTCGGCCGTCCCTTTGTCACACCTTCGTCGGTGACGACACCGTTGAGGCGGCCGAGCAGATCGACCTCATGCTCGGTGTTCCAGGTGATCCCCTTACCGCCATTGCCGAGCTTGTCCATCAGCGGGCCAAGCGCGGTGAAGCGTTTGTAGAGGTTCGGATAGTCGCGTTCGACAACCGCCACGGCCGGCATGGTCTTGCCTGGAACCGGTTCGGTTTCACCCTTCTTCCAGTCCTTCACATCGACCGGCTGGGCAAGTTCGCCCGGCGTGTCGTGCAGGATCGGAACAAGCACCACGTCCTTTTCCACCCCGAGAATTTCCGGAGCGACCTCGGAAAACTTCTGGGCGATGCCCTTGAAGATTTCCCAATCGCTGCGCGCATCCCACGCCGGATCAGCGGCGCTGGTTAGCGGGTGGATGAAGGGGTGCATGTCGGAGGTATTGAGATCGTTTTTCTCATACCAGGTGGCTGTCGGCAGCACGATGTCGGAGTAGACGCATGTCGTCGACATGCGGAAGTCGAGCGTGACAAGAAGATCGAGCTTTCCTTCCGGCGCATCGTCGTGCCAAACGGCTTCCTGCGCCCGCTCGCGGCCTTCCTCGCCGAGATCCTTGCCCATGACGCCATGGTTTGTGCCAAGCAGGTGCTTGAGGAAATACTCATGCCCCTTGCCCGAAGATCCAAGCAGGTTGGAACGCCACACGAACAGGTTGCGGGGCCAGTTGGCCTCGTTGTCCGGGTCTTCGCAGGACATATGAAGATCGCCGGATTTCAGTTGCTCGGCAACATAGTCCTTCGGCTCCTTCTTGGCGGCATCGGCAGCCTTTGCAACCTCAAGCGGGTTGGTCTTGAGCTGCGGTGCCGACGGCAGCCAGCCCATGCGCTCGGCGCGGATATTGTAGTCGATCAGCGTGCCGTCCCACGGACCCTCCGGTGCCGTCGGCGACAGGATCTCGTCCACTTTCAGCGTTTCGTAGCGCCACTGGTCAGTATGCGCATAGAAGAACGAGGTCGAGTTCATGTGCCGCGGCGGACGGCCCCAGTCGAGGCCGAAGGCAAGCGGTTGCCAGCCGGTCTGCGGGCGCAGTTTTTCCTGGCCCACATAGTGGCTCCAGCCACCGCCCGACTGTCCGATACAGCCGCACATCACCAACAGGTTGATGATCCCGCGATAGTTCATGTCCATGTGGTACCAGTGGTTGAGACCGGCACCGAGGATGACCATGGAACGGCCATTGGTCTTTTCGGCGTTCTTGGCGAATTCCCGTGCGACCGTGATGATCTGATCGCGGGAAACGCCGGTGATCTTTTCGGCCCAGGCGGGTGTATAGGGCAGATCGTCATCAAACGACTTCGCCGAGTTGCTGTCTTCGAGACCGCGGTCGAGACCATAGTTGGCAACGAACAGGTCAAAGACGGTCGCGACAAGCGTTTCGCCTTCGGTCAGCTTCAGCTTTCTTGCCGGAACCGAACGGATCAGAACGCTCTCGTGATCGGTCCCTTCGAAGTGGTCGTGTTCGCGATTGCCGAAATACGGGAAAGCGACGTTTGCGACTTCGTCGTGGTCAGTGTCGAGGATAAGGCTCATGCCGAGCTCGACATCCCTGCCCTTTCCGTCCTTGGCTTCAAGGTTCCACTGACCTTCTTCACCCCAGCGGAAGCCGATGGAGCCCTGCGGCGTGACCGGTTCCTTCGTCTTTTCGTCAAAGGCGACGGTCTTCCATTCAGGATTGTTCTCCTCGTCGAGGCCGTCCTTGAAATCGGATGCGCGCACGAGGCGGTCAGGTACATAATTGCCGTCTTTCTTCACCAGACGCACCAGCATGGGCATGTCGGTGTAGCGGCGGCAATAATCCTCGAAATATTCCGCCTGCCGGTCGAGGTGGAATTCGCGCAGGATGACATGGCCCATGGCCATCGCGAGCGCCGCATCGGTACCCTGTTTGGGGTGCAGCCACATATCGGAGAATTTTGCAGCTTCCGAATAGTCCGGCGAGACGACGACGGATTTTGCGCCCTTGTAGCGGACTTCCGTGTAGAAGTGCGCGTCCGGCGTGCGGGTCTGCGGCACGTTCGAGCCCCACAGCATCAGGAAGCCGGCATTGTACCAGTCAGCTGATTCCGGAACGTCCGTCTGCTCCCCCCAGGTCATGGGAGAAGATGGCGGAAGATCGCAATACCAGTCGTAGAAGGACATGCACACGCCGCCAAGCAGCGACAGATAGCGAGAGCCGGCCGCATAGGAGATCATCGACATTGCCGGGATCGGTGAAAATCCGATCACCCTGTCCGGTCCCCATTTTTTGGCCGTGTAGGCGTTTGCGGCAGCTATGATTTCGTTGACCTCGTCCCAGGTGGCACGAACAAAGCCGCCAAGGCCGCGCATTTTAACGTAGTCGGCGCGCTTTGCCGGATCGTCCTGGATCGCTGTCCATGCGCCGATGGGTGTCTTGAGCGCGCGTTCCCTGCGCCACAGGCGCAGGAGCCGCGAACGGATCAGCGGATATTTCACCCGGTTGGCCGAATACATGTACCAGCTGTAGCTGGCGCCGCGCGAACAGCCGCGCGGTTCATGGTTCGGCAGGTCGGGCCGCGTGCGCGGATAATCAGTCTGCTGGGTTTCCCAGGTGACGATGCCGCCTTTGACGTAGATCTTCCAAGAGCAGGATCCGGTGCAGTTTGCGCCATGTGTGGAGCGGACGATTTTGTCGTGCTGCCAGCGTTTGCGGTAACTGTCCTCCCAGTCCCGGGATTCATTTGTTGTAACGCCATGTCCTTCGGAAAAGGTCCCCGTTTTGGATGGGGTCAGGAAGTTCAGGCGGTCAAGGAGATGGCTCATTGGGTTTCTCCGGTTTCAGTGTCGGCGGGCACTCAAAGCACCCGCCTGTTATCGCTTTGCGGTCTTATGGGTTCTTCACGTAGGCGTTCTTGCGCAGGTAGAACCACCAGTTGATGATGATGCAGACCATGTAGAAGGCCGCAAAACCGTAGAGGGCCAGTTCCGGCGTCGCCAGCTTGATCTGCTCGCCCAGAACCTTCGGGATGATGAAGGCGCCATAGGCGGCTACGGCAGATGTCCAGCCGAGCACGGGACCGGCCTGTTCCTTGTCAAACACCACGGCGATGGTCCGGAACGTCGATCCGTTACCGATGCCGGTTGCTGTGAAGAGGACGAGGAACAGGATGAGGAACGGTACAAAATACTGTTCCGGTGTGGCAGACGCGTAGGCCTGCTGCATGAAGTAGGCAACGCCAAGTGCGCTGGCGACCATGACAACCGAAATGATCTGGGTCACCTTCGCGCCGCCCATCTTGTCGGAGATCATGCCGCCGATCGGGCGGATCAAGGCTCCGATAAAGGGTCCCATCCACGCATACATGAGGGCACTCGGGCCGTTCGGATTGACCGTGTCATGGGTCATGACGCCGTCGACAAGGACGTGCTGGAAGCCGAAGATAACCTTGATGGCCAGTGCAAAGGCGGCGGAATAGCCGATGAAGGATCCGAAGGTCATCGTGTAGATGATGGTCATGGCCCAGGTGTGCTTGTTGCCGAAGATCCGGTACTGGTGTTCCAGGTTCTTGCCGACCTGGCCCGGTATCATTCTCAGCAGCAGAACCGTCGCAGCGATAACCAGCGGCAGCACTATCCATTTGGAGACATCGAAGCCGGAACCGCCGACATTGGGCGGCAGCATCAGCCACAGTCCACAGGCCGCGGTGAACAGGCCGATCAGCAGCATGAAAGTGATGACGACAAATGTGCTTATCGGGTTGCCGATGTTCGGGGAAACGTGTTCGTCACGAATATTGTTCATTCCGAACCAGCCTGCAAAGGCCAGCGGGATGAGGAACACGAGCCAAACGAAACCGGCATTCTGGATATAGGTTTCGGAACCGGCGGGGATCTTGCCGATCAGCGTGCCGGACGTGTTTTGCAGGATCAGCGCATCGCCGCCGAATATGCCCATGGTCATGACCAGGGGCACCAGGATCTGCATGGTGGTCACACCGAAGTTGCCGAGACCTGCGTTCATGCCCAGCGAATAGCCTTGCATGCGCTTGGGGAAAAAGAAGCTGATATTGGACATGGACGAGGCGAAGTTGCCGCCGCCGATGCCCGACAGGAAGGCCAGGATCTGGAACTGCCACAGCGGCGTGTTCGGATCGGACAGGGCAAGGCCCGTGCCGGCTGCAGGGATCATCAGCAGTGCCGTTGTAAAGAAGATCGTATTGCGCCCGCCGGCGATGCGGATGAAGAAGGTGCTGGGAATACGCAAAGTGGCACCGGTCAGACCCGCGATTGCAGCAAGCGTGAAGAGTTCGGATTTTTCGAACGGGAAGCCCAGATTTAGCATCTGTACCGTGATGATGCCCCAATAGAGCCAGACGGCAAAACCGCATAAAAGGCTTGGAATGGAAATCCAAAGGTTTCTGTTGGCGATAGTCTTTCCATCGCTCTCCCAGAATTTCTCATCTTCCGGGTTCCAGTTACGAAGGTCTTGTCCCACGTCACTCTCCTGTTAAACGCTGACGCTTGGCTGCGCCGGGTTGTTTGTCAGCCCGACCATCCGGGCATCGACGGAAGGGCGCTCATGCGCCCTTCCCGCTTTCTGATCAGGCTGTGGTTGCCGCACCGCCCGCTTGCCGTTCGCTCTCGCTGGCTTCGGGCTTTTCGAGCGGCTGGTCGGGGACATCCGACAGGAATGTTTCCTCTTCCAAAGCCGGGTGGCGGCGTCTTTCCATCCTGCGGATCGCGACATGCATCCAGACGGTGGAAACCGCGACCAGCACGAACATCAGCATGTAAGGCGCTGTCCACACGCCGGTGTAGTCCAGCAAAATCCCGAAGGCGATCGGCAGGAAAAACCCGCCAAGTCCGCCGATCATGCCGACCAGACCGCCGACGGCACCGACGTGATGGGGGTAGTAGACCGGGATGTGTTTGTAGACAGCGGCCTTGCCCAGGCTCATGACGAAACCGAGGATGATGGTCATGAAAACGAAGGCCGATACGCCGATGCCGAAGTTGAAGGTGATTTCGCCCTCGATCCCCTGGACCACGTAGCTTGTCTGCGGATAGCTCATGATGAACAGGCACACCAGCGAGACGATGAAGGTCAGGTACATGACAAAGCGCGCGCCCCATTTGTCGGACATCCAGCCCCCCAGCGCACGAAAGACAGACCCAGGTAAGGAGTAGAGGCCAGCGAAGACACCGGCGGTCGTCAGTTCAAGACCGTATGCGCCGACATAGTAACGCGGCAGGAAAGACGCCAGCGCAACAAAGGCGCCGAAGACGAAGAAGTAGTAGGTGGCGAAGCGCCAGACCTGCATATTTTTCAGCGGCGCCAGTTGCTCGGCGGCAGAAACCGGCTTTGCGCCTGTCTTCTTGCGCTCCGCTTGCGCCGGGTCGTCCTTGGAAAGCAGGTAGAACAGGACAGCGGTGATCGCCAGGACGACGGCGTAAACCCGCGCCGTGCCTTCCCAGCCGACAGCGACGACGAGGAACGGAGCGGCGAAGTTGGTAACGGCTGCACCGACGTTACCGGCACCGAATATACCAAGGGCAGTGCCCTGATTTTCCTTTTCGAACCACTGCGAGACATAGGCGACACCAACGATGAAGGAGCCGCCGGCAAGGCCGAGGCCGAGCGCCGCTACCAGAAAGATCTCGTAGGTCTGAACGGAGGTGAGCAGCCACACGCAGACTGCAGTGATGATCATCTGCAGCGGGAACATGATGCGCCCGCCGAACTGCTCCGTCCAAACGCCGAGGAAAATCCGGCTTACCGAACCGGTCAGAACCGGCGTCGCCACCAGCAGGCCGAACTGCGTGTCCGACAAGCCAAGCTCGCCTTTGATCTTGACACCGATAATGGAAAAAATGGTCCACACGGCAAAGCAAACGGTGAATGCAAATGTGCTCAGTCCAAGTGCTCGGTACTGGTCTGAGCGGCTGACATCTTGCAGCGAGTGCATGGTTCGGCCCTCATGATGCGGGGCGGTCCGCCCGCCCCTGGTGGATATGGCCGACACCATCGTTCCAAGCATCTTTTTTGGAATTGATCTAAATCAACAGCACTGCACGCCGAACGCAGAAACAAGTGCCCTTTTGCATGACATCAAACATGCCGATTGCAGTTCACCGACCGGGCTGCTAATTACGTCAAACGTAATCTTGACAAATATTAAGGACTTGCCTCTTGCGTCCATCTGACATGCCGCAGGTTCGTTCGCTGGAACTCTTTGAGAGCATGAGCGACTCGAATTTCGATACGCTTATGCAAGCGGCGTATCTGCAAACATTCCCGGCGCAGCTCGAACTGATCACCGAGGGGGACCCGGCGGACTTCCTTTACATCGTGATTGAAGGGTGCGTGGAACTGATTGCGCGCACCAACGGGCGTGAATCGACCATGGGCATGGTGCGTCCCGTCGGAACCTTTATCCTGGCAGCCGTATTGAAGGATGCGGTTTATCTGATGTCGGCGCGCACCTGCAAGCGGTCCAAGGTGTTGATGGTGCCGTCGCAGAATATTCGCGACGTGTTTCAGCGCGACGAGGCATTCGCACGCGCGATCGTCGTGGAGCTGGCAAGCTGCTATCGCGGCGTCGTCAAGGAGCACAAGGATCTGAAGCTGCGCTCTGCGGTCGAGCGACTGGCCAACCGGCTGCTGCGCTATAATCTGGACCAGGGTGACACAGGTATACTGGAACTGCCACACGACAAGCGCACACTGGCTTCACTTCTTGGCATGACACCCGAAAACCTTTCGCGTGCCTTCAATACGCTGAAGCCCTACGGTGTCGTTGTTCGCGGCAATAAGATCAGCCTCACTGATCTTGAATCATTGACCACATTGGCCAAGCCCAATCCGCTCATCGACGACCGCACGACCTGAGACACCTCGCGCTTAAATCGACATCCGGCACCGGCAAGCCAGATGTTGATGCCGTTTGTAACAGCAGAAATTCCGAAAGGACCAGCCAAAATGAGTGAAACCGGCAAGTCGATCATCATCACGGGTGCGGGTTCGGGTATCGGACGAAGCTGTGCAGAGCTCTTTCTCGAGAGCGGTTACAGGGTTGGGCTGGTCGGCCGTCGCATAGCTCCGCTGGAGGCTGTGGCAAACGGCCATCCCGGCGCCCTGCCCCTGCCCTGCGACGTCACCGATCCTCAACAGGTGGAGGCCGCATTCGGCAGGGCTCATTCCGAATGGGGACGTCTTGATGTCCTGTTCAACAATGCCGGCCTCAGCAAGCCGGCGCGAACGATCGACGAGATCCCCGTCGAGGACTGGCTGGAAACTGTTCAGGTCAATTTGACCGGTGCGTTCCTGTGTGCCCGCCAGGCGTTTCGCCTCATGCGCGCGCAGTCGCCCCAGGGAGGACGCATCATCAACAACGGCTCCGTTTCGGCCCATGTGCCACGCCCGGGTTCAGCGCCCTACACGTCGACAAAACACGCTGTTACAGGCCTGACGCGCACCCTGTCACTCGATGGCCGGCCATTCAACATAACCTGCGGTCAGATTGATATCGGCAACGCACTGACCGACATGGCCAAGCCGATGACCGTTGGCGTTCCTCAGGCTGACGGGTCCGTTCGTGCCGAGGCAACCATGGATGTCCGCGATGTTGCCTCTTCAGTGCTGCACATGGCCGGCCTGCCACTGGAAGCCAATGTCCAGTTCATGACGGTCATGGCTTCGTCCATGCCCTATATCGGCCGTGGCTAGACCGCTTTTCGGTCAGATTGAAGCATTTGACCGAGGCGATTTTGGTCTCTGGCTAGACGGGTTGCGCGACGTGGTGCCACTCCACCACAAGCGCAGGCCAACGACGCCAGCGGGCAAAATCGCCCGGCCCATGCAACCTAGTTTCCAGCCGCTTCGTCTCTTCAAGGTGGGGAAAATCAGCCTATCGGACGTCGTTGCGCCGCTTGCCCGATGCTCTGCATCGCGCCGCACGACGCGCCTAGCCGATGGGCCAATTTTCCGCCATCAAATGCTTCAATCTGACCGAAAAGCGGTCTAGACCTTTGCCGCTGTCTGCATCCAGTTGATATAGACCCGCTCGGCCATGCCGGCGAACGCGCTCATCTGATTTTCGCAGGCAGCCTTCAGATCAGCAGCGCCAGTTTCGCCGAGGTTGTGTTTCAGCGCGTCGGCATAGGCCGGAATCGCGGCCCAGTTTTCGACCGTGTCGGGTTCGACCTCAAGATGGAACTGAACGGAATGGGCCCGAGGTCCCCATCTGATTGCCTGTATCGTGCAATCCGGTGACGTTGCCAGGCACTTCGCGCCTTCGGGAAGGGTTTTCACCTCTGCGCCATGCCACTGCAGGCAAGGAAAAACCTCCGGCAGATCGTCAAAGAAAATTCCCGTCGCGCCTTCCTCGGTCAGTTGCACGTCAAGCACGCCCACTTCCGACTTTTCGGCTCTTCCGCATGTCCCTCCAAGCGCTTCGGCCAGAAGCTGATGCCCCAGACACAACCCCAAAAACGGCAAACCGCGTTCTGCCACCGCATCGCGGATAAACGCCTTTTCAGGTTTCAGCCACGGATGCTCGTCTTCTTCCCACACATCCATCGGGCCGCCCATCACCCAAAGCGCATCGAATCCGTCGATCGGCGGCAGTTCCTCGCCTTCGTTGAGGTGAACCGGAACCCAGCTATGTCCGTCCTCTTCCAGGAAGGCGCGAAACGAACCTGGGTGTTCGATGCGTTCATGCTGAAGAACGAGAATGTCCATCACCTGCTCCTTTCAAATCGGTCAAAGATAATCAGACCCGATGCCGCTCTGGCAAGTCGCTTCTTGCAAACTGCCCCCGGCGCGCAGATGGCGACCGGCCGAATTTCTGCCGGTAAGAATGCGAAAAATGGGCGGAATTGGCAAAGCCGGCGGCAAGTGCGATCTCGGTGATATTCAATGTCGATTGCGAAAGCAGATTGTCCGCCTTGTCGAGCCTGAGATCGCGGTAAAAGCCCATTGTGCTGCGACCAAGCTTGTCCTTGAACAGACGATTGAGCTGCCGCGCACCTAACCCGGTAAGGTCCGCAAGCTGTCCCAGCTCCAGCGGATCGGCGATGTGATTTTCCATCAGCTCGATGGCCCTGAGAACCGGTGTGCTTGCCGTACCGTAACGTTCGACCGGCCCCGCCCTTTGCGGTCCGCCCGCCGGTCGAATCTCGGTGTGAACGAACCAGTCGCTGACACGCCGCGCAAAATCCGCACCGTGGTGACCGGTGATCAGCGCGTGCATCATGTCGAGCGCCGCCGTTCCACCGGCGCATGTCAACCGGTCCCGGTCGATGACATAGATGGTCCGCTCCAAAATCAGAGCCGGCGCAAATTCGGCGAGTGCGGGCGCATGCTCCCAGTGAACCGTCATGCGGCGCCCGGCCATGATACCGGACTGCGCAAGAATAACCGGCCCACCCGAAACGCCACCCATGCGAACTCCTCGACGCGCCAGGTGCCGCAGCCATTGATATATGCGCTCGTCTGAAAACCTGGCCGGATCGCCGCCGGCAACCACCAGGATCAGGTCGAAATCAACGCGTTCGCCCAAATGCGCCGATGCCTTGATGATCGCACCGCTGGAACTGACCGACTGGCCGCCCAGAACCGGCAATTGCTCAATCTCGTAGAGCTTCCTTCCGGCAAGGAGATTGGCCGCCCGCAGCGGCTCGATAGCCGCCGAATAGGACAATAGCGCAAAGCCGTCGATCAGCAGGAAGCCAACACGGAATGGTCTGGTCGTTGAATTTGCAATGTCCATTTCTTGTAAAAAGCCGACTATTTAACGAAAGTCAACGGCGTCAGGGAGGCGGATGATGCGGCTGGCGATCGGGAGGAGATAACGGAATGCGTTATTCCGGCTTCAAAGTTATCTGGGAAGGGCTGACGGGAAACCGAGGCTGGAAACCGGTCTGGCGCGAGCCTGAGCCGAAGAAATCCTATGACATCGTAATTGTTGGCGGAGGCGGCCACGGGCTGGCGACCGCTTATTATCTGGCCAAGGAATTCGGCCTGACGAACATCGCCGTTTTGGAAAAGGGCTGGATCGGCTCCGGCAATGTCGGCCGCAACACGACGATCATCCGTTCCAACTACATGCTTCCCGGCAATGAGCCGTTCTATGAGTTTTCAATGAAGCTGTGGGAGAACCTGGAGCAGGATTTCAACTACAACGCCATGGTCTCCCAGCGTGGCATCATCAATCTCTTCCACTCAGATCCACAGCGCGATGCATTTGCCCGCCGCGGCAACGCCATGCGGATGGCCGGAGCCGATGCGGTGCTTCTAGACCGGCAGGGCATTGAAAAACACTGCCCTTTCCTCGACTTCGACAATGCCCGTTTTCCAATAAAAGGCGGCCTTTGGCAGCCACGCGGCGGCACTGTCCGTCATGATGCTGTCGCCTGGGGCTACGCGCGCGGCGCTGATATGCGCGGAGTCGACATCATCCAGAACTGTGAAGTCACCGGGTTTGTCATGGAAAACGGCGCCTGCAAGGGCGTTGAGACTTCGCGCGGAACAATCCTTGCCGGAAAGACCGCCGTCTGTGTCGCCGGCTCATCGGGCCGTGTCATGGAAAAGGCCGGCATGCGTCTGCCGATTGAAAGCCATGTCCTGCAGGCCTTTGTCTCCGAAGGCCTCAAACCGATCATCCCGGGTGTCATCACATTCGGTGCCGGTCATTTTTATGTTTCCCAGTCCGACAAGGGCGGTCTTGTCTTCGGGGGCGACATCGACGGCTACAACACCTACGCGCAGCGCGGCAACCTGCCCGTTGTCGAGGACGTTTGCGAGGGCGGTATGGCGATCATGCCGATGATCGGCCGTGCCCGGCTGCTGCGCATGTGGGGCGGCGTCATGGACATGTCGATGGACGGATCGCCATTTATCGATAGCACCCATATCGGCGGGCTGTTCTTTAATGGCGGCTGGTGTTACGGCGGCTTCAAGGCAACGCCGGCCTCCGGCTACTGCTATGCGCATCTGCTTGCCAAGGGCGAGCCGCATGCGACCGCCACTGAATTCCGCCTCGACCGGTTCATGTCCGGTCACATGATTGACGAAAAGGGCATGGGCGCCCAACCGAATCTGCACTGAGGGAGCGGCCGCGATGATTATCAACCACCCTCTGCTTGGCCCGCGCGATGCCAGCGAATTCGTTTATCTCGGGGACGCATCGCTCATCGACCGGCCAGACTGGCAAGGCGAGAATGCAGCTCAGGAATTCCACGACTACCTTTATCTGCGTGACAATCCGGCCGGTGAACACAGCGAATTGTGGTTTCATGAACAGGGTGACCGGTCCTGGCTGGTGGTGACCCGCAATACGCTGACCCATGAAATTTCGAAGGTCGAGCTTGCCCGTGATGTGGCCAAAGAGCGGGGACGCAGCAAATGACCCAGTCCAATCGTATCAAGGGCGGCGTGATCGACCGTGCGAAAACCCTCTCATTTTTCTTCAACGATCAACGGCTCGACGGCCATGCGGGCGATACATTGGCTTCCGCACTTATTGCCAACGGCGTGAAGCTGGTCGGGCGCTCATTCAAATACCATCGCCCCCGTGGCATATTTTCTGCCGGTTCTGAGGAGCCGAACGCGCTGGTGCAACTGCGCCGCGGCACGTTCCAGGAGCCGAATACGAGGGCAACGGTTGCTGAACTTTTCGATGGTCTTTGCGCCACCAGCCAGAACCATCGCGGACCGCTGAAATACGACCTTCTGGCCGTGAATGACCTGTTCTCGCCATTTCTGTCGGCGGGCTTCTACTACAAGACGTTCATGTGGCCGAAAGCTTTCTGGGAAAAGCTGTACGAGCCGATTATCCGCTCGTCCGCAGGCCTCGGAAGATTGTCGGGAAAAGCCGACCCCGATGTCTACGACAAGGGGTTCCTGCACTGTGACGTGCTCATCATTGGCGCAGGGCCTGCCGGTCTTGCCGCTGCATTGACGGCGGCACGCTCTGGCGCTCGCGTCATTCTGGCGGACGAGGATTTCCGCCTCGGCGGCAGGCTCAATGCCGAAACGCTTGAAGTCGGCGGCGCAAACGGCGCCGATTGGGCAGCAGGTACGGTCTCCGAACTTTCTTCGATGGAAAATGTCCGCCTCCTTACGCGCACCACTGTTTATGGCGCTTACGATCACGGCGTTTATGGTGCGCTCGAACGCAAGACCGATCACCTGAGCGACAGTGGCGGACGGCCCCGGCAGGTGCTGTGGCGCATTTATTCAAAGGCCGCCATACTGTGTGCCGGTTCGACCGAGCGCTCCATCGCATTCGGCAATAACGACCGGCCGGGCGTCATGATGGCAGGCAGCGTCCGCGCCTATGCCAACCGCTGGGCGGCAACACCCGGAAAGCGCGTTGCCATCTTCACCAACAATGACGACGGCTGGCGCACCGCCACGGACCTTGCTTCCCGGGGCATCGATATCAGCGCCGTCATCGATACGCGCGACAGGCCCCCGCTTGAGGCACCAGCGGGCGCGCTGGTCGCCATGGGCAGTGCCGTTGCCGACACGAAGGGCCGCCACGGCATAAGCGCCGTCACGCTAACAAACGGACAGACCATTGACTGCGACTGCCTGGCTGTGGCGGGCGGCTGGAATCCGAATGTGCACCTGACCTGCCATCAGCGCGGACGGCCCGAATGGCGCGAAGATATAGCCGCGTTCGTTCCGGGCAATGACCTGCCCGCGGGAATGAGCGTAGCCGGTGCCGCCAATGGAGCCATGACCCTTTCCGCAGCGTTCAAGGAAGGACACGAAAGAGCCGGTTCCATTGCCGGTGATCTGGGATTCAAACCGTCAGAGACAGCACCTCCCAAGGCTGAAGACGAAGCGGCGGAAATCACCGCTTTCTGGCATGTCGGTCAAAGCAAGGCCCGCGCCTGGATCGATCAGCAGAACGATGTGACCGCCAAGGACGTGAAGCTCTCCCACAAGGAAGGATACCGCTCGGTCGAGCATCTCAAACGCTACACGACACTCGGCATGGCAACCGATCAGGGCAAAACCGCCAACATGCTCGGGCTTGCGGTCATGGCCGAATGCACCGGAAAGTCCATTCCCGAGACCGGAACGACCATCTTCCGCCCGCCCTATTCGCCTGTGCCCATCGGCGCTTTTGCCGGTCGGGCGCGCGGCAAGGACTTTCGCCCGACAAGGCTGACGCCCAGCCACCAATGGGCAGAGGAACAGGGCGCAACCTTCGTTGAAACCGGCCAGTGGCTGCGCGCCCAGTGGTTCCCTCAATCCGGCGAAACCCACTGGCGCCAAAGCGTTGACCGCGAAGCGCTTCAGGTTCGCAGCACCGTCGGAATTTGCGATGTGACGACACTCGGCAAAATCGACATTCAGGGCCGCGACGCAGCTGAATTCCTGAACCGTGCCTATGCAAACGGATTTGCCAAACTGGCCGTGGGCAAGACCCGTTACGGGCTGATGCTGCGCGAAGACGGCGTTGCCATGGATGACGGAACCACCGCCCGTCTTTCCGAGACCCATTTCGTGATGACCACCACAACGGCCAACGCGGTTGGCGTTTTCCGTCATCTCGAGTTCTGCCGGCAATGCCTGTGGCCGGGCATGGACGTACATCTCATTTCAGCGACCGAGCAATGGGCTCAGTATGCCGTCGCCGGCCCGAAGGCTCGCGATCTGCTGCGCAAGGTGATCGATCCGGAATTCGACATTTCCAACGAAGCTTTCCCCTTTATGGGTTGCGGCGAGATCACCGTTTGCGGAGGAACGCCCGGACGGCTCTTCCGCATCTCGTTTTCGGGCGAACTGGCCTATGAGATAGCGGTTCCAACGCGCTACGGCGACGCCATGATCAAGGCGCTGATGAAAGCCGGAGAGGAATTCGGCGCCGTAGCCTACGGGACTGAGGCGCTTGGCGTGCTGCGCATCGAAAAGGGACATGCCGCCGGCAACGAACTCACCGGTCAGACAACCGCTCAGGACCTCGGCATGGGGCGCATGGTTTCGAAGAAAAAAGACTCCATTGGCAACACCTTATCGGAACGTCCTGACCTTAATCGTGAAGACGGATTGACGCTTGTAGGCTTTGTACCCGCCAACCGCGGGGACGAATTGAAAGCCGGTGCGCACTTCGTGAGCAAAGGCAAAGCTGCAACGACCGAAAACGACGAAGGATGGATGACATCCGTCGCCTATTCGCCGTCGCTCGGCCATTCCATAGGCCTCGGCTTTATCAAGCGTGGCCACGAGCGCACGGGTGAAGTTGTCCAGGCGGCTGATCCCCTGCGCGGTAGCAATACCGACGTCGAGATCGTTTCGCCGCATTTCATTGATCCGGAAGGGGAGCGTTTGCGTGTCTGAAGCTACACTTAAAGCCCGTTCGCCGCTTGACAATTTCCATCAGGATTTCGGCAATCTGGAAATCAGGGAAGTCACCGGCCTGGCGCTTGTCTCGATAGCAACGCCGCTGGGCGGTGAAACGCAGCTGGAGGGCGCCATGGCAAGCGCCTACAAGGCTGAACTGCCCCGAGTCGGCACTTCGACTGTTTCCGGCGTCGATGACACACGTTTTCTTGGCCTGCAGCCGGGACAGATGTTTGCGATGTTCGCCCATGACGGCGACCGTGCCGTGGAATTTGTATCAAAAAAGCTCGGCGAGAACGGCTACTATACCGATCAGTCAGACAGCTGGGTATTCATACAGCTATCGGGAACGGCCGCACGCACTGCGCTCGAGCGCATCTGTCCGATCGATATCCATGCGGATGCCTTTCCCATTGGCGCAGTGACCCGTACTGTCATGGAACATCTTGGAACAATCATCACGCGTACTGGAGAGGACACATTTGTGCTTATATCCGCACGGTCCTCGGCTAAATCATTTCTGCACGCCGTTCTGACATCGGTAAACAACGTCCAATAACAATACAGTCCGGCGATAATCGGCCGGACCGGAGACAATCAAATGGCCTACAAATCTGATATCGAAATCGCACGCGAAGCAAACAAGAAACCTATCCAGGAGATCGGCGCAAAGCTTGATATTCCGAGCGAGCATCTGTTGCCCTACGGACATGACAAGGCAAAGGTGTCCGCCGAGTTCATCGCTGCCCAGAAGGACAAGCAGGACGGCAAGCTGGTCCTCGTCACCGCCATCAATCCGACGCCCGCCGGCGAAGGCAAGACGACGACAACCGTCGGCCTTGGCGACGGGCTTAATGCCATCGGCAAAAAGGCTGCGATCTGCATCCGCGAAGCCTCACTCGGCCCATGTTTCGGCATGAAGGGCGGCGCGGCCGGCGGCGGCTATGCGCAGGTCGTGCCGATGGAGGATATGAACCTCCATTTTACCGGCGACTTCCACGCCATCACATCGGCCCACAATCTTCTGTCTGCAATGATCGACAACCACATCTATTGGGGCAACGCGCTCGATATCGACACGCGCCGGGTCGAATGGCGCCGGGTCATGGACATGAACGACCGCGCGCTGCGCGAAATTGTCTCTTCGCTTGGCGGTGTCACCAACGGCTTCCCGCGTGAAGCCGGATTTGACATCACCGTTGCTTCCGAAGTCATGGCAATCCTTTGCCTTGCCAACGACCTCGAGGACCTTGAAAAACGCCTCGGCGACATCATTGTCGCCTATCGCCGCGACAAAACCCCGGTTTATTGCCGCGATATCAAGGCCGACGGCGCCATGGCCGTGCTCCTGAAGGACGCCATGCAGCCGAACCTCGTGCAGACGCTGGAAAACAACCCCGCCTTTGTTCACGGTGGCCCGTTTGCCAATATCGCCCATGGCTGCAACTCGGTCGTTGCCACGAAGACAGCGCTCAAGGTCGCTGACTATGTGGTGACGGAAGCCGGTTTCGGTGCCGATCTCGGAGCCGAGAAGTTCATGGACATCAAGTGCCGCAAGGCCGGCATCGCACCGGACGCGGTTGTAATCGTCGCCACTGTGCGCGCCATGAAAATGAATGGCGGCGTAAAGAAGGAAGACCTGGGCACGGAGAATATCGAAGCCGTCGAACGCGGCTGTGCAAACCTCGGACGTCATATCGAAAACGTCAAATCCTTCGGCGTGCCTGCCGTCGTTGCCATCAACCACTTCGTCACCGACACGGACGCGGAAGTCGCGGCCGTACAGGAATATGTTTCGAGTCTCGGCTC
This sequence comes from Hoeflea sp. TYP-13, assembly GCF_040932035.1. Classification (NCBI taxonomy): domain Bacteria; kingdom Pseudomonadati; phylum Pseudomonadota; class Alphaproteobacteria; order Hyphomicrobiales; family Rhizobiaceae; genus Hoeflea; species Hoeflea sp. TYP-13. The sequence goes on from NZ_JBFRBB010000002.1 coordinate 974,209, forward strand.
CGAGGCTATTTTGTGCAAGCACTGGGCCGAAGGATCGGAAGGCATTAATGAACTCGCCACCCGCATCGCCGAAATAGCTGACAGCGGCATGGCCCAGTTCTCGACGCTCTACCCCGATGAAATGCCGCTGTTCGAGAAGATCGAGACCATTGCCAAGCGCATCTACCGCGCCGACGAGGTGTTGGCGGACAAGAAAATCCGCGATCAGCTCCGCCAGTGGGAAGAGGCCGGCTTCGGCCACCTGCCCGTTTGCATGGCCAAAACGCAATATTCTTTTTCCACCGATCCGAACCTGCGCGGGGCACCCACCGGTCACAGCGTGCCGATAAGAGAAGTACGGCTTTCAGCCGGCGCAGGCTTCATCGTCGTAATCTGCGGTCAGATCATGACGATGCCTGGCCTGCCACGTGTTCCATCAGCCGAGGCGATCAGGCTGAATGAGGAAGGTCAGATCGAGGGCCTGTTCTAGGAAGCAAACCCACAAACAGCCACAGTATTCAGGGGGCCATAGTGTCCCCTATTTCATTTCAGCATTGCCCACAAAGTACGTGAAACTTCCGAGGCTTCACCCAACCGGACTGAACCCTAATTTCATCTCGCAAACGGCCTCTACCCGCCGCAACGCTCAGCCGCCTCACGGCCGAGGCTTTCAAGCAGCTGCATCCTGTCCTGTTCATCCTCAGGCAGCTCCGCTAAAGGCACGATCGGCTGGCGCTCGACTGATTGCGCACAATAAAGGCCGCGTCCTGAAAACACCGCCATCGGCTCATCGCCCGCATAGGCAATGACGCCGGAGCCGTAGATGGTGTAGAGCCCCTGTGGCCCGGGCTGTGACAGATAGCCTTCCATCAAGATGTCAGCGACCGGTCTTGTGAACAGCCCCAGGGCAACGTTTAGCGCCTCGATTCCGTTCTGGGCCGGCACGCCGCGCACCGTCAGCACGTCGTCCGGTTGTGCATGACGGGGTGTCATTCCGATGATCTGTGTCCCACCGACATAGGCAGGCCCTTGCGTCCCGTCGGAGCGGTAACTGCCGACTATGACCGCCTCGTCCTGCCGATCGATTTTTATAACCAGAGATGCGACAACAGTATTGCCCCGCCACAGGCCGTTGATGGCCACCCAGTCGCCCTGCCCCAGTGCAGCGGCATCGGCCACACCGTCAAACGCGGTATCGCTGTCGATGAGGATTTCTGATCCAAGAACGGAAAATCCATCCGCGCCGGCAGCCGACACGGGCCCGATGACCGGTAAATACTGGCTGATGTAATCGGCATTCCAGCTGCCATCGGCAAAGGTCGCTTCAACAACGACCGTTTCCCCGACGCCAAGTGCGGCAGCGGGCTTTATGCCAAGCGGGGATGCAACAATCATGTCCGCCGGGAAAATGACGTGCTGCCCGTTCACATAGATACTGCCCAGCTCGGTGATCGTACCAACAATGCCTGTACCGACGATCCCGCCTTCACGGTCTTCTTGGGGTTTGTTTTCGGCGGCAAGCGCACAGGTCGCAAGCACAAACAATGTCATTAGGCACGTCAGAAACCGCGTCGTCTTAAGCATCAATCCTCACCCTTGCGAGATTTTTGCGCATTGTTTTTGCCAAAAATGTAGGCGCCTAATGAAAATCTGCCTTGCTGGTTAGATTTTTTTGCATCCCGTTGCTGAAGAGCCATGGCGTGGCGGTTCAGTTCCTTGAGCACTTCTTCGCTGCGCTCGCGCGCCAGGCGGACCAGTTCCGCCACCGATTCATCTGACAAATGGCTGAAATGAGCCGCACGCTCGAAATTGCGGTCTTCCCCGTCAGTCGCGAGCAGGTTGTCCGTCGCTGCCTGCAAATGCGCCAGCAGGTTCTTCTCATAGGCCGCTATCATTGCCTCGGAATCGGGATCTGCGATGAAAGCGTCCTGAACCAGGTGTACGGTTTCAGGTTCCTTCACGGTAACGGCCCCCTCTTTGAGGAGAGCGTCAAGGACGGTGGCCGCCGGAAGGTCTATACGGGCATCACGCACCAGATCGTCGAAACCGGGCTTGCCTCTGCGGCCCGCCCGCGGCAATGGCCTGGGTGCGCCGTTCTTGTCGGTGAATCTCTTGGCGGTCGCCCAGTAGCCGATCACCAGGGTGCAGGCATTGACAAGCGAGCGCCGGACAGGCGGCTCGCTTTCCTCGCGCAGCCGGCGCACATCCTTGCGGTGAAGCCCGGTCAGAAGGCTGATGCGGCTGTCGGTGAGCTTCGGATCTTCGGCGGACAGGTCCACCGCGGCATCAAACAGCGCACGCTTGAGGGCCTCTGTGGCAGCGGACAATGTCACTCCGTGCGCAATCATCGCCCTGGCGATGGGGCGCAACATGCGCGAGAGTGCCCGCTGGAACTGTTCTGTGCGGTTTTCGCGCACCCTTGTCTCCTAAGCTCACGCCTCACTGCCAGTTTCCGGCACCTTCGGCAAGCCGTCATTCGCCCCTGCTCTCATCGGATCACGTTCCCGTAATATAATTTGAAGGAGCGTGACTTAATATTGGGAAATTTTCCCAATAGCCTGCCTGACGTCTCGTGTCGAGAGCTTTACTGGGAGTATTATTGTCATGAACAGGATGTCACGCGCTGCGGATTCATTCGCAGCCGATCACGAATCTGCACTGAAAATTGAAAGCCTGCTTAGCAATGAACTGGTTGGCGACCCACAAATGAGGGAGCCCCGGCAGCCTGTGCGCGCAGCACTGTGGCAGTCCAGCCGGTTCAACAGGAAGGAGTTTTCTCACCTTTCGCAAGAAGATCAGAGCCTCTTCGAGATTTTCGGCCACGGGCCGCTCGTGCGGCCCCGCCACGATACGATCCATTCCGGTTTCGAACGGTATGCCGCCGAGCAACCGGATGCTGTTGCGATCGAACATCTCGGTTCAAGTCTCACCTACGGCGAACTTGAGGCGCAATCAAATCGTCTTGCCCGTATTCTTCTCAGCCATGGCGTTGGACGCGGCGACGCGGTTGCTCTTTATCTTCAGCGCTCCATCGAAATGGTCGTTGGCATCATTGCGACCCTCAAGACCGGCGCGGCCTATATTCCCCAGCACGTCGGTGTCGCACCGAGCGAAACGCTCGAACACATTGCCGGTGTAACCGGAGCCAAAGTCACACTGACGCTTTCTGCGCTGCGGGAGCAAATTCCGGCGGATGACAAACGCGCTTGCCTGGCAATCGACGAAATCATGGCCGAGCCGGTAAACGCGGACATGGCGGCGTCCATCCTGACAGAACCCGCCCAGCCGCAGGACCGCTGCCTTATCCTTTTCACTTCCGGAACCACGGGCGTTCCAAACGGCGTTCAGGTTACGCATCGCAACCTGTGCAACATACTTCAGACATCCCCGGGCGATCTCGGCATTCGGCCGGGAATGAAGGTCGCCCAACTGCTGTCTATTGCGTTCGACATGGCTGCCTGGGAGATTCTCGGCTGCCTTTCCAATGGCGGCACACTCGTCATTCGCGGCAAGAATATCCAGGAAGTTGCTGAGCAGGCGGATGTAGTGATCGCGACACCGTCCATCCTTTGTTCGCTTGACGCATCACGTTGCCGCAACGTCAAGGTTGCAGCGGTTGCGGGCGAACCATGCCCCCGGCCGCTCGCCGACACCTGGTCGTCCTTCTGCCGTTTCTATAATTCCTGCGGTCCGACGGAAACGACCATCATCAACACCGCCGAGCCCCACTATCCTATGAAACCGGTTCTCTCGATCGGCCGCCCGACACCCAACAACACGGTCTACGTTCTCGATGAGAATATGCGCCCCTGCAAGATCGGCGACATCGGCGAAATGTGGGCTGGCGGCGATTGTGTGACCGCCGGTTATCTCGCTAACAGAAAGCTGAGCGATGACCGCTACCGTCCCGATCCCTTCCTCGGCGGCAGGCGCATGATGTTCCGGACGAGGGACCTTGGCCGCTGGACCAAAAGCGGTGAGCTCGAGCATTTCGGCCGCGTCGACGATCAGGTAAAGATCCGCGGTTTTCGTGTCGAGCTCGACGCCGTCTCTTCGGTACTTGAAACGGTCGAGGGGTGTGAACAGGCCGTTACGCTCAAATACGACAACCGCAATCTCGTCTCCTTTGTCAGCCCGGCGAATGTCGACATCGCAAAGGCCGAGCAAACCGTCGCGGCAAAACTGCCCTACTACTGCGTTCCGGTCTTCACCATCGCAATGGATGAACTGCCACGCACCCCGCGCGGCAAGCTCGACAAGCGACTGCTGATGAAACTGGCCGTGGACCATCACAATAAAACCGGCGTGAGGGTTGCCTAAATGTCCATGCAATCGGTTAGACAGTTCGACCTGACAGCCCCACGTCCGGGCTGGCGGCGCATCACCCGGCATCCGGCGATCATGGAGTACCAGCGCCTGGTCCTGCTGGTCCTCGGCGTCAATGTCGCCGCCCTTTATTGGGGCGTCCAGAACAATATCTGGTGGGACGGAAACGGGTTCGCTCTTGACCGGATTTCCAATCTGGCGCTGGTCAATTTTTCGCTGGCGATCCTCATCCGCCAGCAGCGCGTTGTCAATTTGCTTTTCTGGCTGGCAACCCGCATTCCGACCAGTTGGCCGCTTTGGATACGATGGGGCGCGGGCAAGGTGTTCCATTTCGGCGGGCTGCATATCGGCGGCAATGTAGCAGGTTCGGCGTGGTTCCTGCTGCTGCTCGCCGGTTTGGTGTGGAACCATTTGTTGGGGCTCGACGGCATTTCGCCGCGAACCATAGGCGTAACGGCAGTGATGCTGTTGCTGCTGGCGCTTATGATCGCTACCGCGGTGAGTTCGTTCCGCGCCCGGTTCCATGACCTGTTCGAACGGGTTCACCGTTTTGCCGGCTGGACTGTTCTGGCGCTCTTCTGGGCCCAGACCGTGTCAGTAATTGACGACACCGGCGGCACATTCATCGGATCGCCGGCCATCTGGATGCTGTGCCTCATCACCATTTCGATCGCCCTTCCCTGGATGACTTTGAAAAAAGTGCCGGTTGAAATCGTCAAACCGTCGAACCATGCGGTCGTGCTTCGCTTCAATTACGGTGATACGCCCTTTCCCGGCTCGTCCAATTCGATCAGTCTCAGCCCGCTGCTCGAATGGCACGCATTCGCCAATATTCCCGCGCCTGGAGAAGACGGCTATCGGCTGATCGTTTCGCGTGCCGGTGATTGGACGGGTTCGCTCATCGACAATCCGCCCTCGCATGTCTGGGTCAAGGGCATCACGACGTCCGGCGTTGCCCGTATCGAGGTCTTGTTCAAGAAGGTCGTCTATATCGCCACCGGCAGCGGCATCGGACCGGTCATGCCGCATCTTCTTGCCAAGGACGTGCCGATCCGGCTGATCTGGTCGACGCGCTCGCCGCGCAAGACCTATGGTGATGCGCTGGTGAATGAAATCCTTGAGGCCAGCCCCGACGCCCTGATTTGGGATACGGACGAAAAGGGCAAGCCCAACCTGTCGCAACTGGCCATGCAGGCGGTCCAGGACTTTGACGCTGAGGCCGTCATCTGCATTTCCAACCAGAAGCTGACGCGCCGTGTCGTACACGATCTGGAAAGCCTTGGTGTCCCCGCCTACGGCGCAATCTGGGACAGCTAGGTCGGCGGGTGACGAAATGGCCACCACTAATCTGGGCCGGGTCGTAACGACCCGGCTCTGCCTAGCATAACCCTTTGACCGGATAATCAGCGAATTTCAGCTTCCGCAGTCGCAATCCCCATCATCTTGCATATATACGGTTTTCGTACTCGTTCCTTTGTAAAGGCAATTTCCGTTGTTCCGGTGGTGAAACTCTGCCGCGCTGTCGACCGAGGTTGAAAACGAAGCAATATGAAATAGAGTTCGACCGGACTCGAAATCGGGGCGTCATTGCAAATGAACACCATCCAACTCCAAAAGGACGCTGCACAGGCACAGCAGCAGGCCGGCGGAGAAACAATTTGTTCGATCACGGAAGTCTCGAAGACCTACACCGGCGGTTTCCGGGCCCTCGAAGCGGTTTCACTCGACATTGAAAAAGGCGAAATCCTCGCGCTGCTCGGGCCGAACGGCGCCGGAAAGACCACGCTGATTTCCATTATCTGCGGCATCGTTAAATCAAGCGGCGGAACGGTGACGGTCGATGGCTATGACGTCAGCAGGGATTATCGCCAAAGCCGTAGCCTGATCGGCCTCGTGCCACAGGAGATCAACCTGGAGCCGTTTGAAACGGTGAGCAATACGGTGAATTTTTCGCGCGGCCTGTTCGGCAAACCGAAAGATGCCGCATATATCGAAAAGGTTCTGCGCCGCCTGTCTCTCTGGGACAAGCGAAACGACCAGATTGTCACCCTTTCCGGTGGTATGAAACGCCGTGTGCTGATCGCCAAGGCGCTTTCACACGAGCCGCGCGTCCTGTTTCTGGACGAGCCGACGGCCGGCGTCGACGTCGAGCTGCGCAAAGACATGTGGGAAATCGTCCGCGCACTGCAGGCAGATGGCGTCACCATCATCCTGACGACCCACTACATCGAAGAAGCCGAAGCGATTGCGGACCGCGTCGGTGTTATCGACAAGGGCAGATTGCTGCTGGTTGAAGACAAGACCACGCTGATGCAGCGCATGGGCACGAAACAGATCAGGATCGAGCTGCAGGACGAATTGACAAGCATCCCGGACGGTCTGTCGCATTACGAGCTTGAGATCGACAACAGCGGCAACGCGCTGATCTACACCTATGATCCGTCAGGCGGCCGTACGGGAATTACGTCCCTCTTCAGCGATCTGAAATCCGCCGGTCTGGTGCTGTGTGACGTGCAGACCCACCAGAGTTCCCTAGAAGAAATATTTGTTGACCTGATCAAGGCCCAGACATGAATTTCCATGCCGTAAAAGCGATATATGTCTTTGAAATGTCGCGTACATTCCGCACTCTTTTGCAAAGTGTCGTCTCGCCCGTTTTGTCGACGTCGCTCTATTTCGTCGTCTTCGGCGCAGCCATCGGTTCACGTTTTGCGGAGGTTGAGGGCGTCAGTTACGGCACTTTCATCGTGCCCGGCCTGATCATGCTGACGGTACTGACCCAGAGTGTGTCGAACGCCTCCTTCGGCATCTACTTCCCGCGCTTCATCGGCACCATCCAGGAAATATTGTCGGCGCCCATCTCAAGCCTCGAGATCGTGACCGGATATGTCGGTGCCGCGGCCACCAAATCCTTCCTGATCGGCCTGATTATTCTGGCAACGGCCCATCTGTTCGTGCCGCTCAGGATCGACCACCCGGTCTGGATGCTCGGTTTCCTGGTTCTCACCTGCCTGTCCTTTGCCCTGTTCGGTTTCATCATCGGCATCTGGGCAAAGAATTTCGAGCAGCTGCAGCTGGTGCCCCTGCTGGTGATCACGCCGCTGGTGTTTCTGGGAGGCAGCTTCTATTCGATATCCATGCTGCCGCCGATCTGGCAGAAAGTGACGCTGTTCAACCCGGTCGTTTATCTGATTTCGGGGTTCCGCTGGAGCTTCTTCAGCGAAGGTGATGTCAGCGTCAGCCTCAGCCTTGCCATGGTCACCCTGTTCCTGGCGATCTGTCTCGGCACGATAATGTGGATCTTTAAGACCGGATACAGAATCCGTAACTAGCCCACGCCCGTGATCATCGACACGATCTCGTTCTTGTCGGTCTTTGCTGTTTCGCGCACACCGATCTGAACACCGCGCCTCAGGACGCATATCCGGTCCGAAAGCCGGAACACCTGATCGAGGCTGTGGCTGATGATCAAAATGGCGATGTTTCGCTCGCGCAGCGTCTTTACGATCTCTTCGACGCGTGCCGTCTCCGCAACGCCAAGGGCGGCGGTCGGCTCGTCGAGCAGGATCAGCTTCCTGGCCCAGTGCGTCGCCCGGGCGATCGCGACGCCCTGCCGCTGGCCGCCGGAAAGGTCGCGGATAATAGCCTTGGCTGATGGTATGCGCACATCCAATTCATCGACCAGTGTCTGCGTCTCCCGCATCATCGTCTTTCGGTCGAGAAGGTTCAGCGGCCCCCGCACCGTTTCTCGGCCAAGAAACATGTTCATGTAGACCGGCTGCTGGTCCGCCAGCGCCAGGTCCTGATAGACGACTTCAATCCCATGCGCCCGCGCAACGCTTGCATCGGCAAAGGCGACCGCCTCGCCATCGAGGCTGATGGTGCCGGACGATGGCGTATGAACGCCTGAAATCATCTTGACCAGTGTCGACTTTCCGGCGCCGTTGTCGCCGACAAGCGCGACGATTTCACCGGCATGAAGATCGAGTGAAAAATCCTCGACGGCAACAACGCCACCAAACGCTTTGTGGATGTTCTTCAGCTCAAGCACCGCTGCCGGAGCGTTGGTTTGCATGTCGCTCACGCCATTACTCCATTTCCGGCCAGTTCTCGCGGACCCCGAAGATATTCTCGATGGAGACGACCTTCGGCTCCCCGGTCGATACACCTGCAATTCCGACCGTGAATGCCCGCGTGACAAAGGCCTGGCCGCGGAAACCGAAAACAACCGTGTCGCCCGCCTCCGGTTTGACCGGGCCGGATGTGTCGATCATGCCGTAATAATCGATCGCCGATGGCGGCGGAATTTCGACACTTGCCAGCGCCGACGACGCGGCCGTTGGCTCCGCAGCGACAATGGCCTTCACGTTGTAATCGGGAAACACGGGATCGATATAGAGACCACCGCCGAAACAATAGGCCTTCCCGCCGTGGAGGTGCGATACCTCGCTCAAGTAAAGTACGGCCGGACGCTCCGGCAGGTCTTCAAGCGCATGCAGCGGCGTCGTGCCATGCAATCCGTTCCCGGGCTCACACTGCGTTGCTCCCGCTTCCGCCAGCGCATCCAAAACCACGGATGATGTTGTGCCCGGCGCGTTGATCTCGATACCGGAGCGCCCGGCGGCGGCGAGTTTTTCCGCCGCCTTCGAAAGCGTCGCGAGGTTCGGCGTCGGTGCGACCTTACCCGTCTCGTTGTCGAAAAGCAGTGCAGGAAAAGTTGTGATGCCGGCAAAACGGCCACCTGCGAGGCTATCCATCATATCGGCGATAGCAACAATATCGTCTGCCGGAAATCCGCCCTCGTGCCCGCGATAGAAGATATCGCCCTCAGTCTGAATGCGGGCCATGAGATCCTGCCGCTGCCCCGCCTGTTCAGAGGCCTGCGCCGCTTCCAGTGCCTTGGTTTTGCTGAACACTGTCCAGTAGTCCGGATTGATATTCCGGGCAGCCGAGGCGGCCTCAAAGCGCGGCACCTGAACGAGGTGGCCGAGATGACCAACCGTCATGCCTGCCCGTGCGCAAGAAACCGCGCAGGCCATATCGACGGCCACCGCCCGGTCGATGCCGCCGCGCATGATTGCCTTGCAAAAGCCGCTGTTGCGGCCGACCTGCTTGGTCATGGCAAAGACCTTCAGGCCACGCCTGTCCGCCTCGGCCCCGAACAGACGGGCATTTTCCTCGACCGCATCAAGATCCAGTACATAGGCGTTGGTCGGAATGCGGCCTTGCTGGTGAAGGGCGATTGCGGCTTCGATGAATTGCGGGTTTCGCCGCCTCAATACGTCCAGAAACATCAAAACCTCCCTAGCGGCTGGTGTCGCGCAGCGAAATCGCGACCGCGATCAATATGATCAGGCCGCGCACGATCATCTGATCAGAAACCGAAAGGCCCATGAGGATGAGCCCGTTGTTGAGCATGCCCATCAACAGCGATCCAACCAGTGCGCCGATGATCGAGCCCTTGCCGCCGTTGAGCGCCGTACCGCCAACGATCACCGCGGCGATCACCGTCATCAGATCGCTCTCGCCCAGCGTATAGCGTGCGGCCTGCAGCCTGCCCGCATAAAGCAGCCCGGCCAATCCCGCGCAGCCGCCGCTGATCATCATCACAGCGAGCCGGATGCGCGGCACTTTGATGCCGGACACCTGCGCCGCGCTCGCATTGTCGCCGGTGGCAATAACATGCGCGCCGAAGCGGCTTTCGCGATAAACGATGTGGCCGACGATAACCGCGCCGACGGTCCACAGGATCAACGATGGAATGCCGAACAGCGAGCCGGAGCCGAAAAAACCGGTAAAAGCGTCATTGACCACCGGAATGGAGCGCAGGTCAGTCATCGAACGCGCCAGCCCGGCAAACAGCCCGAGTGTCGCGAGCGTCACCAGAAAGGACGGCAGCCGGAGATAGGCGACCATGACGCCATTGAACCAGCCGATAACAAGCCCGGCTCCCAGCCCCGCTGCAATACCGGCCACCATCGGATAATCCTGCATGACCACAGCGCCCGATAGTGCTGAAACTGCAACGATAGAACCGAAGGAAAGGTCGATTTCACCGGCGGACAGAACAAACACGAACCCAATCGCCATGATCGTCGCCGGCGCCGTCTGCAAGACGATATTCGAAAGGTTACGGGTGGTCAGAAAGCCGTCATCGCTGAGCGTGACCGCGAAGAACAGGAATATGGCCAGAAATCCTAGATAAACAACATATTGCTGCAGATCGAATTTCTGTCTTGCGGACTTCAGCCAATCCATGGCCACTGGCTCCCCGGCAAATGATTGCTTTGGCATCCGGCCGGTTTTGACACCGGCCGGGTAAGATAGATGGTTACTTGCCTGCCTTCATGACGCTGTCTGGCGCGTCTCGGTGCAGCGACTGCTGCCAGCCCTCTCCGACATTGCCGGATTTCACCGTAACCGCCGGCGCAACCACGAAGGGCGGCGTTTCTTCACCCACCAGCGCCCGCGCGCCGGCCGCGGCCATGGCCCGACCGAGCTCATAGGCTTCATCGGCAACGATGGCCGTCACGTTACCACCTTTGACCATATCAAGCGCAATCGGCTCGGAAAGATCGAGCGTGACGATCTTGGTGGTCTTGTTTCCATTGGCACGCAGTGCCGCAAGAACACCCTCGGCCGGGCCTGCCCAAGTGACATAAATGCCGCCGATATCCGGGTTTTTCAGCAGCATCGCGTTGGCGATATCCTCTGCTCGCGCCGGATCGCTGATGCCCTGCTCGGCGACAATCTCGATGTCCGGATAGTCTTTTTCGATGGTCGTTTTGAAGGCATTGTCGCGCTGGTTGGTCACGTAATAGTTGGCGTCGTGGAATATCCAGCCAACGGTTCCCTTGCCGCCCATGCCTTCGGCCAGTGCATCGGCAGCCTGTTTTCCCATCTGGAAGAGGTCATCGGTGACAATCGCCGCATAGTCCGCCGGATGCTGATAATCCTGAGGCAGGTTCGACAGGAAGACGAGCTTCACGCCTTCCGCCTTGGCTTCCTTGAATGCCGCCGCCGAGGTTACCGGATCGAGCGGCAGGGAAAGGATGATGTTCGGCTTCTTGGCAAGAGCCGTCTCGATATCACTGCGCTGTTTGGCTGCATCGAAACCGGCACTCGTTGTTGCCACGACTTCAATACCGAGACGGTTGAACTCGTCCGTTGCACCGGCCGTAACGGCATTCACGAAGTCTGATTGATCGTGCCACAAGAGGGCTGCACGATAGTTTCCGTCCTTGAGGGCCGCGACCTTGTCGTCACCTACCTTTACGGATGATGACGGCGTAGCCGTTTCCCCTTGCGGACCGACGGTCTGAGCGGCGGCCATACCGCCAAACAGCAGCGCTGCGATCGATGCTGTCGCAATCAGGTTTGTTATTTTCATAGCAGGTTCCTCCCTTGCTGAAGCAGCGGTGCGTCATTCCTCAACGACACCGCAATAGCTGGCAATAAACGTGGCGAAAGCGACAATCCCCGCCACGTATTCTTCAATATCCACGCGCTCTTCGAGCGTATGGCAGTTGGTGATATCCCCCGGCGCGCAATAGACAGCCGGACATCCGATTTGGTGGATCAGGAAAGGCGCTTCGGACCAGTATGGCGCGCCCTCGATCTGCCCGCGGCCCGGCATGGCGTGTTCGAGCGCCTCTGTCAGATTTGTGATCGGCTGCAAATCGGCGGCGACTTCGGCAGGCGAACCGCCAAATTCATGGTCACGTCCGGCCGGATAGGCAATTTCGATCGTGATGCCGTCTTCGACGCCGGCGCCGTGAATCGCAGCTTCGAGTTCCGCCACCGCATCATCCAGGTTCTCCTGCGGAAGAAGCTTGCGGATCAACGATAGTCTGCATTCACCCGGAACGGCGATATAGCCGCCGCCATTGATTTCGGTAACGAGGGCAAATGCCCGCCCGACAAGATCGTGCTCGGCGCGCGCAGCAATAGCCGCCGAATGCGCCCAGATGGCCGAGAGCACCGAATGCGAAGCCTTGAGCGCATCCACGCCCTGCTCAGGCACACCGAAATAGGCCGATTTTCCGGTGATCTTCACCTCTGCAATGAAGAACCCCATCTGGGCGGGAAAGACAGCAAGCCGGGTCGGCTCCACGTAGATTGCAAAATCCGACTTTTCGATTTCACCGGCCAGGACGCGGCCTGTGAAATCCTTGATTCCGGCGCTGACGCCCGTTCCGGGTTCGCCGCTTTCCTCATCACCGACAAATGCAAACGCAACATCGCCCTTCAACTTCAGGCCTGCATTGTCAATGAGTTGAAGTGCGGCAAGCGCGCTGCAGATACCGGCTTTCAGGTCGCCGGTGCCGCGTCCCCAGATTTCACCGTCGATGACGGCGCCGCCAAACGGGTCTTGCCGTTCCGTCCCGGCCCAGTGTTCCTCCCAGCCACGGACATGGACGGTATCGGTATGGCCGATGAACAACAGCCGGTTGCCATTGCCCGCGCCCTTGCGCTCGCCCCAGATATTCGGCCGGCCGGGCAAAAAGTCCGCACGCACCGGGTCAAGCCGCAAACCGGCCATCTGGCCTTGCAGGTAATCGACGAAATTCACTTCGTTTCCGGTAATGCTCTGCCGCGCCACCGCGCCTTTCAATAGCGCAAGGACATCGTCACGGCTGACGTGTTTCCTGAGTTGATCCGATAATGGCGCGGAGAACGTCATGCGATGGCTCCGCTGAATTTGACAACATCAGGCGGAGGCAGGGCAATTTCCGCGCCCGGAACGCCGCCGGAAAAAAGGGTTGCATGCAAATGGCTGAGACCGACCGCTGCAGCACCGGCAATAGCCGCCTGCGTGCCAAGCGCCGATACACCGATATCGATCTTCCGCGGGAAGCATTGCGTGGCAAGATCGCGCACGCGGTGGACGAGCTCTTCACGACTGCCGATGGAGCCGCCGAGAACAATCTTGCCGGGACCTGTTACCGCGCAAATGGCAGCCACCGCGCGCGCGACAAAACGTGCCGTCTCATCAATGACCTTCAGCGCAGCTTCATCGCCTGCCGACGCCGCATCGAATATACCGGGCACATCGCATTCATTGCCCGAGAGCTGGCTGTAGCGCGCTTTAATGCCATTGGTGGCCGTGACCCGTTCAAGCGCACCGATGCGCTGCGATTCCGGCTCGAACGGATCGGCGCCAAACGGCAGGAAGCCGAGTTCACCTGCCGCATGCGCGCTGCCGCGAACCAGATCACCACCCACCATTATGCCCGCGCCAATACCGGTTCCCAGCGCAATGTAAGCGAGGTCGTCAACACCCGCGCCGGTCCCGATCCAGTGTTCGCCGAGCACCGCAAGGTTGACGTCGTTTTCAACAAAGACATCGCGGCCAAGCTCCTGCTTCAGCATCGCAGCCACATCGAGCGTATCGATATCTGCGATATTCGGTGCCATCAGCACACGCCCGGTCTTCGGATCTGGAACACCGGGAACACCGACAACCGCGAGCCGGACCTTCTCAAAGTCGATACTGTTGTGTTGCGCCACCTCCCTGCACATACGGGTTATCTGGCGCACGACATGAACTCCGCCGCGCCTGTCGGTGAGCTCGACAAGTTCGGCCAGGACATTGCAGGAAAGGTCGGCAATCGCGGCACGCACCTTGGTGCCGCCGAGATCGACAGCGGCAATACAGGCGGCATCCGGCACAATCTCGTAGGTTACGGCCGTACGCCCGACATGGCCGCTGGTGCGGCCGGTTTCACGGATCCAGCCGCCGTTTTCCAGAAGGCGGGCGATTTCGGAAATGGTCTGTTTCGAAAGGCCGGTCTGTTTCGCAACGCTTGCCCGTGAAATCGGGCCGAAATGCACGATCGTCTCCATGACCGCGCAAAGCGAGAGTTGCCGTGAAATGCGCGAAGCGTCGCTCAATGTGACTTCCTTTTAGTTCGTTCCCTTACCGAACTAATTACGCTTCCTTCGTTCGTGAGTCAAATAATTCAACGCGTGACTGGGTTGGGTCTTGTGGATTTACCAGCAAAGATCATGCCTAAAACCAGGCGAAAGAACTTCCGTGTAGTTAAGATTTATACATTATTTTCAGTGTGTTATATTCATTTATCAAAGTTCAGTTTCTTGAACTGCCGCTCAACGACACCCAGAAACAGGTGCTTGATCGGATCGATGGCCGTCGCCGCCGAAACGACAAGACCGACCTTGTATTCACTCAGCGCCTTGTGGGCCAGCTTGACGAATTTGAGCTCACCGCGTTCGATCTCGCGCATGAAACCCATCTTGGTGTAGATGCCGACGACCTGATTGGACAGGATCGCCTGTTTTGCAATGACCAGTGCATTCGTGAAGATATGCGTCGAAAGATGCACCGAAAGCGATGCCATTTCCTGATCGAGAAGCGAGTGCCCTGCCCTCGCGTCGATTGTTCTGACAAGCGGGTAGCCTTCCACATCGTCGACGGTGACGCTGTCCCTTTCAGCCAGAGGATGGTCAGGCCGCATGATCAGGCCGAATGGCGTTGCCTTTTCGGAAAAGACACGCACGTCAGGGTGAATATCATTGGTGAAGCTGATGCCGATATCAATGTCGCCCGAAATCACCGAACTGACGATTTCATCGGGCTGATCGGTGGTGACTGACAGCGAAATACCGGGATATTTGTCGCCATATTCCTCCAGCACATGCGGCAGCACGCCGAATGTGACGGAATCCAGTGTCTTGATCTTCAGATGCCCGGTTCTCAGATCCCTGATATCGTCAATGATAGTCTTGATCCGGTCGAAGTCGTAAAGCGTCTTGCGGCAATGCTCGAGCACGATTTTGCCGGCAGGCGTTATCTCCACCCCTTCGGGCGAGCGGTCAAAAAGCCTGATGCCCAGAGTTTCCTCGATATTGATTATCTTGCGGTTCACGGAGGTGGACGAAACGTTGAGCAGGTTCGCCGCCTTGCGGATCGATCCCTGGCGCGCAACCTCGTCCAGGTAACGCAGAAACACGGTATGCATAACGGCCTCCGACTAGGCAGTGCAGTTTTTGCACCACTGTTGGCTAATTTCGCTTCTTCTTGCCTCACCCAATTCTCGATTAAAGTCAAGATGGGCTTAAAGCGCAGCTTCCCGCCGGACGCGGGGACGACACTTCGCTGAAAGCGCCCACAATTGGGAGGAATCAATGTCATTCAAGGCCAATCACAACATCCAGAGACGCACGCTCCTTAAAGGAATGGGCGTTGCCGCCGGCGCGGCATTCACCGGAACGATGGTGCACATAGACAAGGCCGCCGCGGCCGATGAGTTCAAGGTAACGATGCAGCTTGGCTGGCTCGCCTCGAACGGAATATTGGGTGAAGTCGCCGCCGACAAGCTCGGCTATTACAAGGAAGAAGGCCTCAGCCTGGAAATCGTTCCGGGTGGTCCGAATATTGACGGTGTCGCCTCCGTCGCCTCCGGCCGCGCCAATCTCGGCTCGATTTCCTCCAGTCCGTCGCTGATGCTGGCGCGGGCCGCAGGCATTCCGATCAAGTGCATTGCTGCCGGCTACCAGCAGCACCCCTTCACCTATTTTTCGTTGAAGTCGAATCCGGTCAACGAGCCAAAGGATCTGGTTGGCAAGAAGGTCGCGACCAACGGCACGGCCCGCATTCTGCTGCGTGCGCTTCTGGCCGCAAACGACATCAACGAAGACGACCTGGAAGTCATCGTCAGCGGCAGCGATATGTCCGTGCTGATGACCGGCCAGGCCGATGTGGTCACCGGCTGGACAACAAACGTCAACGCTCTTTCGGTTCTTGGCGACCAGCGTGTCGATCTGAGCCTTTGGGATGCCGGCATCCAGCTCTACGCCAATCCATACTATGTGACCGACCAGACGCTCGCCGAACACCGTGACAAGGTCGACGCCATGATCCGTGTCAGCGCCAAGGGTTGGGGCTGGGTTCATAACAATCAGGAGCAGGCATGCGAGTTCCTGGTCGAGCGTTATCCGAACCTCGATCTGGCTAGCGAACTGAAAGCCGTTCCGCTCGTCGATGGGTATTCGTTCAACGCCAACACAGCCAAGAACGGCTGGGGCGCGATGAACCGCGAGAACTGGCAGGCCCAGATCGACGCCTATGCCGCACTTGGCCAATTCGAAGGCGAGCCGCCGAAGGTCGACGACATGATGACCCTTTCGGTTCTGGAAGCCACAGCCGCTGACCGGCCCAAATACGGATAAAACCAATGTCCGATGGCAACACCATCCTCGAAGCGGCAACCGGATCATCTCCGGTTGCCGCATCCCTGAAGAACGCCTATGTCCGTTTCGGTGCATTTACCGCGATCGAGAATCTCAGCCTCGATGTCGAGGACGGCGCTTTTTACACCATTCTAGGACCCTCCGGCTGCGGGAAGTCGACCATGCTGCGGCTTGTGTCGGACCTGATCCCCGCCGCCTCAGGAGAAGTCAACATATTCGGCAAATCGACCGAAGAAGCGCGGCTTGCGCGCGAATTTGCCTTCGTCTTCCAGGACGCAACGCTGTTGCCCTGGCGCACGGCACTGCAAAATGTCCAGCTACCCTTGGAAATCGGCCGCAAGCGCGGGGTGAAAATCCCGACAAGCGACAAGAGCCCGTCTGAATTGCTCGACCTCGTCGGTCTGTCCGGACGCGAAGATGCACTGCCCCACGAATTGTCCGGTGGCATGCGGCAGCGGGTGGCCATCGCCCGTGCTCTGGTCTGCAAGCCGAAACTCCTTCTCATGGACGAGCCGTTCGGTGCGCTCGACGAAATGACACGCGACCATCTCAATTTGCAACTGCTCAAGATCTGGCAGGAAACCGGTGTGACAATCCTGTTCGTCACTCATTCCATTCCGGAAGCCGTGTTCCTCGGCCAGAAGGTACTGATGCTGCAGGCTCATCCCGGAAGATTGAAGGAAGTGGTTGAGATCGACCTGCCCTATCCACGCGAAATCAAGCTGCGGGACACACCCGAATTTACCCGCCACGCAGCCTATCTGCGCGAACTTCTGGAGGCGTGCTGATGACCATGGTGGACAAAGCCAATCCGGGCGACCTGGAAAAGGACGACCCGTCAGAACTGGCGCTCATCGAAGAACGCAAATTCGAACGGCGGCGCAAGATCGAATCCATTGCCATACCCATCGGAACACTGATCTGCCTGCTGCTTGCCTGGCAACTGGGCGTTCGCCTCTTCGGCGTGCCGACCTATATCGCGCCCGCTCCCAGTGATGTCGCAGGGGCATTCATCAAGCAGTTTCCACTGCTGTTGACGAATTTCTGGCCGACCCTGTTTGAAGCCGTGCTCGGTTTCATTACCGGAAACCTTGCCGCGGTGCTGATTGCAGTTGCCTTTGTGCACTCGAAGACTGTCGAAAAGGCGTTCTTCCCGATCGCCGTTTTCATAAACACCATCCCGATCCTGGCGATTGCGCCGATCCTGGTGCTGATCTTCGGCGCGGGCCTTACGGCAAAGGTTGTGATCGCGGCGCTGATCTGTTTCTTCCCGACGCTTGTCAACATGGTGCGCGGCCTGCAGTCGGTCAGCCCGCAAGCGCTCGAACTGGCTCGGATCCTGTCGGCGTCGAAATCGGAGATTTTCTGGAAGATCCGCCTGCCCTCCTCACTGCCGTTCCTGTTTTCGGCTCTCAAGATCGCAGCAACGACCTGCGTGATCGGTGCGATTGTCGGAGAATGGGTCGGCGCGGATGTCGGACTTGGCGCCCTGATTATCGACTCTACGTTCAATTTCCGCTCGGCGCTGCTTTACGCAACCGTGTTCATGTCATCCGGCCTGTCCGTCGTGTTGTTCGCGAGCGTGTCGATAGCAGAACGCATGATCGTTCGTTGGCACACATAGGGAACGCTTGAACCAAATTCATCGCACGCCCTTAAGCCGCTGAAACATTAGAGTTTAACCGCAACCGGCATACCATCCGGCAGGTCTGTTGCGCCCCAAGGAGCAAGATAAAATGGCTGAACAGACAAAAGAACACGTCCTGTCATCAAGTCAGCAGATACCGGTTGTTGCCAATTCGGACGTCGTCGTCATCGGCGCCGGACCGGCGGGTCTGACTGCGGCCGTGTCGGCAGCGCGCAACGGCTGCTCGGTCACACTCGTCGAGCGCTACCACCACCTCGGCGGCATGGCGTCCGGAGGCATGGTTCTCGTCCTCGATGACATGGTCAACGAGGGTAACGAGATCGTCACCACCGGCATCGTCAACGAATTCGTCGACCGCATGGAAAAACAGGACGGCGCGGTCTACCCGCCGCGGGAAGACTGCCTGACCAACTGGGAGATGTGGCAGAAATGGTCGCGCTGGGGCTGCATCGACTTTCACAAGACGGGCGTGCCCCAGCCGATCATCCACGCTGTCGCTTTCGATCCGGATTGCTGGAAACGCGTCAGTCTTGATCTGGTCCGGGAAGCCGGCGTCAATCTTCGCCTCCACAGCTGGTTCTCCGAGGCAATGGTCGAAGATGGACGTGTAACGGGCGTCATCGTCCAGACGAAACTCGGGCGTCAGGCGATCAAGGCCGGTATGGTGATCGACGCTTCCGGTGATCTCGATGTCGCTGCCTCTTCGGGCGCATCCTTCATCAACGGCCAGTACATCGTCACCACCGTATTCCGGCTGATGGACGTCGACACCGACAAGGCGGAAGCCTTCGAATACAGCGAACCGGAAGCCTACAAGAAGCTCGACCGCGAAGCGCGCAGGCGCATTGGCGGAGCCTGGGGCATGTGGTGGCTGAAGACGCCTCTGCCGGGCGTCGTCTGGTGCAACTGCCCACATATGCCGGGCTATGACGGCCTGTCCCCTGAAGATATGCTGGGCGCTGAAATCGAGGGCCGAGAGCGGATGATGAAGCTGTTGCATTTTGCCCGCGAAAACATTCCTGGATTCGAAAATGCGAAAATGCTGGGCGCTGCCGAACAGCTCGGCATTCGCCAGACCCGCCTGCTGCAGGGCGAATATGTGGTCACCAAGAAAGACGTCGCCAGCCGCCGGCACTTTGCTGACAGCGTATGCCGCGGTCGCGACTACTACACGCCCTACCGGGCACTGCTTCCAAAAGGGATCGACAATCTGATTGTCGCCGGCCGGCATTATTCAGTCGACAGCGACGCCCAGAAGCTCTCCCGCGAAATTCCGCCCTGCATGTCGCAAGGCGAAGCCGCGGGCGTTGCCGTCTCTCTGGCGCTGAGCGGCAACAAGGCGCTTCGCGACGTCGATGCGAAGCTGATTCAGAAGCAGATGCGCGCGCAAGGCGCCGATCCCGGCGACATCCCGTCGGCCAATGCGCTCGTTGAAGACCCGGTTACCGTGTGAGGATAATGAGAATGACTGAGCCGAACACAATGCCCCTCGACGGTGTGCGGATCCTGGATTTCACCCAGGTGATGCTTGGCCCGTGTGCAACGCAGATGCTCGCCGACTTTGGCGCCGACGTCATCAAGGTCGAGCGCCCTGGCGCTGGTGACCTGTCACGCAATTTCTTTGGCGAAACCTCGGAAGCCGCCATGAACAATGCGGTGTTTTCCTCGCTCAACCGCAACAAGCGCTCGGTCGAGGTCGACACCAAGTCGGATGCCGGAAAACAGACCATCTACGATCTCGTGAAGGTTTGCGACGTCGTCGTCGACAACTTCCGCGCCGGCGTCATGGACCGGCTCGGCTTCGGCTATGAGGATCTGAAAAAGGTCAATCCGCGCATTATCTGCGCGTCCGGTACGGGCTTTGGCGAAAAGGGTCCCTACGCCCACAAGGGCGGGCAGGACGTTTTGGCGCAGGCAATGAGCGGCGTCATGGAAAAAACCTCGGATCCGTCTATCCCGCGCTCGATCTATCCGACGACGCTGTGTGATTACACCGCCGGAATGCATCTTGTTCAGGGTGTTCTTGCAGCGCTGCTCATGCGCGAAAAGACCGGTGTCGGCCAGAAGGTCGGCGTATCGCTCTATGATTCCATGATCGCCATGCAGATGCAGGAAGCGGCACAATGGAGCAAACACCGCGAGGTGCTCAACTGGGCCGCCATGCCGCTCACCGGCGTGTTCGACACCACCGACGGCGCACTGGTTCTGGTCGGCGCTTTCAAGGCCAATCCGCTACGCGACATCTGCAACGCGCTCGACATCGACGATGTCTCTCCGCAATATCCGGACCTTGCCTCACAGCGCAAGAACAAGCCGTTCCTGCAGGAGCTGTTCCGCAAGAACTTCGCCACAAACACAACAGAACACTGGCTTGGGCGCCTTGAAGAACAAGATCTTCTGTGCGCGCCCGTCCGCCCGTTGGGCGATGCCCTTGATGATCCCCAGACGGCGATGAACGACATGCTGGTCGATATTGACCATCCTGTCCTGGGACAGATGACGCTGGTGGGCTCGCCGGTTCATCTCGGAGATGCCCCGCTCAAGGTGCGCCACGCACCGCCGAAGCTGGGTGAGCATACCGACGAAGTCCTGGAGGAATTGGGACTGGCCGCTGCGAAAGAAGACAAGGTAGCGATATGAGCGTCGATTTCCACTGCACGGATGGCGTCGCCCGGGTCACGATTGACCGGCCCGACCGCATGAACGCGGTCGATGCAGCAACCGAGGCAGAGCTGGAGCGGATCTGGACAGAAATCGAGGCCGACAACACCATCCGTTGTGTGGTGCTCACCGGCAGCGGTGATCGCGCTTTTTGCGCGGGCGCCGATCTGAAATCGGACGCAGGTAAATCGGGCCTTGATTACTGGGCTTCCCGCAGCCCCAACTGCTTCGGCGGCATAGCCATGCGCCAAAGCCTGAAGGTTCCGGTGGTCGCACGCGTCAACGGTCTTGCCCTCGGTGGCGGCCTCGAGATGGTCCTTGGCTGCGATATCGTCATTGCCGCGGACACCGCCCGTTTCGGACTGCCTGAGGCAAAGGTCGGCCGTGTGCCACTCGATGGCGGCATGATCATGCTGCAGCGGATGATCCCGCAAAAGATCGCAACCGGCTTGATGATGACGGGCCGTCTGATGCCGGCAAGCGAGGCCGCTTCCTATGGGCTGCTGAACGCGGTTGTGCCTGCCGAAGAGCTGGACGAAGAGGTCGACCGCTGGGTTGCCGATATCATTGCCTGCGCACCGCTCTCCATTGCCGCCATCAAGGCGACCATCAAAAAAACCTCCCATCTTGCACCGCATGAGGCCTACGCCCAGAGGCTGCCGGAGTTGATTGACGCGCTAAACAGCGAAGACAGCGAGGAGGGCGTGGCGGCATTTCGTGAAAAGCGCCCGCCGCAGTGGAAAGGCCGCTAGGCTGGTATCATGGCCTTGATCATCAAAAGCGAGTGTATCGACATCAAGGACGGCGATTGCACCACCGTGTGTCCGGTAGACTGCATCTACGAAGGTGCGCGCATGTTCTACATTCACCCGATCGAGTGCATCGAGTGCGGTCTGTGCGAAAGCATTTGTCCTGTCGATGCCATCCGCTACGATGACGAGGTTACGGCTGAAGAGGAAGTGTTTGTGCGTATCAATCGGGAGTTTTTCGATGACCCGGTGAACGGACTTGGAAATCCGGGCGGTTGGGACTCAACCGATCCGGCAGACAAAGACCACCCGCTGGTGGCCGCTGCTCCGCCCAACAAACTGGCCCCGGCATATCACCAGAACAAGGACGCAAGCTGAAATGTATGGCGTAGTATCCGCGGTTCCGACACCCGTCACACAAGGCGGCGAGCCTATACGAGACCTGTTCTTGTCGCACTGCCGCTGGGCTCTGGAAAATGGCTGCGACGGCCTTAACATCCTTGGATCGACCGGCGAAGCGAACTCGTTTCAGGCGCATTCAAGGAAATCCGTCATGGCCTGGGCCGCAAGCGATATCGACCGCGCGCGTCTGATGGTTGGCACCGGAACGCCGTCGCTCGGCGAAACGATCGATCTGACAGCCTTTGCCGATGATCTCGGCTATCGCGTCGCGCTGGTCCTGCCGCCCTACTACTACAAACCCGTTTCCAATGACGGGCTGATCGACTGGTACACGCGGCTGCACAAGGCGCTCGGTGCCCGGCCGATTTCGATCTATTTCTACAATTTCCCGCAAATGACCGGGCTGACGATCCCCATTGCAGTGATCGAGGAGCTGCACAAAAGATGGCCGGAACGTTTTTGCGGCATCAAGGATTCTTCAGGAGACCTGCCCTATTGCCGCGAGCTGACGTCGCTTATGCCGAAGCTGGAAGTATTCCCGAGTTCTGAAGTCGCCCTTGGAGAAGCCGCACAAAGCGGTTTTGCCGGCTGCATTTCGGCGACCGTCAACGAAACGGCATCGCTCTGTGCAGAACTATGGTCAGGACGCGACAATCCCGAACCCAAGCTGGTCGCTACCATATCGGCGATCCGAAACGCCATATCGGCGCAACCGCTCATCCCATCCGTCAAATTTCTGGTTTCGCAACGTACGGGAAATCCCGATTGGCAGCGTGTTCTGCCGCCGTTTTGCGAACTTGACGATACGCAACACACTGTTCTGTCGCAGGCAATTGAGAACCTTGCGACGGTGTGACAGTCTTCATCGGATTTCAAAATAGAGGGTCAAAATGACTAAGCACGACAACCTGATCGGCGCCGAATGGGTCAGTTTCGGTAACTACCAGGACAACATCAATCCGTCGGATATTTCGGATGTAATCGGCTCCTATTCCTATGGTGATGCATCGAGCGTCGAAGCCGCCGTTGAAGCCGCCAATGGGGCGTTTCCCGCTTGGAGGGACGCCACCCCACAGGCCCGTCATGACCTGCTCGACGCCGTCGGCAACACCATTGCTGCACGAAAGGACGAGATCGGCCGGCTGCTCTCGCGCGAAGAAGGCAAGACGCTGGCCGAAGGCATCGGCGAAACCATGCGCGCATCGCAGGTCTTCAAGTTCTTCGCTGGTGAAGCCCTGCGTCAGGTTGGCGACCTGCAGTCCTCCGTTCGTCCCGGCATCGATGTCGAAGTCACACGCGAACCGGTCGGCATCGTCGGGCTGATCACGCCGTGGAACTTCCCGATCGCCATTCCGGCCTGGAAGATCGCACCGGCACTCGCCTACGGAAACTGCGTGATCATCAAGCCGGCCGACCTCACCCCAGGCTGCGCCCATGTCATTGCCGAAATACTGCATGAATGCGGCTGCCCGCCGGGTGTTTTCAATCTCGTCATGGGGCGCGGTTCCGTCGTCGGCGAAGCCCTGGTGACACACCCGGACATCAACGCCATTTCCTTCACCGGATCGGTAGCAACCGGTCATCATATCGCCGAGACCTGCGGCAGGCTGCGCAAGAAGGTGCAGCTTGAAATGGGCGGCAAGAACCCGATGGTGGTGCTTAACGACGCGGATCTCTCTGTCGCTGTTCCGGCTTGTGTCAACGGTACGTTCTTTTCCACCGGCCAGCGCTGCACCGCCTCTTCGCGGCTGATCGTCGAAGCCGGTATCCACGATGCCTTTGTCGACGAAATGACGAAAGCCATGCAGGCGCTGAAAGTCGGCAATGCGCTGGACTCGGCGACGCAGATCGGCCCGGTCGTCGATGCCAAGCAGCTCAACTCGAATCTCGAATATGTCGATCTCGCCCGCACGGAAGCCGCCGAAGTCATCGGCGGGGAACGGCTGGAACTCGATGCCAACGGCTTTTATCAGGCTCCTGCCCTGTTCCTCGGCACCAGCAACGATATGCGCATCAACCGAGAGGAAATCTTCGGTCCCTGCGGGTCGGTCCTCAAAGTGGCGGATTTCGATGAAGCCGTTGCAGTGGCGAATGACACCGATTTCGGCCTTTCGGCCGGCATCTGCACGCAAAGCCTGAAACACGCCCGCGAATTCAAGCGCCAGGCCGCCGCCGGCATGGTCATGGTCAACCTGCCGACGGCCGGCGTCGACTACCACGTGCCGTTCGGCGGGCGCAAAGGCTCGTCCTTCGGCGCACGCGAACAGGGCCGCTATGCGGTCGAGTTCTATACGACCGTCAAGACGTCCTACGTCTACGCAGGCTGATATGTCGGACGCCAAAAAGGAAAAGTGGGATCGGCGGTTCCTCGAACTCGCCGATCACATCGCGTCCTGGACCGAGGACCGCGATTTCTCCGTTGGCGCAGTCATCGTCGGCCCCGGTCTGGAAATCCGCTCCACCGGCTATAACGGCCTGCCGCGCGGCGTGAAATCCGATGACGACAGCCGTTTCGACCGAAAATCGGGCGAGAAGTTCTTCTGGTTCGAGCACGCCGAGCGCAACGCCATCTACAATGCGGCCCGCATGGGAACGGCGCTTGACGGCTGCACGATCTACATAAACCGGTTTCCTTGTTCAGACTGCGCCCGTGCGATCATTCAAAGCGGCATCAAACGGGTGATCTGCCCCGAAAAGCCTGCCCATGACGGCGCGCTGGATCACAGTTTCGATGTTTCGGAGATATTGCTCGGTGAAGCCGGAATAGAGCTGGTGACGCACCCGGAGCAAAATGGCAGATGAAAGGCAACAGCCCCGTGCGCCGTTTCACGGGACTGTCTGCTGAATGACCGGAGAGGCGTCTCAGGCTGTGTTCATCTGCATGGTCACGCCAGCGAGCAATCCGGTACCGGGCCGGCAATTTACATATTCTGCAAGTTGATTTCCTGCTGGCAGCACGGACACTTCGTGCCAAAGCCGAAGCTGCAGGCCCGGTCCGTATTTCGGCGCGATTTCCAGAAACCGGTTGAAGATCGCTAGATGGGTCGGGTGGTGTTCAGCCCAGTCCTCCAGATCCTTCATCGTCCGGAAATAGGCAAGACCAAAGCTGCGTTCGTCCGGCGCGAACGCCCCGTCCAGCTGGCGCATGTAGCGGCAGGTATAACAGTCGACTTCTTCGCCCTTGTCGCGAAGAAAATCCATTCCGGCCCTTAAGACCGGCTCGATCTGTTCGAGATACTCTTCGCGCTGAACTCCTGTCGTATGGCTCCAGTCCTGCCCGGAGCGGATGACGCACAAATTCTCATGCGCCTCGACAACAACCCGGTTTTCGCCGCTTTCGACGATACGCAGCGGGCCGCCTGCATCAAGAGCATCGTTTGCCGAATACGGGATGCGATCGCGCATGCCGCCCCAGTACATGTGCCTGTCGACAGGCCCCTCAATAGATGTGCGGGCCTGGCTCATACCATGATTGTGCTCAGGACCTGAAAACAGGGTTTCGGAGCGTTCCAGGGGAATATTCATCATCTCCCGGAATACGCCATAACCAACCGCAGGTGATGTATGCTTTTCCCAGAATGCCTCATATGCATCACAGTCCAGCCAGCGCGCCGCCTCTATCGGGTCGCACCAGTACAGAATGCCAACGGACTGATGCAGTCCGTCGCGATCGGTACATGTTGCGAAATCTGCAATGTCAGCCCCTGCCCCGACAGTTTTCAGGTCACGCAGGAAACCTGAAACATCGCTGTCCGGTTGATGCTGGCAGCCGATGACGCACATTGAAACGGACCGGACATTCCTGTCGAATACCGAGACCCAGGCCGGAACCGGCGGGTTCCAGCCCGGCGGCATCCTCAACGGATACTGCCGGGTCTCACGGCCTTCCCGGGAGTTATTCGGCTGCATCGGAAACCTCCTCGGCATCTGCCGCCCCTGCCACTTCATCCGCCTCGTTCGCCAGTTTGACACCCTCGTCAAACGGCATAACGGCCGGATTGGCGCGCTTGTTGAACATCAGGCGCAACACATCGGGCCGCGAATAATGGCCGATCGGATCGGCGGCAGCCTTGGCAAAGGCGATCGCTCCAAGATCGATTTCAGCAATCAGCAGGCCTTCCTCGTGCTCGCCAAGCGGCTCGCCAACCGGAGACCCGTCTGGCGCGAAGATACGGGCGAAACCGCCGCCCGGTTGCAGGAACTGCTGCTTGTCCGGCGTGTCGCAAAGCAGTTCGCACATTTCTTCGGAAACGGTGGCGCAGGATGCGATGACGAAACATTGCCCTTCAGCGGCATACATCTGGCTTGCCGACGTGTTGAGCTCGGCGCCGAGAGCATAGGCCGCTCCCTTATAGAGGCTGAAGCTCGGCCATGACGCGATGTGTATCTGCTCGTTCTGTGAATACATGGCATATTTGGTGAGCGGCTGCAGATGCTCCCAGCAGCACAGCGAGCCGACACGGCCGATATCGGTCTGATGAACACTGATATCGCTGCCGTCCCCCTCACCGAACACGGTGCGCTCGACATGGGTCGGCTTCAGCTTGCGGCGGCGCGCGACAATCTCCCCACCGGGGCCATAATGCCATTGCCCCATATAGAGGCTGCCGCCTGCCCGCTCGGAGACTCCGACGATAACGTGCATGGCATTGCGGCGAGCAGCCTCGCGAAGCGCCTCGTCCTGCGGACTGTCGGCCTCAATGGCGTTGTCGAAATATTGCCCGACAAACTGCATGCCCCAGGCTGGCGCGCCAAGCCATATCCACCAGGGATAGCCCGGAATCCAGGTCTCCGGGAACGCGATCAGCTTGACGCCTTTCGAGCCCGCTTCATCGATCAGCGCAATCGCCTTTTCGACGGATTTGTCGAGATCAAGAAAAGCCGGCGCAGCCTGCACGGCTGCCACTTTGAACGGTTGCGACATGGGTACTCCTCCCTCTTTATCCTTTTGCAACTGCCATCAAGTATCCACGTCCGGCAGCCCGTCCGCTTTGGCGCTTGGGCGGAAAAACTTGTCATTTTGAGCGGAAATCCGTCTATAATCGCCCCCAAAAGGAGCATCCGGACGCTTGACCGGGAGGAGAACGGGCGTTGTCGAGACTCTACGATACGAGCGATGTTGCAAGGCAAAATCGCTTCGCGTACTGGCGCGAGGCGGTGTGCGAAGCCTATGTTCAACTGGGCTGCGAGGGCGGCGACCTAGAGCATTTTCACGGCGGGATCGACGTTGAGCACTACCCCAATTTATCGATCTCGAATGTTTATGGAACTGCGCACGAAGTTCACCGGCGAAAACGCGATATAGCACGGTCGACGGATGAGTATTTCCTGCTCAGCCTGCAGATGAACGAGGTGTCTTTCGTCGCGCAGCACGGCAACATCGCACGGCTGGAACCGGGTGATCTGGCCCTCTACAGCAGCACCGACCCGTACCAGCTGACGCTGACAGATGACTTCCATCAGATGGTGGTGCAACTCCCCAAAACCCGTCTTCTGGAAAGGCTGCCAAATGCCGATCTTCTGACCGGGAAACGCATCCGCGGTGCCAGCGATATCGGCCGGCTAGTCAGTGACAACATCGTCAGCTTCTCGCGCCTCATCTCAGACGGCGGCGATCGTGTTCAAAGCCTGGTTCAGGATGTTCTCATCGATCTGATTGCCACCGGTCTTGCCTCACTCGATGACGGCGGTGTCGAGATGTCCCTGCCGGAGCAGCATATCATGCTTCGCGCACGGACCTTCATTCACGCCAATCTCGCCGACCCGCATCTCGACAGGAACGCAGTTGCGGTCGCGGTCGGCATGTCGGTCAGACGCCTGAACGAACTTTTCGCCAAGGAAGGCTCCTCTGTCGCGGGCTTTATTCGCAAGGCCCGGCTCGACCGCACCGCACAGGATTTTTCAGATCCGCGTTTTACCGGTCAGTCCATCAGTGAAATTGCCATGAAATGGGGCTTCAACAATTTCCAGCATTTTTCAAAACTGTTTCGAGCCCATTTCGGTGTTTCGCCAACCGAATACCGCATGCTGCAGGCCAGCGGGGCACACCTGCCGCACTAGCGCCGCATCCAGCCAAGCCCTTCGACTGTTCCAGCCTTCGGCCTGTATTCGCATCCGACCCAGCCCTCATAACCCAAGGCGTCAAGCTGCTCGAAGACATGAGCATAATTCAACTCGCCCTCGTCGGGCTCCCTTCGATGCGGCACGCCGGCAATCTGTATATGCCTGATGAGCGGCATATATTTCTCCAGACTGCGCACCACATCACCATGGGTGATCTGGTGATGATAGATGTCAAACTGCAGTCCGACATTCGGCAGGTTGATCTCCTTCAAAATGTCTGCTGCCAGATCGGTAGAAGACAGCAAGTAACCGGGCATGTCCCGCGAATTGATTGGCTCGATCAGCGCATCGAGACCCGCTTCACCGAATTTGCCCGAGGCGTAGCGCAGGTTCTCCATGAAACAGGATAACGCCCGTTCACGGCTTGCATCACCGCGGATACCGGCCATGACGTGTAGCCGTTTCGCACCGGCTTCTGCAGTATAGGGAAGTGCTTTATCAATCGACGCGCGAAATTCTGCCTCTCGCCCCGCTATGCAGGCAAGTCCCCGGTCGCCGGCATCCCAATCGCCCGGCGACAGATTGAAGACGCTGACGTCGAGCCCGTTGCGCCTGATGGCGTCACCAATCTCCTCAGCTGAATGGTCATAGGGAAAAAGGAACTCCACCGCCTCAAAACCCGCATCCCGCGCAGCGCTGAAACGGTCAAGGAAGTCATGTTCGGTAAACATCATCGAAATGTTGGCGGAAAATCGGGGCATACGGATCACCGGAATAACTGGACTGATATTCCTTTTAGCGGCACCGACGGAATTGTCCCGAAAAATTGCAATGTGCTATTTTATTCCGGCATGAACATCTGCAACGGGAGCGAACGCCTCGATCGCTGCCGATACGTTGTGAAGATCAAACTCTCCGAGTGAACGCATGGAACCATCGTCACCTTTGGCAAGAGTGCCCGTCGTCACAATGGAATGGCCGAGCTGCTTGCCTAGGTCGCCCAGTCTTGCTGCCACATTTGCCGCCGATCCAATGACGGTGAAATCGAGTCGCTCCTCCGAACCGACATTGCCGTAGGTGACATTCCCGAAGGCAAGGCCGGATACACAGCCGAAATCGGCACCTGTTTCTTCGCCGGCGCCATTGTTGATCTCGCGATCGATTTCAAGCGCAGACGCGAGCGCCTGCTGGCAGGCATGTGACGGGTCGTCACCGGTCGGAAAGATCGCCAGCACGGCGTCTCCGATGAATTTCAATACCTCGCCGCCATGTTCGTTGATAATCCGGGCCGTCGTGTCGAAAAACTTGTTTAGAAGAACAAGATAATCATCACGGCCCATTTCCTCTTCAAGTCTTGTCGAGCCGCGCAGGTCGCAAAACAAGATGGCGGCATCGATCTGATCGCCGTCACCCCTGCGGATTTCACCACCGAGCACACGCGCACCGGTGCGTTTGCCGAGATAAGTCTCCAGCAACGAAGAGGCATTTTCGCGCAGGTTGAAGACCTCGTAGAGCCGGCTGATCACAGACGAGCATTCAAACACAAGTCCTAGATTGGCCGTGGTAAAGCCGTTCGGATGATCGCATGTGAGCGTCAGGACGTTGATCTGGCCGTTTGAAAACCACAATGGCATTGCCACATAGTCGGTGGCGCCCTCCGCCTTCAGATCATCCATGATCGGGAAACTGAATTCGGCTTTCTCGGCAAGCAGGTTCTGCCGCACACCGCCGAGGCCATTGGTGACATGACGAATTGGGCTGTTCACGAAGGCCGGGTGATCAAGAATGTCGTATGACGGCGTGTAGGTCTTTACTCCGTCCTTCTTTGACCAGACGTAGTTTTTTCCGGCTATCATCGGGTGCAGCGACCAGATCATCACGCTCATTCTGGAAATGGCGATGCCATCTTCATTGAATTTGCGTGCTATTGCCTCGGTCAGTTCCTCAGGAGTGGGGCACAGCCAGGCTTCGCGCATGATCCAATCGATCGTCGGGCCGGATATGTTGCCGTGGTCTTCGGCCTTCGCCTCACCGTCGGCAAGATCAACGGCGCTCAATACATTCGACATGAAGCCGACATAACCCTCGACATCCTTTGCCTCGGGAATTGCATTTTTGTAGGTCCAGGCACCGTTGGCAAATACCTCGTCACCCACCTGGACATCCCAATAGGTTGCTGTGCCCTTGAACGGGCAGAACGTCCGGTGGCCGGTCGTTGCAAGCAAGGTGGCGGTGACGTCTTCCTGTGGGAAATAGACCACCGACGGCAACCTGGTCTCATGCATGATTTTTGCAGCATTGCTGGAGGCGATAACCGTATCGCCGTGCCGCGCAACGGTTTCGCCGGAAAGCGGCACCACTTCGAGCCGGTAGCCCATGGACTGTTTGTCAGGACGAATATTCATTCCATTAAGATGGTCGCGTTTTGAAAAAAATCCAATAGCAATGCGCAAGAAGCTGCAAATCCGGACGCATCGCCCGTTTACGGCCCGTCAGATACAGCCTTGGACCGTTCCGGTTCGTGTTATTAAATTCCGGACACATCCGTTGCCGCAGGGTCAATCCAGCGCTTTGCCATATCTGCCAGAACCCCATTGTCCTTCTGCAGCCCCATCCAGTAATTCAAATAGTCCGACAGGCTCGGTGAATTGGGCGGCATCAGGTAGCCGAAAAGAAAGCGGCTTGCGGTATCGCGCGGCACTGCAGTGGAAAAGCCTTCATGTGAGATTGCCCACGCCCTTGCCTGTTCGAGCGTCCAGATGGCTGCATCCACATCCTGCAATTCGGCAAGACCGTCATAATTTTTGACAACCTTGATTTTTGCAGAGGGAAAGCTGCGCTTGGCTTGCGGAACCAGCACCGGATCGTCGAAAACCGCGATCGTCAGGTTTTCGATCGCGTTGATCTTGCTGCGCGAGGAGAAATCATCGATCTGATCGGTCCGCACGATCAGCGCCAGCGGGTTCTCATAATACGGGTTGCTGACGGTAACGTTCTCCAGCCGGTAGTTGGTAATATAAATGCCGCCGATTGCGATATCGAATTTGTAGTCGGCCAGGTCTTTAGTCAGCGTTTGCCAGGAATAGGGAATGAAGGCGAGTTCGACATTCATGCTTTGCGCAAAACGGTACATCATCTCGACATCGTAGCCGACAAGGCGCCCGTCATTGTTTTCGTAAGTAAACGGCATGACATTCGGGTTTATACCGACCCGCAAGACAGATTTGGTTTGAATAAGGCCCAGCACATCGACTCGTCCGTCATCCCCTTTTCCGGAAGCCGCAGTAGCGGCATTCGCTGTAGCGGACGGTAATGGGCCAAGCCTTGACACCAGGTTCTGATCACCAAGCGCCTGCAATTCATCGGGTAGCCCCATTGCCAGATAGTTTGTCTCGGAATGCAGCTGAATGTGTGTGCCGCCCCAGCGCCCAAGCGACCAGATTCCCGACAGGCAAACAACCGCCACGGCCACGGTTAAAGCAAACCGTTTGATATCAAACCGGATGCGACCATAAAAAGTGAATGTCACAAGAAAAGTGATAAACGCAAATCCGGCCACAGATGCCAGAACCTGGGCATATCGGGTTATCGCCATCGTCTCGACATAGAGATTTGTCGTTTCGCTGGGCATGTTGAGCCAGCTTGCCATAAAGCTGACAGCACCAATGGAGGATGTCGGTGAGCCGATGCCGGACATCAGCGTCACGAAGGGCAGCTCAAGAAGCTGCAATCCGCTCAAGGGAATGAAAAAGTAGAACGAGGCATAAAGCAAAAACGCCAGAATGAAGAAGTTGCCGATCTGTGCCAGCGGATAGCTGATCGACAGTGTCGTCTGGATGATTTCCCTTTGCTCGCTTTCGTTTTCGTTTGCACAGTGTTTCCTGGCAATTCTCTGCGCCGCAGACTGAATCATCGGCAGGGAAGCGACCGACAGCGACGTCACGATCGAAATCAGGAATGCCTCCTTCAACTCCGACATGATCTCCCAATAACGCATGGGCAAGAAGGCTGTGAGCATCATCGGCAGGATCCACAGCCCCAGCACCAGTGCCGACAGCATAACGACAACGATATAGATCGTCATGGCGGCATACCCGTCGGGATCCATAGAACCGATGGTATCTGCGAACAGGGCGCAAACGCCTACCGGCGCCAGAAAGACGATCCAGCCCCAGATTCTGATACAGGCAACACGAATTGCCGAAAGCATGGCCAGAAGTTCGGCCGGCTTTTCGCTTTGCTGAACGGCTATTCCGAATATAAGCCCGATGAGGACGATGGAAGGTATGTAATTGTTAGTCAGCGCCTGGAAAAAATTGTCCGGAACAAGCAGGTCGATCAGCGACGAATTGGGTCCGGCGCTTGTTGCCAGCGTATCGGAGAAATTGACGACGGCCGCCCGCTCAACAAGCGGAACGGTCGAGGCCGCGACCAGCAAGACAATGAAGGTGGTTGCCCAGAGGGTAAGGTAGCTGGCCCAGCTCTTTTTAAACAGCTTAATGGCGTTCTGCGGAGCAAGCTGCCCAAGGCCGAGCACCAGAGAGGAGATGAGATAGGGGAGAACCACGACTTCCATAAGCCGGATGTAGATGTTGCCCACTGGCGCGATTACTGCCGTCAGCAACGGGCTGAACAGGCCGATTAGGACACCTGCCACACCACCGAACAGTACAAACAGGGGCAGACGTTTGCTCAGCAAATTTACTTTCTCCCGTTCCGTTTACCGTCGCCATGGAGCGAGTCGCACCGATAATAGTGGAAACAGCAAATCAGAATAGGGTCGCGGTACTGCTTTATCTCATCGTTACAATATTGACGGTTGCCTCCCCTATCCGCTTCCATGCCCCTTTTCTGCAAGGTGCGGCAACATGGCGGAAAAATCCCGGCCCTTTCCACCGTCATTCACAAAAGACTGGTAAAGAGCGCTTGCAAGGGCACCCAAAGGCGTCGCGGCATCAACGGCGCCGGCGGCCTGCTGGCTCAATAGCAGATCCTTCAGCATCAACTCTGCCGCAAAACCGGGTTTGTATTCGTTGTCGGCCGGACTGCTGGGTCCTACACCCGGCGCCGGACAGTAGGTATTGACCGACCAGCATGAACCCGATGACGTTGAGACCACGTCAAACAGCTTTTGCCTGTCAAGTTCGAGCTTGTCGCCGAGCGCAAAGGCCTCGCATACACCGATCATGGAGATACCGAGAATCATATTGTTGCAGATCTTGGCCGCCTGTCCGGCGCCCGGACCACCGCAATGAACGGCTTTTTGCCCCATGATGTCGAAAAGCGGGCTGGCGGCATCGAAGCTTTCCTGTGACCCGCCCGCCATGAAAGTCAACGTACCGCCAGCCGCGCCGCCGATGCCGCCCGATACCGGTGCATCGACAGACAGAAGCCCTGTTTTTTCGGCAAGTTCATGCGCGGCACGCGCGCTTTCGACATCGACCGTCGAACAGTCAATGAAGACGGCGCCCTTTTTTCCGTTACGCACGATTTCCTCAAAGACAGACCGCAGGATCGCACCGTTCGGCAGCATTGTGATGACCGCATCGCGACCGCCTGCCGCTTCACCGGCCGACCCGACAGTCTCCACGCCCTCAACGGTAACGCCTGCAACATCAAAGCCGGCGACGCGATGCCCCGCCTTTGACAGGTTCTGAGCCATCGGCGCACCCATATTACCGAGCCCGATAAATCCGATTTCCATAATATCCCTCCCAT
This sequence comes from Hoeflea sp. TYP-13, assembly GCF_040932035.1. Classification (NCBI taxonomy): domain Bacteria; kingdom Pseudomonadati; phylum Pseudomonadota; class Alphaproteobacteria; order Hyphomicrobiales; family Rhizobiaceae; genus Hoeflea; species Hoeflea sp. TYP-13. Next base: position 1,007,968 of record NZ_JBFRBB010000002.1, read on the forward strand.
TGGCCGCAATGGCCTCTCCCCATCCGGCATGCCCGGATGGGATCTATCGATAAAGTTTGTTGAAATGTCCGGTTAGCGGTTCCGACGCATCCCGGCGACCTCCGCGAGGACGACATTCGCCGCGTCCAGGACATTTGATCCGGGCCCGAATATCGCCGTAACGCCGGATTCCTGCAGGAATTCGTAATCCTGTTCCGGAATGACCCCGCCGCATATGACGATTATGTCGTCGCGGCCCGAGGCCTTGAGCTCACGGATCAGGTCGGGCACCAGCGTGCGGTGGCCGGCGGCAAGCGATGAAACACCGATGACATCAACATCGCTTGCAATGGCCTTTGATGCGACTTCCGGCGGGGTTTCGAACATGTCGGACAATTCGACATCGAAGCCCATATCGGCAAAGGCGGTGGCAATTACTTTCGCACCACGATCGTGGCCGTCCTGTCCCATCTTGGCGACGAGAATACGCGGCTCGCGCTGACGTTCCTTTTGATACTCGGCAATCTTTTTCTGGATCAGCTGATATTGCGCATCGTCCTTGTAGGCGTCGCCATAGATGCCGGAGATAACCCGTGTGGTCGCTTTGTGGCGATTGAAAGCGCGCTCCATCGCATCGGAAATCTCACCAAGACTGGCGCGGGCCCGCGCGGCTTCGACTGCGGCTTCCAACAGGTTGCCGCCGCCGGACGCAGCCACATCCTCCAGCGCCTGCAGCGCCGCATCGCAAGCCGCCCTGTCGCGCGTGTCGCGAATCTTGTGCAGTCTGGCAACCTGTGCGTCGCGGACTTTTGCGTTGTCGATCTCCAGGATATCGACCTTCGGCTCGTCTTCCAGGCGGAAGCGATTGACGCCAACAATGACATCCTCGCCCTTGTCGACACGGGCCTGGCGCCGGGCGGCGGCCTCTTCGATCCGCATCTTTGGAAGTCCCTGTTCCACCGCCTTGGTCATTCCGCCAAGGCTTTCGACCTCCTCGATCATCCGCCAGGCTTCGTCGACCAGCTCTTTTGTCAGCGCCTCGACATAGTAGGAACCGCCCAGCGGATCGACGACGTTGGTAACGCCTGTTTCATGCTGCAAAATGAGCTGCGTATTTCGGGCAATGCGCGCCGAGAACTCCGTCGGCAGGGCGATTGCCTCGTCAAACGAGTTAGTATGCAGCGACTGGGTGCCACCAAGGGCTGCAGCCATCGCCTCGAACGCAGTGCGTACGACGTTGTTGTACGGGTCCTGCTCCGTCAGCGAAACGCCGGATGTCTGGCAATGCGTGCGCAGCATTTTGGAGCGTTCGGACTTGGCGCCGAAATCCGTCATGATCTTCGCCCAGATCTGGCGCGCCGCACGCAGTTTTGCAGCTTCCATGAAGAAGTTCATGCCTATACAGAAGAAGAAGGACAGCCGGCCGGCAAAGGCGTCGACATCGAGCCCTTTGCTCATGGCAGCGCGCACATATTCCATGCCGTCGGCGAGCGTATAGGCGAGCTCCTGCGCCAATGTCGAACCGGCTTCCTGCATGTGATAGCCGGAGATCGAAATCGAGTTGAACTTCGGCATCTCGCGCGCCGTATAGTCGATAATGTCGGCAACGATGCGCATCGACGATTCCGGCGGATAAATATAGGTGTTGCGCACCATGAACTCTTTGAGGATATCGTTCTGGATCGTGCCGGACAATAGCGAGCGGTCAACGCCCTGCTCCTCGCCCGCCACAATAAACATCGCCAGAACCGGAATGACCGCGCCGTTCATCGTCATCGACACCGACATTTGATCAAGCGGAATGCCGTCAAAAAGGATTTTCATGTCCTCAACGGAATCGATTGCCACACCGGCCTTGCCGACATCGCCGACGACGCGCGGATGGTCGGAATCATATCCGCGGTGGGTGGCCAGATCGAAGGCGACCGAGAGGCCCTTTTGACCGCCGGCAAGGTTCTTGCGGTAGAACGCGTTGGATTCCTCGGCCGTCGAAAAGCCTGCATATTGGCGGATCGTCCAGGGGCGTCCGGCATACATGGTTGCTTTAATGCCACGGGTGAATGGCGCAAATCCCGGCAGTTCCTGAGTAGCGGACGCCGGAAGATCATCCGCGCCGTAGAGCGGCTTGATGGTGATGCCTTCGGGCGTCTCCCAGTTGAGCGTGGAAGGGTCCTTTCCCTTCAGCTCTTTTGTCGCGAGGTCAATCCAGTCACGGTTTGTATTGGTCATGGTCAATTCCTCATGGCATCCGCTCGCCGAGGCTGGCTTCGAGAATGTCGTACCAGTCGCGGCGGTTCATATTGATGTCGAAGGCGCCGGCAGCCGCCCGGATCCGCTCCGGCGACTGGGTGCCCAAAATGGGGACGATGCCGGCCGGATGAGCAAGCAGCCAGGCAAGGGCAACGCAGTCCCTTGTCGAATTGTTGTCGCCCGCAATGCGATCGATCACGGCAATCAGATCCGGGAAGCGATCGGGCGATCCTCCAGGCGCAATGCCCGTTGCCAGCGATCCTCCTGCGAGAGGCGACCAGGCCATTGGCAACATGGACGCACTCTGTGCGTGATCCAGGACTCCGTTAAACAGTGTTTCCGTACACCATGCGGAGATTTCCGGCTGCGTTGCAACAATAGGCTCATCGAGAAAGTGCTGGAGCGCGCGGGTCTGCTCAAGTGTGTAGTTGGAAACGCCGACTGCACGCGCTTTACCACTCCGCACCAGCTCGCCAAGCGCCTCAGCCACCGCAGCATGACCGGTCAGGTTGTCCGGGCGATGAACGAGAAACAGATCGACATGATCGCAGTTCAGCCGCTGGAGTGAGGCTTCGCAAGAAGCAATCAGATGCTCTGCTGATGAATTGTAGGGCAATGGCGGAGTGATGCCGCCCTTGGTAACCAGAACGATGTCATCTCTCAGCGACTGACGTTCGGCAATCAGTTTTCCGAGCATTGCCTCGGCAGCACCGAATCCGTCGCCTCCGAAGCCGTATACCGCCGCCGTGTCGATCAGATTGGCGCCGATTTCGAGCGCGGCATCGATCTTTGCGGCAACCTCTGCCTGCGGCGCGCCCGGCAATCGCCAGCACCCGTAAGAAAGGCGTCCGATTTCACGCCCCAGAAATGTGTCCTGCCTGTCAATTGCCAGGGGACTTTGGTCCGGTGTCACGCCTCGAACTCCATAATCACTTCGTCGACTGCAAGACTGTCACCCACGCCAACCGGGATTTTTGCCACCTTCGCGGACCGTTCCGCCCGCAGTACGTTTTCCATCTTCATGGCTTCGACAATCGCCAGCGCCTGGCCTTCCTGCACCTGCGCGCCTTCTTCGACATGCAGCGCCACAACCAGTCCCGGCATCGGGCAAAGCAGCATGTTGGAAGTGTCGGGCGGCAGTTTTTCCGGCATAAGGGCAGCCAGTTCCGCAACACGGTTGGAAAGAACCTGAACTTTCTGATCGACACCACGATGCCGGAGACGGTAACCGCCCGGCACAGGATCGACCTTGAAGGCTGTCGGCAGTCCGTCAATTGACACCTTCGCAAGCGTGTCGCCGGGCTGCCAGTCAGTCAACAGGCGCTGCGGCGATCCCTCACCGATCGTGACAACATATTCGGCGCCGTCACGCTCCAGAATGGCGCGTGTGTTTTCGCGATCCAGGCGCACGGTCTTACCCGAGTTTGCAGCCCCGTTTTCGAACCGGTCTTTACTCGCACTGGCGCCACGTTCGCGCTCGATCGCATCAAGCACCACGGCAACAGCCGAAAGGTCCTTGCTCATCTGGCAATCGACTTCGACACCGTGAAAACCGTCCGGATACTCCTCCGCAATGAACGCCGTGGTGATGTTGCCCGACCGGAAGCGGTCATGATCCATAACCGCCGACAGGAACGGAATATTGTGACCGATCCCTTCCACCTCGAAATGATCCAGCGCGTCGGACATCTTTTCGACCGCGGTGTTGCGGTCTTCCGCCCAGGTGCAGAGTTTTGCGATCATCGGATCATAGAACATCGATATCTCGCCGCCCTCGAAGACGCCGGTATCGTTACGCACGATATGGCCATCGCTGCCCTCGCCTTCCTGTGGCGGGCGGTAGCGCGTCAATCGGCCGATCGACGGCAGGAAGTTGCGATAGGGATCTTCCGCGTAGAGCCGGCTTTCGACCGCCCATCCATTGAGTTTGACGTCTTCCTGGCTGATGGCAAGTTCTTCGCCGGCGGCAACACGGATCATCTGCTCGACAAGATCCACGCCGGTAATCAGTTCGGTGACGGGATGCTCCACCTGAAGCCGCGTATTCATTTCCAGGAAATAGAAATTGCGCTCCTTGTCGACGATAAACTCAACCGTTCCTGCGCTGGCATAGTCGACTGCTTTGGCAAGCGCCACGGCCTGTTCGCCCATTGCCTTCCGGGTCTCGGCATCAAGGAATGGAGACGGCGCTTCTTCGATCACCTTCTGATTGCGGCGCTGGATGGAACACTCACGCTCGCCCAGATAAATGCAATTGCCTTTTGTATCCGCCAGCACCTGGATTTCGATATGGCGCGGCTCGGTAACGAATTTTTCGATAAAGATCCGGTCATCGCCAAAGCTTGAGGCAGCTTCGGATTTGGAGCGCTCGAAACCTTCGCGCGCTTCCGCATCGTTCCAGGCGATGCGCATGCCTTTGCCGCCGCCGCCGGCACTCGCCTTGATCATCACCGGATAGCCGATGCCGGAGGCGATCTTGACGGCATGCTCCGCGTCTTCAATCAGTCCCATAACACCAGGAACGGTCGAAACGTCCGCATCGGCAGCGATTTTTTTCGAGGTGATCTTGTCGCCCATCGCCTCGATCGCACCTTTCGGCGGTCCGATGAAAGCGATGCCTTCGGCGGCAAGCCGTTCGGCGAATTCAGCGCGCTCAGACAAAAAGCCATATCCCGGATGTACCGCTTCGGCTCCGGTCTGCTTGCAGGCATCGATGATCTTGTCGATGACAAGATAACTCTCCGCAGCCGGGGCTGCACCGATGAAAACGGCTTCATCGGCCATATCGACGTGAAGTGCATTGCGGTCGGCCTCTGAATAGACCGCGACCGTGCCAATGCCCATCCGTTTTGCGGTCTTGAAGACCCGGCAGGAGATTTCGCCACGATTGGCGACGAGTATTTTCTTGAACATCAACCTGACCTCTAAAGCGGAATGTTATCGTGTTTCTTGGCTGGACCCTCGACCTGTTTGGTCTTCAGCAGCTCAAAGGCCCTTCCGATGCGGCGGCGGGTCGAATGCGGCATGATCACCTCATCGATAAAGCCGCGTTGTGCTGCGACGAACGGATTGGCAAACCGGTCTTCGTAATCCTTCGTGCGCTGCGCGATCTTGTCCGGATCGCCGAGTTCCGAACGATAAAGGATTTCGGTCGCACCCTTTGCGCCCATCACTGCGATTTCAGCCGTTGGCCACGCGTAGTTGACGTCGGCGCGAATGTGCTTCGAGGCCATCACATCATAGGCGCCACCATAGGCCTTGCGGGTAATGACCGTAACTTTCGGCACGGTTGCTTCCGCATAGGCGAAAAGCAGCTTGGCGCCGTGCTTGATGATGCCGCCATATTCCTGCGCGGTGCCCGGCAGGAAGCCCGGCACATCGACAAGGGTGAGGATCGGAATGTTGAAGGCGTCGCAATACCGCACGAACCGGCCCGCCTTCTTGGCACTGTCGATATCAAGGCAACCGGCAAGCACCATCGGCTGATTGGCTACAACGCCAATGGTCGAACCGTTCAGGCGGATGAAGCCGCAAAGGATGTTGCCGGCGAAATCCCTCTGTATCTCGAAGAACTCGCCCTCATCGGCAACCTTCACGATCACCTCGTGCATATCGTACGGCTTGTTTGCATTGTCCGGCACCAGCGTATCGAGGCTCATTTCGACACGGTCGTAGGGGTCAGGCGTTTGCCTGACCGGCGGCTTCTTGCGGTTCGAGAGCGGCAGGAAGTCGAACATCCGGCGCACTTCCAACAGCGCCTCCACGTCGTTTTCAAACGCCCCGTCGGCGACGGATGACTTTTTCGTGTGTGTCGATGCTCCGCCAAGCTCCTCGGCAGTGACGATCTCGTTGGTGACAGTCTTCACCACATCCGGACCGGTCACGAACATGTAGCTCGTATCCTTCACCATGAAGATGAAATCCGTCATTGCGGGAGAATAGACGGCGCCGCCGGCGCACGGGCCCATGATGACCGAAATCTGCGGAATGACACCGGATGCCTGAACATTGCGCCAGAAAACCTCGGCATAGCCGCCGAGCGAGGCAACGCCCTCCTGTATGCGCGCGCCGCCGGAATCGTTGAGGCCGATCAGCGGCACGCCGTTCTGCACGGCGAGATCCATGACCTTGCAGATCTTTTCCGCATGGGTTTCCGAAAGCGAACCGCCGAAAACGGTGAAATCCTGGCTGAAGACATAGGTCGGACGGCCGTTGATGGTTCCCCAGCCGGTCACCACACCGTCACCGGCAATCTGCTGGTCCTGCATGCCGAAATCGGCGCATCGATGCGCCTTGTACATGTCGTATTCTTCGAACGATCCTTCATCGAGGAGGACTTCCAGCCGCTCCCGCGCCGTTAGCTTGCCTTTAGCGTGCTGTGCGTCGATGCGGCGCTGGCCACCGCCCAGATGCGCCTCGCGGCGTTTTTCTTCCAGTTGTTCGATAACCTCAAGCATTTTGCCGCTCCCCGGGACCGCAGGATTTTGGATTCCTTCTGGTTTACAGTGCAGCCGGTTGCGACAAAAGGGTTGAAATAGCAACAAAGTTGATATAGCTAATTTTGCAAACTATAATTTGCAAAGTTGTAAAAATGCGTGCCAGAAAACTATTTATCGGTCTCAACATCCGCCGCATCCGTCAAGAAACCGGTCTTACTCAGGCGGATTTCGCCAAACAGCTCGGCATTTCAACGAGTTATCTCAACCAGATCGAAAACAACCAGCGTCACGTCACGGCGCCCGTGCTGCTGGCGCTCGCTGAAAACTTCTCGGTCGACATTGCCAGCCTTTCCGAAAATGACAGCGACCGTCTGCTTGCGGACATGGCCGAGGCCATCGCCGACCCGCTTTTCAAGGGCCAGCAGCCGTCCGCCCAGGACCTGAAACTGGTCACACAGAACACGCCCACAGTAGCACGTGCATTTTTGGCAATGCACCAGGCATTGCGGCGCGCCGGTGAGCAATTGGCTGAACTCGACGATACGCTGGAACGCTCCGGCGGCCTGAATGAGCCTACGCCATATGAGGAGGTCCGCGACTTCTTCCACTATCTCGACAATTACGTCCATGAGCTTGATATCGCGGCAGAACAGCTTGCCGGCGGACTAAAAGGCGCAACCCGCAACAGGGTCCGAACGCTGGCCGACCACCTCGAGCGCAATCACCGAGTGCGCGTTGCCATCGGCGGTGCCGCGACAGAGGCTGACGCCATCAGGCGCTACGATCCTGTCGCGCGCGTCCTGTCGGTCAATCCCAAGGCGACGCCTTCGACCCACGCGTTCCAACTGGCGCACCAGATCGGCCTTTTGGAACATGCCGACACCATGACCGCAATCATCGACAAGGCAAACTTCCACTCGCAGGACGCAGCGGCGGTCTGCCGGATCGGACTTGCCAACTATTTCGCTGGAAGCGCACTCCTGCCCTATGGCGAATTTCTCGCCGCGGCAGGCGAAGTCCGGCACGACCTGGAACTTCTGGCAGACCGGTTCGGTGCCAGTATCGAGCAGGTCGCGCACCGTCTCTCAACCCTGCAGCGACCCGGAAACAAGGGCATTCCGTTTTTCTTTGCCCGGGTGGATCAGGCCGGCAATATCACCAAGCGACACAGCGCAACGAAACTGCAATTTGCACGCTTCGGCTCTGCCTGCCCGCTATGGAACGTTCATAACGCCTTTGCCACATCGTCCCGCATACTAAGGCAACTTGCAGAGACGCCCGACGGCGTGCGCTATCTGTGCCTCGCAACCGCGGTGACAAAACCAAGCGGTGGTTTCCGCGATCCGGTCCAGCGCTACGCGCTCGCATTCGGTTGCGAAATCAAACATGCCGGCGCCCTCATCTACGCGGACGACCTTGACCTTGCCAGCGACACGGCCTTTGAACCGATCGGCATATCCTGCCGCATCTGCGAGCGATCGGACTGTCATCAGCGGGCAGTACCGCCGCTGAAGCGAAAGCTGTCGGTCGACCCCAACAGCCGCGACACGATCCCCTATTCCTTTGACTGAAGTGAGCTTCTATACGGCAATGTGATCAGCCACATGAATGGCAAGGCTGACGCCGGTCAGGGTCGGATTGACAGCCATTCTCGTCGGTATCAGTCCGTTGGTGGCGAGATAAAGATTGTCGTAGCCCCATACGCAGCCATTGTAGTCCGCAACGCCGGTGCCGTTGTCCAGCGCCGACATCCGGGTTGTACCGGTCATGTGCGCAAACCCGAAAGGCATCCACGCCGGATCGCAACCCTCCCGCAGGCGACCAATCAGACTGGCGATTTCACGCGCTTCCTTTTCCGCTCCCGTCATGCGGCCGAGATCAGCATCTGACAGGGGAACGTCGAACGTCACGCGTCCATCTTCGTGGAAGACGGCGCGTTTGTGTTCCTCATTGTCGACCGGGCATATGGATTGAATTTCGACCAGCCTGTTCGACGCAATCTCGGCATCCTCGCCTTCAGGTGTGAAAGGTGAAACATCGTGCAGGACAAGCGTATACCATTCCGCACGCCCGCCAGGGCGGATCTGCAGGCGCGGATCGACATCGGCGACACCGGCATCGGAACAGAATTCAGGTGCCACGACGATCTGGCAAACCGCCAGCGGGTGGTAGGACAGATAACGGCCCAGTGCTTTTGGACGAATACCGGAATGATACAATAGCTGCGGCGTCGAAATCGCCCCACCCGCGATCACATATGTGTCTGCCTCGACCGGGCCGGTTTCGGTCTCCAGTCGGCGAACAACATGACCGTCGGTAACAATCCGCTCAACCCGCCCATGATCGATGGTCACCCGGTCCGAAACGCCATTACCCGCATTCAGAATGTCAAACGAACCCGTGTAATGCAGCAAGCCGTCGTCCCGGAAACGGCCGGCCACCGGCAACGCTGTTGCCCTGCGTCCGGACGGGCCGGCATAGTCGTTGAGCACTGCACCAATTTTCTGCTGGCGGACCGAACGGTCCAGGCGGTCAGATTGCACTTCGAGATAGCGCTCAGCCAACCGGTACCGCTCCGACCACTTCTTATCGGTCATTGCATCCCACAGGGCGTCGCCGCGCGGGCACAGATTGGTCCAGATCACGCCCTGCCCGCCGATGGCACGCGTAACAGCGGCGCCCGGCAAAGCGTCCTGGTCAACGGTATCGTCAATAAACTCCAGATGGGCGGTGGCGGCCGGAAGATAGGTGTCGGGCTGCTTTAGAAATTGTTCGCTGTTGCGTAAATGCGAACCCGGCGGATCCGCAATAGCGGCTCCCTGTTCCAGCACAAGGACGCTTGCGCCCCTTTCCGCCAGTCGCCGTGCCGCCGCCATCCCGAGCGGGCCGCTTCCGACAATCACGACATCATGGGACACGGACATGGCAATACCCTTTGCACAAGTGGTGGTTACCATTACCGCATACGCTGCAACCTAAGGCAATATGCAGCCCTGCATTCTGCCTAAAAGTTGAGGCTGCGGTCACGCTTAATCAACGTAACCGCAGCCGGATTTTCATGTTGTAGCGAGAGATTTCGCCAGGACTTTCCGATCACCAAATCTAGAACTTCAGGGAAATATCCCTGTGATCTGAAGTACAGCCCGCAACATACAGTGCCTGTTCACGTGTGAGGCGGCGTTGCTGGCGGATGCCGATGGTCGGTTTGAGCACGTCCACATAGGCTGTCAGGCCCGGCTTAAGCGCTGTGTCCGCCTTTTCACGCCAGATCAGCTGTTCCTTGTACTCCTCAATCGCCTTTTCGATTTCAGCCAGGGCTTTCTCCTTGCTCGGTGTTTTGGAGCGAAGAGCGCGGCGGGCCTTTGACAGGTCCGATTTGATATCAGACGCACCTTCGATCTCACCGAATTTCTTCGACAGGGTACTGAGCGGTTCCGTCATGTCTGCCGGCTCATTGTTTTCAACATCACCACTGATCGCCTCGAGTTCCGGACCGAGCGCCTTGAATGCATCGAATGCATTGAGGCTGGCAACCAGTGCCGCGGCTGGCTCATAAGCTTTATCCGCGGTCTGGCGATACTGTCGGCGCAGGTCGTTTTCAGCCTCGATCAGGGCATCAAACTCGCCATAGGTTTCCTGCCAGTCACCCGGAATGGTCGCGGCTAGCGCCTCTCGGTCCGCCTGCAGTCTTGCCATGCGTCCCTCGAGACGTTCCTTCTGCGCCTCTTGCGACGGATCACGCAACCGCTCTATCAGCACTTCCAGATCCTCAATCCGGTCATCAAGTCCACGAATTTCGCGTTGTATGTTCCGGACTTTCCTGTGCGTAGGCTGGTAGTCGGCGGACGCCTCTTCGATTGCGGTGGCCGCGGCATCGGAATCGTCCAGCAGCTTGATGGCTTTTTCCACATTGCCAAAGCTGCCGGTGACCGATTTGGCAAGCTTGCTCGGCAGGATGCTGTAGTCGAGCTGGCTTACCTTTTCGACTTCACCAAGCAACTGGCCGCGCGTGCCGGCAAGTTCCTCGCTGATGAATTTCTCGACACAATAGGTCAGGCGCGGATTTCGCGGCGGCGGTGCCGTTTCAGACAGAAGCGCCACCCGGTTGGGCAGGTAGTTCACCAGCTGCGGCACCATGCCCACGATGACAAGCGCAATGAGCTGAATGCAGATAAACGGTATGACACCCTTGTATATCTGCAGCGTCTTGACCGCCGCTGGAGCAACCCCGCGCAAATAGAACAGCGCAAATCCGAATGGTGGCGTCAGGAATGATGTCTGTATGTTGAGGCCGATCATCACACCGAGCCATACGGCCGTTACGTTTGCCGACGGGTCGGCCAGCAGGATCGGCGCCACGATCGGAACCACGACAACGGCAATCTCGATGAAATCAAGGAAAAAGCCGAGCACAAAGATCACCGCCATGACGATGACGAACTTGGTCCAGAAACCACCGGCAATGCCGTTGAGGAATTCCTTCACCAGATGCTCGCCGCCAAAGGCCCTGAATGCCGCCGTCAGAATTGCCGCACCCAGAAGAATGATGAACACAAGCGAGGTGGTCTTGGCCGTTTCGATCATCACGCCCTGAAGCGTGTTTTCGATCTTGAACGAGCGCCATCCGCTCCACGCAAGCGCAACAATCAGACCGACGACCGCGAGCACGGCGAGTGTGACACCGGTCACATCGGCGCTTGTCTTTATGTTTTTGATATTCGTGTTGAAGGTCGTCAGGATGAACGCCAGCGCGACCAGCGACACGATTGCAAGGATTGCCGGATAGTAGGCGTTTTTGTGCCCGTCCCTCAGCCGGTAGCCGGCCATGATGAGTGCACCGCCCGCTCCGATCGCACCAGCCTGGTTGACTGTCGCGATGCCCGCGATAATCGAGCCCAGGACCAGAAAGATCAGAATCAGCGGCGGGAACAGCGACAACACAACCTTCCCGAGGAAGCGTGTGTCGAATTTGCCTTCATAATGAACCGGCGGTGCCGATTTAGGACGGATTGCCGCAAAGACCAGGATATAGACCATATAGAGGCCGACGAGCACGAGGCCCGGTACTATGGCTCCGAGGAACATTTCGCCCGCGCTGGTCGATCCGACATCAAATATGCTGGGCATTGTCAGTTCGCCGGTGGAATCCTTAAACAGCGTCTTGCGGGCCGTTCCTGCCTGGTCTGCAGCGCTGGTGAGCTGGTCGGCCAGAATGATCAGCACGATAGACGGCGGAATGATCTGCCCGAGCGTGCCGGAGGCCGCAATGGTACCGGTCGCTAGCTGCTGCGAATAGTTGTTACGCAGCATGGCGGGTAAGGAAATCAGCCCCATGGCGACGACCGTCGCACCGACAATCCCCGTCGTTGCAGCCAGCAATGCGCCCACAAAGACAACCGAAATGCCAAGTCCGCCGGGGATCGGACCAAAGAGCTGCGCCATGGTGATCAGCAGGTCTTCAGCGATCTTCGAGCGCTGCAGCATGATCCCCATGAAGATGAACAACGGAATGGCGATCAGCGTGTCTCGCTCGGGTTCCCAGTAGACCCCTCGAAGGTTGGTCACGCCAGCGCTCAGCCATTGCGATGGACCGCCCTGCGCAAAAAAGACATCCGTGTCGCCAACGAAAATATAGCCAAGGATCGCAGCGAGAAGAATGGTGACGATGGACGATCCCGGGAGTGCGAAGGCGACCGGATATCCGGACCCGAGCGCAAGCGCCATCAGCAGGACCAGAAGGGCGAGAAAATAAAGTTCCATGATCTAGCGGCCCCTACTGCACAATCGGCTCGTGGTCCACGTGCCCGGGCTCGCCGCGATAATCGGCTATGGCCTCCAGCAGGTAGCTAACAAATTGAATCATCATTGAAATGGCGAATATGGCCAGGAAACCGGCCATCATGTATTTCACATACATGCCGAAGCCGGCCTGGGTGACTTCAAAATTGAGCACCGGGCTGTTGATGATCGAAGTCTTCTGCCCCATGCCGACGATCAGGATTGTCCAGCAGAACACGATGCCCATCAAAAGCGTGCCGACGGCGTTGACCACCGCTTTCGTCTTGTCCGTGAAGGCGGCATAAAACACGTCAACCCGCACATGCCCCTCCTCCTGAAGCGTATAAGCGCTGGCAAACAGGAACAGCGCGCCATACCAAAAACGCACCAGGTCCGACATGAACGCCTGCTCATAGGAAAAAATAAACCGCAGGAAGACAATGCCGAGTTCGGCAATCACAATCAACAATGCCAACCAGTGAAACCCAAGCGTCCTGGTGAAGCAGGCAAGCAATATGCCGACAACCATGAGCGGCATGTGGAAGTACATGCCGCGAAACTGCGATCGGCCAAGCTGGCTGGTCAGCTCTTCGCCGAACAATCCCTCAAGCATGCCTTCAACGCGCATGAATGAAATGATCACATCGCCAACACCGACGATCAGGACACACCAGAAGGCCGCCCTGATGACGAACGTGTTGATAGCGGCAATGCGTTTGCCGTCTGTCCGCAGCGTGGTCGATCCGGTCCTCAGCACAAAGGCAAGCGAGGCGACAACTGCCAGCGGGTAAAGCACCAGCTGCACAAATCCGCCAAATCCGGAATTGCCGCTCAAGGGTGCGGCGGCACCCGGAAAACCAGCTCCGTGCGACAGGAAATTGTTGACTAAAAACACGACCATAATGGTCAGCACCGACCAGCCGAAAAATCGCACAAACTTTGAAAAAGATGTGGTCGGCTGCGTTTGGGCCGTTGGCGATTCCGCCATTGTTGTTCCCCCAGCTGGGTATTCTCAGGTCAGGGCATGAATCTGCCAAGCAATATCACGGAACAACCGATTCTACAGCCGGCTTGATCATGCGGGCAAATGGGCGTTGCCCCGCATCGCTCCTCAAGTGTGCTTCTGGAATGCCCTGACGAAGCTTCCTCCAAATGCGAGACGGGGCTGGCCCCGTCCCGCGAGCTTCGCGCCTCGTGATCTTGTTATTATTGATTGATCACAGCGTTACGTTTTTGGACATAGGCCGTATCGGACAGCTCAGTCCAGGCACCGAGTTCGGCGCGTTTTTCAAGCACGGCGTCGTAGATCTTCGTGGAAAGAGCGTCGAACTCGCGCGCTTCCTCGATAACCTCAGCGGCAGCTTCACCGAAGGCGTCATAGACGTCATCGTTGAATTCGCGCAGCTGAACGCCGTGATCATTGATCAGACGGTTCAGATACTCACCGTTGAAGGCGTTGGTTTCAGCCATGGTGCGTGCATTTTCTTCGTTACACGCTGCCTGGATGATAGCCTGCTCGTTTTTGGTCAGGCCTTCCCACCAGCCTTTGTTCATGCCGAAGGCGATCTGAGCACCCGGCTCATGCATACCCGGCCAGTAGTAGTATTTCGCTGCTTCATAAAACTTCATGAAGTAGTCGTTGTAAGGACCAACCCACTCGGTTGCGTCGATCGCGCCCGATACAAGGTTCTCATAGATCTGGCCGCCAGGCAGCGAGACCGGAGAAGCACCGAGTTTGGCCATGACGTCGCCGCCAAGACCAGGAATACGCATCTTCAGACCTTTCAGGTCGTCAGCGCTCTCGATTTCCTTGTTGAACCATCCGCCCATCTGCACGCCGGTGTTGCCGCATGCAAGGTTCTTGAGGCCGAACTGGTCTGCAAGTTCATCCCACAGTTCCTGACCGCCGCCATATTTGATCCAGGCGTCGATCTCGGTGTAGGTCATTCCAAACGGAATGGCTGTAAAAGGCGCCCAACCGGGGTGCTTGCCTTTCCAGTAGTAGTCTGCGGCAATATAAGCCTGGGCGTTACCCGAGGCGACTTCATCAAACGAATCGAAGGCGCCGACGCGTTCCCCTGCAGCAAAATACTGCACGTCGAGGCGACCATCCGTAAGTTCGCCAATGCGGGCTGCCAGGCGCTGGGCCGGCAGTCCAAGCCCGGGAAAGTCACGTGGCCATGTGGACACGATAACCATCTCTTTTTTGCCCTGTGCAAGTGCAGGTGCAGCGAGCGTTGAAGCAGCGCCGGCAATCGCAGCACCTTTCAGAAATTTACGACGTTCCATTAAAATCCTCCCAAAAAAGGCCTGTAGCAACGGATATTTATCCACCTGTTGCCGGGCCTGCATAGCATTTGACAACAGTTTCACAATTCGTGCAAATACCAGTTTTATCAGCAGTACTACTGAGATGGCCACCGCACACGTGCATTCGGGGTACGTATATGCCATTTTTCCGGCTCTGCCGTTTGCATATGGCTGATCGAACGCGGATTTGTGCGCATGAAATTCAAGACCAAACTGTTCTTAATCACCCTGCTTCCGGTGATTCTCATATCGGCAGCGATGATCTTCGTCATCGACTTTCAGTCTACGCGCCTGTCGCGCTCTCAGGGGCAAACAGTCGAGGACCTGTATCTGGACCTCAAACACACCGAACTGAAAAACTATGTGATGCTTGCGCGCAATGCGCTGACCCCGATCTACGCATCCAAACTGAAAACAAAACGCCAGGCACAGAGGCAGGTCACCGAGATTGTCCGCAAAATGACCTTCGGCGAGGACAGCTATTTCTTCATCTATGACGGGGATGGCACCAACATCGTCAATCCGCGCCTGACTTACCTCATCGGCAGCAACTGGATCGGGCTGGAGGACGAGGACGGCAAACACGTTGTAAAAGACCTGATCGACCGCGCCAAGCAGGGCGGCGAGTTCTACCCGTTCATCTGGAAGAAGCCTTCGACGGGCGAATACGTCAAAAAGCTCGGATACTCGGTGTATCTGGACAAATGGAACTGGATGCTTGGAACGGGCATCTATCTCGACGAGGTGTCACGCCAGGTTGCGACCGTGCAAGGGGAGCTTCAAAGCAATGTCCGCGAGACGCGTCTCGTGCTATTTGTCCTCATGTTCGGCGCCGTGCTGCTGACGGCCACAACCATCGCGGCCGCGCGCCTTTCCGAACAGCGTTTTGCCGATGCCCGGCTGAAGGAACTGTCGGCCCGTCAGGTCGATTTTCAGGAAGAGGAGCGCAAGCGCGTTTCAAGAGAACTGCACGACAGCATCAGCCAGTTGCTGGTTTCGGCGCGCTACGGCCTTGAAAGCGCGCTCAACGGTTCGCGCAGAAAAAACGACATAGCCGAGCCGATCGAAAAGTCGATGAATGCGCTCGACAACGCCATTTCCGAGGTGCGGCGCATTTCGATGGCCCTTCGCCCCTCGGTCCTCGACGACATGGGGCTGGCCGCGGCGCTCAAGAGCCTGGGAAGCGAGTTTTCACGGCAAAGCGATATCGCGGTCGAAGTCGAGGCCGAACCGCTCAAGGATACGCTCCCCGATGAGGCCAAAACGGCACTTTACCGCGTCATACAGGAGGCGTTGACCAATGTTGCGCGGCATTCCGGGGCGCGTAACGTTAAAATCAGGCTCTGCCGTAGCGGCAACAAGATTGTTCTGCATCTCGAAGATGACGGCGTCGGCATGGCGCGCGGAGCCGAGCGGCGAAACAAGGGCGGCGGTCTGGGAATAAGAAATATGCAGGAACGCATCGACACGTTTGACGGCACGATACGCTTTTCAAAAGCCCGGTCCGGCGGGCTTGCAATCAAGGTGACTTTGCCGATAGTAAAACAGAAAAAATGAGTACCAGATAATAATAAAAGGGGAACGAATGCAGTCTGCACGAACAGACGGCAAACGGATTCGTCTTGTCATCGTCGACGACCATGATCTGCTGCGTGAGGGCATACGCTCGCGGCTGGCAGATGAGGATTTTGTCGACATCGTCGGGGAAGGCAGCAATGGCCACCAGGCGGTGGAGCTGTGCCAGACGTTGAAGCCCGACCTCGTGCTTCTCGATATCTCCATGCCGGAAATGAACGGCCTTGAGGCAGCTCAGGAGATCAAGAGAACACGACCGGAAACCAAAATCCTGTTCCTTTCCATCTATGACAATGAGGAATATGTGCAGGAAGCGCTGCGTATCGGCGCCAACGGGTTTGTGCTCAAGGATGTTTCCAAGGCCGAGATGATAAACGCCATCCGCGCCGTCTCGCAGGGCGCAACCTATCTCGGGCCCCAGGCAGCGGCATCGCTTGCCGGCAGATCGTCTGAAAGGCTGGTTCCGGCTAATGATTTCGGCCTGACCGACCGCGAAAAGCAGGTTCTTTCCGCCGTCTCAAAGGGGCTGACCAACAGGCAGATTGCCGAACAACTCCATATCAGCGTACGCACGGTTGAAAGCCACCGGCTTTCCATTCGCGAAAAAACCGGCGGTGGAAATGCGGTCGCGCTTTCAAAGATAGCCAACAAACTGGGACTTTAGACTGTTTCCCATTGCAGAAGCGCTGTGCCCGGGTAAGCCGCTCCATTACAGACAGAACGTTCGTCTTGTTTTAAATCCACCTGCGTGTACACTGCGCCCGAACTTGCCGCTGCCGTGACAGGTCCGGTAACCAGGAGCAGGAATACAGCCATGAAAAATCCGTTCGAAACAAACGAACACCGTGCATTTCGGGAGAGTTTTTCGAAATTCGTTGCCAACGACATCCGACCCTTTGCCGACGAATGGGATGAAGCCGGCGCGATTCCGTGGGAGCTGCATCAAAAGGCTGGTTCGCTGGGTCTCTACGGATTTGGCATAGACGAAGCCTATGGCGGGCTTGGTTTCGACGACTGTTTCATGCGCGCAGCTGCTGCCGAGGAGCTGGGTAAATGCGGTGCAACGGGCATCGCGGCAGCCCTCGGCGCACGAAACATTTCCACCGGTCCAATCGCGGCTTTGGGATCAGAAGAACTCAAGCGGAACGTCCTGCCTCAGATTCTCTCCGGAGACGTCGGCTCATCCCTCGGAATTACAGAGCCGTCGGGCGGTTCCGATGTCGCCAATCTGCAAACGACGGCGAAGCGCGACGGCAATGAGTGGGTACTCAACGGCTCCAAGACCTTCATCACAGGCGGCATGACCAGCCGCTATTTCGTCATTGGAGCGCGCACCGGCGGGCCGGGATTGGCTGGAATCTCATTGTTTTTTGTGGAAGCCGATGCGCCCGGTTTCACCCGCACGGCGCTGGAACGGAAAATGGGATGGTGGTGTTCGGATCAGGCAACCCTTTTTTTCGACGAATGCCGCCTGCCCGCCGACAGCCTGATGGGCCCCGAAAATCGCGGCTTCATCGCTATCATGAACAATTTCAACTATGAGCGGCTGGCGCTTATTGCGCAAAGCCTCGGCATGGCCAAGCTGTGCCTCACGGAATCGATTGCCTATGCCAATGAACGCAAGACTTTCGGAAAAAGGCTCATCGAGCACCAGGTGATCGCCCACAAGATCGCCGACATGTCGGCCCGCATCGATTCGGTCGAAGCCTACCTCAATCAGATTTGCTGGCTGGCGAATGAGGGCCCGACCCCGGTCGCGGAAATCAGCAAGGCGAAGTTCCTGTCCACAAAAATGCTCGAATATTGCGCCTCGGAAGCCATGCAGATATTCGGCGGCGCCGGCTATCTTCGCGGCAATCCGGTGGAGCGGGTCTATCGTGAGGTTAAGGTCATGGCCATCGGCGGCGGCTCGGAAGAGATCATGAAGGACCTGGCGATCAGGCAGATGGGCGTCGCTGAGTAGACATTGTCCGGTGGAACGGACAACTGTCAGGTCAACTTTTCATCGACATCGACACCAAATGTCTGTCAACTGCAATCATGCAGGTGCTGCCGGCGAGTCGTGTGTATTGACGCACCGTTTCTGCAGCCTGTCCCATGAATTGCAGCAGAACAGATGAATTACACAGCGCTTACCAAACAATTGGCCAGGATTGCATTAGCGGCCGGCGACGCCGTCATGCGCGTTTACAACGAACCACCCGAGGCAAAGATCAAATCCGACGGATCGCCGGTCACCAAGGCGGACAAGGCGGCTGAGGAAATCATCCTTGCAGGCTTGCGCATTTGCGCCCCCGATATACCGATTGTTTCGGAGGAAAGCGAAGAAAGCCATCGCCTCAAAGCGCCCGCGCGGTTCTTCCTTGTCGATCCGCTGGACGGCACCAAGGAGTTTCTGCGCCACGACGGCAAAGGCTCCTTCACCGTCAATATAGCACTCATCGAAAACGGATCGCCGGTGCTTGGTGTCGTGTATGCGCCTGCGCTCGACCGGCTGTTTGCCGGAACCGTTGGTCAAGGCGCGTCGGAAACCAGAAATGGAGAACGCAAACCGGCATCAGTCCGTAAGGTCCCGCAGTCCGGACCGGTCGCCGTTGCAAGCCGCTCCCATCGCGACGAGCAAACAGATCAATGGTTGAAAGACCACAATATCGAGCAAACGGTCTCCATCGGATCTTCCCTGAAGTTCTGCCTTGTGGCCTGCGGCGAAGCCGATATCTATCCGCGTTTCGGCCCGACGATGGAATGGGACACCGCAGCCGGTCACGCAGTCCTGCTGGCCGCCGGCGGTTTTGTCACGACGCCTGAAAATGAAGCGTTTACATACGGCAAGCCCGGTTTCCGCAATGGGCCGTTCATTGCCACAGCCCATCAGGACAACTGAATACCGGTTTCAGTGCAGCGTCAGGTTATCTGACCTTGGCCGCCACTGTCTGTACCGCATCCCTCGCCGCATCTACGACTATATCGGCTTCTTCGCGTGTCAGGCACAAAGGCGGCGCAAAACCGAGAATATCGCCCTGCGGCATGGCCCGGCCGATAACCTTGCTGCGCTCGAATAGCGCCGCGGCCACCTGGGGCCCGACCTTGTCGGCGGCATCGAAGAAGACGCGTCCATCGCGGTCGCGGACAAATTCGACGGCGGCCAGCATACCTTCGCCACGAACGTCCCCGACAATGGAAATATCGGAAAGCGCCTCGCTAAGGCCCTGACGTAAATAGGTACCGACCTCCCCGGCATTCGCAACAAGACCGAGCGTATCGATCAGATTCAGGTTTGCAACGCCTGCGGCAGCGCCGATCGGATGGGCCGAATAGGTCCAGCCATGACCGATGGGGCCGTATTCGTCAGTACCCTGCTCCAGCACTTTCCAGACCCGATCCGAAACAATCGATCCGGAGAGCGGCGCATAGGCCGAGGTAAGCCCTTTTGCAATCGTTATGAAATCCGCCTCGATGCCATAGTGGTCGCTGCCCATCATCGATCCGAGCCGGCCGAAGCCCGTCACCACCTCGTCTGCGATAAGCAGGATATCGTGCTTTTTAAGAATCGGCTGGATTGCGGCCCAGTATCCGGCAGGTGGCGGTACAATGCCGCCGGTTCCAAGCACGGGCTCGCCGATAAAGGCCGCAATCGTGTCCGCGCCTTCCCGTTCGATCAGAGCCTCAAGCTCTGCGACGCAGTGCGCCACAAACTGCTCATCGCTCATCTCAAGGTCGGACCGGCGGAAATAAAAGGGCGCTTCGGTATGGATAATCCGGTCAAGCGGCAGGTCGAATTTCTTGTGAAACAGTTCCAGGCCCGTCAGGGATCCGGTGACAAGCCCCGAACCGTGATAACCGCGCCAGCGCGAAATGATCTTCTTCTTTTCGGGCCGGCCAAGGATGTTGTTGTAGTACCAGACAAGCTTGATGTTGGTTTCGTTCGCGTCCGAGCCGCCAAGGCCGAAATAGACCTTCGACATATTGTCGGGTGCGCGGTCAAGGATCATTTTGGCAAGCGTGATGGATGTTTCCGTGCCATGGCCGACATAGGCGTGATAGTAGGCGAGTTCCTTCGCCTGTTCGGCAATCGCGTCGGCAATTTCGGTGCGCCCGTAGCCGACATTCACGCAGTAAAGCCCCGCAAAGGCATCCAGGATCGAATTGCCGTCGCGGTCTTCGATATAAACGCCCTTGCCTCCCGTAACGATGCGGCTTGCCGCCTCTCCGCGCGCGTGCTGGGCAAGATGCGTCGAAGGATGGAAGAAATTCTCGCGGTCCCATTCGGACAGTTTGTCGTTGGTCAGCATATCGGTCCTCATTGTTGCGTTGAGGATGCCACATCCTTCAAAGAAGGTGCATCCATAGAAGGCCATTGAAAAAGAACGGATACCGGATTGGCGGCCCTTGGACAGAATATTCATCTGCCGCCGCACATAAGATCTGCGCGCGACCCGCGGATCGGACCGCGATCACCGGGTCTGATGTAGAGCAAGCTTGTGCATGAAGCTCAGACACTGCTCGATCTGCGATATCTCGACATATTCGTCCGGCTTGTGGGCTTGATCGATACTCCCCGGTCCAAAAACCACGGTCGAAATGCCGGCTCTTTCAAAATGTCCGCCATCCGTTCCGAATGCCACGACACTGCCGGAATTCAAGCCGGTCAGTTCGCGGATCAGGCTAACCGCATCCGAATTTTCATCCGCATTGAGCGCCGGAACCTCGGCTTCTACAATGGTCAAAATCCGGGCATGTGGAGCCGTCTTTTGCATGGACGGCAGCAGAGCCGCGTCCGCATAGGAAGTAATCTCGGCCAAAATGGCGTGAGGGTCCTCGCCCGGCACCGGTCGAATCTCCCAATCGAAGCTGCAGGATCCTGCTGTAATGTTGCGCGCCGCACCACCCTCGATCCTGCCGACATTGACCGTGCAAAAGGGTGGATCGAACGGAGAATTCACAACCGGATTTGCCGCCATGCGCCTGCCGGTTTCGAGGATCCTGGCGATGTAAAGCGCGGCTGTCTCCACGGCATTTGAGCCTTTTGTGGGGTTCGAGGCATGAGCCTCAAGCCCGGTAATTTCCGTGCGCAATTCCAGACCGGCCTTGTGCCCGGTGATAAGCTTCATCGATGTTGGCTCTCCGATGATTGCAGCGCGCGGCCGCATCGGCTTCGACTCAATATCGTCGACCAGTATCGGCGCACCGAATCCGCCGATTTCTTCGTCAAAACAAAATGATATATGAATTGGCTGATTCAAATCCTGAGCCTTGAACACCGGAACCATAGCCAGCATGCAAGCCAGGAATCCCTTCATGTCGACGGCACCGCGCCCATATAACCGGCCATTTCGTTCGGCGAGCGCAAATGGGTCGCTGGTCCAGTTTTGGCCGGTAACGGGAACGACGTCGGTATGTCCGTTCAGAACCACACCGCCGTCGACGGCCGGGCCGACCGTGGCATAAAGGTTTGCCCGTTTGCCCGTATCGTCGTGACTGATCGAGGATGCGATGCCGAAGCCGTCCAGATAGCTGCGTATGTAGTCGATCATCTCAAGGTTCGGTCGCCCCGAGACACTCTCGAAAGCCACCAGCCGGGAAAGAATTTCCTTTGCCGCGCTCAGTTGATCGTGCATGGCGTCCTCAAGGCTGCACAAAGAGTTTGCGCGGCACGTTCGAAAGCAGGTCCGGTCCATCATCGCCGATGACTATGCTCTCAGTCAGTTCCAGCCCGTAGTCCTCAAGCCACAGTCCGGTCATGAAGTGAAAGGTCATTCCTGCCTTAAGTTCCGTCCGGTCCCCAGCCCGCAGGCTCATGGTGCGTTCGCCCCAGTCCGGCGGGTAGGAAAGCCCGATCGAATAGCCGGTACGGTTATCCTTGACGATGCCGTATTTCTTCAACACCGTAAAAAAGGCGTTCGCGATATCCTCGCACAGATTGCCGGCCTTTGCCTTTTCAAGCCCGGCGTCCATGCCTTCAAGAACGGCTTTTTCCGCATCAAGAAATGTTTGATTTGGCGCGCCGAGAAATACGGTGCGTGACAGCGGGCAGTGGTAGCGTTTGTAACAGCCGGCGATCTCGAAGAAGGTCCCCTCACCGCTTTTCATGGGTTTATCGTCCCAGGTCAGGTGCGGTGCAGAAGCATCTGCACCGGATGGAAGCAGCGGAACAATGGCCGGATAGTCGCCGCCGATCCCGCCTACGCCGCGCAGCCCGGCATCGTAGATCTCGGCAACGAGTTCGTTTTTCCTCAAACCCGGGCGCACGGTTTCGCGAATTCGCTGATGCATCGCTTCGACGATACGGCCGGCCTTGCGCATATAGTCGATTTCCCGCGGCGACTTCACTGCCCGTTGCCAGTTCACCAGTCCCTTGCAGTCCTTGAAAACCGCATTTGGCAGGTTGCGCATCAGCGAGGCATATGCTGCTGCGGAAAAGTAGTAGTTGTCCATCTCTACGCCGATGACGCTGCCGCCCTGCCCCCTTTCCTCCAAAATGGTGGACAGGAGGTCCATCGGATGGCGCTCATCTGACTGAACATAGTGATCGGGGTAGCCGATAATATTGTCATGGGTGGTGTAGCAGGTGCGGCGCGCGCCGTTGGCGTCCTGTCCGCGCCCAAACCACACCGGTTCGCCTTCCGGCAGCACCAGTACGCACTGATGGACATAAAACGACCAACCGTCATAGCCGGTCAGCCAGTGCATATTGGACGGATCGCTGATGATCAGACAGTCGAGACCGGCTTCCTCCATCGCCTTTCGTGTACCGGCAAGACGTTTTTCATATTCCTCAATCGAAAAGTTCAGATGGGATGGTATTGACGATGTTTCGATCATCTGATTGCCCCGCTGTTTCTCCCCGTCCCCAAGGGCAGGCCATCACAGATGACACCGGAACACCGGACCGGTCAACGACTATTCACGGCTCTAACAAACGGTAAACGGAGTCGTAAACCTACACGTTCAAGAGACTGAAGCGCATTCCTTACAAACGCCGCGCAGTTCGATCGTCGCTGCATTCATCGAAAAACCGTCCTTTAAAGCCAGCGATTTGAGTTGCGCCTCGAGGCGGTCATCCGCAAGTTCGGAGACCTTTTCGCATTTCATGCAGATTGCGAACACCATCGTGTCACGCGATTCGCATTCCGGATGCTGGCAGGCGACGAATGAATTCAGGCTTTCAAGCCGATGGACGAGCCCGAGTTCCAGCAGTTTGTCGAGAGCACGGTACACCTGCAAAGGCGCCCGAATTCCATGATCGCGCAGACCATCCAGTATTGCATAGGCACTGAGCGGGCCTTTGGCGGAGGAAAGCGCGTCATAGACAAGACCCTGGTTTTTAGTCAGTTCAGGCGATGCGGGATTATGTTGGGTCGTCACGGTTTTTCTCCCTGAGCTGAACGGTTGGCGCGAACAATGAGACCTGCGATGGGTGAAAGGCTGATGAGGAAAATCACCAGCGCTGCGACCACGATCGATGGTCCCGACGGTGTATCCCAGTTCAGGGAACCAAACAGCCCCGAAACGACAGCCGCGACGCCGATGACGACAGCGATGACCGCCATCTGCTCCGGGCCGCTGGAAAACCGTCTGGCCGCGGCAGCCGGTATGATTAGCAGCGCCGTTATCAAAAGCACGCCGACAATCTTCATGGAAATCGCGATGACGGTTGCCATAAGCAGCATGAAGATCAGGTTCGTCCGCCACGGCCGCATGCCTTCCGCTTCTGCAAGTTCCCTGTTCACTGTGGCGGCAAAAAGCGGGTTCCAGATCATCGCAAGCACTGCGAGAACGCAGCCGCCGCCGATATAGATGATAGCGATATCCGTTTTCGAAACGGCAAGAATATCACCGAACAAAAAACCCATCAGATCCATGCGGACCCAGGTCATAAACGCCAGGACGACAAGTCCGAGCGCAAGGGAGGAATGGGCAAGCAGTCCCAACAGCGAATCCGATGAAAGCGTCGCGCGGCGCTGCAGGAAAACCAGCGCCAAGGCAACACCAGCACAGACAACGAAAACCGCGAGGGTGATATTGAGTTCCAGCAGAAACGCCAGCGCCACCCCCAACAATGCGGCGTGTGAAAGCGTATCACCGAAATAGGCAAGCCGCCGCCAAACGACGAAACACCCGAGCGGAGCAGCAACGATTGCGACGCCGATACCGGCGACTATTGCTCTTGAGAAAAAATCGTCAAGCACGCCCGCCCTCCCCGTTACCACCCTTATGCGGATGTTGATGATGGCCCTTGCCGGGATGATGATCATGATGGCCATCGTCGGGATGGCAGTGATCGGTAATGGTTCCGTCGAGGTGGCGTACCCGGCCGTCCGGCAGGTGCGTATGGTCGTGGTGGTGCCGGTAGATCGCCAGCGCCGCCGTTGCCCGATCGCCAAACAGCTGCCGGTATTCAGCACTTTCGGCCACCATATCGGGCGAGCCCTTGCAGCAAATATGCCCGTTCAGGCAGATCACCTGATCGGTTGCGGCCATCACCACGTGCAGATCATGTGAAATCAGCAAAATGCCGCAGCCGAGATCGTCGCGAATTCGCGAAATCAGTTCATAAAGAGCAATTTCGCCTGAAAAATCGACACCCTGCACCGGCTCGTCCAGAACCATGAAGTCCGGTTTCACCGCAATCGCACGCGCCAGCATTGCCCGCTGAAATTCGCCACCCGATAGCGTACGCACTTCAGCGTCGGCCAGATGCGCGATGCCCGTTGCTTCCAGCGCCTCTTCTATCTGTTGCGATTCAAGACGTTTCGTCAGCCGCATAAAGCGTTTGAGGCTGAGCGGCAAAGTCCAGTCGACAGACACTTTCTGCGGCACATAGCCGACCTTGAGACCGGCAGAACGCTTCGCTGTCCCCTCGGTTGTCCGATGGATGCCGAGCGCGAGTTTCGCGGTCGTTGATTTGCCCGAGCCGTTGGGGCCTATCAGCGTCACGATCTCACCCCGGCGCACTGTCAGGTCCACACCGCGAACCAGCCATTTCCCGGACCTCTCGAAGCCGGCATTTTCAAGTGTTACAAGCGCATCTGAAGCTTTCAACACATCTTCATATCCTGCTGAAATCATTGGCGGCCTGTATGGCATATGTTATAGCGTAACACAATAAATGTTATTCTATAACAATAGCGAGATTCCGGATGTTTGTCCTAACCGAGATATTTATCCAAGGGCACCAGCGACCGCGCCCCCAGCGCCCGCCGCGTCATTGAGTTCGGGTTCAGTCCTGGCTCAAGATCGAATTGCGCCAACCTTTCATCTAGACACCGCTTTCAGATGCTTGATAAGGCTGGTCCCGGACGGGAAGCTGTCGCAAATATCACACGTCGAAGCGGAATTCATTTTGGATGAAGGAGACCGGATTTGGGACAACAAAGACGTAATATACTGAAAGGCGGAGCCGCTCTGGCTGCAGCCTCCATGCTGCCAGGCAACGCGCTCGCAAAGGCGTCTGGATATGCCCGCAGAACCGGCGACTCGCTGGATTTACCGACCCATGTGCTGCACGAAGCGATGATCGATTACTTCTCCGGCAAGGGCTATGAGCTGGTTGACCATGTGCCGATCGTGACCGGCGACGAGAGCTTTAACGGCGGTCTTCGTTATGACGAAACCGGAATCGACAACAAACCCGGCCAGATGGCAATTCAGCCCTGCGCGCGGATCGAGGACATCCAAAAGAAGGGTCAGTTGGATGTCCTGCCGCTGTTTCACATCTTCTACTGCATGACGCCCCTCGGTCTGAAACCCGCCGACACGCTCGCGCAGGTACTCGACTATCTGACGAACAACGTTGGATTGAACAGCCAGTACTTTGCCTTCGTAACCGTACCGGAATTCGAGCTTTACTTCCCTGTCCTGGAGGAATACGGTTTCGACCCGAACCGGCAGGTACATATTCGCGACAGCGAAGAAGCCTTGGTAATGGGAGACGGTTCCGGCTATTTCCGCTTTCCAGGCAATCGCGATGCTCTGGCATTCGCCACGGCCGGAATTTACTACTGGACCGGCACAGGCGCGCCACCGGAATTGACCGCCTATCCACCGCAGAAAGGCTGGACCGAGATCGGCGAGACTTCCATCGACGAAACCGCAAATTTCGGGTTTGGCCTTGGAACCGAGCGGGTCGGACTGGCTGCGACCCGGGAGATACCCTCCTGGCAGGAGCGGCTGGTGCTGCTTTTCGAACAGATCGAAATCCACAGCGGCGGCAACCCGCCACCCGGCAGAGACCGGTTCTCAAACGGCTGATACAAAACTGGAAAACAAGGGCCAACTAACCGCTATCCGGCCCTTGTTTCAGCACTTAGTGCTAAACCCGCTCCAGCGCAATTGCGATTCCCTGACCGACACCGATGCACATCGTCGCCAGTGCACGGTTGGCACCACGCTCTGCAAGCTCAAGCGCCGCTGTGCCGGTTATCCTGGCCCCCGACATGCCAAGCGGATGGCCAAGTGCAATTGCGCCGCCATTCGGGTTGACGAAATCGGCGTCCTCGGCAACGCCGAGGTCGCGCAGCACCGCAATGCCCTGGCTGGCGAAAGCCTCATTGAGCTCGATGACATCAAAATCGGAAATCGAAATGCCCAGACGCGTCACCAGCTTCTTGGAAGCCGGCGCCGGGCCAATGCCCATAATGCGCGGCGGCACGCCCGCAGTCGCACCGCCCATGATGCGGGCAAGGGGTCTCAATCCGTATTTTTCAATGGCGGCCTCTGAAGCCACGATCAGCGCGGCAGCGCCATCATTGACGCCCGAAGCGTTTCCGGCTGTGACTGTTCCGTTTTGACGGAATGGAGTCGGCAATCCGCCAAGCTTTTCCAGCGATGTTTCCCGTGGGTGTTCGTCACGATCGACGACAACGGGCTCGCCTTTTCGCTGCGGGATCGTGACCGCGGTGATTTCTTTGGCCAGACGTCCGTTCGCCTGTGCGGCCGCCGCTTTTTGCTGCGAACGAAGCGCAAAGGCATCCTGATCGCCGCGCGAAATCTCAAAATCCTCGGCAACGTTCTCACCGGTTTCTGGCATGGAATCGACACCGTACTGCTTTTTCAAAAGCGGGTTCACGAATCGCCAGCCAATGGTCGTATCGTAGATTTCGGCACGCCGCGAAAAGGCCGTGTCGGATTTCGGCATGACAAAGGGCGCACGCGACATGGATTCCACGCCACCCGCGATAATCAGATCGGCCTCGCCGGCCTTGATGGCACGAGCGGCGGCAATGGTTGCGTCCATGCCGGAGCCGCAAAGCCGGTTGATTGTGTTGGCGGGTACGGACACGGGGTAATCGGCCAGAAGGACACTCATGCGACCGACATTGCGGTTGTCCTCGCCGGCCTGGTTTGCACAGCCGTAAAACACCTCATCGATTGCCTCCAGATCGAGGCCGGGATTGCGGGCTGCAAGTTGCCTCAAGGGCACAGCACCGAGATCATCCGCGCGCACTGCCGAGAGGCTTCCCGCGAACCGCCCGATCGGTGTGCGAATATAATCGCAGATAAATGCTCCAGACATTATGCGGCCTTTCCTGTATCCGATGGTCCCTGATGGGCTGCCTTGGTGCGCGCTTTCAGATCGCGGAGCGTTTTAAGCTCGAGATCCGCCGGCGGCGGCGTCTCTTCTATATTGTCTGCGAACCTGACCGTCCATCCGCATGTTGCCTGGACATCCTCGCGCGTTACGCCCGGATGCAGTGAAACAACTGTGAACTCCTTGGTTTGCGGGTCCGGCCGCCAGATTGCAAGATCAGTGATCAGCATGGTCGGCCCTTGTGTTTCGATACCCAGACGCTTGCGGTGGTCGCCCCCCTCGCCGTGACCGAACGATGTGAAGAAATCAATCTTTTCGACCATGCCGCGCAGGGACTGCTTCATCGTGATGAAAACTTCGCCGCACGAAGCTGCGATTTCCGGTGCGCCGCCACCGCCCGGTAACCGGGTTTTCGGAGCGGCGTAATCGCCAATGACCGTCGTATTGATATTGCCGAACCGGTCAAGCTGGGCCGCACCCAGAAAACCAACCGTGATGCGCCCGCCCTGCAGCCAGTAACGGAACATCTCCGGCACGGAGACGGTCGATACGGCAGTGTCGCACAACTCGCCGTCGCCGATTGACAGCGGCAATACGTCCGGCGCCGTGCCGATCGTGCCGCTCTCGTAAATCAGGGTGATGTCCGGCGCATGGGTGAGTCTTGCAATATTGCAGGCGGCCGATGGCGCGCCGATGCCGACGAAGCACACATCGTCATTCTTCAGTGCTCTCGATGCGGCGATGGTCATCATTTCATCGGGTGTAAACTCAGGCGCACTCATGCCGCTGTCCTCAATCTTTGCACCCGCACCGCAAAATCGGCCGGTGTGGCGTTGATTACATGTTCTTCCATCCAGGCGAGAAATGTCTCGCGATCAGACGCAATCTTGTCCCAGGCGATATAGTTGGCATTGTCGCGGGTGTAATAGCCGTGCGCATAGGAAGGATGGGCACCACCCGGTACTTCGCATATTGCTGTAACTGTCCAGTCCGGCAGCAGGCAGGCATTCGGATGGGTCTCAAGATCGTCGACGATTTCTTCGACGGTCACGACAGACCTTTTAGCCGCCAGCACAGCCTCCTTCTGCACGCCGAGAATCCCTTCGATCAGCACGTTTCCCTTCCGGTCTGCCTTCTGGGCATGAATGAAAGTCACATCCGGCCGTACCGACGGAACGGCGGCCAGCACCTCGCCGGTAAATGGACAGGTCACCGATTTGATGTTGCTGTTGACAGCAGCGTAATCGACACCGCGATAACCGCGCAGCACGGCACATGGCAGACCGGCCGCACCGGCCTCATAGGCATTGGCCATCGCAGCATGGCTGTGTTCTTCCAGTTCCAGTTTATGCGGCCAGCCCTTTTCAACCGCGTCGCGCATCCGGCGCAAAAGGCCGACACCCGGATTGCCCGCATAGGAGAAGATCATTTTCTTGACCATGCCCATGCCGATGAGCTGGTCGTAGATCACGTCCGGCGTCATGCGGATGACCGTCAGGTCCTTGCACCCCTGCCTGACCGCCTCATGGGCGGCAGCGTGTGGAATGAGATGCGTGAAGCCTTCAAAGGCAACCGTATCGCCGTCATTCAGGTTCTCACGGACGGCGTCCGGAAGGGACATAAACTTTGCCATTTGTCCTACTCAGATATCGAAGAATATTGTTTCGTTTTCACCCTGAAGGTGAATGTCAAAGCGATAGCCATCACCATCGCGTTCAGCGAGCAGCGTCGGCACGCGGTTCCTGTGCTCGACGCGTGCAAGCACCGGGTCTTCGTCGTTCGCCGTCTTTTCATCGGCAAAATACATGCGCGTGTGAAGGCCGAGATTGATGCCGCGCGCCACGATCCAGAAACTGACATGCGGCGCCTGCAACCGTCCGTCGACAAAGGGAACCCGCCCCGGCTTGATCGTGTCGAAACGGTAGACGCCCGTTTCCATGTCCGAGGGCTGGCGTCCCCAGCCCGTGAAATTGGGATCCGCCGTTCCGCGCATTTCAGACGGGCTGTTATAAAGGCCTGCACCGTCCGCCTGCCAGATTTCCAGCAATGCGTCCTTGAGGGGCGTTCCGGTTCCGTCGATGACCTGCCCGGTGATCGTAATCCTCTCGCCCTTTGTCTTGTCGTTGACCATGGCAGCGCCAAGATCCTCTTCATAGATACCGGATATGTCGGTAGCATTCGGCGCCAGGCCGATATGGACATAGGGACCGGCGGTCTGGGAAGGGCTTTCCTTGAACCTGTTGAGCGGCTGAACCATCTAGAGCAAATCCGGGTTAGATTGAAACATTTGACCGAGGCGATTTTGGTCGCTGACGAGGCGGATTGCGCGCCGTGGTGCCAACCCACCACAAGCGCGGGCCAACGACGTCAGGGGGCAAAATCGCCCGGCCCATTCACTATTGATTATCAACATTTTCTTTCCTTTCCAGGGTGGGGAAAATCGGCCCATCGGCGTCGTTGCGCCACTTGCCCGATGCCCCACGCGCCTTGCCGAGTGGACCGATTTTCCGCCATCAAATGATTCAAGCTAACCCGGGTTTGCTCTAGTTGCCCTCCATGCGGTTTTCGAACATCGTCGAGCGTCGTCCGCGCAATACGATGTCGAATTTGTAGGCGCGCGCATCCATGGGGATGGTGCTTGCCATATCGAGCGGCGCAACGAGCTGGTCGATGGCAGCCTGATCGGAAATCGTGCGCACGATCGGGCACAGTGGAATGAGCGGGTCGCCCTCGAAATACATCTGCGTGATCAGCCGCTGGGCAAAGCCGTGCCCGAAAATCGAAAAATGGATGTGAGACGGGCGCCAGTCATTGATACCGTTCGGCCAGGGATATGGCCCGGGCTTTACAGTTCTGAACGCGTAATAGCCTTCATCGTCTGTAATGGTCCGCCCGCAGCCGCCGAAATTCGGATCGAGCGGAGCCATGTAGCCTTCTTTTTTGTGGCGGTAACGCCCGGCGGCATTGGCCTGCCAGAATTCCAGCAGGGCACCGGAAACGCCCCTGCCGCGCTCGTCGAGGACTTTGCCGTGAACGATGATCCGCTCGCCTATGGCGCTCTCACCCGGCTTGGCGAAATTGTGGATAAGATCGTTGTCGAGTTCGCCTAACAGGTCAGGGCCGAAAACCGGACCGGTAATCTCGCTGATTGTGTTTTCCAGCGACAACAGCGCCCGTTGCGGCGATCTGGCCACGCTGGTCTTGTAGTCGGGCGTGTATGCCTTCGGGTGCCAGGCGCGGTCGCGCACAAAAAATGCGCCCGTTTCGGGTGTGGTATTACGCATTGTCAGTCTCCCCGCCTGCTTCTGCTTCCATTTCATCAAAGGTCCGTTTTGCGATTTTGATCGCCCGGTTCGCGGCCGGCACTCCGGCATAGATGGCAACATGCAGCAGCGCTTCGCGGATATCTTCGGGCGTCGCTCCCGTATTGGCGCAGGCGCGCACATGCATGGCGACTTCTTCATCGTGGCCAAGGGCGGCAAGCAGGGCAATCGTAACCATGGATCGTTCACGCGGCGTCCACTGCGGCCGAGACCAGACATGCCCCCAGGCAGATTCGACGATGAGGTTCTGAAAGGGATCATCGAATGTCGACCTTCGTTGCTCCGCACGATCGACATATGCTTCGCCAAGCACGCGGCGCCGCGTTTCCATACCGGTCGCATATTTGTCGGACATTGGCTTGTCCTTTGACATGGCCGCTCCATTCCAGAGTTCGCTTCCGGAAAAATCAATTCGCGATTTTCAGGCCCTCCGGCAAAGGAAACCATGCCGGATTGACGGACACCATGCGAAAAATGCAGTCGATAATTCCTCTTGAATACATATTTACATGTTTCAAAAGGAATGAATAATGAATAATCAAACGAAAAAAATAGCGAAACTGATATGAGTTCACTGCGCAGGATCAAACTTCGGCATCTTGAAACCTTTGTCGAGGTCGCCCGCCAGAAAAGTGTCAGCCGGGCGGCTGAAAACCTTCATCTCACCCAGCCTGCGGTCACGCGGACGATACGGGAGCTGGAGGATATTTGCGGTCGTCCGCTTGTCGAACGTGAGGGACGCGGCATCCGCATTTCGCATCACGGCGAGGTATTCCTTCGTCATGCCGGCAGCAGTCTTGCATCGGCAAGAAACGGCATCAATGCACTCGCTGAGCTCAGTGTCGCCGACGGTCCGAAGATACGGCTCGGCGCACTGCCGACGGTTTCCGCGACGATTGTTCCGGAGGCCGTTTCGAAGTTTCTGAAATCAGGCATGCGAAACCGCCTGAAGGTCATCACCGGCGAAAATCGCGCACTGCTCGACCAGTTGCGCAACGGTGAACTCGATCTCGTCATGGGACGGCTGCCGGCGCCCGAAACCATGCAGGGCCTCAACTTCGAGCCGCTGTTCCGCGACAACGTGATCTTTGCCGTTCGCGCCGACCACCCGCTGGCAAGGCGCAAGCAGTTTGCCGTTGACGCGCTCAACAGTTACCCGGTTCTGGTTCCCACCCGGCAGTCGATCATCCGGCCCTTTGTCGACCGACTGTTCATCGAACAGGGAATCACCGAACCCGAACAGGTCATCGAGACCGTGTCAGATGCCTTCGGGCGCACCTTCGTGGAGCACTATCAGGCGATCTGGATCATATCGCGCGGCGTTGTATCCGCTGAAATCGACAGCGGAAAATTCGTAACGCTTCCGGTCGACACGGATTCGACCATGGGCTCGGTCGGACTCAGCACCCGCGCAAACACAGCCCTCACCCCGGCCGCATCCTATTTCGCCGATATCATCCGAAAGATCGTCACCGAAACCAAGTAGGATTCAGTGCACTAAATTTGTGTGTAGCGGCGATCAATTGAATCCATCACTTAAAGCAGTCGTTCAAGTTTCGAGGTCGATTGGCGATCCATCTGAGCGTGTGAACCTGCTTCCGTTTTTGCTTCGGCGGAAGATCACATCATGGTCGGGATAATGGACGACGCCTTCATCCGACCGTGTTCCAACGACCAGCATCACGGCTTCGGTGGCCGAACGGTTCTCAAGGCAGTGAGCTGTCGGTTGACCTGCCTTCCAACCTGCAGCATCGCCTGCTTGGAGCAGAGTTTCCTTATCCTCAATCAAGACAAGTTCCCCCGAGATCACATAGACGAACTCATCTTCGGTCTCATGCCAGTGGCGATGAGATGACCGTGAGCCTGGAGGAAGGCGTTCCAAGTGTACGCCGAACTGAGATAGCCCCACCCCCTCACCAAGGGGGATTTCTGCGTAGGGGCCATTGTCCTGCTTAAAAATTCGATTTGGGCCGCCGTCGTGTTCCAACCATTGGTTAACTTCAATCTTTGGCAAAGTTCCGTGCACTCCACATAGAATTGTTGAATACAATCTAGCGATAGTTGAAAGGCCAGTCACTTTGGGCTCGAAGCGGGCGTTGCACTCCGCCTGAATTGTGGATCCCGAACTCACTCATAATTCAACACCCCCAACAAAAAACCCCCGGTCGCAGACCGGGGGCAAGTTAGCCTCTTCTTGGGAGTGAATCAGCAGCTTATTGGTCGCAGCTCCACCAGTAGCGGGAAAAATCGGTGTCCCAGCTCTGCATCGGCACCCAGGCATAGCCCTGCAGGCACTTGTTGGCGGCAAAGCGCTTCTTCTGTGTGAGCAGGAACACATCCGACTGCATTTCGTGGAGCTTTTGCTGAATGGTCTTGTAGAGCTCGTTCTGCTTGGCCGGATCGGTGGTGCTGCGCGATTCGTCGATCAAGGCGTCGATTTCGTCGCTCATCACCCATTCCATTGAGGCCCAGGTGCCCTTGGCGTTGGAATGGTACTGGACATAGAAGACCGAATCCGGCGACGGATAGGTCGGCCCGTAAAATACCTGTGTGGCATTGGGCGTCGTCTCGACCGTCGCGGCCAGCTCCGTTATGCGGTTCCAGGGTTCGGGCTGAAGATCCACCTCGAAACCGATGGATTCAAGCGCCGATTTGAACAGCAGGCCGATCTCTTCTTCGAACGCGGTTTTGGCCACATAGCCGTGCGAGATCTTGATCGGCCCATTGCCGGCATATTTGGATTTGGCCAACTCTTCCTTGGCCTTTTCCAGATTGTATTCCGGCGCCGGCAGACTATCGAGATAAGCATCGGCAAAAACCGGCGCCAATGGGCCGTTCAACTGGCCGCCCGGGAAGATCACCTCACGGATCGTATCGTAGTCCATCGCGTAGGCAATCGCCCGCCGCACGTGTACATCGTCGGTCGGCGGAACCTGGTTGTTCAGCTTGAGATAAAAGCCCGTGGCCGTATCGGCCGCGATGATCTTGTAGTCCGGCAACTTGGCGACAGCGTCATAGGTCTCGCTGCTTTGATATTGCGAGGACATACCAAGCTCGCCCTTGGTGGCAAGCGCCTTGATCGTCGCTTCATCTCGGGTGACGACAAATCGCAGATTGTCGATCGGCTTCTGGTTGGGCCAGCCCGCATGGTAGTTGTCGTAGCGGCTCATCATCATCTGCGCGCCGCGTGTCCAGCCGTCGAGCCGGTAAGGCCCGGCACCGGCGGAATTGTCGGCAAGGTAGGTTTCGCCCCATTCGCCGTCATTTTGCTCGGTCACAAGATCGGAATTGACCACCAGGATGAGCGGCGTGTTGGACAAAAACGGCGAATAGACACGGTTAAGCGTTATTTCGACCGTCTGTGCGTCGACCTCTTTGACATTGTCTGGCTTGATGAGGTCAGCAAAGAGATACGACGGACCTTTGTTGATCGACAGCATCCGCTTCATGGAAAAAACGACATCCTTTGCCTCTACCGGGCTGCCGTCCTGGAATGTTGCGCCCTGTTTCAGCTTGAACGTGTACTTGGTGTCATCACCGGAAACCGACCAGCTTTCGGCAAGCTGCGGCACCACCTGCCCGGCGCTGTTGACCGTTGTCAGGCCGTCATAAAGGTTCACCGCCGCCATATATTCGGTGTAGTCATTGATCTTCGCAGGATCGATCGTGCCGAAAATCTGCACCGTATTGACGACGAGCGTTACCTTGTCATCGGCTGTTGACGGCGTGCTGATCGCCGTCGAGGCCGCCAGAGCGGCGGCGAACGCCAGTCCCATTTTGAATTTTCTCATTTCACTTCCTCCACTTTCCGTTTGTACTTGCTGGAATTCACGTTGCTGATTTTCAAAGGGGCAGTTCTTCGAGCGGCGTATAGGCCTGCGGGTAGCCGAAATATCCGGGCCCCACGAGCTCGATCCCGGCCTCGGTCCGCCATTGTGCATCGCAAGGCAGGCCGATCATGGTGACGGCAAGGCCGTAGCGCAGTTGCTCGGTGGTCACCGGCAGTCCGCCATCGGCATCGACCGCGCAGATCAGATCGGGCGTAACCGCCAGCGTCTGCTCCCGGTCGTTGAGAGCAATAAGGAACTCATTCTGGAAATTCACCTTGAAAGTGGCGCCCTCATCCTCATCCATGCCTTTCAGCGTTGCCTGGCCGCGCGCAAATCCGCCCTCGGTCTTGCGTTCGATATCAACGACACGTCCCGTCAGCAGCCTCTTGCCGTTCAGCCTCTCTATGAGCGCCTCCGCAGGATTGCGGTTTCCGGCACGCTCGCCGGTGATAATCCTGCCAATCTCAAGAATGAGCGATAAAGTATTGCGAAGAATGCCTTTTTTGACATCAGAACCGCTCATCGGATAGAGCGCTACAAGCGCCGCACCACCCATCTGGATCGTCTGCGAGCGCGCCAGTCTTTCCGTCCACAGATTGGATATCGCCTTGATGACCGAGCTGTTGCCTTTCTCATCGGTAATCACCATGGGCGTTGCATCAACGCCCTGCATGGTAAAGCTCACCATCTGCAGTTCTGGAAAGGCGCGGCCCATACCGTCGCCGTCGATAAGCGGCAGACCTGTTGCCGCCGCCACCGCAAAGGGGATCGTCGAATTGAGCCCGCCCGCCTCGATACAGATGAGTGCATCTGCCTTGCGGCCGAGATAGGCTTCGAGCTGTTCGAGTGCCCGGCCCGCTTCATCGCCGCTCGGCAGTTTTTCCACCATAACGGTCGGCGCGCCCATCATGCACACCGGCACACAAAGCCAGTCATCCGGCACATCCTCGGGTGAAATGACCTTGACCGGCCCGTGCTCCTCGATCGCCGACTGGGCCATCAGTTTACCGATATAGGGATCACCCCCGCCGCCTGTGCCAAGGAATGCGCCGCCTGTGGCGATTGCTTCCATCTCATCTCCGGTAATCGTGTAGGAACTCATTGCTGTGCACCTTTCCTCGCGCCTGTTTGCAGCGCGTTCGCCTCTTCAAGAGGCAGATAATTCAAGTGACCGAGCCCGAATCCGGGCGGCCCCACGACCTTGAGAGCTTCCGGCGTGCGCAGAAGCGGATGGCACGGCAGCGCCAGCACGCTGATCCGCTGGCCATAACGCAGCAATTCCGTGGTAATCGCTTCGCCCGTGTCGATATCCAGAATGACGATGAGATCCGGCACGATGACTTCCGTGCGGCCATTGCGGGAAAACACCAGGTTCTCGTTCTGGATCAGTATTGTCGCTTCGTCGCCGTCATGCGCGTCAAACCCGTCGATCCGGGCTTCACCCGTCACAAAGCCGCCCTTCAGTTCGCGTTTGACATCGCTGATCTTGCCGGTGAATACCTGCAGCCCGTCTTCGAAC
This sequence comes from Hoeflea sp. TYP-13, assembly GCF_040932035.1. Classification (NCBI taxonomy): domain Bacteria; kingdom Pseudomonadati; phylum Pseudomonadota; class Alphaproteobacteria; order Hyphomicrobiales; family Rhizobiaceae; genus Hoeflea; species Hoeflea sp. TYP-13. The sequence continues at coordinate 1,044,501 of NZ_JBFRBB010000002.1, forward strand.
GCACAGATTGCCTCGACCGGATCCCTGTTTTGGCTCTGCGCCTCGCGAACCGTCCGCCCGAGCGAGATCGCTTTTGTGTAGGAATCGGGAATGGCGAAACGTTTGACAAAGACACCGGGCATGGGTGCGCTTGCCAGCGTCGATGCGCCGCCCTGTGCGATCACACAGGCCCGGGCAAGGCGTTCATGCCACAGCTCCGATGCGGCATGATCGAAGATAACGACATTGCCGTGCAGGTCGCACATGACACTCGGCGTGCTGCGGTGGCCATAGATCGAATAGGTGGTCATCTGCATTTCGGGGAACGCCCGCCCCATGCCGTCGCAATCGACCACCGGAAGATCTGCCAACGCGGCGACAATCAGCGGTTCCATCGCGTTCTGGCCGCCGATTTCCTCGCAGGCGATGGCATCGATCTTGAAACCGAGGCGTTCTTCCAGGGCACGGATGCAACGCAGCCCCTCACGCCCTTCCTTGATGCGTTCATGCGATATGAGCGGCGCGCCGATGCCACCGACCGAGACAACCTTGGCATCGTCCGGCAGGGACTGAAGCGGCAGGATACGCATCTTGCGGCCTTCGCGCAGAACCTGCAGCGCCCGCAGCTTGCCGACATAGGGGTTGCCACCGCCGCCGGTGCCGAGGATGGCGGCACCGACTTCGAGCGCCTCGATATCGTCTTCGCCGATGGAAATGAGATCAGGGTGCCTCGACAGCATTCGCTCCCCCCATTTCTCCAACGACCTTGACATGGATGCGCGTTGCATTGCCCGGCAGGTAAGCCAGCGGCACGTCCTCGCGCTCAATGGTCTCGATGGTTTCAGGAGACGCACCGGAGGAAACTGCCTTTTGCGTGGCTTCGTCTTCGGCCTGTTTGAGGCATTCGTCGCGCGTCAGCCCGTTTTCGAGGGAATAGATGCGGTCCACCTCACCGCTTATCTGGGCAATGGCCGCGCCCACCGCATTTGCAACGGCGAAGTTCTCCGGCCGCACAACATCAAGATCGGCCAGCTTGTCCGGCATCAGGATAGAACCGCCGCCGACCGCAATAACCGGGATCGGTTCAGGAGAAATACGGCTGCGTTCAACAGCGCGTTGCAGGAGCGTGGTTATGGCATCGCGCGCCCTGTCAACGGTGTCACGGTCAAGATCGGCAACCCTTGAAGCATCGCCAATATCCGCCTCGCCCCTGGCAACGGCAATATCGGTTGCGGTCAGCGTATCACCGCCAAAGACGCGGGCTTCGCTGGTGATGCGGAAACCGACGGACTGCGGACCGACGGTTACCTCGCCGCTGTCGTTTCTCCTGACGAGAGAACCGCCGCCAAGGCCGACGGAGAACACATCGGGCATGCGGAAATTGGTGCGCACGCCACCGATATCGACAACGGTTGCGGCCTGTCGCGGAAATCCGTGCTGCAGTGCACCGACGTCGGTCGTTGTGCCGCCGATATCGACAACGATGCCGTTGCGCTCCCCGGTCAGGAATGCAGCACCGCGCATCGAGTTTGTCGGCCCTGATGCGAAGGTCAGCACAGGAAAACGCTTGACCATCTCGGCACCCATCAGCGTGCCGTCATTCTGGGTTATGAAGAATGCGCATTTCAGGCCGGCGGACTGGAGCGCGTTGGCAAAAGCATCAACCGTGCGTTCGCTGAGCGAAAGCAGGCTCGCATTCATGATCGCCGCGCTTTCGCGTTCGAGCAGCCCGATGCGGCCGATATCGCTTGAGAGCACCACGGAAAGGTCGGGGCATTTGCGCAGCAGGTGCTCACGCGCGACCTTTTCCATCTCCTGATTGATCGGGCTGAAGACCGAGCTGACGGATGCAACCTGGATCTTGCGGACAGTGATATCGTCGCAGATGCGGTCCAGTTCCTCTTCATCGAGCGGCGCGATCTCGCGTCCGTCGAATTCGTAGCCGCCGCGCACAAGGTAACCATTGTCCCCGGCCGCAGAGCGCAGCTCCGACGGCCAGTCGACCATCGGCGGCAGGCACGCCGTTGCCGGCAACCCAAGCCTGATCGCGGCTACAGGATTGATATGCTTGCGCTCGATCACCGCATTGGTGAAATGCGTCGTGCCGATCATCACCTTGTCGATTTGCGCGCGATCGACGCCGGCCTTGCCGATTGCACCCTCGAGAGCCTCGATGACACCGGTTGTCACATCCTGCGTTGTCGAGGCCTTGAAGCCGGCCAGCACGTCGCGGCCCTGCATGATGACCGCATCCGTGTTGGTTCCGCCAACATCAATTCCTAGTCGATACACGATACTCTCCTTATTTTCTTTGTTTGCGGTCAAGCCACGGTATCGGCGAGATACCGGCGCTGTTCTTCCAGACTTGTCTTGGGTTTCAGGCGGTCTTCCTCGTCGCTCATCACCGGAACGGCGGCGATCAGTGCACGCGTATAGGGGTGTTTGGGATCGGCGAAGACGGCACGCGGCTCACCGGTCTCGACCAGTTCGCCCCGCAGCATGATGGCGATCCGGCTGCAGAAATTGCGCATCAGCGAAAGATCATGCGAGATGAACAGGAACGTCAGGCCGAGTTCGTCGCGCAGCCGCTGCAACAGATCGATAACGTTCTTCTGCACGGAAACGTCCAGCGCCGATGTCGGCTCGTCGAGAACGATGATTTTCGGATCGGCGGCAAGTGCACGGGCAATCGCCACGCGCTGCTTCTGCCCGCCGGAAAGCTCGTGCGGATATTTGGAGATGTAATGAGGCGCAAGTTCCACATGGGCGAGCAACTCATGAATGCGCTTTTCAACCTCGCTTCCGCTGAGGCCGGCAAATCGAAGCGGCACAGACAATGTCTGGCCGACGGTGCGCTTCGGATTGAGCGACGTTCCGGGATTCTGATAGACGATCTGAATGAGGCGGCGAAAATCCGGTCCCTGCCCTTTCTCGCCAACCGCATCGCCATCGACGGCGATCTTGCCGCTCGTCGCGCGGATCAGTCCCATGATCATTCGGGCAACCGTGGTCTTTCCTGACCCGGACTCCCCGGCAAGGCCGAATATCTCTCCCCTGCCGACCGACAGCGACACATCCTTGACGGCGAGATGGGAACGTCCGCGCCCGAAAAGTAGCTTTTCCTGGAAGGATTTCGAGACATTCGAAAGCGAGATGATCGGCTCCGTCTCGACCGGTTCCTGGTCTTCCACGCCAGGACCGTAAAGCGGGGGAATGGCGGCGATCAGCTCGCGCGTATAGGCTTGCTGCGGCGTCTTGAAGAGCGTCGTCAGCGATCCGTGTTCCACGATCTCCCCGTGGCGCATGACATAAATGTCGTCGGCCATCTTGCGCACGACGCCGAGATTGTGGGTTATCATCAGCAACGACAGGCCGTTTTCTGAAACCAGGCGGTTGATCAGCTTCATGATCTCGTCCTGTGTCGTCACATCCAGCGCCGTGCCCGGTTCATCCGCGATCAACAGCCGCGGCTGATGCAGGAGCGCAAGCCCGATCAGCACCCGCTGGCGCATGCCGCCAGAAAGCTGCGACGGATAGGCGTTGAAGACCCGGTCCGTGTCGGACAGCTGTACCTGCCGCAAAACCCTGTCTATGCGCCGCCGCCGGTCCGCAACACTGGAACTTTCCCCAAGCCGCCTGTCCGCAAAGCGCAGAACATCATCAAGATGCCGGCCGATACGGAATACCGGGTTAAACGAGCTGAGCGGGTCCTGCATGATGATCGAAAAGGCGGTGCCCTTCATTGCCTCGCGTTTTCCCTGCGAGAGGGCAAGCACGTCCTCGCCTTCGAAGCGGATGCTGCCGCTTTCGACGATGGCATTTTCGGGCAATGTTCCCAGAATTGTCTTGCTGGTGACCGACTTGCCGGAACCCGTCTCGCCAATCAGTGCAACACGTCCGCCTTCGGGAATCCGCAATTCGACATCCTTCAGGACATTGCTCTGTATGCCGTAATTGCGGAAGGAGACGTTCAGATCCTGAATTTCAAGAAGACTGCTCAACGCTCAAACCTCCACATCGAACATGTCGCGAAGGCCGTCGCCAAGCAGGTTGAAGCCGAGCGTGGCGTAGAAGATGGCGAATCCCGGACCCAACACCTCCCACCACATTTCAGGCAGGAACTGACGCCCGTCGGCAACCATTGAGCCAAGGTCCGGTGTCGGCGGTTTGACGCCAAGACCGAGGAAGGAAAGCGTCGCGCCAAAAAGAATGACAAAGGCCGCATCGAGCGTCGTTTTGACCGAAATGACCGAAACGCAGTTCGGCAGAATTTCGCGTGTCAGAACGTGCCAGTGGCTTGCGCCAGCGAGCCGCGCCGCCTCGACAAAATCTTCCGTGGCGATTGATTTTGAGACCCGGTAGATAAGCCGTGCGTGCCAGGTCCACCACAACAGCGTAATGGCGAGCATCGCATTGACAAGATTGGGCTCAAGCACATTGCCGATTGCCAGCGCCATGATCAGCGGAGGAATTGCCAGCATCACGTTGGTGAATCCGGTAATGACCTTTTCCGTCATTCCGCTGAAGTAGCCGGCAAGCATGCCAAGCGCCGTTCCGATGGGCACGGCAAATCCGAGAACACCGACAACGAGCAGCAGAGAGATGCGAAAGCCGAAAATGACACGCGTGAGAATATCCCTTCCCACCTTGTCCGTGCCCATCCAGTGCTCCCCGTCGGGCGCCATGTGGCGGATGCGGAAATTCACAGCCGCGCCGACATCGTCAGGATAGGGCGCGAGAAGCGGTGCGAAGATCGCAACGAAGATCACCGAGATGACGATCAGACCGCCCGCGACCGCCGATGGATTGCGCGAAAACCTGTACCAGGCCATGTAGCGGGCCGAGAGCACCTGCGGTTCATTGTTGGAGGTAATCGACATCAGTTCGCCTCCTTGAAGCGCAGGCGCGGATCAATCACCATCAGGACGATATCGATGAGCAGATTGGCGACGACGAAGAAGAAACCGGAGACCAGCACCACAGCCATGACCGCGTTGAGGTCCTTTTGCAGGATGGCTTCCAGTCCATAGGAAGCAAATCCGCCCCAGGAAAAGACAAGCTCGACGACAAAGGCGTTTCCGATCAATGAGGCGAATTCGAGCCCCATGATTGTCAGCGGTGCGATGGACGAGAGCTTCAATAGATAGCGAAAGACGATCACCCGGTCCGGCACGCCAAAGGATTTCAGCGTCAGCACATGATCGCGCCGCTGATGTTCGATCATCGCCGAACGGGTGATGCGCGTTATCTGCCCGATCCCGGCCATGGCGAGCGCCAGCGAAGGAAACAGGATATGCCGCAGCGCGCTGCCAAAGACCTGCCAGTCGCCGTGAATGACAGAATCGATGAGCAGCATTCCTGTCGGCCCGTCAGGCAGTTCAAGCGTATAGTTGATGCGCCCGAGCACGGGCCAATCGGTAAGGAAATTCGCTGCAAGAAGCTGAAGCAGGATGGCAAACAGAAAGCTCGGCATCGTCACTCCGACGATAGAAAAGAACCGGCCGATATTATCGATCCAGCTGTTGCGGTACCGTGCTGTCAGGACGCCGAGCGGGATCGACACCGCGACGATCAAAAGCACCGTCACGATGACAAGCTCCAGAGTCGCGGGAAGAAGTGTCAGTATTTCATCGCTGACATGGCGCCCTGATATCAGCGATTTGCCAAAATCGCCCTGCACGCCGCGCCAGACATAATCGGCATATTGTTGCACAAGCGGCGCATCCAGCCCCATTTCCTGACGCATCGCCTCGACCTGCTGCTGGGAGGCACTCGGGCCAAGCGAAATGCGGGCAGGATCGCCCGGAACGATGCGCGCCAGGATAAAGATCATGGCCGAGAGAACGAACATGACACCGGCAAAGCCGATGAGCCGTCTCAGCATCAGATTGAAGGGGTTTGTCTGCATTTCCTGCCCGGTTGGTTTCGGCAGGTGCCTGCTTTTTTGCTTTTGTGCACCGGCCACTTTGTGTTCCGGAGCAAAGACTGATGCGACAGGCGATCAGCCACAATCTTCAAAAAGTATAGGTTTTTTAAAAATCGGTATAGGTTTTGTTCGAAATGCAAGCCTGCCGAAACGGCTCATGCCACCCAGTTCAACGCACGCGCTGCCGCGATCGCCTCGGCGCGTTTTGTGCAGCCCATCTTCCTGTAGATGTTTCCGAGGTGAAATTTTACCGTTACTTCCGACAGTCTCAATTGCCGTGCTACGAACTTGTTTGACGCGCCCTCCGAAACGAGCATCAGCACCCGCAACTCCTGCCGCGTCAGACCGGGAACCGAGCGTTGCCGGGCTCCGGCATGGAAACTGTCGAGACGGCGCAGAATATCGACTGCGCCGGGTGTTGCCCTGACGAACTGGCTGATCCTCTTATCCTCGATCAGCTTGTCCAGGATGGACTTTTCACCGATCAGATGTGTCAGGACACCCATTCTGGCCGCACTTTCCAGAACCTTGGTGAACTGCACCCTTGCCCGGGTCAGGTCCCGCTGGGACCGGGCAAGATAGGCAACCCAAAGCGTCAACGTGCTGCGCTGACGGTCGTTTATGTGCGGATTGCCCTGAAAATGTTCGACCTGGCGCAACCGCATGGGATTGTTGGGCGCATGGCGGATCAGGTGCCGCATCCAGGCAAAGGCGATAGCAGTTTCCCGCGTATCGTCCAGGAGACCGAGTGCCTCTTCGGCGCTTTCCACCCAGGTCAGATTAATACGCGACTGAACACTTGTCAGGAGGTCGGCGGCCTCCTGCCAGCGATTGTGGTTTTGCAGAATATCGACCTGGCGGATTGTTATGACGAAGTTGAAACGCCGGGAACGCCACTCCTGGATACGCCACTTGTCGAGAAAGGCGCGCGCCGCCGCAACTCCAAGCTCGCCGCTGATGGCTAGGCTTCCGTAATAGAGCGCCAGTTCCGTGATCGTGGGCCAGAGCTCACCATAGGCGAATTTGTCAAATTCCTCGTTGAGGTAGCGCACAAGCTGTTCGGCATCACCCTTTTCATAGGCAAGCACAGCCTTGAGAAGGCCCAGAAGCCGGTGATCCGTAGGACTGTCGAATGTGACCTTCGAGAGGGATTCGCCGGCTGCCGCCACCGCCCTTTCCACTTCCGGCAAAACGCCGCGTACCAGTGAAAACACGGCACGGTGGAGTTCGATATAGAACACCAGAAGATGCACATTGGCGGCCTGATAATGATGGCATGCACGGTTGGCCATTTCCTCGGCGGCATCCATCTGCTGACGCTGGATGCAAACCTCCAGCATGGTGTTGTAGATGCCGCCGCGATTGAGATGGTCATCCAGATCCAGTTCGCCGAGCAGCTCGAACATATGATCGCGCACCGTATTACCGATGGCATAATCCTCGTAAATCGACATCACCAGCCGGAACATTCGGAAGTCGCGTGAGTAGAGCTCCGGGTTGCTCACCACCCGCTCGAGATCGAGTGCTTCGGCGCCGTAATGTTCCTTGATGATGTGCCTGGCGCGGTTGATGCTGCCCGATTTCAGCGCATGCATGGCGAGCCCGACAACCAGGCTTGCGTTGCTCTCCTGCATTTCCCTAGGAAAATTCGAAATGATGCGGAAACAGGCATCGAGCCCATGCAAGTGCATGAAAAACTGATTGCCCTGTTCGCGAAACCATTCCAGCGCCTGGGCATAGTCTCCGGAGGCCTGCGCCAGTTCTATCGCGGCAACGGCTTTCCCGTCAGCATAAAGCGATAGGGCCCGCTCGCGCTCATTGTCACCTTTGCTGCCGGCAAGAGCAGCGCCGACTGCCTTGCGAAGCTGGTCGGTACGGAACCTGAACCGCCCCGTTTCACGTTGCAGGCAAAGACAGGCGGGGAGTTTTTCAACAAGGCCGAGGGCCGTCGAGTTATTGCCAAGGCACGCGCCATCGGACGCCGCGGCCAGAACGGACAAAACCGCCCTTTCCTCCTCGTCAAGCTGCAAAATAAGATCCTGCGCTACATCCCTGGCAGTCGAATCCATGACCGGCACCCGGCACTTTCGAAGAGTTGAATATCGCCATTATCTGAATGCAGAAAAATCCGAAGCGCAAGAGCAACACCGACAGCGGCGTACCGTCTACTGCTGAATTGATTTGTATAGTCAGGGTTTCATGCGCTTAAAAAGATGCGATTTTTCGGCATCAGCCTGACCCGCAAAAACAGGTTCGGGTCCCACCGGCGCGGGAAAACGGAGGCGATGCTGTGGCAAATCAAGCGGCGCGCCGGTCGCATCTCAGATTGTCGTAACCAACATCACGAAGCACGGCGGCAGCCACACAATTGCAGCCGGTATGCACCAGCCGACCTGCAGCGTTTCATCAACGACTCACACATTGCAACCGGTTGCAAAAAATGGCACCTTCCCCTACAGTGCCCGGCAAACGGCTCCAAAACCGCCATTTATGGCGAATTGCGTGTGAAAATCCCGAAGCCAACTATTGCCGCTGGCGCCAATGGGACGGTATGACGAATTGAAACACGAGGTATAGGAAGCGCATTGACGGTAACCTTGAAGGAAGTGGCGACACGCGCCGGTGTTTCCCGATCAGCAGTTTCCCGCACGTTCACGGAAGGCGCCAGCGTTTCAGCAAAGACGCGCCGCAAGGTTGAACTGGCCGCCGAGGAACTAGGCTATCAGCCAAGCCTGATCGCCCGCAGTCTGGCCACCAACCGCACCAAGCTTATTGGCCTTGTCGCCAATAATTTCCGCAACCCGGTCTTCCTCGAGGTGTTCGATCTCTTTACCCAGGGCCTGCAAAAAAGGGGCTTTCGGCCACTGCTCGTCAATCTGAGCACGGAGACGGATCCGGAAAAATCGCTCCATATGCTGCGGCAATACCGCGTTGACGGCATTATCATTGCCACATCCACCCTGCCGCCGAGCTTTCCGAACGCCTTCCGAAAAGCCGGCGTTCCAGTCATTCATGCCTTTGGCAAGGTCGATGCGGGATCCGGCGTCCATGTGGTCGGGATCGACAATAAAAAATGCGGCGAGATGGCCGCAAACACGCTGGTGGAGCGCGGCTACCGCAATATCGCGCTGCTTGGTGGGCCGCGATCGGCAACATCCACGCAGGACCGCCTTGAGGGCTTTGTCACACAGCTTGGAAAGCTTGGCCTTGAGCCAACCGATATCCGCTTTGCGCGCAACTATTCCTATTCCGCCGGGCGCGAGGCAATGTCGGAACTGCTCGCCGAAAAGCAGGTGGAGGCGCTTTTCTGCGGCGACGACCTCATCTGCATGGGCGCAATGGACGCCGCCCGCGGAAAGGGCCTTAAAATCCCCGAGGATATCGGGTTCCTGGGCTTCAACGACATGAATATGGCCGGCTGGTCGGCCTATGACCTGACAACCATCCACCAGCCTATCCGCGACATAATCCTGAGTTCGGTCGAACTTGTGGTTGCCATGGTGGGCGATCCGGACCGCAGCAGCGAGACACGGCTTTTCGCGTGCTCCATTGTCGAACGAAGCACGCTGAAACCTTTGCCAAAATCCTGAAATCAGCCGCGCATGGAAACGGGACGTGCATCGGTCCACGCTCCGTCCTTTTGCGCCGATTCAACGGCCGCCCTGATTGCCGCCATCGAACGCAGGCCATCCTTTGCGGTCGGAAACAGGGTTGCTGCAGGATCCGGCTCCCTGCCTTCCTTCTCTGCTGCTATGACTTCAGCAAGGTCGGCGTAAATATTGGCGAATGCGAGCGGCATGCCTTCGGCATGGCCGATGGTCACCCGTGACGCCCTGTCCGCTTCCGGTGACAGGTCGGGTGCACCGCGCTCGATGATTTCCGTCCTGCCGCCAACCTGCGTCCAGTAAAGCTGGTTTGGATGTTCCTGTTCCCAGCGCAGCCCGCCCTTTTCTCCGAACACCTGCAACGTCAGACCGTGCATGCGGCCAACGGCAACGGAACTCGTCCAAAGCCGCAGGACCGCACCGCCATCCATGCGGAAATTGACCATGGCGTCGTCTTCAAGAACACGCGAAGGAATGCAGGACACAAAATCCGCTGAGAGGGTTTTAGCCTCCTGCCCGGCAACAAAACTCGCCATGTGCAGCGCGTGGATACCGCAATCGGAAAACTGCGCCGAAGGTCCGATCTGTTTCGGATCGTAGCGCCACCGCACACGTGGATTGTCGGCGTCCGCTGCATCGGCATGAAAGCCATGCGCGAACTCGGCCTTGATCAGCCGCACCTCGCCGAGATCACGCCGGGCGATCATCGCCCGCATGTGGCGCACCATCGAATAACCCGAATAGCCGTAATTAACGGCGCAGATGCGGCCGGATGTTTCCGCCACAGCCACGATTTCTTCTGCCTCCTCGACGGTCATAGTCATGGGTTTTTCACACAGAACATGGAAACCGTTTTCGAGAAATGCCTTGGTAATCCCGTAGTGGGTCGCGTTGGGCGTTGCCACTGTCACGAGATCGATACGGTCATCTCGCCCGGATTCGCCGTCAAGCATTGCACGCCAGTCGCCATAGGCGCGGTCGTCGGCAATGCCGAGCTTGCGGGCAAAGGCCCTGCCCTTTTCCATATCGATGTCGAGCGCACCGGCTGCCAGATGAAAATGCCCGTCGAGACTGGCGCTGATCCTGTGTGCCGGTCCGATCTGGCTGCCTTCGCCGCCGCCGATTATTCCCCAGTTGAGTTTGGTCATTGTCTGCCTCAATTAAAGCCAATGGATTCAAGATAGGAGCGGTTTGCCCGCGCGTCACTGATCGGCGATGTTCCGCCGGTCGGATCGCAGTCCTGTTCGACTGTGCACCAACCATCAAAACCAGCATCGATCAGCTTTTTGCGGACGGCCGGAAACTCGGTTTCGCCATCGCCGAGATTGCAGAATATGCCCTGGCCGCAAGCCTCGTAAAAATCGGTTCTGTTGGTGATGACATCGGCCTTCACTTTCGGGTCTATATCCTTGAAATGCATATAGGAAATACGATCCATATAAGTTTCCATGAAGGCGACAGGATCAAAGCCCGCATAGTGCGAATGCCCCGTGTCGAGACACAGTTTCAGGATCGATGAATCGATCTCGGAAAGCAACCGTTCGACCTCGGATTTGAAATCACAAAATCCGCCGGCATGGGGATGAATGGCGACCGTCAGCCCGTACTCCTCCGTTCCCATCGCCGCGATATGCCGAATGCGCTGGACATAGACCGACCACTCGTCGGTGGTCATCTGTTCAGCCTCACCGGGTTGTCCAGCCGTCGGTGCACGCCGCGGCGAAATGGAATCGATCAGCACCAGATGCCGCGCGCCATGCGCCTTTAAAGCCTTGCAGGTGCGCACGGACCCATCGAGCACGTCGTCCCATTTTTCCGGATCGTGAAACGGGCGAAACACCACCCCACCGATGAGTTCGAGATCCCTTTCGGCGAGCGCATCTCCCAGAACCGACGGGTCTTCCGGCATGAAACCGACCGGTCCGAGCTCAATGCCGTGAAAACCTGCCGATTTGCACTCGTCGAGCACCGTCCGCCAATCCGGATTGCGCGGATCATCGGCAAACTCCACACCCCAGCTGCAGGGTGCATTTCCCAGTTTTATTGTCATCTTTTATCTCGGTTGTTGTTGCTTGAGAGTTTCTCGTTCAGATCTCGTCGATGCTCACCCAGCGCCGCTCATCCTGCGACAGCCAGGCTGCCTCCAGTATTTCGCTGACCATCAGTCCGTCCCTGAATGTCGGCCAGAGCGACTGCCCCCCTTCAATGGCTTTCAGGAAATCATGAGCCTCGATGATGATCTGATCCTGATATCCGGTGCCATGGCCCGGTCCCAGACAAAATGGCAGGTAGTTTGGATGCTCGGGACCGGTGAGGATTTTTGTGAAGCCTTCCCTGCCCCTGGCCGAATCCCCCTTGTAGAGCCAAAGCGCGTTCTGGTCTTCCTGGTCAAAGCGTAAGGAGCCTTTTGTGCCAAAGACTTCATAGATGTAACCCATCTTGCGCCCGGTCGCGACGCGGCTGATATAAAGCTGTCCCATGGCGCCGCTTTCGAACCGGCACAGAAACTGACTCTGGTCGTCATTGGTGACTTCGACGGGATCGCCGTTTTCACCCGGACGCGTCTTGTGCACGGTCTCAATATCCGCAACAAGCGATCTTATCGGCCCGGCAAGTGCAAGAGCAGCATTCACGATGTGCGGGGCCAAATCACCCATGTTGCCGTTGGACCGACCATGCGAGCGCCAGGTGGCTGGCTGTTGCGGATCTGCGAAAAAATCCTCGGTATGCTCACCGCGAAAATAGGTCATCTCACCTATTTCACCCGATTCGATGATCTCGCGCGCCAGCTGCGAAGCGGGCGTGCGGATGTAGTTAAACGCCGCCATGTTCACAACGCCAGCCTTTTCGGCTGCCTCGGTCATGACCCGCACATCCTCCAGCCCCATGCCCATAGGCTTTTCACACATGACAGGCTTTCCAAGTTCGATGGCCGCCAGTGCAATGTCGCGATGGGTATCCTGCGGTGAAGCGATAACAATAGCCTCGACCTTTGGGTCCGCGACCAGCTCGCGCCAGTCGTGAGTTGAGCGGTTGAAGCCAAAAAGGCGCGCCTTTTGCGCAGCCCCTTCCGGGGTTGTCGTGCAGATCATTTCACAGCGGGGCCTCAGATTCGTCTCAAACACGGCGCCCACCGAATTCATGGCAACTGAATGGACCTTGCCCATATAGCCACCACCGATAATTCCAATGCCGATTTCCGTCATGAGGCCACTCCAAGCAAAATTTTTGCAACCGGTTGCAAAAAACATAAACTCGATTTAGGCTCTGTCGTCAAGCGAAGTTCGCGCATCCAACAAGACAATACCGCAAATGTGCCGATGGAGGACTGATGTCGGGCAATTCAACAACTATTCGACTGACCATGGCGCAGGCCCTGGTACGGCACCTGGCAGCCCAGTTCATAGAGATCGATGGTGAACGCGTGCGCCTGTGCGGTGGTGGCTTCGGCATATTCGGCCATGGCAACGTTACCTGTCTGGGCGAGGCCCTTGAGCAGCACCGCGATGAACTGCCCCTTTGGCGCGGCCAGAATGAGCAGTCCATGGCAATGGCCGCCGTTGGTTATGCCAAGCAGAAACTGCGCCGGCGGTTCATGTTCGCGACCTCTTCGGCTGGTCCCGGCACGACCAACATGCTGACATCGGCGGGCATAGCCCACACCAACCGCCTGCCGCTTCTCCTTTTGTGCGGCGACGCCTTTGCGACCCGCCTGCCCGACCCGGTGCTTCAGCAGGTCGAGCATTTCGGCGACCCGACAATCTCGGTCAATGACGCCTTCAAATCCGTGACACGCTACTGGGACCGCATCATTCATCCGGCGCAGCTCATCCAGTCACTTCCGCGCGCCATAGACACGATGCTCGATCCTGCCGATTGCGGTCCGGTATTCCTCGGACTGCCGCAAGACGTACAGGGCTGGGCCTTCGATTACCCCCTTGCCTTTTTCGAGGAAAAGACCCACCGCATCCGTCGTCAGACGCCCGATGAGCGTGAAGTTGCCGATGCCGCCAGTCTGATCCAGACCGCCGAGCGCCCGGTTATCGTCGCCGGCGGCGGCGTACAATATTCCGGAGCGGTAAACGAGTTGACCGGCTTTGCCGAGAAGCACGGCATTCCCGTCATCGAGACCATTGCCGGCCGAGCCAACCTTGTCTACGAACACCCGCTCAATTGCGGTCCGGTTGGCGTAACGGGCTCCAATTCAGCCAATGCGCTCGCCAAAGAGGCCGATGTGATCATCGCCGTCGGCACCCGGCTGCAGGATTTCACCACGGGTTCCTGGTCGGCCTTTGCAAAGGACGCAAAGATCATCAGCATCAATGCCGCGCGCCATGATGCCGGCAAGCACAGTTCCATGCCCGTCGTTGGCGACGCAAAACTGGCGCTCAATGCGCTAAGCGCCCGGACCGAAGGCTATTCGACGCCCGAAAGCTGGCATAACCGGGCGGTAAAGGAACGCAAGGAGTGGGATGCGTACCTCGATGCCAATATCAGTACGGTCAGTGCCGAAGGCACCAACAGGCCGATGTCCTATGCACAGGTGATCGGTGCCATCAACAGGGTTTGCGATCCCGAAGACCGCGTGGTGGCCGCTGCGGGCGGTCTTCCGGCAGAGGTGACAGCCAATTGGCGGACACTTTCCGTCGGCTCAGTCGATGTCGAGTTCGGCTTTTCCTGCATGGGATATGAAATTGCCGGCGGCTGGGGCGCGCGCATGGGTCAGGCCGAAACGGCACCCGACAAGGAAACAATCGTCTTTACCGGCGATGGCTCTTATCTGATGCTGAATTCGGACATCTATTCTTCCGTCCTGACGGGTAAAAAGCTGATTATCATCGTCTGCGACAATGGCGGCTTCGCCGTCATCAACAAGCTGCAGAACAACACCGGAAACGTCTCCTATAACAACCTCATCAAGGACTGTAATCTCGCTGTCGAACCCTTCGCGGTTGACTTCGAGGCGCACGCGCGCGCCATGGGCGCCAATGCCGAAACGGTCGATTCCATTACCGGGCTTGAGCAGGCATTTGCCCGCGCCCGCGCTTCGGATCGCACCTATGTCATATCGCTCAAAACGGACGCCTTCGAGGGCTGGACGGGCGAAGGTCATACCTGGTGGGAAGTCGGTATTCCGGAAGTTTCGGACAATCCCGATGTCCGTGCCGCACGGAAGGATCTGGACGAGCAGCGCAAAGAACAGCGCATCGGGCTTTAGGATGAATCAGATTGACCGGAAACATCTCTAGCATGCTGGATTCTTTGCAGAAAAACCGATTTGTCATACTCGGTCGAGCAGGTATGGATCTCTATGCGGATCCGCCCGGCGCGGAGACCGAAAATGCTTCGGCTTTCTCCGCCACACTCGGCGGATCGTCGGCCAATATCGCCGTGGCGATCACCCGCCAGGGTGGAGACGCTGCACTCGTGACTGCTGTTTCCGATGATGCCGTGGGCCGCTTCGTGTTCAACCAACTTGCCCATTACAACATCGATGCGACCGGTGTGCGCACCATAACGGGGCAAAACCGAACATCGCTCGCCGTCGTTGAAACCCGCAGGGAAAACTGCCAGTCGGTTATCTATAGAAACGGCGCGGCCGACTTTGAAATCACCGACAACGACGTCGCGCAAATCAATTACCGGGACTATGGCGCGCTGATCGCAACGGGCACGTGTTTTGCGGCCGAACCGTCCCGTTCGGCGACGTTCAAGGCTTTCGAAGCAGCGCGAAATGCAGGCCTGCCCATCATCCTGGATCTTGACTACCGGCCCTACTCCTGGCCGAGCCAGGCCGATGCCGGAGCGATCTGTTTGCGGGCGGCTGAGATGTCCGATGTTCTTGTCGGCAATGACGAGGAGTTTGCGACACTGGCCGGAGACGTTGCGTCCGGCCGAAAACTGGCGGAGAAGCTGGCGAGAGAGAGTGGCGCGCTTGTCGTCTACAAAATGGGCGAAATGGGCTCCGTCACGTTCGAAGGTGAAAACGCCATCGAAACGGGCATTTTCAAGGTCGAAGCACTGAAGCCCACGGGCTCGGGCGATGCTTTTCTCGGCAATTTCATCAGCGCGATGGCGACCGGCAATTCACTTGAAGAAAGCATCAAACGAGGATCGGCCGCTGCCGCAATTGTCGTCTCGAAGGTTGGCTGCGCACCCGCAATGCCGGATGCGCGGCAGTTGGAGGAATTTTTGAACACCCATGAAGGTTTGAACCAAGGAAAGGAGGCGGACAATGCACATACCGCCTTTTGATAACGCCAACGAGGCCATCATCGACGCGGACGATACCCGCGTGCCGCTGAACTACTTCAACATCGTAACGCTGACAAAGGGACAGGCATTCGAATACGCGGTTCCTGGCTATGAAACCTGCGTCGTTCCGGCCACCGGAACGGTGGATGTCGCAGTGGAAGGCATGTCGTTCAACGCCATCGGAAACCGAACGGCCGATGTCTGGGACGGCGAACCGGAAGGCGTTTACGTGCCGAGCGGAACCAGGGCGCTGATCGTTGCAACGAGCGAGAACGCCGAAGTTTTCATCGCCGGCGCGCGTTACGACAAGACCCTCGAACCCTTTGAGGTTCGTCGCGACGAAATCGACTTCGTGCAATACGGATCGGACGACACCAAGACCCATCGCAAGATCAAACACATTCTCGGCACCAAGTACCATGACCGGGTCGGACGCCTGCTTGTGTCCGAATTATTCACCGTCGGTCAGGGCGGCTGGTCGGGCTTTCCTCCGCACAAGCACGACACCGACCGGATTCCCGAGGAGTCGCGCCACGACGAGACCTACAATTTCCGCTTCCGCCCCTCCAAAGGCTTTGGAATGCAGCTCGTGCAGCGCGAGGACGGCAAGGTGGGCGACGCCTATCATATCGTCGACGGCTCAACGATCATTCTGGAAAAGGGTTATCACCCCTGCGTCGTCGCCCCAGGCTACGAGATGTATTATTTCACCATTTTAGGAGGCCTCACGCAGCGATCTCTGGTGCAGTATTTCCAGCCCGATCATGCCTGGCAGATCGAAACGATCCCCGGCATCAAAGACATGATCGCGAAGTTCAAATGACGCTGGCGACGCTGCGTGATGTGCTGCAACCGGCAGCGTCGGAAGGTTACGCAATTGCAGGCCTCGTTGTCCTCGGCTGGGAAGACGCTCTTGCCTATGTCGAGGCCGCCGAAGAGACAGGTTTTCCCATCATCTTGCAGGCCGGACCGGGCTGCAGGATGCACACCCCGGTTCCGGTGCTTGGCGCGATGTTCCGCCAGTTGGCCGAACAGGCATCGGTTCCGGTGGTTTGCCATATCGACCACGCCCGCAGTGCTGAGGAATGCCGCACGGGCATCGATAGCGGTTTCACCTCGGTCATGTTCGACGGTTCAGAGCTTCCCATCGAAGAAAATGTCGCGCTGACCGCGCAGATTTGCCGGGAGGCAAAGCGCGCCGGCGTATCGGTGGAAGGCGAAGTCGGCTTTGTCGGCTATGCGGAAGGCAAATCCTCCGCCATGACAAGCGTGGAGGAAGCCGCCCTCTTCGATCGTGAAAGCGGCGCCGACGCCATGGCGATCTCAATCGGCAATGTGCATCTGCAAACTGACGCCGATGCCCGCATCGACATGCAGCGGCTGCGCGAAATCGAAGCAGCGACCACGCTGCCGCTGGTGCTGCACGGTGGCAGCGGTATCCCCGCGGAAACAAGGCGTGAGCTGGCAGCCACAAGCCGCATATCGAAATTCAACATCGGCACCGAACTGCGTCAGGCCTTCGGCGCGGCGCTGCGCCGGTCGCTCGCAGATAATCCGGCCTCGTTCGACCGGATCGAGCTGCTGAAACCCGTCATTCCAGCCATCAGGCAGGAGGCGGTGAAGGTTATTTCCGGGCTCGCAGCTTAGGGATTTCGGCCCGATTGCAACGACCCGTCACGATTTATGTTTGCGTCGATGTTTCCGGCTGTGGCTCCTGAAACCAGTTCGACCATGCGTCCCAATTGTCGACGACGTCGGCAATGATTTCATAGCCGGACCCGTCGCAATGCATCTGATCGCCGCGAGTGAGGCTGTGCATGTAAGCATGATTGGCCAGGAGCGGGGTTTGAATATCTAGATAAGGTATTCCAAGCTTCGCAGCCAACGCGATAAAGCGTTGGTTGAGCGCCATGGCAGTCTCCTGAGAGAATTCAATCACCATTCCCTCGCTGGGATGCATGGGAGAGCAAGCCAAATTCGCAGGAGGCAGGCCAACCCACAGGGTCGGATACAAACCGGCGACTTCGCGTGCTATCGATTCCGCATTCTTGACCGATTCATCTTCTTCAACCCGCCGTCCCGAGCCCACGATCTCGGCCACGTCATTCATTCCAAACTGAAGCACGACACGGTTGTCGGCTCCCTCCAGAAGGCGCGACTGGCATTCATGCTTCCAGCGGTCGCGGATCTCATCGGTGGTTTCACCGCGAATACCCAGATCGTAGAAGGTAAGTCGAAACTGCCGGGTAAAACGTCGTTTGCACAAGCGTCCGATCCAGCCCAGACATTGCTCATCCCCGGTCCCGTTGACGTAACTGTCGCCCAGGAAACAAATGCGCAGATCTCGCATGACCGACATCCTCTCTGTTGAGCTCATTAGCCGCTACCGGCCACCACATACACGCGCCGCCACTGCACGCTGCTTGTTGGGCGTCAACCCGCTTTCTTCGCCAGAACAGACGCCGCGGTTGATGACAGTACAGGCGTACCAATTCTTACCGTTCGCCGCCACACCATGATGTGTGCACGATTTCATAAAAGTCTGTATCGAACGTTACCATAACCCACGTCCTGCCTGTTCGATCCTCACGGTCACCCCTCCATCCCATCCGAAATGGCCCCTTCGATCCACTGCCTGAAACGCACGAGCGGCGGGTGGTTGCGGCGCGCCTTCGGCCAGATGAGCGCGTAGCTGCCGAGGCTCTTGTTGGCCTTGTCCCAGGCCGCGACAAGTTTGCCGCTGCGCAGTTCGTCTTCGATCAGGAATTCAGGCAACAGCGCAAGTCCGAGCCCATGCGCGGCGGCCTGTGCCATTGTCGCGAACTGATCGAAAGTCGTTCCGGGCTGGACATCGGTGTGAAGGCCGTTCATTTCGAACCAGCGCGTCCAGGCCTGTGGGCGCGTGGCAAGATGCAGAAGCGGCCCGCGCGCCACATCCTCCACGGTTTCGATCTTGAGTTCAGGCAGCAGGGCGGGCGAACAGGCCAGCACCACGGTTTCATCCGCAAGATACAGATGCTCGGTCTCCGGCCATTCGTCCGCGCCGAAGTGGATCGCCGCATCCAGGGGCTCGCTGCCGAAGTCGAAGGGACGTAATTTGGTCGTCAGATTGACGGTGATTCCGGGGTTTTCCTTGAAGAATTCCGGCAGTCGCGGCGCGAGCCACCGGGTCCCGAATGTCGGTACGATCCCGAGATTAAGAACCCCACCGTCCGGATTGACCTGCAGCGCGGTCGAGGCCATGCGGATAATCGACAGTGCGCGGGAAATTTCTTCAAGATAGGTCGCGCCCGCCGGCGACAGCGAAATGCGCTGGCGCTCGCGGACGAATAACTCGGTGCCGAGCTGTTCTTCCAGCGCCCTGATCTGCCGGCTGACGGCGCCTTGCGTCATGTTGAGATCGGCGGCGGCCAGCGTAAAGCTGCCCCGCCGAGCGGCGGCTTCAAAGGTTTCGAGAAGGCTTGTTTGCGGAAGTCTGCGGGCCAAATCCTGCAACATGCGGTTAGAGCGGGTGTTTCCAGCTCATTTTGCATTATTGCGTATAGAATGCACCAGTGCGCGTGCGCAAAAACGCTTCGAGCGGAATATCTTCCTGCTTCAAAAATCCGGTCGGCGGCAAAACCCCGTCACGAACCATTTCGATCACCGCTACAACGGATGCCGAAGTGGTCCAGGCAATCGCCGTGCGGTCCTCGCCGGCGATCTCGATCGGGCGGTAACCGCGCACGAATTCCTTGCGTGACAACCGGCCTTCGATTTCGCCTTCCGCTGCCACATGGACGTAAACCACATCATTGTCGACCGGTGGCTTGGCATTGATCAGGATTTCCCCGGCAAGCTCGCGCCGCTCGCGCATCAAAAGCTCGTGGAAGAAAAAATTCATCAGCGCCATGTGGCCGGGATAACGCATGGTCTTGTAGTCGATATTGTCAACGACACCGAGATAGGTGTCACACATGGTGCCGAGGCCGCCTGAGGTGGTAAACGCCTCGAGCTTGACCCCGTCGATGTAAAGCATTTCGTGCCATTCCATCGGCGAGACCCATTTGCGCTCACCGTCTTCGATGACCTCGCAATCATTAAGATATTCGTTGACAACGCCCGCCGGTGACCAGTTGAACGAATAGCCCATCAGCCCGGTCGGGTTTTGCGGCAGCGCGCCGACACGCATGCGCACGGAGCGGCACTTGTCGAACTGGCCGATCTGCGAAGCGCCGACAATGCCGACAAATCCCGGAGCCAGCCCGCATTGCGGCGCCATCAGCCCCTTTGATGTCTTCGAAAGTTCGATAATGTGCTTCGTGGTGGGCACGTCTTCCGTCAGGTCGAAATAATGGATGCCGGCGGCGTATGCCGCATTGGCGACTTCGATATTGAGATGATACGGCAGGCAGGAAAGAACCGCATCGAACCCGGCAAATTTGCCATGCAGCGCATCCTTGTCCGTCACATCGATATTCTCGACCGCATAGGCTTTTTCCCTGCGTGGTATCCTGACATCAAAGCCTGTCACCTCGAAGCCGGACTCGTGAAGAAGCAAGGCGGCAAGGTCACCGACCTTGCCGAGCCCAAGAACAGCAATTTTTTTCATTGTCACCCTCTGGAACGCCCCTCGCGGGCGCGGTTGGATAATCAGATGTCGAACTTGATACCCTGTGCCAGCGGCAGTTCACGGGAATAGTTCACTGTGTTGGTCTGCCGGCGCATATAGGCCTTCCAGGCGTCGGAGCCTGATTCACGGCCGCCGCCGGTTTCCTTTTCGCCGCCGAACGCGCCGCCGATCTCGGCACCTGACGGTCCGATATTGACGTTGGCAATGCCGCAGTCTGAGCCGACATCGGAAATAAATTCCTCGGCCTCGCGCACATCGGTGGTGAAGATGCAGGAGCTGAGTCCCTGCGGCACCTCGTTCTGCAGCGCGATGGCCTCGCCGAGCTCCTTGTATTTCATGACATAGAGGATCGGTGCGAAGGTCTCGTGCCTGACGATGTCGCTCTGGCCCGGCATTTCGACGATTGCGGGATTCACATAGGCACCATCAGGGTATTCGGCGGAAAGCGCCGCCTCGCCGCCATGGACGGTGCCGCCCTCGGTCTGCGCCTTGTCGAGCGCCGACTGCATGGCCTTACGAGCGTCCGTATCGATCAGTGGGCCGACCAGCACACCGTCTTCCAGGGGGTTCCCGATTGGAAGGCCTGAATAGGCGTCCTTCAGCCGCGGAACAAGCGCATCGTAGACGCTTTCGTGAACGATCAGGCGGCGCAGGCTTGTACAGCGCTGACCCGCCGTGCCGACTGCGGAAAAGACAATGGCACGCACCGCCATTTCCAGATCGGCGCTGCCGGACACGATCATGGCGTTGTTGCCGCCAAGTTCGAGAATGGAGCGGCCGAAGCGTTCTGCCACTTTCACGCCGACGGCATGACCCATACGGGTGGACCCGGTCGCCGACACGATGGCCACGTCGCGGGAAGCGACCAGCGCCTCGCCCACCTCGCGTTCGCCGACCAGCACCTGCAGCAGGTTTTCCGGCGCATCGCCGAAGCGGGCAACGGCGCGTTCAAAGATCTTCTGGCACGAAAGCGCCGTCAGAGGCGATTTTTCAGATGGCTTCCACACAACCGGATTACCGCATACAAGCGCAATTGCCGTGTTCCAGCTCCATACGGCAACGGGGAAGTTGAAGGCCGAGATGACGCCGCAGACACCCATCGGATGCCAGGTTTCGCGCATCGCGTGGCCGGGGCGTTCGGACGCTATGGTCAGGCCGTAAAGCTGCCTTGAAAGACCGACTGCGAAATCACAGATATCAATCATTTCCTGGACTTCGCCGAGACCTTCCTGATAGATCTTGCCGCATTCAAGCGTCACCAGCCGGCCGAGATTTTCCTTTTCCGCCCGCAGCTCTTCGCCGAGAAGCCGCACCAGTTCGCCGCGCCTTGGAGCCGGCACTTTGCGCCAGGCTTCAAACGCTTTCTTGCTCTTTGCGATCATATCCTGAACATCGCTCTCTGAATGAGTTTTCAGCGATGCAATACGACTTCCGTCGACCGGCGTGTGGACATCAAGCGCGCCACCCTCAAACTCGCCCTTGGCAAAACCGGAAGCGGTCAAAATAGCATCGAATGTCATGGCAAAATCTCCTCGGCATGAACATGACGGCACGGCCTGTGCCCATTAGACAACAAAAGCATGTCAGCAAAAAGTAACATCCTTTTGCCAAATCGGTTGATATCTGTCATTTTGTAAATTGCGTTATACAAAATGGTGAATCCCATGGACGATACAGACCGGAACCTGCTGCAGATTCTCATGGAAGACGGAAGGCGATCCGTATCGGATCTGGCGGTTGAACTTGGCGTTTCCCGCGCCACTGTGCAGAACCGGGTCGCCCGCATGGTGGATCGCGGCACGATCGCCAAATTCACGGTGGAGCTTGGACCTGATGAAGAGGAAAATACCATCAGCGCCTTCTGCCTTCTGAAGCTCGTCGCCAATGATACCCGACCGACGGTCGCGGCGCTACGCAAGATCAAAGGCACGGGCGATATCCATTCGCTCAGCGGCAGTTTCGACATGATTGTTGAGATCCGCACCTATTCATTGAAAAAGCTGGACGAAATCCTCGACGATATCAGGCGGGTTCCCGATGTTGCCGAGACCGTCAGCAGCCTGCGTCTTGCCAAGGTCAGCCGCTAACCAGCGCCCTTTGTTCATCCAGTCCCATTGACACCACCAGCGGCGCCTGTGCCTGCCGCGCAATAAAGTCGGCCTTGTTCGCAAGCCCGTCCCAGTCGAAGGCAATGAGCGATTGCGCAACTGCCCCGCCAAGCGTGTTGCCGGGCCCAGGAACGATCAGATAATCGGGCGCGAATTCCTTCACCGACGCCTGAACGGCACGTGTGAAATCATAGGTGTGTGTTACCTGATGGCCCAGCGTGTAGTCCCAAAGCGCGGACTGATCGGTCGCATTCGGGTACCAGACGTTGCCGCGGCCATCCACCAGGGGGATGTCCGGCTGCTGGAACAGGGTTTGAGGCAGAGCTTCCCTGCCCCTTTGAGCAATCGGCGCCTGCAGCGGCGTGTGGAAGGCTGCATGATTGGCAAGCCGCATCGGAAAGCGGTCGTTGATGCGCGGAAGCTCCGCTTCAAGTGCTTCAAGCCCGGCATCATTGCCGGCAAAGACAAACATGCCGCCCAACTCAATGGAAACATGAAGGCTGCACTTGGCCTGTCCGTCGATCTGAGCGACGAGCGCCAGCAGCTCCTTGCGACGTCCCGGAACCGCGCGCCAATTGTCGTCGACAAACGGATAGACCGTCTGGCCGCCGATAAGGCTATCCTGCATTAAGTTGCCCATCGTGTTGACGACGTGCATGCCGTTTTCCGCCGATAGCGCGCCGGCGCAGGCAAGCGCAATGTACCAGCCCATCGAATTGCCGGTCACCGCAACCACATCGATGCTGTCACGGTTTATGGAAAGAAAATCCGCATAGGCGCAGCCGAAAATCAAAGGCGACGCGTTGTCGCCACGCGAGTAGGTGCTGATCGAATAGCGCTCCGCGCCGTCGAGCGCGCTGATCGTTGTCTGTCCGCGCTCCACGCGATACTCATCCAACATGGCAACAAGATCGGTTCGGTGCGCGTGATGGCGCTTGAGATAGCCAAGTTCCGGCTTGTTGTAGGTTCCCCGGCCCGGGCAGATGACGACGGCGGTTTTTTTCATTTCGCCTTCCCCGCCAATGCAAGCGCCGCCTCGACGATACTGTCGCGGCTTGGGAGCGTAACCGTTGCCGCACGGCCAAGCGGTATGAAACTGTCATCCGCCGCGATACGGGCAATGTTCTTGTCTTTGCCGGCCCGTTCGGCAAGAAGCGCCATCAGCGCCTCGGACTGCGAACCGGTCACCCGGCATTCATCGACAACAAGCACGTTGCCGCAGGCTTCGACCGCGTCGAGAATCGCCTCTTCGCTGAGCGGTGCCAGCCAGCGCAGATCGATAATCCTGAGATTAAGGCCGTGCTCCTCCGACAGGATTTTTTCAGCCTGCCGCGAAAGATAATAGCCGTTGCCGTATGTGACGATGGCAAGGTCGGTTCCCTTGCCATGCTGGCCGATATCGCCAAGACGAACCGGTTTGCCGGTGCCCGGCGGCTCGTAGACGGATGTCCAGAGCCCGTCCTTTTCGCCGTGTAGGTCGCGCGTCATGTAAAGCGCGATCGGTTCGACGAAGACGACCACCCGCTGCTCCTCGCGTGCCAGCCGCACGCATTCGCGCAGCATGTGCACCCCGTCCGCTCCGTTCGACGGACAGGCAACGATAATGCCCGGAATATCACGCAGGACCGCCAGGCTGTTGTCGTTGTGGAAATGTCCGCCAAAGCCCTTCTGATAGCCGAGGCCGGCAATGCGGATGACCATCGGATTGGTGAACTGGCCGTTGGAAAAGAAACTCAGCGTCGCCGCTTCGCCGCGTAGCTGGTCTTCGGCATTGTGAAGATAGGCGAGGAACTGGATTTCAGGGATCGGCACAAATCCGTTGTGGGCAAGACCGATGGCTAGTCCAAGGATCGACTGCTCGTCGAGCAGCGTGTTGATGACCCGGTTCGCACCGAAACGCGCATGCAGCTTTGAGGTAACGTTGTAGACACCGCCCTTGGGGCCGATATCCTCACCGGCAAGCACGATTTCGTCGTGCTCCATCATCAGGTCGGTCAGCGTCCAGTTCAATAGCCGTGCCATATGCTGCGGGCTTTCCAGCGTCTTCGCATCCGAGCCGAATGTCTTCATTCTCTGCTCAGTTGACGGACCATTGCCCGGCTTCCAATCCCGCCTTGGCGGAACGAGGCTCGCCATGACTTGCTTCGACGTCGTCAGCTTCGGGCGTTTGGTAACGGCTTCGCCGATGCGCGTGCAACGTTCTTCCGTCTCATTGTAGATCGCCAGAACCTCTTCACGGTCGAGCACGCCATTTTCCGTCAGGATGCGGGCCGAGTGTAGCAGCGGATCGTTGGCCTCATCAGCTTCCACCTCGCCCTTCTTCATATAGGCCGTCTGCATGTCGGAGCCGGCATGGCCGTAAAGCCGCACAGTCCCCATGTGAAGGAAGGCGGGTTTTCGACGCCGCCGGACATAGTCGGCCGCCTGCCGCGCAACATCATAGGCCTCAACCATATCAAGCCCCGAGCTGCGGAAATATCTAAGCGCCGGCCGCTGCGACATGGTCGCTTCGATCCAGCCGCCGGGAGTTTTCGTCGAAATGCCGATGCCGTTGTCCTCGCAGACAA
Source organism: Hoeflea sp. TYP-13 (assembly GCF_040932035.1). Lineage (NCBI taxonomy): Bacteria > Pseudomonadati > Pseudomonadota > Alphaproteobacteria > Hyphomicrobiales > Rhizobiaceae > Hoeflea > Hoeflea sp. TYP-13. The sequence goes on from NZ_JBFRBB010000002.1 coordinate 1,069,553, forward strand.
ACAACAACGGCAGCGGAATACCCTGATAGGCAGTCCAGCAGGCCGTATTGAACGCACCTTGCGATGTTGAATGATTGGCAGAGGCATCGCCGAAACTGCAATGGATGATGGCATCGTCGGCCAGTTGCCGGTGCTCCGGCCTCAAGCGCTTGGCAAGACCGATTGAATAGGCAGCACCCACGGCTTTCGGCAGATGGCTGGCAATGGTGGAGGTCTGAGGCGGGATCGACAGTGCCTTGGAGCCAAGCATCTTGTGCCGCCCGCCCGAAATCGGATCGTCGCTCGATGCAACGAAACTCACGAGTATGTCCCAGGCCGGCGTTTGCCCCGGAACCTGTGTCGAGCGCTGGATCTGGAAGGCCGCATCGCGGTAGTGCAGGAAGGCCATGTCGCCGGGGCGCAGAGCAGCCGCGACGGCAGCATTGCCCTCGTGACCGGACGAGCCGATGGTGTAGAACCCCTCACCGCGCGCCTGCAGCTTGCGCGATGTCCGGTCGAGCTGGCGCGACAGCACCTGGCTGCGGAATATTTCGACGAGCTGCTCCGGTTTCAGTCCGGCATCCTGCGGACTTTTTCCGCCGGTCGGGTGCGGGAAATCAGCCGCCGAAACCCGTTTCAGGAAATTCTCGTGGACGATCTCCGCGCGATCCATTGTTCACCTGTCAGAAAAAGGCTTGCAGTCCGGTCAGGGCCCGGCCGAGGATCAGCGCGTGCACGTCATGCGCGCCCTCATAGGTATTGACCGTTTCCAGGTTACACATGTGGCGCATGACCTGGAACTCTTCCGAAATGCCGTTGCCGCCATGCATGTCACGGGCCATTCTGGCGATATCGAGCGCCTTGCCGCAATTGTTGCGCTTGACGATGGAAATCATCTCGGGCGCGGCATTGGCCTCATCCATCAAGCGGCCGACGCGCAAGGAGCCCTGAAGGCCGAGCGCGATTTCAGTCTGCATGTCGGCAAGTTTCTTCTGGAATAGCTGGGTTTGCGCAAGCGGCCGGTTGAACTGTTTGCGGTCGAGACCGTATTGCCGCGCAGCATGCCAGCAGAATTCCGCTGCGCCCATCGCCCCCCACGAAATGCCATAGCGGGCGCGGTTGAGACAGCCGAACGGGCCTTTGAGACCTTCGACATTCGGCAGCAGCGCATCATCGGCGACTTCAACGCCATCGAGAACAATCTCTCCGGTTATGGACGCGCGCAGCGACAGCTTGCCGCCGATTTTCGGCGCCGAAAGCCCCTCAGCACCCTTTTCAAGCACGAAACCACGGATCTTGCCGTCATGGGCCTCGGACTTTGCCCAGACGACAAAGACATCGGCGATCGGCGCGTTTGAAATCCACATTTTGGTGCCTGACAACCGGTAGCCGCCCTGGACCTTTTCTGCCCGTGTCTTCATGCCGCCCGGATCGCTGCCGGCATCGGGCTCGGTCAGGCCGAAACAGCCGATCAGTTCGCCGCTCGCAAGACCCGGCAGGTATTTCTGCCGCTGTTCTTCCGAGCCATAGGCGTAGATCGGATACATGACTAGGGAGGATTGAACGGACATCATCGAGCGGTAGCCGGAATCTACGCGTTCCACTTCGCGCGCAACGAGACCATAGGTGACATAACCTGCGCCGACACCGCCATAGGCCTCCGGGATCGTTGTGCCCAACAGGCCCATTTCGCCCATTTCGCGGAAGATGCCCGGATCAGTGATTTCGTCGCGGTAGGCTTCGATGACGCGCGGCTGCAGTTTTTCCTGCGCGTAGGCGCGCGCCGCGTCCCGGATCATGCGTTCGTCTTCGTTGAGCTGATCGTCCAGACGAAACGGGTCCTCCCAGTCAAACGAGGAAAGAGACGGCATTTCCTTGGGCTTGAGGTTCGCTGTCATTTGATTGCTCTCCCTGATCTCGACGCAGCACGCCGGCCGCCAGACCCTGCTTGCCTTGACCGCCAACGATACACTATCCGCATGCCTGTTTAAGCACGATCATGATATTTCAAAATTTCATGATTGCTTAAAATTTCCAGCAAAATGCGCCAAAATTTCCGGCTCGTAAATCGAGATTTTGCAATAAGTTCATTCCAATTCAGAATGAACTATGCAATTTCAGATGGCGGCCTTGCGCATTTCTGCAATATAGACCTCGCGCAGTTTCTGCGCAGTTGGCCCTGGTTCGCCGGTGCCGATACGGGTTCCATCGATTTCGATTACCGGACAGACGAAGCCGGACGCCGAGGTTGAAAAGGCTTCGACCGCGCCCATGGCCTCTTCGACCGTGAACGGCCGCTCCACTACTTTCATCTGCAGGTTTCGGGCACATTCCAGCACCGCCCGGCGCGTAATGCCATGAAGAATGAAATTCGACAGGTCGCGGGTAACGATCGTGCCGTCCTCAAGAACGATATAGGCATTGTTGGATGAGCCCTCGGTCACCAGGCCATCGCGAACCAGCCAGGCATCGTCACCGCCCCTCGAACGGGCTTCCATTTTCGCCAGCGACGGAAAGAGAAGCTGAACCGTCTTGATGTCACATCGCGACCAGCGCTGATCCTCGACCGTGAAAATTTTCTGACCCCGGTTTGCAAGCGCGCTGTCGATCAGGCCTTTGACCTGGGTGAAGAGGACGAGTGTGGCAGGCGTATCGTCGGGTGGAAAGACAAAGTCGCGGTCGGCGGCACCGCGCGTAACCTGGAGATATATGAGACCTTCTTCCAGATTGTTTTGCGCAACCAACTGCCGGTGGATATCGAGCAGTTCGTCGTCCGTCGCACCGAGCGCCATGTTGAGTTCGCCGAGCGAGCGGCGCAGGCGGCCGCAATGTCCCTGAAAATCGACCAGCTTGCCCTCCAGAACGGAGGTGACTTCATAAACGCCGTCGGCAAACAGAAAGCCGCGGTCAAAAATCGAAATCTTCGCTTCATCTTCGGGAATAAATTCGCCGTTTACATATACTGTCCGCATTTTCAGCCCCAAAGTTCACGTTTGGAAGGATGAACGCCCAAGGCGTCATATAACAAAGGATTGGGCCGATCCTTGGCAAGCAGCAGCGGCCCGTCCAGATCGACAATATCAGCACCCTGAGCGACAAGCACCGCCGGCGCCATGGCCAGCGATGAAGCCACCATGCATCCGACCATGATCCCCATTCCGGCTTCAACCGCGTCCCGCTTCAGCGCTAGAGCTTCCGTCAGGCCGCCCGTCTTGTCGAGCTTGATGTTGATCATGTCGTATTTGCCAATCATGTCAGGCAGCGACGCCCGGTCATGACAACTTTCATCGGCGCAAACCGGCAGCGTTCGGTCCATTTCGGAAAGCGCTTCATCCTGGCCTGCGGGAAGCGGCTGCTCCACCATTTTGACACCGAGCCTGATTAACTCGGGAGCGAGCTCGCTGTAGATCTGCGGCGTCCAACCCTCATTGGCATCGACGATGATGGCCGCATCCGGCGCACCGGCGCGTACCGCCTCCAGACGGGCAAGATCCCCTTCGCCGCCAAGCTTGATTTTCAGGAGCGGCCGCTGCGCATTGCGCTGCGCCTTTTTTTGCATCACCTCCGGCTCCTCAAGGGACAGGGTGAATGCCGTTTGCACCGGTAGCGGTTCGGGCAGACCGGCCAGCGCGTAAGCTCGTTTTCCGGCACGCTTTGCCTCAAGGTCCCACATGGCGCAGTCGATCGCATTGCGCGCCGCACCGCCCGGGAGCCGGTATTGCAGTTCCTGCCGGCTCATTCCGGCAGCAAGATCATCCCGCAAGGAGGAAATCTCTTCGATGACACCTTCGACAGTCTCGTCATAGCGCGCATAGGGAACGCTCTCGCCATACCCGGCGTGATCTCCGTCCCGCAGCGTGACGGTGACGGTTCGCGCCTCGGTGCGCGAGCCGCGTGAAATCGTAAAGACTTCGGCCAGTGGAAAGACCGTTTCTGAAACCGTCAGCGAAAGAGCCATGGCGTCATCCGAGCGCATCAACCAGACGTGCCGCCCCGTGCCGGTACGGATCGACGGTCGGAAGCCCCATGCGTTTTTCCACCTTCGCCACATAGTCCGACGCTTCGTCCTCACCCATCGCCGAGGTATTGAGCGCAATGCCCGTCACCTCGCAGTCCGGATTGACGATGCGGCCAAGCAACAGCACCGTGTCGCGCAGCAATTCGAGGCTCTGGGCGTGGTAATCCGGCAGGCCGCGCATGTGCGGCCGGTTCGGCTCGTCGCACAGGATCAGCGCATCCGGCTGTCCGCCATGGATAAGCGCCATCGACACGCCCGAATAGGACGGGTGGAAGATACTGCCCTGCCCCTCGATGAGATCCCAGTGATCGTCATCATTGTCGGGCGTCAGATATTCGACCGCTCCGGCCATGAAATCGGCGACCACCGCATCGAGCGGCACACCCGCGCCGGTGATCAGGATGCCGGTCTGACCGGTTGCCCTGAAACTCGCCTTCATGCCGCGCTGGCGCATTTCACGCTCAATGCAAAGCGCCGTATACATTTTGCCGATGGAGCAGTCGCTGCCGACGGCAAGGCAACGTTTGCCGCTGCGCTTCTTGCCGTTGGCGATCGGATAGTCGACGCTTGGAATGCGCACATCGTGCAGTTTGCGGCCATGTTGCGCGGCAAGTTCGACGAGCGCCGGCTCGTCGCCCAGATGATTGTGCAGACCGGAGGCCAGATCCATGCCGGCCGAAAGCGCTTGTTTCAGCACATCGAGCCAACTGCCGGAAATAACCCCGCCGCGATTGGCAACGCCGATCACCAGGGTTTTCGCTCCCCTTGCAACGGCCTCATCGATCGTCAGGTCATCAATATCCATATCGGCATTGCAGCCCGGAAGGCGCAGCTGACCAACGGCAAGTTCCGGCCGCCAGTCTTTAATACCCTGAGCAACCTTCGCCGCAAGGGCATCCGGCGCATCACCAAGAAACAGAAGATAGGGCGTTTGAATCAAGTTCGGCTCCGCTTGTCACACGAATGGGCAAAGCGAATTTATGAATTGTTCGCGACCGAAATGCCAGCGCCAATAACAAATAAACTATGGACCGACCCATCCGCTACAAACGGACCTTCTCAGACATATCTGTTGACGATGTTCTCCAGATATTCCTGCCGGCCCGAATTCGGTTTCGGATTGATATCGTTTGCCTCGACGCGATTTGCGATGTCCTCGAGGCTCTGTTCGCCTGCGAGCATCTTCTGCGCATCAGCGCTTTGCCACCCCGCATAGCGCTCTTCTACAAAGCCCGGCAGAATGCCGTCCTCGATCATGGCGGCGGCCGCTTTCAGTCCCCGCGCACAGCAATCCATGCCGCCAATATGCGCCAGAAGCAGATCGTCGGGCTCCAGTGATTGGCGCCGCAACTTGGCGTCGAAATTCGTGCCACCCGAGGCAAAACCGCCGCCCTTCAGGATGTGGTAATAGGCAAGCGCCATTTCCGGCACATTGTTCGGGAACTGATCCGTATCCCAGCCCGACTGGTAGTCGTTGCGGTTCATGTCGATGGAGCCGAAAATACCGAGCGCCTGGGCTGTCGCTAGTTCATGTTCAAATGAATGGCCGGCAAGGATTGCATGGCCCTGTTCGATATTGACCCGCACTTCGTTTTCCAGCCCGTAGCGCTTGAGGAAACCATAGACCGTCGCAACGTCGAAATCGTACTGGTGCTTTGTCGGCTCCTGCGGCTTCGGCTCGATCAGGATCGTACCCTCAAAGCCGATCTTGTGCTTGTATTCGACAACAAGGTTCAAAAACCGCCCTAGCTGATCGAGCTCGCGGCCCATGTCGGTGTTGAGCAGTGTCTCATAGCCCTCGCGTCCGCCCCACAGCACATAGTTTTCGCCGCCGAGCCGGTGGGTCGCATCGATGCAGGTCTTGACCGTCGCAGCGCCGAAGGCAAACACATCCGGGTCCGGATTGGTGGCGGCACCGGCCATATAGCGGCTGTTGGAAAAGAGGTTCGCCGTTCCCCACAGGAGTTTCAGGCCGGTGTCTGCCTGTTTGCGCTCAAAATATTCGACAATCGCGTTGAGGTTCTTCGTATTCTCGGCAAAGTTCGCCCCTTCAGGACGCACATCCGCATCGTGGAAGCAGTAATAGGGGACGCCCAGAAGCGAGAACATCTCGAAGGCGACATCGGCTTTCAAATAGGCTGCATCCATTGTATCGCCGAACCATGGGCGGTCGAAGGTCTGTCCGCCAAAGGGATCCAGCCCCGGCCAGCAGAAATTGTGCCAGTAGCAAACAGCAAAGCGAAGATGGTCTTCCATCCGCTTGCCGAGCACCTCCTCGTCAGCATTGTAGTGACGGTAGGCCAAAGGGTTACGGCTGTCCGACCCTTCGTAGGAGATCTTCTCGATTGATCCAAAAAAACCGGTACTCATGACATGGTACTCCGAATGGCCGGATAGGTTTTCCGGTACAGTTGATAGGCGTCTTCAAAAGCCGAACGCAATTCAACGTCGGGCTCGATTGTCTGATCGATGTCGGGAGGCGTGCAGGCTGAAAGGGATGCCTCGCCTGCTGCAAGCATGCCAAGCCGCGCCGCCCCGAACGCAGCGCCCACATCACCTGCCGCGGGGATGTCCACCGGCTTGTTCAGTGCCGTCGCGATGGCCCGCAGCCAGTAGACAGAGCGTGATCCCCCGCCGCTGGCAAGAAGACGGTCAACGCTTGTTCCCGCAGCGCCAAGCGCTTCCAGACTGTCGCGGAAGGCAAAGGCGATCCCCTGCAATATCGATGCGGTAATCGCGGCACGGTCGGTGGTGTGTGAAATGCCGGTCAAAACGCCGCGGATTCCTGCATCATTGTGGGGCGTCCGCTCGCCGGAGAGATACGGAAGGAACACCCCCTGTGGCGCATGCAGCGCATCGCCGAGTTCCGCCGTCAACGCTGCTGCCGATTGACTGGTAATGACTGCAAACCAGTTGAGGGTGTCGGTGGCGGAAAGAATGACGCCCATCTGGTGCCAGCTATCGGGAACCGCGTGACAAAATGTGTGCACCGCGCTTTCGGGGTTCGGGCGATAGGCATTGTTGGCCGCAAACAGCACGCCGGAGGTCCCGAGCGAAACAAAGGCCGCCCCTTCGCCAACCGTTCCCATGCCGATGGCAGTCGCCGCATTGTCTCCTGCCCCGCCGGCGACAACGGTACCGGGCTCCATGCCCAATTCGTTCGCCAGTGTGGCCCGCAACCCACCGCTCACTTGCGATCCCTCGACTAGCCGCGGCATTTGCCGCGGTTCCATGTCCGATGCCGCCAGCAGCTCCGACGACCAAGAGCGTTCACCGACATCAAGCCAGCTTGTGCCCGACGCGTCCGACATCTCGGATACAAATTCACCGGTCAGCCAGAGCCGCAGGTAGTCCTTCGGCAACAACACCTTGGCAGTTTTCGAAAAGATGTCGGGTTCGTTATCTTTCACCCAGACAAGCTTGGGCGCTGTAAAACCGGGAAAGACGATATTGCCCGATAGCGCCCGAAAGCGCGGATCGGCGTCCAGAGCAGCCGCCTCCGCATGGGCGCGGGTGTCGTTCCACAAAATGCAGGGGCGCAATACGCGATCCGCACGGTCAAGCAAGGTGGCACCGTGCATCTGACCGGAAAGGCCAATGCCTTTGACGTCTGCAAGCTCCGCCGGCTTTTTGGCACGGAGTTTGCCGATGGCGGATTTCGTCGCAGTGATCCAGTCTGCCGGATCCTGCTCCGACCAGCCGGCGGCCGGTCGCGACACAGCAAGATCGGCAACGGCTGACGCTACGATCGACTGGTCATCGTCAATGATGAGCGCCTTGACACCCGATGTGCCGAGATCAATTCCCAGATACATTCAACCTCCAACGTCGCGGCACCTGTTCGGCAAAGCGAACGCCGGTCCCGCGCCCTGAATACATCTTCGCAAAGCACCAGACAGGTGCCACTCCGGCCGCAACCCGCGGTCTCGCATCACGCTCCGGCCAGACCGGAGCGCAATTTCAGTGTCAGGACGAAAGCGCACCCGGTCCCGGTATTGCTCCGGGCGGGCACTTGCCGAGAATGATCATCCCAAGCACTTCATCCTTATCGACGTCCTCGGTCTTAGCATAACCGACGACCTGGCCGTTTTTCATCACCGCCACCCGGTCAGCAAGATCGAACACATCCGCAATATCGTGGCTGATCAGAAAAATGCCAATGCCTTCTGACTTGAGCTGCAGGATCAACTCCGAAACCTGCGCCGTTTCCTCAGGGCCAAGGGCCGCAGTCGGCTCGTCCATGATCAGGATGCGGGCATTGAACAGGATGGCCCGGGCAATGGCGACCGACTGCCGCTGCCCGCCCGACAAAGCCTTGACCGGTTCCTTGAAGCGCTGGAACCGCGGATTGAGCCGGCCCATGACTTCCCGGGCCTTGGCTTCCATAGCCACGTCATCAAGCGTTCCCCAGGGCGTCAGAAGTTCACGCCCGAGATAAAGATTGGCGGCGGTATCGACATTATCCGCAAGTGCAAGCGTCTGATAGATCGTCTCGATCCCGTAGCCTTTGGCGTCACGCGGGTTGTTGATCGTTGCCGGCTGACCGTCGATGTGGATTTCTCCGCCATCGCGCTGGTAGGCACCCGACAGGATCTTGATCAGCGTCGATTTGCCTGCCCCATTGTGTCCCAGCAAGGCCACCACCTCGCCGGGGAACAAATCGACCGATGCGTGATCAACGGCGTGGATGCCGCCAAAGGAAATCGATACGTCACGCATATCGACAAGGGACTGAGTTGCTGTATTGGTATTCATCTCTTTATCCCTCGCGTTAGTGTTGAGCTCTGCGATAGAGCGAATCGAGCCAGACCGCGATCACCAGAACGATTCCGACAACAATGTTCTGCAACGGCGTGTCGAGCCCCATCAGCACCATTCCGGACTGTAGCGACTGCATAACCAGTGCCCCGATCATCGCACCGGCTATCGTGCCGACACCACCGGCGAGCGACGTGCCGCCGATAACCGCGGCAGCAATGGTCAGCAGCTCGTCAAGCGTTCCTTGCGCATTCGTTGCTGCATTCAGGCGGGCTGTTGAAATGGCCGCGGCGATGGCGCAGAGAATTCCCATGATGATGAAGATTTTCATGGTCACCCAGCGGGTGTTGATACCGGCAAGATCGGTGGCTTCCGGATTGCCGCCAAGCGCGAACACATAACGCCCGAACCGCGTTCGGGTCGCAAGAAATGTCATCACAATGGCAACGCAGATTGCGACAAGTACGGGGATGGCAACGCCATGACCGATGAAAATCTCGGTTTCGACGCCTTCCAACAGGCCCGCCTTGATCTGCTTGCGGATAATGCCGATCGGCCAATAGTAGATGTTGGCGATAAGCACCGCGCCAAGAACCAGAACGCAGCCGAGAGTTCCCAGAAAAACCTCAGCCCAGACGGGACGCAGGGGAAACTGGAAGCGTTTGCGCTGTCGGCGCGAATTGAAGATCATCGCGACAAGCGCCACGCACACAATAAGGCCAACAATCCAGCTGGCGATCTCGCCGATCGATCCGGCCGGGCCGCCGCCCATCAGACGGAAAGTGGAATCCATCGGTGCGACTGTACGCCCGGATGTGACCCACCATGCGGCGCCACGCCAGACAAGCAGGCCACCGAGAGTGACGATAAAGGCTGGCACGCCGAGATAAGCGATGATGTAGCCATGCAGCCCACCGATAGCGGCACCAACCGCAATGCCGACGATCAACGCGATGATCCACGTAAAGGGATTGTCGAAGCCGATGAGGCCGGGCAGAATTTCGGCCTGAGTGACGGCCATGATCATGCCGACAAAACCCAGTATCGAGCCGACCGACAAATCGATGTTCCGGGTCACAATGACCAGCACCATGCCTGTTGCCATGACGGCGACGGAGGCAGTCTGTACCGACAGGTTCCATAGGTTTCGAGGCGTCAGAAACAGACCGCCAGAAAAAATATCAAATAAAATCCAGATCAGCAGTAACGCGCCAATCATGCCAAGCATGCGTGTGTCGAGTTCGGTCGCCCTGATAAACCGGGCAACGACGGACAACTCCGATGCGCGGGCCCTGTCGGTGGCCTGTGTGGTTTGAGGTTCCGTGCTGTCTGTCATTGCGGCTCCCCCTCCTGGCTGTTTATTGTGAAAACGCCGCGACCGGCTAGGATCGCGGCGTTCAGATCTAAGGCGATTGTACCAGTTAGTTGCAGGCAGCAACGGAACCGGCAGCAACACCCTGGCAAACAACATCCTTGGCAACCCAGCCAGCGTCGATCACGAGGTCGAGTTTGTCCTGCGTGATCGGGACAGGCGCAAGAAATATGGCGTTCATTTCGATGCCGCCAGGTCCGCCGGACCATTTGACGGCTCCTGGAACATCAGCCATTGCGGTCCCGTCCGCCAGCACGGATGCGACAACAGCAGCATTCTTGCCAAGCTCGCGTGCATCCTTCCACACCGAAACCGTCTGTGTACCGAGAGCTACGCGGTTGAGTGCTGCATGGTCACCATCCTGGCCGGAAACCGGAACACTGCCGTCCAAGCCCTGCGCAGAGAGCGCGGCGACAACACCACCCGCGGTGCCATCATTGGATGCAACCACAGCATCGACCTTGTTGTCGTTGGCCGTCAGGATCTGCTCCATGTTCTTCTGAGCGTTTTCAGGCTTCCAGCCGTCGGTATAGGCCTCTCCGACATTTTTGACCTTGCCGGAATCCAAGGCTTCCTTCAGCACTTCCATCTGCCCCGAAAACAGAAAATCGGCGTTCGGATCCGCAGACGAGCCCTTGATGAACGCGTAATTGCCTTCCGGCTTTGCAGCAAAGACAGCACGGGCCTGCATGCGGCCGACTTCCTTGTTGTCGAAGGTGATGTAGAAAGCTTCCGGATTTTCGATGAGACGATCGTAACCGACAACCGGAATGCCTTCAGCAGAAGCCTTTTCAACCGCAGGGCCGATTGCACCGGCATCCTGAGCCAGGATGATCAGAGCGTCAGCCCCTTGCGAGATCAGCGACTCGACATCTGTCAGTTGCTTGGATGCAGATGACTGCGCATCGGCGGAAATGTACTTGTTGCCGGCGGCTTCAATAGCTTTTTTCATCGCCGCTTCATCGGTTTTCCAACGCTCTTCCTGGAAGTTCGACCAGGAAACGCCAATGGTTTTGCCGTCGGCCATTGCTGAACCGGCAGCCGAAACCGCGAATACCGCACCCAAAAGTGCAGCCTTAAGAATTCTCATGTTCATTACCTCCCGGTGAGTGGACCACCGATCCGGTCATTCGGAACGGCAGGTCTCGCTTACACACGAGCCATTTAATTCGAGGCTCGAAAAAAATAGTGACTTAATCGTCAAGCTGTGTCAACTTGAAAATTGCAGGAAGTTAAGTTGTTGTATTGCAGCATTTATTTTGCATTGCAGCATTCGAGCTCCGAATTTGGAAGGAAAACAAGCCGGTGGTTGAACTGGGACGATCAGACGATGTGCGCAAGCGCAACCGCAGTCGGATACTGGCGGTTCTGCGCCGCGATGCTCCGATGTCAAGAACGGGGATTTGTGCAAAAACCGGGCTGAGCCCGTCGACCGTTTCCGCCATAACGTCCGAACTGCTCGACGAAGCGATTATCGTGATTTCCGGAGGCGAAGGCCCGGCCAACCTCGGCCGTGGCCGCCCCCAGGTAAGACTGGCGCTGAACCCGGATGCGGCGCTGGTAGGATCAGCTGTCCTGCAGCTTGACCGCGTATCCGTGACGATTTCCGACTATTCCGGCAAGAGCGTTGCGCAAATCGGCCGCGATTTTCGCGCACGCCGAGCATCGCCGCAGGAATTCTTCGACGTCCTCATCGATACGACGCGCCAGGCGCTGGCACAGATTTCATCTGGCACCGGAAAACTCAAACGCATCAGGCTTGGGGTTCAAGGTGCCACCGACGTTGGCGGCACGTCGATGCTGTGGTCGCCGATCACGCAGCACCGCGACCTCGCCTTCAAGGCCGAGCTTGAGCGGGAATTCGGAGCCCATGTAAAACTGTCCAACGATTGCAGCATGATAGCACGAGCACTGCACTGGAGCGCGCCTGAACGGTTCAACCGGAATTACGCGGCGGTTCTGTTGTCCCACGGCATCGGCATGGGCCTGATGCTCAACGGCGAACTCGTCAGCGGCATCCGGTCATCGGGAACCGAATTCGGTCACATCTCGCATATTCCGAACGGGGCGCTTTGCCGTTGCGGCCGGCGCGGCTGTATCGAGGCCTATGCGGGAGATTATGCCATTTACCGCCGGGCACAGGCCTCGGGCGAAACGGCAACGCCCAGGAACGATATTGGTCATTTGGAAATGAACGCAGTCCACGAAGCTGCCATTGCCGGAAACGAAGACGCTTTGAATGCCTATGCCGAGGCCGGGCAGGCCCTGGGCACGGGTTTGGCGGACATGTATGCGCTTGTGGACTCCTTCCCCGTCGCTTTTGTCGGCAACGGTACTGAAGCCTTCGAATTCATCGAAAAGCCGCTTCGCGAAGCCATTGCGGCAACCAAACTGGACGTTCTGGGCGAAGCCATCGAGATTCACTGTTTTCCCGACGAAAACCCTCTGATCGTGGAAGGATGCACCATAACCGCGTTGCTCGAACTCGACGAATTGTTCGCTCAGGCGACGGAACAGGCAACAAAGGCAGAAGACAATGTTGTATAGGACACTGATTGCAGCGGTATTGTTATGTGCCGGTACAGCCGCCACAACAGCCACCGCGCAGGAGAGCGCCGCCCCGAAGCCCTGGTCGGAAAGCGCTGTGGGCAGCCATGTCGATCAGAACGAACTGCGCGGCACCCTATCCAAAACACAACTGCATACCCTGATGAAACAAGGGGAAGCCCTGTTCACAGCCAAATTCACCACCGTCGACGGTGTCGGTCGGCCAATGGCAACACAAGCCATCATACCGACCAAGCGCAAGAGGCCGCTTCAGCAATCATTTCAACGGCTTCCGGGCACGGATTCAAACGCCTGTTCATCCTGCCACAATGATCCAATTGTCGGTGGCGCCGGCGATTTTGTCGCCAATGTTTTTGTATCAGAGGGCTTCACCAATGCCGATTTCGACACATCCGATCCGCAGTTTTCAAACGAGCGCAACACCAATCATGTGATGGGCGCCGGCCTCGTCGAACTGCTGGCCCGCGAGATGACCGCCGATCTTCAGAATCAGCGCCGAAATGCGCTCCGGTCCGCGCGCTCGTCGGGAACGCCCGTGAAAGTCCGGCTGAATACGAAGGGCGTCGATTTCGGCGAAATAACCGCCGGACCCGACGGCATTGTCGATCTGTCGGCAATTGACGGGGTCGATACCGATCTCGTGATCCGGCCGTTCAGCCAGAAAGGCGTGATCGGTTCACTTCGCCAGTTCACGGTCAATGCGCTCAACCATCATCACGGCATGCAGGCGGCGGAGCGATTTGGCGCACGCTGGACCGGCGAGGATGATTTCGACGAGGACGGCGTTGCAAACGAGTTGTCGGCGGGGGACGTCTCGGCCCTGGTGGCGTGGCAGGCAACCCGCAAGCCGCCGGTGCAAAGGACACCTGAATCACAGGATTGGCGACAACTGGCCCGGAAGGGATCGTCGGTTTTTGCTGAAATCGGATGCGGATCGTGCCACCGCCAGTCGCTGCCCCTCAACAGCCTGACCTTCGCCGACCCTGGTCCTTTTGATGCCGCAGGGACATTGCGGCGGGCCGAAGGCCAATATGACGCGGTATATGATCTTGCTCTGACCGACTGGGCAAAGACGCTCCCACGGGACGAAAACGGCGCAATTCTGGTGCCGCTGTTTGGCGATTTGAAACGGCACAAAATAGCCGATCAGCAGATTTCAGCTCTCGGAAACGAACTGCTTGGCCAACGGTTTGTAGATCGCGATGTGTTCATGACCAGCGAGTTGTGGGGCATCGCCTCTACCGCTCCCTATGGGCACAGGGGCGATCTGACGACGCTCGATGAAGTGATCCGCGTACACGGCGGCAACGCGCGGCAAAGCCGCGATCAATATGTGGCGCTTGGTAAGAACGACCGTACCGCGCTGATCGCGTTCTTGAAAACATTGGTGATTGAACCATGATGAAATCCATTTTCATGCTGGCAGCGGGCGCCGCAACGTTCGTTACCGTCGCAGTCACGGAAGCGCAGACCACGCAACCGACCGCGCCCGAAACCGACATTCCGGTGCTCCAGGAACAGGCAGTCGCCGCCGGTATCGAGCACAGCTACCGCGGACCGTGGGAGTATTTTGTCGGCGGCGGCGCGGCTTCGTTTGACTGCAATGGCGACAGGTTTCCCGATTTGATGCTTGCCGGCGGAACGGGCGAGACACAGCTTTTTGTCAATCGGAGCAGCGAAGCCGACGGACTTCGTTTTGAACCCGGGAAACTGGATGTATCAAAATCCGACCTCCAAAACGTTACCGGGCTTTATCCGGTCGACATCGACAATGACGGCCATCGCGATGTCGTGCTGCTCAGAGTTGGCCGCAATGTGATCCTGAAGGGCGGCCCCGATTGCAGCTTCAAAAGCGCCAACCGCGAATTCGCATTCGACGGCGGACGGGCATGGACGACGGCCTTTGCCGCCACATTCGAAAAGGACACGCCCTTCCCCACCCTTGCATTCGGCAACTATGTAGACCGTTCAGCGCCAGGTTCGCCCTGGGGAACCTGCCACGACAATGTTTTCTTGCGCCCGGCAAAGGGCGATCGGCCGAACTATGCAGAAGCCGAACAACTCACACCCGGATATTGCGCCCTTTCGATGATATTCACCGACTGGAACCGCTCCGGCACACCGTCCCTGCGCATTACCAACGACCGCCACTACTACCGTGACGGCGAAGAGCAGATGTGGCGGGTCGATCCCGGCAAGGCACCCCGCCTCTACCGGCGTGCGGACGGCTGGAAAAGGGTCAACATCTGGGGAATGGGAATAGCCGAAGGCGATATCGATGCGGACGGGTATCCCGAATATGCCCTGACCTCCATGGGAGATACAAAGCTTCAGACACTCGACGCCGAAGCCGAGGAAGGGCGGCCCGTTTACCGCGACATCGCATTTGAACGCAAGGCAACCGCTCACCGACCCTATACCGGCAGCGACCTGAAGCCTTCCACAGGCTGGCATTCCGAATTCGCCGATTTCAACAATGACGGTCTGCTCGATCTCTTCATTGCCAAGGGCAACGTTGAAAAAATGCCGGACTTTGCGGATTTCGATCCCGACAACCTTCTTCTCGGGCAGCATGACGGGACATTTTTCGAAGCCGGGCATATTTCAGGCATCGATCTCGACCGTCGCGGGCGCGGCGCGGTCATTGCCGATTTCGACCTCGACGGCAATCTGGACCTCATAGTGGTCAACCGCGAGGCCCCTGTGAGCGTGTTCCGCAATCGCGGCGGCAAAACCGATTGGGGCACCCGGCCGATGGGCAACTGGCTTCAGATCGAACTGCAGCAGGACGGTGCGAATACCAACGCTGTCGGCGCGACCATTCTGGTCAAGTCCGGAAACGAAACCAGACTGCGAAAGATCCAGTCAGGTGGCGGTCACGCATCCGGTCATTCCGGCTTCATTCATGTCGGCACGGGCGTTGCGGAACGGGCTCAGATCCGGGTTAAATGGCCGGATGGAGAATGGAGTCCCGCCTTTCGCGTATTTGCAAATAATTTCGTTATCATCCGCCGCGGTGAAAGCGACGCGAGATACTGGTACCCCTGAATCAACCTAAATGCGGACATGAAAAAGGGGTGGCCAGGCGCGTCAGGCCACCCCTAGATTTGGTTGCCTTGTGGAGATACTCACCACCCGGCCACCGAAATACAACTTGTACACTTTTCCGGTGTACACTTGGTAAATATACGTCACTTCACGACAAATTTTAATCAAAAAACGACAAACTCACAGGAGAACGGGCTTCAAACCCGAATAAATTTCATATTTGAACCCATGCAACCTTTTTTTGTTGCTGGACCGGCACCGACAATCGGCCGGGTCGCTCGGCACAACAATCCCTTAGACGGAACGAAAATCTGCCGCCCGGCTCTGTCTGGAATGCGCCCAAACGAAAATTACCATTCAGTATTTCAGACGAAACTTCGGGACGGAACGCTGGCTGATATAGTCGACAAAACGACGGTGAACCTGTTCGGCATGCTCATGTGCCAGTTTTTCGGCCAGGTCAGGTTGCCGGTTTTCGATTGCCGCGATGATCTTGACGTGCGCCTGCCCCAGTTCGGGTGGCAATGTGTCGTCATATGACCTGAAATACAGCCGCAGCGTACGCCGGCCCTCATCGAGGATCCGCCGATAGGTATCGGCGAATATCCGATTGCCCCCGGCATCGCCAATTGCGGCGTGGAACTCTCGGTTGCTGTGGATCATTGCCAGCGCATCGTTTCTGGAAAGGCTTTCCACAAATCGGTCCTGCAGGGTCTTGATCTTGACAAGGTCGGCCTCGGTCCGGTTCTGGGCCGCAAGCCGGGTAACCACACGCTGAATCAGGTCCAGCGCGTCCACGTAGGCCGGAAATTCCTCCAGGTTGAGCGGCGCTACGATTGTGCCTTTGTTGGGCAGCGTCTTGACCAGTCGCTCGGAGCCAAGCCGGACAAGCGCCTCTCGTATCGGCGACCGTGATACGTCGAAGCGTTTTGCAAGGCTCGCCTCGTCGATCAGCTGTCCGGGTTCAAGCTCGAGCGACAGGATCTCATCCCGCAGCCTCTCAAATACGGTAAGTGCACCAAACCCCCGGCGCCTGTCCATATTCAACTCGTCCTCAACTACCACAAGACCGTCCGCCATTGTTTTTCCTCATCACTGAAGACGCTTTTAAGCAGTCGTGATTTTTCATTCAAGTGAAGCGGCATTGAAACGATCGGGCCGAACGCTGCCGCGGGTGAATTGCTTGTCAAACCAAATCGGCGGTGCAACAGTGCTGGTTTGGATCGGAATTGATCGGAAACAGGCTGTACGCATGGGGATTTTGAGTGCAAATCCATCCAACGTCGCCAAACGCTGCCGCAAATTACGCGCCGGTGACCGGCTGGTGCTGAAAGAAGGCATATATAAAAAACCGCTTGTCTTGACAGGCATTGCCGGCACAGCCGACGAACCGATCACCATCGAAGCGGAAAAAGGCGCCGTATTCACCAGCGGGCTTTCGCTAAAGAAGTACACCAGGCGTGCAAACCTCATCGCAATGCGTCGTCAGGCCGCCGGCTATTATCCGAGCATCGGCCAGACCGCCGACGAGGCCGTGCTGTCGTTCATCCATTGCAGGCACATTGTCCTTTGTGCCCTGAATTTCCGCCGTTGCTGGCCAACCGCCGTCTATCTCGAGGAATGTCAGCATATGACCCTTGACGGGCTGACCATCCGTGAAGGGACAATTGCCATCGGTGCCAACGGATCGACAACGCGTGATCTTCTGGTTGTCAACTGCGACTGGAAGCAGGATGTCAGCGCCGACAACAATATGTGGAACAGCATTCCCTGGACGGCGATCCACGGCTCGAGGGAGAATTCCGGCGGTGAACGGGTCGATCCGAAAAACGACTATCGGGCCTATGACGGAGATTTCTTTCGTGCCTGGGATGTCGCGGGCAATGTCGTCATCCGCAACAACCGGATATCGGACGCCTTCAACGGCATCCACTTCTTCAATCGCCTCGATCAGCTCGCACCAGGCGTCGATCCGAGCCAGCTGAAGTTCAATGGCGGTCGACGTGCCTCGGCCAATATTCTGATTGAAAACAATATCTTCACGCGTATTCGCGACAACGCGATTGAACCGGAGGACTATGCCTGGAACTGGGTTATCAGGCATAATATTTTTGCCGATTGCTACTGTCCGTTCTCGCTTGAACTGCAGCGTGCCGGCTGGTTTTACATCTACGGCAATTATGGCTGGGTCAACAACCAGCCCGGCCTTGATACCCCTGAACCCGAACGCACCAAATGCTCGCACTTCAAGCTCGGAGGCAGCCACCAGAACGAAGGCGCAATCCACGTCTTCCTTAATTCCTGGTACTACCGGAAGGGAAAAGGCATTTTCCCAAAAGGCGCGCTAAAGAATCTGCGCCACTTCAACAATGCCATTGGATTTGGCCGACCTGACAACGCCGGGATGTTCGGCAAGACTGACGGGCTTGCCGAACCGTCAAGACCAGGATCCAAACCCGGCGGGGCGGATGATCTCAACGCACATTTTACCCGGCAATGGGATGAATGCGCCTACGACATCGTCTTTGACGGCGATATTTCCGAAGACAGCAATTTCCCGGATAATTTCCGCAAAATGGGCTTTCCGCTCGGGCTGGCTTCAAAAGCAGGCCCACCTGGATTTGCACATCCGGAATCCGAGCAGACTGATCTCACGGTTGGTCCGGACGCGGCCGCCTACGCAAGTTCGATTGCCATGACGATCGAACTTCCTGACGGCACGAGTTTCGAAATTCCGTCCGGACTGAATGTCGGCGCGTATCAGGCAACCGACGCCTATTGCAACATTGATGAAATGTTCGGATTTCTGCCGGAGGCAAAAAGCATTCCCGATACGCAAGCCCCGTCAGAAAAGGAAGAAGAGGTCGAACAAAAGCAGTCTTTGCTTCTGTTCTAGAGCACCCCCCCTCACCCCGCCTGAAATACGCTGCCGCCACCGATCCAGACCTGTTCCACCGATAGATCATCGGACAGATGGACAAAGTCGGCACGGCTGCCATCCCCGAGGCGACCGTATTCGGCACCAACGCCGAGGGCCTCGGCCGGATAAAGCGATGCCATGCGCAGTGCCTCGTCCAGTTCCAGTCCAAGGCTTTCCACGAGGACCCGAACCGACGCGATCATGTCGATATCGGCACCCGCCAGCGTGCCGTCCTCCAGCGTCAGCCGGCCCTCGGACCGATAGACGGTACGGCCATTGAGCGTGAAGGATGTCTGCTCGCTGCCGATCGTGGACATGGCATCGGTTACCAGGAAAATCCTGCCCGGCCCCTTCTTTCCACGAATGGCAATCCCCATGGATGCGGGATCCACATGAATGCCGTCGGCAATCAGACCGGCTGAAACACCCGGCTGCGACAATGCTGCGCCGACCATACCGGGCTCCCGGTGGCCGAGCGGGCTCATTGCATTAAACAGATGCGTAACCAGTGAGGCACCCGACAGGATAGCCGCAACCGCGGTTTCGCACGAGGCATCGCTGTGCCCCAGGCTTATTTTGATGCCCGCGTGCGAAAGGGTTTCAATCTGATCGTTAGACACGGCTTCTGACGCAACAGTAACAAGCAGATTGTCGATCGTATTTCCGGCAGCAACGAGCCGCTCTATGTCCTCATCCGTCGCGGGGCGCACGAGGTCCGGGTCGTGTGCACCGCGCCGCGCCTGTGAAAGATGCGGTCCTTCAAGATGCAAGCCAAGGCATCCGGGCACCCGCCGGTTCAACGCCTCGGTCGCTGCCGCGATGGCCTGCTCGGTTCTTTGCCGCGTATCCGTTATCAGTGTCGGCAGCAGGGCCGTTGTGCCGAACCGGCTGTGCGCCGCACAGATTGTCTCGATAGCTTCCACGCTCGGCATTTCATTCAGCAGAACGCCGCCGCCGCCATTGACCTGCAGGTCGACAAATCCCGGCACGAGCATGCCATGATCGAGGCTGGTAACCGGCAGATCATCCGGCAGATCGGATGCCGGCGCCAGGCCAATCACAGCGCCATCGCGATGAATGACCGCGCTGCCGCTGTGCCAGTCCGATCCGTCAAAGATTCTCGGAGCGCTTGTTGCCGCCTCGCCAGTCATAGGGTTTCGGTCACCTTTTTCAGTTTTTCCGGCTTGTCGGGATCAAGCCCGCGCTTGCGGGCCAGCTCTTCCACAAAACCATAGAACGGAACAACAAGCGCAAGGGCATCCGTCAAAGGATGGCCCGTATCCACAAAGGAAAGAGAATGCGCCTTTTGAGCCTTGGCGGATGTGATGTGAACCGCAGCGCCGTCGCCGGCAAGCTTATCCGCGGTTTCGACGATGGAGGCTTCCGCTTTGTCGCGCGCGGCAAGTCCAAGCACAGGAAAGCCGCTGCCGACAAGGGACACGGGGCCATGCAGCACCTCCGCGGCGCTGTAGGCCTCCGCGTGGAGGTTGCAGGTCTCCTTGAACTTCAGCGCGGTTTCGTGGGCAATCGCAAGGGTCGGTCCCCGTCCGAGTATGTAAAGTGATCCGCCCTGTTCCACATCAGGTCCGAGCCCCGACCAGTCGATTGCAACGGCTTTTTCCAGCTGTTCGGGCAAACGGTCAAGCGCCTTTTTCAGCGCTTCGTCTTCCTTCCACGCCGCCAGAACCATCAAACCTGCCACAACTGAATTGACGTAGGTCTTGGTCGCGGCAACGCCAAGCTCCGCGCCGGCGCTGATATCAATTGCCAGATCGCTTTGCTCCGCCAGCGGTGAATTGGCGCTGTTGGTTAAAGAGAGAGTGAGCGCACCGCCCTCACCCGCGGCTTTTTGCATGGCGACGATATCGGGACTGCGCCCGGATTGCGAAATCGAAAGGCACAATGCGTTTTCGACCGTCAGCCGCGCGCCGTAAATAGAGGCAATGGATGGCCCGACAGAAGCAACCGGCAAACCGGCCTCGAGTTCGATGGCATATTTCAGGAATGCTGCGGCATGATCGGAGGATCCGCGCGCCACCGTCACCACGAAACCCGGATTATGTGCGCGAAGTGCCTTGCCAATATCGGCAAGTGCCGGAGACAATCCCTTCAATAACCGCTCCGCAGCCTTCGGTATCTCCTCGATTTCATCACGCATATTCGTCACGGGCACGTCCTCAAAAGATTCAGTTCTTTCCAATGGTCAGTTCGGCGACAAAATCATAGGCATCGCCGCGATAAAGCGAGCGGGTGAATTCTACCACCCGGCCCGATTCAAGATAGGAAATCCGTTCGATCCGCAGGCCGGCATCGCCCGGCTCAAGACCGAGCAGCTGCGCATCCTCAGCCCGCAGATTGGTCGCTGAAATACGTTGCAGGGCACGAACCGGCCGAAAACCGTAAACGTCCAGTGCGGCATAGAGCGATGTTTCGACCTCATCGGCGCTGGGCAGCATCTGTGTCGAGATCGACGCCCGTTCTATCGCCAGCGGCATTTCGTCGGCAATGCGCAATCGGTCGATGCGAACCACCTCATCGCCGGGGGCAAGCCCGAGGGTCACCATTTCTTCCGGAGATGGCACGAACACGCCGCGTGTGAGCCATTCGGACCGGGCATTCCAGCCACGGCGAGACATATCTTCAGTAAACGATGTCAGCCGCGACAATGGCTGCTCAACCCGGGCAACGGGTTTGGAAACGAATGTGCCGGACCCGTGGCGTTGGGTCAGAATGCCGTCCTTGACGAGATCCTGAACCGCTTTTCGAACGGTAACGCGTGAAACGTCCGCAAGGTCGGCGATGTCGCGCTCGGATGGCAGTGCATCGCCATCATTCAGCAAACCGTCGCTGATTGCCTGCTCCACCCGGTTCCGAAGCTTGAGATAGAGGGGCCCGCTGCCCTCAGCCAGCACGTTCTCGCCTGCAAATATGGTCTGGAAGCGATTACTCATTGGCGTCACCACCCGCCGCGAACCGCATCAGCGCCAAACGTGACGCACCCTCAAGCGCATCACCTTCAGGCGGCACCACGCATTCCCGGTGTTCTGGCTTCAGCCACGTCTCATAAAGGGCGCCAAGACCGCCCAACAGGCACAGCTTCGGGTTCGGCCCCTGCAACACGGTATCGAGGGATTCATCGATTTGCCGTGCTGCAGATTCTACGAGCCGGATCGCAACCGCATCCCCCTCGCCCGCGAGCCGGAAGACTGCCGGTGCATAGCGGGCGAAGGCCCCGGGCAGCGAACCATGGGCAAATGCCACAAGTTTTTGCGGGTCATTGTCGAAATCGCGCAGGACAAGATCGGTAGCCGCCGTGCCAGGTCGAACCCCGTCATAGGCAAGCAGCGCCTCCTGCATCAACGACCGTCCGAGGACCGCCCCGCTGCCCTGGTCGCCGACGACAAAGCCCCAGCCGCCGATCGTTCGAACCACACCGCCGGTCTTCGTGGCAAACACCGATCCGGTTCCAAGAATGGCGACGGCCCCGTCTTGATCGCCCAAAGCACCATGGACGGCGATCAGGGCATCGCTCTCTACGGCACAGCGCCTGAACGGAAGCCGGCCCATGACCGCGCCGACAGTCGCCTCCACATTGGCGCCGGCTAAACCGAGCAGAACATTGCAGGACGAAAGCGCATCGTTACCGACGCCCGCATCGACGCACGCAGCACGCGCCGCCTCGACAATATGGCGCACGCCACCATCAAGGTCGGTCAAAATGTTGGCCGCACCGCTCCCGCCCCGGCCAAGGACGGTGCCGTCCGCACTGGCTAAAGCAGCCCGACAGCTCGTTCCGCCGCCATCAATACCGATGAAAAACTCGGTCATCGAAATCTCCCTGCCCATATAATACCAATAAAATACCATTAACCAAGGGGTATCTGGAAAAAAATTCATCAACACTGTAAATCATTGTAATTTTGGCGAAAAACAATTGACGCTTTCAGAATTCGTTAATTTTTTTCCTCACTCGCTGGACAATTGGTATTTTTTTGGCATTATTGGCGTGGGAGGTACGGATGCAAAAAACCACAACGGAAAGCATGCACGAACACGCGCTCGGCCTGGATCTGGAAGAACCGGCCAGGATACTGTCTGCCCTCATGGAAGGTCAGACGGATGCGGCGGCATGCGTCCACTCTGCATCCGATGCCATTATCAAAGCGTCCAAAACAGCAGCCGCAACCATTCGCGCGGGCGGACGGCTCATATATGCGGCAGCCGGCAGTTCCGGACTGATGGCATTGTCGGACGCCCTCGAGCTTCCGGGAACCTTCGGGATCGATCGCGATCAGATCAGGGTGCTCTTTGCCGGCGGGCCGCCATGGCTCGACACTTTTCGGGGCGGCCCGGAAGACGATGCCGGGCTGGCCATCGACGACATCATGGAATGCAGGCTGACCGACAGCGATTGTCTGATAGCGGTTTCGGCAAGTGGATCCACCCCCTACGCAGTGGCCGCTCTACAGAAGGCCGTTGAGATCGGAGCTGCGACTGTCGCAATAGCCAACAACAGTGGCTCGCCTCTGCTCGTAGCTGCAGATACGGCCATATTCCTGCCGACACCCGCGGAACTGATCGCCGGTTCGACGCGCATGGGAGCCGGGACGGCACAAAAGATCGCGCTCAACCTCATATCGACCCTCATGGCCATTGACCTTGGCCATGTTGTCGATGGCCACATGGTCAATCTGATTGTTGACAATGCAAAGCTGCGGTCGCGCGCAGCAAACATAATCGCCGTACTCGCAAAATGCAGCGAGGACACGGCGCTGGCATGCCTTGACCAGGCGGGCGGGTCGGTCAAGGCTGCCATCCTGCTCGCCTCCGGCGCCGCCGATCCTGACGCCGCGCAAAGGCTGCTTGAATCCAACAACGGGAATGTACGGTCAGCAATGGCCGCACTTAATCAGGGTTTCGGCTCTGAACAGCAACGCGCCTGAACGGCGCACTATCTGGGAGAAAACAATGACGAGCAAATCACTGACAGGACTGCTATTGGCGTCAACGCTACTAGGCAGTGCGGGCATTGCAAATGCCCAGGACGCCGAATTGACGATCGAGAGCTGGCGCAACGACGACCTGGAAATATGGCAGTCGAAGCTGATACCGGCATTCGAGGCGAAACATCCGGGCATCAAGGTCAAATTCACACCCTCCGCGCCGGCAGAGTACAACGCCGTTCTCAACTCCAAGCTGGAAGCCGGCTCCGCTGGTGATCTTATCACCTGCCGACCCTTCGACGCGTCCCTGGCACTTTACGACTCAGGGCATCTCGCACCGTTGACCGATCTTGAAGGCATGAAGAACTTTGGCAGCGTTGCCAAATCGGCCTGGATCACCGACGACGGATCAACGCCGTTCTGCGTTCCGATGGCCTCCGTGATTCACGGATTCATCTACAACAAGGACGCCTTCGACGAACTCGGCCTTTCCGTGCCGAAGACAGAAGCGGAACTGTTTGCCGCTCTCGACAAGATCAAGGAAGACGGCAACTACATCCCGATGGCCATGGGCACCAATGACCAGTGGGAAGCCGCAACGATGGGTTACCAGAACATCGGCCCCAACTACTGGAAGGGTGAGGAAGGCAGAAACGCGCTTATCAAGGGCGAGCAGAAGCTGACCGACGACGTCTGGGTCAAGCCCTATCAGACACTTGCGAAGTGGAAGGACTATCTGGGCGACGGCTTTGAGGCACAGACCTATCCCGACAGCCAGAACATGTTCACGCTTGGACGGGCAGCCGTCTATCCGGCAGGTTCATGGGAGATTTCCGGCTTCAACAATCTGGCTGATTTCAAGATGGGCGCCTTTTCTCCTCCGGTACCAAATGACGGCGACGATTGCTACATTTCCGACCATACGGATATCGCTATCGGCATGAACCCAAAGACGCCAAATCCGGATGCCGCAAAGGCTTTCCTGAACTGGGTCGCTTCGCCGGAATTCGCCGCACTCTACGCCAACGCCCTGCCCGGCTTCTTCCCGCTTTCCAACGAACCGGTAAAGCTGGACGACCCGCTGGCGCAGGAGTTCGTGTCCTGGCGTGAAAAGTGCAACTCGACAATCCGCTCGACCTATCAGATCCTGTCGCGCGGTACGCCGAACCTGGAAAACGAGACCTGGAACGCTTCGGCCAACGTCATCCGCGGCACGGAGACGCCTGAAGATGCGGCCAAGCGCCTGCAGGACGGCCTTTCCAGCTGGAACGAAATGCACAAGTAAGCGCAAATGAACCGGGCCGGCAGGATCGCCGGCCCGGTTTGCAAGGGGCGTCCGGGGACAATCATGAGCACATCAGACCAGAAGAAAAAACCGGTGCGCTGGCACATCGCGGTCTTTCTCGCGCCTGCCGTGCTCATCTATACGGCGATCATGATCCTGCCGCTCTTCGGCACACTTCAGCTGTCG
Source organism: Hoeflea sp. TYP-13 (assembly GCF_040932035.1). Classification (NCBI taxonomy): domain Bacteria; kingdom Pseudomonadati; phylum Pseudomonadota; class Alphaproteobacteria; order Hyphomicrobiales; family Rhizobiaceae; genus Hoeflea; species Hoeflea sp. TYP-13. The sequence goes on from NZ_JBFRBB010000002.1 coordinate 1,094,630, forward strand.
CTGTTTCGCGAAGTGGATCAGCAGCAGATCTTTGTCGGCTTCGACAATTTCCGCGTCCTGCTCGGCGATCCGCGCTGGTCTGAGTCCTTTTGGAACGCCCTCGGCAACAACACCTGGTTCTTCATCGTTCACATGGTGGTGCAGAACCCGCTCGGCATTCTGTTTGCCGCGCTGCTTTCAAGCCCCAAGCTCCGCTTCTCGGTCTTTTACCGCACGGCGATTTTCGTGCCGACGATCCTTTCATTCGTCATTGTCGGTTTCGCCTGGAAACTCATCCTCAGCCCACTCTGGGGCATCGCGCCCGACATCATGAGCGCCGTCGGCCTCAAGAGCCTGTTTGCACCCTGGCTTGGCAAGACCGAGTATGCTCTGACAACGCTCAGCCTGATTTCGGTATGGCAGTTCATCGGCATTCCGATGATGCTGATCTATGCGGCGCTGCTATCCATTCCCGACGAGGTGCTCGAGGCGGCCGAATGTGACGGCATTACCGGCATGAATCAGTTCTGGAAGATCAAGCTTCCGCTTATCCTGCCTTCGATCGGCATCATCTCGATTTTGACTTTTGTCGGCAATTTCAACGCTTTCGACCTGATATACACGACACAAGGCGCTTTGGCGGGCCCTGACTACGCAACCGATATTCTGGGAACATTCCTCTATCGCACCTTCTTCGGTTTCCAGCTGCAGATCGGCGATCCGAATATGGGCTCGACCATCGCTTCGGTCATGTTCCTGATCATTCTTGCCGGGGTTTCGCTCTACCTCTTCGGCATCCAGACGCGGCTCCGCCGCTACCAGTTTTGAGGCCGGTCATGGCAAAAGCGACATCCTCAATCACCCGGTCCTTCGCAGCCCACGCCATACTGGCAGGCTACACCGTCATCGCCCTGTTTCCGGTGGTGGTCATCATCATCAACTCGTTCAAGTCCCGCAAGGCGATCTTCCGATCACCTCTGTCCTTGCCGGACGACAGTTCGTTCAGCCTCATCGGCTATGAGACCGTTCTCGCACAGGGTGATTTCATCCTCTATTTTCAAAACAGCCTGATCGTCACCGTCATATCGCTGACTCTCGTGTTACTGTTTGGTGCCATGGCCGCCTTCGCACTGTCGGAATACCGTTTCCGCGGCAATATGCTGATGGGGCTCTATCTCGCCCTCGGCATCATGATTCCGATCCGTCTCGGCACCGTGGCAATCCTCAAGCTGATGGTGGCAAGCGGGCTGGTCAACACCCTCACCGCGCTGATCCTCGTTTACACCGCGCAGGGCCTGCCGCTGGCGATCTTCATTCTGTCGGAATTCATGCGTCAGCTTTCCGCCGACCTGAAGGACGCCGGCCGCATCGACGGCCTGTCGGAATACAGGATCTTCATTCGCCTCGTCCTGCCGCTTGTTCGTCCGGCGATGGCAACCGTCGCCGTGTTCACGATGATCCCCATCTGGAACGATTTGTGGTTTCCGCTGATCCTCGCGCCGGCCGAAGAAACCAAGACCATCACCCTCGGCGCGCAGGTCTTCATCGGCCAGTTCGTTACCAATTGGAACGCGGTTCTTTCGGCCCTGTCGTTGGCGATACTGCCGGTCCTCGTTCTTTATGTGATCTTCTCGCGTCAGCTCATTCGCGGCATTACAGCAGGAGCAGTCAAATGACCGACCATCGCGTGCGCATCATGGTTGCCGGGCTCGGCAATATGGGCCGCAGCCACGCCCTCGCCTATCATCACAATGCGGGATTTGAGATCGCTGGCCTCGTCAACCGCTCGGCTGTTCCACTGCCTGACGACCTTGCCGGCTACCGGATCCATCCATCCTTCGAAGGCGCCCTCGACGAACTTGCGCCCGACGCCGTCTCCATCAACACCTACTCCGACAGCCATGCGGGCTTTGCCATTAAGGCGCTGGAGAGAGGCTGCCATGTGTTTGTCGAAAAACCGCTGGCAACGACTGTGGAGGACGCACGCAAGGTGGTGGACTGTGCAAAGGCCAACGGCCGCAAACTGGTTGTCGGCTACATATTGCGCCATCACCCCTCCTGGGTGCACCTCATCAAGGCTGCACGTGATCTTGGCGGCCCTTACGTCTTCCGGATGAACCTGAACCAGCAGTCGAGCGGCGCGACGTGGCGGACCCATAAACAGCTGATGCAATCCACATCGCCCATCGTCGATTGCGGCGTGCACTATGTCGACGTGATGTGCCAGATCGTCGATTCCAAACCTGTCGAGGTGCGCGGCATGGGAGCCCGCCTGTCCGATGAAATCGACAGCGGGATGTACAATTACGGTCACCTTCAGGTGCTGTTCGATGATGGATCCATCGGCTGGTACGAGGCCGGCTGGGGGCCGATGATTTCGGAAACGGCCTTCTTTGTGAAGGATGTGATGTCACCGAATGGCAGCGTATCGATCGTCATGGACGAGCATGCGAAATCCGACGACATCGACACACACACAAAAACGCAGAGAATCAAGATTCACCGGTCCGAAACAGGTGAAGACGGCGACTTCGTTCACGCCGATGAACTTGTCTCGATGGAGGGCGAACCGGATCACCAGAAGCTGTGCGATCTGGAACAGGCCTTTTTCCTGAAGGCTATGCGCGAGGATCTGGATCTGTCGCGCCACATGGAAGATGCCATTCAGTCGCTGAATGTCTGCCTGGCGGCGGATGAAAGCGTTCGCACGGGACAGCCTGTCAGGCTCGTCTGATACAGGCCGCTAACAAATTTGTGCCCGTCTTGGGCAGCAACAACAGGAAAGGGTCTAGGTTTTGGGCTCGCTCGTTCTTGAAAATATCCGCAAGTCCTTCGGTTCCGTCGAGGTCCTGAAAGGCATCGACCTTGAAGTAAAGGATGGCGAGTTCGTCATTTTTGTCGGCCCATCCGGTTGCGGCAAATCCACATTGCTGCGTGTGATCGCCGGCCTCGAGGACGCGACAAGCGGAACCGTGAGCATCGACGGCAAGCCGGTCGGTCATCTGCCGCCGTCAAAACGCGGTATCGCCATGGTATTCCAGACCTATGCGCTCTATCCGCACCTGACGGTGCGCAACAACATGGCGCTCGGCATCAAACAGGCCGGTCAGCCCGCAGACCAGGTTGCAGCCCGTGTCGATGCGGCTTCGAAAATGTTGTCGCTGGAGGAATATCTGGACCGCTTTCCGGCTGAACTCTCCGGCGGCCAGCGCCAGCGCGTGGCGATCGGCCGCGCCGTTGTGCGCGACCCGGAACTCTTCCTGTTTGACGAGCCTCTCTCCAACCTCGATGCGGCCCTTCGCGTCAACACACGTCTCGAAATCGCCCGCCTGCACCACGATCTCAAGGCGACGATGATCTATGTCACGCACGATCAGGTCGAGGCCATGACGCTGGCCGACAAGATCGTCGTTCTCAACGGCGGGGTTGTCGAGCAGATCGGCTCGCCCATGGAGCTTTACAACAATCCCGCCAATCTGTTTGTCGCCGGTTTCATTGGCTCGCCGCAGATGAATTTCATAGATGCCGGAAAGCTTGAAAAAAATGGCGCCGCGACCGTCGGCATCAGGCCTGAGCACATATCGGTCGATCGCAATGAGGGTGAATGGGCCGGAAAGGTCCTGCATGCCGAACATCTGGGCGCCGATACGATCCTGTATATGGATACTGAAAAAGCCGGCCTGCTTACCGTGCGCCTCTTCGGACAGCACGAATTCGACGCCGATGACAAACTGTTTGCAACGCCGGACCCGGCAAGCATGTTCAGTTTCGACGCAGACGGCCGCGCAATCGCGGCCTAGCGGACAGGACTAGTCCAGCCGGTAGCGCCTGGGAACGAGCGCTCCTTGAAACCAGGTGACAAAACTCTCCATCGTGAAGACCGGGCGCACCGTCGCACGCGCTATGTCCGCCGCATAGGGCATCATATTGGTGCACTCGAGCAAAATGGCACCGACGTCCTCGTGGCTTGATATCAGTTCGCTGCTGGCGTTGACGAGGTCTCTGCGCGCCGCGTCAACGTCAAGCTCCGGTTCGTTGCCGAGAATCACACGGGTGAACTCCTCGCCCGCATCGGTACCGACGATCGGGGTATCAAGATCGACGCCCGCTGCCTGCAGATGCGCATCGCTGAGCGAGCTGGCCGATATGGTAACGATGCCCACACGCCTGTCCGGCGGCAACATGGCCTCGATCATCGGCGCCTGCATCAGCGACGAGGCGGCGACCGGCACGCCCACGGCTTCCGTAAGCTCATCCTGAAAGAGCGAAAGGAAACCGCAATTGGTGGTCAATCCGTCACAACCGTCGGAAACAAGCTCCTCAGCGGCGTCGATAAACGGATCAAGCAGCCCTTCGGCATTGTGCAGGACGACGCGCTCCGGAGACGCGCCTCTAACAACCTTGTAATGGACGGGAAACGGCCAGGTCGCCGCATTGCCCATATCTCCGGGTATGCGCGGAAACTGCGCCTCCAGCATCAATATGCCGATAGACGCGCCGTATACGGATTTGCCGCCACCAACAATCATAAAAGCCTCCCGGTTTCGCTTGAGGCGCGGGTGAAATCAAACACCCAAAGCGATGCCGGTTGCAAGTGGCAGAGGCGGTGTGGTGCTCTAACCGATTTCGACAATCCGTTTTTCGGTCGCCGATTTCAGCGCCGCATCGGCCAGAATGAGCGCCTTGAGCCCATCCTCGCCCGTAGGGGTAATCTCGGCGCCGTCACGCAGGGCGGCTATGAACGAAGTGATTTCTGCCGCGTAGGCCTCAACGTAGCGGGTCATGAAAAAGTCGTGCAGCGGCGGTCTCTGGTAGCCCTGCTCGTTGGCGATTTCGATCATCAACGGCCGCTGGTTTTCAGCCGCCAGCATTCCTTTCGAGCCGTGGATTTCGATCCGCTGGTCGTAGCCATAGGTCGCGCGGCGCGAATTCGTAATCACGCACTGCCTGCCGCTGGCTGTAACCAGGAGAATACTGGCTGTGTCGAAGTCGCCGAGTTCGCCAATTTCCTTATCCACCAGTACGGAAGCCGTTGCTGTTACTGAAATGATCTCTTCGCCGAGAAGAAAACGGGCCATGTCGAAATCATGGATCGTCATGTCCCGGAATATTCCGCCCGATTTGATGATATATTCCGCCGGCGGCGGTCCGGGGTCCCGCGAGGTAAGCACGACCTGTTCCACATCGCCGATCCTGCCTTCATCGATGGCGGCCCGAACGGCCTGGAAGGACGGATCGAAGCGGCGGTTGAAGCCGACCATCAGTTTTGCGCCCGTTTCACGCACTGTATCCAGGCATTCGCGAACCCGGTCGATGCTCAGATCAACGGGCTTTTCACAGAAGATTGCCTTTCCGGCGCGTGCGAACCGTTCGATCAGGTCCGCATGCGTGTCGGTCGGCGTACAGATGACGACTGCGTCAACATCGCTTGCTGCCTCGATCTCATCGAGCGTGCGCACTTCGCAGTCATAGGCCGCCGCGAGCTCACTCGCCGCCTGTTCAAACGCATCCATTACCGCCACAAGTTTTGCATCGTTGTTTCCGGTAATGGCCTTTGCATGCACCTTGCCTATGCGCCCTGCTCCGAGCAACGCGAAACAAACACTCATGATATGTCCTGCCTTTGATGAATAATTGAGCTGAACCGTTAGCAGTTGCCGGCCACACGGCTCAACACAAATATTCTGTCCGGCCGGGCTGATTGCCCGGCCGGAATTTTGCTAAACCGTTCCTCCAAGCGAACCTTCAAGTTGGGCAAGTTCCTTGCCGCCGGCCATCAGGTCCTGGAGTTCTTCGGCTTCAATCTCGCCCCGCTTTGCGGTGCCAAGTGTCTGGCCGCGGTTCAGGACCGTAAACCTGTCGCCGACGGCCATCGCATGACGCACATTGTGCGAGATGAAGACAACGCCGATGCCTTTCTTGCGCACCTTGTCGATGGTCGCCAGCACATTGGACGTCTGGCGCACGCCGAGTGCCGAGGTTGGCTCATCGAGGATCAGAACCTTCGCACCGAAATAAACCGAACGGGCGATTGCTACGGTCTGCCGTTCGCCACCAGACAGCGTCCCCACCGCCTGGTTCGGCTCGCGCAGGTGAATCCCCATGCGCGCCATCTCCTCCATCGTAACCTTATTGGCCAGATCGAAATCGATGAACTTCATGGGGCCGACCCGCTTACGCGGTTCACGCCCCATCCAGAAGTTCCGCGTCACCGACATAAGCGGGATCATCGCAAGGTCCTGATAGACTGTTGCAATGCCGGCTTCGATGGCGTCACGAGCGGTGTTGAATACGACATGCTTACCGTCCATGAAGATCTCGCCATGGGTCGGCTGATGCACACCGGCCATCGTCTTGATGAAGGTGGACTTGCCGGCGCCGTTATCGCCGAGAAGGCAGTGGCATTCGCCTTCGTTGACGCTGACGGAAACGCCGTTCAGCGCGATCACCGATCCGAAATGCTTCTCGATATTTTTCAATTCAATCAGTGGCGTGCTCATATCAGCGCTCCCCTGTAATGCTGCGGCGGATATAGGTGTTCAGGATCACCGCGAGCAGCAGGATGACACCCAGGAACACGCGGAACAGCGAACTTTCCACGCCTGCAAAGAACAGGCCCTGTTGAACGACACCGAAGATCAGTGCCCCGAGCGCGGCGCCGATTACCGAACCGTAACCGCCGGTCAGCAGTGCCCCGCCGATAACCACCGAGATGATCGCTTCGAATTCCTTCAAAACACCGCGGTCGGCCGCCGCAGATCCGAATTCGATCACCTGACAGGTTGCAAACACCGTCGCGCAGAATGCGGTAAACATGAACATCAGGATCTTCACGCGGTTCACCGGAACACCGGTGTAACGGGCAGCCTGGGCGTCGCCGCCAGCTGCAAATATCCAGTTGCCAAACCGGGTTCGGGTCAAAAGGATATGTCCAAATACAATGAGGCCAAGCGCCCAGACTACAAGCATCGGAACACCGTCAACCACAGGCTCTCCGGCACGGTTACCCGCAACGAATGTATCAATCAAACCCTGACTGGCCAGCCAGTTGAAGAAGCCGGTGAGGATTTTCCCACCGAACAAGGCTGCCAGCCAGTCGCCTTCAGCAGCGTCACGCACTCCGCCGATAATCGTTTTATTGGTCGTGCTGATAGCCAGGAAGATCGTGAGGCCACGCAGAATATAGAGGAACGCAAGCGTCACGATAAAGGACGGCAATCCTGTCCGAATGACAAGAAAACCGTTCAACCAGCCTATTCCTATGGAAATGGCGAAAGCGGCGATGATCGCAATCCACATTGGATAACCGAGGGTCACCGAGATCAATGCGATTACGATGCCCGAAAACCCTATCATCGAACCGACCGAAAGATCGAATTCGCCGGCGATCATCAGGAGACAGGCACCCACCGCAATGATCGCGAATTGCGCTGAAACGACGCTCCAGTTCTGAATGCCTTCCGGCGAGAACATTCCCGAATCGCGGGCGATCAGAAAGAAAAAGACAAATACCAGGATGACGCCGCAAATCGAGCCAAGCTCTGGGCGCACCAGCGCCTTGCGTAGGGACGATACTTCCCGGATGCGCTCGTCTGGCGCCTCCTCCTGCGGCGACGCCGCTTTCGTATCGGCTTCGGACATTTCAGCCTCCACTCCGCACCCGGTCAGCCGGGTGGGTCAATTCTATAAGATGGATCGGACAACGGTGGCGCTCCACCGGCCACTCGGTCGGGTATTGTGGCGCAGAATTCTCTGCGCGCCCCGTTACATCGGCGGCCGCGGCAACACCGCGGCCACACAAATCTTGGATTAGCGATATTCGCCTGCGTGCTCTTCAACCTTGGCAAGAGCGTCTTTGGTTATGAAGCCCGGCCCGGAGTTGATATTGTTGCCTGGCAAAACACCATAGCGCTTGTAGTTGGCAATCACGATCACCGGCAGATAGGCCTGCAGGAAGGGCTGCTGGTCGATGCCCCATTGGATGGTACCGTCCTTGATGCCCTTGACGATTTCGGTGCCCAGATCAAACGTGCCGAAATAGATGTTTCCGGCCATGCCGTTTTCTTTCAGCGCTTCGATCGTCGGATCAGCCGAAGTCGGTCCAAGCGTCAGGACAGCATCTGTGTTCGGATTGGACGCAAGATAAGCCTTCACCCGGTTTTTGATTTCCGCTGGGTCCTGACCGGAATCGATCATGGAATCACCGAGCTCCACGCCGAGTCCATCGGCAAAACCGCGGCAACGCTCACCGACCACAGGATTGGATACCACATGGTTCACACACAGGAACGTGCCAATACCGTCACGCTTCGCGCGTTGACCGGCTGCCAGACCGGCATCGTATTCGGGCTGCCCGATATACATGAGTGCACCGACTTCGGCGGCCTGTTCAGGTGTGCCCGAGTTGATGATGATTACGGGAATTCCCTTGGCGACAGCGTTCTGGATCGGGCCGCTCAGCACGTCCGGATCAGCAAGCGTGGTGATGATGCCGTCCGGATTGGAAGCGGCAGCCTGCTCGATAATGCGTGCCATATCGGCGATATCGCCTGTTGGCGGGTTGCGGTATTCAACATCGGCACCGACCTGCTCACCGGCAAGGGCAAGGCCGTTCTTGATCGTATTCCACCAGGAATCCGAATCCGGCGCATGGCTGATCAGCACGATGCGTTCGCCGTCGGCCTGAGCCGCGCTCACAGCCCCGAATAGCGTACCCACGGCAAAAACACTCGCGGCCAGGCCGCGCAATAGCTTCTTCATTTTGTAATCCTCCACCAAGGTGTCCGGTCGCACCAACTTTCTCCGGACGCCGATTTTGATCAAACGGCGCGAAACTTCTGCCAATGGGATTCGATCTCACAATCCGGATCACGGAATATAATCACCGAAAAATCCATTTGGCGGAATATTTATTCCATTAATTCACTATACGGTCAAGCAAAAAGCGCCTCAATGAACACCATTGTCCAACCCGCGCTTATGTTGGATATCCTGGTTCCTCCCTACTGTGCGATCATCTCCGGCTCGCACATCGGACGCCAAAACAGTGTTTGGCGGCTGCGTGCACGGAGCTGAGATGCCATCGCAAAAATAACTTCTATTCGTGCACTGTAAGCAATGTCATTCAATTTTGCAACCGGTTGCAAAAATTTGCCTGTTATCAGAGCACAAGTCGCGATATTGACGTAAACTCTACCTGAATTTCATCTTGTTATAATAAAAAGGGCCGAATATTCGGCCTGCAATAATTGCAACCGCACACATTTTTCAAGCGACCGCAGGACACGGGACACCCCTTCCTCGACACCACATGCAGACTTCTTCAAAGCCGAAACCGGTGAACACATGATATTGCGCACCCAATCGCAAGATCTACCGGAGGGGCATAACCAGACTATACGTCGACCCAACCGCGCGCATGATATGACTGCGCCATGGCATGAACCGTCCGCTCGATGATCAGCCCTTCCTCAAAATCGATTACGTGCGCGTTTTCGTCTTGCATCGCCGCCAGCAATTGCCTGCATTCGATGGTTTTCATGTCGTTGAAACCCAGCCCGTGGCCGGGTGCAGGCAGGAACCGTTCATAGGGTGAATGGTCCGGTGAAGCCAATATGGTGGCAAAGCCCTGGTTGGCTGAAGGACCGTCGTTTCGGTATAGGCGGAGCTCGTTCATCCGCTCCTGATCGAAAATGATCGAGCCTCTTGATCCGAATATCTGGATCGCCACCCTACCCTTGCGTCCCCATGCGGTGCGGCTGACGCACAAGGTTCCCGAAGCGCCGTTTTCCAGCCGGATGAGCGCGCTGGCAATATCATAGGTCTCGACTTTGCGCCGGCCACCGTCGGCAAGCGGCCTGTCCGGATAAGGCATGGCCATGTCCGCCATAACCGAGGAAACCGGACCAAGGAGCTTGTGGACAAGCGACAGCGGATGAACGGCAAAATCATCGATTGCGCCATATCCGGCAGATGCCTCGCTCTTCCAATAGAAAAGGGCATCGGGATCGGCCATGAAGTCCTCGTCCATCTCCAGGCGAATGTGAAAGACCTCGCCGATTTCGCCGCCGTCGAGCAGCGAACCCATATGCCGTATGATCGGATTCTGTATGTAGTTGTATCCAAGAATGGCAACCCGCCCGCTGCCGCGTGCAGCGTCACGCATGCGTTCGGCGTCCTTGATATCCGGCGCCATCGGCTTTTCGCACCAGACATGTTTGCCGGCCTTTAAGGCCGCAATCGCCATTTCCGGATGAAAACTGTTCGGTGTGGTAACGGACACGACATCCACTTGCGGGTTTTCGATAACCGCGCGCCAATCGGCCGTGCTGTCGGCAAACCCGAGTTCCCGTGCCTTGTCCCTCGCCTGCGCCTCGGTAATATCCGCCAAGTGCACGAGCTTGACCTGCGGGCAGTCGCCGAAGACCGGATTAACGCAGTTCCACGCCAATGCATGACACTTGCCCATATAACCTGTACCAATCAGGCCCACGCCTACCGATTCCATTGAATTCTCCAGAAAATCGAGTGGGGTTGATGATCTATTCTGCGCGAAATGATCATTTCCATTGTGGAATATTTATTTCATTTGTGCCACATTGGGTCAAGAACGTTTCATGGAGGCGGCATATTGGTGACTGACGGATCGACACTCGCACCCAGGGATTTTGAATCCCTTCGCAGCCTGATAATCGAGCGGCGCGGCGCTCTGCCAAGACGCCTGGCACAAGTCGCCAAATATGCACTGGACCATCCCGATGAAATAGCGTTTGGCACCGCTGCAAGCATCGCAAATGCTGCGGATGTCCAGCCGTCGACGCTGGTCCGGTTTGCCCACCAGCTTGGTTATGAAGGCTTCTCCGACCTTCAGAAAGTCTTCCAGGAACGTCTGCGCGACCGCACCACGAGTTATGAGGACCGGCTAAAGGCCCTCAAGACCATTGGCGAGGATCAGGCCGAAGAAGCGGCACTCCTGGACGGCTTCCTGTCCGCAGCCCAGCGTTCCCTGCAGGATTTCTCGGCTTCGATCGACCCCGGAACCCTATCCCGGGCCGTAAACATACTCGCCCGTGCCGACACGATTTATCTTGTGGCAAAGCGCCGTTCGTATCCACTGATTGCGCACATGGCCTATGCCTTCGGAAAATTGCGGATCAGAAATCGGCTGATCGCCTCGCCCAATGGCATCGACCCGGAAATCTCAGGCATGGCCCGCAAGGGAGATGCGGCGCTGGCCATCAGTTTTTCCCCATACGCCGCCGACAGCATCAATCAGGCCCAGACCATGGCCGACGCCGGCGTACCGGTCGTGGCAATCACGGATTCGGCTTTTTCCCCCCTCGCCGCATGCTCAACCGAGTGGCTTGAGATCGCTGAAGCGGATTATGCCGGTTTCCGGTCGCTTTCGGCCAGCATGGCTCTGTGCATGACACTTCCGGTTGCCATCGCCGATGCCCGGCAGCGTTTGGGGCTGGAATATTAGCTCAAAATCGCAAACAGAATTTTTATTCTGAATTGACATAATTTTGGAATTAATGTTTCATTGAGAAGCGCACCGGGTTTGAGTGCACACGGAATCCATTCCCTTCGGAGACGCAAAGATGGCTGCACAAGCTTCAAATGATGGCGGATCGCGGCCTTTGGACGTGATCACAATCGGGCGATCTTCGGTCGACCTTTACGGACAACAAATCGGATCGCGGCTTGAGGATGTGGCCTCTTTCGCAAAATCCGTGGGCGGTTGCCCGTCCAACATAGCCATCGGCACCGCTCGTCTCGGCCTCAGATCGGCTCTCATAACCCGCGTCGGCGATGAACAGATGGGACACTTCATACGCGAACAGATGGTCCGCGAGGGTGTCGATGACAAAGGCATCGTAACGGATCCTGAAAGGTTGACGGCGCTGGTTCTCCTTTCGGTTCAAAATGATGCGACTTTCCCGCTGATTTTCTACCGCGAAAACTGTGCCGACATGGCGCTTTGCGAAGATGACATCGACCCCGATTTCATTGTCTCGTCGCGGTCTGTACTGGTGTCGGGCACGCATTTTTCCAAGCCGGGTCCGGCTGCCGCACAGAAGAAGGCAATGCGGCTAGCACGGGAAAATGGCGCTAAGGTCATTCTCGACATCGACTATCGGCCCAATCTGTGGGGCCTTGCCGGCCACGCCGCCGGTGAAGAGCGCTATATTGCCTCAAGTGCGGTTTCCGAAAAGCTCAAGCTGGTCCTGCCCGAATGCGACCTGATCGTCGGAACGGAAGAAGAAGTCCTGATCGCATCGGGTGAAAACACGCTTCATGACGCACTGAAAACGATCCGGAGCTGTTCCGAAGCGACGATCGTTCTCAAACGCGGCCCGATGGGATGCATCGTCTATGATGGCGACATTCCGGACGATCTCGAAGGCGGCATCGTCGGCAAGGGCTTTCCTATAGAGGTCTATAATGTACTGGGAGCCGGCGACAGCTTCATGTCCGGCTTCCTGCGCGGGTGGCTTCGCGGCGAGGACCACAGCACCAGTGCGACATGGGCGAATGCCTGCGGAGCCTTTGCCGTTTCGCGTCTTTTGTGTTCACCCGAAATCCCCACCTGGAAAGAACTCAACACATTCCTTTCCGAAGGTTCGCCTCACCGCGCATTGCGCAAGGACGAGAACATCAATCACATTCACTGGGCGACAACCCGCAGCAAGGACATACCGCTTCTGATGGCGCTGGCAATTGATCATCGCTCGCAATTAACGGACATGACTGACACCCTGAACGTCTCCCAGGACCGCATATCAGAGTTCAAACGGCTGGCCGTGGCGGCCGCTGCCAAGGTTGCCGACGGGCGCGAAGGTTATGGCATGCTGCTTGACGAGCGTTTTGGAAGGGACGCCCTCTTCGACGCCGCCAAACACGATTTCTCCTGGCTGGGCAGACCGGTGGAACTTCCCGGGTCAAGGCCGCTGCGTTTCGAATTCAGTCAGGATATCGGATCGCAACTGCAGGAATGGCCGCTCGATCACTGCATCAAGGCGCTGTGTTTCTACCATCCCGATGACGACGCCGATCTGAAGCAGCAGCAGCAGGACAAGCTGCTTGCACTTTATCAGGCGGCGCGCAAGGTCGGCCGCGAGTTGCTGATCGAAATCATCGCGGGAAAAAACGGCAAGCTCGACGACGGAACAATTGCACGCGCTCTGGACGAGATTTACAAACTCGGCATCAAGCCCGACTGGTGGAAACTCGAACCGCAGGGTTCCCCGAAAGCCTGGGCCAACACCGAAGCGGCCATCAAGCGGCACGACCCTTGGTGCCGCGGCATCGTGGTTCTCGGGCTTGATGCACCGGTTGCCGAACTGGAAAAAACATTCCGGGCCTGTGCGAACGTTGATTCCGTAAAAGGGTTCGCGGTGGGCCGCACGATCTTCGCCGATGCGGCGCGTGCATGGCTCGCCGGCGAAATGAGCGACGAAGAGGCGATTGAAGATATGGCCGGCCGCTTTGACAGGCTTTGCACACTTTGGCTCAAATGCCGCGATACAAAATCAAGCTGAACGCGATATTCGGAGAAACACCATGAGCGCGACCGTCAGACTGACCATGGCGCAGGCCGTCGCAAGATATCTGGCCAGTCAGAAAACCGAATTGGACAACGAGATTGTGCCTGTGTTTGGCGGTGTCTGGGCGATTTTCGGCCATGGAAACGTCGCCGGCCTCGGCGAAGCGCTCTACCAGCACCGCGACGATCTGCCGACCTACCGCGCCCACAATGAACAGGGCATGGCACATGCGGCCATTGCCTATGCAAAGGCGAGCAACCGCCGGCGCATGATGGCGTGCACAACCTCCATCGGTCCCGGCGCACTCAACATGGTGACCGCGGCAGGTGTAGCACACGTCAATCGCCTGCCGGTGCTGCTTCTGCCGGGAGACGTCTTTGCCAATCGCGCTCCCGATCCGGTTCTGCAGCAGGTCGAGGATTTTGGCGACGGAACAGTCTCGGCAAATGACTGCCTGCGGCCGGTATCGCGCTATTTCGACCGCATCACACGGCCCGAACAAATCATTCCGGCCCTGAAACGGGCAATGCAGGTGCTGACCGATCCCGCCGATTGCGGCCCGGTCACGCTGAGCCTGTGCCAGGACGTTCAGGCCGAGGCATTTGATTATCCGCTCAGCTTCTTTGAAGAAAAAATCTGGCTCCCAAGGCGGGCACACCCCGACCGGCGCGAACTGGAACAGGCCGCCGAAATCCTCGGCCAGGCTGAAAAACCGGTTATCGTCGCCGGCGGCGGTGTGCTTTACTCCGAGGCCTGCGAAACGCTTCGAGACTTCGCCGAAAAGCACAAAGTGCCGGTCGTCATGACCCAGGCCGGAAAATCGGTCCTGCCCGACGACCATACGCTTTGCCTCGGTTCCATCGGCGTGACCGGAACCTCAGCGGCAAATGTCATTGCCGAAGACGCCGATGTGGTTTTTGCCGTCGGCACGCGCCTGCAGGATTTCACCACCGGATCATGGGCCCTGTTCAAGAATCCGGACATGCGGATCGTCGGCCTCAATGTCCAGCCGTTCGATGCCGGCAAACACGATGCAGTTCCTTTGGTCTGCGACGCGGCGGTCGGACTTGAGTGCCTTTCGGAAAATCTCGGCGGCTGGAAGACAGGTGAAGGCTACACCGCTTCCTTCGCCGCTGCAAAGGCCGCATGGATGAAAGACGCGCAGGCGGTTACCGCACCGTCAAATGCTGATCTTCCATCCGATGCGCAGGTGATTGGTGCCGTGCAGCGTTCAGCCACAGAAAACACCACAATCGTTTGTGCGGCGGGCGGGCTTCCGGGCGAATTGCACAAGCTGTGGCAGGCAGACCGGCCCGGTTCCTACCATATGGAATATGGCTTTTCCTGCATGGGTTACGAGATAGCCGGCGGCCTTGGCGTCAAACTGGCAAAACCCGATGATGACGTCGTGGTCATGGTCGGAGACGGCTCCTATCTGATGCTGAATTCCGAAATCGCAACCTCGGTGATGCTCGGTCAGAAGATCACAATCGTTGTACTCGACAATCGCGGATTCGGCTGCATCAACCGCCTGCAGATGGGCACCGGCGGCGCCAACTTCAACAATCTGTTGAAGGACGCGAAACACGACGTTCTGCCCGATATCGAATTCCGGGCGCATGCCGAAAGCCTGGGCGCGATCGCCCAGAAAGTCACGTCACTGGCCGATCTGGAAAGCGCCCTCGCAGAGGCTCAGGGCAATGAACGGACCACCGTGATCGTCATCGATACCGACCCGCTCATTTCGACCGAGGCCGGCGGTCACTGGTGGGATGTCGCGGTGCCCCAAGTCAGCACCCGCCAGGAAGTGCGCGCAGCGCGATCCGAATATGAGACCGCGCGCAAACAGCAGAATTGAATGCCGTTTAAAGAGATAAGAAGCATGATCAGATACGGAACCAACCCGATTGCCTGGACCAATGATGACGACCGCACAATCGGCGCCCATATCAGCCTCGAACAATGTCTTTCCGATGCCGGAAGGATCGGCTTCGACGGCATTGAAAAAGGCCACAGAATGCCCGACGACCCGGAAGCACTGCGGGCGGCTTTGGAGCCGCATGGTCTAAAGTTTATCTCCGGCTGGCATTCGCTGAACATTCTGGTCAATGACATCGATGCCGAAAAGGCGGCGCTGCAGAAACGCCTCGATCTGCTCAAGGCGCATGATTGTCAGGTGTGCATCGTCTGCGAAACCTCGAACGCCATTCACGGTGCTGACGGCACGCCCGTGTCGCAGCGTCCGGTCATGGATGAGGCGGAATGGGAACGCTTTACCTCGATGCTCGAGGCATTGGCGCAGTATTGCGCAGACCAGGGAGTCGATCTCGTCTATCACCATCACATGGGCACGGTTATTCAGAACATGGAAGAAATCGACCGGCTGATGCGCGAGACGGGCCCTGCAACAAAGCTTCTGTTTGACACAGGCCATGCCTGTTTTGCCGGCGTCGACCCGCTTGAAGTGGCACAAAAACACTTCGGCCGCGTCCGCCATTTCCACGCAAAGAATGTCCGCGGCGCCATCATGAAACAGGTCGAAGACGAAGACCTGAGCTTCCTTGAAGCTGTCCGGCGCGGTGTCTTCACAGTACCGGGCGATCCGGAAGGCTCAGTCGCATTCGAGCCGGTCCTCAAAGTGGCCGCGGAACACGGCTATAATGGATGGCTGGTGATCGAGGCCGAGCAGGATTCAGCCGTGCGGGATCCGTTTTACTACCAGAAAATGGGCCTGAAGGCCCTGAAAAGAATGGCCAAAGCCACCGGGCTGGACGCCTAGGCGAGGAAAAGGAATTTACATGTCGTCATTGCTGGTAAAACCGAAGGACGGCCACGGCCGTGTCACCAATGTAACCCCGCAGAACGCCGGCTGGGACTATGTCGGCTTTGACCTGCACCGCCTGCGGCCGGGTGAAACAGTCGGCGAGGAAACGGGCGACCGGGAGGTCTGTCTGGTCTATGTGAGCGGCAAGGGATCGGCCTCTGCAAATAGGGAGGATTTCGGCGTCCTTGGCGAGCGCATGTCACCCTTCGATGGCTTTCCGGCCGCTGTCTACGTACCGGGCGGGTCCACGTGGAGCGTCACGGCGGAAACCGACCTTGAACTGGCCGTCTGTTCGGCGCCCGACAATGTTGGGGACTTACCTGCCCGCGTCATCTCACCCGCCGACCTCAGCAAGGAAACACGCGGCACCGGGACGAATACGCGCTACGTAACAAACATTCTGCCGGAAGATCAGCCTGCCCAGTCGCTGCTGGTTGTCGAGGTGATCACACCCGGCGGACACACCTCCTCGTATCCACCCCACAAGCACGACCAGGACAATCTCCCGCATGAATCGCAGCTTGAGGAGACCTATTATCACCGCCTCAACCCGCCGCAGGGTTTCGGCTTCCAACGCGTCTATACGGACGACCGTTCACTGGACGAGTCCATGGCAGTGGAAGATGGCGACGTTACACTGGTTCCAAAGGGCTATCACCCCTGTGCCGCCTGCCACGGGTATGACCTCTACTATCTGAACGTCATGGCCGGTCCTAAACGGACCTGGAAATTCCACAACGCCGCCGAACATGAGTGGTTGATCAACGCGGGATAACAGAACGGTTCCTCCTCCGCTGCAGTGGACCGCACCTTGACGATCCACCGTTCTATTTTTGAGGGTGGACTATTGCAGTATCTGCTCGGATAATATTTGACGATTCGACGACTGCAGCCGGATGGGTCACGGCTTTGCGGGCGATGAACAGCAACTGTTTTACTCGAATCTGATGTCAGCTGTTTACGAACATTAAGGTTCTTTAAGTTTACACTCCAGGTTGTACGTGAATAATTGTCGGGCGACATTTTGAGCGGGGACACTGACGTTGCATGCTGCCGGCAACTATTGCGCTAACTCAGCAGCGGTATTCCTTTGCGCAATACTTCTCCTCACGCCCGCCGAAGCCGACATAAACCCATGGATCCGATCGGATCTCTTCAAGTCCGATAAATGGGACACAGCGGGCCCTGAAACGGCAACCCCCTGGCTGCATCCACCGGCCTGGACACCGGGACAGGATTGGGGATGGATGTCGGGCAATCCGCAGGCATCCAACATCCTGGGAAGCTGGGGCGGCATCAGAGACCGGCTCGAACTCAACGGGGTTTCCGTTTCCGTATCCTATCTCGGGCAGTTTGCAACCAATCCGGTTGGAGGCAGGACCGAAGGCGGGGCAAGCTGGATCGGCGACTGGACCGTCGCGACGTTTGTCGATTTCCAGCGCATGCTGGATATCGACCAGAGAGTCTACTTCATCACATCGACAAATCTGCAGACAGGAAATACGGGCCTGAGCCCAAACTATGTCGGCAATCTGTATCCGGTTCAATTGTCTTCGTCGGATGCACCGGCCCCGCATCCGAGCCTGGTGCACCTGGCTCTCGGTGCGCAGATTTTCGACGACACGACCGAGGTCGTCGGGGGCCGGATTCTTGCCGGTGACGACTTCGCGTTCCTTTCCCAGGCCTGCTCATCACTCAACCAGGACATTTGTGGCAACCCGCTGGCAGGCGCTTCCAGCATCAACTTTCCGACCTATCCCAACGCCTCCTGGGGCGCCCGGTTGAAGGTCAAGCCCGGACAGTCCTGGTATGCACAGGCCGGGGCCTATCTGGTCTATCCCGATCTCGGCAATCCGGACGAACACGGCATCGAGTTCGGATCACCCGATGGAGCCGGAGTTCTGTCGATCGGTGAGACGGGTTTCAATGTCGGCAAAAGAGCCGGCCGGCCGGGGCTGCCCGGCACTTACAAGTTCGGCGGCTACTATGACACCGAGCGGATGACAGATCTGATGTCCGGCACGGATCGCCGCAACACCTGGGGCGTTTATGCCATGGGCGAACAAATGCTCTATAGCGAGAACGACGATTACTCCAACGGGCTGTGGGCATGGCTGGCACTGAGCTACGCCCCGCCGGACGTCAATCAGATTGAGTTCATGGCTGCCGGCGGACTGACCTATGTCGGCCCGCTCTCGACCCGGCCCCACGACGCGGTATCCTTTGTTGCCGCCACAGGTGTGTTTAGCGACAGTCTTCCCGATCAAAGCGCCGAAACCGTTCTGGAGTTCAACTACCGCGCTCAACTCCTGCCGGTGCTCTACATCCAGCCTGACATTCAGTACGTCATCAATCCGGATGGCTATTCAAACACAGACAACGCACTCGTTCTCGGCTTCGCGATCGGTGCGACATTTTGAAAGAAGGAGCAAAATCCGATGTATCGTGCTGTCGTTGCAATTGCATTCGCGTCCTGTTTGACGAGCACAGCCCCTGCCCTGTCGGACACGTCCGCCGCGGGCTCTGAAGCACTGATCATACAGGCCAAGGATCACCAGGAACTCAACGACAGGTTCTGTGCGGCAAAACCTGATGTCGAGCACATACTTGTCCTGCCGGCCTCGCTGTTTGTCGACAGCCAAGAGGTGATCTGCGACAGCGGGCCCTATAAGTTGTACCGGATCATCGAGCACGATGATCCCGATGATTTCGAATATTATCTGGACCCGCCTTTCGGCGCGGAATATCGGCTGGGTTGTGACGGCAAGGCTGGCCGCACCATGAAAACGATCGCAATAAATTGCCGCCCGCTGAAATAGGCGGGGCGGCTGGCTGACATTTTGCGGAACCGACAGATACACGGTGCGATGGAACACTGGAGGACTGGAAATATGGACAATGAGCTGCACACACCCGCCAGAACCAGCTTGAGGAGCACACTCTTTCTTGCAACGGTTGCCGGGCTACTATTCTTGTCGGTGGGGGTTCTCGCCGCCATGCGGTTTGGGTTGATCTACCAGGCAGAGGCGGCTGACGAAGCCGCGAACGCCGTCATCGATCCATCCGTGCGGTCCGAGTACAGGGAGCCTGTGGTCATTGAAAGTAAGGACGGTGTTCTTGAGATCCGGCTAACTGCACATCAGGGAGAAGCAAGACTCGATACGGTGCCAACGCCGGTCCGGAACTTCATGGTTTATGCTTACGATGTGATCCAGGGCACAGCGTCGGACGGGCAAACCTCCGGAGACAACCAGTATCCCGCCCCGACACTGAAAGTTGATCCTGGCGACAAGCTGATCGTCCATCTGGAAAATTCACTCGCGGACCTGACAATCCGCGACTATTACGATCCCGCTTTCAGCGCAAAAGATGAACAAGTCCCGCTGTATCCGCCTCAACTGACGCAGGCGCCCATCAATCTTCACACACACGGCGTGCGTATCAGCCCCAAAGGCAATTCCGACAACGTCATGCTGCATATCGGCGCCGGCTTGTCCAACACCTATGTCTACGACATCCGCGAGGATCATCCGCAGGGAGCCTACTGGTATCACCCGCATCTGCATGGACTCACGGCACCGCAGGTTTATTATGGTCTGGCCGGCATGCTTCAGATCGGACGTCTCGACGGCAACATTCCGCTCGTGGCGGAAAACGATATTCCGGTCCGCAACATGGTGCTGCAGTACAATTATGTGTTTGATCGTAAGGGCGGACTCGCCGAGCTCCGCAACCCCAACTGGCCGCAATATGTCAGTACCCTGAAACCGCCGAAGGACGACGAACTGGCCAAGGGTACCTATCGCCCGCTGTTGGCGCCAGTCAATTTTACCGACTCCAAAAAGGGCACAGAAAACCTGACGGTCTGGTATGCCGGTCCACTTGGGCTTTACAACAACCGCGGACGGCTTCAGTTCATGCCGAGCAATCTCCAGACGTTCACGGAAAAACCGGACGGTTCCGGATACAACGTGCCCGCCGATCCGGACATGCCTGACTACCAGCGCGACATACAGTTTACCGTCAACGGTCAGTTCCAGCCGGTCATCAACAGCAAGGCCGGGCAAACTGAGATCTGGGTGCTGTCGAATATCTCCGACATGGCCTACATGAATGTGCAACTCACCGAAACCGAGACCGGCAAGCACCCCAAGATCGCCATCCTCGGAGAAGACGGGAATCCAAGTCCCGCCGTTCACTATCCGGTCACCAACAACGGGACACGGTTGCTCATTCCACCGGCAACCCGCTACGCGATAGCGGTAACGATACCGAAAACCGGAGACCTGATCCTGGAAATGCCGTCAATCGGTGACGGTGCGCGGGCATTTGGCGAGAAAGGCATTCTCTACACCAACGACGGCACCGACAATCCTCCGGCCAGGACCGGCAGCGTGACGGTCCTGCCTTCCGTCGTGAGCTACGATGACGGATTCTTCCTGTTCCCGACCCAGGTTCTGGCAAGGGCTGTCCCTTCCAACGGTCAGGGGGTGACAACCGCTTTTGTCGAGGGACAGGAGTTGAACGCCAACACCGGTTTTGAAGACATCTCCAAGGTCACGCCGGACTTCACGCGGAAACTGGACGTCACCGGCGGGTTCATCAACGAACTTGCGAACAAGGATGACCCGAAGGCCTTTGTCTACGCTTTCAACGGCATCGGGTTTCCCAATGCCCCACTGCTCCAGCCGCGGCTCAATTCCGTCGAAGAGTGGAAATTCTACAACTACAACAATGATGGCCATCCGATCCACGTCCACGTCAACGACTTTCAGGTCACCAGCTATTTCAATCCCGTTACCGGTATCAGAACAGGTCCGGACATGTGGGGATCGGATACGGCCAACCTGCCGCAGCCATCGCAAATCGCCGATCCGAGCGAAGACATCGCGCAACCGGCCGAACTGTCCATTCGCACGCGGTTCAAAGATTATATCGGTCTTTTTGTCATGCACTGCCATCGCCTGAACCATGAGGATAACGGCCTCATGATGATGGTGAACATCATTCCGGCTGTCTCCACCTACGCGGTCTCTGTCCCCGGATCATCCGGCAAGGCGGCACAAGTTGAGATCTACGACGGCAACGGGGACCGTCTCGTTGCGACCGTCACGCCATTTGCAGACTATGAGGGCGTTCCGAGCGTGACCATGGGCGATATCAACGGCGACGGCATTTACGATCTGGTTGTTGGCGCCGGAAAGGATAACGCTCCGGAAGTCGTCGTATATTCCGGCAAGGCTGCCGGGGGCACTGCGGCATTCGAGACGGAACTGACGCGGTTTGAGGCATTCCCGTCCGACGCCCAAGGCGGCATCAGCGTTGCTGCCGCGCAGATCGACGGCAGTACATCGGACAACGTCATCGTCGGGTCCGGTCCCGGCATCCCGAGCGAAGTCAAGGTGTTTGCCTACAAGCAATCAGCGGCCACCGGCGAAGCCACCACCCTCTATTCGTCTTTCAGCCCATATGACGACGATCAGAACGGCGTGAGCGTTGCCACAGGTTTCGTCAGCTTCACGTCCGGCCGCAATAGCATCGTCACCGCTCCGGGGCCGGGCAGTCCGGCAAAGGTTCGCGTTTTCGATTACTGGCTGATGAAGCCGACAGGCCTGCGGGTCGCCGGGTCCAATGTACCGCTGGACTTGTGCACCAGCAGCGATGGCAAGCCATCCATGATCGCGGAATTCGAACCGTTCGGCAGCGATTACCGCGACGGTGTTTCTCTGGCCACCGGCTGGCTCTACGGATCGGAGGGCGGCGCCGAGCGTATCGTCGTCGGCCAGTTGACGGCGCCCGGCAGGGTCAAGGTCTATTCCACCGGCTCCGCACTTCAGGGGGGCCCTGCTCTGTACCTGAAAGGCCCGGTGGAGCACGGGGAATTGCCTTCCTACATAACCGAATTGAGTTTCATGCCTTTTGACGGCGCTTCCGGCGTTCATGTGGCAACGACCAGCACGACGACAGGCGCCGACCTCCTCGTCAGCGGAGTCCTGCCGGGGGGCAAGACCGCAAAGATCCGCAAATACGATGTGGTCAGGCCAAACGCCAAGGCGGCAAAGCTGAAGGCTGTCGAACTCGGAGAGGTGTCTTCGAAATCGGGCTCGGTGCCGCATATTCTCGGAGGGGACTGAGAGATGGCGGTCCGTATAACCGGAACCAGCCTGACCAGGCGCGACCTCCTGAAAGGGAGCGCCACGCTTGGTGCGACCAGCCTCGCTAACGGACTCGTGGCAACACGCCCCGCAAGTGCTTCGTCCTTGACGGTCGGCATGGTCTATATCGGGCATCGTTATGACTGGGGATGGAACCAGGCACAGTCGTTGGCGGCGGATGTGTTGAAGTCTGCAGCACATGTCAAAGTGGTCCAAAAACCGGCCCTTCCGGAGGAAGGCGAATTCACCAAATCGTGGAATGCCAGGTATAACCGGGTGATTGAGGCGTTGATTGAGGAAGGGGCGAATCTTGTCATATCGACATCCTTCGGAGACGATCCGGACATCGCCGCATTGGCCGGAAAATATCCGGATGTGTTCTTCCGCAACGTCACCACGGACGCAAAGACGGCCGGCCCGGTGAATTTCGGCAGTCAATACAGCCTAATCAATCAGGGCCACTACGTTAACGGAGTGGCCGCCGGCCTGTGCACCGGCACCAACAAGCTGGGCTTTGTGGCCGGGAAGCCGGAGGGCGCTGTGCTGGCCAACATCAATTCGTTCCTGATCGGCGTTCGCCAGACCAATCCCGATGCCGTGGTTAAGGTTATGTTTACCCGTCAGTGGACGACGACGCCACGCGATTCGGAAATTACGAACGCACTCGTGGATGATGGCTGCGACGTCATTACCTGCACCACCGACAGTCCCGAAACGATCATCAAAACGGCGGCAGACCGCGGTGCCATGGTTTGCGGCCATGCCTTCAACCAGGAACCACTCGCACCAAACGGATATATCACCGGGGCCGAACACAATTGGTTCCCGATGTTCGCGATGTTTGTGAAGATGCGGGAGGAAGACAGACCACTGCCGGATTTCGTATCTGGTGGTTACGACAGGGACTACGTCACGTCGAGCCCATTCGGCGCAGGCGCGACACCTCAGGCGATCAACGCGGCACAAAACGCAATTCAGGCTATGAAAAACGGAAAAGCAATTCTTGTCGGCCCGATCAAAGACAACAGGGGCAGGATCGTTGTGCCGGCCGGGACGACGTATGGACCTTATGCACAGGAGGTTTTGAACACCGATTACCTGGTTGAAGGCGTCATCGGTTCAATAACCTGACCCCGCTGCGCTATGTCCCGCTCAATCGCGCGGAATGACGGCGGTCGCCTCGATCTCGACCTTGGCGCGGTCCTCGATGAGTGCCGTCACCTGGACAACGGCCATGGCTGGAAAATGCCGCCCGAATACGCGGCGGTAGGCTTCACCCAGCTCTTTCGGCCGGGCGAGATATTCCTTTTTGTCCGTGACATACCAGGTCATGCGCACAATGTGCTCAGGGCCGGCGCCCGCCTCATTGAGAACCGCGACGATATTGGCAAATGTCTGCTCGCACTGGCCGACGAAATCGTCCGTCTCCCAGACCTGGTCCTTGCTCCAGCCGACCAGACCGCCGGTAACGACAATGTCGCCGCTTGCCTGAATGCCGTTCGCATAGCCTTTTGCGGGCTTCCAGCCCTCCGGTTCCAGGAACTTCATAGCGCATCTTCTTTCTTCAACGTGTTTCTCCTTGCGGTCAGACCCCGAGATACCGGTCCTGAATATCGTCGGTGAGTGCCGAGGGTGTCCCGTCCCAGACACTTTTGCCGCGTTCCAGGATCGTGCAGCGGTCGGCAACCTTCATCAGTTCCTTCAGCGTCTTGTCGACGATCAGGATCGACTGCCCCTCGCCCTTCAGCTCGCGAA
Source organism: Hoeflea sp. TYP-13 (assembly GCF_040932035.1). NCBI lineage: Bacteria > Pseudomonadati > Pseudomonadota > Alphaproteobacteria > Hyphomicrobiales > Rhizobiaceae > Hoeflea > Hoeflea sp. TYP-13. The sequence continues at coordinate 1,118,890 of NZ_JBFRBB010000002.1, forward strand.
CCGCGGACCAGATTTCCTGACGGATGACCGGGGCCAGCCCTTCCGTTGCCTCATCGAGGATGAGAAGCCGCGGATTGGTCATCAGCGCACGGCCAATCGCCAGCATCTGTTGTTCACCGCCCGAAAGCGTGCTCGCCGATTGCTGCTGGCGTTCCTTGAGGCGCGGAAACAGCCGGTTGACCCTTTCGAGGGTCCACGCGCCGGAACGCGCGGCAACGACCAGATTTTCGTGCACCGACAGATTGGGAAAACACCGCCGCCCCTCAGGCACCAGTCCGATGCCGAGCCGCGCCACCTTATGCGGCCGCATGCCGGCAAGATCGCTGCCACCGAAACGGATCGAGCCATCGCGATATGGCAATACACGGCATAGCGAGCGGATTGTGGTCGTCTTGCCCATTCCGTTGCGGCCCATCAGCGCCACGACCTCGCCCTCGTCCATGGAAAAATCAACACCAAACAACGCCTGGGAGCGGCCGTAGAAGGATTGCAGCTTATCGATCTGCAGCAGCATCAGTCCTCCTCCCCGAGATAGGCTTCGCGCACATCCCTGTTGGCACGGATCTCCGAGACCGTGCCGCTTGCGATGACTCGGCCATAAACAAGTACGGAGATGCGGTCTGCGAGCGAAAACACCGCCTCCATATCGTGTTCGACGAGCAGGATCGGCACTTCGTGGCGCAGCGTGTCGAGAAATCCGGTCAACCGTTTGGATCCTTCCGGCCCCATGCCGGCCATCGGCTCGTCGAGCAGCAGCAATTTCGGTTTGAGCGCAAGGGCCATGGCCATTTCCAGCTGGCGGCGCTCACCATGGGAAAGCTCAGCGGCAACAATGTCGGCGCGCTTGGCAAGGCCGACCAGTTCAAGCTTTTCCATCGCTGACTCGATGAGGGAACGGTCGCGCATGACCGGCTTGAAGAAGCGAAAACTGGACCCTTGCGTGCTTTGAACGCTGAGCATGACATTGCGCAATGCGGAAAATTCAGGCGCGATGGATGAGACCTGGAACGTGCGTCCCAGACCCCGTCTCACCCGCTGCGCGACAGTGAGCGCATTGATCTCTTCGCCCAGAAACCGGACATGCCCGGCATCTGGCGCCAGCGATCCTGCGACCTGGTGGATAAGCGTCGACTTGCCGGCGCCGTTCGGCCCGATCAACGCATGGATTTCGCCCGCGCGAACATCAAGAGAAACACCGTCGGTAGCCTTCAGCGCGCCGAATGTCTTTCTGAGGTCGTTAAGTTCGAGCACTGTTTGAAGGTCAGCCATGGCTCTGCCTCCCGGCAAGAATGCCCACAACGCCGCCGCGCACAAAGAGCACGACGCACAAAAGGATCAGTCCGAGGAAGAGCTGCCAGTGCTCGGTGACGCCACCCAGATAAAACTCCATCACAATGAAGAGCGCGGCACCCGCCAGTGGTCCGAACAGGCGCCCCACCCCGCCCAAAATGACGAAGATCATAATTTCGCCGGAGACCTGCCAGGACAGCATCGACGGGCTGACGAAGCGGTTAAGATCGGCAAAGAGCGCACCGGCAAGCCCGGTCATCGAGGCAGAAATCACAAAGGCGACGAGCCTGATATTGAAGGGTGCAATGCCGGTGGATGCCAGACGCACTTCGTTCTGCCGCGCCACCTGAAGCGCCGCGCCGAAGCGGGAATCGCGTAGCAGGGCCGAAAACAACAGGCAGACCATCAGCACTACATAACAGATCATGAAGAAATGCATCGGATCGAGCGTGTTGAGCCCCGGAAAACCGTCGCGCACATAGATCGACAACCCGTCCTCACCACCATAGGAGGGCCAGGAAATGGCGAAATAGTAGATCATCTGCGCAAAGGCGAGTGTGATCATAATGAAGTAAACGCCGGAGGTTCGGAGCGTGATCATGCCGATCACGGTTGCCACAATGGCGCACATGACGATCGCCACCAGCCAGATTACCAGCATGCTGTTGCTTCCGGCGATTTCCAGCGGCCATGTCATCAGCGGTTCCTGATTGAAGGCGTGGGTCGCAAGGATACCCGCCGCGTAACCGCCGATGCCGAAAAAGGCCGCATGCCCGAAGGACACCATTCCGCCGAGGCCAAGAGCGATGTTAAGCCCCACGCCCGCAAGCGCCAGGATCGCAACACGCGTTGCCAGCGTGATGTAGAACGGCTCGTCGAATGACAATGCCGCAAACGGCACCGCGAGAAGGCCGAGGGCAAGAATCCAGTTTATGATTGTTTCGCGCTTCATCCGGCCCTCACGTGCTCGCCGCGAACAGGCCCTGCGGCTTAACCGCCAGGATGACCGCCATCAGAATGTAGATCGCCATGGAGGCAAGCGCCGAGCCGACGGATGTGGCCTGCGAGGTTTCCATGAACAGGGCGAAGAACTGGGGCAGCAGGATGCGCCCCATCGTGTCGACCACGCCGACCAGGATCGCGCCGATCAAAGCGCCCTTTACCGAACCGATGCCGCCAATGACGATCACCACGAATGCGAGGATCAGCACCGGTTCGCCCATCCCCACTTGCACCGACTGGATGGCCCCAACCAGCGCACCAGCGAGCCCGGCAAGTGCCGCTCCAAGAGCAAAAACCACCGTATAGAGCGTGCGGATATCAACCCCGAGCGCGCCGATCATCTCACGGTCGGATTCGCCCGCCCGAATGCGCATGCCGAGCCGGGTCCGCGAAATCAGCAGGTAAAGTCCAAAGGCGATCAGCAGGCCGACGACAATGATTGAAAGTCTGTAGAGCGGATATTCGGCACCGCCCGGCAGCTCCACAGCGCCCTGAAGTGCTTTCGGTATATCGAGATAGAGCGGAAACGAGCCGAAGATCCAGCGCGTGCCCTCCGAGAAGATCAGGATCAGCGCGAACGTCGCCAGCACCTGATCGAGATGGTCGCGGTCGTAAAGGCGGCGGATGACGGCAATCTCCATCACCGCACCCGCTGCCGCAGCCCCTGCCAGGCTTGCCACAAGCCCGAGCCAGAACGACCCGGTGGCAACCGCGACCGTCGCGCATAAAAACGCGCCGATCATGTAGAGCGAGCCATGTGCCAGGTTGATCAGCCCCATGACGCCGAACACCAGCGTCAGGCCGGCGGCCATCAGAAACAGCATCACCCCGAACTGGACGCCGTTGAGCAGTTGCTCTGTAAAAAGGGCAAGTGTCATCTATCACTCAACCTGGGTTGGAATGAAAATCGAAACGGAAGGCGGAGGCCGAAGCCTCCGCCAACTGTTCGTGCCTAGAGTTTGCAGTCGTCGACATAGGCGCTGGAGCGGTCCTCCAGGCCAACGCCGATGATCTTGTTCGTCAGCACGTCACCTTCCTTGATCACTTCGCGGACATAGATGTCCTGGATCGGATGCTGGTTGCTGTCGAACTTAAAGTCGCCGCGCACGCTGTCAAAGTCTGCTTCCTTGAGAGCCGCACGGAATGCGTCGGCATCTTTCACATCGGCCTTTTTCATGGCCGACAGTATCAGGTTGGCCGTATCAAATCCCTGGCTCGCGTAGAGCGACGGCAGGCGGCCATACTCCGCCTGGAAGGCTTCGACAAAGGCCTTGTTGGCCGGATTGTCGATGTCTTTCGACCACTGCGAGGAGTTCTTGACGCCGAGCGCCGCATCGCCGACGGCTTTCAAAATTCCCTGGTCGAACGAAAAGGCAGGTCCCATAACCGGAATGTCGACACCGGACTGTGCGTATTGCTTCATGAAGGCGATACCCATGCCGCCGGGCAGGAAGAAGAAGACGCTGTCGGCGCCCGATGCGCGGATCTGCGCAATTTCGGCGGCGTAGTCCGTCTGGCCCAGTTTGGTATAGAGTTCGCCCGCGACATTGCCTTCATAGAAGCGCTTGAAGCCGGTCAGGGCGTCCTTGCCCGCCGGGTAGTTGGGCGCCAGAATGAAGGTGTTCTTGAAACCTGCGCCATTGGCATGGCCGCCCATCGCTTCGTGCAGGTTGTCGTTCTGCCAGGCAACGTTGAAATAGTTCTCGTGGCAGCCCTTTCCGGCAAGCATAGACGGGCCCGCATTGGGCGACAGGTAAAAGACGCCCTGCCCCACCGCGCTGGGAACGACAGCCATGGCAAGGTTGGACCAGATGATCCCGGTCAGCACATCGACCTTTTCCTTCTGGATCATCTTGTCGGCGATCTGCACCGCGAGATCGGGTTTGCGCGCGTCGTCCTCGACGATCACTTCCAGATCCTTGTTGCCGGCCATCTTGGCCGCCAGCATGAACCCGTCGCGCACATCGACACCAAGACCGGAACCGCCGCCCGAAAGCGTCGTGATCATTCCGACCTTGACCGGTTCGGCCAGAGCCGCACCGCTTGCGCTCAGCGCAAGTCCCATCAGGCTAGCTGCAATCAGTTTTTTCATTGGTTACTCCTCCCAGAAAACTCAGTTTTGCTCTTTTAATCGATAACGCTGGACCTTGCCCGTCTGCGTCTTGGGCAGGCTTTCGATGAATTTGATGGATCTTGGATATTTGTAAGGCGCGATCGTCGCCTTGACGTGGTCCTGAAGACGCTTGACCGTTTCCGCATCGGATGGAACGCCCTCACCAAGCACGATGTGCGCTTCCACAATCTGTCCCCGCTCCTCGTCCGGAACCCCGATTACACCGCACTCGGCGACATCTTCATGTGCCAGAAGCGCAGCTTCGACCTCCGGTCCGGCGATATTGTAGCCGGAGGATATGATCATATCGTCGGCGCGTGCAAGGAAATGGAAAACGTCGTCCTCGTCCTGCATGAAGGCATCGCCCGTGACATTCCAGCCGCTGCGCACATAGTCGTGCTGTCGCTGTTCGTCACTGAGATATCGGCAGCCCGTCGGACCGCGCACCGCAAGCCGTCCCGGCTCGCCGCGCGGCATTTCCTCCATCTCCGCATCCACAACCTTGGCCTCATAGCCGGTCACCGGTGTTCCCGTTGCTCCAGGCTTTGAATGGCCAAGCCGGTTGGAAATAAATATGTGCAGCAGCTCCGTTGCGCCGATGCCGTCGAGGATCGGCTTGCCGGTCTTTTCCCGCCAGGATTCATAAACCGGCGGCGGCAGAGTTTCACCCGCAGAAACCGCAACGCGCAGGGACGAAAGATCGGCCCCCTCCTCCATCGCTGCCAGCATCGCCCGGTAAGCGGTCGGTGCCGTAAAGCAGATGGTTGCCCCATAAGTCTGGATAATCTCGATCATGTTGGGCGGCGTAGCGCTTTCCAGCAGCGTTGCTGCCGCACCGAAGCGCAGCGGGAAAATCGCCAGCCCGCCGAGACCGAAGGTAAAGGCGAGCGGCGGAGAGCCGACAAAAACGTCATCCGGCGTCACGCCCAGCACCTCTTGCGCATAGCCGTCCGCAATCACCAGCAGGTCGCGATGGAAATGCATGGTCGCTTTCGGCTCTCCGGTCGTTCCGGAGGTAAAACCAAGCAGGGCAACATCGTCACGACCGGTTTCAACAGCCTCGAACGGCACCGGCTTGTTGAGCGCAATTCGGTCAAGTTCGGCGTCGTGGTTGGCGGTGCCGTCAAAACCAATCACCTTTTTCAGGAATTTACTGCTCTTGGCGCAATGGGTAAGTTCATCCATCAGCCGCGTGTCGCACAGCGCCAGCGAAATTTCGGCCTTGTCGACGATCTTCGATAGCTCTGCCGCACGCAGCATCGGCATGGTGTTTACCACCACCGCGCCGGCCTTTGTCGCCGCCAGCCAGCAGGCAACCATCGCCGGATTGTTGGCCGAGCGGATCAGGATACGGTTGCCCGGCTTGACGCCGTAATCCTCGACCAGCGCATGGGCGATCCGGTTGGTCCAGTCGGAAAGCTCCTTGTAGGTGCGCCGACGTCCATTGCCGATGAGCGCCGTGTGATCGGCAAACCCCTTTTCGACCATAGCATCGGTCAGTTCGACCGCTGCATTGAGCCGTTCGGGATAGTCGTAGCCGGAGATATCCAGCTCCGGCCAGCTGTCCATGGGCGGCAGATTATCCCTTGTGAAAGTATCCGTATGGGCAGATGGGCCCAATTGTTGTTGTGTCATTGTTATGCTCCAGCAGATGCGAGCGCTTGTCGCGCAATGACTATTTTTTGAACGTCGGAGGCGCCTTCATAGATCCGCAACGCGCGGATGTCGCGGTATAGGCTTTCAACGATGTGGCCGCTGCGCACACCGTCGCCGCCATGGATCTGGACCGCCTTGTCGATAACCTCCTGTGCCTTGTCGGTGGCATAGAGCTTCGCCATCGCTGCCTCGCGCGTCACCCGCGCGGCGCCCATATCCTTGGTCCAGGCTGCCCGGTAGATCAGCAGCGCGGCAGCATCCACATCAAGCGCCATATCGGCAATGTGTCCCTGGACCATCTGCAGGTCGGCCAGCGGCGCACCGAACAATTCGCGGTTCGCCGCGCGATTGATCGTTTCGTCCAGCGCGCGCCGGGCAAAGCCGAGGGCTGCTGCGCCAACCGTCGAGCGGAAAACGTCCAGCACCGACATGGCGATGCGGAAACCATTGCCCGGCTCGCCGATCATCGCACTTTCGGGGATCCGGCAATCTTCAAAGGATAGCCGCGCAAGCGGGTGCGGAGCGATGACATTAATGCGTTCTGCAATATTGAGCCCCGGTGTATCGGCCGGAACGATAAATGCGGTGATGCCCTTTGCACCCGGCGCCTCGCCGGTGCGGGCGAAGACCGTATAGACGTCGGCGATACCGCCATTGGATATCCAGGTCTTTTCGCCATTGAGCACAAAATCGCCGCCATCGCGCGTGGCCGTCATTTCCATATTGGCAACGTCCGAACCCGAGCGTGGCTCCGATAGCGCAAAGGCTGACAACGCCTCGCCGCGTCGTGTCCGGGTCAGCCAGTCTGCCTGCTGGTCCGGCGTGCCGAAGAATGAAATCGCGCCGGTGCCGAGGCCCTGCATGGCAAAGGCAAAATCGGCAAGCCCGTCGTGGCGGGCAAGAATTTCACGCGTCAGGCACAAGGTGCGCACATCGAGCGTCGATCCTGCATTGTGAGGATCGATGGCCGAGGCTTCCAGCCACCCGGCTTCGCCGAGAAGCGTGGCAATGCGACGGCAGCTCGCATCAATGTCATCATGATCGATATCGACGAGGTTGCTTTTCACCCAGGCGTCGAACTGTTGGTAATATTCCCGGTGTCCGTCGTCGAAAAACGGCCAATTCAAAAAGCTGCGGTCCGCCATGATCAGTTCCCTTCGAAAACGGGCTTCTGCTTGGCAACGAACGCATCGTAGGCGCGGCCGAAATCACGGGTCTGCATGCAGATTGCTTGCGCCTGCGCCTCTGCTTCGATCGCTTCGTCAATGGACATCGCCCATTCCTGCTTGAGCATGGTCTTTGTCATCATGTGACCGAAATTCGGGCCGTCGGCGAGACGCGTGGCAAAGGCAATCGCCTCGCTCTCAAGCTCTTCGGCGCCGACCAGCCGATTGAAAAAGCCCCAGCGCTCGGCCTCTTCGCCGGACATGGCACGGCCGGTATAAAGCAGCTCATTGGCGCGCCCCTGGCCGATGATGCGCGGCAGGATCGCGCAAGCGCCCATGTCGCAGGCCGCAAGCCCTACGCGGGTGAAAAGAAACGCGGTCTTTGCTTCCGGCGTGCCAAAACGGATGTCGGACGCCATTGCAACAATGGCACCGGCACCGACGCATACCCCGTCGACGGCTGCAATGACGGGCTTGCCGCAGCCGATCATCGCCTTGACGAGGTCTCCTGTCATACGGGTGAACTCAAGAAGCCCCTTCATGTCCCGGTCGAGCAGCGGGCCGATAATGTCGTGCACATCGCCGCCCGAACAGAAATTGCCGCCATTGGAGGCAAAAACAACGGCGTCGACATCATCCACATAGACAAGGTCGCGAAATGTGTCGCGCAATTCCGCATAGCTCTCGAAGGTCAGCGGGTTTTTGCGTTCGGGGCGGTCGAGCGTAATGACTACAACACGGCCATCCATGCGCCAGTTGAAATGCTTCGGTTCCAGATTGGCCATGCTGCTCATTGCGTTTTCGCTCCCTTGATCTGCATATTATCGAGAAGATCCACCAGCACGTCGGCATCCTGGTCGCTCAGCATATCCAGCATGGATGCAATCCAGCTTTCATGGACCTTTGCCATATGCGCGAAATCTTCCCGTCCCTTATCGGTCAGCTGTACGATCATTGCCCGCCGGTCTCCGCTCACCGGCACACGAACCACCATACCGTCCGTTACCAGGCGCTCGACAATGCCCGTCACATTGCCGTTGGAAACCATGAGCGCCGCTGAAAGCGCACTCATCTTCATTCCGTCTTTTTCGCGGTAAAGTGCGGCAAGCACATCAAACCGCGGCAGCGTCGTCGCAAATTCGACCCTGAGACGTTCGCGGATCTCGGCCTCCATCTGCCGCGAAATTTTCAAAAGCCGCAACCAGATACGCAGGCGCTGCTTGTCGCGTTCATCCGTGACGCCGGTTTCGTCCACCAAACTCATACTTCACCTCCCGAAACGGAAAGGGCCTGTCCGGTGATCGACGCCGAATTTGGCCCGCACAGCCACTGAACCGTTTGTGCAACCTCTTCCGGCTGCACAAACTGGCCGGTCGGATTCTGCCTCAAAAGAGCCTTTGCAGCGTCCTCACGCGACATTCCCGTCTTTTCCATGATGTTGTCCAGGGTCCGTTCCAGCATGGGTGTCTGTGTGTATCCCGGACAAACGGCATTGACCGTAATGCCGGTCTTTGCGACCTCCATCGCCACTGATTTGGTCAATCCGACAACACCGTGCTTGGCGGCACAATAGGCAGCCACATACGGATATCCCCTCAAGCCCGCCACGGAAGCGATCGTGATGATACGGCCCCAGTCCTTGCCGGCCATGGCCGAAAGACCAGCCTGCATGGTCAGGAATGCACCGGTGAGATTGACGTCGATCGCCTTGCGCCAGCCGTCAATGTCCTGCTTTGAGAACGGCACAGATTCCGCCGCTCCGGCATTGGCGATCACAATATCGACGCCGCCATGGGCAGCACATACGGATGAAAACAGAGAGGCTACGCTGTCGGGATCGGTTACGTCGCAGGTCATGGCGGATATGCGGTCTGAAGTTTTGGCAACGTCATCGAGAACATCCCGCCGCCGGCCGGAGACTGTTACGGTTGCACCCGCTTCTGCAAGCGCCTGTGCGATTGATGCCCCGACACCAGATCCGCCTCCGGTCACCACCGCATGTTTGCCGCTCAGTTCGGCCATTGGCACTATCCTCACCTGTGCGCTTCGTTCGGCTAAGCAAGCCGACCGGTACCGCAGGACAGGAAAGGGACCGGCCCTCCTCCAAGGGATGCAAATTGCATCGGCACTTCCCTGTTTAAACTCCGCCATTGACACCCGGATAGGCATCTTGGCGTTTTCTTCAGGGGAAGGTTGCCACTCTTTTCAAAGTATTTCAAGCTTAAAATTTTTAGGTAAGAGGGTACCCGTTATCGGTTGGCACCGACTAACGTCTAAATCGATCCGGCGAAACGTCCGATAGTTTGAACCCGCGCGCCTCGAGGCCATCAGGCATAGGTTTGCCGGCAACCAGCCGTGCGGCAAGTTGCGATAGGCCCGGCGCTGACTGGATACCGTAGCCCCCCTGCCCGGCGAGCCAGAAGAAACCATCTGCCTGCGGATCGAAACCACAAACCGGCGCATGATCTTCCACGAAACTCCGCAAACCCGCCCAACTGTTTTCGACCCGCCGCACATCCAGCGCAAAGGCCTGCTGGATACGGTCGATGCAGATCGCGATGTCCATTTCCTCAGGCTGCGCATCGCATGGCGCCGAAGGCGTTTCATCCGCCGGTGAGATCAGCAGCCTGCCGGCGTCAGGCTTCATATAAAATTGTTCGTCGACATCGACTGTGACAGGCCAGGCATCCGGATTTTCGCCATCAGGCGCCCTGACGATCATGGCAGTGCGCCTTTTCGGCACTAGTCCCACGGTATTAACGCCCGCCTTCATCGCAATCTCGTCAGCCCAGGCGCCGGCTGCATTGATCATGACAGGCGCTGAGAACTCACCGCTTCGGCTTGAAAATTTCCATTGGCCGCCGTCCTGCACTAAGGACATCACCTCGGCATTGACGACAACGTCCCCGTCTCGTTTTTTGAAGCCGCGTAAATAGCCCTGATGAAGCGCATTCACGTCAATGTCGCGCGCATCTTCTTCAAGCAGGCCTCTTTCGGCATATCCGGGATGCAAAAGCGGTGACAGGCGCTGAATTTCGTCCGAACCGACCGGCCTGACACCCGGTTGGCCCGACAGATTTTCACTCAGCTCATCAAGGCTCTCGCCTTGATCCTTGCGCGCGATGAACAGGGCGCCGCGGGGCGACAGAAGCGGTTCGCGGCCGAATATCTCCGGCGGATTTTCGTAAAACGCCCGTGACTGGCTGGTCAACGCGCGTATCGGCGCCGGACCATATGTTTCGGAAAAAACGGCAGCCGAACGCCCCGTCGTGTGATAGCCGGGGTGACCCTCCATTTCGAGAACGGCAACCCTGTAATCGGCGGCCAACTCATAGGCAACCGAAGCGCCGGCCATCCCGGCGCCAATGACAACGATATCGTAGTGACGGCTGGATTGTTCGCTCAAGGCCGGCTCCGTTGCTGCGGGACGCACCGCAAAATGCGGTTCCGCCCCAGTAAACAACCGGCAGTTTAATCGGGAATTGCGGAAATCAAAGGCTCAATTTCCCCGGTTCTGCATTCCTACTGCTTGATCCTTTCGCTCTTGGGATCATAGAGCGGCCTCAGGCTCGCCACTGCCTCGAAGCGCTCGCCGGCAACCTCGATTTCATACTTTGACGCAAGCATGTCCGAGGCCGTCTCGCCATCGCGAACCGGTACATAGCCAAGGCCAATGGCGCCGCCGAGGTAATGCCCGTAATTGCCGGACGTCAGATATCCTGCGACCTCTCCGTCGCGAATGATCGGCTCCGCGTGGAAAAGCAGCGGTTCGGGGTCGGTCAGTCTGAACTGCACCAGGCGTTTTTCAAGGCCCGACTGCTTGCGGCTGACAACGGCCTCACGGCCAACGAACGGGCCAAACCTGCCGTCAGGTTTGTCGACCTTGACCGCAAAGCCAAGACCCGCCTCCAGGACGTGGTCCTCGTCGGTTATGTCATGACCGAAATGACGATAGGCCTTTTCCATGCGGCAGCTGTCGAGCACATGCATGCCTGCGAGCCTGAGTCCTTCGCCTTCGCCAGCCTCCAGGATTGTGTCGAAGACGTGCCGCGCCATGTCGGAGGAGATGTAAAGCTCCCAGCCGAGCTCGCCGACATAGGTGATGCGGTGCGCCCGTACCGTCGCCATGCCAAGCTCTATGGTCTGCACCGAACCGAACGGAAAGGCTTCATTGGAAAGGTCTGCTGGTGTCACCTTTTCCAAAATCTTGCGCGCATTGGGGCCCATAATTCCAAGTACAGCCTCCGATGCGGTCACATCGACGGCAATGCAGCGCGCTTCGTCGGGGATATGCCGTTTCAGCCATGTGAAGTCGCGGTTGGCAACGGCTGCACCGGTTATCACCATGAACCTGTCGGCGGAAAGGCGCGTGACCGTAAGGTCCGCTTCGATGCCGCCACGCTCGTTCAGCCACTGCGTATAGACAATGCGGCCGGGTTCTACATCGACATCATTGCTGCAGATTCGCTGCAGCACATCCACTGCATCAGGCCCTTCGACGTGGAATTTGCCGAATGCCGAAAGATCGAACGCAGCCGCGCTCTCACGCACAGCGCGGTGTTCGCCGGCCGCATAATCGAACCAGTTCTGCCGTTTCCAGCTATATTCATATTCAGGCTTCACGCCCTTGGCGAGATCGTCTGCGGGCACGAACCAGTGCGGCCGCTCCCAGCCTGCCGTTTCGCCAAAACAGGCGCCGCGTTCAGCCATTTTCTCGTGGAAAGGCGTATGGCGGACGTTACGTGCCGTCTCATACTGGCGATAGGGAAAGTGGTCGGCGTAAAGCAGGCCCAGCGTTTCAGTTACACGGTTCTTCAGATAGGTGCGGTTGCCTTGAAAGGGTTCCATTCGGCGAATATCGACATCCCAAAGATCGAACGGAGGCTCGCCTTCAACAATCCATTCCGCAAGCGCCTTGCCGGCGCCGCCGGCCGACTGGATGCCAACCGAGTTGAAGCCGGCGGCAACAAAGAAATTTTCAACCTCCGGTGACGGGCCGAGCAGGTACCGGTCATCCGGTGTGAAACTTTCCGGTCCGTTGAAGAAGGTGTGGATACCGGCACTTTCGAGCAGCGGAAGGCGCTCGACCGCCTTTTCCAATATCGGCTGGAAGTGGTCGAAATCCTCGGGCAGTTCGTCGAAGCAGAAATCCTCCGAAATCCCGTCCATGCCCCACGGTTTGGAAACCGGCTCAAACGCGCCGAGCAGGATCTTGCCCGCATCTTCCTTGTAGTAGGCGCACTCGTCCGGCACGCGCAAAACCGGAAGGTTCCCCGGCAGGTCCGGGACAGCCTCGGTGAGAATATAGAAATGCTCGCAGGCGTGAAGCGGCACGTTGACACCGGCCATACGGCCGACTTCATGGCCCCACATGCCGGCGCAGTTGACAACGATATCGGCGGTGATTTCGCCCTTGTCGGTGCGGGCGCCGGTTGCGCGTCCGTCCTTGACATGGATGGCTTCAACCTTGGTGTTTTCAAACACCTTCACGCCCTTCTGGCGGGCACCGCGTGACAGTGCCATGGCGATGTTCGCCGGATCGCCCTGCCCGTCAAGCGGAATGTGCAGTCCGCCGACCACTCCATCCGTGTTGAGGTAGGGGTACATGTCGTGGCAGTCCTTGGCGGTAATCACCTCGACGTCCACACCGTGGGTCTTGGCCATGGAGGCGTTGCGCAGGAATTCTTCCATGCGGTGTTCGCTCAGCGCCACGGCCAGCGATCCGTTGCGCTTGAAACCGGTGGCAATGCCGGTTTCGGCTTCAAGGCCGCCATAGAGCTCCTGGCTGTATTTGGCGAGCCGCGTCATGTTCATCGTGGCACGCAACTGCGCAATCAACCCGGCTGCATGCCAGGTCGTGCCGCTCGTCAGTTGCTTGCGTTCTACAAGAACGACATCGCTCCAGCCAAGATGCGCCAGATGATAGGCAACGGAACAGCCGACGACGCCGCCGCCGATGATCAGAACCCGTGTGTGTTTGGGAAATTCAGCCATGACATACTCCCTGCTGCAAAGGCCGAACTTGCGTTCGTGAAATTTTCGTCAATATTTTCACGAAACGGCGAATTCGTCCAGCCCATAATGACGAATTTCGGCAGATTCCTCAGACAGCGACACCCAAGGGCACCGTGAATCGGAAGCATATCTTTCGGAAATGGCTGGATTATTCCGGGAGGCTAACGTGAACAGCTTACACACAATTTTGCCAGCGCGATGGACGCCAGCCTTGCCTCCGGCGGATCGGCCCGGCTTGTCAGCACGATCGGCAGACGTCCGCCCAGCACAACGCCGGCAGCGCAGGCGGAGCTAAAATAAACCATCATCTTGAAGAGCGCATTGCCAGCCTCGATATTCGGCACCAGCAGAATATCGGCATCTCCCGCGACGGGGCTGTCAATTTCCTTCAGATGCGCGGCGGCGGCGGAAACTGCATTGTCAAAGGCAAGCGGGCCGAAGACATGGGCTTCAGGCACCGCGTCCTTCGCCCACTCGGTCAGCTCGGCCGCGTCCATGCTGGACGGCATTTGCGGCAATGGCGATTCCGTCGCCGAAAGGATCGCAACTTTCGGGTGCTCGATCTCGATCGCATGCGCAAGCGCCACGGCATTGATGATTGCGGCCTGCTTGGTTTTGATGTCGGGGGCCACATTGACCGCACCGTCCGTTATGATCAGAGGGTGTTCGTGGCCCGGAACCGTCATGTGAAAGCAATGCGTCATACGGCTGCCAGGCTGGCGAATGCCTGCTTCCCTGGTCAGAAGCGCGCCCATAAATGCATCGGTATGAACATGCCCCTTAATCACCATCCCGACATCGTCGGATGCGGCACGCTGGGCTGCTGTTTTTGCCAGTTCGTCATCACCGGATGCTTCCAGAATTTCGACATTATTCAGAGAAAAACCGATATCTTCGCAAATGCCGCGAATGGTATCCTGCCCGCCAACCAGGATCGGATCGATCAGCCCGGCTTCGGCCGCATCCCGGACGCTCTGCATCACGACATGCCGGTCCGCACCCACCACAACGGCCCCGACGGCTGTGCCTCCGCTTGCCCGCCGCATCAGTGCTTTGGGGAGTTCAACCGGCTCTTCACTGATCATGCAATCAACATCCCTGGATGAAACCTGATACCAATTTGGTTCCAGGACGTGCCAATTCTGGTTGGCTTGCCTGTCGTCCCGTTGGCATTTCGCCCGCAACCTGCATCAGGTCCGCACCGCATATAGATTAGAAAAAACAACAGATTATCGGTAAATCGTGCGTGACGGGTCGAAACCGTCTGCCAAATTTGCACCGGTAATTCTGCCGGTACATGACCAATCTGGATGTTTTTTTGAGCCAGGCCTTGATTTGGGATGCAGGTTTGGCCTCATAATAGGGCCAGATGGCGTCGATCGACGAACCATAATCTGTGACACTTCAGGAACGCTCTTAAGGCCATGCGAAATTCTCTTTTCCACGTCGAACGAATGGAAATGACCACGCTGCAGACGCAGATCAGGGAGATGCTGGTCTCAGCCATGCTGTCCGGGCAGTTGCCGGTCGGCGCGCCGATCCCCTCCACCCGTGCGATGGCAAAACGGCTGAAGGTTTCACGCAACACGGTCATGCTCGCCTATCAGGCACTTGCGTCGGACGGCTATCTGGTGGCCCGCGAGCGGTCGGGCTTTTATGTGTCGCCGGATATCCACGACGGAACGATGGCCGGCGTGTCGCCGCCGAAGACGAACCTTCCGGAAGAGCCGGAACCCGATTGGGATGGCCGGTTCCGGGTTCAGCCGAGCGGACAGACCAATATTGAAAAGCCTGTTAACTGGCACGACTACCCCTATCCTTTCATCTACGGACAGGCTGACGCGGCTCTGTTTCCCATCGCCGCCTGGCGCGACTGCATGCGCCAGTCCATGGGCCGTAAATGGCTGGACGCCTGGACCAACGATCACTTTGCCGAAGATGACCGGATCCTCATCGAGCAGATCCGCCAGCGCATCCTCACCCGACGCGGTATTCTGGCAAACCCCGACGAGATCCTCGTCACTTTGGGCGCCCAGAACGCGCTTTACCTTCTTTCAAGCCTTCTCGTGAAGCGCGGCACGACCGTTGCCATCGAGGATCCTGGCTACCCGGACATCCGCAATATCTTTCAGCTGCGAACCGACAATATCCGGCACGTGCCCGTGGACGCCGAAGGTATAACGCTCGGCCCGGAACTGATGGGCTCCGAACTGGTGTTCGTCACCCCGAGCCACCAGTACCCGACCAATGCCACCATGAGCATGGAGCGGCGCAAGGCGCTGCTTGACTGGGCCGGAAACAACAACAGCCTGATCATCGAGGACGACTACGAATTCGAGACCAATTACGAGGGCGAACCGACACCGGCTCTCAAGTCGCTCGACCATGGCCAGCGCGTCCTTTATGTCGGAAGTCTCTCTAAATCGCTGATGCCGGGCCTGCGCATGGGCTTCATGGTTGCGCCTGCTGCGCTCATTCGCGAAGCCCGCGCCCTTCGCCGGCTCATGCTGCGCCATCCTCCAGGCAACAATCAGGGCGTCGTCGCGCTGTTTCTTGCCCTTGGCCACCACGACACGCTAATCGGCCGCCTGCATCGCAGCTATCGCAACCGCTGGATCACCATGGGCAAAGCGCTGGAAAAGCACTTTCCCGGGTGGGCGGAGGCGCCCGGCTTTGGCGGCACATCCTACTGGGTCAAGGGCCCTGAATGGCTGGACTGCACACTGCTTGCTAGCCGGGCGTTGGAGGAAGGCATTGTCATAGAACCCGGCGACATCTATTTCTCCGATCCCGAAAATCATCGTAACTATTTCCGTCTCGGCTTCTCCTCCATAGCCGAAGAACGCATCGAGCCCGGGATCGAACGGCTTGCCGGTATCGTACGCGCCATGGCCAACGGCTAGCCAACAAATTGAGCCAACAAATGTGCTGGTTCAAACTTTTGGTCTGAACTGGTTCTACGCCATGGTGCCAGTTTGCCCCTATCAAGCACCGAGTAGACCGCCATGCGCAGGCACGGTGGCACCAATTTTGTAATTTGAGAGGAAGCGCCGCGATGAAGATGACCACCGAAGAAGCCTTCGTGAAGGTTCTGCAGATGCACGGCATTGAACATGCCTTCGGGATCATTGGCTCGGCCATGATGCCGATCTCCGACCTTTTCCCCAAGGCGGGCATCACATTCTGGGATTGCGCCCATGAAACCAACGCCGGCATCATCTGCGACGGCTATACCCGCGCCACCGGAAAGATGGCCATGGCCGTCGCCCAGAACGGTCCCGGCATTACCAACTTCGTCACACCGATCAAGACCGCCTACTGGAACCACACGCCGATGCTGCTGGTCACCCCGCAGGCAGCCAACAAGACAATCGGCCAGGGCGGTTTCCAGGAAGTCGAGCAGATGGCGCTTTTCCGCGACATGGTCTGCTACCAGGAAGAAGTGCGCGACGCCTCCCGCATGGCCGAAGTGCTCAACCGCGTCATCGAAAAGGCCATCCGCGGCTCCGCTCCCGCGCAGATCAATGTGCCGCGCGACTTCTGGACCCAGGTCGTGGACATCGAACTGCCCCAGATCGTGCGCCTCGAGCGTCCGGCCGGCGGTTCGGATGCCATTGATCGGGCGGCTTCGCTTCTTTCCAACGCAAAGTTCCCGGTCATTTTATCCGGTGCCGGTGTTGTCATCGGCGGCGCGATCCCTGAGTGCCAGGCACTGGCAGAACGTCTCGACGCACCGGTCGCCAGCGGCTACCAGCACAATGACAGCTTTCCGGGCAGCCATCCGCTCGCCTGCGGCCCGCTCGGCTATAACGGCTCGAAAGCCGCCATGGAACTGATTGCCAAGGCCGATGTCGTTCTGGCGCTCGGCACCAGGCTCAATCCGTTCTCGACCCTGCCCGGCTACGGCATCGACTACTGGCCGAAGGATGCGCACATCATTCAGGTCGACATCAACTCGGACCGTATCGGTTTAACCAAGAAGGTCACAGTCGGCATTTGCGGCGACGCCAAGCAGGTTGCCCGGCAGATTCTCGCCAAACTGTCGCCTTCTGCCGGCGATGACGGCCGCGCTGAGCGCAAGGCGCTGGTCCATCAGACGAAATCGGCGTGGCTGCAGACACTCAGCAGCATGGACCATGAGGACGACGATCCCGGCACCAGCTGGAACCAGGATGCACGTGCAGACCAGCCCGAGCGCATGTCGCCGCGTATGGCATGGCGCGCCATTCAGGCGGGCCTTCCGAAGGAAGCCATCATTTCCTCCGACATCGGCAACAACTGCGCCATCGGCAATGCCTATCCGACCTTCGAAAAAGGCCGCAAATATCTGGCTCCCGGTCTCTTCGGCCCTTGCGGGTACGGCTTCCCGGCGATCCTCGGCGCCAAGATAGGCTGCCCGGACACGCCTGTGGTGGGTTTTGCCGGCGACGGTGCTTTCGGCATTTCCATGAATGAGATGACATCGTGCGGACGCGAGGAATGGCCGGCCATCACTATGGTTGTCTTCCGCAACTATCAGTGGGGCGCTGAAAAGCGCAACACCACCTTGTGGTTCGACAACAATTTCGTCGGCACCGAGCTCGACCCGCATCTCAGCTATGCCAAGATTGCCGAGGGCTGCGGCCTGAAAGGTGTGGCCGTCACCACTCAAAATGACCTGACGGTTGCGCTCGAAGAAGCCTGCAGAGCCCAGAAGGATGGGGTCACCACCTTCATCGAGGTCATCCTCAACAAGGAACTTGGCGAGCCCTTCCGCCGCGACGCCATGAAAAAGCCGGTCGAAGTCGCCGGCATCAACCCGGAAGACATGCGCCCCCAGCCGGGCGCCTGATTCGACGACAATGCGGCCTGCCCTGGTGGCGGGCCGTTTTCGTTAGAACCTGATTGGAACGAAAAAGTCAGTCCCGATCAGTGCGGCGAGAAGCACCGCGAAGGAAAACACCACCCAGGCCGTTGCAACCGGCAGGCTCAAAGAAGTCATCTCCATGGATCCGTGACCTTCATGGTCATCCGTTTGCTTCCTGTGAAGATGCGCCTCGCCACCATCATGCGGGTGCTTTGCCATCCCCGACGCAACCATTGCCGGTTCAGGCGACCGGTGCCCCATCCCTTCAGCCGGCCCGTCCGCATTCGGTAAAGTCATGCAACCGTGTTTGAGATGACGCGAGACCAGCCAGTAGTTGATCGGATAAGCAAGAAAACCGCCGACAAGGCTCGCAAGGCTCATGCGAAACCAGAAGGACGGATTTGTCGGTATTTCCGAGCCCGGCCAGTGATAGGCAAGCACAACCATTGTGGGGATCATCCCCGCCATGACGAAATTCATCGATACCGTTTCGGCAAAGAATGTTTTGCGCACGGCAAGCAGGTAGTTGCCCTGGTACATTCCAAGCATCATCAGCGCCTGGAAAATAAACAATCCGCAGATGAATCCGGCAATATACTCGATCGTCGCGTCCCAGCCATTGGTAAGACCAAGCGATGAAACGACGATCGCCGCCAGAATGATGCCGGTCGCATCACCGGCGAGGCAGTGCATTTCGCTGTTGACCGCCTGTTTCCAGGTGGTCGAGGTAAAACGGTCATGGCCGCCGACAAATGGCCTTCGGCAGGTGAGCAAATAGAAGAACAGCCCGACGGGGCCCGTATAGGCGGTAACGAGGATCCAGGCGGCTCGCTGAACCCAGCTGGTCACGCCGTTTGAAATTGAATCCCACACGGCAAAGGCAAGGCTGCAGCCCGTCAATACGAACCAAATCAGCATCGCGCCATCCAGCATGAAAAAATCCCCGCAGCAGCCTCGTTTCAATCAGAACATGCAGGCTGCCGACGGGGATTGCAACTTTGATGGGATGCCGGGCTCCTATAGTTTGATATCGAACCGCTTGCGGACGGCGGCATCGAGCTCGGCTGAGATATGTCCCGGAGCCTTGGACGATAGAATGCGGTTCTTCTCGGCAATTGCCGTTTCGATAATGTCGGGCCGTCCTTTTTCAACCCACTCCTTGGGGCTCGTCCTGTCGCCAATGACCGGATAAATATATTCGGTTTCCATGAGAGCCAGCGTCTGCTCATGACCGAGATAGTGGCCCGGACCGTTGGTGCACACATCCTCGATGGACGCGAGCGACAGGGTCTCGTCATTGACCTCCACACCGCGTACGCAGCGCAAACACTGGCCAAGCATATCATTGTCGATGATCAGGCTTTCCAGTGAAAATCCAAGAAGCGATGCGTGCATGCCTGCCGATTCGTAGACCATATTGAGCCCGGAAAGGCCGGCCATGACATTGGTTATGCCCTTCTCGTAGCCCGCCTGCACGTCCGGCATTTTCGAATCGGCAATACCGGCGGCCGCACCACCCGGCAGATCATAGAAGTGGGACATCTGCGCGCAGGCCGCAGAAAGCAGCGCCTGCTCGCCGGAACCGCCCGACATTGCCCCGGTGCGCAGGTCCGAAACGAATGGCCAGGTTCCGAAGATTGCCGGATGCCCCTTTGAGATCGCATTGACATAGACGAGCCCGGCCAGCACTTCCGCCACCGCCTGCACGACGGCCCCGGCAATGGCGGCAGGCGCCGTTGCACCGGCCTGCCCGGCCGACAGCAGCAGCACCGGCATGCCGCCACGCACGCACTCTTCAAGCACACGGCAGGCATCTTCGGCGAATTTGAGCGGCGGCACCACAAAACAGTTGGAGTTGGATACAAACGGGCGGGCGCGGAATGCCTCCTCGCTGCCGGCAATCATGTGCAGCAACTCAAGACACGGCTTGACGCTCTCGGCGACTGTAAAACTGGTGCCGACATGCTTGGTGGTTCCAGACACGCTTGCGTACAGCGTGTTGATATCGAGTTCAGCCGGATCCGGAATATCCCTTGCGACCAGCGGCCTTTGGAAGAAATGAACATTATCGAGGGTCTCGACAATGCGCGCTGCATCGTAGAGATCCTTGAGAAGGGATTCCCGGTATTCGCGTTTTTCCACGTCAACGATGTGAACAGCCGCACCTGCCGTGCCGAAGTGCACGTTCTGGCCGGACAGTTGCATGTCATGTGTGGGATCCTGGCCGTGAATCGTCACGTTACGGGCCGCATTGCGCACCGTATCCATGACCAGTTCGCGCGGGAACCGCAACCTGCCGTCCTCGCCGTAGACAGCACCCGCCGCCGTGCAGACTTCAATGCAGCTGTCGATAGCCTGCCCCATGCCGACATTTTCAAGAATTGTCAGGGCTGCTTCATGGATGCGTTCCATGTCGTTTTCCGACAGTGGGCGATAGTTGCCCGAGGGCATTCCCGGCCGCACCGGCCGGGCTGATTTTTCCAATGGCGCAGCGCGCATCGCACGCCGTGCATCCCGACCGCCTGAGCGGCGTCTGTTCCGTTCCACGCCTGGCACCTCCACCTCGTCCAACAGTCTCGACATCGGCGTATTTTCCTCCACCCGATATTATTGAAATCGGACGCTATCACGCGTTTTCCAAGGGCGGATAGAACCAGTTTTTATGAGTTATTTTGGAGGCCGATGGGACCAGTTTCGTGAAAATGAGTGACCATTTTTCACGAAATCATTGAGAAACAAGCATAATTTACTCAATATTGCCCGTTGGCACTAAGTAGGAGTCATGGCTGGCACTACCTTTGGCCACACCATTAATTGCCTAATAGCATCGGGAGGATTGAGGAGTTGCCTTGGAGGTTGCGCTGTTTTTCAGCACAACGGCAACAACTGATCGTGACTAGATTTTCGCCCCAATCTCCCGATTGAATCTAAAGAGCCGGTCAATCCGGCACACTGCAGTATCATGTGCGAATAAGGGGAATGATCCATGTCCGTGAAAACTAAACTGACTGCTCTGGCCACGGGAGTGGTTATGTCCACTCTAGGTGGCATTCAGGGCGCACTGGCTCTCGACGAAATCACCGTCGCCTACTTCCTCGAATGGCCGACCGCCAACCAGGTGGCCCAGATGGAAGAAACCTACGACAAGGAACTGGGCGTCAAGGTCAACTGGCGTGCATTCGGCAATGGCAACGAAATGACCCAGGCCATGGTTTCCGGTGACGTCCAGATCGCATACAGCCAGGGATTCGTCCCGTTTGTCGTCGGCGTCAGCACCGGCGCGCCGCTCAAGGTTATCGGCATTGCAGTCACCTACGCCGAAAACGACAACTGCATTGTCCGCGATGATGCCGGCATCACCAAGGACAACGCAAAAGACCTCGAAGGCAAGAAAATCGCAACGCCGATCGGCAATGTCACACACTACAAATTCCTTCGCACCATGGATCATCTGGGCGTTGACGCAAGCAAGGTCAACCTCGTCCAGATGAACCCGCCGGACGGCGCTGTTGCGCTTGCCCGTGGTGACGTCGTGATGGCCTGCGGTTTTGGCGGCGCACTCAACCGCATGAGAGAGTTCGGTAAGCCGCTTATGACCGGCGCCGAACAGGAAGCCGTCGGTATCAACACATTCGATGTTGTGACCGTAACCGAGGAGTTCTCCAAGGAGCATCCGGACCTGGTCGAAAAGTTCATGGCGGTAACCGAAGCGGCCAACGAAGCCTACAAGACCAATCCCGACGCTGCCTACCCGATCATCGCCAAGGCTGCCGGCATGGATGAAGCCGCAACCAAAGACTACATGGCGAATTTCGGCTTCCCGAGCGCTGCCGATCAAATGGGCGCCAACTGGCTTGGCGGCGGCGTTCAGGAAATGACGAAGGGCGTTGCTGACGTGATGGTCGAAGCCGGCGGTATGGACGCGGCACTCGACGACTACACACAGTTCATCGATCCCAACTATCTGAAATAGTGCTTCAGTCGGACAGGCGGCGCCCGCGTCGCCTGTCCGAACGCAGAGAGGCTGAATTAAAGCGTTCGATGGTGGATGATTGGTCCACTCGCCTGGCCAGTAGCCTGTGTCGCCTCGATCAAATGATCCAAATTAACCTCGACTCGCTCTAGCCTCATCCAATTCCAACATGGAGAGAGAACTTGACCGGCATAGCAATTGACAATGTTTCCATGGTCTTCACGCTTCCCGGTGGCGGACAGGTCCATGCTCTTAACAACGTAAGCCTCGATATTGCGGAAGGAGAGCTTGTCTCGGTTCTCGGACCGTCCGGGTGCGGCAAGACCACGCTGCTGAACATCGTTGCAGGGTTCCTGGCGCCGACAGCCGGCGAGGTGCGTTTGAACCACCACACGGTCACGGGGCCGGGTTCCGAACGCGGGATGGTCTTCCAGCAGGGCGCCCTGTTCGAATGGCTGACCGTTGAGCAGAACGTCGCCTTCGGACCGAACATGGCGGGAAAACCCCGCGTGGAAACACGCGAAAAGGTCGAACACCTGCTGCAGATCGTTGGCCTGAAGGATTTCGGTGAAAAGCCCGTCTATCAGCTTTCTGGCGGCATGCAGCAGCGCGTCGCGCTTGCAAGGTGCCTTTGCAACGATCCGGACGTTATTCTAATGGACGAACCGCTCGGCGCCCTCGATGCGCTGACCCGTGAAAAGATGCAGGGCCTGGTGCTCAAGCTATGGAAGGAAACGGGCAAGACCATCATCCTGATCACCCACTCTGTCGAAGAAGCCCTCTTTCTCGGCGAAAAGCTGATCGTCATGGCCCCGAGGCCCGGACGCATCGAACGGATATACGAACTTCCCTTTGCCGATGAAGGCATGACCAAAAGCCCGCGCGACATCAAGGCAGGTGCCGACTTTGTCGAAAAGCGCGAAGAGATCCTCTCCATGATCTGGGAAATGGAAGAGGAAATCATGGGCCAAACGGGTTAGCGGGGATTGGAGAAGGAAAATGGCAGATAAAAGAGAACCTTCTGAAGCGGCCATCTGGCTCGGCCTTGCGGACAACACCTTCACCCGGCAAAAAACCGTCAAGTTCGGCGATGCCAGCGCCGTCAACTCCGGCCGCTTTTACAGCATCCTGATCGTCTGCGGCCTGGCAATGCTCTGGGTCCTGTCGTCACGCATGGGAATCATCGAGCCATTCTACTGGCCGACCATCGGCGGAACCATCGACCGCATCGGACTTCTGGTCACCGAAGGCTTTCGCAACATACCGCTCTGGCAGCATGTCGGAATCAGCGTGTTTCGCGTTCTGACCGGTGTTCTGTGCGGTGCGCTGGTCGGCATTCCGCTCGGCTTCGCCATGGGCCTGTCGTCAACGGCTCGCGGTCTGTTCGATCCGATTGTCGAATTCATGCGACCGATCCCGCCACTGGCACTGATCCCGCTGATCATCCTGTGGTTCGGCATCGACGAAACAGCGAAAATATTCCTGCTGTTTCTTGCTTCGCTCTTCATCATGACGATCGCCGCACGGTCCGGCGTTTCGAGTGTCCGCATTTCGAAAGTCCACGCAGCCTATTCGCTGGGCGCTTCCAAGATGCAGATCCTTCGCCATGTCATTTTGCCCAACGCATTGCCGGAAATCTTCACCGGGCTGCGCACCTCGATGGGCGTTTGCTGGGGAACGGTTGTCGCTGCCGAGCTCGTTGCTGCCGACCAGGGTGTCGGCTCGATGATCATGATCGCCAAGAACTTCCTGCAGACCGATACGGTGGTGATCGGCATCATCATCATCGGGATCATCGGCTACGTGATCGAAATACTCATGCGCTACCTGGAAAAGTGGCTCATCCCCTGGAAGGGCAAGGGCTGAAGGTCCGGGCGCATACGCCAGACAAAAAAGCCGCGGTCACTACGACCGCGGCTTTTTTTATTCCAGATGCCGGGCCTATGCCCGCAACCGCTCGTTCTGCGGATCGTAGATAACCTCGGGCACGACCGTTGCCTTGCGCCTTTCACCATAGATGTCGATCAGCAGCTCAGTCCCCTCGCCCGTGTGCGCCGTATCGACATAGCCAAGCGCAATGGACTTTCCGGTCCGGTGTCCAAAGCCACCTGATGTGATCAGACCGACGCGTGCGTCGCCAACAAATACCGGACTGCCATAGGGTGCTTCCGTTCCGTCGCCCGGCTCCAATTCCATGGCAACGAAACGCTGGGCAACGCCCTCCTGACTTTGCTTCAATAGCGCCTCGCGGCCGATAAACTGTGCCTTGTTGAGCTTCACGAAACGGTCGACGCCGGAAGTAAGCGGTGTGTATTCCGACGAAAGATCCTGTTTCCAGCCGCGGTAACCCTTTTCGAGCCGCATCGAATCCATCGCATACATGCCGAAATGGCCGATGCCATGTTCTTCGCCGGCTGCAAGCAACTGCGCGTGAACCGCCGACATCGTCTCCAGCGGCATGTGCAGCTCGTAGCCGAGTTCACCGACATAATTGACCCGCAACACAAGACCACGCGCCATGCCGATTGTAATCGGCGCTGCACAGAGCCAGGGCAACGCCCCATTGGAGATGTCTTCGTCGGCAATTGCGGCAAGGATGTCGCGCGATTTGGGTCCGGCGAGCACCAGCGTGCCGAAACGCGCGGTAATGTCCTCCAGCACAAGTGAACCGTCATCGGGCATGTGCTGTTTCAGCCAGTCGCGGTCGTGCCAGTATCCGGCAGCAGGACCGATCAGCCAGAAGCGGTTTTCTTCAAGCCTCGTTACGGTAAGTTCGGTAATCACCCGGCCGCTTTCACTGCAGAAATAGGCAAGCGACACCCGTCCCAGCCTTGGAAGCGCGCCGGTAATCATGCCGTCAAGCCAGTCGGCTGCGCCCTCGCCTGAAAGTTCAAAGCGGGTAAAGCCGGTGAGATCCAGAATGCCCGCGTTTTCTGCAACGGTCCGCACCTCTGAAGCAATGGCGTCGTCAAAGTGCGGACGGCCATAGGTCATGTCCGGTTCGGGCTTGTCGCCTTCGCGGGCAAACCACAGCGGGCGCTCCCATCCGCCGAAACTGCCGAATTGCGCGCCGCGTTCGGCGAGCGTGTCGTAGAGCGGCGACGTCTTCGCCGGGCGGCCCGCCGGCCACGGCCGGTGCGGCAGGTGCATGGCATATTCATTCTGATAGACCTCGATCGCCTTAACCGTCGCATAGGTCTTGGTCGCGTAATCGGTAAAACGACGCGGATCCATCATCCAAAGATCAAGCTCGGTTTCGCCCTCGGTAATGTACTCGGCAATGACCTTGCCGGCCCCGCCCGCCTGGCAGATGCCGAAGGTAAAGACGCAGGCTTCGAGGAAATTGGTCAGCCCCGGCGCCGGCCCGACAAGCGGCAATCCGTCAGGCGCGTACGGGATCGGTCCGTTGATGACCTTCTGGACACCGCCGGTCGCCAGCATCGGAACACGCTCACAGGCGGAATTGATATACCACTCGAGCCGCTCGAGATCGTCCGGATAGAGCTGGAAGGCAAAGTCCTCGGGCGTTCCCTCTTTCAGCCAGTGCGGCGTCGCCTGCCACTCATAGGGGCCGAGGATGAGGCCGTTGCCCTCCTGGCGCAGATAGTAGCTGTCGTCGGGATCACGCAGCAGCGGAATGCTTGTGTCTCGTGCCTGAAGATCGTCGATGGCTTCGGTCACCAGATACTGGTGTGACATCGTCACCATCGGTACATCGCGCCCGACCATGCGGCCGATCTCGTCTGCGTAGTAGCCAGCCGCGTTGACCACAGTCTCTGCATTGATTCTGCCCTTGTCGGTCTGAACGTCCCAGGTGCCGTCGGCACGCTGGCTGAGGCCCGTCACTTTCGTGAAGCGGGCAACTTTCGCACCCCTGTCCCGGGCGCCCTTGGCAAAGGCCTGCGTGAGCTGCGACGGATCGATGTCGCCATCTTCCGGGTCCCAGGCACCGCCCGCAAGATCATGTGTTTCGAGCCACGGATAGTATTTGCCCTTCAACTCCTGAGCCGAAAGGACTTCCATTTCCATGCCCGCAGCATTGGCCATCGCCGCCACATGCTCGAATTCCTGCATGCGCTCCTTGGAGTGGGCAAGGCGAACCGCGCCCGTCATGTGGCGGTTGATCGGATAGTCCACCTCCTCGCCGAGCCGGTTATAGAGCCGCGAACCGTAGTTCTGCAGCTTCATCAGGTTGAGGTTGCCCGAAAAGTTCGGCGTGTTTCCAGCCGCATGCCAGGTGGATCCTGACGTCAACTCGTTCTTTTCGATGAGCACGACATCGGTAACGCCGGCTATGGCAAGATGGTAGAGACAACTGGCACCGACGGCGCCACCGCCGATGATGACCACGCGTGCGTGAGAAGCGAGCTCAGCCATGTTTTTCTCCCTGGCAACAGAGTTAGAGTTTGTTGAGGTTCAGGTTTCGCGCACGGAGGTAAGCTACTGAATCTCAACAAGCTCTAATAAATGGGCGGAGAAACAACCCAGATTGCGACCGCCGGTTCACTGGAGTTGTTCTCCCAGTAGAACGGTTCTTCCTTGAAACGAAAGCAGTCGCCTGCCTGAACGGTAAAGAAGCGATCGCCAATGCGGATATCGAGCTTGCCCGAAACCATGTAGGCGGTCTCCTCAGTCATGCGCAGGGTCGGTTTTTCCAGCCTGGCACCCGGCGCAAAGACGCTTCGAATGACTTCGTAGGACCCGCTGAGATCGGGAGAGAGCAGCTCTTCGGCAAGCCCGCCTTCGCTGTCGCCGCTCATGCGCCGCAGCCCCGAGCGGGTAATGAGACCGCGTTCCGATTCCGATACATCCGAAAGAACCAGGAACCAGCTCACCGGTACATCGAACAATTGCGCCACCTGCCGCAACTCTTCGGTCGAAAGCGCCGAGATACCACGCTCGACCTGACTGAGATAACCGATCGAACGGCCAAGCTTGTCGGCCATTTCCGTCAGCGTCATGCCCTTCGACTGCCGAATAGCGCGAATATCGCGGCCGATATCGGCAGAAACATTGCTGGTGTTGGGCTTGTCCGCCTGCGCGCTGTCGCCAGATGTCATTGCACCATCCAAACTGTGACCGACGCACACCGGCACTGCCGGCGACGTCCGGAACGGAGCTTCCATCAACGGCAATGAAAAATCAACTGTTTTTTTCACGAAGCCGTGAAACGGCTCCCCGGCATCAGCCTGTGCGCAGTCCTACGTGGCAAGCTCGCGGCGGGCCATCATATGAGCGCGGGGCATATTGACGGCATCGACGCAAATCAGCCGGTCACCGGCAAAGTACCGGATTGCAAAGGCGTTTTCCGCCTCATCGCCCTCAGTTTCAATGCGGTCGTAACCCTGAGACAGTCCTGCAATCTGAAGTTTGATGTCGTATTGATCGGACCAGAACCACGGCACGGGATCATAAACATCCTCAGCGCCCAGCATGGCGCCAGCCGCGTGTTTTCCCTGATCGATGGCATTCTGGACGCTCTCGAGCCGGATATGCCGCTGGTAGCGGTCCGAGAAAAAACTGGCACAGTCTCCTGCGGCATAGATATTTGGATCGGAGGTCCGGCAGCTGTGGTCTGCCTCAATACCGTTATTGATCTTCAGACCTGCCTCCGCGGCCAGTTCGCAGACCGGTTCCGCGCCGACAGACATAAGCACAATATCCGCTTCGATTGCTTCGCCGCCGGCCAGCCGCACACGTTCCACACGCCCATTGCCCTCAATCCCCTCGAACCGCGCATTGGTGTGAATGGTCACGCCCCGCTCTGTGTGGATGCGATGGAAATAGTCGGACAATTGCTGACAGACGACGCGCTGCAGCACCCGCTCCATCCCCTCGATGACGGTGACTTCGTAGTCGAAATGACGCAATGCGGAAGCCACCTCAAGTCCAATATAACCACCGCCGACAATGACTATCCTCACGCCGGGCTTTAAGGCCGCTGAAATCGCTTCAACGTCCGCAATCGTGCGCATGTAGTGAACGCCATCCAGCTCCAGCCCCGGCACGGGAATACGGCGCGAGCGCGTGCCCGTTGCAAGAAGAAGCTTCGAATAGGCGATATCCGATCCGCCGGTCAGTTTGACCCGTTTGGCGGCAGGATCGATGCTGCTTACATGGCATGACTGGTGTGAATCGACGTTGAATTTGTCAAAGAAATCATCGCCCTTGAGCATCAGGCGCTCGATTCCGATTTCCCCTTTGAGAAAAGCCTTCGAAAGGGGTGGCCGTTGGTAGGGAGCATGCGGTTCGTCGCCTATCAGGACAAGGCCGCCCTCATAGCCCTGTTGTCGTAGTGTTTCTGCTGCCTTGATCCCGCACTGTCCCGCGCCGATGATAACAAAAGGTTCGTTCGACATACGCCTACCTGCCTGAATTGCCTAGAATGCGGTGAAAGTCATGGTCGTCAGCGAGCGGGCAATGCCCGGAATATTCAGAACGTTGTCGTGAATATATTTGCCGACGTCTTCGCCTTTCGGCACATAAATTTTCATCATCAGGTCGAATTCGCCCGAGGTTGAATAGAGTTCGGAGACGATCTCCCGGTCATAGATCTTGTCGGCGACCGTATAGGCCTGACCGGGCTTGCACTGAAGCTGAACAAACACGCACGTCATTGCGGCTCCTGTCATTTGCCGGCCTCCCCGTGGAAGCCGTGGTGTCGCATGGCCCGCAACCCGCTGAATGACGCCGCAGCCGCAAGCCGTTTGGCAAATCTATTACACTCTTCGCAGCAGCAGGCAAACACTGTGTTGCAGCGGCAGGTGCATCGAAGGAAAATCCGGTGCTGACACGGCCCCCGATTTAAATCATTGTAGCCGCGATCAATCGCCCGAACATCAAGGTCAAACCCGAACATCAAGGTCAAACAATGTCAGATCCGTTTTTCCAGCCCGTATCGGGCTTCGACCTTCCCCGCTTCGCCGGGGTCCCGACTTTTATGCGCCTGCCGCATGTGGGGCTGGATGACAGCCGTATCGGCGATGTCGATATCGGCCTGACCGGAATTCCGTGGGATGGCGGAACGACAAATCGCCCGGGCGCCCGCCACGGCCCGCGTCAACTGCGTGACCTGTCAACCATGATCCGCGCCTGTCACCCTGTCAGCCGCGTCAACCCGTTTGAGCTGACGAACTGCGCCGACCTGGGCGATGTCGGCCCCAATCCGGTAAGCCTTGACGATACGTTCGACCGCGTTGTCGCGTTTTATGAAAAACTGCATGCCAACCGCATCACGCCATTGTCGCTGGGCGGCGACCATTTCCTGTCCTATCCGGTGCTCAAGGGTCTTGTCGGCACCGGCAACCCGGTCGGCATGATCCATTTCGACGCCCATACGGACCTGATGGACAGCTATTTCGGCGATTTTAAACTCACGCACGGCACCCCGTTCCGCCGTGCCATCGAAGCCGGCCTGCTCGATCCGAAACGTACCGTTCAAATCGGTATTCGCGGCACGGCCTATGATTTCGAAGATATTGAATGGGGTGAAGAACAGGGCGTACGCTTCATCCGCATCGAGGAACTGATGGATCGCGGCGTTGCTGACGTCATGGAGGAGGCGCGCGGGATCGTCGGCAAGAAAGAAACCTATATCAGCTTCGATATCGACTTCATCGATCCGGCCTTTGCGCCCGGCACCGGAACGCCCGAAATCGGTGGACCGGATACTTTGACGGCACAGCGCTGCGTGCGGCTTCTCGATGGCGTCAACATCATCGGCGCGGATGTTGTGGAGGTTTCACCGCCTTTTGATCCATCGGGCGCCACGGCCTGGGTTGGAATTTCGATCGCATTTGAGATCCTGTGTGTCATGGCACGCGCGGTTAACAGCCGGAAAACGCAGGAATCCGGCTGACAAACGCCGGACCTGTGCCCGCGGGGCTTGCACCTCCCGAACATTTCAGGACACAGTGCCCCACAGAGTGGGAGGTGGAACAGCTTATGTTGATGCATCAGATAACCGACTGGGACGATGCCTACGCAAACGGGATACACATCCCCGGCGGCGCCGACTATCCGGCAAAATGGGCAGCGCAGGCAAAACAGTTTCGCCACGAAATGAGCGCCGACGGCCGCGCCGAACTTGATCTCGAATACGGACCCGGCGAACGCAACGCGTTTGACCTCTTCCACCCGGAAGGCGAACCTAGAGGCCTCGTCGTCTATGTCCATGGCGGGTTCTGGAAGGCTTTCGACAAATCCTCCTGGTCGCATATGGCAAACGGACCATTGGACCATGGATATAGCGTCGCGGTACCCTCCTACACGCTTTGCCCCGATATCCGGATTTCCGGCATAACCGAAGAGGTTGCTCAGGCCGTGACCACGGCGGCGGCCATGGTCGGCGGCTCCATCCGGCTTACCGGACACTCCGCAGGCGGCCACCTGGTCACCCGCATGGTGTGCCGCAATACCCCGCTCACAACTGATATCGTTGAACGCATTGGACGTACGATATCGATAAGCGGCGTCCATGATCTGCGTCCGATCATGCGGACCGAAATGAACGACACGCTGAATATCGACCGCATGGAGGCACTGACCGAAAGCCCCGCCCTGCTCGAACCGGTAGGTGACACGCGGTTGATTTGCTGGGTCGGGGGAGCCGAACGCGCCGAATTCGTGCGCCAGAACGCCCTGCTTGCGAGCATATGGAAAGGGCTCGGGGCCGCAACGGTTGCCGTCGAGGAACCGGACCGCCATCACTTCAATGTGGTAGAGGGGCTCCAGGAGGCCGATCATCCCCTGACCTGCGCACTTTGTGCGTAGCCGGTTCGTCGGGCAGCGGTTCGTCACTGTCATCGAGGATGCGGTGCGCCGCGCCGTCCAGATCGTCATACTGGCCGCTGCGGATCGACCAGAGAAACGCGACAAGCCCGAGCGCGCCGAGAAACAGAGCAACCGGTATCAGGTAGACCAGCGTGTTCAACGCCCCTGCTCCACTGTCCTGATGTCATAGTCCGGCGTAGCAGGCGCTTCCTCGACGCTGCGGATTTGCGCTGCGTCCTTTCGGGCCCCTATCCGCAGCCGCAACGCGTTCAGGACAACAACGAGCGACGAGGACGACATGGCGAGCGCGGCAACAAGCGGCGTTGCATATCCGAGGATCGCGGAGGGAATAGCAATCATGTTGTAGACAATCGCCAGCCCGAAATTCTGGCGGATAAGCTGGCCGGCCTTTTTGGAGATGGAAATGGCGCTCGTTACGGCAGACAGGCTTTCATGCAGGAAGACGAAGTCAGCCGCATTGCGGCCAACATCCGCAGCGGTTGCAGGCGCCATCGATACATGGGCACTTACAAGCGCCGGCGCATCGTTGAGACCATCGCCAACCATCAGCACCTTTTTGCCTCCGGCACCCAGACCGGTCACATATTTGGCCTTTTCGCCCGGCAACACGCCGCTCCTGAAAGATGAAATTCCGAGCGTTTCCGCCAGGCGGCGGACCACACCCGCCCGGTCGCCCGAGATGATTTCGATCGGATAGCCGCTGTTTTTCAGCGCCGCAACCGTGGCCGCGGCCTCGCTTCGCAAACGATCCTCAAATACAAAAGCCGCACGAAAACATCCATCGGCGCTCAGCACCGCCTGACCCTTGTCCGTATTTGCATCCGGCCCAAGGGTTTGGCTGGCATTTTTCAGCGCCCAATCTGCGCGGCCCAGCCTGTAGGTCACACCGTCGCGCGCAGCCTCGAGTCCCGCGCCCGGATACTCCTTGAATGCATCAAATGGGTCCTCGCCGTTCGCTGCGCCGCTCACGGCACCTGCCAGCGCACGCGACAGCGGGTGACGTGAATGGGCGCCAAGCTGTGCCGCGATCTTGAGGTCGTCCGGCCTGATTTCGTCCGCATTGATGAGGCGTGGATGGCCAAGCGTCAGTGTACCGGTCTTGTCGAAAACAACCGCATCGGTCTCGGCCAGCCGTTCCATGGCGGCGCCGTCTTTGACCATAATCCCGTTTTCAAACAACCGGCCCGCGGCAACCACCTGCACGACCGGAACCGCCAGCGCCAGCGCACAAGGACAGGTAATGATCAGAACGGCAATGGCGATATAGAGCGAATGATGCCAGTCGCCCGATACGATCATCCATCCGATGAACGAAAACAGTGCCACCAGATGCACAAAGGGCGCATAAAGCTCGGCCGCCCTGTCGGCAATGCGACGGTAACCGGCCTTGCCGCTTTCCGCACGCTCCATAAGCTGCATCATCTCTGCCAGGAACGACTGACTGGCAGGTGCCAGCGCTTCGATTGTCAAAGGCCCTGTCAGGTTCAGCGTTCCGGCCCTTATGACGCTGCCTTCCGAAACGGTCTGCGGTGCGCTCTCGCCATTGACCAGGGAGCAGTCGAGATCGCTCGTGCCGCCGGTGACCCGTGCATCGACAGGTATCCGGTCGCCGGCGGCAAGCAGGATCGTCATGCCGGTTCTGATATCGTCGACGGCAAGAAACTCGCGTGATCCGTCCGGCTTGAGCGTCATAGCCCCACGCGGCGACAGCCGGGCAAGCCCCTTGACGGCCGAGCGCGCCTTCTCGCGCATGACATGATCGAGCGTGCGGCCTATGAGCAGGAAGAACAGTAGCGTCACGGAGGCGTCGAAATAGGCGTGCTCACCGGAGTTCATGGTCTCATAGAGGCTCATGGCGAACGCAAGGATCACCGCCAGCGATATCGGCACATCCATGTTCAGCCGGCCGTGCCTGAGGGCATTAAAGGCCGAGTGGAAGAATATCCGGCCCGAATAGGCGAGCGCCGGTATTGCGATCATTGCCGAGATCCAGTGGAAAAGGTCCCGTGTCGCAGCTTCCGCCCCGGACCAGACCGACACCGAAAGCAGCATGATATTGGCGGCGGCAAACCCGGCAACCGCGAGCGAGCGCAGCATGACGGAAAGGGTTTTGTCCTCTTTCTCGCCGGCATAGTCAAACAGATGCGCCTCATATCCGAGCTTGTGAAGCGTTGCGATGATATCAGCCGGCTCGCCTTCATCCGACCAGACGATGCTGACGCGCTTGGTCGACAGGTTGACCCGGGCCTTGCGGACGAATGCGAGGGCACCGAGCCCCTTTTCAACGGTGTTGATGCAGCCGCCGCAGTGAACGCCCGGCAAACTCAGATCCGTCTGCCGAAGACCGTTGCCAAGGTCTGTACTGGCAAGCATGAGCTCTTCGCCAGACGGCCCGGCATGCCGGGCTTTATCCAGTTCAATAGCGGATTCGGTTCCAGGCGCGCAGCAGCTCATCACTCACTCCCGGCCGTCCCGATAATTATGCGCTGCACGTCGCGATAGACCAGTTCGCCGCCGCGCGTTGCCGTGACCTTAACCAGCCATTGTCCGGCGGCGAGGTCGTGAGCTGATGCGTAGCTTCCATCGGCCCGCGCCTCAAGGCTCAAGACCCTGTCCTGATCCTCACCAACCGGGCGGTTGAATGCAGCCAGGACCTCGTCGGCCACAATGGGTTTGCCAAGCGCATTTTTGAGGGAATAGACAACCGCATCGCCGCCGACATCCAGTTGTGATGCCCAGCCCTTGGCCTTCATCCTTTCGGTCTCGATGACCTCATCGTCGAATTTCTGGCTGGCCACATAGGTGTTTTTGACGATCAGCCCGCTCCAGCTCGACCCTGCAAAATAGGCCATGGTCATATTGACGGCGATCACGGTTCCGAAAAACAGTACCATGACACCCAGCATGTGCCAGCCGGTAAACGGACCGCTCAGGAATGGGCGAAGTACACGCATCACTTCTTCTCCGGAGCGTCGAATGTCGCTATGTAGACATCCGACTCGTTACTTCCTTTGTCCGCCGCGATCAGCCGGAATTGCGCCTTTCCCGGTTCGACATTTTCAAGCGGCTGGCGGATATAGACCTTTATGGTACGCAGCTTATCAGGATCGACGGGAATAGCGAAGGAGCGCCCTTCCGGCTGATCGATCCCGGTAATCGACATGGTCGCACCGGGCAGCCCTTCCATGGACAGGAATATGACACGCGGCTCAGGGATCATGTTGAGCAACTTGACCGTATACCCGTTGCGGATCGAGCCGTCGGAAAGCGTCACATACTGTGGATTGCGGTCACGCAGAACATTGACTTCCAGCCGGTCGCGCGCACCCAGCGCCACCAGAAGCCCGATACCGACCAGGGCCCAGATGGTGAAATAAAGCATGGTGCGGAAGCGAAAAATAATGCGCCAGTCGAAGTGACGGACCTTGTCGCTGAACGAGCCGTCCATGTTGCGCACGAGGTCCGGGTTAATGCCGGTTGTCCCGCCTGCTGTCGCCAGGGCCATATTGCCCGAATATTCATCCAGCGTTGCATAGGAAATCAGCCCGCGCGGGCGTCCCAGCTTGTCCATGACGCCGTCACAGGCATCAATACACAGCGCACAGGTGATGCATTCGAGCTGTTGGCCGTCACGGATGTCGATCCCCATCGGGCAGACAACGACACAGGCATTGCAATCGACGCAATCGCCGACGACCTTGCCTTCTGCCTTGGCCTTCTTGGCATGGCGCGAGCGCGGCTCGCCGCGCCAGTCATTATAGGTGACCACGAGCGATTGTTCGTCGAGCATCGCCGCCTGAATGCGCGGCCACGGGCACATATAGGTGCAGACCTGTTCACGCATCAGCCCGCCGAAGACATAGGTCGTGGCGGTAAGCACGGCGACGGTCCCGTAGGCAACGGATGCCGCCTTTCCGGTCACCGCATTGACAAGAAGCGTCGGCGCATCGGCAAAATAGAAGATCCAGGCACCGCCTGTCGCGACAGCGATCAGCAGCCAGATTACATGTTTGGAAACACGCTTTGCGATCTTGTCCAGCGACCACGGCGCCGCATCCAGCTTCATGCGCTGGTTGCGCTCGCCCTCGATGGCGCGTTCCACCACCAGGAACAGATCCACCCAAACGGTCTGCGGACATGTGTAGCCGCACCACGCGCGCCCCACCGCCGAAGTAACAAGAAACAGCCCGAAGCCTGCCATGACGAGAAGCCCGGCAACGTAAAAGAACTCCTGCGGCCAGATTTCGATCCAGAAGAAATAGAAACGCCTGTTTGCCAGATCCACCAGAACAGCCTGATCGGGGGCGAACGGCCCACGGTCCCAGCGCAGCCACGGCGTCAGGTAATAGATGCCCAGCGTCACCAGCATGATCAGCCACTTGAACCGGCGGAACTGACCGCTCGCGCGCTTGGGAAAGATCTTCTTGCGCGCTTCATAGAGCGGTTTGCGTGCCCAGGCCGCGTTCACCGCCTGGGCGTCAAATTGCTCGACATCAGTTTTCTGAGAGGTGGTATCCGTCATGGTTTTCATCTTTGGTTGCGGTTGGTTGACACGCTGCCCTGGCCTGTCGTTACCGGCATTCTGTGTGCCGTATGGAAGACCGGTCCCGGCCTACAACAAACCACCGCTTTATTGATCCGGCCCTCATGCGACCGAACGAAGCAGCGCGGCGATTTACCTGCAGGAAATCCCTGTTTTCGGACATTTCCGCAGGCGAGATAAATCGCCGCAGCCACAATTTACTGGGCCTACTGGCCGCCGCCAAGAGAGTGGACGAAGACGGCGAGCTGCTTGATCACTGGATCACCCAGACGCTGGGCCCAAGCAGGCATGACACCGTGCTTCGGATTGGCGATCTGTGCAGCGATCTCGTTTTCGGTATCGCCGTAGAACCAAATAGCATCGGCAAGGTTCGGCGCGCCGAATTCGATATCGCCCTTGGCATCGTCACCATGGCAGGACGCACAGTTTTCCTCGTATATAACCGCACCGGGTTCGACCAGGGCCGGATCGGACGGATCACCCGTCAGACCGTAGACATAGGCCGCAACCTGACGGATTTCCTCCGGTTCCAGAAGATCGCTGAAGGCTGGCATATCCGAGAAGCGCGTGTCGTCGTCACCATCAAACCGAACACCGTGGGCAATTGTCTGATAGATGGCGTTGATGTCACCGCCCCACAGCCAGCTGTCGTCATTGAGGTTCGGATAGCCGGGCGCGCCCTGCGCTCCCGAACCGTGACACTGCACGCAGTTGACCTTGAAGGCAGCCGACCCGCCGGCAACGGCAAACTGAAGCAGGTCCGGATGGCTCGAGATTTCCTCGACGGGCATCTCCGCAATGCGGTCAACATATTGCGACTGCTCGGCTTCGGCTGCCGCCATTTCGTTGGCGACTTCCGCCCGGCTGGAATAGCCGAGCAAACCTGTTGTCGCGGTGTTGATCAGCGGTATCGCGGGATAAGCGATCATGTAACCAACGGCCCAGATGATGGTGAGATAGAATGTAATCACCCACCAGCGCGGCATCGGCGTATTGAGTTCCTTGATGCCGTCCCACTCGTGCCCGGTGGTCTCTACACCGCTGATTTCGTCAATTTGCTTTTCAGACATTTCTTATTCCTTGTCATCCCCGTTCGGATCATCATCGTCCTTCAGCGGTATCTGGGCGATCTTGTCGGCTTCCTTCTTGCTGCCGGGCCGAAACGTGTAGACCACCACCGCCACGAAGACGATCACCATGAAGAGCAGACCCCAGCTGTCTGCAAACGTTCGCAGGGTCTGATAATCCATGACCAACTCCCCTATCGATAAGCCGATGTCGGATCGTAGCTGGAAAAGTCGACCAGCGTTCCGAGCATCTGCAGATAGGCGACCAGAGCGTCCATTTCGGATAGCTTCGACGGATCGCCGTCAAAGTCGCCGAGCACGGCTTTGGGATATCGCTCTTCAACACCCGAGGTATCGGCATCGGGATCAGCCTGGGCCATGAGGTCGGCCTTGGCGTTTTCGATCATCGCCTCGTCGTAGGGAACGCCAACGGCGGCGTTTGCCTTCAGGTCGAGGCCGATATTGTCGAATTCCAGCGGGCGATCCAGCAGGAACGCATAGCTGGGCATGACGGATTCCGGCACCACCGAGCGCGGCTCGATGAGGTGCTGGACATGCCACTCGTTCGAATAGCGTGCACCGACACGCGCCAGGTCGGGCCCGGTTCGTTTCGAACCCCACTGGAACGGATGGTCGTACATCGACTCCGCCGCCAGTGAGTATGGCCCGTAGCGTTCCACCTCATCCCGGAATGGCCGGATCATCTGGCTGTGACAGGTGTAACACCCTTCACGGATATAGATGTTGCGGCCGGCGAGCTCCAGCGGCGAGTAGGGCCGCATGCCCTTGACCTTTTCGATCGTGTTTTCCAGGTAGAAAAGAGGCGCGATTTCGACGATGCCGCCGATGCTGACAACCAGCAGGGAGCACACCAGAAGCAAGGTCGCGTTCTTTTCAAGGATTTGATGCCTATCGATCATTGCCATTGTTCTGTCTCCTATTCGGCCGGCTGCATCGCGGGTTCAGCGCCCGGTATGGGTGCCTCCTCCCGTTCGCGTCCGAGGATTGTCATGACAATGTTGAAGCCCATTACGAGACCACCGGCGAGATACATCAGGCCGCCGATCGTACGCAGAATGTAATAGGGTTTCATTGCGGCGACCGTTTCGGCGAAGGAGAAGACCAGGAAGCCCTGATCGTCATATTCACGCCACATCAGGCCCTGCTGGATACCGGCAACCCACATCACGGCGGCATAGACAACGATGCCGAGCGTGGCCAGCCAGAAGTGCCAGTTGACGAGCCGCAGTGAATAGAGCCGCTGACGGTGCCACAGTTTCGGCACGAGATAGTAGATGGCTCCGAAGGAGATCATGCCGACCCAGCCGAGGGCGCCGGAGTGGACGTGTCCGATGGTCCAGTCTGTGTAGTGGCTGAGGCTGTTGACCGCCTTGATGGACATCACCGGCCCCTCGAAGGTGGACATGCCGTAGAACGCCACGGAGATGACCATCATGCGCACAATCGGATCGGTTCGGATCTTGTCCCATGCGCCCGAAAGCGTCATCAGGCCGTTGATCATGCCGCCCCAACTGGGCATCCACAGCATGATCGAGAACACCATGCCCAGCGTCTGCGCCCAGTCGGGCAGTGCGGTATAGTGCAGGTGGTGCGGACCGGCCCAGATATAAAGGAAGATCAGCGACCAGAAGTGGATGATGGAGAGCCGATAAGAATAGACCGGGCGTCCGACCTGCTTGGGAATGAAGTAGTACATCATTCCAAGGAAGCCCGCCGTCAGGAAGAAGCCGACGGCGTTATGGCCGTACCACCACTGTGTGAGAGCATCCTGTACGCCTGCAAAGGCCGAATAGCTCTTTGCCCCCAGGAAACTGACCGGCACGGCAAGGTTGTTGACGACATGCAGCATCGCAATCGTCACAATGAAAGCGAGATAGAACCAGTTCGCCACATAGATATGCGGCTCTTTGCGCTTGATCAGGGTGCCCAGGAAAACCAGAAGATAGACCACCCAGACAACGGTGAGCCACAGATCGACATACCATTCCGGCTCGGCGTATTCACGGCTCTGGGTGATTCCCAGGAGATAGCCGGTTGCCGCCATGACGATGAAAAGCTGGTAGCCCCAGAAGACGAACCAGGCAGCATTGCCGCCCCACAGCCGTGCGCGGGTCGTGCGCTGGACGACATAGAAGGATGTCGCCAGCAGCGCGTTGCCGCCGAAAGCGAAAATCACCGCCGATGTGTGCAACGGCCGAACGCGGCCGAAATTGAACCAGGGCTCGATATTGAGATCCGGAAACGCCAGCTGCGCTGCCGCAACCACGCCGACCAGAAAGCCGACTATGCCCCAGAACAACGTGGCGATGGCCCCGTATTTGACGACTTCGTCAAAATAGCCGGAGGAATCGGGCTGCGTCGCAGCGGCACTCGCCGTTTTGAATGATGCATTGCGAAGCAAAAACACGACCGAGACCAGCAAAACGAAAAACAACACCCACATATGGGCTTCGAATAGACTGTCCCGTGCAAAAGCTGCACCGAGAAGAGCCAAAAAGGCTCCGATCCCGACCGCAACGGTTTCGACACCAAATTTCATTGATTACCCCCAACTAGGCAGCAGAATTCTGTCGGCAGGACGCAGCGCCCCGTCAACCTTGCTCGTCTTATTCCAAAATGTGCATGTATATTCATTGATCTCGATCAATGCGTCACTTGACCATTTGACGCACTTCTATTTGCTATGCTGGATACCTGTTTATTGATAGCGACCTATAAAGAATTCCGCCAGACGCATGAGGCGATAGCAATATCTGGGAGGGTGTAATGCATCAGCCGGCGGCCCTGGATT
Organism: Hoeflea sp. TYP-13; assembly: GCF_040932035.1. Lineage (NCBI taxonomy): Bacteria > Pseudomonadati > Pseudomonadota > Alphaproteobacteria > Hyphomicrobiales > Rhizobiaceae > Hoeflea > Hoeflea sp. TYP-13. The sequence continues at coordinate 1,158,166 of NZ_JBFRBB010000002.1, forward strand.
TAATAAATGAATCCGCAAGGTTTTTTAGTTCTCCGGATGGCGACCCGCTAATCGCGCTTGAAAAAGCCCACCTCACTCAACTGACCTTATGCGACATGCTCGAGCAGATCGCCGATTCCATTCCCGGCCAGATCAACCGGGAGACTTGCAGCAAACTCGGCAGCAATCTGCTTCCGCTCATCCGCAATATACACCAGTTTGAAGAGGATATCCTGTATCCTCTGGCGGTCGAGCGTCTGGGAACGAGCCCGGCCATCGAATCAACCATCACGCGGCTGAAATACGAGCACTGTGAGGACGAGTGTTTTGCAGAAGAACTGGCCGATGCCCTGCACGAGCTTGGAACCGGAAAAGCGCCGCGAAACCCCGAGGCAATGGGCTATATGCTGCGCGGTTTCTTTGAAGCCATGCGCCGCCACATCGCTTTCGAACACGAGCATCTCGTACGCCTGCTGCGGCAGGCCGCCACTGATGGCCAACACGGACTGGTAACGGGATAGTTCAGTAAGGCACCTGCATCAGACACTTGCCCGGTGAGCAAGCCGTTCGAGATCCGGTACAGTCACATGCCTGTTATTCACAATCTCGATGACACCGTCTTTGCGCAATTTTGTCATCTGACGGCTGACGGTTTCGATCGTCAGGCCTAAAAAGTCGGCGATATCGGCCCGGGTCAACGGCAGATCGAAAGTAATGCCATCGGATTCATCGGTCGTCGGATCGATGTGGGTTGCAATCAGGTAGAGGAAGCTTGCCACTTTTTCGGCTGCTGTCTTGCGGCCGAGTGTGACCATCCAGCCTCGTGCTTCATCGAGCTCGTTGAGCGTCTGCTGCAAGAGCCTGTGTTCCAGCGATGAACTGCCCTCGATCATGCGCTCGACAGCATTGCGCGGAAAGGTACAGAGCCGCACCGTCGTTGCCGATTCGGCATTAGTATCGCTGGACGCCTTGAATGGCCGGCCGAGAAAATCCGGAGCAAACTGAAGCCCGACAATCTGCTGACGTCCGTCAGCAAGGATTTTTGTCAGTTTGACCACGCCTGACAGGATATTTGAATAGTGAGTCACCGGCTCACTGTCGGCCACCAGGGCGGTGCCCGGCTTGACCTCCTTGCGGCTTGCGATGGCATTGAGGCTCTTGAGTTCACTCGGCGTCAGGGAACCGCAAAGCCCATGGTGCCGGGCTTCGCAAGCCTGGCACAATGCGGGCATCTCAGAATTGTGAATATCCCTGCGGTTTTCGGTCATATTGGTTCCGGTTTATTTGCCTGCCGGTTATGCCTTTAACTTATACACTTCTTGCCGGAATGCGACCTATTGTCTTAGGCCAAAAGTACTGTATCACCAAAAAAGGTGGAAATCCTTCAAATCGTTGAGAGATTTGCCCTTCTACCCGCGCGGGCTCCGGTCGCTGCAAATCGCCTCGCCATTGACCAGGATCAATTCCACATCAAAACGCATGCGTTACACGGACCGGTACGTCTTGTTCAGGGCATCACGCCGGTTTTTCCAAATTGCCGGGTGCGCCTTTATCGGAGCCGCAGAAATGCAGACAATTCTGGCTGAAAAGCTCGAAAAACCAACACCGCGCTATACGAGTTATCCGACCGCACCGCATTTTCATCAGGGAATAGAAGCCGACCAATACCGCAATTGGCTGCAGTCGCTTCCCGCGGGCAGTGCCCTGTCGCTCTATTTTCATATCCCCTTTTGCGACCGCCTTTGCTGGTTCTGCGGCTGCACGACCAAACAAACACAGCAATATAAGCCGATCGAGCGTTATCTCGAATCGCTTTACAGAGAAATCGCAACGGTGGGCGCGCTCGCGGGACATGATTCGACGGTCACCGCCCTTCATCTTGGCGGCGGTTCGCCTACGATGCTGTCACCTGCTGATTTTGCGACACTCGGAAAGACAATAAGAGAGCATTTCAATCTCGCTGATGACGCCGAAATCAGCATCGAAATGGATCCGAACGATCTCGATGAGGAAAAATACGATGCAATGGCGGCCTTTGGGGTCACCCGCGCCAGCCTCGGCGTTCAGGATTTCGATCCGAAGGTCCAGCAATCCATAAACCGGCCGCAAACCTTCGATCAGACCCGAGAAGTTGTTGAAGCCATGCGAAAACGTGGCGTCGGCTCGGTCAATCTCGACATGCTTTACGGCCTGCCGTATCAAACCCTCGAAACGATCGAGGATACCGTCGCCAAGATCATATCGCTTGAACCCGACCGCATCGCCCTGTTCGGTTACGCACACGTGCCGTGGATCAAGAAACATCAGAAGATGATCGACGAGGCGGCCCTGCCCGGCGTCGCTGAGCGTTTCAAACAGGCAAACCATGCTGCCGAGTTGCTTACCGCCAACGGATACCACCGTATCGGCATGGATCACTTTGCCCTTCAGCACGACAAATTGAGCCGCGCCGACAGGAACGGCGACCTGAACCGGAACTTCCAGGGCTATACGACGGACAATGCCGATGCGCTCATTGGCATGGGTGCATCGTCAATTGGCCGAATGCCGCAGGGTTATGTGCAAAATACTCCTTCGACGCACGACTACCAGCGGCGTGTCGACACCGAGGGCGGGCTCGCGACCGTCCGCGGTCTTGAATTGTCGGACGACGATCACATGCGCGGCTGGCTCATTGAGCGGCTGATGTGCGATTTCCGGTTCTCATCCGCCGAACTAGTGGAACGCTTCGGCCAACTCGCCGTCACTGTAATCGAGGAGGCGGAAGCGCTTGCCAACGCGGATGACAACGGGCTGTTCGTCAGGAGCGGCGGAACCTTTCAGATCACCGAAAGCGGGCGGCCCTATGTCCGCACGATCGCGGCCGAATTCGACCGCTATCTGCAAAAAGGCACCGCCCGTCATTCCGTCTCCGTTTAAGGCGTTTCAAAGTAGTCCATAAACGCGATAAAGCCGTTCAGGCCGCCGTCGACCACCATGTCGCCTGAAGCAAGCGCAGCCGCAGGATTGGTGTGTTTGGCGCCGAGCGCCTTGAATGTGGCCCCGGGCATGGAAACCGTGCCGGCACAGTCTCCGTCCAGACCCTCGGTCAGCAGGGCAACACCGCGCCTGATGCGGACGGTATAGTCTTCCTCGGGCTCGCTGAACGCGAAACAATAGGCAATTTCAATGTCGAGCGTCTCTTCCGCTTTCAGCGAGACCTGCAGAAATTCGAGATACGGTCTGACCGGAAAGCCCGTGAGGTTTTCCTGAGGAGTCATCCAGGTCTTGATATGCGGGATCTCGAAGCCGCGCGCCTCCGCGGCTGAGGTCAGGAAGTAATTGCGTCCCGTTGCCGATATCTCCCGTTCCCCGAGCGCTGTCAGTGCCTCAGCGCGCATGTCGGCGGCTTCCGTGTCTCCCGTGTTCTGCAGGTGGGAGGCAAGCACAAGCGCCCATTCCGGTTCCCCGCGCTCCATCGCCAATTCTATCTGCTTCTTCACGTTGTCGACCCCACCAGCAAGTTCGACGATCAGCTCCGCTTCGCGTCCGTCGGCAAGCGGAAGAAGGTCTTTCGGATCGCCGGAGAACCAGCCGAGATAGCCTGAAAACACGGCGCGCGTGGCCCAGTCGACACGGCCGTAAAACGGCTGCAGATGCGGGGCGTTCGCCAGATGCGGCGGCAGTTTCAGATCCGCCACGATCTCGTCCGGTGTCATGCCCTTATTGATGCGGCGGATCGTCTGGTCATGCACGAACTGGATGGCGTCGCGATAGTCGGTCAGACGTTTCCGGATTTCGTCGTCGCCGATGACGGGACGCGAGTGTTGCGGGATCATCACCTCCGCATCCAGTTCGATCATGCGGTCGATGCTCTTCGACCACTCGAGCACATCCCTGTAGGGCGTTCCGCGTATGGCATAGAGATTGGGAAACGCATGGTAGTAATTGTCAGCCGGTAAAAGCAGTTTGCGATCCGGCAGGTAAATCATCAACTGATCGGGTGTTTCGCCGATCGCCTCCTTGATGATGACGTTCTCGCCGGCAATCCGAAGACTGACCTCATTCTCGCTGATCGGATTTGTCGTGGCCTCGAAGTCGATCCTTGTGGCCTCGCTGGCAACCAGGAAGGGTCCTATTCCGGCGTTCTCAAGTTCCTCGTCTGAAAGGAAGGTGCCGAACTGGCGCATGGAGCGCTCGTAGATGATCGGCCGCAGAACATTGACCACTTCGTGCACGCGGGCCTCGGTGTCTTCGTGTGCCCAAATGCGGACAGGCGCCTCCTGGTCAGCGGTAAAGACGCCGGCGCCGAAGACGTGGTCGGCATGGTTGTGCGTATAGACAATGTCGGAAATGTCCTTGCCCGTCTTGCGGCGCAACGCGCGAATATCGGGAAGGAGGCCCTCCGCCGCCTCCATGCTTTCCAGCGTATCGATCATGATCAGCCCGTCCGGCGCATCGATAATGATGACATTGGCAAGGCCATAGCCGATTGCAAGGTGAACGCCCGGTATCACCTCCTCGAAGCTTTTCGCGAAGATCTTCGTATGGTCTTCCAGGCTCGCATTCGCACCGCTTGCCGAAACAGGTGCGAAGGTCCTCGCCTGCCCCTTGTTTGCAGCGGGCGGGTTCAGCAGAAAATAGAGACCGCCGGCGGCAACCACGACCGCCGCGAGGATTCCGCACACCAATCCCCAGAAAAAACGCGCCATATTGGTTCAACCTCCTGTAAACCGCCCCACGGGCATTGCCGCAATACACGTCGCTCACGCTGTTTCATGCAGCCCGTGCGACCGGCAAAACTCAAAAATCCTGAAACATTGAAGAAATAACGGCCGTTGCGTTGAAAATACCCGCCGCTTTCAACATCGCCAGATGATAAAAGACCGATCATTCTGTTTTTATTAGATTGAATTGTGTTAAATGTAAATGTCTTGATTGAGCCGGCGGATATGGGTGTGCCGCCAGGCAATTTCACACCGGGAGGAATGCACGCATGTACGACTATATCATCGTGGGCGGAGGATCTGCAGGCTCCGTTCTGGCCGCACGGCTGAGCGAAGATCCGGATAAATCGGTCTGTCTTCTCGAGGCCGGCGGCGACGGCAAGGGGCTATTGATCCGATTGCCCGTCGGAACCGCCGCCATGCTCTCGGGCTGGCCGCTGAAGATCAACAACTGGGCGTTCGAGACAACGCCACAGCCGGGTCTCAACGGGCGTTGCGGCTACCAGCCGCGCGGGAAGTCCCTTGGCGGCTCCAGTGCCATCAATGCCATGCTCTACATACGCGGTCACCGTTCCGACTATGACGACTGGGCAAATCTGGGCTGTGACGGCTGGTCGTTTGATGAGGTCCTCCCCTATTTCCGCAAGGCCGAACATAATGAGCGCGGCGGTGATGAGTTGCACGGCACGGGCGGCCCGCTGCAGGTTTCAAACCAGCGCTCGCCGCGACCGATCAGCCAGGCTTTCATCGAGGCATCGCAGCAATGCCAGCACTCAGTCACTGATGACTTCAATGGCAGCGAGCAGGAAGGTGCCGGGCTGTATCAGGTGACCCAGTATCACGGCGGAGAAAAGAACGGCGAGCGCTGCTCGGCCGCAGCAGCCTACATCCACCCCAACGAAAACCGGTCCAATCTGACCATCATCACCAACGCCCATGTGACACGGGTCGTTTTCGACGGCAAACGGGCCGTCGGCGTTGCCTATAGAGTTCGCCGAAAAGAACATGAGATCCGGGCGAAACGCGAAGTTGTTCTTTGCGGCGGCGCATTCAATTCACCGCAACTGCTGCAATTGTCCGGTGTTGGCCCTGCAGATGAGCTTAAAAGCCACGGCATAAAAACCGTGCATGAGCTTCCCGGCGTCGGACAGAACCTGCAGGATCATCTCGACTACATTTTCGCCAGCAAGACCCGATCGTCGGATGTGCTTGGCATCACGCCCAAGCGCCTCGACAAGCAGATCGCCGCCGCCATCGAGTGGTACAGGACCGGCAACGGCATGATGGCCTCGCCGATCGCCGAGGCGGGCGCGTTCCTGAAGACCAATTCGACATTGGAGCGACCGGACATACAGCTGCATTTCGTCATCGGCATTGTCGACGACCATAACCGGATCATGCATGTCGGCCATGGCTATTCCTGCCATGTGTGTATCCTGCGCCCGCACTCGCGCGGCGAGGTCGGCCTGCTTGACGCGAATCCGATGAAACAGCCGCGCATCGACCCGAAATTCCTCTCCGACAGCCGCGACGAGGACACGCTGCTGGCCGGCCTGAAAATGACCCGGCAAATACTTGAAGCTCCGGCGTTTGAACCCTACCGGAAGAAGGACGTCTACCCCTATACCGGGCTCAGCGACGATGAATTGCGCGAGGAAATCCGGCAGCGCGCGGACACGGTCTATCACCCGGTCGGCACCTGCAAGATGGGGACGGATGATATGGCGGTCGTCGACCCACGCCTCAAGGTCAGGGGAATGGAGGGATTGCGGGTGGTCGATGCATCGGTCATGCCGACCCTGATCGGCGGCAACACCAATGCGCCGACCATTATGATCGCCGAAAAGGCCGCCGACATGATTCAAGCCGACAACGCAGCGTAAAAAAAGGGGCCAAACGGCCCCTTGTTTATTGCTGCAAAAGCCAATCCGGCCGGATTACATACCCTTGGTGATCTTGTCGGTATGCGCACCCTGCGGTTCTTTCGAGATCACCGGATCGGACCCACCCGAGAGCAGCGACTTGACCGTGCGGTCGTAGTCGGCAACATCAAGAGAACCGTCGGAACCGGCGGTCAGCTTGTTGATCTCACCCATCATGCGCTTCTGGTGTTTTTCCGTCTGCGCGCCGGTCGCATCGTTCTCGAGCACGATTTCCGCTGCTTCGTCCGGATGCTCCTCGGCATATTTCCAGCCCTGCATGGAGGCCTTCACGAAGCGCTGGAACATGTCGACCTTCTTGGGATCGTCCAGATCGGCTTCCATCACATAAAGGCCGTCTTCCAAGGTTGCGACGCCCTGATCCTCATACTGGAAGGTGATCAGATCATCCGCGGCAATGCCCGCGTCAATGACCTGCCAATATTCGTTATAGGTCATTGTGGAGATGCAGTCGGCCTGCTTCTGCAAGAGCGGATCGACATTGAAGCCCTGTTTGAGGACGGTAACACCATTGTCCGAACCATCGGTTGGAATGCCGAGCTGGCTCATCCAGGAAAGGAACGGATATTCATTGCCGAAGAACCAGACCCCGAGCGTGCGGCCACGGAAATCTTCCGGCGACTTGATGCCGCTCTCCTTCAGGCAGGTCAGCATCATGCCCGAGCGCTTGAAGGGCTGGGCGATATTGACCAGCGGAACGCCCTTCTCACGCGAAGCGAGAGCGGACGGCATCCAGTCGATGACGACATCCGCGCCACCGCCGGCAATCACCTGGGCAGGTGCGATATCCGGACCGCCGGGCTTGATCTCGACGTCAAGGTCGACGGCATCGTAAAAGCCCTTGTCCTTGGCCACGTAGTAGCCGGCAAACTGCGCCTGCGTCACCCATTTGAGCTGCAGGACCAGCTTGTCGGCTGCAATGGCGGCACCCGAAGTCAAGCCCATCGCAAGGCCGAGGGTTAAAGCCAACATTTTCTTCATTTCAGTTACTCCTCTGGTTAGGGCTCCGTCTTGTTTTTTCTCATCGCCTGTATGACGGATGCCAGAATGTAACGGCACGTTCCAGCAAGGCCAGAAGTCCGTAGGACAGCGAACCTGCAAGTGCCGCGACAAAAATTTCAGCCCAGACCATGTCGATGTTCATACGACCGACCTCGGTTGAAATCCTAAAGCCCATTCCGACAATCGGTGTTCCGAAAAATTCGGCAACGATTGCTCCGATGAGGGCCAAAGTTGAATTGATTTTGAGCGCGTTGAAGATGAATGGCATGGCGGCTGGAAGCCTGAGCTTCAAAAGCGTCTGCCAGTAGCTCGACGCATAGGTTCGCATCAGGTCGCGCTCCATGGCGCCGCTTGCAGCAAGCCCTGCAACCGTGTTGACGAGCATCGGGAAGAACGTCATGACGACAACGACAGCCGCCTTGGAGTGCCAGTCAAAGCCAAACCACATGACCATGATTGGCGCGATGCCCACAATCGGCAGCGCGGCAACAAGATTGCCGATCGGCAGCAGACCTTTGCGCAGGAAAGGCACCCGGTCGACAATAACGGCGGTGACGAAACCGGATGCGCAGCCCATCGCGTAACCGGCCAGAACCGCCTTCATGTAGGTCTGATAGAAATCGGCCCACAATATATCGACAGAAGACGTAATGCGCGCCCATATCATGGATGGCGAGGGCAACAGCACACTCGGAATGTTGAACCCAACGGTTATGGCTTCCCAAAGCACGATCAGTGTTACGCCGAAAATCGCCGGTATGAGCAGATTGACCGTTTGCGTTGCGGGTGCACCCGATGGCCGCAGGCGGACCAGCCAGCTATTGGCAAACCATGCGACCGCCCAAAAAACCAGCGCAAATATCAAAATGCCTGAGTTCATCGCACCATCCCCATGCGGCCCGAAACGATGCGCGATGCAAGGTCAACCAGCATGACCAGAACCGCGGCAAGTGCCGCGGCTGCGATCAGTGCCGACCAGATCTGGATGGTCTGGCCATAATAGGAACCGGTCAGAAGCCGTGCGCCGAGACCTGCGACAGCCCCCGTCGGCAATTCGCCGACGATCGCTCCGACAAGCGAGATCGCGACAGCGACTTTCATGGAAGTAAACAGGAACGGGACTGCTGAGGGCCAGCGAAGTTTCCAGAAGATCTGCGACCTGCTGGCATTATAGGTGCGCATCAGATCAAGATGCATCAGGTCGGGCGAGCGCAGGCCTTTGACCATACCGACGGCGACCGGAAAGAACGACAGATAGGCCGAAATCAGCGATTTCGGAAGCAGGCCGGAGATTCCGACGGCATTCAGCACCACGATGATCATCGGCGCCACGGCAAGGATCGGGATCGTCTGGCTGGTAATGATCCACGGCATCAGGCTCTTGTCGAGCACGTTGGAATGCACGATCAGCACGGCAAGAAGTATTCCGAGGCCGGTTCCCATGACGAAGCCGAGCAAGGTCGATGAAATGGTGACCCAGCTGTGATAGACGAGACTGCGTTTTGAAGTGATCTTCTTGAGTGCCGTCGTCTTCCATATCTCATTTGCCACCTGATGCGGCGCAGGCAGAACCGGTCGCTCCTGTGCCATTGTGTTTTTGACAAGCTGCGTCGCAGAGATCTCCGTGTTCGCACGCGCCGCCTGGTCCAGCTCGAATTGGGCGTTCATGAACACGGCAAAGGCATACCATGCCGCCAGGATGACGACGACTACCGAACCTATCGGCAGAAAACGGTCGAACAGAAAACTGGATATTCCCGTTCTCTCCTTCATTCCGGCGCCCTCCTTCCCTCAGAATATGCAGCGCAATCAATCATCATAGGAATGTCCCAGCCGCAACCCCTCGCGCACCAGATGCGCGATCTCCAGGAATTTCGCCGATTCGCGAATATCGAGCGATCTGTCATCGCCGAGATCGCAATCGATGATCTCGTGAATGCGCCCAGGTCTCGGGCTCATCACCACGATTTTTGTCGACAGGAAAACCGCCTCCGGAATGGAGTGTGTAACAAAGACGACCGTTTTTTGTGTCTGCGCCCACAGCTTCAGCAATTGTTCGTTGAGGTGGTCGCGGACGATCTCGTCCAGCGCGCCGAAAGGCTCATCCATCAAAAGCATGTCGGGATCGAAGGAAAGCGCACGGGCAATCGAGGCCCTCTGCTGCATACCGCCGGAAAGCTGCCAGGGGAATTTCTTGTCAAATCCGGTGAGGTTGACGAGATCAAGGTTCTTTTCGATCCGCTCCGCCCGCTCGGACTTGCCAAATCCCATAACCTCCAGCGGCAGCGAGATATTGCCGCCGATGGTGCGCCAGGGATAAAGCGCTGCTGCCTGGAAGACATAGCCATAGGCACGTGCCAGGCGTGCCTCCTCGGGTGTTACGCCATTGACGGATATCAATCCTCCCGTCGGTTTCTCAAGATCGGCAATGACCCGCAGGAGCGTGGTCTTGCCGCATCCTGACGGACCGATGAACGAAACGAATTCGCCGCTCTCGATCTGCAGGTTGATGTCGGACAGCGCGTGGACAGGGCCGTCATTGGTCTGGAATGTCAGGTCCAGTTCCTTGGCATCGATTACCACGCTCATGCAGCCATACCCGCGCTGAAGTCAGCCGGTTTTACAAAGATGCAAGCAGAAGCCATCAATTACACCCCGCTGGCCGGGATTCCGGTACGCTGCACCTTCCTTGGCGCGGTGACGTCTTTCCAAGTGGAAAGCGCCGTGTTGACCGCGTGGAACGGCTCGCGGGCGACAAATTCGCCATGACCTTCCTGCGCCTTGATCTCACCGTCCTCGACGGAGACGAGGCCACGGGTAAGGGTAAAGCGCGGCAAGCCGCTGACGTGCTTGCCTTCGAACACGTTGTAGTCGATGGCTGACTGCTGGCTGTCCGCGGTGATGGTCTTTTCTAGCTTCGGATCCCAGACCACGATATCGGCGTCCGCGCCGACAAGTATGGCGCCCTTTTTCGGATAGATGTTCAGTATCTTGGCAATATTCGTCGAGGTAACCGCGACAAATTCGTTCATCGTCAGCCGGCCGGTATTGACGCCATAGGTCCACAGCATCGGCATGCGGTCTTCAAGGCCACCCGTGCCGTTCGGGATCTTCGTGAAATCGCCGGCACCGTAGCGCTTTTGCTCTGTGGTGAACGCGCAATGGTCTGTCGCAACCACCTGCAGCGAACCGGCGGCAAGCCCGTGCCATAGCGAATCCTGATGCTTCTTGTCCCGGAACGGCGGTGACATGACCCGCCGTGCTGCGTGATCCCAGTCGTGATGCTTGTATTCGCTGTCGTCGAGCGTCAGATGCTGGATCAGCGGCTCGCCATAGACCCGCATGCCGTTCTGGCGCGCGCGGCGGATGGCTTCATGTGCCTGTTCGGATGATGTGTGCACGACATAGAGCGGCACGCCGGCCGTATCGGCAATCATGATCGCCCGGTTGGTTGCCTCACCCTCTACCTTGGCAGGGCGCGAATATGCGTGGGCCTCCGGACCGTTGTTGCCTTCGGCAAGAAGCTGCGCCTGAAGCTGTGCGACGACATCTCCGTTTTCTGCGTGTACCAGTGGCAGCGCACCGAGTTCCGCACAGCGCTTGAACGACGAAAACATCTCGTCGTCATCGACCATAAGCGCACCCTTATAGGCCATGAAATGCTTGAAGGTGTTGATACCGCGGTCGCGGACCACCTGTTCCATCTCGTTGAAGACCTGTTCGCCCCACCAGGTGATGGCCATGTGGAAGGAATAGTCGCAATTGGCCCGGGTGGATTTGTTGTCCCACATCTGCAGCGCTTCAAGCAGCGACTGTCCGGGCGACGGCAGTGCGAAATCCACCACCATTGTTGTGCCGCCGGCAAGCGCGGCACGTGTTCCGCTTTCGAAATCATCTGTGGAATAGGTGCCCATAAAAGGCATTTCCAGATGGGTATGCGGATCGATACCGCCCGGCATGACATAACAGCCGGTCGCGTCCAGCAATGTGTCGCCCGTCAGGTTTGGCCCGATTTCGGTAATGACGCCGTTTTCAACCCTGACATCCGCCGCATAGGTCAGGTCGGCGGTGACAATGGTCCCGCCCTTGATGACCGTGCTTCCCATTTTTTCCTCCCAAACTTTCCTGGAGCGAAGTGTGCTCCAACCACCCTATTCTACAATTTGCGCGGTTTCGACCACGGCATGAAACAGCACATCGGCTCCCGCTCTTGCCCATTCGGGCGAAATATCCTCATCCTCATTATGGCTGAGCCCGTCCACACACGGACACATCACCATGGCCGTCGGAGCCACGCGGTTGATCCAGCAGGCATCGTGGCCGGCGCCGGAAACCAGATTGCGGTGCGAGTATCCTAGCCGCTCAGCAGCGTTACGCACGGCAGTCACGCAGTTTTCGTCAAAGGTCACCGGATCGAAATGACCGGCTTCCTCGATCTCGAATTCAAGCCCCAGATCCTTGGCAATCTTCGGTCCCTCGGCTTCCAGCCGCGCCTTCATGCCATCAAGAACATCCTGGTGCGGCGAGCGGAAATCGACGGTGAAGACCACTTTTCCCGGAATGACGTTGCGGGAATTCGGATAGACATCGCAGTGGCCGATCGCGCCGACCGCTTCAGGCTGATGGCTCATGGCGATTTCGTGCACCAGTTCGGTGATACGGGCCATGCCAAGACCGGCGTTCCTGCGCATCGGCATGGGTGTTGATCCGGTATGGCTTTCCTTACCGGTCAGCGTTATCTGCAGCCACCAAAGCCCCTGCCCGTGGGTGACGACGCCGATATCCTTGTCTTCAGCCTCGAGGATCGGCCCTTGCTCGATGTGCAGTTCAAAAAAAGCATGCATATCGCGCGCACCGACCTCTTCGTCGCCGCGCCAGCCGATGCGTACCAGTTCGTCGCCGAACTTTTTGCCTTCCGCATCCTCGCGCCCGTAAGCCCAGTCCTGCTCGTGCATTCCGGCAAAAACGCCGGAGGCAAGCATTGCCGGGGCAAAGCGCGTGCCCTCTTCGTTGGTCCAGTTGGTAACGACGATGGGGTGCTTGGTCCTGACGTTAAGATCGTTGAGTGTCCGAACGATTTCGAGACCACCCAAAACGCCAAGAACACCGTCATATTTACCGCCGGTCGGCTGGGTGTCGAGATGACTTCCGACATAGACCGGCAGAGCATCGGGATCCGTTCCCTCGCGGCGGAAAAACATGTTGCCCATCTGGTCGACGCCCATGGTCATGCCGGCGTCTTCGCACCATTTCTGGAAGAGCGCCCTGCCCTCACCGTCCTCGTCGGTAAGCGTTTGCCGATTGTTGCCGCCTCTGACACCCGGACCGATCTTGGCCATTTCCATGAGGGTATCCCACAGGCGATCACCGTTGATCCTCATGTTTCCAGTTAGCGTCATCGGTGTTCTCCTCGGTTATGCATGATTATCTCAGTTGAGCGACTTCAAAACGCCGCCGAGCGTATCGACAATGAAGTCGATCTCGCTCTTTTCGATGATGAGCGGCGGTGACAGCGCGATAATGTCGCCGGTCGTGCGGATCAGAAGCCCTTTGTTGTAGGCGTCAAGGAATGCGGAGAACGCACGGCGCGTTGGCTCGCCTGCTATCGGTTCCAGTTCGATGGCACCGATCAGGCCGATATTGCGGATATCGATGACATGCGGAAGGCCCTTGAGCGAATGCAACGCCTCTTCCCAGTAGGGCGCGAGCTCCGCGCCGCGGGTCAAAAGCCCGTCTTCCTTGTAGGTTTCGAGTGTTGCGAGCCCGGCGGCCGATGCCATCGGATTGCCCGAATAGGTGTAGCCGTGGAAGAACTCGATCATGTGCTCCGGGCCGTTCATGAAGGCGTCGTGGATTTCCTTCTTCACGAATACGGCGCCCATGGGGATGACCCCGTTGGTCAGACCCTTCGCCGTCACGATGATATCGGGAACGACGCCGAAATAGTCCGGCGCAAAAGGCGTTCCGAGACGGCCGAAGCCGGTGATGACCTCATCGAAGATCAACAGGATGCCATGCTGGTCGCAAATCTGCCGCAGCTTCTCGAGATAGCCCTTGGGAGGCAGCAATACGCCCGTCGAGCCGGCCACCGGCTCAACGATCACCGCTGCGATAGTGGAAGCGTCGTGCAGAGCGATGATACGCTCGAGGTCATCGGCAAGTTCGGCGCCGTACTCCGGCTGCAGCCTGGTAAAAGCGTTCTTTTCAAGGTCGTGCGTGTGGCGCAGATGATCCACGCCGGTCAGCAATGTGCCGAACATCTTGCGGTTCGGAACAATCCCGCCAACGGAAATGCCACCGAAATTGACACCATGGTAGCCGCGCTCGCGTCCGATAAGCCGGAACCTCGAGCCGTCACCCTTGACGCGATGATAGGCAAGCGCGGTCTTGAGCGCCGTCTCGACCGATTCGGATCCTGAATTGGTGAACATGACGTGGTCGAGCCCGCTCGGCGTCAGTTGGACAAGCTTGGAGGCAAGTTCAAACGCCTTCGGATGCCCCATTTGAAAAGCGGGCGCATAATCGAGTTCAGCAGCCTGCTTCTGGATCGCCTCGACGATCTTCGGCCGGTTGTGACCGGCATTCACACACCAGAGCCCCGCGGTGCCGTCGAGAACTTTGTTGCCCTCGGCGGTCGTGTAATGCATGCGGTCGGCACCGACAAACATGCGCGGATTCTTCTTGAACTGTCGGTTGGCCGTGAACGGCATCCAGAAGGCATCAAGATTGTTCGTCGTCACCGGAGCATTCATAACCAACGCCTCCCAACGTGGCGGGCAAAATTGCCTGCTTGCTCATCGCTGCCATTGACAGCAAATTTGAAAAACTTGACTGAATGGTCAAAATGTAGGCTAGAAGAGCAACTGGAGACGGTCAAGAGCTATTATGGGAAATATAAGGGGCTTGCGCACAGGACAAAGCTGTTGCATCCCTTATCACCCAAATGAGCGGCGCCAAGGCTGCGCAAGAAAACGAAACAACTGATTTATGGCAAGCTCCAATAATAAGCGGACACGCATTCAGGGAATTAATCGCGGCATCATTCTGGAGGCCGCCCTGGAGGTATTTTCCACTTACGGGTTTCGCGGATCGACCATAGATCAGATCGCCGAAAAAGCCGGCATGTCGAAGCCCAATCTGCTCTACTATTTCCCGCGCAAGGAAGACATTTACGTCACGGTTCTGGAGAATACGCTGGAGGACTGGCTTACGCCATTCCGCGATATCGATCCGGCGGGCGATCCCATTGAGGAGCTGAGAAAATACACAGTTCTCAAAATGAAGTTGTCCGCATTAAGGCCTGAAAGCTCAAGGCTTTTTGCCAATGAGATTTTGCACGGCGCACCTGCGATCCAGGATTTTCTGAAATCAAATCTCAAGCGTCTCGTAGATGAAAAGGCCAACGTCATCAGCGAGTGGATTGCCGAGGGGCGGCTTGCTCCGGTCGATCCCTATCATCTGATTTTCATGATCTGGGCAACCACTCAGCACTATGCCGATTTCGATGTGCAGGTGCGTGCCGTCATGCCGGAGCAAACGACACAGGCGAGTTTTTTCGATGACGCGGCAAACGCGATTTTGACGATCCTGCTGAACGGCGTTAAACCGCGCTAGGGCATGTCGCCTGGCGCGTCACTTCTCCGCCTCACTACCCACGAATTTCCCGGTCACTTCATGCGTTGGATTCTACGCGATCCGCGTTTTTTCGCTGCCATGTCTGCGTGTCAACAACAAACATTTTAGGCTGATCGAGCCGCCCAACGCACGCAGCCGGCCTCACAATTTCCAATTAGTGATAACACGTTCGTGAATTTTTTATCGATTTTTTCTCGCAATTCTACATAAAATATATATATTGGAATGCGTCAGGGTGATCTTGGGAGGAAATTTCATGCCAAAATCCATTGTTTCTATCTGTATGGCCGCTGCATTTTTTGCCGGCACCGTTGCGGCCTCCGCTGAGGAATTGCGCATTGGAACCGCGAGCCTGGGCGGCGCGTTCTATCCGATCGGCCAGGGGATATCGAACCTGGTCAACAAATATGCCGGTAACGACATGACCATGGTTCCTGTGGTCACGGGCGGCTCCGTTCAGAACCCGCGGCTTGTTGGCAGCGGTGAGGTAGATATCGCCATTACCAACAACAATCTGGCGGTTTTGGCAACGAAGGGGAAAGGCCCCTACAAGAACGGCGCTATCGACGTCAAAGCCGTAGCAGCGCTGCATCCGAGCGTCCTGCACATGATCGTGCTCGATGGTTCGGATATCAAGAGTTTCGAGGACATCAAGGGAAAACGCGTAGCCGTGGGCCCTGCGGGCGGAGGAACGCTCGGCTTCATGAACTTCCTGCTCCCGCTGCACGGCATGACGCTGGATGATTTCACGCCTAGTTTCCTGTCCTACTCGGACGGCTTCAGCCAGCTGTCGGATGGTAATGTCGACGCGGCATTTGCGCTGTCGGGCTATCCGGCCTCAGCAGTGATGCAGGCCGGCGCCAGCAACAAGCTGCGCTTTATCGAGTTCTCGCCCGGAAAGCTGGACGAGGCGCTCGGCAAGAACGGAGCCTTCAAGGCCGTGGAAATACCTGCAGACGTCTACAGCACGGATGCGCCGGGAACCGTGATTGGTGTCAACAACATGCTGATCGTGCCGTCCGACATGGATGCCGACAAGGTCCATGCCATCGCATCGTCCGTGTTTGATCATCTCGATGAGTTCAAGGCGGAAAATGCCAATGCTCGCCAGATCAATCCGGAAGATTCGAAGAACCTGGCCATTCCGCTGCACGACGGTGCGGCCCGCTATTTCAACAAATAGCATATCTGCAATGAGGCGATGGCGCGGCATTCACCGCGCCATCGCATAGAAACCATGAGCCGCCGGAATGACCCTGAAACATGACCTGCGTCAGCATCTGACAACCAACACGCTCATTGGCGCGCTGGCGCTGTGTCTTGGCCTTTATCATCTGGTGCTGGTCTCGGGTTTTGTTGCCATCTCCACCATGGAAATGCGCCTGACCCACCTGATGCTCGCATTCAGTCTGCTTTTTCTTACCCGTCCGTTTGTTAAATCCTCCGCCGGGCGTTCGTCCGACCGACTGCTGTCAGCCGCCCTGATTGTGGCGGTGATCGGCGCAAGCGTTTGGCTCCTTTCCCGCTGGAAGGCGATCGCCTTCAGTGGCGGGCTCACCGAACCCGGTGACTTCTATGCCGGCGCGATAATTGTCATTCTCGTCTTCGAGGCAGCACGCCGCGGTGTCGGCGCCATCCTCGCCGCAATTACACTGGTGTTTTTTCTATATCCCTTCGTCAGCCCCTATCTGCCCGGCCTTCTCAACAGCCGCGGCTACAGTTTTGAACGCATCGTGATTTTCCTGACCACCGATACACAAGGTGTCTATGGAATTCCGGTCGGTGTGGCCGCCACCTACATCATCATTTTCACCATATTCGGTTCGCTGTTATCCAAATTCGGCGCCGGCGATTTCTTTTTCGAACTGTCCCGCCGCCTCACCCGTGGAACACGCGCGGCGGGTGCCAAAACGGCAGTCCTGTTTTCAACTCTCATCGGCATGATCTCAGGATCTGCGGCAGGCAATGTCGCGGTGACCGGCACGCTGACCATCCCGATGATGAAACGCGAGGGCTACGCACCGCACCAGGCCGGCGCCATCGAGGCGGTCGTGTCCACCGGCGGCCAGATGATGCCTCCCGTCATGGGGGCTGCGGCTTTCCTCATGGCCGAAATCGTCGGCGTTCCCTATGTCGAGGTCATGGGCGTCGGGCTCTTGCCGGCCCTGCTGTTCTTTGGCTCGATCTTTTTCATTGTCCACCTGCAGGCCGTCAAAAGCGATATCAAGGCGGCGGCTGAAGAGAGCGGTGACACCCGCTCCACCTGGCAGGTCGTTCTTGGCGGATCACGCTTCATCGCCACCTTCGCCTTGCTGTTGGGCCTCATGCTCACGGGCTATTCGCCATTCAAGGCTTCGTTCTGGGCGATCATTTTCCTGGTCGCAAGCGAACTGTTGTGGACGCGGGATTTCAACTTTACATTCGTCCGCCGGCTTGCCGGTGGCATAGCCGATGGTGCAAAGAATGTGGCGCCGATAACGGCGGCTTGCGCGGCTGCCGGCATCATTTCAGGAACGCTTGCCATCAGCGGCCTCGGGCCGAAAATCGCCATCCTTATTGACCTCGCTTCCGGCGGAACGCTGTGGCTGGCACTGCTTTTGACAATGGTTGCCGCCATCATTCTCGGCATGGGGCTTCCGACAACGGCGGCCTATCTGATCCTTGCAACTGTGGTCGCCCCTGCCCTCGTCAAGCTCGGCATGCCCATGCTGACCGCGCATTTTTTCGTCTTCTATTACGGCTGCATTTCAACGATCACACCACCCGTTGCGCTTGCCGCCTATGTGGCCGCAGGCATTGCAGGCTCCGACATCAACAAGGTCGGCTGGACTGCCGCCAGTTTCGGTCTGACCAGCTATCTCCTGCCCTTCGCTTTCTGCTTCGGCCCGGGGCTGCTGCTTCAGGGAACTGCAACCGAGAATATTCTCGCGGTTGTGACAGCCGCCGCCGGCACATTCGCAATCGCAACGGCTATTGTCGGCTGCTTCACACGGCCGCTTTCCTGGCCGCAGCGGATCGTCGCCCTCGTTGCCGGTGCCCTGCTCCTGTTCCAGGGTCTCGTGACGGCAATGGTCGGCATTGGCCTTCTCGCAGTGCTCATCGGCACGGACCGCTTCCGCCCACCGACCAGCCAGCAAATCTGAGGAACCAAAATGGCAAAAACATTCAGACGCGTTGTAACCGGGCATGACGAAAACGGTGTCGCGGTCGTCGTCTCGGACCAGGACGCAACGCATCTTCTGCAGCGGCCAAACCGCCCCGGCGTGACGCTGACCAATTTCTGGATATCCGACGGCACGCCGGCCGAATATGACGCGGCGGAAGAGACCTGCGAGGGCGATTTCGTCCTCCACCCACCGAAGGGCGGTTCCGTCTTCCGTTGCGTCGAGTTCGGACCGGAAGATCCTGAAGTCATGGCAAACATTGACGGCAAGGCGGCCTTTGCCGAAATGGGCGCTGCTGCCAATGTCGTCGAGGGCGCGCGCCACCCTTACATGCACCGCACCGATTCCGTCGACTACGCGATCATCCTGAAAGGCGAGATCGACATGCTTCTCGATGACAGCGAAGTGCATCTGCAGGCCGGGGACATTGTCGTGCAGCGGGGCACCAACCACGCCTGGGCCAACCGCGGCACGGAATCCTGCATCATTGCATTCGTCCTCGTCGACGGCGTTACGCAGCGTGATGCGGAGCCTGACGCCGCCAGAGGCATTCCGGTACGTTGAGCGCTGATAAAACGGATTAGGCCTCAAATGTTCCGGCGAAACGCCTCAGAGCGTGTCTTGCTTAAATAGAATCATTTGACCGAGGCGATTTTGGTCGCTGACAAGGCGGATTGCGCGCCGTGGTGCCACCCAACCACAAGTGCAAGCCAACGCAGTCAGCGGGCAAAATCGCCCGGCCCGCTCACCACCGCATTTCAACAACATAACCCTCTCGAGGGTAGTGGCAAATGCATCTATTTAAACAAGACACGCTCTAGACCTTATGGGCTCGGTTTTTCAGCAGGGAAATGACATTCTGTCCGGCTTCGATATAGCCATCTGAACTCAGCGAATATTCCTGCAGATCGTTTCCCGATCGTGTATTTCTGCGGATGGATACTGTATCTCCGACATTGCCGCCTATGACGCGGACCGTTCGCTTGCGGACTTCCACAACGATGTCGGAGTGGCTGTTGAAACTGGAGTGGTCTTCCGCGTAGTCGTAGGAATAGGAATTGCCGCCCCTGTTCCTGTGGATGATATCGCCGATTTTCGGCTTCTTTTCCGTAATCCGGTAGCCCCAGAACGGACGGTTGGTATGACCGAGAATTCGCGCCTGAATCGCGTCGTGGGCAAACTTGGAATGGCCCGCGGCAAATCTGAATTTTCGGTAGGCGTCTCCGGATTTGCGGACAACAAAGGAGATGAATGCCGCCGACCACGGCACGTCCCTACCGTCGGGATAGACGCTTCGACCATCGTAGTTCAAACCGATGCTCTTCCACATCTCGCCGACATATTCGTAATAGGGGTGAGATTTTTCATTGGCGGTCCCCTTTTGAAAACGCACCCATTCGGCGATCGTATTGGCCACGAGAGTCTCGGCTTCATGTGCCGCTGGGTCGCGCAGATAGGCGGCAAATACGTAGCCGGTATTGCCGCCGATCCTTACCTTCTGCCAGCCCGGCACATTTGCATCCTCGACAACCGTCACTTTTTCGCCGATCGTCAGGGCGCGTATGATCGCACCGTTGGGCTTTTTACGGAAATTGAGACCCTCCGTATTCACATAGGCGGTCTGCGTGTCCTCATCGCAGCCGACATCACCGGGGTCGCCTCCGGTGCCCGTTTCGCCTGTGTATGCATTTGTCAGGAATCCACCGAAATCGCCGCTTTCGGAAAGCTCATTCGGATCGACCGAAATCGTGCACACGGATTTCGGTGTCCGCTGCCTCAGCGACCATTGCTTGGATTTATAGAATTTGTCATGGCCATTGTGACCCGTCGACATATTGAGCCATGTAAGCTCCACCAACCCGAGATCGAGCAGTCTCTGACAGCAAGCGCCATTTCCGTAAACGCCGATCCGGTACGGCCGTCCTGCATCTGCGAAAACGTCGTTTACGCCAACAAAATACCGCTTGATTGCGCCATCTATTTCATTGTCGCTCGCGTCAAAATCGACCGCAAAATATATTCCCGAACCGGTAGGCTGACCGATGACATCCCGCGCATATTCCAGAGCTCGCCCGGCCGCCTTCACGCCTTTTGATTTGCTGAAGTGCTGATAGGCGTCCTGCGCGTCCTGATAGACAACCCAGATTTTGATGCCGTTTTTCGACAGCGCATCGGCTTCCGGCTTCTTCAAGGTTTTCCAGGTGTTTTTCGAATAGTATCGCCCCACCGCCCCAATGCCTTCGGATTTGAAACAATCGATATGCGGTGTCGTATCTCTCCAGGTGTCCAATGCGCGCATAGCCAATACTCCCATAAACAATAAGCTCAAGGCTGTATCTGCTTCGTGGATGGGAAATATTTTTATGCCCGGATATTATCGTAACTTGGGCAGAAACCGCGGCTCGGTCCGCAAATCCGATCAAGCATGGCCAGCGCATGAATTAATTGGTTATCTGCGGCAATCGGACAATGGACCACGGACCAGCCCTTCCGGCATTGGCAAATTGGGCTCGTTTTACTGGCGCCTCACAGCTCATTGCGATCCGCACCTGGCATGAATGCGCGCAGGTGATAATCCTAAAGATCCGGCGCGAGTGCGACCACCACCAGCCCGAGCACCGTCACGATAGCGCCGGCAAAGACCGCGAGACTTGCCCAGCCATGCCCGAGCAATCCCTCATAGAAAATGATGAAGACCGGGATCATGTAGCCGTAGGACAGGACTTTCGAGGCCGGCAGGCGCATGGAGGCGTATTGGACCAGAAAGAACGTGCCGGCCGATGTGACGACCGCGAGGTAGCCGATGGCTATCCAGACGATACCGGGCAACGACAGCCAGTCGGTTGAAACAACCTCACCCGCACCGACAACCGCAACTGCAAGGAACGTGGCGATCGTTGTCCAATAGGTGGTCAGGACCACCGGTTCGCGCCTGTTGAATTTCTTGACCAGCGGCGCATAGGCGGCATGACAGATACAGCCAAAAAAGAAGATCGTCTCGCCCGTCCCGATGTCGAATGACAAGATGGCATCTATGTTACCGCGAAAAATGACCCAGACGGACCCGCAACCTGCAATCAGCAGGCTCAGTATGACGATTGGCCGGACGGTCTGGCGCAGGAACATGAACCCAAAGGCGGCGCTCATGAGAGGAATGAGGGTAAAAACCGCTCCGGTCGAAACCGGATCGGTAATCTTGAGGGCCGTGAACATGGCGATGAAATACCCCGCCATCAGCAAGCCCAATATGCCAAAGCGCCATGGCGCGGTCTCCGGCAGTGGCAGCCTGCGGTAAATGGCGAAGGCTGCGACCCCCATCACCAGCGTGGCAAAGAAAAACCGAACCACATTGAGTGCCGTGGCGCCCAGATATGGCGCCGCCATGGAACCGAGCGAAAACGACCCTGAAATCAGTGCTGCGAAGAGCACCATGGATAAGTGCCCGTGGAGCTTTTCCCGCCCGCTGGCAAGTTCCCCTGCCGACAGAAACGATGCTTCGCTGCGTTCACTCATTCCGGGTTCCTTCGATATAAGGTGCCGCACGGATTGAGCCTGCCGGGTTCCGCATCGCGCTTGAAAGTCCGGCATATCCCTACAATGACCAAACCGCCCGGACCAGACAATTCTGACCCGGGCGGTGCGCAAGTTGTTCCCGAAAGCCTATTCAGCAGCTTCTTTCGATGCCATCGGGTTGTTCGGATGTGTCGTCCAGTTGGCATAATCCGGATCGATCGGCTCCTTGGTACGCGGATCGACGCCGGCAATCTGTTCCATGGTGATGCAGTTTTCCACCGGACAGACGTTGACGCACAGATTGCAGCCAACGCATTCCTCGTCGATCACCTCGAACATGCGTTCGCCATCGACCATGTTGGTGATCGCCTGGTGGGAGGTGTCCTCACAGGCGATGTGGCACCGTCCGCATTTGATGCAGGCGTCCTGATCGATGCGGGCCTTGGTCACATAGTTCAGATTGAGATGCTGCCAGTCCGAGACATTCGGCACGGCCATGCCCTGGAACTCGGCAACCGACCGGTAGCCGTTTTCGTCCATCCAGTCGGAAAGGCCTTCGGCCATTTCTTCGACGATCTTAAAGCCGTAGGTCATGGCCGCCGTGCAGACCTGCACCGTTCCGCAGCCAAGAGCGATGAATTCGGCGGCATCACGCCATGTGTTGATTCCACCGATACCGGAAATCGGCAGGCCCTTTGTTGAGGCATCACGCGCAATCTCGGCCACCATATGCATGGCGATCGGCTTGACCGCCGGTCCGCAGTAACCGCCGTGCGACCCTTTGCCGTCGATGGTCGGCACCGGCGCAAAATTATCCAGATCGACCGAAACAATGGAATTGATGGTGTTGATCAGGGAAACGGCGTCCGCACCGCCCGCCTTGGCAGCTCTTGCCGGATAACGGACATCGGTAATGTTCGGTGTGAGCTTCACAATCACCGGAAGGTTGCTGTATTCCTTGCACCAGCGCGTCACCATTTCAATGTATTCCGGCACCTGACCGACTGCAGCGCCCATGCCGCGCTCGCTCATGCCATGCGGACAGCCGAAATTCAGCTCGATGCCGTCCGCGCCGGTGTCGTTGACCCTTTCCAGAATGGCTTTCCAGGATGCTTCTTCGCAGGGAACCATCAGGGAAACGATCATTGCCCTGTCAGGCCAGCGTTTCTTGACCTCCATGATCTCCTTGAGATTGATCTCAAGGTCGCGGTCGGTGATCAGCTCGATATTGTTAAGCCCCAGCAGCCTGCGGTCCGGACCGTGGATTGCGCCGTAGCGCGGTCCGTTGACGTTGACGACCGGCGGTCCGGCTTCGCCCAGCGTCTTCCACACGACACCGCCCCAGCCCGCCTCGAAGGCACGCTCAACGTTGTAAGCCTTGTCGGTCGGCGGCGCGGATGCGAGCCAGAACGGATTGGGTGAGTTGATGCCCAGAAAGTTTGTTGAAATATCTGCCATAATGCCCTCCCGAGCCTACGCTGATAGGGTTGCGTGAATGGATTCTGCAGCGATCTTTCCGTCCTCCACGGAAACGACCGTCAGATCCTCGCCGCTTCTGACGCAATCGCCGCCAGCCCATACATTGTTCAGATTGGTCTTGCGGTTGTCGTCCGTCCTTATGCGACCGCGATCAAGCTCCAGCCCGCTGCCGGCCAGTGGATCGTCGTCAAATCTCTGGCCAATAGCCTTGAAAACCTGATCGGCGGCAAGGGTCACCGTCTTGCCGGTTCCCGACAGCGTGCCGTTGCTCTGACTGGTATATTCGAGTTCGATCCCGGCAACAGACCCGTCATCATGCAGAACCAGCGATTTGGGCTGAAGCCAGTGCCGGATCGTCACGCCATTGGTCTGCGCGAGCTCCTGCTCGTATTCACTGGCGTTCATGGCGTCCTGCCCGCGGCGATAGGCGATGGTCACCTCTTCGGCACCAAGAAGCTTGGTCTGCGTGGCCACGTCGATGGCAGTCATGCCGCCGCCAATGACAACGACGCTTCGTCCGACTTGCAGCTTGGAAAGATCCGATGCCTGCCGCAGTTGAGCGATGTAATCGACCGCATCCTCGCATCCGTCGGCGTCCTCGCCGTCGATACCGAGTGCGTTGACATTTGCAAGTCCGATACCGAGAAAAACGGCGTCATATTGCTCTGCAAGTGCCTCAACGCTGATATCCGTTCCGAGCTTCTTGCCGGTTTCGATCTTGATACCACCGATATCGAGAATGAACTGCAGTTCCTTCTGTGCGAAATCATTGACGGATTTGTAGGCGGCAATCCCGTATTCGCTGAGCCCACCACCCTTCTCGCGCGCCTCGAACACCGTTACGTCGTGTCCGTGCAGGGCAAGCCGGTGCGCACAGGAAAGACCGGCAGGCCCGGCGCCGACAACGGCAATCTTCCTGCCGGTGGGTTCCGCCCGTTCAAATGGATGATCGCCGCCGCTATTCATCAAGGTGTCGGTGGCAAAACGCTGGAGCTGGCCGATCTTGACCGGCTTACCTTCTGCCGCTTCGCGGACACAGGCTTCCTCGCACAATGTTTCGGTGGGGCAGACCCGGGCGCACATGCCACCGAGAATATTCTGCTCAAAGATCGTCCTGGCTGCACCCTTGGGGTTATTGGCAGCAATCTGTCTGATGAAAAGGGGGACATCGATGCTTGTCGGACAGGCCGTCATGCACGGTGCGTCATAGCAGAAATAACAGCGGTCCGCTTCGACAGCCGCCTCGTGCCCGTTCAGTGGCGGATGATAGTCCGTAAAATTCTCCGCATATTCGGACTGCTCGAGCCGTCCGCCGGTGACGTCACGCTTTGCTTCGGTCGCCATTCGCTCCTCCTTCCTCGTCTTTTCCGCCGGGACACCAGTGCGGCCTCCCATTGGCGGATGTTCTCCCTTTGATTGATGACAGAATGACCTGATTTTCTCACAAGGTCAAATTTTTTATCATATGGTCAATTTTGAATTTTTGAGACAGGAAACCCGAAGACGCAAAAAAGGCGATGCTCGGTAACTCCGAAAACATCGCCTGATTCAGTTATTTAGCTTTATTATCTAATGTACTATTCGAATACGATACGCGGTGCCGCATTTTCCTGAGCTTGCCGGCTTTCCATGATCTGGTCGCGGACCTTTACGGCAATATCGGCAAAAATCTGCGCATGCGGCCCATCGGGCTTCGACACCACGACGGGTGTTCCGGCATCCGAGTTCTCACGGATATCCATATGGAGCGGCACTTCCCCGAGAAATGGGACGCCGATGCGGTTCGCTTCATCACGTGCACCCCCGTGGCCGAAAATATCGGACCGCTCGCCGCAGGACGGACACTGGAAATAGCTCATATTCTCAATCAGGCCGAGAAGCGGAACATCGACCTTTTTAAACATGTTCAAACCCTTGCGCGCATCGATGAGTGCAAGGTCCTGAGGGGTGGAAACGACAACAGCACCGGCGAGCGGAACCTTTTGCGCCATTGTCAGCTGTGCGTCACCGGTTCCTGGCGGCATATCGACCACAATGACGTCCAAAGCGCCCCAGTCGACCTCACGCAGCATTTGCGTCAAAGCCGAAACCACCATCGGTCCGCGCCATATCATGGGCGTTTCCTCTGAAACGAGGAATCCCATCGACATCACCTTCAGGCCGTAGGCCTCCTTCGGCTTGAGCATACGGCCTTCCACCTGCTCCGGCTGGCCGCTGACATTCAACAGGCGCGGAATTGACGGGCCGTAAATATCGGCATCGAGAATTCCGACCTTAAGGCCGATTGCCTGCAGACCGAGGGCAAGGTTGACGCTTGTTGTCGATTTGCCGACACCGCCCTTTCCTGAGGCGACGGCGATGATGGCGCCGACACCCGGAACGCCCGCCTTGGCCGGTGTCTGCTGCTGGGGTGGAGCGGCCCGCTGCGGGGCACTTCCCGGCGGAGGCGCGCTCGAACCCGGTTTTCTTTCGGCGGTCAGAGCCACCATGGCGCCCTTGACGCCGGCAATCGATTTCACGGCATTTTCGGCGGCGAGGCGCAACGGCTCCAGTTTTTCCGCCAGATCCGCCGGCACCGTGAGCGAAAAAAACACCTTGCCGTCGGCTATGAAGATGTCCGATATCAGTCCCTTGCTGACCACATCTCCACCGACAGCAGGGTGGCTGACCGTTTCAAGTTGCTTGAGTACCTGTTCTTTGGTGACATTCGTCATATCTGATTATTCCCGGGCAAAAGCTCACCCGCAAATAGAGCACAATGTCACCCCTTACAATGGATGAAGTGTCACACTATCTGCGGCTGTAATACCACAATCACAATTCAGCCGTGGTATTCGGCTGTGAAACCGTATACAGACCATTGGCTTTTGCAGCGGATTTTTCTATAGCTCACCGCAAATGAGATGAACACAAGGATATGAGCGTGTCTGCCACATTCGACAAAGTTGCCGACATTATCGCCGAAACGAGCGAAATCGATCGGGAAACCATCACGCCCGAGAGTCATACAATCGACGATCTGGGAATCGACAGCCTCGATTTCCTCGACATTGTCTTCGCTATCGACAAGGAATTCGGCATCAAGATTCCGCTTGAACAGTGGACACAGGAAGTCAATGACGGCAAGGTCGCGACCGAAGAGTATTTCGTGCTCAAGAACCTGTGTTCGAAAATCGACGAGCTGCGGGCGGAAAAAGCCTGATGCACCTGTCGGGACCGGCTGTCATCATATGATCCTGTATGAACAAGATGCGCTCTGATGCTCCTTGAATATTTTCAGATGATCGACCGCGTGAAGAGCATCGATCTTGGCGCGGGCAAGCTTGCCGCCACATCCACGGTCCCTGACAAAAGCCCTGTTTTCGAGGGTCATTTTCCCGGATTGCCACTGGTACCGGGTGTATTGCTGATCGAAACGATGGCCCAGGCCAGCGGCTTTCTGCTTTTGGCCGGCAACAACTTTGCGGCAATGCCGTTCCTCATGTCCGTGGACGGCGCCAAACTGCGCACATTTGTCGAGCCCGGGGCCGTTCTTGACATCGAGGTCGACCTGGAACACGACGGCTCGGGATTTGCGGTCACCAAAGCACGTATCAGGCGCGGCGGCAGGAAAATCTGCGACGGGCAGCTCAAGTTCCGCACCGTCGGATTCGATGCGGCAACCGAACCGGATACGAGCGGGTTGGCGGATCTCATCAAAGCGCGAGCCAGTGAAGTCGGGTTGATGGACGCCTTGTCCGAAAATGCCGATGCATAAGGATTTGTAGAGCATGAGCAAGAATCCGAATGACGTCGTAGTAACCGGCATAGGCATTGTCAGCTGCCACGGAGTCGGTCGCGAAACGCACGAAGCATTGCTGAATGGCAACGAGTCGCCGAATCCCGTCGTCGATACGGAGCGGTTTGCCCCCTACCCCGTGCACCCGATGCCGGAAATCGACTGGTCTTCGCAGATACAGCGGCGTGGCGATCAGCGGCAGATGGAAAACTGGCAGCGCCTCGGCGTCTTCACCGCCGGGCTGGCGCTCGACGACGCCGGCTTGAAGGAAGACGCGGAAGCCTGCTCGACCATGGATATGATCGTCGCTGCCGGCGGCGGCGAGCGCGACATTTCGGTCGATACGCTCATTGTCAACGAGGCGGTAACGCGCAACGACCGCGACCTGCTGCTCAATGAGAAGCTGACGACGGAACTGCGCCCGACCCTGTTTCTTGCCCAGCTTTCCAACCTGCTTGCCGGCAATATATCGATTGTCCACAAGGTTACCGGCTCTTCCAAGACATTCATGGGCGAGGAAAGTGCCGGCATTTCGGCCATGACGACCGCGTTTGAGCGTATCAGGGCCGGTCAGGCCACCCATGTGCTGGTCGGCGGCGCCTACAACGCGGAACGTCCGGACATGCACATCCTCTACGAGGGCGTGCAGTCTCTCGCGCAGGGCGACTGGCAGCCCTTGTGGTCACGCAACAACTCAGGCGGCGGCATCATAACCGGCTCGGCTTCTGCTTTTCTGGTGCTGGAATCGCGCCGGCACGCAGAGGCGCGCAACGCACCGATTTACGCAACGGTATCATCGGTCGATGGCGACCGCGGCCCAAGGGCGGATGGCGGCCTTGAAAAGCGGCTCGAAGAATTGGCGGACCGGTCCGGCGTATCCGACAGTTCTGAGCTGCTTGTGCTATCCGGCGCATCGGGCGCATACGACCTGCGCGACCGCGAACGCGGCATCATCGAGAAAAAATGGCCAACTGCCGCACTTCGTGGATATAGCGGCCTGACCGGTCACTCCATGGAAGCGCAGTTCCTGATCGGCGTTGCACTTGCCGCACTGGCATTGAATTCTGGCGCCAGACCTCCCAGATTTGACAGTGATCAGGAAAACAATTTGGAAACCGCCGCATCGGGTGCACTGGTGACAGCCGTGGGGTTTGTGCACGGCGAAGGCATTGCCGCGCTCAAGGGTGAATGAAATCCGGAGCGGGAGATCGACATGACAAGCAGCGCATACAAAGACCACCTCGGCCGCCCGTTGATCGCAGTGACCGGAATGGGCATCGTCACCTCGCTCGGACAGGGCAAGGAAGACAACTGGCAGGCCCTGACCGACGGCACGTCCGGAATCCATGCCATCAAGCGCTTTCCGACAGACGGCCTGTCGACCCGCATTTGCGGCACGGTCGACTTTATGGATGCGCCGAACGTGTCGAGCGAACTTTCCTTCGCGCTTGCAAATGCGGCGACCCGCGAAGCCATCGCTGAAGCAGCCATTGACGGGGACTTCAACGGACCGCTTTTTGTTGCCGCACCGCCCGTCGAGTGCGAATGGTCGGACCGCTTTTCTCTGGCCGACGAAGCCGGTTTTACCGGTGACCAGGAAAACGTCTATGACGGCTTCCTGGAAGTCATGCGCAAAAGACGCCATGAGGAATTCACACGCTCGGCGCTTTTTGGCGGCGTGGCGGAACGCCTGGCCGACAACTTCGGAACCCGGGGTTTGCCGGTGACGCTCTCGACCGCATGCGCGTCGGGAGCGACCGCTATTCAACTTGGCGTCGATGCCATCCGCCAGGGCCGCACAGACCGCGCGTTGACCGTTGCGACGGATGGGTCCGTCAATGCAGAGGCACTGATTCGCTTCTCGCTTCTGTCGGCACTGTCAACCCAGAATGATCCGCCGGAAAAGGCATCCAAACCCTTCACCAAGGATCGCGACGGATTCGTTATCGCCGAAGGCGGCGCTGCATTGGTCCTGGAATCGCTGGAAAGTGCCCTCGCACGCGGCGCCAGGGTTCTCGGTATCCTCAAGGGTTACGGCGAAAAGGCGGACCATTTCCACCGCACGCGCTCGTCGCCTGATGGCGGACCGGCGATTGCCACCATCCAGGCGGCGCTCGATGATGCAGGCCTTGATGCGTCGGGCATCGGCTACATCAACGCCCATGGCACCTCGACGCCGGAAAACGACAAGATGGAGTATCTGTCACTTTCAACCGTTTTCGGCGACCACCTTGCGGGCATTCCGGTTTCGTCCAACAAGTCGATGATTGGCCACACACTGACGGCAGCCGGAGCAGTCGAGGCTATTTTCTCGCTGTTGACCATCAGCACCGGCACCCTGCCGCCAACCATCAATTACGAAAATCCCGACCCCTCGATCGAGCTCGATGTCGTTCCAAATGTGAAGCGTAATCACAGCGTGACGTCGGTTTTGTCCAACTCTTTCGGCTTCGGCGGTCAGAACGCATGCCTTGTCATGACGGCAGAACCGGCCTAAACGGCTCTCATCACTAACGACACCTATCTCTGCGAACAGCAAGGACATCGCACGATCATGCGCGCATTGCAGCTCATTGAAGACCGTAAGCTGGAGTTGGCGGATATTGCACCGCCCCCCGCCCCCTCAGCCGGAGAGGTGACGCTGCGGGTAAAGGCAGTGGCATTGAACCATATCGATGTATGGGGCTGGCGCGGCATGGCCTTTGCAAAACGCAAACTGCCGCTGGTCATCGGCGCAGAAGCATCGGGTGAAGTCGAAGCCATAGGCCCCGGCGTTTCCAACGTACTGCCGGGCCAGCTGGTTTCGGTCTACGGTGCGCAAACCTGCGGGCTTTGCCGCCCGTGCCGCGAAGGCCGCGATAATCTTTGCGAACACGTCTCCGGGGTCCATGGCTTCCATCTTGACGGCTTTGCGCAGGAAAAGATCAACCTGCCTGCAAGGCTGCTGGTGCCTGCTCCTCCTGGCGTGGACGCAATTGGCGCTGCACTCGCTCCCGTCACGTTCGGAACCGTCGAGCACATGCTGTTCGACAATGCCCGGCTGGAACCCGGTGAAACGATCCTCGTTCAGGCGGGCGGATCGGGCATCGGAACTGCAGCCATTCAGCTTGCCAAGAAACACGGATGCACCGTCATTACGACGGTCGGATCGAACGACAAGATAGAAAAAGCCAAGGCCCTCGGCGCGGATCATGTCATCAACTATCGCGAAGACCGGTTCGAGGGTGTCGTCAGGAAGCTGACGAAGAAGAAGGGTGTTGATGTCGTCTTCGAGCATGTCGGCGCCGACACGTGGGCCGGCTCCATGTTGTGCATGAAGCGTGGCGGCAGGCTGGTGACTTGCGGATCAACCTCGGGCGTTTCAACGCAGATGAACCTCATGCAGCTCTTCCAGCAGCAACTGCGCCTGATCGGCTCCTTTGGCTGCCGCATGGAAAATATGGCTGACGCCATGCAGAAGATGGCACGCGGGTTGGTTCATCCGGTTATCGATACGCAGGTCGAGCTGGATGACATCGATACCGCGCTCAAGCGCATGGAAGGCCGCAAGGTCTTCGGGAAAATCATCCTGAATATGGGCTGACCCGCTTGAAGCTGTTCATAACGCGCATTGTTCTGAAACTGCGAAAGGCGAAGGACTGGCTCATCGCCCAGTCGATCTTTGCCGTTCTGGCTCTGCTCAAGCTTGTGCCTGCGCGAAAAGCAATCCGCTTCACTGAAAAAATGGCCTACAGGATCGGACCGAAAACCGCCCGACATCGCCTGGTTCTACACAATCTCCAGCGTGCCTTTCCGGAAAAATCAGAAGAGGAACGCGAAAAGATCGCTCTCGACATGTGGGGCAATATGGCCAGTCTGATGGCCGAGTATATTTTTGTTGAAGAGCTGATCGACTACGACCTTGCAAACGGCGATGGCGGGATGATCGAGGTCGACGGTATCGAACGCTTTCTCGATCTGCGTGACAATCCCCGCCCGTTTATCGTCTTTACCGCCCATACCGGCAATTTCGAGCTGCTGCCGATCGTCGCCGCGAAATACGGGTTGAATGTAACGGCGTTGTTCCGCCCGCCGAACAATCCCTATATCGCCAAGCGTCTTCTGTCGGCGCGGCGCACCCATATGGGTCACCTGGTTCCCTCTCAGGTGGGTGCGTCCTGGAGCCTTGCCGGTGTTCTGGAATCCGGCAAAGGTGTCGGCCTGCTGGTCGACCAGAAATTCGGCAAGGGCTCAAAGACGAAGTTCTTCGATATGGACGTCCAGACCAACCCCTTGCTGGTCAAACTTGCACGCAACTACGAATGCGAAGTCTATCCGGCACGCTCGGTCAGGCTGCCCAACGGCCGCTTCCGCCTTGAAATCGAGCCGGCGGTCGAGCTTCCGCGCAATGGACGCGGGCATATTGATGTCGCAGCCACGGCGCAACTGCTCAACGACAAGGTTGAAAGCTGGGTGCGCGAATACCCCGGCCAGTGGCAGTGGTTCCACGACCGCTGGAACATCAAGCACACGCTTTGAGCACTGTTTGCGAATTACGATCCGCGTATTCTTGTAACCTTCGCGCTGAACCTGATGTAGCTGTGGGGGGCCGGACGTCCCGTGCTTTCTATGTCATAGATGCCGTGAACCGCGTAACCACCGCGGAAAAAGATCGCACGCGGCATCGGCGCGTTGTTGTATTTGCGCGATCGGTGATACCTGGAAAGCCGAATGAATATAGGGCGATGGCACAATCAAAATAATACAAAAAATGCTGCAAACAATACGACAAGTCCCGTGCAGGCCCCATGGAAAAGACCAACAGCAGCCTCGACATCTGCCGCATTGACCTCACGCTTCCCGGCGGCATTCAGCAACGGCTCGCGCACGGCAACGCCGCCATAGACCCGCTCACCGGCGAGCGCCAGACCGAGCGCGCCGGCCATGGCGCCCTCCGGCCATCCGGCGTTGGGTGAACGGTGAAGCGCGGCATCCCGCAACACGACGTTGAATGCACGGGTGGCAGCCCGCCAACCGGTTTTGAATGTAGCCGCTATCACAATCAGCAGGGCGGACAGACGCGACGCCGGCCAATTCGCAAGATCATCCAGATTCGCAGCCGCCCAGCCGAAGTGCAGATAGCGGGAATTCTTGTGAGCAATCATGGAATCGGCCGTGTTGAGCATCTTGTAGGCAAATATCCCCGGTAGGCCGAAGAGCGCATACCAGAACGCCGGCGCGACGACCCCGTCGGAAAAGTTCTCAGCAAGGCTCTCGATCGCCGCCCGGCATATGCCCGCCTCATCGAGGCTCCCGGGATCACGACCGACAATCAGCGAAACAGCCTCCCTTCCGCCGGCAAGCCCACCCTCGCGCAGACCGGACGCGACATTTGTCACGTGATCGGCGAGGCTCTTCTGGGCAAGAAACACCGCAACAACGCCGACCTCCAGGAAGAACCCGACAACCCCCAACACGGCAAACAGCCTGGCAAGCATCACCCCGGCCACGACAGCAAGGAACAGTAATAAAATTATGGAAATCAATCCATTACGCCGGCGAATTGAATCGCTGTTCGTCTCCTTGTTGCCTATCCTGTCCGCGGCGGAAATCGCTGCGCCGAAGATCACAACGGGATGCGATATCTTCTCCCATAGCCAGTCCGGATCACCGATGAACCGGTCGGCAAGAAGGGCTAACACCAATATTGCCAGATGCATCTCCAACCGGCTTACCTCAGTGACGGCATGATTTCGGCAAGCGCGTTGCTCAAACGCCTGTCGCCGTTTTCATCCGCGCAAAGCCCAATGCGCAGCCAGCGCGGTTCGTAGCCGAATTTGCGGGTCAGTATGTGCCGCTCACACAATTGCCGATGCAACTGTATGGCCCGATCATCCTCGACCAGCGCGAAGAGCTGCGTTCCGCCGGTGATCGACAGTCCCGCCTCAGACAGTACGCTACCCAACGCCGACCGGCGCTGAACGATCTGCTCCTTGGTACGGCCGCAAAGGCGCCCGTTTGTTAAAATCGCATGTGCGAGTGCCAGCGCCGGGCCGGAGACGGCCCACGGTCCCTGCCCTTCACGCATCTTCCGGATTATTGCCGGTGCGGCGAGGACAAATCCGAGCCGCAACCCCGCAAGGCCGAAGAACTTGCCGAAGGAGCGAAAGACTACGAGATTGCCGATTTCTCCGGCAAGACCGGCTACGCTCTCCTCCGGATGAAGATCGGCAAAGGCCTCATCCACGACAAGATACGCATCCCGGTCCGCAAGCCGCTCTGCGAGTGCGGCTATCGCCTCGCGCGGCACAATGCGGCCGTCCGGATTGTTTGGATTGATCAGTATGACCAGCCGGTGATCTCCTGAAATTTCATCCACATCGGAAATCAGATCGACCGATCGTCCCGCCATTTGAAAGCGCGACCGGTATTCTTCATACGTTGGTCCGAATATGGCGACATTGCCACCGAATATCCCCGGCAAAAGCTGTATGACACTCTGCGTTCCGGCGACCGCAAGCGGCCGAACACCCGATGCCGTTCCGTAGCAGTCCGCGGCCGCTTTGCTTGCCCGTTCGAACAGGTCTTCGTCCGGCAGGCGGGCCCATACGGTTCGATCGATATTCGGCAACGGTACCGGATTGGGATTTATGCCCGTCGAAAGATCGAGCCACTCACCGGGCTCTCCGCCAAACTCGGCACAGGCCTTCGCGAGTGCTCCGCCATGTTCGACTTGCGTATTTATCACCGCGTCGTTCATGCACCCTCTGCCATGTCGATAATATGCATGAATGATCCGCCGACGGATCCGCGTTGAAGACCTGCCCCGCCAAGGTCATTGCCTATGGCGTCCGTCACCTCGAACAAACGGTCTGCCTTTCCTTCTTCGACAATTGAAGCGTAGTGGAATTCGTGCGCCGTCATGGGCCGGCTCCAGAAAAACGCGTTTGCGGCACGCACCCGCCGATATCCGAGATGCAGTTTTCGTTCGGCAAAGCTTGTCCCGTGCGGCAGCAGGCCAAGCATGGGGTGGCTCTTTCCATCCTTGTCGGTCAATGCGTTACCCAGCACCATGTAACCGCCGCACTCGCCGTAGATCCAAACCTTGCGATCCGCGGCCTCGTTCATGGCGGAGCGGAACTTTGCCGCCTGAGAAAGCACTTCGGCATGAAGCTCCGGATAGCCTCCCGGTAGGTAGACCGCATCGCAGTCCTTTGCCGGCCCCTCATCAGCAAGCGGCGAAAAAAATGAAATTTCCGCGCCGCGCCTGCGCCAGCCGAGCAGCATATGCTCATAGCAGAACGAAAACGCCAGATCGCGGGCGACACAGATACGCTGACCCGGCGGCGGAAGGCGTTCGATATTCGATACGGTATCGGCTGCGCCGAGCAGGCCTGAGGCGTCGACAATCCTGTCGAGATCGCATCCCTGTTCGACCTGCTCGGCCGCGCGCGATATGAATGCCTCCAGGCTTTGATGCTCCTCCGCCTGCACGAGACCGAGATGGCGCTCCGGAAGGACGAGATTTTCATCACGGCGGATCACGCCAAACACATCCATGCCGATACCATCCAGCGCATCGCGCAGCATGGCTTCATGCCTTGCGCTGCCGACATTGTTCAAGACGACGCCGGCAATCATCACGTTGGGATTGTAGTGGCTGAAGCCGCGTACAAGGGCTGCGACGGAATGGGACATCTTTGCGCAGTTGACGACAAAGACGACCGGCAGCTTCAACAGGTCCGCAATATCGGCAGCCGCTCCCGTTCCATCCGCGGCGGCATCGAAAAGACCCATCATGGCTTCAACCACCAGGAGCCGCCCTCCGCCGCCGGCAAGCCCCGCATTGGCGAGCAGAAGCTCGCGGCGCATGCCCCACGGATCGAAATTGAGACAGGCTTTCGCGCTTGCCGCCGTGTGAAATGCCGGATCGATGTAATCCGGGCCGGCCTTGCCGGGCGCAAGATCAATCCCGCGTTTGCTGAGCGCACGCAGGAGCCCCAGGGTGACGGTTGTCTTGCCCGATCCTGACATTGGCGATGCGATCAGCAATCCGCTCATTCTGCAACGTCCCTCAGAGGATTGATCTCATTTGTATTCAGCCAGTCGAGTGTGCGTCTCAGCGATACGACTTCGCCGACAACGACGATCGCCGGTGGCGACAGTCCGGCGACGACCAGGTCCCGTTCGGCCCATTCCAGCGTCGTTTCAAGAACCTGCTGTTGCTCGGTCGTGGCATTGCACACGACCGCCATGGGTTCGTCCGGCTTTCTGCCGGCATCTATGAGTTGTTCTGTTATTAAAGCTATATGTTTCATTGCCATGTACATGACAATGACCGGTGAACCGTTCGCAACGCTGTGCCAATCAATTCTGTCAGGAACGATACCGTTCGAATCGTGACCGGTCAGGAATGTGACACTGTGATTGACCTCACGGTGCGTTACAGGAATTCCGGCATAGGCGAGCCCGCCAATACCCGCAGTTATTCCAGGCACCACGCGAAAGGGGACATTGTGCTCTGTGAGCGTCAGTGCTTCTTCACCGCCGCGTCCGAAAACGAAGGGGTCTCCGCCTTTCAGCCGCAGAACTCTTTTGCCGTCCCTTGCCAGATCGACCAGCCTGAGCGAAATATCGCGCTGTTTCGCGGAAGGTTTGCCGCCCCGTTTTCCGGCATATTCCAGCACCGCGTCTGATCTGGCCAGTTTCAGGCAACCCGCGTTGACCAGCGCGTCATAAACAATCACATCCGCCTGACGGATGGCGTTGGCAGCATGAAGCGTCAAAAGGCCCGGATCGCCCGGTCCCGCGCCCACCAGCCAGACGGTTCCCGGTTCCATGTCGGCCAGCCCGTCGAAAAGCGCATCAGCCATGCCGCAACTCCACCTTCCGCTCGAACCGTCCCTCGCCTATAACCGCAGGATGAATGAGACGCGCACCGAAACCAAGCCGGAACCCGCTCCCCTGCGCAGGGGCTGGACGACCGGCGCCTGTGCCACCGCTGCGACGAGGGCAGCGCTCACCGCGCTGATCACCGGCGAGTTCCCGGATCCGGTGACAATCACGCTTCCCAAGGGTCAGCAACCGGCCTTTCCGCTGGCGTTCGAGACGCTCGGGGACGGTTATGCTTCTGCAGGTATCGTCAAGGATGCCGGTGACGATCCGGATGTCACCCACGGTGCCACTGTCATTTCCACAGTCAGACCCCTGCCACCCGGCTCCGGCGTGCATTTTTCCGCCGGCAGTGGCGTTGGAACCGTCACGCTCGCCGGCCTTCCCGTCGGCGTGGGTGAACCAGCCATCAATCCCGTGCCGCGCTCCATGATGCAGGACGTCGTCACGGAAATCTGTGCAGAGTTCGAACTGCCAGCCGATATCGAAATCACCATTTCCGTGCCGGGCGGCGAAGATCTTGCCGCCAAAACCTGGAACCCGCGGCTTGGCATTGTCGGCGGGCTTTCCATCCTCGGCACCACCGGAATTGTACAGCCCTTCTCTTGTGCCGCTTGGATCCACTCGATCCACCGCGGCATCGATGTGGCGCGCGCGGCAGGGCTTACCCATGTCATGGGAGCGACCGGATCGACGTCCGAGGCAGCCGCCCAGGCAATCTACAATCTTCCCGAGATTGCCCTTCTCGACATGGGTGATTTTGCCGGCGGGCTTTTGAAATATCTGCGCAGGCATCCGGTCGAAAAACTGACGATAGCCGGT
The DNA here is from genome assembly GCF_040932035.1 of Hoeflea sp. TYP-13. Lineage (NCBI taxonomy): Bacteria > Pseudomonadati > Pseudomonadota > Alphaproteobacteria > Hyphomicrobiales > Rhizobiaceae > Hoeflea > Hoeflea sp. TYP-13. Next base: position 1,195,055 of record NZ_JBFRBB010000002.1, read on the forward strand.
GGCTTCGCCAAGCTCGCCAAGCTGGCGCAGGGCGCAATGGATCTTCATTCGAGCCGCAGTCAGGTCGACATGGAGTTCCTCGCCGGACTGGTGCCGCCGGAACAGATGAACAAGCCTCTGGAACAACGGATTCTGGCGGCGAACACGGCACTTGAAGTTCTTGAAATAACTGCTGAAAACGACATTTCCCTCGCGCCGGCCATTGCAAAAAAGGCCTGCGAAACGGCCGTCGATACGCTGCGTGGCGCTGATGTCTCCATCGATATCATCGTGACCGATCGGAAAGGAAATATCCTTGCCCGGCACCCCTAGATCCTTGCTCATACTCGGCGGCACGAGGGAGGCCGCGGAGCTGGCGGAACGTCTTTCCGCACATGACAAAATCCGCATCGTGACGTCACTTGCCGGCCGCACACGCGATCCCGAATTGCCCGCCAGCGAAACCCGCATTGGCGGCTTCGGCGGCCCTGACGGCCTGGCTGCATATCTGCGCGATGAAGGCTTCGATCTGATTGTCGACGCGACGCATCCATTTGCCGAAACAATATCGGCGAATGCAGCCGCCGCAGCCGAACTTGCCGATGTTCCATTGCTTCGACTGCAACGTCCCGCGTGGAATCCGGAAACCGGTGACGATTGGCAAAGCGTTGCCTCGCTGGATGAGGCCTGTAGAGCAATCCCGCAATCGGCCCGCGTCTTTCTGGCTCTCGGGCGGCAATATATCGATGCATTTGCCGAGCGCGAAGACGTCTTTTTTGTCGTGCGCATGGTGGATCTTCCACAGACACCGCTGCCGTTTGCTTCATTCGAGCTTGTCATCGGCAAACCGCTCGACAGCCCTGATCGTGAGGCGGCGCTCCTGCGCTTCCACGCAATCACCCGTATTGTCTGCCGAAATTCAGGCGGCGACGGTTCATACGCAAAAATTGTGGCGGCGCGCGATCTGTCCATTCCGGTCATCATGATCGAGCGGCCCGCAATAACGGCAGACCGTTCCTTTTCGACCGTCAATGACCTGCTCGCAGCGATCACCTAAACCTCCGCGCGGTTCTTTTTCTTTCCCGCATTGCGCAATACATGGGCGAAATCAGCGTCATAGAGCGCCGAATCGCGAAACTGCACCTCGCCTAACACCGGTCCGACCATGATCAGCGCCGTGCGCGTCAGCTTGGCCTTGCGCACCTCCTGCTTCATTTCGGCCAGCGTCGTGCGGATATAGAGCTCGTCCGGCCATGTCGCCCGATAGGCGATCACCACCGGACAATCCTCACCGTAATAGGGTGTCAGGGATTCGCGAACATAGTCGAGATTGCGGATGGACAGGTGAATGGCGAGTGTCGCACCCGACTGCCCGAGCACTTCAAGCTGCTCGCCTTTCGGCATGGACGACGCTTTCATGCCGGTGCGCGTGATAATGATGGTCTGAGCGATTTCCGGCAGTGTCAGCTCGGTCTTCAACTTGGCCGCGACACCGGCAAACGCAGGTACGCCCGGCACCACATCATAATCTATTCCAAGCGTATCGAGGCGGCGCATCTGTTCGGCAACCGCTCCATAGATCGACGGATCGCCGGAATGGACGCGTGCGACATCCTTGCCTTCCGCATGTGCCTTTTCGATCTCGGCAATGATGAGATCGAGATGCATCGGCGCTGTATCCATCACCAGCGCATCTTGGGGCGCTGCCGCTACGATCTCCTGCGGCACAAGCGAGCCGGCATAAAGGCAGACCGGGCAAGTTTCGACCAGCCGCAGGCCGCGCACGGTGATGAGGTCGGGAGCACCCGGACCGGCACCAATGAAAAAAACGGTCATTCCGCTGCTTCCTTCCCGTCAATGACAGTATCCGATTTGGCCGCATAGCCGCGCGGCGTATAGACCCAGGTTCTGCCGTCGCCCGTCTCAACAGTCCTGCTCTGGGATGAGCCGACGATGACGACGGTCAGCATATCGACATCGTCGACCTGCAATTCGCCAAGCGGTACGACCCGCACCGTCTCGCCTTCGCGTCCGAGGTTGGTAGCAAGCACAACAGGTGTGTCAGATGGACGGTGCTTCAAGAGTTCGTCCCGTGCATAGGCAAGCTGGGTGCGCCGGCGTTTGGAGACCGGATTATAAAAGGCGATGACGAAGTCACCCTCACCCGCCGCTGTAACGCGCCGCTGAATATCCGGCCAGGGTGTCAGGAGGTCCGACAGGGAGATGGTGCAGAAGTCATGGCCCAGCGGCGCGCCGATGCGGGCAGCCGCTGCCTGCAATGCCGAGATGCCCGGAGAGACGGCAATCTCGATGCGCCGGCCCGCACCGCTCAGGCCCCGCTCATCAGCGTCTTTGGGGCGGGCCCTGTCGAGAAGTTCGAATGCGAGTGTGGCCATCGCGTAGATACCCGCATCGCCCGAGCAAACGAGCGAAACGGTCCGCCCATCGCCGGCGAGCTCCATGGCACGGTGAACCCGCGCCTCCTCCTTGCCGAGGTCGAAATCATGGCGGGTTTTTCCTTCAGCAAGCCTTCCGAGAAGATCGAGATAGAGCGAATAGCCGACAAGGTCCGTCGACCGGGATACCATCTCGGAAACTTCTGGAGAACGCCACTTTTCGCTGCCGGGACCGATGCCGACAATGTAAAGCGTTCCGCGCGCACTGCCGAGAGCGGCTCCATCGACAGGGTGGCTTGCACGTCCGATAGCGCAGGTGGCACGTGGCGATTTGCGCTTGGCGACAGCAAGCGCTCCATCCCTGCCCGCCGCCGCCAGTGCCGCGCCTTCCGCAACACCATGACAACCGACTTCCGCAAAGACGATGTCGGAGGGGTTTTCAAGTCGGTCCGCCTCCGCTTCCAGCGTCGCCGCATCGAAGAAGCGCGCCGGCACGCCGAAATGGTCTGCAACGGCGTGGACCGCCGTCTCGTCCGCCTTGAGGTCGATTGAAAACACACCCGCCAGTGCCATGGGTGAAAGGCCGGTCTCTGCAAACGTCCGCTCGGCAAGGTCAATCGCCTCACGCGGCTCGGTACCGCGCTCACAGCCAAGCCCCAGACACAGTGTTTTCGGCGCATAGACAAGCTCAAGGTTACCCGGCTCAACTGCGCAATCCGTCACCACAAGCCTGACGGCACCATCATCGGCAATCGGCAGGTTCGATTGGGAAATCCACTCGGCAGAACCGGAAAGTGCAGCTTTTCCACCGGCCACCAGCTCGGCCATGACTGCTTTCGCTGTATCCGGATTGACGAGGCAATAGCCTTCCGGCGGTGCGTCGAGGGCAATACCGAAGCGCAGATCCCCGGCCGTGGTTATTGACGCATGGGTAACCAGTGCCGCTGCGATATCGCGAGCAAGGTCGTTGGCGCCGTGATGGCCGCCAAGCAGCGGCACGACGCTTTTTCCGTCTTCGGACACGGCAAGCACCGGCGGCTCTGAATATTTGTCCGTCAGATGTGGCGCAAGCAGGCGGATCAGGGCACCGCTTGCCATCAGGCCGATGATCGGACAGCCGGTTTTGAAGAGGCCGGCGACGTGCGCTGAAACGCTGTCGAACCGGATGTCGGCTTTGTTCACCCGCGAAGCGGCGCCATGAATCTCACCGCCGACAATGCCGGCGATTCTTTTGGCAACGGGAAGTGCCGCTTCGTTCAATACGATGATTGCAGGTTTCATCTCAGACACCTTGTCCATGCGGCATGATTGAGGGTTCGTCCTCGGTTTCTTCGCCACGCTTTTCGACCGGCAGGCCCGCAACCCAGTTTTCCGAGCCCTTATAGACGAGGATCATCGAAAAATAGGGCGCGCTGCCATCGGCATCGGCAAGCGGAAGAATTCGCTCCTCTTCCAGCGAAATACGCTCCAGATAACCGGAGTTCTCCACGAGGCCGTGGCGTTCGAGCAGCGCCTTGATACGGGCGAAATGGCGGCCGATCTTGATGATCGCAACGGCATCCGCCCCCTCCAGCTTCCGGGCGATTTCCTGGTCCGCCAACGGCCCCGGAATGACGGTCAGAACATCATTGCGTGCCGCGAGGGGCCGCTTGAGCGCCGCTGCGCCCGCCATCATCGAGGAAACGCCCGGAACGATCTCGCAAGGGAACTGCCCGGCGAGCCGCTCATACAGATACATGAAGGAGCCATAGAAAAACGGATCGCCTTCGCAAAGCACCGCCACATCCAGGCCCTGTTCAAGGAATCGGGCGATGTCCTGCGAGGCCGCGTCGTAGACGGATTGCGCCGGAAAGCGCTCCACCCGCATCGGCACGACAATCGGATATTCGACCTTGCCCTCGCCCGGATATTGCGCGGCAATGCTGCGAGCAAAGCTCGGGCCCGTGTCGGGAGCCGGGTAGGCAACCACAGGACAGGACTGTAATAGCCGGTGGGCTTTCAGCGTCATCAGTTCGGGATCGCCGGGCCCGACGCCAAGGCCGTAAAGCGTACCGGTCATGGCTGCCTCCATGGTTTTTGAATGCTCCACTGCGTCACCGGCATGAACGGTTTCCAGCCGTGAAATCTTCCCACCGGCTCGGCCCGTGAAACGGACAGACGCATCAGCTCGCCACCATGTTCCGAATGGAGCTGCGACAGCCGCACTTCGTTTTCCAACGTCACCGCATTGGCGACAAGGCGTCCGCCTGGCTTCAAGGCCTTCCAGCAGGTTTCGAACACCCCGTCTTCGCCAAGACCGCCGCCAATGAAGACGGCATCCGGTGCATCGAGATCCGAAAGAGCTTCCGGTGCCTTGCCGTCGATGATCTTCAGGCGGGGCGTACCAAGCAGGACAGCATTTTCGGCAATCATCGCCTGCCGGTCGGTCCGCGTTTCAATGGCAACGGCCTTTGCACCACGCGCAGCGCGCATCCACTCTATTGAAATAGAGCCGCAGCCGGCGCCGACATCCCACAAAAGCGCCTGCGGGCAGGGCTGCAGGGCCGCGAGCGTAATGGCCCGCACCTCTCGCTTGGTGAGTTGGCCGTCATGGGCAAAGGCATCGTCCGGCAATCCGGGAACCGGCGCGTGGATCCGCACGCCCTCGCCCGCAACACACTCGATCGCCAACACATTGAAATCGGCAAAGCGCGGCTTGTCGGGATCAAATGCGCCAACGTCATCAGCAGTTGCTTCGACAACACGTTCGGCCTTACCGCCCATATGTTCAAGCACGGTCAGCTTCGAGCCGCCATAGCCGCGTGCGACGAGGATTTCGGCCACCTCGTGGATTGTCCGCCCCACCGATGTCAAAGACAGAATGCGATTATCCGGCAGGATGTGCGGCTGCAGGCCGGCAACGGCCCGCCCGTGCAGCGATATGCAGGCAATATCCTGAAGTGCCCAGCCCATACGTGCGGCAGCGAGCGAAAAGCCCGAGGGCGACGGAATGACCAGCATTTCATCAGCATCGATCATCCGCCGCATCGTCGCACCGATGCCGAAATGCATTGGGTCGCCGGTCGCAAGGATCGTGACGGGCGTGCCGCGCCGCTCTTTGAGGAATTCGAGCGTCGGGCCGACGCCCATGGTCCAGGGCACGATTTCACTGTTTTCAAGACCGAGGGCGGCAAGATCGAGACTGTCGAGAACGCGCTGTGGGGCAACCAGCGTTTTCGCCGTCTTGGCAAGCGTCAGCGCTGGCGGCGTCAGCGAATTGATGCCGTCATCACCGATACCGAGAACCGTCAGCCAGGCTTTGTTGCCGCTCATGCGCCGAGCCCTCCGGCAATGGCGTTGACCACTGATGCCGCCATGGCACTGCCGCCGCGGCGTCCGCGAACGGCGACAAACGGCACACCGCGCGGGTCTTCGATCAGCGCATCCTTCGATTCGACCGCGCCGACGAAACCGACAGGAATGCCGATGATCAGCGCCGGCGGGGCAAGCCCCCTGTCGATCATTTCCAGCAGATGGAAAAGCGCCGTCGGTGCATTGCCGACGACCACAATGCCGCCGGCAATATCGCCCGCGAGGGTCTCGAACGCCGCTGCCGAACGGGTTGTTCCAAGCTGTTTTGCGAGTGTCGCCGTTGCTTCGTCCGATACGCCGCATTTCACCGGCAGGTCTTTCGGCAACAGCCGCCGGATGATGCCGTTTCGAACCATTTCGACATCGCAGACAATGGGGCGCTTGCTGCCGATCGCTGCCCTCCCGGCGTCTACGGCATCGGCGGAAATGACAAGATCATCGACGATATCGACCATGCCGCAGGCATGAATCAACCTGATAGCGACTTCTTCCAAACCATTGGAAAACAGCGATAAATCTGCTTCACGCCTGATCGTCGCGTAACTCTGTCGATAGATCTCCGCTGGGTCGCGGATATAGTCCGGCGCGGCAGCCATAAGATCACGGCTTCTTCATCGACACCGGCCCGTGCGGATGATCCGCATGGGGATAGGGATGATGGTGATGATCGTGTGCGTGATCGTGGTCATGGTGGTGGCCATGATGATCGTGATCATGCCCATGGTCATGGCTGTGATCGTGCAGCGGCGTCCACGGCAGACCGTGTTCCTTGCAGAAGGCCTCGTCCCGGCAGGAGGCATCGCAATCGCCCTCGCACGGGCAATTCTCAAGCCCGCCACCGATGCCTTCGACATGATGGTGATGGCTTTCCTGGGCAAGGCCCACTTCGGCTTCGAAACCGAGCACCTGCTCGCGGTATTTGCACATCTGGCAGTTCATCAGCGCCTGCCCTGCCCGCGTTTCCTCCACCCGGTCCTCGAACGTGTCGAGCACGAGATCGTGGTCGTTCAGATACCCGGCCTTGATGAATTCGATGTCCGGGAATTCCTCCGCCACCTGATCGGTGTAGCTGTAGATTCGCTTGACGAGCACGCCGGTGAAGAGGAAATACGGAAAGACAACGATGCGGCGGTAGCCGAGCTTTGCCGCATGGCGCAGGCCCGGCTCAACAAGCGGAAAGGTAACGCCGGAGTAGCAGGTTTCGGCCCAGCCGAAGCCCATGCCTTCCCAAAGCATGCGTGTGACCTTGGAAACATTGGAGTTGGCGTCCGGGTCGGAGGCCCCGCGGCCGACAACCATCAGCAGCGTTTCGTGCAGCGGCACCTCGCCGTTTTCCGCGTTGGCCTGATCGAGCGCCTCCTGAATGCGCGCGCCGGCCGCGCGGATCATTTTGAGATCCACGCCCAGTTCTCGGCCGTATTCGATTGCCATGCCGGGATTTTGCACCTGATAGGTATTGAGAACCGTTGGAATGTCGTTCTTGGCGTGACCGGCGGCAAAGAGCATTCCGGGAACGGCCAGAACACGGGTCACGCCCTGATCGCGCAGCTTGTCGAGGCCGGAATGGATCACCGGGTTGCAGAACTCCAGATAGCCGTATTCGACCGGTGTTTCGGGATAACGCTTCTTCAGTCCTTCAGCCACTTTGGCGAATTCGCGCGCAGCATTCTGGTTGCGGCTGCCGTGACCGCACACCATGATGCCGGTATTTTCCTGGGTGCTCATGCTGCCGCGCCTTCTGCCTGCTCTTCCGATTCGGCATCAGCAGACTGTTCGTCGTCTGCCTTGTCCTTGCGCTTGCCGGCCTTTGCTGCGAGCGCCGCAAGCGCAGCTGCGCCAAGTGTTGCGGCGATGCCGACCCAATGGGCGTGGCCTGCCAGTTCGCCGACATGGCCGCCATGCGCATGCGCCGCGGACGCGGAACAAAGAAATGCTGTCAAAACACAGAAGCTGCGTGTCATCTGAGGTACCCCGCTGGCATTTGTCATGCACGAAACGCCGCGGCGGACAATGTCCTCCGTACCGGTCTGGACAGCTCCGGAATTGAACCCCCTGATTGGGTCGGTCGCACCGGAATTTCTCTCAGCCCGCTATAATCGGGCGCCGTCTCACGCTGCAATTGTTGTAGGCAATGTGCCTGATGGCGTCAAACACAAACGCGGCGGAATCGACGTCATACGCGACACAGCGCCAAATCCGGACTGACCCGATCCCGGAACGGTTCAGGACATGCCATGATTTCCATCTGAATCAGAATCTCTTCGAGAAACAGAAGAGGCAATGATACCAATGGAAACCAGGCCGATCGTGCGCTAACAATCAATTCGGACCCGTCAGATAGGTCCGCTTACTTTATTCCAGACAATGCTCGGGACGCGGCTGTGAGGAGGGTCTAGATGCAGGAATTGCGAACTGATCGACTTCTTCTGAGACAATGGAGATCAGAAGACATCGAGCCTTATATTCGTTTCTTCTCAGATCAGGACAGATGCCGGTATTTCGGCGGAATGAAGAATGCCGATGACGCATGGCGGCACATGGCTCTGCAGGTTGGGCACTGGCATTTGAACGGTTTTGGATACTGGGCTGTCGAAGAAATCGGCAGCGGAACATTTGTTGGATGTGTTGGACTTTGGAGATCTCCGGATTGGCCCGAATTGGAATTGGGCTATTGGATTGATGATCGGCGGCAACGGCAAGGTTTTGCGGAAGAGGCGGCCGGGGAGTGCATCAGGTATGCACGCGAAACGCTCAAGTCACCGTCGCTGGTAAGTTACATAGACCCTTCCAATAATCCTTCTCAAAAACTGGCTGTGAAGCTTGGCGCCAAATACGAGCAAACAATAGAGTTGGTGGAGCAAGGACCACACATGGTTTACCGTCATTTTTGACGATCTTGATGCTTGTCGTAGTGTATCCGGAATTTCTCTCAGCCCGCTATAATCGGGCGCCGTCTCACGTTGCAACTGTTGTGGGCAGTGCACCTGATGACGTCAAACACAAACCCAGCGGAATTGACGTCATACGCGACACCGCGCCAAATCCGGACTGACCGGGCCTCCAGTCCGATCAGGGAAGGTAGCACGTCGACTTCGGGCCCGGAGTCGACTTCGGGTTGCAACTATGCCATGTGAATGATGCGAACATCCCGTCAGTTTTAATCTCTGTTTTCAACATGGCTCGACGCAAACTGATCGACCTCAGCCCATTCCTGCTCTTGCTGTTTTGCGGGACCGTTTGTGCAGCAATGATAGTGCCGTATATGGGCTATTTCCTGGTTGAAGGCCTGGGGCAGCAACCGTGGCTGATCAGTGTTTACTCGTTTCTTGTCGTAAGCCTGACTATCATCGTCAACCGCGACTTCGCACGCCGCATCGACGCAGGACACCGTGTTTTTCCTCTGGTCGGTATCGCGGCTGCAGGCTATTTGCTGGCGACCGCGACGCTTGCCGTTTTTCCTTACCTTTGCGCGGTGTTGATTATGGGCGTCCTGGGTTTCGGCGTCAGCTCGAGCGCCGTCTCAACCATGTTTAGCCTGGGCGGCAGTCTGGCCGAACGACATGAAGTCGACCGAAAGCGGTTTAACGCCTACATGCGAGCAACGACGTCAACGGCCTGGATGCTGGGACCAGCAGTCGCTTTTGTCGTGGCAGATCAGATCAATGAAGCCGCGGTCTTTGTGCTTGGCATTGGCGGTGCCGTCCTGTGGTTGGGGCTTTGGTGGCTGGTCTTGCCACGCGACATAACCACTCAACCCAAGCCCTCTGCAAACCAGACCGGATCAGTTGCTGCAACAAACCACGCATTGTGGATAGCAGCGGCCTTCGTATTTTGCCTATCTTCAGCGCATTCACTGACGTTTTCGGCCCTGCCGTTGTTTTACGTTCAGGAAGTCGGACTACCGGGCTATGCGCCCGGTACAGCATTTAGCGTCAAGACCTTCGTTGAAGTGTTCGCTATCTTTGCCACCCCTTTCCTGATCGCGAAATTCGGAATGAGAAACTCCCTGTTGGTGACCACACTGTTAGCCGTTGTCACGATCCAGATATTGGCATCAGTGCAAAACTACCCACAGATGCTGGGCGGAGCAGCCCTCGAAGGCCTTTACTATGGGCTCTACGCAAGCCTTGGCATCAGCTACGTTCAATCCTTTGCTCCAGACCGCCCGGCACGTGCCACGGCGATCTATTGGAACACTCTCATGATCAGCAGCGTCCTCGCGGGACCTGCGGTCGGCTTCATCGCTCAGGCCTTTGATTTTCGGACCGTGGTGCAATTCGCTTCAGTTGTTGCGCTCTGCGCGGCCGCAATCCTGATGCTGGCGACAAAACTCGGAAAAGCCCTTGCCTCAACCAAGGCCTGAATGTCTGCAATGTCCGAACGTCAGACATGCATCGCAACGGCAACGGTCTTTCAGCGCTAGAAAAACTCGCCCTTAAAACTCGATTCCGACCTGCGCCTTCACGCCGGAACGGAAAGGATGCTTGATCATCTCCATTTCGGTGACCAGATCGGCAAATTCAATCAGTTCGTCCTTGGCGTTGCGGCCAGTGATGATGACATGCTTCATTTCCGGTTTCTGTCTCAGCGTCTCGATGATCTCGTCGATCGGAAGGTAATCGTAACGCAGTACGATATTGAGCTCGTCGCACAGCACCAGGTCGTGCTCGTCGTCGAGGATCATCTCCTTCGCCCGCTCCCAGGCCTGGCGCGCCGCATCGATGTCGCGCTGGCGGTCCTGTGTCTCCCAGGTAAAACCCTCGCCCATCGTCGCCAGCGTCACCTGATCGGGAAAGGCATCGAGAACCTTGCGCTCGCCGGTGCCCCATTTGCCCTTCACGAACTGGACGACGCCGACTTTCATGTCGTTGCCGATAGCGCGAAAAATCATGCCGAATGCGGCGGTGGATTTGCCTTTGCCCTTGCCGGTGTGGACGATCGTCAAACCCTTTTCGACAGTTTTGGTGGCGATGATCTTGTCGCGTGCGGCCTTCTTCTTCTTCATCTTTTCCGCATGGCGCGCATTCAGTTCCTCTTCCGAGAGGTTTTTCAGCTTTTCAGATTTTTCAGCCATGTCCGGAGAGCCTTTCCATTTTGTTGTCGCCAAGGGCACGCAGGTCAAACTGCGCCGAATTTGATCGCGGTGTCCACAGTCCGCGGGTAATCGCCTCATCCAGCCGCCCGGCAATTTCGCGCAGCGCCGGCTGGTTGTGTTCTTCGATGAAAGCGCGCACGTCATCATCCATGATAAAGGCCTGGTACACGGCCTCAAAGTGATGGTCACGCACCGCGCCGGTCGTCGCCGAAAAGGCGAAGAGATAGTCCACGGTCGCGGCGATCTCGAATGCCCCCTTATATCCGTGCCGCATGACACCGTTGATCCATTTGGGATTGACCACGCGGCCGCGCACCACACGGGCGATTTCCTCGTCCAGGGTGCGGATGATCGGCTTTTCCGGCCGTGAATGGTCATTGTGATAGATCGTTGGGCGCGCGCCGGAAAGCGTTTCGACCGCCGCCGTCATGCCGCCTTCGAACTGATAATAATCGTCGCTATCGAGAAGATCGTGTTCGCGGTTGTCCTGATTCTGGACAACCGCCTCGACCGATTGCAGCCGCTTTTCGAAAAGACCGCGCTCGGCCTTGCCCTGCGTCTTGGCCCCGTAGGCATAACCGCCCCAAACGAGATAGGCCTCGGCTAGATCCTGCTTTGTATCCCAGCCCTTCTCGTCAATCAGCGCCTGCAGCCCTGCGCCATAGGCTCCCGGCTTCGAACCGAAGACACGGTATCCGGCTCTCTCGGCTGCCTCGTTCTCATCGACACCTGCATCGACCAGGGACCGCCGCTCCGTGCGCATGCGTTGCGCAATAGGATTGTCTGCTGCGTCTTCATCCAAGGCGCCGATAGCACGGATCGCCTTGTCGAAGAGTGCAATCTGGTCCGGAAACGCATCACGGAAAAAGCCCGATATGCGCAAGGTAACATCGACGCGGGGCCGGTTCAGCAGTGCAAGCGGAACGATCTCGTAACCGATGACGCGGCGCGAGGCATTGTCCCATACAGGCTTCGCGCCGATCAGCGCCAGCGCCTGGGCGATGTCATCGCCGCCCGTGCGCATGTTGGACGTGCCCCAGGCGGTGAGGCCAAACGACGTCGGCCATTCGCCATTGTCCTGCGTATAGCGCGCAATCAGCATTTCCGCCGATTTCCTGCCAAGCTCCCAGGCCGCCGGCGTCGGTACACTGCGGCTGTCAACCGAATAGAAATTGCGCCCGGTCGGAAGCACATCGGCGCGGCCCCGTGTCGGTGCGCCGGACGGGCCGGGTTCGACGAAGCGGCCGCAGAGCCCGGCGATGAGCCCATCGATTTCGGCATTTCCGCATTGTTGAACGATAGGCTTCAGAGATTTTTCGATACCGGCAAGCACCGCGGTCGTATTGGCCCAGCCATCGGGGCACTGCAGCGCACCGGAAACAAGCTGCTGGGCCGCAAGTTCCACGCGTTCCACCGCATCGCCCGCCGTGCGCCACGGATCGGTTGACAGCGCACTCAGCACGTCCGGCCTCGGTCCCGTCCAGGATTTCGCCATCTCGCAATCAAGCGGATCAAAGCCAAGCTCCAGATCCAACGCAATCGCGCGCTGCAGACTGACATCCGCCCCCTCGCCTGCCCCCCTCGGAACACGGGCAAGCGCACAGACAAGATCGTCCAGCAAAATGCCTTCCGGTGACCTGCCGAATATGTGCAACCCGTCACGTATCTGCATTTCCTTCAGATCGCAAAGATAGGCATCGAGCTTTTCAAGCGCCGCATCGTCGCTGTCGCCGGATGAAATGCCGGCATCCATATCGAGACCGATGTCGCGGATGAGATCGAGGATCTGCCCTTTCAGGAGACGCAGCCGCCGTGGGTCACCACCCGCCGCCTCGTAATATTCATCAACCAGCGCTTCGAGATCCTTCAACGGGCCATAGCTTTCGGCCCGTGTCAGCGGCGGTGTCAGATGGTCGATGATGACGGCGGCCGTGCGCCGCTTGGCCTGCGTGCCCTCGCCCGGATCATTGACAATGAACGGGTAGAGATGCGGCACCGGGCCGAGCAGCGCTTCGGGATAACAGGTTTCAGACAGAGCCAGCGCTTTGCCGGGCAGCCATTCGAGATTGCCGTGCTTGCCCATGTGGACGATCGCATCGGCGCCAAATTGCTCTCTCAGGAAAGCGTAGAAGGCGAAATATCCGTGTGGCGGCACAAGGTCCGGACAATGGTAGCTCTGCTTGGGATCGATGTTGTATCCGCGCGCTGGCTGAATGCCGACCATTACTTTGCCGAAGCGACTCAAAGGAAGGGCAAAGCTGCCCGAAGCCTCAAGAAAATAGGGATCGCTTTCCGGCTCACCCCAGCGCTCTAGAACCGCTTTGCGAATTGCACCCGGTAGCCCGTCGAAAAAAGCGCGATAGTCCGCAAGGGCAATCGTTTCCCGGATTTCGCGCGCATCGACCGCGGCATTGGTCGGCCCGGCCATCAGATGGCGCATCAGCGCGTCGCTGTCTACAGGCGCGTTCTCAACCGTATATCCGGCCTCGCCCATGGCGCGCAGCACCTCGATTGTGCCCGCGGGCGTGTCGAGACCGACGCCATTGCCGAGCCGCCCGTCACGGTTCGGATAATTCGCCATGATCAGCGCAACGCGGCGTTCGTCCGGCCGGCTGCGCCTCAGATTCGCCCATCGGGCGGCAAGTCGCGCCGTAAACGCCACCCGGCCCCGTTGTGGTTCATGTGTAACGATGTTGGCCTCGACCGCCTCATCGTAAAAAGCCGCCGATTTGAAAGAGACCGCACGGCTCAACACGCGGCCATCAACCTCGGGAAGCGCCACATTCATGGCAAGATCGCGCGCTGTCAGGCCTTGCGGTGAGCTTTGCCAGGCATCAAAGGTGGAGCCTGAAAAAATCGCCTGCAGCACCACGGCGCCGGTCGATTCCAGCACTGTTGTCTTGCGTTCGCCGCCCGGTGACGAAACCGCAAATCCGGTCGCATTGATGACCACATCCGGAGGGCAATCGGCAAACAGCGCTTCGACCGTTGCGACGGAAACGGGGTCTTTTAGGCTGGACACAAAGATCGGCAGCGGCTGGACGCCCTCACCCCGCAGGGCGTCGATCAGCGCCTCGACCGGCTGCGTCTGCCCGCTTTGCACCAGGGCACGGTAAAAACAGATGGGAACCACCGGTTGGGCATTGTCTTTCGCAACCACATCATGCAGCGACGGATTGACATGGCCGGGCCACCAAAGGCCCGATTTCAAAAGCGGCGCAGCCTCCTGCGGCTTTTCGGCCTTGCCCAGCAATGCCGAGCAATATTGCAGGAACGAAACAGCGTTTTGCGCCCCGCCCTCGATCAGATATTGCCACAGTGCCTGAACATCCTCGCCCGGCAATGTGCAGAACTGCGCAAGACCGGGGTCCGGCTTGTCGTCCCCCGGCAGCACCGCCATCGCCATGCTGTTGCTCACTGCAGCGCCATGCAATGCCTCCAGCGCATAGGAAAAGTAACTCGCACCGCCAAGCGCCCGCACGATAATCAGCTTCGCCTTGCCGGCAGTCCGCTCGACATAGGTGTCGACCGACATCGGGTGGCGAAGCTCCATCAGGTTGGCGAGGCGCAAATCGGGTGCGGTTTCACCCAGGGCAGAACGCGCCGTTGCAAGGCTTGCAAGTTCCGTGTCGGCCGCAGTCAGGAACAGCACATCCCCTGGCGTCTGCCCAAGATCAACGGCTTCGTCACCGTCCGCTATCGATCCTTTCTGGGCAAGAAGCAGATGCATGGTTTCGGTTAGCCTTTTTGAGCGGCCTGACGGATCGCCTCGGCAATTTCTGCCTGGTCGATGTCATGCAGACCGATAACGACAAGCCGCGTTCCGGGCTGTTCACCCGGTGACCATGGGCGATCGAAATAGCTGTCTATCCGCGCGCCAACCCCTTGCACCACAAGACGCATCGGCTTACCGGGAATATGCGCAAAACCCTTCAGACGCAGGATATCATGGCCAGCAATGATGCTCTTGAGAGACTCGATAAAGGAATCCTGATCGGCAATCTCGCCGGTCTCGACGACAAAGCTCTCGAATTCATCGTGATCGTGATGATGGTCTTCGCCGGCCTCATGGGCGGCTTCGTGTTCAATCTCGTGATGGGACTTGCGGTTATTGATGTCGTTTTCCGTTTCCATGCCGAGACCCAGCAGCACCTTTGACGGCACCTGCCCCTGGTGCGATGTCACCACGGCAGGACTGCGTCGCGACCGGCCGGTCACATCCGCCCGCACGGCCTCAAGTCCTTCCGCATCGACTAGATCAGCCTTGTTGAGAATGATGAGGTCGGCGGCGGTCAGCTGATCTTCGAACAGCTCTTCCAGAGGACTTTCATGATCGAGCGCATCGTCAGCCTTCCGCTGTGCGTCCAGCCTGTCGTGATCGTCCGCAAACCGGCCACCGGCAACGGCCGCGCTGTCGACAACCGTGATCACACCGTCAACGGTGACTTGGGTCTTGATGCCCGGCCAATTGAAGGCGGCAACGAGCGGCTGTGGCAATGCCAGGCCCGAGGTTTCGATAACGATGTGATCGGGACGCTCGTCGCGTTCCAGCAGTTTTTCCATCGTCGGAATGAAATCATCGGCAACGGTGCAGCAAATGCAGCCATTTGTCAGCTCGACAATATCGTCCTCGGTGCAGTTTTCCGCGCCGCAGCCCTTCAGCACCTCGCCATCGACGCCGAGATCGCCAAACTCATTGACGATGAGCGCAATTTTTCGCCCGGCCGCCTCGCTCAGGAGGTTGCGGATCATTGTGGTTTTTCCGGCTCCCAGGAAACCGGTGATGACCGTCGCGGGAATTTTCTGTCCCTGCATGGTATTCTCAACCCTTCATTTTCAGCGGCAATCCGGCCGCTATAAGGTAAACTTCATCCGCCTTTTCAGCGATCATCTGATGCAGCCTTCCGGCATGATCACGAAATTCGCGCGCCATCCTGTTTTCCGGCACGATGCCAAGGCCCACCTCGTTTGAAACCAAGACGATCGCACCACCAAGACCGCCAAGGCAATCGGCCAGTTGCAATGCCTCCGCATCTACATCCCGTTCTTCCATCATCAGGTTCGTAACCCAAAGCGTCAGGCAATCCACCAAAACGGCCCGATCTTCTCCGGACTGTTCCTGCAACACATCGACAAGCGCCAGCGGCTCTTCGATGGTCCGCCATGAACCGCCGCGGCGCTGTTTGTGTTGCCGGATACGTTCGTCCATTTCCTGATCGAATGACCGGCCCGTGGCGACATAGACAGCCTCCAGGCCGGAATCGATGATCAACCGCTCCGCATGAGCCGATTTACCCGAGCGGGCACCGCCGAGGACAAACGTCGTGCCGGAGCGATTGAGGCTCATTACTGCGTGCGCCCGTACCGTTCCATCGCGCCGCCAAGCAACATCCCGAGAACAACCCAGAAGAAGGCCGTCGTCGCCAAGGCCGCTACGGCAAATTCCGCACCGAGCAATGCCGGAACATCACTTGTGATGTCGGTCGGCTGCGGAGCGCCGTAAAGATGCGGCGCGGCCAGCAGGACGACACCCAGAGCCTTTGCCCAGGCAGCATCGCGCAGCACCAGGAAATAGAGACCAATCGCTGACAGGACCACGGTCGCCAGCCACCAGCTTTGACGCTCCAATAGGTCTGCTGCCGGAAATCCGGGCAGTTCGGGCGGCAGACCGATTGCCGGGAAGAACTGGAATGCAAGCCATCCGGCCGCGCCCCAAAGAACGCCGTTCCGCAAGGTGATTTCCATACCGGTCAAGAGGCTGGCCGCCAGAAGAATCAGGCCGAAGCCTGCCCCGGTAACCAGATTGGCCATCAGCGTGCCGCCGAACCGGTCGAGGCCGAACAGAATCCCGCCGGTCTCCCCTTCGTCGCCATGCGCCTCATCTCCGTGAGCGTATGCTGCCGCTACAGGGCTGAACTGCTCCGCCAGCAAATAAAACCCCGGTAGCGGCGCGACCGTGCTGTGCTCGGTTTCGCCGCCGGTGTTTTCATATTGTTCCGCGTGCAGGATAAGCGGTGTGACTTTGAGCTCCTGCGCGCCTGTCATCAGCACACCGGAAAGCAGGCCTGCCACGATCGCGGCAAGCAAAAAACGGATAATCATGTCGCTTCAATTCCCTAGTGGCAGGGAAAGCCATAGGAGTGACGGGTATCGTGCGCAGTGTCGTGCAGCACGGCCGAATTGGCCAGCCCGGCTCCATAGACGAGAAATACGCCGAGCAACAGCGCCGAAAGCGCGATCGTCATGCGTTGCGTGCCGCTCAGTGAAACGGCAGAAGAAAGTGATTGTACAGCCATAGCAACCTCCGTGTCTGGCCCGGGAACATCCCATTGCAGTGCGGGCATAATCGCCCTTTACGAATGGCAGGTTTCCTGGCTCGCGGATCGACCGGCCTGACGGCCCGTCCGACTTCCCCTCACCTTCCCAAAGTGTTGCGGTACAAAGGCGGACGATTCGCAGATTTCTAGAGGCGTCCAGCCCGGTTCATTGCACCGCCACTTCAGTGGCTTTCCACCGGAGCCACGCTTTCTTCTTTTGAACGAAAGCTCGCAGTCCGGCGGTTGGGGTCGCCTATCCGCTCTACAGTCGCGGGGTCGGCTGCGATTAAAGCGCCCGATTTGGGTCCACCCGTCGCATTCCCATTTGATCCTAAAGGCTTTGCCTTGGTCGGACCATTCGTAGCCTGATTGATAGGCCCTGACGCAAGGCGCTGTCAATCGTGAAAGCGTCACATGACGTTTCCAAAACGAACGCCCGGGTCGTGGCGGCTGCCTGCATGGACCGATTGGATGGTGATGGAGATTATGCGGCCGTCGGCAAATTGAACTGCTCTTGCGGGAAACTGATCCGGTTGCGACCGTCCTTTTTCGACTTGTAGGTGAGCAGATCGGCCTGGCGCAAAGCGGTTTCGAGTTTCTGGCCATTGCAGTACCTGACAAGACCTATGCTGATCGTCAGCCTGATTTCATGTGTACCGAAGAGAAAGACGTTGCGTTCGACCGCATGACGCAGCCGCTGAGCGACTTGCCACGTTTCACGCGCGGTGCCTCGATTGAGCGCCACCGCGAACTCCTCGCCGCCAAAGCGCGCAACAACATCGTCGGCACGCAGATTGATGCGGAAAAGATCGGCAACCTGCTGCAATATGGCGTCCCCGGCATCATGCCCATACTTGTCGTTGACCTGCTTGAAATGATCAAGGTCGATGACAAGAAGCGCACTGCTGTCTCTTTGCTGCTTGTCTTCGCGGTTTTTTCTGCTTTTCAGCAAATCGAGGAACGCACGTCTGTTGAGCAGACCGGTAAGATGGTCGGTCCGGGATAGAAGCCGGAAATAATCTGCCGCCACATCCGCACGCGCCTGAAGCAGGACCACGTAGAGTATGAACGGCACGGCGACGATCGACGTAATCTTCAGGCACAAAATGATATTGGCTATGCGTTCCGCACCCGTCAGATCGGCATTGAAATAGGCATTCACGCCCTGGGAGAACAGGATAATAGCCACAAACAGCAGCAGCGATCGCGCAACGATCGGGCGCATTCTGCTTTTTAAGACGCCGGAAAACGTCAAATCCGGGTATATCACCGCGGCCTCCTACACAAGCGTTGCCAAAACAATGCCGGAACATCGGCACCGTAGCTGCCTATGGTCGGAATCGCGCATCCACACCTGTGCATCAGCGAAACCCGGCCCAAGGGCAGAGCAATATTCATTCGCCTGCCTGCTGCCGTTTACACGGTTCAGGCGATCCAGGCTTTAAGTAAGCATGGATTTGGCCAATTTCATTTTGGCCGAATAAACTACCTACACATTAGCGTGAAAACACCAACACCAGTTTAGGAAACACGGTTAGCGGCGAGTTAATGACAGGCCCGGAAAATTAGCCGAATCCGGGGAAATCAGGACTTATCAGACCATCCAACTGTGCCGCGATCCGGTCGAGTGCGCTGTCCACTTCAGCGCGGTAGTTGACGTCGCCGCCGCTAACACCAAGGTCGGACAGATAAAGCCGGCGAAACGCGTCGTCTTCGAACAATCCGTGGAGATAAGTACCTGCCACACGGCCATCCTTGGACATTGCCCCATCGGCATGATCGTTGATCCTGCAGAACGGCCGGGCGCAATCTGGCCCTTGTGTGCGCCCGAGATGAATTTCGTAGCCGGACAGCGCAACGTCGTAAGGCACGCTCCATGCCTTGGAATTGCGCACGGTCTTCGCCGGTTCCATGATTGTTTCGACGTCCAGCAACCCCAGGCCGTCGATTTCGGTCACATCACCTTCGATGGCGTCCGGATCGCTGACCTTGCTACCGAGCATCTGAAAGCCGCCACATATGCCGATAACGCGGCCACCTCGGCGAACATGCTGTTCCAATTCCCGGTCCCAGCCCTGCTGCCTGAACGCGACAAGATCTGAGATGGTGGATTTTGACCCCGGAACGACGACCAGACCGGCATCCTGCGGAAGCCTGTCACCCGGACGCACCATGACGATTTCCACGTCCTTTTCCGCTGCAAGAGGATCAAGGTCGTCGAAGTTGGCAATGCGGTCGAGAACGGGAACGGCCACCTTCAGCGCCTTGCCTTCGCCGCGCGCCATACGCTCAAGCACAACGGAATCCTCCGCCGGCAACCGGCCGGCGTCGGCGAGCCACGGGATGACACCGAAGCAAGGCCAACCGGTGAAGCGCTCGATCTGCGCGATACCGTCGTCAAAAAGCGATACATCGCCACGAAACTTGTTGATAAGATAGCCGACAATCATTTGCCGGTCTTCCTTCGGCAGGATCTTATGCGTGCCTACCAGCGAGGCGATGACGCCGCCGCGGTCGATATCACCCACGAGAACAACCGGCACATTAGCCGCCGTCGCAAAGCCCATATTGGCAATGTCATTGGCGCGCAAGTTGATTTCCGCAGGCGAGCCGGCCCCCTCTACGATGACCAAATCGGCATCGCCGTTGACCGTTTGCCAGCTTTCCATCACCGCTGACAGAAGCTTGCTTTTCAGACCCTGATAATCGCGCCCGCCGGCCTGACCCCAAACCTTGCCCTGAACCACGATCTGCGATCCGGAATTGGATTGCGGCTTGAGCAGAACCGGGTTCATATGAACAGAGGGTTCAACACGGCAGGCCATAGCCTGAAGCCACTGCGCCCTGCCTATTTCACCGCCATCATCCGCAACAGCCGCATTGTTCGACATGTTCTGCGGTTTGAACGGGCGCACCTTCAGGCCGCGATTGGCGGCCAGCCGGCAAAGCCCGGCCACCAGCACGGTCTTGCCGACATCCGACCCGGTACCCTGAAGCATGATCGCCTTTGTCATGGCCGATTGCTATCACTGTAAACCGGTGCTGCAAAGCCAATAAATCTGCCTGTATGAGGCTTAACACCGAAGCGATAGCGTGCGCCGCTCCGTGGGCCTATTCGTCAGTAGGAAAGTGGACGACATTATCGGCAAATCTTGTACGCTCACGCCGCCCGGGCTGCCTCTCAACCTCTTCTGCTGCGGTTTTCTGCCCCAGCATCGCAAAGTTCAACCCCTCATCCTGAATGACCCTTATCAGTGACGGTGAACTCGCGAAAACGCCATGTTTCATCAATCCACCATCTGTAATTCCGGAAAGATCGACGACGGTGATGCCAAGCGACTGCCATGTCGCAATATCCTTGCCCTCGCCCACCCGCGGATTTCCCCGCCTGGCAATTCGCGAAGCCTGAAGGGCCTGGTCCTTTGACGAGACAAACATAACGAAAGGACGAGGCAACGGTTTGATCATTTCCACCTGTTTCACGAACACCTGCTCATCAATGTCAGGCGCTGCCAGAACCACGG
This sequence comes from Hoeflea sp. TYP-13, assembly GCF_040932035.1. NCBI lineage: Bacteria > Pseudomonadati > Pseudomonadota > Alphaproteobacteria > Hyphomicrobiales > Rhizobiaceae > Hoeflea > Hoeflea sp. TYP-13. The sequence goes on from NZ_JBFRBB010000002.1 coordinate 1,215,717, forward strand.
CGTTGACCGATCGCAATAATCTCTGATTACCGCTCAGGCTGGCCTGTCTAAGGGTTTCCATGACCAGCAGGGAGCCCATGGAGTGCGCTACGACAAAGGTCTTTCTGGCGCGTGACCGCCTTAACAACTCAAGCGTCTGAAGCAATCCGTCACGGGCAAACTGAACGCTGTCACGATCATAGAGATAACCCTCAAGCTTGCCGGCCGAGGGCCAGGAATAGCTGACGGGCAAGGCTCGAACATTGTAATCCCGGCGCAATTGCGCATGCCGGTAAACGCTTTCACCAAACTTCGTGTTGTAACCATGCACAAAGACGAAGGCGACACGCTCTTCCTGTGGGCGACCAGCCATCTCTGCATTTATCGCTTCGACGAAGGCAGTCTCATCGTCGACCGATTTGATTTGCACCGCTGCAAATTCCTTCGACGGATCAGGTTTTTCCTCCGGACCTACGATCTTCCCGACTTTCCTGTCCTTGGGAACAGAAACGGCGATTTCGGAAAAATTCAGCCGCTCGCTCCTTTCTCCGGAAAAACGCATGTCGTCTTTGCCCGTCGGTGCGCGCATTGTGGCAACGAAAACACGTTCAATATCTGCGACCACAGTGTCGGCAGGAACCAAGGGAACGTCCCATTTCGACGTCGAGCATGCCGTCAGCGCAAAAACAACACCAACTGTTGAAATGGTTTTCAATATAGCAATGTGCCGGCGGTTCGAGCCGGTCGAGAATGATCCTGTCACGTAATCCCCTCGCGTACAGACTATTCTCGCCCCCAGCAATCGAACCTAAAGTAATCAAACCGCCGCGAGTAATAATATTTTGTAATGTTTGGAAAGGAACTGTTTGTCAGCCGGCAAGGCCAACCGCCGGGCAGACTGTTAGACTACAGTTGAGTGTGAAAACAGGTATCGCCTGTTACGCGACAACCGCGCGACAGGAGACCCTGGGCGCGGTGTGGCCATCATACTCATGACCGCTTCGCCAATACGCGCGAAGATCGCTGGCACCCCGGTACGCAGTACCTGATCCGGAGCGGACGGCGGTATTCCCGCCGCCCTTCCGTTCTAGGGGAATAGTGTTACCGGACAGTTAGTGAGACCTTAATCAAACCTAAATTCTGCACTTTTATTTCAGTCTTTTACCTGCCCGCGCAGGAAATTGATGATGCCCGAAAAATCGGTGTTTTCTTCACCCACCGCATTGAAGAGCGCATAAAGCTGCATTGCGCTGGCGCCAAGCGGGGTGACGGCACCGGCACTCTGCGCCGCTTCCTGTGCAAGTTTCAGGTCCTTCAGCATCAGCGCCGCGGCAAAACCCGGCTTATAGTCGTTGTTTGCCGGCGAAGTCGGGACCGGCCCCGGAACCGGACAGTAAGTGTTGATCGACCAGCATTGGCCCGACGATGTCGATGCAACGTCAAACAACGCCTGGTGCGACAGGCCCAGCTTCTCGGCCAGCACAAACGCCTCTCCGACGCCGATCATCGAAATTCCAAGGATCATGTTGTTGCAGATCTTGGCCGCCTGTCCGGCGCCGTCGTCACCGCAATGCACGATACGTCCGGCCATCGGGTCGAGGATCGGCTCAGCCAAGGCAAAGGCTTCGGACGAACCACCCGCCATGAACGTCAGCGTGCCGGCTTCAGCGCCGCCAACACCACCCGATACCGGGGCATCGATGGACAGCATGCCCTTTTCGGCAGCCATTTCATGCGCGCGCCGTGCGCTGTCCACATCGATAGTGGAAGAATCGATGAAAAGCGTTCCGGGTTCCGCCGCCCCCAAAACGTCGTCATAGACTGCAAGAACATGCCTGCCCGCGGGCAGCATGGTAATAACCACCTTGGCATTGCGAACAGCATCAGCAGCCGAATCGGAGATACCGAGCCCATTGGACCTCGCCTGATCCAGGTTGGCTTCCACGAGATCGAAACCGGTAACCTTGAGGCCGGCCTTGACCAGATTGGCGGCCATCGGGTTGCCCATATTACCAAGACCGATAAACGCAATGTTTGTCATGAATAACTCCCGTCCCGTGACGCTCAGTCGCCTATTGCGTCAGATTGCGGGCGATGATGACCCGCATGATCTCGTTGGTTCCTTCAAGAATCTGGTGCACACGCAAATCGCGGACCAGCTTTTCAACGCCATAGTCGGCAAGATAGCCGTAGCCGCCAAACAGCTGCAGCGCATCATTGGCAATATCGAAACCGGCATCGGTCACATAGCGTTTAGCCATGGCCGACCATTTGCTTGCGTCAAAGGCCTTCTGATCCAGCTTGTTGGCGGCGGCGTATAGAAGCAGTCGCGAAGCCTCCAGTTCCGTTGCCATATCGGCCATCTTGAACTGCAGACCCTGGAACTGATTGATCGTCTTGCCGAAGGCCTTGCGTTCGGATGTATAGGCAACAGCCTTGTCGAAAGCAGATTGCGCACCACCCAAGGAGCACGCTGCAATGTTAAGACGGCCACCGTCGAGGCCCGCCATTGCTATCTTGAAGCCCATGCCTTCATGATTGATGCAGTTTTCGGCAGGCACACGGCAATTGTCGAAATTCACCTGGGCGGTGGGCTGAATGTGCCAGCCCATCTTGGCTTCCTGCGCGCCAAATGAAATGCCGGGCGTATCCTTTGGAATAACAAGCGCTGATACGCCGGAGGCCCCCTCCTCGCCTGTCCTGACCATCGTGACATAGATGTCGTTCATTCCAGCGCCCGAAATGAACTGTTTCGAGCCGTTTACCACATAGCTGTCACCATCACGCACGGCCCGTGTCTTGAGCGCCACGGCGTCCGATCCCGAGCCGGGTTCCGTCAGGCAGTAGCTGGCTATCTGCTCCATCGAGGTGATGCCGGGCAGAAACCGCTCGCGCAATTCTTGCGACCCGAATTCATCGATCATCCAGGCGGCCATGTTGTGGATGGAGATGAAACTGGAAAATGCCGGGCAGGCCTGCGCCAGCGCTTCAAAAATCACCACGGCATCGAGGCGGCCAAGGGCGGATCCGCCGACGTCGTCACCGACGTAGATGCCGCCGAGGCCAAGCGGCGCCGTTTCTCGTATGACATCCACCGGAAAGTGTTTCTTCTGGTCCCATTCGATTGCATTCGGAGCAACCCGGTCAGCCGCGAAAGCGCTCACCATCTCCTGTATCGCCCGCTGTTCTTCCGTCAGACCAAAACGTTCCTGCTGAGCATCGACTATCCCATCCATCACAATTCTCCCTGAAGCTACCGGGCAACCACTCCCGATTCTATCGGTTGCCTCCGCTTTCGGGTCGCCAAAATCAAACAAACGACCGTTCATTTCCATGAACCATTTTTGCGCGGTTTGGTAAAGGCCACAGCGCCAAAATTGATCATAAGTCGTATTTCGCGACTAATTTCCGCATTTGGCATATTGTACCCGACATGATTTTTCCGCAAACTTGCAGCAAGGGTAACCGAACATGACATCGGGAGGGTGCTTGTTCCATGCGTCAGAACCAAATGCAAAATGCCGTTCTCTGCGCTTCCGGTGCAAGGGGGATGCTTGCGGCGGTTTTGGGGCTTTTTACGCTGACAGCCTGCACCACCTCAAATTCCGGCCTGACCACGGTTTATTACAAGGTTCCGGGCACTACAGTTGAGCAGATAAACGAACAGATAGCCCGACGCGGCCCGCAAAACGGCCACGCCATCGGCACCACCGAAACCCGCATGACGCCGAAGGTGAGAACGCGGCGCGAGAACGGAAAGTGCAGAATTGAACATGCGGAGGTCGGGCTGGACCTGAAGGTCACGTTGCCGCGGTGGTCTGAATTGAACAAGGCTGACGGCAAAACCCGATCCGCATTCGAGAGACTAAGCGAACATGTGGTTTGGCATGAGCAGCAACATGTTGAAATTTCGCAAAAACATGCCAGGAAGATCGAAGAGGCGCTGACAAAGGTTCCCCCGCAGGAGAGCTGCCGTCAACTGATGGTCAAGGCCAGGGCGCTGTTCAAGTCAATGTTCGAGAAACACAACAACGAACAACGCGGTTTTGATGCCGCCGAGCGCACAGCCATCGAAAGACGGCTGCGTTCCCTTGGGCTGGCGGGTTAACCCACCATCCTCCCCAACCTGTATCCGGTGTTTATTCGGCAGCTTCGACCGAGGACAAAGCCTCGATTTTTGCCGCGCAATATTTGAATTCCGGAATTTTCCCATAGGGATCGAGCTGCGGATTGGTCAACCGGTTGGCCGGGCTTTCGTTGAAGCAGAACGGCATGAAGATCATTCCGTCGGCAACCTCCCGGTCGGACCGAAGCACAGCTTCCACCGTTCCCCTTCGGGTCTCCACCGCAACCATTTGCCCCGGCTCCAGGCCCTGACGCTCGATTTCATACGGATTCATTGCCGCAATTCCCTGAGGCTCGAGCTCATCGAGAACAACGGAACGGCGTGTCATGGCACCGGTGTGCCAATGCTCAAGCAGGCGACCGGTGGTCAGCACCAGCGGGAACTGTTCGTCCGGCACCTCGTCAGGCGGCAAAAGGTCTGCCGGCACGATTTTGCCGCGGCCATCCGGGGTCGGGAAGCCGTGAACAAAGATGACCTCGTTACCCGGTTTATCCGGTGCATCGGCCGGATAGGTAACCGCATCCTCCCGCTCGATCCGTTCCCACGAAATGTTTGTCAGCGACGGCATGACCGATGCCATTTCCTCGTAAACATCGGAAAGCAGCGGGTAGTCCCAGTCCAGCCCGACACCATTCGCCAAGTCGACGATCAACTCCCAGTCCTGGCGCGCTTCGCCTGGCGGATCAATAGCCGGCCGGCCGATTTGAACCTGCCGGTTGGTGTTGGTGAATGTTCCAAGTTTTTCCGCATGAGCCGATGCCGGGAAGATCACATCGGCATGCCACGCCGTCTCGGTCAGAAAGATATCCTGAACGACGAGATGCTCCAGTTTCGCCAGCGCGGCACGGGCATGGATCTGATCAGGATCGGACATGGCCGGGTTTTCACCCATAATGTACATGCCCTTGATCACGTCATCATGTATGGCATCGACAATCTCAACGACCGTCAAGCCCTTGACCGGATCGAGCGATCGGCCCCAAAGATCTTCAAAGCCGCCCCTGATGTCAGGATTTTCTACGGACCGGTAATCCGGGAAAAACATCGGGATGAGGCCGGCGTCAGATGCGCCCTGCACATTGTTCTGGCCGCGTAGCGGGTGCAGTCCCGTCCCTTCGCGGCCCACCTGACCGGTGGTCAGCGCCATGGCGATCAGGCAGCGTGCGTTGTCAGTGCCGTGCGTATGCTGCGATACGCCCATGCCCCAGAAGATGATGGAACGCTCGGACTTGGCGTAAACGCGCGCAACCGTGCGCAGCATTTCGGCGTCGACACCGCAGACCTCGGCCATTTCTTCCGGAGTGAAATCCTTGACCTTTTCCTTCAGCGCTTCGAAGCCGGAAACATTGGCCTGGATATACTGCTGATCATAGAGGTTTTCCGTGACGATCACGTTGAGGATTGCATTGAGCATCGCAACGTCACTGCCCGGCTTGAACTGCAACGGATGGGTGGCATAGCGCATCAGTCCCTGGCGCCGCGGATCCATGACGATCAGCTGCTTGCCCTGTTTGACGGCCTGTTTGAAATAAGTCGCGGCCACGGGATGGTTCTGCGCTGGGCGCGCACCGATGACGATGATGCAATCTGACTTCATGGCGTCGGTAAACGGCGCGGAAACCGCGCCCGAGCCGACGCCTTCGATCAGCGCGGCGACAGATGACGCATGGCAAAGCCGCGTGCAATGGTCGACATTGTTCGTTCCAAAACCTTCACGGATCAGCTTCTGGAACAGATAAGCTTCCTCGTTCGAGCCTTTGGCCGAACCGAAGCCGGCCAGCGCCTTGCCACCATCACGGTCGAGAATTGTCTTGAGGCCTGATGCAGCCCTTTCCATCGCCTCTTCCCAAGAGGCTTCGCGGAAGACGGTCAGCGGATCGACGCCGCGCATGTCGATATCACCGGCCTTGGGCGCATCGTCACGGCGGATGAGCGGTTTTGTCAGCCGCTCCGGTGAGTTGACATAGTCAAAACCGAACCGGCCCTTGACACACAGGCGGTTTTCGTTGGCCGGACCGTTGCGTCCGTCGACCTGAACGATCTTGTTGTCCTTGACCGCAACGCTCGTTTGACAACCCACACCGCAAAACGGGCACACGCTGTCGACGATCCGGTCAAAGGACTGAACCTCACGTTTGGTGTTGCTTTCATCCATCAGCGATTTTTCGAAAAGCGCACCCGTGGGGCAGGCTTGGACGCATTCGCCGCAGCTCACGCATGTGGACAGCCCCATGGGATCGTGAATGTCGAATACAGGCACAGAGTGGTTGCCGCGTCCTGCCATGCCGATAACATCGTTCACCTGAACTTCCCGGCAGGCACGAACACAGGCACCGCAGGTTATGCAGGCGTCCAGATTGACGGCAATCGCCGGATTGGTGACGTCAAAGCCCTTGTCGATACCGCCATCTTCAAATTTTGACGGGAAACGCTCCGATCCGGAAATTCCCATTGTGCCGGCCCATTCCCAAAATGCCGACTGGTTATCCGGGCTGTCGTCCTGCGGGCGCATGTCGCTGGCGAGCAGTTCAAAAACCATCTCGCGCGATTTTTCGGCGCGTTCCGTGTCGGTGCGCACGACCATGCCTTCGGTCGGTTTGCGCACGCACGATGCTGCAAGCGTACGCTCACCCTCAACATCCACCATGCAGGCGCGGCAATTGCCGTCAGCGCGGTATCCCGGTTTGTCGAGGTGGCACAGATGCGGAATGCGCGTGCCTTCACGCTTTGCCACATCCCAAATACTCTCCTCCTCCAAAGCCGTTACGGTTTTACCGTCAAGGCTGAAAGTAATGTCAGTCATCTATATGCAACCCCAGCAATCATCGAGCCCTTCAGCTCTATTGAAAACAAACCCGGACAACTCCTCTATTTGTCCCGGTTGGAACATTCGACAAGCCGCTGTCTGCCGCGCACCGACGGCGCCGCGTGCAACGTTTGCCCTTCGGAATCACAGCTCATCCTTGAAATAGGTCAGCAGGTGATTGACCGGATTGGGCGCAGCCTGTCCAAGGCCGCAGATCGATGCATCGCGCATGACCGCTTCCAGATCGCGTATCGCCTCTTCGTCCAGAGGACCATCGCGCTCCAGGAGGGCAACCATCTTTTCGGTTCCCCCGCGGCAGGGCGTGCATTGTCCGCAACTCTCGTGCATGAAAAACCTCAGCAGATTGAGAGTCGCTTCTTTCACGCTGTCCTTGTCGGAGAGTACCACCACGGCATGGGAGCCGACAAATGCGCCAAGATCAGCCAGTTCACCACCAAAATCCAGCGGAACCTGGTCCAGATGCGCAGGCAGAATTCCGCCGGAGGCTCCGCCCGGCAGGTATGCCTTGAATGTATGGCCGTCTTCCATACCGCCGCAGTAATCGTCGATCAGTTCGCGAATGGTTATACCGGCCGGAGCCAACTTCACGCCCGGCTCCTTGACGCGGCCGGATACCGACCAGGATCGCGGCCCCGGATGGCCCGGCTTGCCCTGATCCGCAAACCACTGTGCGCCGTTTTCGACAATATCGCGGATCCACCACAGCGTTTCGACATTGTGGTTCAGTGTCGGCTTTCCGAACAGGCCGACTTCGGCAATATAGGGCGGACGATGGCGTGGCAGACCGCGCTTGCCCTCAATGCTCTCGATCATCGCGCTTTCTTCGCCGCAGATATAGGCGCCTGCACCCCGGCGCAGTTCGATGTAGCCGGGCTCAATAAGTTCAGCCGATTCCAGGGCCTCAATTTCGGCCCGCAGGATTTCCAGAACCGCCGGATACTCGTCGCGCATGTAAAAATAAATGCGTTCGGCTTCGACCGCATGGGCCGCAATCAGCGCTCCTTCAAGGGTGCGGTGCGGGTCGCTTTCGAGAAGATACCGGTCCTTGAATGTGCCCGGTTCGCCCTCGTCGCCATTGATCGTCATCAGGCGCGGCCCCTTGTAGGAACGCACAAAGCCCCACTTCTTTCCAGCCGGGAAGCCGGCGCCTCCAAGTCCGCGCAATCCGGCATCCGACAGCGCCTCCAGAAGCGCCTCGGTCGTTATCTCGCCTGAGCGCACCTTCTCGTAAAGCCCGTAGCCGCCATATTCCTGATAGGCATAGAGATTGACATATTCGGGCACGACGGCGTCGAACCCGCCTTCGCTCGCGAGCTTCAGGATCCCGTCGGACGTCGCATCGTCCACCTCACGGTCGCCAACGCGCGCAGCAGGCGCTGTATCGCAGCGCCCCATGCATGGTGCACGAACAACCCGCATCAGGGAAGGATCCGCACCATTTTCCAGGGCCGAAATGAGCGCCTCCGAACCGGCCATCATGCAGGATATGGAATCGCACACCCGGATTGTCAAAGGTGCGGGGACACTCTCGCCTTCGCGCACGACGTCAAAGTGATCGTAGAAAGAAGCAACTTCGTAAATTTCAGCCTGCGGCAATGCCATCAGTTCAGCCAGCGCACGGATATGGGCCGCCGACAGGCATCCGTATGTGTCCTGAATTTTGTGCAGGAATTCGATCAGCAGGTCGCGACGCAGTTCCAGCCCCTCTAAAAGGCCGCGCACTTCCACAAGCGCCGCGTCGTCTAGTGACCGCCCTTTCGGCCCACGATCCCGGCGCTTTGCCGTGACATGCTGATTCATACCGGTGTCCTTCTGTGACTCCAGGACGTAATCGCCCCGCTTTTTAAAATGGATATAGACTGCATTGGATGCTTAATGCCAGCCCGAAAGCGGCAAACATGCGTCGCATGAGCCTATTTTCCCGCCCTGAACCGGCCCGGCTCGGCTTTTTGGCGCAGACCGCCAGAGACGGTATCAATGCGCGTGCACCATCTTCAAATGGGCAAACTGTTGGCTTACAGTTGATATTGCAGATCGCAACAAGTACTGCGCTGTGTGTGTTGAGGAGAGTAATTTCGATGAAGAAGCTGATCGCTTCGTCACTGTTTGCCGCAGGGACCCTATTCATGGCCGGCGCGGCATCCGCTTCGGAATGCGGCAATGTATCCATCGCGGAAATGGGCTGGCAATCGGCCGATCTGCTTGCACATATCGACTCAATCATCCTCGGAAATGGTTACGATTGTGACGTCACGCTGGTGCCGGGTGGCACGATGACGACCTTCGCAACCATGAACAAGGAGGGCAAACCGGATGTTGCGCCGGAACTTTGGATCAACGCGTTCCGCGCCGATGTGGATGCTGCCGTAAAGGAGGGTCGGCTTCACATCGCGGCAAAATCTCTGACCGATGGCGGAGTAGAAGGCTGGTGGATTCCCAACTATATTGCCGAAGCCTATCCGGACATTAAGACCGTCAGCGATGCCCTCGCCCATCCGGAACTTTTCCCCAATCCATCTGACAGCGAAAAAGGCGCCATTTACAATTGCCCGTCCGGTTGGAATTGCCGGATTTCAACAAGCAATTTGTTCAGGGCATTCGATGCCGAGAAAAAGGGATTTGCGCTCGTTGGGACCAATTCGAGTGCCGAACTCAACGATTCGGTGTCAAAGGCCTTTGAAAACAACAAGGGCTGGCTCGGATATTATTGGGCACCGACCGCCACGCTCGGAAAATACAACATGGTTCGCCTGAGCTTCGGCGTGCCGCACGACAAGGATGAATGGATCAGGTGCACGTCGAAACCCGACTGCGAACACCCCAAGCCCAATGCTTGGCCCAAATCCGAGGTCTACACCGTCGTCACGGACGCATTTCAAAAGCGCGGTCGCAATGCCTATAACTATCTGGCCAACCGCGGCTGGGGCAACATAACGGTCAACAGCATGCTTGCCTGGATGGTCGATAACGATGCGACAAGCGAAGAAGGCGCCCGTTACTTTCTCGAAAACCATCAGGATATCTGGGAAAAGTGGGTCACGCCGGAAGCGGCCGTCAAAGTTAAGAACTATCTCGCAAACTCTTGATTCCACCCGGTTTTACGGCACAAACTTTTATAATTCAGGTTTCCGTTGGAGCAATTGCCACGTGCCGTTCGAAATGGCATGCGTTTTCATCATTGCCATGATATAAAGATATATTTATATCGTTACGCAATTCAGTCATTACAGGGAAACTCCCATGTCCTCTTCCAACGGATCGACAAATCCGCTCTCCGAACTGATCGCCGAAAAAGGCGTTCTGCTGGCCGACGGCGCAACCGGAACAAACCTGTTCGCGCTGGGCCTGGAAGCCGGAGAAGCGCCGGAGCTTTGGAACGAGACAGCGCCGGAAAAGATCGTCAAATTGCATCAGGACTTCGTCGATGCGGGTGCAGACATCATCTTGACCAACAGTTTTGGCGGAACGCGTCACCGCCTCAAACTGCATCACGCCGAAGATCGCGTGTATGAGCTCAACAAGCGCGCAGCCGAAATCGCCAGGGATGTCGCCGGCAAAGCCAACCGGCGCATCATCGTTGCAGGTTCCGTCGGTCCGACGGGCGAACTGCTGATTCCGCTTGGAGCGCTTTCCTACGAAGACGCGGTTGCCGCCTTTGAAGAGCAGATCAAGGGCCTGAAGGCCGGCGGCGCCGAAATCGCATGGATCGAAACGATGTCGGCTCCGGAAGAAATTCGCGCCGCTGCCGAAGCCGCCGTCAATTGCGGAATGCCCTTCACCTATACCGGCTCGTTCGACACCGCCGGAAAGACCATGATGGGCCTGCATCCGAAGGACATTCACCAGGTCACCGACGATATTGCCGGTTCACCGATCGCGGTTGGCGCCAATTGCGGCGTCGGCGCATCGGACATTCTGGCCTCATTGCTCGAAATGAGTGATGCAAACCCGCAAGGAACGATCATCGTCAAGGGCAATTGCGGAATACCCGAATTTCACGGGTCCGAAATTCACTATTCCGGCACCCCACCCCTGATGGCTGAATACGCACGTCTTGCGGTTGATGCGGGAGCACAGATTATCGGTGGCTGCTGTGGAACCTCGTGCGATCATTTGCGCGCCATGCGCGATGCCATCGACACGCATCAGAAGGCACACCGGCCAACGGTAGATGAAATTATCGAAAAAATCGGTCCGATGCGCAACAAGACGGCCGATGTCAGCGAGGCGGCACCGAAGCGCGAGCGCCGTGGCCGCAGAAGGGCCTGATTCCGTAAATTTCGGGATCAGATACCCGGCAACTCCAGTGCATTCATGTGAAAGCGCAACTGCGCGTCACAATAGCGATAATTGCTGCCCACCGGGCAGGCATTTCGCGCCAGACATCCGGCAACCAAGCAGCCGTTGTGCCCCTCCTCACCCGTAAGGTGCCCGCGACATTGCTTCAGGCGAAATTCATGTTGGGTGACCGCCTCGGCAGGACAAGCGGAAAGGCACGGTTTGTCTGCGCAATCGTCACAGGCATGCATGAGCGATTGCGGTGCAGGAATGGCGATTGCTTCCTGAAATGCAAATGCTGCCCTGTAGCCATGCCACAGCCCGTATTGCGGATGGATCAAAATGGCGAGCGGCGAAGGCTTCAGCCCCTCCGTCCTGCCAATCCAGCTTTGAAACGGCCACCAGGGTTTCTCGAACGGGTAGAGGGCCTTGCAGGCAAACTCCGATGCAATTTGCTCTGCGATGGTTTTTGACCACGCGTCGAGCGGATCCGGTCCATCATAGTCTTTGTCGAAGCGCTCGAATTCCGGCCAAAATGATGAGCCGGCATGTCCGGCAAGCACCACTGTCTTAAAGCCATATTCACGCGCGGCGAGATCGGCATCACTATCCAGGTAAAGCCCGCCACGGGCCATCAACCCGTGACGCTTAAGGGCCTGGTCCAGAAGACCATAGACCTCGTCCGGCGCCCTGCCCTCATTGCCGTTGCTCACGGCTCTTCATCCCGAAAAGCGGAACGCCAGACGTCCTTGTGGATCAGATCGGCCACTTTAGCCCGGCCGTCCGCGGGCTTCTTTCATGTAAAGGCGTCGGGCATCGCCTCTTTTTTCTGACGGATGAAATCACGAAGACCGTCATTGATGCCTTCGTCAAGCGCCGGTGCCTGATAGCTGTCAAGCCAGTTGCGGCAAAGCTCGTTGGCACGCGCCTCGATCCGCTTTTCACCCTCCATCTGCCACTGCTCGAATGAATTGTTGTCGGCGAGCGGCGAGCGGTAAAAGGCAGTCTGGAAGTTTGCCTGAGTGTGATTACACCCAAGATAGTGGCTGCCCGGACCAACTTCGCGAATGGCGTCCAGGGCCTGGGCATTTTCCGAAAGATCGACGCCTTCGGCAAATTTCTGCATCATTCCGAGCTGATCCTGGTCGATCATGAATTTCTCATAGGATGAGACCAGGCCGCCTTCCAGCCAGCCGGCGGAATGGAGCGCAAAGTTGGTGCCTGCGAGCAGGGTCATGTTCAAGGTCGCGCCGCTTTCATGCGCCGCCTGGGCGTCCGGCACCTTCGAACCGCAGAGCGATCCGCCCGTGCGGAAAGGCAGACCCAGCCGTCGCGCCAGTTGCGCCGCGCCATAAGATACGAGCGACGGTTCGGGCGTTCCGAATGTCGGCGCACCCGATTGCATCGAAATCGATGCGGCGAAAGTGCCGAACAGCACCGGCGCACCTGGACGGACAAGCTGCGTGAAGGAAGCGCCGGCAAGCACCTCGGCGAGGATCTGCGTAAGCGTTCCGGTAACCGTAACCGGGCTCATCGCACCAGCAAGGATAAAGGGCGAAACGATACAGGCCTGGTTGTTGCGCGCATAGATCTTGGCCGCACCAAGCATGGTATCGTCAAACACCATTGGTGAGTTGGCATTGATCAGGTTTATGACAACGCAGTTCTGATCGACATAGTCCTCACCGAAGAGGATCTTGCACATGTCAACGGTATCCTGCGCGCGCTCCGGTGCCGTCACCGATCCCATGAACGGTTTGTCTGAGAGACGCATATGGGAATAGACCATATCAAGGTGACGCTTGTTGACCGGAATATCCACAGGCTCGCATACGGTGCCGCCGGAATGGTGCATCGACGGTGCCATATAGGCGAGCTTGACGAAATTTTCGAAGTCCTGGATTGTCGCGTAGCGCCGCTCGCCATTAAGATCCCGCACGAAGGGCGGGCCGTATACGGGTGCAAAGACGGTTGCCTTGCCGCCGATCTGCACGGAGCGCTCCGGATTGCGTGCCTGCTGCGTAAACACCGGCGGTGCCGTCTTCAGCAGCGACCGGCACAAACCCTTTGGAAAATGAACCCGCTCGCCTTTGACCTCGGCCCCGGCTTCACGCCACATGTCAAGCGCCTCGACATCGTCGCGAAACTCGATGCCGACTTCTTCCAGCACTGTTTCCGCATTGGCCTCAATCAGCGCCAGGCCCTCTTCGTCCAGCACCTCGTATTCACGGATCTTTCGCTTGATATAGAATTGTTTCTCACCGGGTCCGCCGCCGGTTCGCGACGCTCTGCGCGCTGCGGCGCCACCCGATCCACCCCTGCCACGCCGACCTGCGCCGCGGTCGGTTCTTGATTTTTCAGCTTCCATTACGGTTACCTCTCGTGCGGCCTGATCGGCGACGGTCAAATTGAAACATCCAATTCGCGTCCGCTCCAGCTCAAAGCCCAATTGAACAACTGCATTCCATGCTAATCCACCAACCGGCTGCTGCCTTTCTCTAAGCGCCAAGCCGTGACGCTATGGCGACAGGCGCCGCACATGAGCATGTAACGTTCAAATGAACGCTTTTGATGGCGGCAATCAGCGCCTCTCAAATCCGCCCGTCGCTTTTCATTGCGACACGCGTCGTTTTTGAGAAGTCGCAATCGGAATCTTTCCAGCATAACACTTGTCAAGATAAGCACTTACGTGGTTCAAGAGCGACGCAATCGCTAGCATCGAGGAAATGCCGATGTCCGACGACGAAATCATTTTATCCGAACTGTCTGACGATGAACTCGTACAGCAGATGCATGATGACCTCTATGACGGCCTGAAAGAGGAAATCGAAGAAGGAACCAACATTCTGCTGGAACGCGGATGGGCGCCTTACGATGTCCTTACAAAGGCACTCGTCGAGGGCATGCGCATCGTTGGCGAGGACTTCCGCGACGGCATCCTCTTTGTGCCGGAAGTTCTCCTGTCTGCCAACGCCATGAAGGCCGGCATGTCTATCTTGCGTCCGCTGCTCGCGGAAACCGGCGCGCCAAAGCTCGGCAAAATGGTGATCGGCACGGTCAAGGGCGACATTCACGACATCGGCAAGAATCTCGTTGGCATGATGATGGAAGGCGCCGGATTCGATGTTGTTGATATCGGCATCAACAATCCGGTTGAGAACTATCTCGAAGCCATCGAAGAGCATCAGCCGGATATTATCGGCATGTCTGCCCTTTTGACGACGACAATGCCCTATATGAAAGTTGTCATCGATACGATGAAGGAAAAGGGCATGCGCGACGATTATGTCGTGCTGGTCGGCGGAGCGCCGCTCAATGAGGAATTCGGCATGGCCGTTGGAGCGGATGCCTATTGTCGTGACGCTGCGGTCGCTGTTGAAACGGCAAAGGAATTCATGGCACGCAAGCACAATTCACTTGCAAACGCCGGATAGGGGCTGCTTCCAGGCGTTACCAGATCACAAGGCGGCCCACTGGCCGCCTTTTTGCATAATGGGGTATGATGCAAAGCCATGAGCGAGAGCGCCGACAACAAATCAGATGTATCGCCCGTCCGGGTCATCGGATGCGGTGCGATTGCGCGCGAGATTCTGGCCGTGTGCGAAGCAAATGGACTTGCCCACATCGATCTGACATGCCTTCCCGCACAATGGCACCTTTATCCGGATCGTATAGCCCCGGGGGTCAGGACCGCCATAAAAGAGGCCCGCGACGAAGGTTTTGATAGAATTTATGTCGCCTATGCGGATTGCGGCACTGGTGGCTTGCTGGACAGGGTCTGCGAGGAAGAGGGCGTCGAGCGCATTGCCGGGCCGCACTGCTATTCATTCTTCGCAGGCAACGACACATTTTCCGAATGGGATGAGGATGTCGACGCCTTCTTTCTGACCGATTTTCTTGCCCGACAGTTCGAGGCCTTCATCATTGAGCCGCTGGGCCTGAAAAAACACCCAGAACTGCGCGATATGTATTTCGGCAATTACCGCAAGCTGATCTATCTGTCCCAGAAGGAAGATCCCGAACTGCAGGAAAAGGCGCAAAAAGCAGCCGAAATCCTGGGGCTCGAATATGAATACCGCTTCACCGGATACGGCGATTTGAAGTCGGCGCTTGTGACTGCCTGATTCAGTCTGCCCCTGCCGGTGAACCGGCCGGCGCAAGGCAGCGGAACTTCCTTGAAATCGCCCCTTGCCAAAGAAGCGTAAAAGTCCCACATGTGTTGCCCGGAACGAGGTGCAATTTGTGCCTTTGAGGGCGGGGCCGACTTATTTCTTCGATAATTCGATGCTACCGGAATTGTAAGAAACACACCGTTCGGGTTGCAGCGGAAGAGAGACGATTTTGAGCGAGACTTCTGCAAATAGCGTTGTTCCGGGTATTTCGGCCAAACAGGACAAACACCCCGAAAGCCTCTCGGAATTGCTCAAAGAGCTTTCCGAAAACGCAGGGGATCGCACAACGTTGCGGGAAATAGCTGAAGCACTGGATGAACGATCATTTGGTGCCTTCCTGCTGGTTTTTTCAATTCCCAATCTTATCCCGCTGCCGCCGGGCGCAACGCTGGTCCTCGGCCTGCCATTGATATTTGTGGCATGGCAGATCGTAGCCGGCCGGCACAAAATCTGGCTTCCGAAGCCGCTTGCCAACTACGCACTGGAAAAAAAGACGCTCCAGAAAATAATAAAACGCTCCGTTCCCTGGCTGAAATGGATGGAGGCCTGGGTTCGTCCGCGCAATTGGCCGCTCTCAAATCCCTTGTTCGAACGGCTTTTTGGCATCTACACACTGTTTCTTGCCATTATCGTTGTCGTTCCCATTCCGCTTGGAAACTGGCTTCCCGCCTTTGCGATTGCAACGATCGGCCTTGCCAGCACCGAGCAGGATGGCAACTGTCTTGCGATCGGATCCATCATCGGCATTGTCGCAGCCCTGATATTTGCTCTGGCGATTTTCCTGACCACCGCCCTGTTTAATTCGGTGGTCTAGTCACCGTACGGATCATTAATTTTATCTTTTCCAAATGCGCTTAGGGTCTGTCCACGCAGCTTGGCGGCAACCCTGGTTGAGGCGCGTTGATGGAAAAACACAAAATCGTGGCAATCACGGCAGGCGGTCCCTATCCCTGGGCTGTAATCAATGCACTGGCTGAGAAATTCGGGCCCGTTACCGTGATTCATGAGCAGCCTGAATCGAAAGCGCACTTCCTCAAACGCCGGGCGGCAAAGGTCGGTTATCTGAGCACCGCCGGACAATTTGCGACCATGATGGTGTCGCGCCTTTCAAAAAAGGTCGCACAGCAGCGCGAAAATGAAATTATCGGGGAATTCGGCCTAAAGGTCGTTCCCGCCCAGGACCAGAAGATCATTACAGTCGAATCCGCGAACAGTCCGGACTGCATCGCTGCCATCGCCGGTGAAAAGCCAGATGTCGTATTTCTGGCCGGTTGCCGCATGCTTCACCGCAAAACCCTGGAAGCCATCGAGGCTCCGGTCATCAACTATCACGCCGGCATAAACCCCAAATACAGGGGCATGCTCGGCGGATATTGGGCACGCATCAACAATGATGTGGAAAATTTCGGCACAACGGTCCATCTCGTCGATGAAGGGGTCGATACCGGCGCAATTCTCAAACAGGCGCGCATGAAACCCTCACCGAAGGATTCGATCGCGACCTACGCCATGCTTCAGGCCGCCCATTCGCGTGAAATATGCATATCTGCCGTCATGGACGTGCTGGAAGGCAAAACAACGCCCATAAGCAGTGATTTGCCGTCGAAACAGTGGTTTCACCCGCCGATCTGGTCCTATGTCTGGAATGGCGCAACCCGCGGAATCTGGTAGATTCCCGACCCATCCGGCTGTCTGGCGTATACGTTGTTTTGGACAGTTTCGTATGCCGGCTTTTGCACCTGAAAGCAGCGCCTTATATTGATTCTTGACCCGCACGTCGTTTTTGAGCGTGTTGCACGTCGTCGCACAGCAAGCCAGGCGAACGGTTTATAACCATTTTACGCGTCAAGGAGACCAACAATGGCTGATCTGATTACCGTTTACTGGCGGGACATACCCGCTCAGGTCATCGTCAAGAAAGGCCGCAAAAGTGCCAAACGCGAATTGTCGCTGCGCTTTACCGAAGCCATCGACATGTGTGCTATGCGTTCCGGTGCTCATGAAACGGACGAGTATCTGGCCGAATGGCGGCGCGGTACTCCCGAACCGGTTTCCGACGATCTGGAGGCGGAAGCGGACAAGGCCGCAGCCCTTCTGGAAGACAGCTTTACCAAGGAGCGCCTGATTGACTTGGTCAAATCGGGAGGAAGAGCAGGAAAGAATGACGACAGTGGTGGAAATGAAGTCGCATAGACCGGACAAGATTGCCGCGTCAATTGAAGTGGCTCCGCGCCAGGCGGTTGAATCAACCGACCTGCCGGGTCTCTTTCCGCAGGGCACGAGTGTCTATATCACCGATATCGGCACGGACACGACCGATATGCTGGTCAAAGCAGCGGGCCGCGTGCGTGACCTCGGCTATGAACCGGTGCCGCATTTCGCATCACGCCGCCTGACAACGCGTTCCGCTCTTGAAGACCGCATCAAGCGCATGAGCGAAGAAGCAGGTGTCCGCAACGTCCTCGTCATCGGCGGCGGTCTTGAGCGCCAGGCTGGCGACTTCTCATCCACTATGGAAGTGCTCGAAACCGGCTATTTCGACAAATACGGCATCGACAGGATCGGCGTTGCCGGTCATCCCGAAGGCAGCCCGGATTTCTCTGAAGAAGTCGCCCTGCAGGCCCTTCGTCTCAAAAAATCGTTTGCTGAGCGCAGCGATGCCCAGCTTCGCATCGTCACGCAGTTCGGCTTCGATGCACAGAAATTCATTGCCTGGGCCGACAGCCTGAGGGAAAACGGCATCGACCTGCCTGTTCATCTCGGTGTCGCGGGACCGGCAAAGATCACCACACTGATCAAATTTGCGGCCATGTGTGGCGTCGGCAATTCGATGAACTTCCTGAAGAAGAACGCATTGTCATTGACGACGCTTGCAACATCGCATTCGCCTGAAACCGTCGTGGGTCCGATAGAGCAGCACGTGCTCAACAACACAGAGACTCCGATCCGCCAAATTCACGTCTTTGCCTTCGGCGGATTGAAGAAAACGTCCGAATGGCTTGAAAATCGTGGCTCATGGGATATAAAGACATCTTTATATCCTTCTACGACAACTGCCCAGAACTGAGGCCCATAACCAAGGACTGCCCCATGGCCCGCACAATTGTCGCATCAGCGACCAAGGAAATCGTCATCGGTTTCGACCAGCCATTCTGCGTTATCGGCGAACGCATCAACCCGACCGGACGCAAGAAACTGGCTGCGGAGATGCAGGAAGGCAATTTTGAGACCGTCAAATCCGACGCGCTTGCACAGGTCGCCGCCGGCGCCACAATGCTCGACGTCAATGCCGGCGTAACCGCGGTCGATCCGAACGCCACCGAACCTGCACTTATGGTCAAGACCCTGGAGATCGTCCAGAGCCTCGTCGACGTGCCGCTTTCGATCGATTCCTCCGTTACCGGCGCCATTGAAGCCGGACTCAAGATCGCCAAAGGCCGTCCGCTGGTCAATTCGGTAACCGGCGAAACGGAAAAGCTCGAGGCGATCCTGCCGCTGATCAAGAAATACGACGTACCGGTTGTTGCTATTTCCAACGACGAAACGGGCATCTCCGAAGATCCGGATGTGCGCTTTGCCGTCGCCAAGAAGATTGTCGAGCATGCCGCCGATTACGGCATCAAGGCCGAAGACATTGTCGTCGATCCGCTGGTCATGCCGATCGGCGCCATGGGCACGGCAGGTCAGCAGGTCTTCAAGCTGGTGCGCCGTCTGCGCGATGAACTCGGCGTCAACACCACCTGCGGTCTGTCCAACATCTCCTTCGGCCTGCCGCACCGCCATGCCATCAACGCAGCATTCATTCCGATGGTCATCGCATCGGGCATGACGTCTGCGATCATGAACCCCTGCCGTCCGCAGGAAATGGAAATGGTTCATGGCGCCAATGTACTGAATGCGACGGATCCGAACTGCCAGAACTGGATCATGACCTACCGCGACCACACACCGCTCAACGGCGCAACGCCTGCATCACCCGACGCCGCCGTTGCTGCCGCGGCCGGAGGCGGCCGTCGCCGCGGCGGACGCCGGGCACGCGCCTAAAAGCCGGACTGAACATGTTGCCGGGCTTGTCCCGGCAACGATCCTGCTGCAACGTCAAGGCGTTGATTCGTGCGGATCAGGAAGGAAGCTGAAGATGGACCAAAAGGTTTCAGGTGAAAAAGACCCTTTGGTTCTGTTCATGCCTTCCGGCCGGCGCGGACGCTTCAAGAAGGGCACGCATGTCCTTGAAGCCGCGCGTCAACTCGGCGTCTATGTCGAGAGTGTTTGCGGCGGACGCGGTATTTGCGGCCGCTGCCAGATCGAGGTGCAGGAAGGCAATTTCGCCAAACACGGCATCACCTCCGCAAACAGCCATATTTCAGCGTTCGGCGCCAAGGAAAAGCGTTACGCCGACAAGCGCGACCTGAAAGACGGCCGCCGCCTCTCCTGCTCGGCCACCATAGAGGGCGATCTCGTCGTCGATGTGCCGCAGGATGTGCAGGTCAATGCACAGATTGTCAGGAAAGCAGCCGATACGCGGCTGATCGACAGGAACCCGGCGATTCAGATGTGCTATGTCGAGGTCGAAGAGCCTGACATGCACAAGCCGCTTGGCGATCTCGACCGTCTCAAACAGGCGCTCGAGCGCGACTGGGGCTTTACCGACATCATCGTCGACCAGCATGTGCTGCCGCAGGTGCAGAAAATCCTGCGCAGCGGCAATTGGTCGGTTACCGCTGCAATCCATAAAGACATGGATACCGCCCGCCCCTCCCTGATCGCGCTTTATCCGGGCCTCAAGAACGAGGCCTATGGCATCGCCTGCGACATAGGCTCGACGACGATTGCCATGCACCTGTCATCGCTGTTGTCGGGATTGACCATCGCTTCGGCCGGTGCTTCCAATCCGCAGATCCGCTTCGGCGAGGATCTGATGAGCCGCGTCTCCTATGTGATGATGAACCCCGATGGCTGCGAAGCCATGACCAAGGCGGTTCACATTGCGCTCAACGGCCTGATTGAAGAGGTCTGTGCCGAATCGGGCGTCGATCCGACCGACATTCTCGACGCCGTGTTCGTCGGCAATCCGATCATGCATCACCTGTTTCTGGGGATCGATCCGACTGAACTTGGCGGCGCGCCCTTTGCGCTTGCCGTATCCGGCGCTGTCCATAGCTGGGCTTCCGAACTTAATCTCGCGCTCAATGACGGCACGCGCGTCTACATGCTGCCCTGCATAGCCGGTCATGTCGGTGCCGACGCCGCCGCCGCCACGTTAAGCGAAGGCCCGCATCGTCAGGACGAGATGATGCTGCTGGTCGATGTCGGCACCAATGCCGAAATCGTTCTTGGCAACAAGAACCGGGTCGTCGCAGCTTCCTCGCCGACCGGTCCTGCCTTCGAAGGCGCGGAAATCTCCTGTGGCCAGCGCGCCGCGCCGGGCGCCATCGAGCGGGTGCGCATTGATCCGGAAACGCTCGAGCCGCGCGTGCGTGTGATCGGCATCGACGCCTGGTCGGATGAACCGGGTTTTGCAGCCCTGGCCGGAAAGACCGGAGTAACCGGCGTGTGTGGTTCCGGCATTATCGAAGTGATCGCCGAAATGTACCTTGCCGGCATCATCACCGAAGACGGTGTCGTTAATGGCGATCTTGCGGAAAAATCCGAACGCATCATCAAGGACGGCCGTACCTTCTCATATGTTCTGTGGGACGGTGAAACGCCGCTCACCATCACCCAGAACGACGTGCGCGCCATTCAGCTCGCAAAAGCGGCGCTCTATGCGGGCATCAAGCTGCTGATGGACAAGCAGGGCATTGATCATGTCGACCGCATCGGCCTTGCCGGCGCATTCGGCTCTTTCATCGATCCCAAATACGCCATGGTGCTCGGCCTCATTCCCGATTGCCGGCTCGACAAGGTCAAGGCAGTTGGCAACGCCGCTGGAACCGGCGCCCGCATGGCGCTTCTCAACCGCGATTATCGCCGCGAGATCGAAAAGACCGTGACCGAGATCGAAAAGATCGAAACCGCACTGGAGCCGAAATTCCAGGAGCATTTTGTCTACGCCATGGCGCTGCCCAACAAGATCGACCCCTTCCCGAAGCTCGCCGAAGCGGTCAAGCTACCGGAAAAAGCCGAACCGGCCGTCGCTGCAGAGGGCGCACCTGGCGGCCGTCGCCGCCGCGAGGGCCGTCGCCGGCGCGACTAGACAAACAATCCGGCAACACTGTCCGTGCAAATTCCAAGCTGGCGTTGTCCGGCACCTATGCGCTCCCGGCTGCGATGCCATAAGATCGATGGATCGAAAGACAGCCGCTACGGAGCAAAGCTATGGGAATTGCATTCCGCAGAATAAGCCGTCTGGCCGCGCTGACAGCGTTCGCGACAATCCTGTCATCCGCGTCCATTGCCGAGGACATTGCCGGCAGCGCTGATCATCCGCTTGTCGGCCGGTTCGACGGCTCGTTCATCGTTGCCTATGACGTCCGCGAGTTCGACGAATACAATTTTGTCGACGAGCCGGCTACGCAACGAAACCCTGACAATCTCAAACCGCTTGAAGGCGCGGTCACCCGCATCGCCTATACGCTGGACGCCGACAAGTCACTTGCTGAAGTCGCGCGAAACTTTGAACTGGGGTTGAAGGAAAAGGGTTTTGAAATCGTCTTTGAATGCAAGACCAAGGAGTGCGGCGGCGGCAATCTGGCCTACGCGCTCGACACATTTCCCCTACCGAAAATGATCGTTGACCCGTTCAATTTCCGTTATCTCGGCGCAAAGCGCACGAACGATGAGGGCGAGGTCTATGCTTCAGTCGTCATAAGCGCCGACACGCACAAGAAAATCCGCACCCAGGTGACGGTTGTCGTGGTCGACAAGCTTGCCTTCCAGATGGTCGACGCCAAGGCCATGCAGGACGCGTTCGCGGAAAAGGGAAGCGTTGCGCTCTACGGCATTTATTTCGACACCGACAAGGCGGACATCAAACCGGAATCCGCCCCAACGCTGGAGCAGATGGCGATGTTCCTGAAAGGCGCACCCGAACTCTCGGTCGTTATTGTCGGCCATACCGACAATCAGGGCGACATGAAATACAATCTCGACCTTTCCCACCGCCGCGCCCAGTCCGTGGTCGACGCGTTGGCCGCATCATACGGAATCGGCAAGGATCGCATGGTCGCTGCCGGCGCGGGATTTCTCGCACCCGTCGCACCAAATGACACGGAGGACGGACGCGCCAAGAACCGCAGGGTTGAAATGATCCCGCGATAAAAGCACATCAATTCTGCAGACTGGCTGCCTACGCCGCCTCGTTCAACACTTCGAAAGTCGCCCTTATATGATCGGCCGCGGCACATACGGGCGCTTCGGCATCCGGCCGGACGAGCATGCCAAGTGAATAGGTGCCGATAGGCGGCAGGCCGTCCTCTTCACCGAGCACCACGAGATCGTCACCGACAAAGGACTTGGGCAGCGGCGCAACGGCAAGGTCGGACATGATGGCCGCCCTCTGGCCGGCCGTATGGGCACTCATATAGGCAATCCGGTACGAGATGCCGCGTGCATCGAGTTCGTCCACGGCCCCTGCCCGCCAGGCGCAGCCTTCTTCCCACATGGATACAGGAAGCGGCGAGCATAAATGCGCACTGCCGCCTTTCGCACCCGCCCATACGAGCTGCTCCGTCAGCAGCACCTCGCCGCCCGGCGGCACATTGTTTGTCGTGCAGGTCAAAAGCGTAATGTCGAGCCGCCGTTCATCAAGACGCTTGATCAGATTCGAACTCATGTCGATCACCACATCGACCGCAATCGAGGGATGCGTCTTGGCAAAGCGCTTGAGAACGCTCGGCAGGACCCGTTCACCAACGTCATCAGGGGCACCCAGCCGCACGACGCCGGATATGTCCGGCGATATGAATTCAGATACAGCCTCCCGGTTGAGCGACAAAAGGCGTCTTGCATATCCAAGCAGCACCACACCGTCATTGGTCAGCGACACCGAGCGTGCGTCGCGCGCAAAGACCGGGCGCCCCAGCATTTCTTCAAGTTTCTTGATCTGCATCGACACCGCAGAGGGCGTACGGAACACGATCGATGCAGCTGCCGTGAAGCTGCCCGTGTCTGCAATAGCGACAAAGGTGCGCAGAATATCGAGTTCGAGAAGCGGTACCGGGTGATTAAGTGGAGCGTTCATGGTTATCGTTCAATTTTTCTGAATGAAACAATGATTTCTTTTCATTTGATTGAACCAGACAATAGCCCCATAGTCAAGATCAAGGGTCGCGACCTTTTTTGACACCGGCGAATTTCCAACAGCGGAAAGCCGGCAATCATGAAGGAGCCTGACAATGTTGAACAACCAGAATTCTTATAATTCGCCCGTTTTCGGTCTTGTCATGGAAGCAAGCCGTGGCGTAGCCGTCAGCACGGTATTGACGGACACTGTGAACCGTACAGCACGCGCGGTCGTGCGTTGGAACGAGCGCAGAAAATGCAAAAAACTGTATCGCGAAGCAAAGAATGAGATAGCCAAACTCGATGATCATATGCTGCGCGACATCGGCTGGCCGGGGCGCTATGAAGAGCAAAATCCGTGCATGCGCGATGACTTTTAAACAGGACCGGCGTGCCTTAGGTGCGCCGGTATTTCCAGCTGCAACGGCAGGTGCGCACTAGCGCATAAAATTCCTCTCAGGGCCCGAAATTTTCACTTCACAGTGAAGACGGACTGTGTAAAGGTCGCTGCGCAATAGCGATATTGCACAACGGGTGGAGAGACGTTTCTGAACAGATTTTTGGAAATTCGGAGCCATTCCGCCAATAGGGTTATACGTCGAAACTGCAGTGGCGACCGGACGAATACGTGCCGAATTTCCGGCTCCGAGAGGTTAGCCGCCACGATGTTCAGGGATTGATGGCGATGGCTGACAACGCGCCGACCGTAAAGCGATCCTTCGTTTTTTATCTGGTGCCGGATTTTTCACTTATTGCATTTGCGACTGCGATCGAACCGTTGCGGCTTGCCAACAGGATGCTCGGATACGAAGCATACAAATGGCGCGTTTCGTCCTTCGATGCCCAGCCTGTTGTCGCATCCAACGGCATTGAGGTTTCAGCAACGACATCGCTCGACGAGGAGCGCCGGAACCTGTCGGGCGAAAAGCGCCCGTCAATGGTTTTTGTCTGCTCCGGCGTCAATGTTCAGGACTACGCGCAGAAATCTGTGCACGCCTGGCTGCGGGAGGTGCACAACCGCAACATTTCCGTCGGCGGCCTGTGTACGGGCGCCTATGTTCTTGCAGCAGCGGGCCTTCTGTCGGGCCGGCGCTGCGCCATACACTGGGAGGATCTTCCGGGTTTTTCCGAAAAGTTTCCACTCGCCGAGGTCTATGCCGATCTCTATGAGACGGATGAAAATGTCTACACCTGCGCCGGCGGAACGGCATCGCTCGACATGATGCTGAACCTTATTGGCGAGGACCACGACGACAATCTCGTCAACCGCGTGTGCGAGCAGGCCTTGACCGACCGCGTCCGCAATCCGCATGACCGCCAGCGCCTGCCGCTTCGCGCGCGCCTCGGCGTGCAGAACTCCAAAGTCCTGTCGATCATCGAATTGATGGAAGGCAACCTCTCCGAGCCGCTATCGCTGCTCGAGATCGCCGAATATGCCGGTCTTTCACGCCGCCAGATCGAGCGCCTGTTCCGCCAGGAAATGGGCCGCTCCCCTGCCCGCTACTATCTGGAAATTAGACTCGACCGGGCCCGGCACTTGCTGATCCAGTCCTCCATGCCTGTGGTCGAAGTGGCAGTCGCCTGCGGTTTTGTCTCGGCATCGCATTTTTCCAAATGCTATCGCGAACTCTACGGCCGCTCGCCGCAGCAGGAACGCGCCGATCGCAAGCAATTGCTGACATCGGCTGCCTGATTCAATTGAGGTTCCTGGCTGTATAACATGCAGCCGGCGCATTTCTTCTTGCTGCAGGCCGCAACGTTTGTCCGGCATCTGTGGATTACCGGGCGCACCTCTAGACCATATATTCAACTCTAAGTAGATGTACGAATGCTGAGAGAATACAAGTTCTCCAGTGACTTGGTCTGTTTTCATCACATCGTCGGATACCACTCGGCGCCACTTTTGGGAGTACATTGTGTCTCGCCTCAAATTAATTTTCAGTTGTAGTTTGGTTGTGCTTCTGGCTGCCTGCACAACGTCATCACCACCACCCGCCGGCGATTCACTGGCCGGCTGGAAAGGCAATGTTAAACGCGCCCTGCCGGTTTCACGCGCTGTATCTTATGGGGGTTGTAACAAGGCGGTCAGCGACTATGTCGCGGCAAGCGGTCATTCCGCCTATGCCTCAACCGATCTGACCGCTGCGGCCTACAACGAAAAGATTGTAATCTGCGGAGCTGCCTTGAATGCAAGGACAGTCGAGCAGGCCGAAGCTGCCGCACTGAAACAATGTCAAAATGGAACCCGAAAATGGTCCAGCGCCTATTCGGGCAAATGCGAGATCCATGCGTCAAAATAAAATACCCGCGCCGTAAAGGCCATTGAGTTCAGTGGCTTACTCAATATCAGGTCCGGTTTATCGGAGTTAAAGGCCCATACCGCAGGCTGCCCGGCTCGAATATCTGTAGCAACCTCACAAAAAAGGCGGCTCGAGGAGCCGCCTTATTCATTTGTATCGGATGAACCGCCTACGCGCGAAGCGCTTCGTTATCGACATCAAACGGGCTTTCATCGATCACGGTCGCCCTGTGGAGATTGCCCAGGATCTTGATCTGCAGCTCCGTCCCGGCCGCGCTGAGGTCCGGACGCACCATCGCCAGTGCCAGCGACTTGCCCAGCCGGTACCCATAGCTGCCGTGCGTCGCACGTCCGATGAGCTCTCCGTTCTGGTAGATGGCTTCACTTCCACGCGCATCGGCATCGGTAACATCGTGCACTTCAAGCGTCACGAAGTTCCACTTCAGCCCTTCCTCACGTGCCCTCACCACCGCATCACGGCCGATAAAGTCACCCTTGTTGGGTTTGACGAAACGGTCGAGGCCAGATTCGAATGCATTGTATTCGATCGACAATTCGCGCGGGATCAGGCGGTAGGATTTTTCGACTGCCATCGCCGTCATTGCCCGGATGCCGAACGGTTTGATACCGAATTCCGCGCCGGCTTCCATGACCAGGTCGAAGATGGTGTTCTGCTGCTCCATCGGATGATGCAGCTCCCAGCCAAGCTCACCGACAAAGTTGACGCGCAGCGCATGGGCGCTCGCCGGACCGACATTGATCTGCTTTCCTGAAAGCCACGGGAAATCGGCATTTTCCAGGCTGGTTCTTGTCAGTTTCTGAAGCACGTCCCGCGCTCGCGGACCGGCAAGAACCAGCACGCCCATCCGCTCGGTTATCGCGTTAAGCCGCACGGAACCGTCGGTAGGCGCCAATTTGCGCAGATAGTCGTGGTCATGCGCCTCGAATGCACCGGCGGAAACCAGATAAAAACGGCCGGGCGCCCACTCGTAGACGGTGAATTCGGAACGCACGCCGCCATTCTGGGTCAACAGATGAGCCAGTGCGATGCGCCCGCGCTTTTTTGGGATCGAGTTGGCAAGGATCGAATCGAGCCATTCACGCGCTCCCGGCCCGCTGACTTCCATCTTGGCAAAGGCCGACATGTCGAGCAGGCCGACATTCTCGTGCACATTTTTGACCTCGCTGCCGACATGCTCGAAATAGTTGGAACGGCGGAACGACCAGATTTCCTTGACCTTGTTGTCCGCATCGGGTTCCGGGTGGTTGTGGTTGGTCCACACATCCGGCTTTTCGATGCTGTCGACGTCGATGCCGTAGCCTTCCGGCGCAAACCAGTTGGGCCGTTCCCAGCCATAGACCGAGCCGAAGACGGCACCGAGATCCTTCATGCGGTCATAACAAGGTGTGCGCTTCAGCGGGCGCGCCGCCTGCCGTTCCTCGTCCGGATAGTGAACGGTAAAGACATTGGCGTAGG
The DNA here is from genome assembly GCF_040932035.1 of Hoeflea sp. TYP-13. NCBI lineage: Bacteria > Pseudomonadati > Pseudomonadota > Alphaproteobacteria > Hyphomicrobiales > Rhizobiaceae > Hoeflea > Hoeflea sp. TYP-13. Next base: position 1,243,098 of record NZ_JBFRBB010000002.1, read on the forward strand.
TCTCCTCGTTCTTTTCTTTCAGGTAGCCTTCGGTCGCATAGGGACCGAAGCGGCGCGGATCGACACCCATCATGTCGATGGTCGGCTCACCATCAACGATCCACTCGGCAAGCTGCCAACCGGCACCGCCGGCGGCCGTCACACCGAAGGAATGGCCTTCGTTGAGCCAGAAGTTCTTTTTGCCGGGAGCCGGTCCGATAATGGGCGAACCGTCCGGCGTATTGGCGATGGCGCCGTTATAGACCTTCTTGATACCCGCTTCGCCGAAATAGGGCACGCGCTCGATGGCCGTTTCGATATGCGGCATCAGCCGTTCCAGGTCTTCCTGGAAAAGCTCGTATTCGGATTCGTCCGACGGCCCATCCACATAACAGCATGGTGCGCCTTTCTCGTATGGCCCAAGCAGCAGGCCGCCGGCTTCCTCGCGCATGTACCAGGAGGAATCGGATTCACGCAGCACGCAAAGCTCGGCGCCGCCCTCGGCACGGAATTTCTGAATTTCCGGATGCGCTTCTGTAACGATGTACTGATGCTCGACCGGGATGACCGGGACATCCAGCCCCACCATGGCGCCGGTCTTGCGCGCAAAATTGCCGCTGCAGGAGATCACGTGCTCGCAGGTGACATCGCCCTTATCGGTTTTGATCAGCCACTGCCCGTCCTCGAGCTGTTCAATGCCCGCGACGGTCGTGTTGCGGTAGATCGTGGCACCGCGGTCGCGCGCGCCTTTCGCCAGCGCCTGGGTCAGGTCCGCCGGCTGGATGTAACCGTCTTCCGGGTGGCTGATCGCGCCAAGCAGACCGTCCGTATTCACATAGGGCCACTTTTCCTTGATCTCTTCGGGCGTCATCCGCTCGACATCGATACCGATCGTCTCGGCGACACCCATATAATACTCATATTCGTCGAGCCGATCCTGCGTGCGGGCAAGGCGAACATTGGTCACCTTGCGAAAGCCGGTGTCCATGCCGGTTTCCTCGGCCAGTTCCTGATAGAAGCGGACGGAGTATTTGTGGATCTGCCCGACCGAATAGCTCATGTTGAAAAGCGGCAGCAGGCCGGCCGCGTGCCAGGTGGAGCCGGAAGTCAATTCCTTGCGTTCAATGAGAATGACGTCGTCCCAGCCCTTCCTGGCCAGGTGATAGAGCGTCGAGACGCCGACAACGCCCCCGCCGATTACAACTGCACGCGCGCTGCTTTTCATCTTCTTTGCCCTTTCCGCGACCCGCATTGCGGATCCGTTCCTCAGCATTGCAAATGCGTCACCCAATCCGATGATGGCATAGCGGGTCGGCATTCACCTTGCGTATTATAAGCCAAAAGCTCCGGGATAAACCGCACCCATGCGAAGTCCCGTTAAACCTTGGGGCAAATATGAACCTCGCCACCTGTCGCGTATCGCCTGTTTGCGACATGCAAAAAACGGGCGACGACAAGCACCGCAATCAATTGCAATTGATTTTTTGTCTTAAACCGCTTTGCAGCGCTTCAGGCAATCAGCGAAGACGGGCAAGATCGAAGCGAGGCTTCCAGCTTTCAATGAGCAGAACGGCGGTCAAAAGCACGTAGAGAAAATACACCCGGTCGTCCGGCAACGGGAACGAGGCAAACTTGCCTGCCACGCAAAGGACTTGCGCGAGGAGAAGTGTCGCCGCTACACCGACAGGCTCTTTGCCGGTCCTGCGTAGAACCACCCAGCAAAGCAGCAGGATCGCGCTGATCGCCAACCAGACATTGTAGCGAATGGCCACGCTCACACCCCGCACCAGCGCCTTGATATAGGTTTCAATACTGAATGCCGGATCAAAGCTGTTCATGTCGTTCTGCAGTTCGACATTGGAGAACACGAAATGCGGCCACCAGCCGGGGTGACCGGAATTGCGGGTGATGAGGAAATAGCCGACAAGCGCCAGTGCGAATGCCGACAGCATGGGCAGCTTCCTGCCGCCAATCATCAGTGTTGCAAGCAGAAGCGCAAAGATGAAGATGATGCCGTCAGGCCTGATTGCGAAGGCGATCAGCATGACCGGAACGGCCCACCAGTCCTGTCCTGTGCGAAGAAGATACACTGCGACAAGGAATGCCGCGAAGGTCATCAGGTCCGGATTGGCCAATTGCCCCATGGTCAAAAAACCGGTCGCCAGCATGAATGGCGCGAGGATCAATGTGCCTTCGATGGCATTGTAGCGGCGCAGCCAGAGAAGGAGCACCAGCCCGATAACGAGGACGCATACGGCATTTATGATCTGTGTCGCCTCGACATAGCCGACGATCGGTCCCAGTAGACGCAGATATTCGATATAGCCGTATTTCACCCGGTACATGCCGAGCTGTGAGTTGAAGAACGCGGCATTCTCATATTGCGCCATATTATAGGCATTGCCCATCGTCAGCGTATGGAACTGCGCGGGGCTTGCCGCCGTTTCCATGATGCCCCAGACACGCGCGTGCAGGGCTTCGGGGTCAGCGATCTCGTTCTCCATTGCGACGGCAATGTAGGGCGCCATATCCCAGTTGTGCTCCGGCTTGACGAGAGCGCCAACCGCAACTGCAATGATGACAAGTGCAAACAGGACCGGAGCTACCACCCGAACGAAACCCGGGGTCACCAGTTGCTCGAGCGAGCCGCCTATGCGCCCTATAAAGCCGGACGCCGGTTCAGAGCGCGTATTTTCCTCGCTCCCGTCTGCCCATTTGATGTCAGCATTTTGCATGCGTTCCGCCCTTCATCATCACAGCCCCGTCCGGACCGAAGCTACTTGACCTGGCTTGCAACGAAATCCTTGACGATGCCGACAATGCCGCGACCGAGCAGGTCGTCCAGCGCGTCAACGAACGCATCGACATGCTCGTGCTCGCATATAAGCGGCGGCTCGAGACGGATGACATTGCGGTTGTATTCGGTAAAGGCCACCAGCGTGTCGTAATCTCGCAGCAGCAACGCACCGATGAAGCCGGAAAGCGAGCCCTTCAGCTTGTCGTCCAGCATCGCGACCATTGGGCGCAGCATGGCGGGAAGCGTCTGGCTGAAGTCCTGGAACTCCAAGCCGATCATGAGCCCCTGCCCACGGACATCCTTGATGATCTTCGGATATTTTTCCTTGAGAGCGTTGAGCCTGTCGAGCAGATAGGCGCCCTGGGCCGCCGAATTGGCGATCAGGTTCTCGTCATAAAGAAGGTTGAGACCCTCAATGGCCGTAATACAGGCTTCGCCAATGCCGCCGAACGTCGCCGGTCCGTGGATCAGCGCCGTATTCGGCTTGCCATAGGCCTTCATATAGACTTCCCGACGGGCAATCATCGCCGCCATGGCGCATTTGCCGGCGCCGAGCGATTTAGCCAGTGCCGTAACGTCCGGAACGACGCCCGCATGCTCGAATGCATAAAAGCGGCCGGAACGGCCCATGCCGCACTGAACCTCATCGGCGACCCACAGCACTTCGTGCTTGTCGCAGAGAGCCCGCACTTCCTGCCAGAACTCAGCCGGTGCGGAAATGATGCCGCCGCCGCCCTGGATGGTTTCCAGAACGAGCACGCCGATTTCAGGATCGGCTTCGAATGCATTGCGGATGGCGTCGATATCGCCAAACGGCACGCGCACCGTCTCGTCCACCAGCCGGAACTGGCCGCGATAGAGCGGTGAATCCGTCAGTGAAAGAACGCCCTTGGTCTTGCCGTGGAAAGAATTCTCGGCATAGACGATCTTGCTGCGTTCGGGACCGGCCGCCCTTTCGGCAACCTTGACGGCCGCTTCCATAGCCTCAGAGCCGGAAGACCCTAAAAACACCATATCGAGATCGCCCGGCGATATCTCGGCAAGGTTCTTGGCAAGCGCCGCGGCGTATTGCGAAAGAAACGCCATCGCGATTTCGTGGCGATGCTCGTTCTGAAATGCAATCCGCGCTTCCAGGATCTTCGGATGGTTGTGCCCGAAGGCAAGCGAACCGAAACCACCGAAGAAGTCCAGGATTTTGCGGCCGTTCTGGTCAATGTAATACATGCCTTCGGCACGCTCGATCTTGACCTTGTTGAAACCCAACAGCTTCATGAAGTGCAGCTGACCGGGATTAAGGTGCTCCTTGAAATACTCGGTCATCCGAGGCAGATCGAGTGCCTTGGCGTCTTCGACGCTCAGAAGGTGCGGTTTGGTGATTTGCGGTGCGATGTTCATGGTCCTGCCTCAGGCTGTGGCGCTGGGTTTGGAGGTCGCCGACGGCGTGCTATGGCCGGCGCTCAGATTGCCGCGGTACTCGTCATAGGCCGAAATCAGCATGTCTTCGTCGCGGTAATCCGCAGTCCAGCCCAGCTGCTGCTTGGCCTTGGTGCAGTCGAGAATGCACATCTCGTCGGCAATGAGATACTGTTCCGGATCCATGATCGGCAGATTGATGAGATCGAAGAGATCCAGAGTGCGCTTGACGGCCCAGCCGGGTGTCGGCAGCAGGAAGGATTTCGATCCGGCATGCTTGATGAGGTCGCCGAGCAGCTTGCGCACCGGCGGTGGGTTGTCCGAACCAAGATTATAAGCTTCGTTTGGAACACCCGATTTCCACGCCAAGCGCGCGGCTTCGGCGCAATCGAACACCGAGATGAACTGGTAGGGGTTGCGCCCCGATCCGATCATCGGCACCGGCAGATTGTAATCGACCAGCTTGAAAAGCTTCGACAGGATGCCAAGCCGTCCCGGCCCGATGATCAGGCGCGGTCGAAACAGCGAAATGCGCATGCCCTTCTCACGCCACTCTGCTGCGAGCCCTTCCGTCTTCCACTTTGAAAGGCCGTATTCGCCCAGTGGATTGGCGGGGTGTTCCTCGGTTTGCGGATAGGTGAAGGTATGACCGTAGACCATGTCCGTGGTGTAGTGCACCAGCTTGCTGGCATCACTTGCGGCCATTTTCTCGATAATGTTTTCAGTGCCGTAATAGTTGACCGGCCAAAAAAATTCATGGCGCTTGGCGCGGATCTGCAATGGTGACAGCATTTTGGCCGACAGGTTATAGACCATGTCGTCGGCATCGATATCGACCTGGGAGAACTGTCCCTTGTCGGTCACATCGAGCTTGATGAACCGGCAGTTAGCATAATGAGGCAGGCTGTCCTTGGCGATATCGCAGACCACAACCTCTTCGCCGTCCTTGACGAGTCTTGCCGCCAGATGACGGCCGACAAACCCGTCGCCTCCAAAAATTACATGCTTCATGTGTCAAGCTCGCTGATTGTTGTTGCTTCGGGACTGTTTGATGCGATTTCACGCGGATCATTTTTGCCGGACTGTGCGATCAGCACCGTTCCGACGCAGATGAACGCGATACCGCCAATGCGCCAGGCATTGAGGTCTTCCTTGAAAATCACATAGGCAAACACGGCCACGGCCACATAGGCCAGGCTGAGGAACGGATAGGCGAAGGAAAGCTCCACCTTCGACAGAACGTAAAGATGCGATGCCATTGATATGACAAACGTCACCAGCCCCGCGAACACCCATGGATGGAAAACGATCTGCAGGATTTTCAAAATGATGTTCTCGCCGGCAAACTCCAGCGGTCCGAGGCTGAGCATGCCCTGTTTGAGCATCAGCTGCGCCGCGGCGTTCGTCAGCACCGTAAACAATATAAACGGGATGTAGTTCATTATGGCTCCCCACTTCGCCCTTTTGGTACCGGAAAATCCCCTAGATTTCGTGAATTGAAAGGGTAAAGAGAGTGTTGCGGTTTTGTGTAAAAAGCCGTTGGTGCAGAGACTAAAAGCTCGCTGCGTGTCCCATCTGCGCGCCGGCAAATGTCATTGCGGTGCGGCTCCAGAAATCCGACATCATGACCGGATCGCGCTTTTCTTCCAGTGCCCGCCAGTTCGGAAACGACGCTTCAAACGTTGCCGCTCTCATGCGCGCGTCCTTGTAGGGATTTACCGCGCCGCCGGCCGCAACAACAATGTCATCCAGCGCATCGAGCAGCCGCAGTGTTCGCTCTCCCTGATTTGCAAAATCAAGAGTGAGCGTGAATCCCGGTCTCGGAAACGAAAAAACACCCGGAGATTTGATCGTTCCAAACCGTTTGAGCACAGTCAGGAATGACGCATGACCGTGCGTCTGGGCACATTCCATCAACTTGACTGTCGTGTCGTAGCCGGTCAGTTCGGGATAGACGCTTTGATGCTGGAATAGACCGCGCGGACCATAAAGCCGGTTCCAGTGCCCGATTGCATCCAGCGGATAGAAATAACTCTGCCACGATACATTGCGTACATGCTCGCCGGCTTTCTCCTTACGAAAAAAGGCCTCGTTGAATAGTTTTAATGTCAAATTATTCAACAGATTAACCGGAGACGTGAAAGGAACGCTTAAAACCTGTTTGGTGCCCGCCTTCATGGGCGCGCCATCTTCCATGTGATCGCCGCCGAGCAACAGTCCGCGTCCGAATTTCCTTCCCTTCGCAAGCTGGTCGATCCATGCGACGGCATATTCATGTGCATTATCGAATTCGGCGCAACGTTCAAAGTAGTCGTCGATACGGTCGAAACGCAGCGTGCGCTGTTGAATATCCGCTGATCCGACTTTCATGAGCCTGATCGCGGCGCGTGTGATCAGTCCGGTCAGCCCCATCCCACCGATCGTTGCGGCAAACAAATCGCTGTTTATGTCGGCAGAGCATTCAAGCGACCGGCCATCGCTGCGCAGGAGATTGAAGCCTGACACGTGAGAACCGAATGTGCCGCGCACGTGATGGTTCTTGCCATGAACGTCATTGGCGATGGCTCCGCCTACGGTGACGAACCTGGTCCCGGGCGTAACGGGAAGGAAAAACCCGCGCGGAATGGCATAGTCGAGCACATCGCTCAACAGAACACCGGCCTCGCAGATCAGCTCCCCACTGTTTTCATCAAAGGAGAGAATGCGATTGGCCGCCCGGCTGTCGATCAGGCAGCCCGGGCTGTTGTGGCAACTGTCTCCGTAGGACCGGCCATTGCCGTAGGGCAGCCAGGACACTCCATCCCTGAGTGTTTGCGCAGTCAGACCGCTGACTTCACGCGCCTTGCGTCGGGCGCGAACGTTCCTGCCCCAGCTATCGTAGCTCATAACGGATTGAGCGCCGCCAACAGCACCAGCACGGCACCGACAACAGTGACCAGTTGGCTGCGCCAGTCACTGATGATGAAGACCACCGGGTCGTCATGCATCTGCTTGCGCCGGGCGAGCATCCAGATACGGAGAAGCATGTAGAGGATCAGCGGGCAAAGCGGCCACAGGAACAGCGGCATTTCATACATATTCTGAACTTCGTCGCTATTCACATAGAGTGCAAGAACAAGCGCCGCACCGAATGCCGACGAAATTCCCGCCTGCCCGATCATTTCAAAATCAACAGCGTAGTAGCCGCGCCCGAGCTCCTTGGATCCCTGGTCGCTGGTAAGCTCCGAAAGTTCCACATAGCGCTTCACCAGCGCTAACGACAGGAAGAAGAAGATCGAAAAGGCCAGGAGCCAGAAAGAAAGATCTGACTGGATGGCGGCACCGCCGGCGATGATACGCAGCGTAAACAGACCCGCCAGCGTGAACACATCGACCAGGAGTTTGCGCTTCAGAATGAACGAATAGGCCGTTGTCGTGGCGATATAGATCAGCAAAACGCCAAAAAAGACGAGTGGCAGGAAAAGCGACAACGCGAGCGACGCCGCCAGCAGCACACAGCCGAGCCGAATGCCTGTCGGAATCGCCAGCCGCCCGCTTGCAAGCGGACGTTCGCGCTTCTTGTGATGTAGCCGGTCATTTTCAAGGTCGGCGAGATCGTTCAGCAGGTAGACAAACGACGCGGCGAATGAGAACGAGAAAAAGGCGATGATCACGTCAAGCACAAGGCTGACATTCAGGATTTCATGGTGTAGCACCAGAGGCACCGCCAGCAGCGAATTCTTCAGCCACTGATGAACGCGGATCGCCTTCAACACCAATTTGAGATTGACCGCCCGCTCAACGAGAAGATCGCTGGCGTGGTTCATTTGCCAACGCTGGGCCGCACGATCAGGCGCTACGACGACAGCTTTGCGCGCCGCCTCGAACACAGGAATATCATCGCTGCTGTCGCCCACATAGTCGAATCCGTTTTCGCCGAACTTCTCAACCAATGCTCGCTTCTTGCGCCCAGCGGTGAGGTTTTGTTCGGCTGTCGTGTGCAGGACCTCGTCAAACAGTCCGAGGTGATCGGCAACCCCCTTGGCGACTTTCTCGGGTGCGCCGGTCGCAAGAACGATCCTGCGCCCACTAGCTTTTTCCCGTTCCAGCAGCGCGATAACTTCCGGCCGGTAGGGCCAGGTGGCGGAATCCCGGTTGGTCCGCGCCGCTACCTCGTTCTTCAACGCTGCCTTGCCGCGAACTATCCAGATCACTGCGTAAAACACCATCAACGGGTTCTGCAGCAGCAGGCGCACAAGGCTTTCCCACAGCGTGTCGGTCGACAGCAGCGTACCGTCAAGATCGACGCACAACGGCACCTCTTGCTCAGCGGAACGATCGCTCTTTTGATTGACTATCTGGTCCATAATGCCGGGACCATGGAGGAACAACGTTCAAAACAGGTGAATACGCACACCGGCCAAGGCGGTTCAGGCGTCGAATCGACAAATTTGGTTAATGATTTCCTGACGCTACGCTACTCGTCGGGATCGACCCTGTTGGGCGGCAGTTGCGGCTCGGGAGCCGATTCCTTGCTGGCTTCGGCCTGAAGGCGCGCCTTGGCGGCTTCCGCCTCAACATTGTCCGGCGACTGCAGCATCTTGATATTCACGTCCCTCTGCGGGAACGGAATTTCGATGCCTTCTTCCTTGAACCTCTCGAAGATCTTGGTTCGCAGATCAGTGGCCACCGATAGCCCCGACAGCACGTCGCTCAGGTAACATCGCAGCTCGAAGTCGAGCGAGGAATCGCCGAAGCCGGTGAACACTACAAACGGCGCCGGATTGCGCAGCACCAGGTCATTTGTCGCCGCGATCTCTTCGAGCAACGCAATCACACGGCGCGGATCGGAATCGTAGGAAACGCCGACGGCGATTTCAGATCTTCCCAACCGGTTGCGGTGCGTCCAGTTTCCGACCGGCGTGTTGATAAATTCGGAATTCGGAACAATGACCGACTGGCGCTGGAAGGTTTCTATCTCGGTCGCCCGCACTGAAATGTGACGCACATAGCCCTGAGTTGAACTTGTAACCACCCAGTCGCCGACCTTGAAAGGCCGTTCCACCAGAAGGATCAGTCCGGAAACGAAATTGTTGACGATGTTTTGCAGTCCGAAGCCGATACCGACGGACAGCGCCCCGGCAACCAGCGCAACATTGGAGAGGTTCAAGCCGGCAACGGAGAGGCCGATAATCGCGGCTAGCGCGATACCGAGGTAGCCGACACCGGTGCGTACCGAATTGCGCAGGCCGTCTTCCATGCGGCTGCGCCTCATGACATTCTCGTCCAGCCATCTCTGGAACCACCGGCTGATAAAATAGCCGATCGCAAAAACCAGCAGTCCGACAAGAATCCCGGAAAGCGAAATGGTGACGCTGCCGATGGTGATCTGACTGAAGCTGTCGGCTACCCATCCCTGGATATCGCGGATATGGTAGCCCCAGACCAGGAAGATAATCGGCACGCCGAAAAGGATTACGAATGCATAGATCAGCAATCCGCACAGGAGGCCGATCTGCTCCACTGCAATCGGTCCCAGACCGAACCGGTTGGTCAACATCCGCCCAAGGGCTGAAGACTTGAAGTCTTCGGGTTCCGACACAGCCCGTGCCGACAGGAACCCGAGATACATCGTGACGACGAGAGCACCCAGAACAATGACCTGGGTGGCAACGAAACGCGCCAGACCAACATAACCGAAGAACGGCATGACGATGAGCGCGACGCCCAGAACAAAGAGCGGAATTGAAATGCTGCGTGGCCAGGCACCGCGGTCGCCCTCCTCGGTCCGCATCGGCCGGATACGCGAAAGTACGACGAGTATGACGCCGATGATGACCGCAGCAACAAGACTGCGCGCCAGAGTCAGGATGACCGGCGACTGCAGCACGTCCGAGACGCTTCCTGCAAGATAATCAAACGCGTTGACGAAGGTCATGGCCGCGATCAGCCACCACAATGTACGGGCACCCCGGTCCGATACGTTCACCAGCCGCCAGTGCGGATGCAACGGAGCAAGGACTGTGCCCGCCAGCCGGCAGATAAAGAACAACACGACGACGAACTGGAAAAATGACGTCAGCAGCTGCGCAATATCGCCGCGCAAGACATTAAAATTATTCAGGAAAAACGTTGCAAGGCTGCAGAAGATCGCCAGACCAACGGTTGGAAGCAATGTGGACCAGAAGGCAAATGTGTGTTTGCTGAAGGCTGAGGGGTTTATTTCGTTCCTGTCATGCTGGGCAAAGCGCGAAAACAGCCTGTACTCGCCGTAAACGAAAAGCAGGCCGAACAGCAGCGTCAAAGACAAAGCGGACAAAAACGCCCGCCGTTCAAATGACCAGGTAAACGAAAACCAACTGGAAATCCGCGTCAGAAGCTCACTGACCTCTTTGTTCAGCGCCGTACCGACAGCGTCGAAATTCTCCTTCGAAAGGTCTGACCGGCCAAGCAACGTTTGCCGGAACAGCGTTCTTCGCAGGGCTGCTACTTCCTCGACCAGTTTTCTGGCCTGATCTGCAACGGTCTGAACCTCTCCGATTTCCGTATTGACCTGGGCCCGGTCAGCAGCAAGTTTCGCCCGTTCATCCTTCAGGGACTGGGGCTCTTCCGGCGCGCCCTCGCCGGGCGGTTCTCCGAGTTCCGTTTCGCGCGCCTTTAAACTTTCAAGACGCGGCTGCAGATCGTTGTAGATCTGTTCCATCGAGGTGGCGATGTCTTCCAGGCTTTGCTGCAGGTTCAATAGGCGCAGATCATCGTTCAGCGCTGCTTCGTCCTTGTTGCGGTAGTCCTGCAACTCGGTATTCGCGCTGTCAATTTCCTTGCGCGCGGATTTTATATCTTGGGAACTGTGGGAACTTGAATCCGTACCGGTCTGTGATTGCGCAAGGGTGCCGCCGCCCGGGACCAGCAGCAGGCCGAGGAACAGCGTGCAAACTACAAAAAAGCGTGTCAGGAGCGACGTCACCGAATGTCCCCGCATCGATTCTCAATCCGGTATACGATGAAACCGCTTCAATAGCAGTATTGCGGATGCCGCAAATCCACAGGGATTGTATGCGCGGCATGCGTACCGCAGCTCTAAAATCCGGATCCTGGCTGGGAAAGGTAGGCCGTTTCCTCGGATGTATTGTCGCGGCCCAATATGGAATTTCGATGCGGGAAGCGGCCAAATTTGACGATCAGGTCCCGGTGCGCATGCGCATAACGCAGAAGTTCCTCGTTCTCCAGTGCGATGAACAGGTCCACGCTTCGGTCCTGGTCCTCCAAAGCTTCGGAGTGCTCGAACGGCATATAGAAAAACTGCCTGCGTACCGGATCGACCAGTTGGTCGAGACCTGCGTCGATCGCGCCTTTGGCTTCCTTCAACGCAAGGCAATCAGTCGCAAAGGCCAGCGGTGTGCCTCGATAAATGTTTCGCGGAAACTGATCGAAAACGATGATCAGCGCCAGCACCGCCTCCGCCGAAGCCCACCATTCCTGCGGCACGCCTCCGGCCAATGCCAGATGGGTGGCTCCAAAGCGGCCGGCAATATCGCGATCCAGCGCATCGCTCTTGGTGAACCAGTCTTCCTGTGTCAATTCGTCAAACCAGAAGGAAATAACCGCATCGGGCTTCGCGATTTCCATCGTGCTCATTTGGTTCCCCAGGTTTTCCGCGAGCGGCACCTTCTTGGCGCTTGTCGAGTGCGGTTTTTCTATTGGAATCTCACTTAGGCAATCTGTCTTTTTCATCAAGGGTTGTCACTTGCGAAATCCGCGAACGGAGATCTCCCCCGCGTATAGGTTGAAGCCGACAAACAGCTGGCGATTTCTAACAGGAGTAGCAGCAATTTTTTCACACTGCTTGTAAAAATAAGTGACTCACAGCGCCAAATTCCTGCCAAGAAGCGTATGAAAACGAATCACCGCATGGCCACGCCGCATCGAATCCAAAGCCAGATTCAATATTAGTCTCGTATAACTCTTTGAAAAACCGTCAAAAAAGAAGGCTGCTATTAAAGCAGCCCAAGTCTAGGGAGGAAATAGAATTCTGTATACAAACGATATAATATAAAGCTTACGCAAAACTTACCAATTTGCAACCTGCAGCAACTTCTACATGTGGGTATCTTCACATTTCAATATGTTTTTCACTGCCGATAAAGGCGACACAGCCAGTCACGATCCGTCTGGATTGTAAGCGCGATCTGCCTAATTGCTGCCGTATTTGAGGGACTTAGGCACCAGAAGAACGCCAGGGCTCAGCAACCGGATGTTGAGTAAATACGCAACGCCGTTCTGGCGACAAGACTTCGCATCATTCGTCGGTCGGTTCGAGATCGAGGAGAAGGTCGCCATCCGCAACCTGATCGCCTTCCTGAACCGTGACATCGGCAACAATGCCCTTACGCGGCGCGGACAAGGTCAGTTCCATCTTCATGGCTTCCATGATGATAAGCGGTTCGCCCTGTTCGACGGCTTGTCCGGCTTTCGCGTTGATCTGTTTAACGACACCGGGCATGGGTGCGAGAAGCCGATCCTCTGCAACGCCGGCATCCTCTTCGCCAACCGATACATCCGGCAGAAGAAACTCGTAAGTCCTGCCACTGCCGATAATCGTCACACTGTCCGAGCTGTGCAAATGGCGAACGCTTGAAATCGTTCCGTCAAAATCATAGCGCATGACACCGCCATCATTGGAAATCAACTCCAACTCAATCGGTGCAATTTCGTTTTCGCCATCCTGATAGGCCGAAATGTGCCACCGCCTTGCATCAACTCTGGAAACGGCCAGTTCGTGCTCTTCCTCGCCATGAACAAGGTGTACGACCCGCTTGGGTGCGATCCAGTGCGACCACAGCCCGAATGATTCGAAGGGATCGGCGCAATTTTGCGCGGGTTCCGGGTTGAGGCTGGCAATTGCCGCAAGCGCCACGATCCTGTCCGGCACCGGCCCCTCGGTGTTCAGCCGCTCCAGTTCACGATCAATCAGCCCGGTATCAACGCCGCCCTCGACAAACTCCTTGTGTGCGCACAAGGCCGCCAGAAACGCAATATTTGTTGTTGTCCCCACTGCCTCGGTCTGCTGCAGCGCGGTTTCCATACGGCTGAGCGCGGTCGCTCTGTCCGGACCGTGAACGACCAGCTTGGCGATCATCGGGTCATAAAACGGCGTGATGGTATCGCCCTGGCGAACACCGGAATCGATGCGCGCCAGATCTTCGGGAAACTGCAGATGGGTGAGCGTGCCGGTCGCCGGCAGGAACCCCTTTTGCGCATCCTCGGCGTAGACGCGGGACTCAAAGGCCCAGCCGTTTATGCTCAACGCGTCCTGCTCCATCGGCAAGGGTTCACCCGAAGCAACGCGAAGCTGCCACTCGACCAGGTCAAGCCCGGTGATCATTTCGGTTACCGGATGCTCGACCTGCAGCCGGGTGTTCATTTCCATGAAATAGAACCGGTCCGGCCGCAGGCCTTCCGTTCCGTCGACGATAAATTCGACAGTGCCGGCGCCGCTATAGCCAATGGCCTTGGCGGCCTTGACCGCTGCCTCGCCCATCGCCTGACGCATTTCCTCGGTCATGCCGGGCGCCGGTGCTTCCTCGATCACCTTCTGATGCCGCCGCTGCAACGAGCAATCGCGCTCGAAAAGATGAACGACATTACCGAAGCCGTCGCCAAAAACCTGGATTTCGATATGGCGTGGCGATGCAATGAATTTTTCAACAAGCACGCGCCCGTCGCCGAAGGAGGCTTTGCCTTCGCGTTTTGCCGCCGACAGGGCTTCGCCGAAGTCCTTTGGATTTTCTACAAGGCGCATGCCCTTGCCGCCGCCACCGGCGCGCGCCTTGATCAGCACCGGAAAGCCGATTTCATTGGCCTTGCCGGCCAGCACCACGACCTCCTGCGCCTCACCGTGATAACCAGGCACGACCGGGACATCGGCTTTCTGCATCAGCGCCTTGGCCGCATCCTTCAACCCCATGGCGCGAATGGCGCTCGCGGAGGGTCCGATGAAGGTCAGCCCGGCTGCTTCCACCGCTTCCACGAATTCCGGATTTTCCGACAGGAAACCGTATCCCGGATGAACAGCTTCTGCGCCCGTCGCAAGCGCTGCCTCGATCAGACGGTCGCCTTTCAAATAGCTTTCAGCGACCGGCGAGCCGCCGATGTAAACGGCCTCATCGGCCATCTCAACATGCCGGGCGTTGCGATCAGCGTCTGAAAAGACGGCAACGGTTGAAACGCCAAGACGGCGGGCAGTCTCGATGACCCTGCAGGCGATTTCGCCACGGTTTGCAATCAGAATTTTTTTGAACATCGCGCCAATCCCTCGCCTACATCCGGAACAGGCCGAACTGCGTCTCACCGACCGGTTTGTTCAGGGAAACCGATAGCGACAGCGCCAGCACGTCCCGTGTCTTGCACGGATCGATGATGCCGTCGTCCCAGAGGCGGGCCGATGCGTAAAGCGGATGGCCCTGCGCCTCGAACTGCTCGATGACGGGCCGCTTGAACTCCGCCTCCTCGTCAGCGCTCCAAGTACCGCCCTTACGTTCAATGCCGTCGCGCTTGACCGTTGCAAGCACACCGGCTGCCTGTTCACCACCCATCACGGAAATGCGGCTATTGGGCCACGTCCATAAAAAGCGCGGGCTGTAGGCGCGGCCGCACATGCCGTAATTGCCGGCGCCGAACGATCCGCCGACCAGCACAGTGATTTTCGGCACAGACGTTGTGGCAACAGCCGTGACCAGCTTTGCGCCGTCCTTGGCGATGCCGCCCGCCTCGTATTTCTGGCCGACCATGAAACCGGTGATGTTCTGCAGGAACACCAGCGGGATTCTGCGTTGCGAACACAGCTCGACAAAATGCGCGCCCTTGACCGCGCTTTCGGAAAACAGCACGCCGTTGTTGGCGATGATGCCGACCGGCATGCCGTGCACATGGGCAAAACCGCAGATCAGCGTCGTTCCGTAACGGGCCTTGAATTCGTCGAAACGCGAGCCGTCGACCAACCGGGCAATCACTTCCCTGATGTCATAGGGTGTCCTCAGGTCCGGCGGTACGATGCCGAGGATTTCGGATGGATCGAAAAGCGGATCTTCCGGCGTCTGAATGTCCGCGTGCACCTCCCGTTTCAGGTTGAGATTGGCAACGGCCCGCCGCGCAAGGGCAATGGCATGCGCATCGTCATTGGCCAGGTGGTCGGCAACACCCGAGAGGCGTGTGTGGACATCGCCGCCGCCGAGATCCTCAGCGCTGACGATTTCCCCTGTGGCGGCTTTAACCAGAGGCGGGCCGGCGAGAAATATCGTGCCCTGTTCGCGCACAATGATCGTCTCATCGGACATTGCCGGCACATAGGCGCCTCCGGCCGTGCACGACCCCATGACCACGGCGATCTGCGAAAGGCCCATCGACGACATATTGGCCTGATTATAAAATATCCGTCCGAAATGCTCCCGGTCCGGGAAAACCTCGTCCTGGTTGGGAAGATTGGCACCACCGCTGTCGACGAGGTATACGCACGGCAGGCCATTTTGCTGAGCAACCTCCTGTGCCCGCAAATGCTTCTTGACCGTAATCGGGTAGTAGGTGCCGCCTTTGACCGTGGCATCGTTGCAGACGATCATCACGTCCCGGCCTTCGACGCGTCCGATACCGGTAATAAGACCGGCACTTGAAATGTCCCCGCCATACATGCCGTGGGCAGCAAACTGTCCGATTTCCAGAAACGGAGAATTCTTGTCGAGCAAACGTCTGACGCGCTCGCGCGGCAGCAATTTGCCGCGTGACAGATGCCTTTCACGCGCCTGTTCGCTGCCACCCTTTTCGACGGTCGCCGCAGCCCCGCGCATCTGCTCCAGCAGACCGCGCATGTGTTCGCTGTTTGCTTTGAACGATTGCGACAACGGTGCGATCTGTGATGAAAGGACGGCCATGAAGTCTCCGATCTTGTGGCGCTGATGAAACCTATGCCGTTTCGGCGAACATTTCCCGGCCGATGAGCATGCGCCGGATCTCCGATGTTCCGGCGCCGATCTCGTAAAGCTTGGCGTCGCGCAACAAACGGCCGGTTGAATACTCATTGATGTAGCCGTTGCCGCCCAGGGCCTGGATTGATTCAAGTGCCACCTGCGTCGCCTTTTCGGCCGCATATAAAATACATCCGGCGGCATCCTTGCGTGTGGTCTCCCCGCGGTCGCACGCGGCCGCGACGGAATAGACGTAAGCCCTGCAGGCATTCATGGTCGTATACATATCGGCAAGCTTGCCCTGCATGAGCTGGAATTCTCCGATCGGCGTATCGAACTGCTTGCGCTCGTGCACATAGGGAACGACGATATCCAGGGCCGCAGCCATGATCCCGACCGGGCCGCCGGCCAGCACAACACGTTCATAGTCGAGGCCGGACATCAGAATGCGGACGCCCTGCCCTTCTTCGCCCAGCACGTTTTCGTATGGGACCTCGCAATCCTCAAACACAAGTTCGCACGTGTTGGAGCCCCGCATTCCCAGTTTGTCGAGTTTCTGTGCTGTCGAAAAACCCGCCATGTCCTTTTCGATCAGGAAAGCGGTGATGCCTTTGGGACCGGCATCCATGTCGGTCTTGGCATAGACCACCAGCGTGTCTGCGTCCGGGCCGTTGGTGATCCACATCTTGTTTCCGTTGAGCACGAACCTGTCATTACGTTTTTCGGCACGCAATTTCATCGACACCACATCGGATCCGGACCCGGGCTCCGACATCGCCAAAGCGCCGACATTTTCACCCGAGCACAGGTTCGGAAGGTATTTTTCCTTCTGCTCGGGCGTACCCCAACGGTTGATCTGATTGACACACAAATTGGAGTGCGCACCGTAGGAAAGCCCGACCGAAGCCGATGCCCGCGAAATTTCCTCCATTGCCACAGTATGCGCCAGATAGCCGAAGCCGGTACCGCCGTGATCGGGATCTGCCGTCATGCCGAGAAGGCCGAGCGCACCCATCTCCTGCCAAAGATGCATAGGAAACTGGTTGGTCTCGTCGATCTCGCCTGCAAGCGGAGCGATCTTTTCCTGCGCAAAACGATGTACCGTGTCACGCAGTTGCTCGATCTCGTCGCCGAGCCCAAAATTCATGCCCGTGGTAAACACGTTCAGTTCTCCTTCATACCGACGGCACCCGCAATCATGCCGACATAAAGTTCTTCAATTTGCTCCAGCGAAAGCCGCCCGTCCGGCCTGTACCAGTTGGTAATACCGATCAGCATCGCGATGATGGCCATGGCGGCAACCTGGGGATCGCTTATGGAAAACACGCCGTCTTTTCTTCCCGCTTCCAGGATCCTGCGCAGGCTGAGCTCGTAGCTGCGGCGCAGTTCCTCGACCTCGACAAAATTCTGTTCCTCGAGATTTCGCAGTTCCATGTAGGAGATGAAGACTTCTTCGCCGCACCTGACGTGATACCGGATATGGAAACGCACAAAGGCGACGAGCGCCTCGCGCGGTGGCAGGCTATCGTCTCTTTCGCCGTCCCAGGCGTTCAACAACCGCTCCATGTGCTCGACGAGAAGCCCCCTCAACAGGTGCTGTTTGGTCGGGAAGTGATTGTAGATGGCGCCTGCCTGCAGCCCGATCTCACGTCCGATCTGCCGCATCGAGACCGCGGCGTAGCCGTAGCGGGCAAATAGCGACAAGGCGGCCAGCCGCACCCTGTCCGCTGTCTCCGCACCGATTGATCCTACCTTGCGTGCCATCCTGTTACCTGCGAATCCGGTTGACCGGACTGCCCCCTTGTTTTTGGCGCCTGCAAGACGAATTCAGTTAAATCCGCTAGCCATTAAAGAAATGAACGTTTGTTTAATTAACAAGGTCTTCATTGCCCGTCAAGTAAACCGCCTTTGTCGCGGTCTCATCCGGAACGTCATCCCTCAACGCCCTACTCCTGTTTGCCAGGCGTCAGGCAAGCCAGCGCTTGCGGCGCTTGTAGTGTTTCACATCACGAAACGATTTGCGGCCTTCTCCCCCGACACCGAGGTAGAATTCCTTTACATCCTCGTTTTCGCGAAGTTCCGAAGCCTCGCCGTCCAGAACAATGCGGCCGGATTCGAGAATATATCCGTAGGTCGCGTATCGAAGCGCGATGTTGGTGTTCTGCTCGGCCAGCAGGAAGGAAACGCCCTCCTGCTCGTTCAGCTTGCGGACAATTTCAAATATCTCTTCCTGCAATTGCGGCGCCAGTCCCATGGACGGCTCGTCAAGCAGGATCATCTTGGGCTTGGACATCAGAGCGCGGCCGATCGCCGTCATCTGCTGCTCGCCGCCTGACGTATAGCCGGCCTGGCTGGACCGTCGCTCGCGCAGGCGCGGAAAATAATCATAGACCATTTCAAGGTCGCGCTTGATCGCGGCATTGCCGTCGCGACGGGTAAATGCGCCGGTAAGCAGGTTTTCCTGGATCGTCAGGTGGCCGAAACAGTGGCGTCCCTCCATGACCTGAATGCACCCCTGGCGCACCAGATCGTTTGGCGTGAGTGCCTCGATCTGCTTGCCTTCGAAAACAATGGAGCCTTTGGTGACTTCGCCACGCTCGGCATGCAACAGGTTTGAGACAGCCTTGAGCGTCGTCGTCTTGCCGGCGCCGTTAGCGCCCAAAATGGCCACGATCCCACCGCGCGGCACGGTCAGCGAAACGCCCTTGAGCACAAGGATCACGTGATTGTAGATCACCTCGATATTGTTCACCGAGAGGATCGTATCCTCCGCGGGTGACTGCTGTTCGGTTGTTTCCGCGATGCTCATGGCGCGTTTATCCTGTTCTTAAGATAACGGGCGGCCGCGCCTGACGGCGCGGCCGGGGCTACATTAGTTGCAGCGTTCCGGAATGTTGTTTTCTGCGGCAAATGCTTTGGAATCTTCCATGATCAGCGGATCGATGATGGCACGGTCGGCCGGACCGAAATCGTTGATCAGGGTCCACTTGCCTTCACCGGCATTCCACTGCTGGATCGCACCGAGACCAGGTCCGCCGTGATTTTCACAAGTGACATTGATTTCCGGCCCGAAGCCCGGAAGGCCAAGTGCGTCGAGGCGTGCGGCGTCGATCTTCAACGCTTCCATGCCGTCACGCATCTGTGCAGGCGTCAGGTCCTTGGTGTTGTGCATGGCCTGTGCCGTGCGCGCGGCTTCTGCGGCCAGCATGGCGGCATAAAGGCCACGGTTATAAAGAACCGTACCGATCTGGTCTCCTGCACCGGCTGCCTTGCCGGTATCGACAACGTACTTCTTGATGTCGTCAAAGACCGGGAAGTCGTCGCCCACACCGTGGAAGGTCACAGCCTTGTAGCCGTTTGCACCCTCGCCGGCAGGCAGAACGTCGTTTTCAGACGCGGACCACCACACGCCGATGAACTTGTCCATCGGGAAGCGGATATTTGCTGCTTCCTTGATGGCGACCTGGTTCATCACGCCCCAGCCCCACATCAGGACATAATCGGGACGCTCACGGCGAATCTGCAGCCACTGCGACTTCTGCTCCTGGCCGGGATGATCGACGGGAATGAGGGTCAGCTCATAACCGTGTTTCTTGGCCAGTTCTTCGAGCGTGCGGATCGGCTCCTTGCCATAGGCGGAGTTATGGTAGACCAGCGCGATCTTCTTGCCTTTTACGTCGCCGCCATTCTCGTCGAGGATGTGGTTGATGATGATCGAGGCAGCATCCCAGTAGGTGCCGGGATAGTTGAAGACATGGCTGAAGATTTTGCCGTTAGCAGCAGAGGTCCGGCCGTATCCCATGGAGTGAACCGGAATATCGTCGGCAGTGGCTTTTGGAATCAGCTGGTATGTAATACCCGTCGAAAGCGGCTGGTAAACCAGTGCGCCCTCACCTTTGGTGGATTCGTAGCACTCAACACCCTTTTGCGTGTTGTAGCCGGTTTCACACTCAAGGACATTGACCTTGACACCGTTGATCCCGCCATCACGCTCGTTGAGGAGCGTGAAGTAGTCCGCGTAACCGTCTGCAAACGGAATGCCGCCCGCAGCGTATGGACCGGTTCGGTAGCTCAGAGAAGGAAACACCAGATCGGCCAACGCCGGGGTGCCTCCAACCATTGCAGCCATGGCGGTCACAATTGCCAGTTTGTTCAGTTTCATGTCTTTCCTCCCTGGGTAAAACAGACACGCTACACAACCCCATATGGGGTCCAATAGCCGTTGACACTTCCTAGTATGGGAAGGGCCAAAGGCGTAATTTTTCCTTCGCCAATCGCCAGAGCTGAGCCAGCCCGTGCGGTTCGACAATTAGGAAAAAGACGATGAGACCGCCCACCAGCATTATTTCGATATGGGCGGCAAGATCGGTCGGCCAGCCGAAGCCGCCAACCATCACGTTCTTGAGCAGTACCGGCATCAGGGTAAGGAATGCAGCTCCGAGGAAGGACCCGAGAATGGAGCCCAGCCCCCCGATGATGACCATGAACAGCACAAGGAAAGACTTGTCGATGCCGAAGGCTTCGGTCGGCTCTGCCGCACCAAGCCAGACAGAGAAATAAAGCGCGCCGGCAGCGCCGATATAAAAGGAGCTGACCGCAAAGGCGGAAATTTTCGCTTTCATCGGCTGAACGCCGATAATTTCGGCGGCAATGTCCATATCGCGGATCGCCATCCACGAGCGGCCGATCTGGCCACGCGTCAGATTGCGCGCAATCCAGGCGAAAATGAAGACCATTGCCAGGCAGAACAAATAGGTTGCCCAGGGCGGAGCGCTCGCACCGGTAACGGCGATGCCGAAGATCGTGCGCTCAGGCGCGGTGATCTGGCCGGAAGCCGAATAGTTGTAGAACCACGGCACCTTGTTGAACAGCCAGACAAGGAAGAACTGCGCGGCCAGCGTCGCAACGGCGAGGTAAAAGCCCTTGATGCGAAGCGAAGGCAGACCGAAGAGCATGCCGACAAAGGCCGTCACACCGCCCGACAAAATGATCACGAAGAAGATATTGAGGTCAGGAAATCCTGTCATCAACTTGTAGCAGGCATAGGCGCCGACGGCCATGAAGCCGCCTGTGCCGAGGCTCACCTGACCGCAATATCCCGTCAGGATGTTGAGACCGAGCGCGGCCATCGACCACACAAGCAGCGGCACAAGCACCGATTTTTCCCAGTAGTCGTTGATGAAAAATGGAACGACCAGGAAGGCAAAAGCCATGGCTGCCCAGAACAGATACCGCTCGGATTTGATCGGAAAGGTCTGCTGATCGGCAGCGTAGGTAGAACTGAAATCGCCGGTTTCGCGATACAACATATCAATCAAATCCTCTCGATGATTTTTTCACCGTAAAGACCCTGCGGCCGGAACAGCAGGAAGGCGAGTGCGACCATGTAGGCGAACCAGTTTTCGACGGCTCCGCCGACCAGCGGTCCGACATAGGCTTCGGCGAGTTTTTCTCCGACACCGATGATCAAACCGCCGACAATGGCCCCTGGAATGGAGGTGAACCCACCCAGGATCAGAACGGGAAGGGCTTTGAGCGCAATCAGCGACAGCGAGAACTGGACGCCGGATTTTGCCCCCCACATGATCCCCGCAACGAGCGCCACGAAACCTGAAATGGACCAGACGATCACCCAGATGCCACGCAGCGAAATGCCGACCGACAGGGCTGCCTGATGGTCATCAGCAACAGCGCGCAGTGCACGGCCGGTCGCCGTATATTGCGAGAAGATCGTCAACGCGATCACCAGAATGATCGCGATGATGGCCGCCGACACATCAAGCGTATCGATATACATGCCGAAATAGTCGGCCCCTTCCGGCGCCCATCCGCGCGTCACATCCTCCCACCAGAAGGATCCTCCCGTCGGAAGACCGACATCGAGCGCCTTGACGTCGGCGCCCCACATCAGATCGCCGAAACCTTCCAGGAAATAGGCAAGGCCGATCGTCGCCATGAACAGGATGATCGGCTCCTGGTTCACCAAGTGTTTGAGAACCACCTTTTCGATGATGAATGCCAGAATAATCATCACCACCATGGTCAATAGAATTGCCAGTATAGTCGGCAGCCCCGGTCCCCAATGGTGCACATCCGTCCCGAGCATGGCGTTGATCAGATGCGCAAACGGGACCTGACCGGTCTGCAGGCCCACAAGGGTCAGCGCCGCAAAAAGCGCCATCACGCCCTGGGCAAAGTTGAAGATGCCGGAGGCCTTGAAGATCAGCACGAAGCCGAGCGCGACAAGGGAATACATGACCCCGGTCATCAAGCCGTTCAGGACGGTTTCAATAAAATTCAGAAAATCAGGACTCACGCCATGTCCCCCATTTGCTGCTGGTGACATGCACCGGCTACTGCCTGTCTTGTGCAAACATTAATCATGGCTGACCCCCAGATAGGCGTCGATCACATCCTGATTGTTGCGCACTTCGTCGGGAGTTCCATCGCCGATCTTGCGGCCGTAATCGAGAACCACGACCCGGTCGGACAGGTCCATGACAACCCCCATGTCGTGCTCGATAAGCGCAATCGTCGTGCCGAACTGCTGATTGACGTCGAGCACGAAGCGGCTCATGTCTTCCTTTTCTTCCAGATTCATGCCGGCCATCGGCTCGTCGAGCAAAAGCAGCGCCGGATCGGCAGCCAGGGCTCGGCCGAGTTCAACGCGCTTTTGCAGCCCGTATGGAAGCCGGCCGACCGGTGTCTTGCGGATATGCTCGATCTCGAGGAAGTCGATGATCTTTTCCACCGTCTCGCGATGGGCGAGTTCCTCTTTCTGCGCCGGACCGAACCACATTGCCTGCGACAGAATATTGCTGCGCATCAGGGTCATGCGGCCGGTCATGATGTTGTCGAGTGTCGACATGCCCTTGAACAGCGCGATGTTCTGAAAGGTGCGGGCGATGCCCTGGCTTGCCGCATGGTGCGGGCGCATCCGGCGGCGCTTTTCGCCGCGGAAGGTAATCGTGCCTTCCTGCGGATGATAAAAGCCGTTGATAACATTGAGCATCGACGTCTTTCCGGCGCCGTTGGGACCGATAATGGCCCGGATCTCGCCTTTCTTAACGTCAAAGGAAATATCTGAAATGGCCTTAACGCCACCGAAGGAGAGCGAAATATTGTCGACATGCAGGAGCATGCCGCCTCTTTCTATGCCGTCATCGGCACGAAGGCTGCCCGGGTCGATATGCTGGTTCATTCGGCAGCCTCCTTCGTCGCACCGGTCGGTGGATTCGTCTTCATGTCCATGATTTTCACCGTGGCCGAAATGCTGCCCTTGCGTCCGTCTTCAAAGGTAACTTCCGTATCGACGTATTTTTCGCTGGACCCGTCATAAAGAGCCTCGATCAGCGGCGCATAGCGATCGCCGATAAATCCGCGCCGGACTTTCTGCGTCCTCGTCAATTCGCCGTCGTCCGCATCCAGCTCCTTGTGAAGGACCAAGAACCGCGCGATCTGCGATCCGGCCATCAGCTCCTCGCCGGCAAGATCCCGGTTCACCTGATCGACATGCTCGCGCATCATCTCGTATACCTGCGGAAGACCGGCAAGCTCCTGGTAGGACGCGTAGGAGATGTTGTTGCGTTCTGCCCAGTTACCCACTGCTGCAAGGTCAATGTTCAGGAACACGGAGCAGAAATCGCGCCCGTCGCCAAAAGCGACGACCTCCTTGATGTTGGGGAAGAATTTGAGCTTGTTTTCGATATATTTCGGCGCAAACAGCGATCCGTCACGAAGCTTGCCTACATCCTTGGCGCGGTCGATGATTTTCAGATCGCCGCGGCTGTCGAAGATGCCGGCATCGCCTGTTTTAATAAATCCGTCTTCCGTGAATGTTTCCTTGGTCTTTTCCTCGTCCGCATAATATTCAACGAACATGCCCGGCGATTTGAACAGCACTTCGCCGTCGTCCGAAATCCGGATTTCCACGTCCGGAACGGCCTTGCCGACCGTGTCCGCATGAATTTCGCCGTCTTTCTGCGCAGTCACGTAGAGGAATGCCTCGGTCTGGCCGTAGAGCTGTTTCAGATTGATGCCGAGTGCGCGGAAGAACGAGAAGAGATCCGGTCCGATCGCCTCACCTGCCGTATACGCGGTACGGATATTGGAAAATCCGAGCGTGTTCTTCAAAGGCCCGTATACAAGGATATTGCCCAGCCAGTAGGACAGCCGCGCTCCAAACGGCACCGAGCGCCCTTCGAGAATGGCCTCGCCCCACTTGTTCGCGACAGCCAGGTAATGATGGAAAATCTTCTTTTTGATCACGCTGGCGTCTTCCATGCGGATCATCACATTGGTCAAAAGCTGCTCGAAAACACGTGGCGGTGCGAAATAGAAAGTCGGGCCGATCTCGCGCAGATCATGCGCAACCGTTTCGGGACTTTCCGGACACGCCATGCACAGTGCCGAAACATAGCCTTGCGCATAGTTCAGATAATGATCGCCGGCCCATGCAAGCGGCAGATAGGCAAGCACATTGTCATTTTCGGTCAGGTGATCGAACTCGGCCGTATCGCAGGCTGCCTTGACCGAAGTCTTTGCTTTGAGAACCACACCCTTCGACCGGCCTGTCGTACCCGATGTGTAAAGAAACACCGATACTTCTTCGCCGTCGGATGCGTTGATTGCGTCTTCCCAGGCCTTTGCCCGGCCGGAATCGGCGGCCATGGCCTCGCGGCCCAGTTCCTGAACGCTCGCGAATTCGCGAAGATGCGTATGGTCGTAGTCGCGCAGCCCGCGCGGCTCGTCATAGATCACATCCTTTAGCGCTGGTATCTCATCCGAAAATGAGAGGATCTTGTCGACCTGCTCCTGGTCCTGAACAACCGCAAGGCGCACCCCGGCATGGTTCAGGACATAAGCCATCTCCTCTGCCACCGCGTCCGCATAGACCGGAACGGGAATGGCCTTGAGCGCCTGCACAGCGCAAAATGTCCAGTAAAGTCGCGGACGGTTCGTGCCGACAATGGCGATCTTGTCGCCCTCGCCCACGCCAATTTCCTGCAGGCCGATCGAAAACGCCCGAATTTCTTCGAATTGCTGTTTCCAGGTCCAGCTTTGCCAAATGCCAAGGTCCTTGTGGCGCGTTGCCGTGCGATCGGCAAAGCGGCTGGCATTCAACAGCAGGTATTGCGGAAAAGTCACCGGCTTACGGCCGGCATTGCTGCCCGTCGATGGCATTCCCCAGATTCTCCTCCCAAGCCCGGCAGATCCTCAATCCGCCGGTAAAGCGCACGCGCTTTTTCATTTTTTCGTTCGATTAAGAAATGAACGTCTGTTCTTTTAATCAAAAGATTCGGCTGCGCGCAAGCTACTTTAGTCGAACTCGTTCAAATTGCGGCATATTTCAAACGGTTTATTGCGCTCGGGCAGGCCTTAGCGAAACAATATTCCAATTCAGCCAACCCTTTTCAATCGCTCGACAAATCAATTTCCAGTAGGACCAATACGGCCGACATTATCTTTTTTTCGTTCACATCGGGTTTTCAACATCCGTTCCCGCTCGACTTTGTCAAAGAAGGCGGCAACTATATTCAAAGTTCAGACATTTCCGGCACGCTCACAAAAATCAGGAATGAAAGATGCGCCACATTACCATCTCGGATATGCGGGTCCATATCATCAAGGTTCCGGTCCAGGCCACACACTCCCACGGCAGCGGCGACGTCAGCGCCATCAACAGCGTTGTTCTCGAACTGAAAGCCGATAGCGGGCACACCGGATGGGGCGAAGCATCACCCTGGCCCGTCTTTACCGGCACGACGGAAGCAAACGCTGCTGCCCTCAACACGCATTTACGCCCATTCATTGTCGGCGCCAACGCGTTGCGTCGAGAACAGCTTCTGACCATGGCGGACCGTGCACTGGTTCATTGCAGCGAAGCAAAGGCGGCGCTTGAGATGGCACTCCTCGATGTGGTGGGCAAGACACTTGGACTGTCAGTCGGCCAACTCATAGGCGGGCGGCAGCGCGACAGCGTGCCGGTCAGCTTCACGGTGGCAAATCCGGTCTTTGAGGAAGACATGGAAATCATCGCCCATCTTTACGGTTCCGGCGTGCGCATCTTCAAGCTCAAGACCGGGTTTCACGACCACCCGTTCGATATCATGCGCCTTGAGAAGATCCGCGATACCTATGGTGACAGCCTCGATCTGCGTATCGACTACAATCAGGGCCTGAAAGCCACCGACGCAATCCGCACACTGCGAGACATGGAGACTTTCAAACTTGGTTTTATCGAACAGCCTACGCCGCGCAACAACCTGGAGGCCATGGCTGCGATCAGCGCCGCGATCGACACCCCTATCATGGCCGACGAGTCGGTCTTCAATCCGCGCGAGGCGCTGATTGCCACCAAGATGAAGCTTGCAGACATATTTTCGCTGAAGGTGATGAAAAGCGGCGGCATCGTCAGGGCACAGGAGATTGCAGCCATCGCAAAGGCTGCAGGTGTCGGCGTCTATGGCGGCTGCATGTTCGAGACGGGCCTTGCCCATCTTGCCGGCGCGCATCTTGTGTCGGCTCTCGGCGAAATCGATCTCGGCTGCGAATTCTACATGCCGTCCTACTATGCCAAGGACGACATATTGGCTGAGCCGTTCCCGATCAGAAACGGTGCGGTTCATATTCCGGACGAGCCCGGCCTTGGCATCGAGATCGACCAGGACAAGCTGGCCAAATACACCGTCGAAACCCTGTCCGCACCCGCGTAATTCGTTGAATTCTCGGCAAGGCTCTGCGCGTTACTGCATCAGTGCGGACCGGTTATCGCGAATATAGTCTGCGGTTCGCAGCACAAGCGCCGCCAATGTCGCGGTCGGATTAACCGCGCCGCAGGTGGGAAAGAGGCTGGCACCGGCGATAAAGAGGTTCTCGACATCGTGGGTCTGGCCGTAGGAATTCGTCACCGACCTGGCCGGGTCGTCTCCCATCACCGTTCCGCCGATGACGTGCATTGGCGCAAGCGGTCCGGACCACACGTCGCTCGTTCCGGCCGCCTTGAAGATCTTCTCGCCCTCGGCGCGCGCCAGTTCAAGCCGATGCCCGTTTTCCACCGGCATTGTGTTCATGACTTTTGCAACAGGATGACCAAACCGGTCCTTTCTGCTGCTGTCCAGAATTACCCGGTTTTCAGCTTGAGGCGTTTCCTCGCAGACAGCCACCATATTGCCGAAATGCCTGCTGGCCTTGCGCATGAAAGCATCGAGCTCCTGCCCGTAAAGGTCGGGTCTGGACATGGCAATGCCAAGAAGATCATTTGGCTTGGCAGCCTGGCCGCAAATCCAGGTCCGGCTGCCGAAAGCGCCGCTGGCAGGTATCTTGTTGTCGTAGCCTTCCTGCGAAAAAAGGTTGCCGCCGGCAATGCCGCGATAGGGCTCGGTTTCCTCCTCGAACAGTGCGTAAACTGTGAGGCTAGGATGCGACATGAAATGACGGCCGAGCATGCCGCTGCTGTTTGCAAGGCCTTTCACATGCGCGCTGCTGACCGAGAGCAGGAGAAGCCGGTTATTGGCAACGGTATGCGCCGCCACAATGACGATATCCGCCGGCTGTGTGTGAAGCGTACCGCTTGTGTCGACATATTCGACACCGGTCGCCCGTCTGCCGCGTTCGTCGGTCGTGATTTTGGTAACGTAGGCGTCGTTCACCAATTGCGCGCCGGCCCCCAGTGCCTTCGGCCATTGCAGCACCAGCGGGTTGGCAAGCGCTCCGATCGGGCAGCCGGCATCGCACCAGCCGTCCAGAAGGCATGCCGTCCTGCCCTTATAATCCCGGCTGTTGATGGCAACAGAGTTCGGCCGAACCGGTATTCCGGCGGCATCGAAACCTTTCATGATCGCTCGTGCCTGCCTAGATATCGGCAGAGGAGGCATGGGGTAAGGATCGGCCTGTGGAGACCAGACATCCTGTTCCAGATCGCCGGCTATGCCGAAATAGATTTGCGCCCTGTCGTAGTAGTGCCTGAGATCCTCATAGTCGAGCGGCCAATCGAGGCCCTTTCCGTAAAGCGAATGGGATTTGAAATCCGCTTCATGAAGACGGTACCAATTGCCGTACCAGTGGAGACCGGCGCCGCCGGTACCCCAGCCCATGCCGAAATAAAGGCCGTTAACGAGATCGCCTTCACCGAGAGCCGGTGGGCCGCCCCATCTCAGCCGCCGCGACCATATCTGCGAACTGACCATGTCCTCGAGGGACCTTTTGGGTCCGCCCTCGAGAACCAGGACCTCAAACCCCGCCTCGGCAAGTTCCGCCGCCATCGTGCTGCCGGCGATCCCCGAGCCGACGATGACGATTTCCGTCTTTTCATGCTTTTGCATCACCATGGCAGCGCTCTTATCCGGTCCGGTTCCTACCAGGGCTTTTCGGGCAAAATATGCGCCATGTAAGGAGTATCGAGGGCCTTGAATCCGGCCTCGGTGCCGTAGACGACATCCACCGCATCGTTGCGGGATACGAGGTAGAAGAAAGACGGGTCCGGCCGCTTCCAGGCCTGGGATTTCGACGCGATGGCGGCCTCAACGATCACCTGTCGTTCCGCCTGTGAAAGCTGGAGAAACGGCACGCCGAAACGGTGATTGCTCTCTGTGTCGATCCCACTCAGTCCGCCAAGATAGTAGTCTGCCAACGGCCCGGCTTCGGAAAACCGAAGAAAGAGCAAAGCGCGGTCATAGGGGCCGGCAATATTCTGATCGACGAAATGCGCAACGCCGGCCCTGGCGGCGCCGGCGACCAGAATATCGCACCAGGCAGCATAGGTATCGGCCTGTTCCTTGCTGAAAACCTGCATGGACATATCACCACTCCCGCTGGTCTGCGCAGACGATGGCATTGTTTGTGCCGCAGTTCCTGCAATGGCAGCTGCGCTCATCACTCCACCAACAAATCGCCTCCGGCCGATTTTTTGCATGGCTTCTCCGTGACCTCGGTAGATCAAACGCCGACCGTCGCAAAAACAAGCGTCCAGCGCGCCACATTGTAGATTCTGACGCGGCACGTGTCACACAAAGAGTTTTCAGACCGGAGCCGCAGAAACCGGCTAACCTGCTTCGTCTACAACAACGTGACAGGCGACACTGACATTCGATATCGGCTCCAGTTCCGGTCGCGTCGTGCGGCACCGGTCCTGCACCAGCGGGCAACGCGGATTGAACGGGCACCCCCGCGGCGGATCGATCGGCGACGGCAACTCACCTTTGAGGACGATCCGCTCGCTGACCCGGGTGGGATCTGCCACGGGTGTCGCCGATAACAGCGCCTTGGTATAGGGGTGACGCGGGTTCGCAAAGACCGCCTTTGCAGGCCCCTGTTCCACCGGCCTGCCGAGATACATCACCATCACATCGTCGGCGATATGCCGAACCACGGACAGATCGTGGCTGATAAACAAATAAGCAAGATCAAGACGCTGCTGCAATTCGGTAAGCAGGTTGAGCACCTGCGCCTGAATGGAAAGGTCGAGCGCCGAAACCGGCTCGTCGAGCACCAGAATGTCCGGATCGAGCATCAGCGCGCGGGCAATGGCGATGCGTTGTCGCTGTCCGCCCGAAAACATGTGCGGATAGCGGTCGTAGTGCTCCGGACGCAAACCGACGTTCTCGATCATTTCCAGCGCTTTTTCCCGACGCTCGGTCTTGCTCATAGACGTGTTGACGAGCAGCGGCTCCTCTAATGCAGCACCGATCCGCTGGCGCGGATTGAGTGAGCCGTAAGGGTTCTGGAACACAATCTGCACCTTTGGACGCAGGGTTCGCAATCGCTCCGAGCTTGCGCTCGCAATATCGTCATCGCCAATCTGCAGTGCACCGGATGTTGGCGGCTCGATCATTGTCACCAGACGCGCCAGGGTCGACTTGCCGCAACCGCTCTCCCCGACGACGGCCAGCGTCTTTCCGCGCTGCAGGGTAAAGCTCGCGCCGGCAAGAGCCTGCAGCGTTGCGTCACCCTGGAATGCACCACGCGAAACCGCGTAGTGGCGGGTCAGGTCTTCCGCCGTCAAAACCGTTTGTCCGTTCATGCCGGCACCTCCTCGATATCGGGCAGCCCCTGCGGCTTCCCGTTGACGACCGGATAGTGGCAAAGCACCTGCCCCAGTTCGCTGGAAGCACGCACCGGCTGTTGCAGTCTGCAGTTCGCGGTTGCATAGGCGCAGCGCGGTGAGAACAGGCAGCCTTTCGGCCTGTCGAACTGCCCCGGTACCACGCCGGGTATAGACGCCAGTTCGCGGGTCGTTGCGCGTTCGGGCAACGCTGACAAAAGCGCCTGCGTATAGGGGTGATGCGGGTCGGCAAACAGACCTTTGACGTCCTGCTCCTCCACCTTCTGGCCCGCATATTGCACGGAAACGCGCTGCGCCGTTTCGGCGACAACACCCATATCGTGGGTAATCAGCACCAGCGCCATCCCCGTATCCTCCTGCAGTTTCAACAGAAGATCGAGAATCTGTGCCTGAATGGTCACGTCGAGCGCTGTTGTCGGCTCGTCCGCAATCAGCAGTTTCGGATTGCAGGCGATCGCCATTGCAATCATCACCCGCTGGCTCATGCCGCCCGACAGTTGATGCGGAAACGACGAAAGCCGCTTTTCCGGCGCAGGTATGCCCACTAGGCGCAACAATTCAACGAGCCGTTCCTTGCGTTCCGCACGACTGAGGTCGAGATGCGCCTTCAGCGCCTCCATTAACTGGAAGCCCACGGTGAAGCAGGGATTGAGGCTGGACATCGGTTCCTGGAATATCATCGAAATGTCCTTGCCGATGATCTTGCGGCGATCCCGCGCGGACATGCCGATCAGACTGCGTCCTTCGACATCCATCCGGTTGGCTGTCACGGTCGCGGTCCACGGAAGCAACCCCATGACGGCAAGCATGGCAACCGATTTGCCCGAGCCGGATTCGCCGACGACAGCCAGTACCTCACCCGGATCGACCTGCATGGAGACATTGTCAACAGCCCGGAAACGGCCATGCGCGGTCGCAAACTCAACCGTCAGGTTTTGTATATCCAACAAAGTCAAGTCACGTCCTCCTCAGTTTCGGGTCGAGCGCATCGCGCAGACCGTCGCCCATCAGATTGATGGCCAGAACCGTCATGAGGATTGCAATGCCCGGCAAAGTGACGACCCACCAGGCACGAAGAATGAATTCGCGTGCCTCGGCAAGCATTGTGCCCCATTCGGGTGTCGGTGGCTGGGCGCCCATGCCGAGGAAGCCGAGCGCCGCGGCATCGAGGATGGCGGTCGAAAACGACAGCGCCGCCTGGACGATCAGCGGTGCAAGGCAATTAGGCAGGATCGTGTGGAACATCAGCCGTAGCGGCCGAACACCGGCAACCTTGGCGGCGGTCACATAATCCTTGCTTCGCTCGGTCAGCACCGCCGCACGTGTCAGGCGCACATAATGCGGTTGCTGAACGATCGCGATGGCGATCATGGCGTTGATAAGACTTGGTCCCAAAATGGCCACCAGCGCCAATGCCAGAAGAAGGCTCGGGAAGGACAGGATGATATCCATTATCCGCATGATGATCGTATCGGCCCTGCCGCCCATGAACCCGGCGAAGAGGCCGACCGCGATGCCAACAGCAAGAGCCAGGGATACAACGATGATGCCGATAAACAGTGAGAAGCGGCTGCCGTATATGAGGCGCGACAGCATATCGCGTCCGACCGGATCAGTGCCCAGGATATAATCCCAGCTACCGCCCTCCTGCCAGACCGGCGGCACGAGAAGCGCATCGCGGAATTGTTCGGTCGGGCTGTGCGGGGCGATGACGCCGGCAAAGATGGCGATAAGGCAAATGAAAACGAAGAACCAGAGGCCGACAACGGCGCCGCGGTTTTCGCTGAAATAGCTCCAGAATTCAGAAAGCAGCGCAAGACGCCCTGTTTTGCGCGTATCCATGTCGGGAGCGGTGGCAACTGTGTCGGTCATGTCAGCCTCCCGTATGCCGGATTTTCGGATTGACCAGCCCGTACAGCAGATCAACGATAAGATTGACGATCATGACGATCACTGCGATGAGCAGGAGCCCCCCCTGCACCGACGGATAGTCCCGTCGGAATATGGAATCGACCATCCACTTGCCGACCCCCGGCCAGGAAAAGATGGTTTCCGTGAGAATTGCGCCGCCAAGCAGAACGCCGACCTGAAGCCCGATCGTCGTGATTACCGGAATCAGCGCATTGCGAAGCGCGTGGAGACCTACGACACGGCTGGGTGCCAGTCCCTTCGCCCGGGCCGTGCGCACATAATCCTCGCCAAGCACTTCCAGCATCGCCGAGCGCGTTTGTCTCGCGATGACCGCCAGCGGTATGGTTCCCAGAACGATTGTCGGCAAAATGAGATGCGAGACAGCCGAGGTGAAGGCGCCTTTCTGCCCCGATAAGAGACTGTCGATCAGCATAAAGCCGGTGACCTGCGGAAAAAAATAGATCAGTGAAATGCGCCCCGATACCGGCGTCCATTTCAATATGCCGGAAAACAGAATGATCAGCAGCAGACCCCACCAGAAGATCGGCATGGAATAGCCCACCAGCGCTGTTCCCATTATCGACTGATCAAACCAGGAGCCGCGTTTCACCGCCGCAACGACACCCGCCGTAATACCAAACACCATGGCAAAGACGATGGCGCATAAGGACAGTTCCAGTGTCGCGGGAAACAGGGTGAAGAACTCTTCAAGAACCGGCTTCTTGGTCACCAGGGAATTGCCGAGATCGCCTTGGAAAATGCCAAAGAAATAGTCGAGATACTGTTGCCACAGGGGACGGTCGAAACCGAATTGCTTGAGCAGTTCGGCGTGCCGTTCCGGGGTCAGTCCGCGTTCGCCGGCCATCAGCAGGACCGGATCGCCGGGCAGCAGGCGAATGAAGGCGAATGAAGCGATGGTGACACCAAAAAAGGTTGGAACCAGAACCCCGAAACGCCTGAGAAAATAAAAGAACATGATCTATCTCTGCATATACAATGACCACCGGCACTCAGGGGCGCCGGTGGTCAAGATAGTGCATTTTGTTTTGTCTTACTGCTTCAGGTCGACGCCATAGAAAGCGTGTCCGCCGAACGGATCGATCTTGAAGCCTTCGACATTGTTGTTCATGGCTTTGAAGACCACGGAGTGAGCAATCGTTGCCCAGGGTGCTTCACGTTTGAAGACTTCCTGCGCCTCTTCGTAGAGCTTGGTGCGCTCTGCCGGGTCCGAAACAACCTTGGCCTTCTGGATCAGGGCCTCGAATTCATCGTTGCACCACTGCGCACGGTTGGAGCCGCCAACAGCGTCGCAACCGAGCAGAACGGCGAGGAAATTGTCCGGGTCGCCATTGTCACCGGTCCAGCCGAGAAGAACTGCGCCATCACGCTCGACTTCCCTTGAACGCTTGAGGTATTCACCCCACTCGTAGGAGACGATTTCAACGTCGACGCCGACTTCCTTGAAGTCCGCCTGGATGAGTTCGGCCATGCGGCGCGCATTCGGGTTGTACGGACGCTGAACGGGCATTGCCCAGATCTTCATCTTCAGGCCGGTGACACCTTCATCTGCGAGCATTTTCTTTGCTGCTGCGGGATCGTAGGGATCGTCCGTGATAGCGTCATTGTAGGACCAGATTGTCGGCGGGATCGGGTTCTTGGCAGCCTTGCCGGCTCCCTGGAACACTGCATCCAAA
This sequence comes from Hoeflea sp. TYP-13, assembly GCF_040932035.1. NCBI lineage: Bacteria > Pseudomonadati > Pseudomonadota > Alphaproteobacteria > Hyphomicrobiales > Rhizobiaceae > Hoeflea > Hoeflea sp. TYP-13. The sequence goes on from NZ_JBFRBB010000002.1 coordinate 1,276,893, forward strand.
ATGGCCTGCTTGTTGATCGCCATGTTGAGCGCCTTGCGGACCTTCGGGTTGTCGAACGGCGCAAGCTGCGTGTTGTAGGCAAGATACCCGACGTTCAGGCCTTCCTGCTCAGGCAGCTTGAGATTGGCGTCCGCGCGGATCGCGTCAAGATCGGCCGGATTCGGATAAGGATTGAGCTGACATTCGCCGGCGGCAAGCCGCTGGTGACGGACAGATGCATCGGGCGTGATCGCAAAAATCAGATTGTCGATGGCTGCCTTGCCGCGCCAATAGGGCTCATGGGCCTGATAGCGGATGACGGCATCTTTCTGGTAGTCCTGGAACTTGAATGGACCGGTACCGACCGGCTTCTGGTTCAGGTCTTCCTTATTGCCGGCAGCTTCAAGCTGATCGGCATATTCCTTGGAAAGAATCGAGGCAAAATCCATGCCCAGATTGGCGATCATTGGTGCTTCCTGCCGATTCAGAACGAATTTGACCGTGTTGTCGTTCACCTTGACCACGTCTTTAAGAAGGTCCGGCATGGACATGCCGTTGAAGTACTCCCACGCGGTTCCGGCTGTGTATTGATGCCAGGGATGTTCCTTGTCGAGCTGACGCTTGAACGAGAACACGACATCGTCGGCGTTGAGAGTACGGCTCGGCGTAAAATAGTCCGTCGTGTGGAACTTAACGCCTTCACGAAGGTTGAATGTGTATTCCAGACCATCGTCTGAAACAGACCAGCTTTCGGCCAGTCCCGGAATGATTTTTGTGGTACCTGGTTCAAACTCGACGAGCCGGTTGTAGATATTTCGCGACGAAGCGTCGAATGTTGTTCCGGCAGTGTAGAGCGCGGAATCGAACCCCTCCGGTGATCCTTCCGAGCAATAGACAAAAGTCGTTGCGTTGGCGCCTGCAGTGATCATTGTCGAAACCACGAAGGCCGACAGAAATAGTTTGGTGGATCGCATTTTCATTTTTCCTCTTATGCTCCTCCCAAAATTGCAAAGGCTCCGGCCTGTGACCCGGAGCCGCGCCATATAAACACCTTTGCTGACAAATGAAAACAGTCAGAATTCATGATTCAGCAACGCTGTATTTTGCACCCCGTCACCCGAATCAGAACCTTCATGGTTCGGGGCATCATGTTGAAAAAATTCCAAAAATATTTACCACAAGAAATTGCGCGCTATTTGCATACAAACTGTAATCAATTCAACAAGTTCCGGCATGCGCACAAATCGCCGCACAATTTCCGCTCCATTGTTTTGCTACCTGAAATTGCAAACCGGACCGACTTGAAACGCGACAATCAGGTGTCCAACCAGGTCAAAATTCCAGCTGGAACGCTCCGGAATATCGGGTGGAACCCAAAATCTTGGTTGCAAAATTTCGGTACAACAATTGATTTATCGCAGATAGGGCTGGAAAGAATGCGAAAACACTGCCACATATACAACGGGGGCAGACAGTCAAAACAGAAACGGAATCAGGGTGACAAGACTGTCCTTGTTGCTGGGCGTTTCAACTGTCCTAGCAGTGCAGAGCCTCAGCAGTTTAGCCATCGGCATCGAAGTTGTTAATTTTAAAAGCGTGCCGCCGCCGCAGGCGGCACCTGAATCCAGCAGTAAAACCCAAGACGGTTTGCCGATCTGGGGGCATTTGAGCAAGCCCAAGGGTGAAGGCCCCTTCCCTGCCGTCATCTTGATGCACGGATGCGGCGGCATTCAACAATCACATTTCCGCTGGGCCGCAATTCTCAATAGTGAAGGTTATATAACCCTCATACCGGACAGCTTCCGGCCGAGAAGCATTGCCTATTTGTGCAAATCCGATGTGCATCCCGCATTGCACCGCCAACGCATACTCGACGCACACGGTGCGCTTGCCTATCTTCGGAACCTGCCGGACGTCGACTCGGCCCGCATCGGCATAATTGGCTGGTCGCAGGGTGCGACCATGACGCTGGAAACGATAAGCAGCGGGAGCATACTGAAATCGACCGAACCCTGGTTTCGCGCGGCTATCACATTTTACCCCTATTGTGTTGCGGATCGCCGAATTGATCTGCCTGTGCTCATCATGGTCGGAGAAGTGGACGAATGGTCGCCACCTGGCCCCTGCCGGGAACTTGCATCAAACAACAGGCCACCTGACTCCATCGAAGTTGTCACATATCCGCTCGCATTTCACGCATTTGATATGGTCGAAATTGCTGACGGATTCGCCATTGAGGGTCCGTCAGGCATCCAGCACTGGCTGAAATTCGATCCGCAGGCATACCAGGATGCAATCAACAGGGTGAGAGCCTTCCTGGCTCTGCATCTGTCCGACCAATAGGTCGCGCCAATTGTGTGCGGCAGGCTTACCCTTCACTTCTCCCGCTCGATACATATAAAGGATGCGCGAGAAAGTGGAGCCGACATGAAAATCCTGCCCCTGACTTTGCTTGGGGCCGCTGCCTTATCAGTACTAAGCCTGTCCGGCAGCGCCAATGCAATTGAAGTTGTGCATTTCAATAGTGCAGTGCTGCCGTCTGCGGCAAAGCAAGAAAGCGGTGCAGTTCCCGAGGAAGGTTTTCCCATTTGGGGACATTTGAGCAAACCTAAGGGTGAAGGTCCGTTTCCCGCCGTCATCTTGATGCATGGCTGCGGCGGACTTCTACAGGCCCACTTCGACTGGGCGGCAATGCTCAACGAACAAGGCTACGTCACATTGGTTCTGGACAGTTTCGGCCCCAGGAGCGTTGTGCGTGTGTGCACATCCGATAACCGTCCGACGGCACCTGCGCAAAGGGCGTTGGACGCCTACGGTGCCCTGGCCTATCTGAGTGGCCTGTCCGATGTTGATCCGGCGCGCATCGGCGTCATTGGCTGGTCGCATGGCGCAATCGCAACGCTGGAGGCAGTCAACAGGCGGGGCATATCGGAACGGTTTCAAAACAATTTTCGCGCCGCCGCCGCGTTTTATCCCTATTGCATTTCCGACCGCGAATTCGACCTGCCCGTACTGGTGTTAATTGGTGATGCCGACGACTGGACGCCACCTGATCTGTGCCGCGACCTGGCAAAGCGCAATCAATCGTCCGATTTGTTCGAACTGGTAACTTATCCCGGCGCATTCCACGGATTCGACAACATCGATTTCAACGAGGGTTTTTACGTTGACGGTGCGGGAGGCGGCCGGCACTGGCTTCAATACGACCCCGATGCCTATCGGGATTCGGTCAGCCGGATTGAGGCCTTTCTGGCTGAACATTTGTCTGGACGTTAGGTATCGCTACCGACGAACGCCGCATAATCTTCGGCCACAGCCTTGCTGGCGGCTTCGAACAGCGCCCGCCCCTGCTCAGGCGTCGCAAGCGATGAATGCGATCCGACACGCCCATCCGGAAATCTGGACCTGTGCTCATCAGCCGGACCGTGGCGATCTCCGGCATGGGCCTTGATGAATTCCGGCGTCAGTTTTTCCGGCGGATCGAGATCATCGCCGGCGATTATCCGGTAGCGTGCTTGCGTTATGGCGATTTCGGACGGGGTCGCATGCATACCCTCCCAGTCGCCATACCATTGGCGCCGCAGCGTGTTCACCGGCTCGAAATCCCACCAGCTCCTGAGGCGGATCGCCACCGGCTTTGATGCAAGCACATCCCCCATCGGCTGCAGATTTGCTCCGTGACCGTTGAGAATATAGATGTGACCGAATCCATGATGGATGAGCCCGTCGACGACCTCCTCGACCAGCCGGCCGAACGTTTCGGGCGACACCGAAAGCGTTCCGGGAAAACTCATATTGAACGGCGCCGGTGTATAGCCGATGACCGGCGCGACCATCGCATCGGCAATTTCACCTGCGCATTCGGCAATGTCCAGTGCGCACAGGCTGTCCGTACCGATCAGCCCGATTGGACCGTGTTGCTCGGTTGAACCGGTTGGCAGGATAACACCGTCGCGGTTTTCAAGGTATTTTTCGACTTCCGGCCAGGTGCTGAGATTCAGCCTCATTGTTTTGATCCGGTCGTTGCTTCCACCCAGGCGGCAAGCGCCGGCCGGTAGCTGTCAAGTTCGGCCGCAACGCTTGGCTCGCGCTGCAGCGCGCTGAAATAGGTCGCGATGGATTCGGGAAACACGATGTCCAGCGCCATGGGTTCCGTCAGCATCTCGATGAAAGTGAATGTGATTGGATATCCGCAGTCGGCAAGGCTCAGCGTTTCGCCGGTCAAAAAAGGCGCCGGATCAGCCATGCGCGCAAGCTGGCCTAACCGGTCGGAGATCACCTTCACCTGATCCGCGACGAACTGTTCATTACGCCCTGCCGGATCGACATGGCCAAACAGAGCGCGAACCGCCGGCTCCAGCCTGGTATCGTGGAAGCGCGACAGGGCCCTGGCCCGGGCACGCTCGACGATATCCTGCGGCCACATTCTCGGTTGCGGCGCCAGTTCATTCAGATATTCGTTGATCGCCTCGGAATCGACCAGCACAAAGCCGCCGTGATCGATCGCGGGCAAGGTTCCCGACGGCACTATTTCCTTGTAGGGATCGCTGGCATACCCACCCGGCGGCGGCACGTCCTCCCAATCTAGCTGCTTGGCTCTCAGCACGATACGAACCTTGGCGCTGTAGAGACTGGGTGGAATGGAATAGAGCCTGATCATTGCTATCTCACATAAAAGGGACCGCCATTATAGCGGTCCCATACTACGCACCGGATGCGCCGATAGGCTAGTTCGAAAGTTGCCACTTCTTGGCAAGTGAGTCGAAGAAGCCGCGCTCCTCCTTCAGCTTGATCCAGGTGTTTACGTAGTTGATCCAGACCTGATCGCCCTGTGGCATCAGCATGGCGATCGGTGTCGGCGCTTTCGGCGCCGAAACCGTCACAACAGCCATCTGCGGGTACTTCGCGACAAGTTTGTAGGCTTCCACGTTTGAAGTGATGTGAGCGTCGGCGCGGCCGGACAGAACTTCCTGGAAGTCGCGGGCCGGTGCCTCGACGATCTGATGCGTGGCATTGGGGAAGAACTGCTTGACCTGCTTTTCCTGCGTCGTGCCAAGCGTGGCTGCAACGGTAACTTCAGGTTTGTTAAGGTCTTCCCAGTCCTTGAACTTGCCTGAATTTTCGGCAAGCACAAGCGGCACGGTCGCCAGTGAGAAATAGCTGTCGGAATAGCCAGCCGCCTTGGCTCTGGCGGGCGAGATCGAGGCAGATCCGGTCAGGTGATACTTGCCAGAGACGACGCCATTGACCAGCGTCTTCCAGTCGGTCGGCACGAACTCGACTTCGACACCCATGTCCTTGGCAAGCTCGTTCATCACGTCGATGTCGTAACCCGTGTAGCTGTTGGTGGCCGGATCGCGCATTGTCATCGGGTTCCAGTCGCCCGTCGTGCCGACCTTCAAGACGCCGTCATTGAGTATTTGTTGCAGCGCCGACTGCGCCTGTGCAGCCGTTGCAGCGGCAACGAGCATCACTGCCACAATGCAAGTCTTTACAAATCTCATCTGATTTTCTCCCTTTGAGTGTCCCTTGGTATTTTTACTATTCCCAGTGTTCCGAAGATTGCGGAAAATTGCAATCCAATAAATTTATTGCACGACAATAAACTCCATGATAGTCATCTGAGTCAACAAGAATAACAGGAAACACTATCCCCGACCGGGCTGCAAAACACCTTTCGCGGATAGAAGGAACACCGGTAAGGCGCACCCTGCAAAAATAGAAAATCGGGTGTCGCCAATCATGAGGGAGAAGGCCATCGTGACGCACGTTGACGATGCCGCTGCGGCTGCAGACACGGGTGAACCGATCATCGAACTTGATGGTGTCTGCAAGTGGTTTGGCGAATTTCAGGCACTGAAGGACATCAATCTGACCGTTAAGGCGGGCGAAAAGCTGGTCGTGTGCGGCCCGTCCGGATCCGGCAAGTCCACAATGATCCGCTGCATCAATCACCTGGAAAGCCACCAGCAGGGAAAGATCGTGGTCGACGGGACCGAACTGACGGATGATGCACGCAACATTCAAACGGTTCGCCAGGAAGTCGGCATGGTGTTTCAGCAGTTCAACCTGTTCCCGCACCTGACGGTGATCGAGAACCTGATGCTTGGCCCCTTGAGAGCACGCAAGATTTCGAAAAGCGAGGCGCGGGAACGGGCTGAATTTTATCTCGAACGCGTTCACATCCCCGAGCAGGCAGACAAATATCCCGGACAGCTTTCCGGCGGGCAGCAGCAGCGCGTGGCTATCGCCAGGTCGCTTTGCATGGAGCCGCGCATCATGCTGTTTGACGAGCCGACCTCGGCGCTCGATCCGGAAATGATTTCCGAGGTGCTCGACGTGATGACTGAACTCGCGCAAAGCGGAATGACCATGATCTGCGTGACACACGAGATGGGCTTTGCCCGTCGGGTGGCCGACACAATGGTGTTCATGGACTACGGCGAGATTGTCGAAAAGGCGGATCCCGAAACCTTCTTCGGCAACCCGCGAAGCGACCGTTGTCAGCAGTTCCTGCAACAGATTCTGGGCCACTGACAAGCGCCCGCCGGAAATTCAGAGGATGATCATGCGTCAGGCCTTAAACCAACCTATCACCCGTAAGATATTCGTTCTTTCCGCGCTTGTGATTTTGCTGTCGGGCTGCTCCGCCAACTGGGGCTGGTATGTCGTCTCGCCCACGACCAAATCAGGAATGAGCAATCTGCTGTTCCTGCTTGGCGGGCTGAAATACACGCTGCTTCTTTCCATAACGGCGATACTGATTTCCGTCGTCGTCGGGCTTTTTGTGGCACTCCCCGGCCTTTCGGAAAACCGCTATCTGAAGCTCTTCAACCGGTCCTATGTCGAGTTCATCCGTGCCATCCCCATCCTGGTGATGATCCTCTGGGTCTATTACGGGCTCCCGCAGCTCGGCAATATCCAGATCGGCGTGTTCTGGGCAGGCGTGATTGCGCTCGCCCTTTCCGACAGCGCCTTTCAGGCAGAGATTTTCCGTGCCGGCATACAGTCGATCCACCGCGGGCAATATGAGGCGGCACAATCGATTTCGCTGAGTTACGCGGACACGATGCGTTTCGTCATCCTGCCCCAGGCAATCAAACGCATTCTGCCGGCGCTCGGAAACCAGCTTGTCTACATGCTGAAAATGTCGTCGCTGGTCTCGGTGATCGGCATGCAGGAACTGACCCGCCGAGCCAATGAACTGGTGGTGACGGAGTACCGCTCGCTGGAGATCTACACGATCCTGGTGCTGGAATATCTGGTTCTGATCCTGATCGTCTCGGCCGGCGTGCGCTGGCTTGAACGCAAGATGCGCGCCGATGAGCGCGGCTGAACAAGACAACGGATGAAACAAACAAAGAAAAAGACGGGGAAATAATGTCGGCCTGGATAAGCATGATCGCAGACGAAGACGCCAATGACGACCTTCTGGACGCCCTGCAAATGGCGCGCACACCGCACGGCACGGTCGACAATGTAATGCGTGTGCACTCTTTGCGCCCCAATACGATGCGCGGACACGTCATCCTTTACCGGGCTGCCTTGCATGATGACGCCAACACACTGCCCCTGTGGCTGCAGGAAACCATCTCTTCCTATGTGTCGCTCCTCAACGACTGCCCCTACTCCTTTGCCAACCACTGGGCAAATGCCCGGCATCTGATCGGCGATGAAGCACGGGCGGATGAAATCGAACGGGCATTGCGCGCCGACCGCCCGGAAACGGTTTTCGGGGCCCCGGATGCGGCAATGATGTGCTACGCGCGCAAACTCACCCGAAACCCGGGCGACATGGCCGAAGGCGACGTCACGGCCCTGCGCAATGCCGGCTTCGATGACGGACAGATCCTCGAAGCCAACCAGATCATCGGCTATTTCAACTACGTCAATCGCTGCCTGAACGGGCTGGGCGTGACGACCGACGGCGATGTAATCGGATATTACGGAGAGAATTCTGAAAAGTGATATTGCATGTCAGTAAATTTATTGCGTATAATGCATCAAGCAATGTGATGGAGGAATGCGCATGTCCGATCCGGTTTTGAAAGAAGTTGAACGCGAACTGATCCCCGTGATCGACATTGGCCCGTTACGCGACGGGTCCGATCCCGTTCGTGTCGCCAAGGAACTGCACCGTGCAAGCCGCGAAGTCGGCTTCATTTATGTTTCCAACCACGGCATTGCCGAAGAAACGATTGATGCTGCCAGGTCGGCCGCGATGCGGTTTTTCCGGCACACACCGGAAGAAAAGGGCACGGTCGCCGTCAGCGGTGCCCATCGTGGTTTTCTGTCCGTCGGCGGCGCAAAAATGCAGGACGACGACAAGGTCGACCTAAAGGAAAGCTTTATCTGGGGTTACGAAGACAAGGCCGGCGAAACACCGGACGATCACAGTCTGCGTGGCGCCAACCGGTGGCCAGAATTCATGCCTGACATGCAGGCCGTATCGATGGAATATTTCAACCGGGTGCATGAAGTTGCGCATCACCTCATGCGCGGATTTGCGCTCGGTCTGGATCTGCCCGAAGACACATTCCTGAAGACAAATGACGCCCCGCTCAGCCGCGCATCATTTGTGTACTATCCGCCGCAGGAAAGTTCCGCCGGAGAGCAGTTTGGCGTCGGCCCGCATACCGATTTCGGTGTCCTGACCGTGCTGTGCCAGGATGCCGTCGGCGGGCTTCAGGTTGAAACGCTGGATGGCGAATGGGTGGCCGCACCGCCCATCCCGGGAACGCTCGTTGTCAATGTCGGTGACCTACTTTCGCGCTGGACCAACGGCGAATACCGCTCGACACCGCACAGGGTCATCAATAAATCCGGCAAGGAACGCCTCTCCCTTGTCATGGCCTATGACCCGGAGCCACAGACGATGATCGACGCGCGCGACATCTTCGGCCCCGACTGTGAGATGAAGGAAGAGCCCATTTCCTGCGGTGACTACCTCGTCTGGCGTTTCGGCAAGGCCTTTTCCTATCGGTCCAAGGATGGCAAATAGGCAGCCGGCATCAATGGGATTGGACGGGCGCTGAATGACAGATCAGGTCGTAAACAAGAAACCGCTTTCAGATAGCGGCGTCGACGAGGCAGTCGGAAAGGCATTGCGGGCACTTCGCGAAGCCAACAACCTGACCGCCCGGGACTTGTCGTCCCGGGCCAATGTGTCAGCGGCGATGATCTCCCGCATAGAAAACGGTCAGGTCTCGCCCTCCCTTTCAACACTGGAATCCCTCGCACAGGCGCTTGAAGTGCCGATTGTCAGCCTGCTGCGCGAAACCGGAACCGCAACGGCCGACATAACCCATGTGAAAGCCGGACAAGGCCTCGTCTCAACGCGCGTTGCCGGCAAACACTCCCATGACTTTACCGCACTCGGATTTCATCGCCGCCCCGGCCTTGAGTTCGAGGCTCTGATGATCACGCTCGACCGCAGGGATGATTCGCGCCCGCCCATTTATAACGGGCACGGCTGCCTGTTCATATATGCACTGGAAGGTGAAGCAATCTACCTATACGGCGATCGGGAGATCCACCTGCATGAGGGCGATTCACTCAGCCTCGATGCCGAACTGCGCTACGGCATCAAGGAAGTCCTTACTCCTGTTTTCCGCTACCTGTCCGTCCAGGCGTCCGGACGTTAGACAAAGCGCCACCTGCGAGGAACTTATGACCGATATCGCCATGGACAACCTTGCCGAAGGCGCCCGCAATCTTCTGATCAACTGCGCCGGCGCCAATCCTGGCGATACGATTTTGATCGTCCATGAGGACCCCGCCCTTGGCTGGTATGACCTTAAAGCGCCGCATGCCGTCGCCGCCGAGGCGAAAAAACTCGATATGCCGGCCACCATGATGATGGTGCAGGGACCGGACAAGAGCGGTGAACTTTCACCGGAAATCCTCGCCGCCATGGCCGCGCACGACCAGACGGTGTTTTTCGCCCGTATCGGCGATCAGGGGCGCTTTTCGATAACACACGCCGGCCGGCCCGCGGTCATGTCCTACGCGATCGACGCCGAAATGCTGGCGTCTCCCTTCGGGCGGTTTCACTACGAAGCGTTTCTCGCATTGAAGGATGCTATCAACCGGACATTGGACGCGGCCGAAATGATCCATATCGGTTGCGCGAGCGGGACTGATATTACAGGCCAATCACAAACAGATGGCTCCGGACCAGAAGATGTTGCTGTCAAGCGGTTTCCAATGGGCATACACAAGCCGATCTCAACCGCTGGGTTTACCGGGCGCGTGGCTGTCACCGAATATCTGACGCCAACCAACTCGCGGCCCTACACACCTGCCATGCTTCGTCTTGATCAAACGGTGTTTGCACTGGTCGACGGCAACCGCATCTCCGGCTTCGAAGGACCGCAGGATACCGTGGAGGCCGTCGAACGGCACTACCGGCACGTTGCCGACACGTTCGGCATCAAACCGATGTTTGTGCATTCCTGGCATTCCGGAATGCACCCGGCCTGCGCCTATCCGGTGCCTGCTTCAGACAATCCCGACCGCTGGTCGAACACCGCTTTTCCCAATCCGCGCATTTTGCATTTCCACACCTGCGGGGCTTACCCACCGGGCGAAATCTGCTGGATGGTGTTTGACGCGGTGGTGACCGTCGACGGTCAAACTCTTTGGGATCAGGGCCGCTTCAACCGGACTCTGAATGAAGACATTGTTTCTGTCTTCAACCGGTGGCCTGGGCTCAATGCCCTTTTCGACCACGCTTCGCGCGAAATCGGGCTCTGACCGCCGTCATTGACATTCCGTAAGCAGCGCCTTACCGTAAGTCATGACTTACGAAATGGCGTTGACAGCGCTCGCCGATCCTTCCCGGCGGCGTATCCTTGAATCTCTGCGTGACTGTCCGCGAACGGTTTCGGACATTGCAAGCCGGCAGCCGATCAGCCGTCCGGCTGTATCGCAGCATCTCAAAGTACTGCAGGAAGCCGGCCTCGTTTCGGCCCGCCCGCATGGCACGGCCCGCTATTACGGCATCAGGCGCGACGGTCTTGCAGAACTGAAGGCTTATCTCGACACATTCTGGAGCGATGTCTTGTCCGCCTATGCGGAAGAGGTCCATCGGCATATGGGAGAAGACAATGGTTGATCCGATCAAGAAACTGATCCTGGTTCCCTGCAACGCACAAACCGCGTTTGCGATTTTTGCCGAACGCACCGCCAACTGGTGGCCGCTCGATCAACATTCGCTTTCCGCTGGACGTCTCGGCAAGCCTGCAAAGTCAGTGACCATCGAGCAAGGCGTCGGTGGCAGAATTTACGAAACGACACCAGACGGAGAGGAACTGCATTGGGGCTCGGTCAAGGTCTACGAACCCGGCAAAATCCTGTGCTTTTCCTGGCACGTTGCCGAACCGGTGGAAAACCAGACCGAGGTCGAGGTTCGCTTCGAACAGCTCGCACCGGACAAAACGCAGGTCACCCTCGAACACCGCAATTGGGAAGCGCTCGGCGAGCGCGGCGGCGAGGCGCGCGACCACTACAACAATGGATGGGTCAGAGTATTCGAGGTCTGTTTTGGCGGCGCTTGCGAAGCGGAAAAGGCGCGAACCGGCTGATCTTCCGGAACACATGCAATCGGCTATCCCGACAAAGGCTCACTGACGGGCCCGTTCAGGCTGGTCAAATTACGATTTGAAAGTTCGCTCTATTTCTTATTGCAGTGCTGCTCGATCTGCGGCCACGGCACCGCTGCCGGCCGCCAATACAATCAAATTGTGTAACGCCCGTTCAATCCACAGGGCCGGCGCGCTCAGTTACCCGATCATGCCTTGAAATGGCCCCGTTGGTCGCTTCGCTTGAACTTTTCAAGATTTTGAAGTTGTACCATGCGCTTCCTCTTTATTTTTATATTGGTGTTTTCGCTGTTCGCATCTGCGTTCGCAGCCTTTGTTTTGCCCCGTGAGGATCTGGAGATCCTGATGGTGCAAGTACCATCCGCGATCCAGTCCCTTTGGACGTCGTCTGAATTGACGGTCGACATTTTCGGCAATCGGACAGACAACTTCCGCACTGAGAGCCTCCCCGAAAAAATGGCCGGTCAGGAAAGAACCATTGCGCAGGCGAAGGGCATTCCGATCGGCAACTGGCTCTATCAGTGCGACAATCAAAAAGCACCGAAGCGGAAATGCACAATTACCCACCAGATCGCCGAACAAGGAAGGGTTGTGTTTTCCTGGCAGATCGCCATTGATCATAGCGGCAATATGAGCGCTCGCTGGCAGACCGTGACAGGCGTCCAGATTGCTCGCGGCATCATTCTTGAAACCAGCGGCCAAAAGCCCCTGACCCTGCCCTATTCGAAATGCGTGACGGGATATTGCGAATCGGCGGCCAACCTCAATGCGGGTTTTGTCGAAACGCTATTGGAAACCGAACGGACGACCGCCACCATCCACAACACCAGCGGTGAAGCTGTCACCTACACCATAAGTGTCGACGGGCTGGCTGCCAGCCTGAGAATGCTGGGCGACGGGAAAAACAAAATCTGATGGCATCCCGACTTTGCGGCACTCTTCCTGGAATTCGAATGTATATCATGGCGCTGCGCAGACATGTTATCTATGGCGTTCATGACTTGACCTTGCGAACGGGAGTTTCGATACTGCACTTAACACATCATCGTGGTTTGGCAGACGGGCGGTTATACCCGATCGAAATCCCGCCCATGTCCAGGCGTCACGGCAAAGGACGGCAAACACAGGAGTGAATCGATGAGGGCCTTGATTATTGCACTTCTAGCAGCCGCAACACTGACGGCATGCACGACTGCGGAAAAGACGGCCTCCGGTGCAGGTCTGGGCGCTGTAATCGGCGGCGCGGCAACGAACAGCGTTGGAGGAGCTGTCGCCGGTGCCCTGATTGGCGGCTTTGGCACTTACATTGCCACCACTGGCGACGGCCAATGCCAGTACCGTAATTCCAGAGGCCAGATCTACACAACGAGGTGCCACTGGTTATAGGATTCCGGATCACGAATCGCCGGGAAACAACAACGCATAGTCCGACATGGAAGGTTGGTTGTTTCTCTGGAATTCAGGATTTCGGACGTTTAGATGCCTGTATGATATCTTCGACAACCCGGTTACACGCCACGTAGTGCCCGCCCGCATACAGGCAAGACTCCATAGGGGACTGCAAAACAGGAGTTTACAGATGAAGGCATTGGTAATTGCAATTCTTGCAGCCGCAACTCTGACGGCTTGCACGACTGCGGAAAAGACGGCTTCCGGGGCGGGCGTAGGTGCCGCGGTCGGTGCAATCGCAACAAACAGTGCAGGCGGCGCAGTGGTCGGCGCCCTGATCGGCGGCTTCGGCACCTATCTGGCAACGACCGCCGACGGCAGGTGCCAGTACCGCAATTCGCGCGGACAGGTCTACACGACCAGGTGTCACTGGCGCTAGCTGCCTCAAGCGGAACAAAACAGCCGGGATACGCCTTAGTCGTTTCCCGGCTTTGTCATTTCTTGAACAGAACATGCAAATGGCGCCCCGAATTAAGGCCCTGACCGATTGGACCAGCCAGGGCCAGCTGTGGCTAAAGACGCACATGGTGGAATAGAAACAGGCGCTTCCGAACGACTGACAGCTATCGCAGTTGGTTTGCTAATTTCTCAGCCTGCCGTTTCGTAAAAGGTCCCGTCACGGCAATTTCGCCGCCGGCTATCGCCTCCGCTACCTTCGGTTCCGAAACAACGGTTCCACCGATGGACAGGCGAATGTATTTGCCAACATTATTTGCTGTTAATCGCTCGAATTCCGCTGCACGTTCCGGCGGAAGGGTAATGACGAGCATATATTCACCTGAAATGTAGCTGTTCTCTACGACTTCGACACTCACCTCCTCACCGCTAAACTCAAGGTTGGGGCCGAGAACCTGTCCATCCACTACCTGGAATTCGAGGTCAGCAGATGTTGCCGAAGAGGAGAAGACACCGAGCGCTAGCGCCATTACCATGATGAGTGTTGGCGGGTGCAGAACAGCCCGGGCATAATTTCCAGTTCTGCACATTCAAGTCTCCACAGGGACCATGCTGCCATCCTCACCTGGTTCAGTCAGGGTAAAGCTTGAACTTGGCGCCGACACGAACCGTGTGGCTTGACGGTTCGATCGTTGCCACCCCGCCAAGATTGACATCTTCGTACATCGTGTAGCGGTATTCGACATAGGCACTGGTTTTTTCGCTGAGGGCCAGCTCCGTTCCCGTGCCGATTGAAAATGCGTTGACACTGACATCTGTTGTCGCCGCGGGGGCCGAAATTGATGCCGACAGGTTCTGCCATGTATATCCGCCAATGACATAACCGAGCGTATAGTCGTTGAATTTCCGCCCGATCCTCAAAAGCGCATCAAAACCGAAATCATCCGCCTTGGCCGAGACCGTCGTTCCTGCTGACGTCGCAGATGATGATGCACCGATATACTCGGCGGCAAGGACAACACCAGCCACCCAGCGCTCCCCGAATTCCCGGTCATAACCTATATTGATTTCGCCAAGATATCCTTCGGTTGCGAGCCCGTCGAAAGTGATCGTGCCACCGGCCGTTGTCACCTTGTTGAGCGACGCACCCACGCTGACGGCTGCACCGACCTTGAATCCTGTCCAGTCGTGGACAAACGACGCGCGTTCGATACCGGAAGGACCACCCCCGAACCGGTAATTGAGGCTCGAGTGAAACATGTGCGTTGCCGGATCGATACCGACGCCGCCGAGCGCGGCAATGCTTGTGCCGGAATATTGCGAATAGCGATATTCCGAACTCCAGGTCCAGTTGTTCCTGAAGGCCGTCTCCGTACCAATTCCAACGACAAACCCGCTGTCATTCCAGCCGGTTGAAAATGCCGGGGCTGTTGAACTGAGCTCGAAATGCTGCCAGCTATAGCCGCCCAGTACATAGGCAAGCGTCCGTGGCGCAATCGTGTAGCCCAGCCGCCCGATCACATCGATGCCGTAATCGGCCTTGAGTTCTCCGGTAAGCGGCACGCCCGTTACCGACCACGATGTATCGACATCGCCGTACCGGCCGCTTATGGCACCGCCGACCACCACACCATTTGAGAACAAATGGTCGTATCCGACCGTCAGCTTACCGAAATAACCCCGCCCGCCGACGCCGCTGATCGACGTGGCGCCGAATGCAGGAATGTTGACCTCGTCGATCAGAAATCCGGTGCCACCGCCAATGCCGATGTAAAAGCCGGTCCAGTCATAAACGCTGGTCTGGCCCGTCAGCGGGGACGAAAACAAACGGAACGGTTCAGTTGCGCCGGCAGGAGCCGTCGCAGCCAGCATGGCAATTACGATGGCCGAATTTGTCTTCTTCATCGCCGCCAATGTCCCCCAACCTTTGGATGTATCCCACAATCACTCATAACCCGGCTGGATTTCCGTGAAAAGCCCGGTCTTTATCGGGCCGGCAATAAATCCTCAATTCTATCCGGCAGATGCAGAACGGATGCACGCATTGGCCACCAGCCGCCCCTCGTCCCGTCCCGCAAGGCGTTTTAATGACAACACATCGCCATGCTGGCTGTCGAATATGCTCCCATGCTTGTTTCCAGTCCTGAAGCTGCTATCGATGACGCATTGTCTTGTGGCGACAACGGGATTCGGGGGCCGGTAAATGAGCATCGAACAGGCTGAGTTATTTGCGCTCTTCGCGGCCGTATTCGCCATGTTGTTTTGGGGTCGCTGGCGCTACGATCTGGTGGCATTCTGCGCACTGCTGGTTGCCCTGGTCCTTGGTCTCGTTCCCACCGAAGAGGCGTTTTCCGGTTTCGGTCATCCGGCGACGATCATCGTCGCGCTGGTTCTGGTCGTTTCGCGCGGACTGCTCAATTCCGGAGCCATCGATATTATCACCCGCAGGTTGATCGATGCCGGCAGAAGCACGGCGGGCCATATCGCCATGATGAGCGGTGTCGGCGCTGTGCTGTCGGCGTTTATGAACAATGTTGCGGCGATGGCACTTCTCATGCCGGTCGATCTGCAGGCCGCCAAGAAGGCAGGACGCCCTGCCCGCCGCACGCTGATGCCCCTTTCTTTTGCCACGATCCTTGGTGGCATGGTCACGCTGATCGGCACGCCGCCCAACATCATTATCGCCTCCTTTCGCGAGCGTGCGCTCGGCGCACCTTTCGGCATGTTCGACTTTACGCCCGTAGGCGCGGCCGTTGCGATTGTCGGCATCGCCTTTGTCGCCTTGATCGGCTGGCACCTGATCCCAAAAGGTGACGGCGATGAGGCGCCGACGGAAAATCTGCGGGAGCTTGAAGGCTACCTCGCCGAGCTCGTCGTGCCGGAAAAATCCAAGGCGGTCGGCCAGGAGGTTCGCGACCTCTATCCGGTTGGCGATGAGGATGATGTCGCCATTCTCGGTGTCATCAGAAACGGCAAGAGACTTGGCGGCTTTTCCTCCACAGTGATCCTGCGCCCCAAGGACATGCTGATCGTCGAGGCCAATGCGGAAGACATCGACCGGTTTCGCGGCGCGCTCGGACTGGAATTCCTCGGCGAACGACCGAGCGAGAAGGCCGCCGCCGGAGACCTGACATTGATGGAGGTGGTGGTGCCGCGCGAGTCGCGCATCGCCGGCCGTTCCGCCATCTCCATGCGGCTGCGCGCCCGCCGCGGCGTCACGCTTTTGGGCATATCCAGGAAAGGCAAGCGCTTCGCCAAGCGCGTTCGCCACGAAACCGTGCGGGCCGGCGACATCCTGCTGCTGCTCGGCCCCGAAGACCGGCTGCAGGATCTGGTCAGCTGGCTGGGTGTCCTGCCGCTGGCAGAACGCGGCCTCAATGTCACGCAGCACCGCAAAGCCTGGCTGGCTGTCGGTGTCTTTGCGGCAGCGATTGCCGTGTCGGCCTTCGGGCTGCTTTACCTTGCCACGGCTTTGGCGATTGTCGTCGCCCTGTACGTCATCCTCGATATCGTTCCCATCCGCAACGTCTACGATCACATAGAATGGCCGGTCGTGGTGCTTCTCGGCAGTATGATCCCGCTCGGCGTGGCTCTGGAAAATGCCGGCGGCACGCAGCTGATCGCCGGCGCAATCGTCGATCTGGCGGCCGGCCTGCCTTCCTGGGTCGTGCTGACCGCGCTGATGCTTGTCGTCATGACGCTTTCGGATGTCCTGAACAACACGGCAACGGCGGTCATCGGCGCGCCGATCGCCGTCGACATCGCGGCCCGGCTCAATGCCAATCCGGACGGTTTCCTGATGGCCGTTGCCGTCGCGGCCTCATGCGCCTTCCTCACCCCGATCGGCCATAAGAACAACACGCTGATCATGGGCCCCGGCGGCTACAAATTCGGTGACTACTGGCGCACCGGCCTGCCGCTCGAAGTCCTGGTCGTGGCCGTCTCCGTGCCGGTGATCCTGGTGGTGTTTCCTTTGTAGGGCAGTGCCGCGGGAGAAGAACTGTCTGACCTGCTCCCAGATTGGTCTGTTGAATATTTGAACGGACGCTAGTGGCGCGGCACAAACGGCCGTTTTTGAACAAACTCCGACTTGCTGCCCCACCGCCTTTTCCAATCCATATTTATTTCGATGCGCGCTCCCGAAGTATTGTCCCAGGTGACCTCAAATCCTTTTTCCCGCAACGCAGACTCCAAAATTTGCCCGATCGCAACATAGTCGCTTTCAGACGCTTCCAGATCAGCGGATCCGAAAAAGAAAAGAAGGCCGTCTCCCTCAAGCGCAGATGTCGTGTCTTGCTGGTGGTAAAAGACATACCCATTCGGAGCCTTGCCCTTTGTGGCTTCGTCCTCGATTTCTCCGATCAATTCCGCTGAACCGCATTGCGCGCAGCAGGTGAAGTCGTGGCGCGGCAGGATCGCTTTCTCATAAAGTTCCTGAAACACCTGTTCCAACCGGTCGAAATCGGTCACTTCAGGCCAGGTTTTTTGCTCTTCCACAAGAGCTGCGATTTCCTTGTCCGCCAGTTCCGCCGGTGACACCTGGTCGGCATAATCCTCACCTTCAATGTATTTGCCGATAAAGCCGACAATTTCATCGCGGTCGCTGAATCCCGCCCGTACGAGCTCTCTTGCATATTCCTCGACCCATTCGATCTCTTCTTCGGCCATTGGCGGTCCCCTTCCCATTCATGCTCACTTTTGCCGGTTATCCCGCGCTGCTGTTGCCATTGCGCAGTGCTGGACAGCCGGCCGCCGGTCCAGGCGATAAAGCCTCGATCGTGTGCGGCAACAATGCTTGAAAAAATTGGTGGGTGAGCACGGGCTCGAACCGTGGACCCGCTGATTAAGAGTCAGCTGCTCTACCAACTGAGCTACACACCCGGAACCAATAAGAGAGGCCGGATATAACCGCCCTTCCCTGCCTTGTCCAGTCCAATTTAGACTTTCCGGCAATGGACCGCAATGACCCGCGACACAAGGTCAATCAATCAGCAGAGAACCTTCCGCAACCTTGACCGCATTACCGCCGATTCTTGCCTGGATGATCTTGCCGCCATCCACTTCGAGGTGCAGGTGGATCTTCGAAGGCCGGCCCATTTCCACGCCCTGTTCAATCAGGATTGCGTGATGTCCGTCGAGCAGTTCGTCGAAGTGGTGAATGGCACCGGAAAAGGCGGCGGCAGCCGAACCGGTCGCTGGATCTTCATTAATGCCCACATGCGGCGCGTACATGCGGGCGTGAAAATGCGCATCGTGAGCGACACCGCCGCGGCAGTAGATAAAGGCATCGGCTAGCTGTCCGTCGGCCATCGGCGCCAGCTGCTCCCACAGTGCTGCATCACAGCGTGTTTTGGCTGCTACGGAAAGATCGTGCACCGGCACCATGACAAACGGCACACCGGCATTCCAAAATGAGATCTGGTGGTTTTCGAAGCCGATCTCATGTGGTTCGATCTGAAGCGCCGCAGCCACCATATCCTTGCTGATTTCCGCATCGATCCGCGCCGAAAGCCGCGGCAGGTCGAATTCGGCGAAACTTGCCTGGCCGCGTTGCAGCTTGGCAACCGTCCGCACCGGTCCGACGCCCTCTTCCAGCACGCTCATCAGGTCGATATCGGTATCGCCACCGCCGGTCTTTTGTTCCGCCAGTGCCACCGCCGCACCGACCGTCGGGTGTCCGGCGAAGGGAAGCTCCCGCCCAGGCGTGAAAATACGCAGGCCCGCACCATGGGCCGGATTGTCCGATGGCAGTATAAAGACCGTTTCCGACAGGTTGAACTCACCGGCAATCTGCTGCATCGCCTCGTCCGACAAACCCTCAGAATCAAAAACGACAGCCAGCGGATTTCCAGCCAGCCGGTCAGAGGTAAAAACGTCGTA
Source organism: Hoeflea sp. TYP-13 (assembly GCF_040932035.1). NCBI lineage: Bacteria > Pseudomonadati > Pseudomonadota > Alphaproteobacteria > Hyphomicrobiales > Rhizobiaceae > Hoeflea > Hoeflea sp. TYP-13. The sequence goes on from NZ_JBFRBB010000002.1 coordinate 1,296,200, forward strand.
GATAGCGTATTGGCGCGGCATTTCGGCACTCCGTCTGATACCAATGAAATAGCTCCGAACAGCACAATGGCACAGCCGGTTCGGATCGGACAATTGTATTTTTTCGGCTTATCAGGGCCTCAATTAATATTGCGTTGCGGGGATACGCGGAACAGCAAATCACAACATATCAAGTGTCATCGCCACAGGACAGTGGTCTGATGCCTTGGGCCGGTCCCAGCCGGTCCGCGGATAGCGTTCAACAGCCTGCCCGTCCGGAAAAATCGTGCGGAAAGGCTGTCCGCCACGAATAATATCCGGGACCCTTTTGGCGTTGTTCTTGGCCAGCGAAGGCGAAAGCAGCAGGTAATCAAGCTGGCAAAGATGCCGCTCCTCCGGTCCGCGTGTGTGAAAGAGTGTCCATCGGTCCGACTGCGGACGGCGCATGACTGCATTTTCGGCAAATCCGTCCGCCGTAAAGACATCGATGGCGCTGGCGTCCTCCTTGCGGTGTTCAAATTCGAATCCGTTGAACCGGTCGCCGGTAATTACGATGCGCTCCTGGTAGTCATTCATGTCTCCGCAGATGATCCACCGTTTTGAGGCGCTTTTTTCCCTCCCGAAACGGTTTTCGATAATGCGGCGGACCGCCCTTGCCTCTGCGCTGCGCACCGGCATGGTGGCTGTCCGCCCGTCCATCCCGCCACGCGGCGGCCCCATGGATTTGAAATGGGCGACATACATCGTCAGCGGACGCCCGCCCACCTTCACATCGATTTCCAGGCAGTCCCGCCGGAAAATCCGGTCCTGCGGCTCATTGGTCTCGGCAATTTCGTTGTCAAACAAGTCGAGGTCCGCATAGCTCAGCGAAGCATGGCTTTTCATGCGCAGGAATTCGATCGGCTGACCGTCGCGGGTGTGCTCGCGCATCATGACCGCAACGTCTATGCCGCGGCCGTCATTGCCGTCCACCATGTATTTGTTCCGGTAACCACGACCTATCATCTTGAAAAGATAACCGTATTCGAAGGCCTGCAGGGCCTCCAGATTATCAACCTCCTGCAGGCACAATATGTCGGCGCCCGTTTCGGCAATGGCCAGGGCCGTCAATTGCCGCGTGTCGTCCGTGTGGGCGATGGCGCGCGCCTGCTCGATCTGACGGTATTCAGCCTCGGTTCGGATATCGTAGAGCTTTACGCTTCGGTCCTGACGCAGCTCATTGCGATAACCGGAAAAATCGAACCGGTTCATCAGGTTCTCGACATTAAATGTGGCAATGCGCAGCGACATGGGTGTCCCTTGGAAGTCCGGCTGTTGGAATAATTTGTTTAGAGCGTGTCTTGTTCAAATGAAAGCATTTGATGGCGGAAAATCGGTTCACTCGGCTAGGCGCGTCGCACAGCGCGATGTGGTGCATCGGGCAAGCGGCGCAACGACGCCGATGCGCCGATTTTCCCCACCGTTGAGAGGAAAGAAGATGTTGAAATACAACATTGAATGGGCCGGTCGATTTTGCCCGCTGAATGCGTTGGATTGCGCTTGTGGTGGGTTGGCACCACGGCGCACAACCCGCCTTGTCAGCGACCAAAATCGCCTCGGTCAAATGATTCCATTTGAGCAGGGCACGCTCCAGGGTCGGCGGCAACTTGTCACGCATGCTTGATCGCCCGCGAATAATCCTCAACAACCCGCTGAAAATATTAAGCTTAATGCAAGAATAACGCTCGTCGTGAGCCGATTGTGATCGCAATTAGCCGCTCCAAACCTTGCCACCCGTCCCTTCATGACAAATAGTTAATGAAACAAATATCACCACCGGGAGGCAGACATGTCTGGAATATTTAAAGGTCTGGCCATCGCAGCGGTTAGTATTGGCGTATTGGCCATGTCGGCGCCGGCCGCCGATGCCGGCAAGAAATACCGATATAAATCCCACGGCGGCGGCAATTTTGCTGCCGGCCTCGTGACGGGTCTCATCGTTGGCGGGATCGTCAGCTCAAACAGAGGATATCGCGGCTACGGCTACCGCTGCTACAACGCCTATTGCAACGGTCCCTACTACGGCAACCGCGGCTACTATCCCAAACGCCGCTACGGGCCAAGCTATTATGGACGCTACTACGGACGTCTGCCCTATTACCGGCCGGGACCGCGCTACAAGACGACATACAGGCGGTCCCACTACAATTACTGCTTCAGCAAGTACCGGTCCTACAGGGCTTACGACAACACGTTCCAGCCCTATCACGGCCCGCGCAAAGCCTGCAGGTCGCCCTATTATTGAACGAACATGGAAAAAGGCGGCCCGAAAGCCGCCTTTTTGATTGTCACAGCATTTGCAATAAAGCACGAACTAGTTGCGTTCCTTGTCGACCAGTGCATTCGACTTGATCCACGGCATCATGCCGCGCAGTTTCTCACCGACCTCTTCGATCTGGTGTGCGTCGTTGTTACGGCGGATGCCCTTGAAGCGGGCTGCACCGGCGCGGTACTCCTGCATCCATTCGGAGGTGAACTTGCCGGTCTGGATGTCGTTGAGGACCCGCTTCATCTCTGCCTTGGTCTCGTCGGTGATGATGCGCGGACCGGAAACATACTCGCCCCATTCGGCCGTGTTGGAGATCGAGTAGTTCATGTTGGCAATGCCGCCCTCATAGATCAGGTCGACAATCAGCTTGACCTCGTGAAGACACTCGAAATAAGCCATTTCCGGCGCGTAGCCCGCCTCGACCAGCGTCTCGAAGCCGGCACGGATCAGTTCGACCAGACCGCCGCACAGAACCACCTGTTCGCCGAAAAGGTCGGTTTCGCACTCTTCCTTGAAGTTGGTTTCGATGATGCCGGAACGACCGCCACCCACGCCGCATGCGTAGGAAAGGCCAAGATCATGGGCATTGCCGGATGCATCCTGGTGAACAGCAATCAGGCACGGTACGCCGCCGCCCTTCTGGTATTCGCCGCGCACGGTGTGGCCGGGACCTTTCGGTGCGACCATCAAAACATCGACGGAGGCTTTCGGCTCGATGAGGCCGAAATGCACATTCAGGCCGTGGGCAAAAGCAATGGCCGCGCCGTCGCGGATGTTGTCTGCAATGTGATCGCGGTAAATATCGGCCTGCAGCTCGTCGGGCGTTGCCATCATCATCAGGTCGGCCCATGCGGCGGCTTCGGCAACGGACTTGACCTCGAAACCGTCGGCTTCGGCCTTTTTGGCGGTTGCGGAACCTTCGCGAAGCGCGATGGCGACATTTGGTGCGCCGGAATCCTTAAGGTTCAGCGCGTGGGCGCGTCCCTGGCTGCCATAACCGATAATGGCGACTTTCTTCGACTTGATAAGATTGAGATCGGCATCCCGATCATAATAAACACGCATGGTTGTTTCCTTTCCTTAGTGTCCGAATTTGCCTGAAATCCTGTCATCGGATTTGCGTTGTCTTCGGTTCGGAATGCGCATCCGACCCGTAAAGCCTGAAAAACTGTTCGATGGCGGAGCCTGCCTGGGCTTCAAAATCCCGCTCTTCGGGATCAAGCACGTCACCCAGCAACTGCCGCACGTGGAAGTCCCGGATGATCAGGCCGTAAAGCGTTCGAAATGCGGCGTTCCGATCTTCATATTCAATAAAGCCCTTGCGGCGACCGGCCTCAAGCAGAGCCCCTGCCCGCTGCCCGATTCTCTTGCGACCGCGCTCCAGCACCAGGCGGCCGAGCTGCGCCTCATCCCGGCGCGCCTGCCCGATCGCAAGACGGTTCAAGGCCAGGGAAACATCGCCTGACAGAACGCTCAGCAGATCATGCGCAAAACTGAAGAGATGATCGCGGAATGCCTCTGCCGTTTCCGGCAACTGCCCTGTCTCAGGCGCACGGACCTTGCTTGCCTGATAGGCAACCACAGCCGCAAGCAGCCCGTCCCGGTCGCCGAACCATTTATAGAGGCTTTCCTTGGAGCAATTCGCCGCGCGGGCGATACGCGCTGTCGTCAGCGCACGGTCGCCGCCTTCGACAAGCAGCCCCAGAGCCGTTTCAAGTACGGCATTCTGGCGCGGCGTGAAGGTCTCGAAGCCTTCCGTTTCAGCCTCTGACAGCGTTGCCTGATCCACTTGTGTCCTCATCTAAAATCGTACCGTACGGTACGGTTCGGCATCTAATAGGACAAGCAGCGGCGCCGGTCAAGCGATAGTTGATTGGAAAAGCTGGGTGTTGAGCGCCCTTAGACGCTGTTTCCGCAGGCACGCAGAAAGCGTTTGACGGTTTCGGTCATACCGTATTGCAGCGCGTCCGCTGTCAGACCGTGGCCGATGGAGACTTCCAGGAGACCCGGAATGTGTTTCTTCAGCGCTGGAAGGTTCTCGACCGTGAGGTCGTGGCCGGCATTGATCCCGAGACCGTATTCGCCGGCCGCTTCCGCGCTTGCACCCAAAGCCGCAAGCAGCTTTGCCTCTTCCTTCGGATTGTCGTAACAGCCACCATAGGGCCCGGTGTAAAACTCAACCCGGTCGGCGCCGGTTTCCGCTGCCAGCTTCATGGTATCGGCATCGCCGTCGCCATCGGCAAACAGCGATATCCGCATCCCCTGTTTCTTCAACCGCGTGACGATCGGCTTCAACAGATCGTGGTCGCGGCGAAAGTCCCAGCCATGATCGGATGTCGCCTGCACCGGATCGTCCGGTACCAGCGTCACCTGTTCCGGCTGGTTTGCTTCGACAAGCTGAAGAAAGGCTTCGGTCGGATAGCCCTCGATATTGAATTCGGCATTGGGAAATTGGTCGTCGATCAGCGCCCGGATTTCAGGCAGGTCTGAAAATCGGATATGCCTCTGATCGGGCCGCGGGTGCACGGTCAGGCCATGCGCTCCGGCGGCAAGCGCCTGGCCGCCAAGCCCTGTTACGCTCGGCCATGGCAGGTCGCGCCTGTTGCGCAGCAAGGCAATGGCATTGAGATTGACCGATAGCTTGGTAGCGGCGGCATCTGTCATATCAGGGCATTCCGATCGGTGTTCCTTGGGGCATCAGCAAAATTAGAGCGCAACCATTTCATAATCACGAACCAATTTAAATATTTACGGCCAATCCAATAGCGCGTTGCGATTGCAACGGCCGCAACTGGTACCTACATATTTTCATGAGATCAAGAAACTTTGGAGGTCCGTTATGACCGACAAACTCAGACATCCTGCATTCACGCAGCTCAAGACCGAACGCGATGACGTATACGCTTTCGAAATCAACGGTCACATTTCCAAACAGGAAATCGAGGAAGCCTATCAGATCCTTGAAAAGGCCTACGAAAAACATGACAAGATCAACCTTTTCGTGCGCATGGGCCGGTATGACGGTTTCGATTTGAGCGCGTTGTTTTCCGACATAACCTATGCCGGCAAGCTGCATGCTATCAGACACATGCGGCGCTATGCCCTGGTCGGCGGCCCCGCCTGGATTGCAAATGCAATCAGGTTCTTTGCTCCGCTATTCCGCATGGAAGTGAGGCATTTCGAACTGGACGACGAGGCCGAGGCATGGAGATGGATCTACGGCAATATCGACAGCGACGAGGAAGCCGCCTGACGCCAGGCAGCGCTATATTTCACCAGGAGCCGGAGGCAATTCCGGCTCCTTTGCTATCGTCAACGCATCAGCGAACGATGGTCAATTGCTCCGCCGCGCGGGTGATCGCCGTATAAAGCCACCGCTCGCGCGTATCGCGGAACGCATAGCTCTCGTCGAAAAGAACGATATTGTCCCATTGCGAACCCTGTGCCTTGTGCACAGTCAGCGCATAGCCATAGTCGAAATCGTCATAGCGTTTCTTGGTCTGCCAGGGAATTTCCGCATCCGGCGCTTCGAAGGCCGCTTTCAGCAGCTTGATCTTGGCAGCGCCCCGGTTCATGTCGTCGTCTTCCGGCGTTACCAGCAGATTTATGCCCGGTTTGACCGTCTCGCGTGAAGCGGTCATGACCTGCCACAGCGACCCGTTCAAAAGCCCCTTGGCCGGGTCATTGCGCAGGCACACGAGCTTGTCGCCCGATTGCGGATACTTGGCATCGAATCCTTTCAGTTCCCGCAGGCGCTGATTGTAGCGCCGCCGCGTCCGGTTGATGCCGAGAAGCACCTGATCTGCCTCAAGCACCAGCTCCGTCGTCACGTCCGATTTGGTAATGACCCGCGCCGTTCCCCAGTCGCCATAGCCGATATCGATGCCCTCGCGTACGCGCATGGCAAGATCGATGATGGGATTGTCGCGGGCCTGCCGGTGGATATCGGTCAAAAGATAGTCCGGCTCGTGCTCGGTGAAAAAGCCGCCGCCCGATATCGGCGGCAACTGGCCGGGATCGCCCAGCACCAGGATCGGCGTGCCGAAACTCATCAGATCCCGCCCGAGTTCCTCATCGACCATCGAGCATTCATCGACGATGACCAGCGAAGCCTTTGCGATGGGACTTTGCCTGTTGATGGAAAACATCGGTGCGATCGAGGTTTTGCCGGTCTCCTCGTCTTCAACCGTTTCCTCGCCGCGCGGGCGGTAGATCAGCGAATGGATGGTTTTTGCGTTGCTCGCACCCTTGCTGCGCAGCACCTGGGCCGCCTTGCCGGTGAAAGCGGCAAACTGCACGTCGCCATCGACTTGCTCGGCAAAATGCCGGGCAAGGGTGGTCTTGCCGGTTCCGGCGTAGCCGAACAGGCGAAACAGCGGGCCCTGCCCCTGCTTCAGCCATTTTGAAACGGCCTTGAGCGCTTCGTCCTGTTGACTGGAAAACTGCATCGTCTCAACTGGCAGGATTCGCCCCTGCGGGGCAAGTGGGAATAAGAATCAGCCCATTGTTCAGGGCTCGCGATCATACCACACCATCTGCTGTGATACCGCCACAAGCTCTCCGCCGGGAGAATAGAAGCTGGTGTGCTGGTCGTAGAAGCCGCCGACGGAACGTTCGCAGCGCGCATCAGCCAGAATCAAATCGCTGCCGATTTCATTCAACTCCGATGAAGGCGCGTGAAAATAGACCGTCATTGTGATGGTCGATATGTTGGACGGGCGGCCCGTTGCCAGGAACAGCCGCGGAAAGGGACTGTCGCTGATGGCTGTGAGCGAGATGTGGTCGAGAGGCCGTTTGTCGGCATCGCGCACCCACACAAGCGAATGGGCATCCGGCGTTATTTCACCAATGGGTCCCTTTATCACTCTCGATTCGTAAAGATGTGCCCATTTGACCGGCAGAATATCCGTCTGGAACGGCTCAACGGAAGCCGCATCCGGCACCTCAGGCATATCCGTTTGCGAAAAGACAAGCGTTTCGCGATGCGGTGCGAGCGTAAGGGCGGCGCGCGCGCACGGCGTGCCGTCCGGCATTTGCAGTTCGACGCGCCAGAAAGCAGCCGTCCGTCCCGCGCGGTCACAGGCACGTTTGAGGATCAGTTCACCCTCTGCCGGCGCCTTCATATAATCGACCGTAAAGGCGACCGGCTCGAAACGCTTGTCTTCCAGATCGTGCAGCACGGTCTTGAGCATCAGCGCCGCTATCCAGCCGCCATAGGGGCCGATCAGGTTCCAGTATTTCTTGTCGGTATGGCTGGCAAAAACATTGTCGCCGCGGCTCTCGAGGCCAAGTGTTTCATCAAGCGTGAAAGTCATGTCTGTCCTTGAACGGAATGCAGGTAGCTGAAGGCGTTTGCGGCTTCAGACGGATTCAGGATCGTTTTGAAGAAGTATCGGTTTGCCGTGCGGCGTCGCATGCGCAGCCCTAGACCAGGCCGCCGTCAAAGCCTCAATCTGCTGTTTTTCGGCAACCTGTTTCTTGAGAAGCAGGTTTTCAAGCGCACGCAGCCAGCATTCATAATAGTCACTGCCGTCCGCGGCTGCCTCCGGGCGCTTCAGCTCGGCAGAAAGGGCAGCCGCCCATTCACCCCAGCTAAAAAGACCTTTTTCGTGAAGGCCGACAACCATGGCGAAAGCCTGCGCCTGCCAGGGCTCCGAAAAGGGAGAGGGATTTTCTATCTCCGAGGGCAAGGATTTCCTGCCGCCGGCATCATCAGGCGCGCTCAAGATAACTCTCCCAGGCATCGATGGAGACGGTCAAAGATGGATCGGCGCCCTCGCCCCAGATTTCGTGGCCGTCAAGAACAACGCGATAAAGATGTTGCGGGTTCTCGCCGCGGCCATGGGCATTGTCATCCGGAAACACAAAGGCACCCGCCGCTTCCTCAACGGTGCCGGTCTTGCCTTTTGCATATCCGGGTATTCGCGTATGGCCGGACGGGTTGATGTTTCGCACCAGAACCCGGTCACCGACGGCAAATTCTGCTTCTGACGATACTTCGCGGTCGCAGGGCCCGCCCTTTGCCAAAACGGCCGGCACATCGCCCGCCTGCAGTGGTTTTTTGTTGACCTGAGATGCTGCCTGCGCATGCCCGGTTTCAAGCTCTTTCAGCGTCATGCATCCATGGCGCAAAAGCAGCGTTTCAAGCGCCTTGATCCAGATTTCATAATAGCTCGACGAATAGTAGTCCGCCGGATGCAGACACTCGCGCGCATGCCGGCTTTCATCGATGTTCCACAGTCCAAGCGAACCCGAACAAAGCGTCACGCCAAGTGCCCGCTTTTCCCATTCGGCATGAAAATACGGCTCGTCCGCTTCGGGATCGATCGGGCCGAATCCCATCCGGCCACCGAGATCGTGAGGTCCGTTCACTGTGGCGCCTCCGCCAATCCCGTTCCAATCATAGAATCGCGGGTTACCAGCGCGGCGAGTTCATCCTCGCTCATATCTTCTGTACCCGCTGGGCGCATCGGAACAACCAGATACCGCAGTTCAGCCGTTGAATCCCAGACGCGAATATTGATGTCTTTAGAGAGCGTTACGCCAAATTCCTCAAGAACGCCGCGCGGATCCATCACCGCACGCGATCGGTATGGAGGCGACTTGTACCAGACCGGCGGCAGGCCGAGGACACTCCACGGATAACAGGAACACAGGGTGCATACGACCATGTTGTGTGTGTCCGGTGTATTGAACACGGCCCGCATGTGTTCGCCCTGCCGGCCGGTGAAACCGAGAGAGGCGATTGCTGCCGTTGCGTCCTTGCGCAGCCAGTCCGCAAAAACCTCGTCACACCAGGCTTTTGCAACAACCCGCGCACCGTTTTGCGGACCCACCTTGTTTTGGTAGGTGTCCACAATCACGTCGATGGCGGCCGGATCAATCAGCCCCTTTTCGTTCAATATAGTCTCCAGCGCGCGCACACGCGCTGTCATCGGGTCATAGTGATTGTCGTGATCATGGGAATTGGTCATGGTTGAACTTTACCGCAACTTACGTGCAAGTAAATCGCCAGCGGCAAAATTGATCGCGATTTTCCGCCATCAAGTACTTAATTCCAACCCCATTTCGCTCTAAAGCATCATTGGTATGAGTGTCGCAACCAACAGCAGCCCCATGGTTAGATTGAACCATTTCAGCCTTTGGGAATTGGACAAATATCTGCGCAAAACTGTGCCGAATCCTGCCCAGACCGATACGCTTGGAAAATTCACAAGAACAAAAGCCAAGGCGACCAGCAGAACCGAAAGTCCTGGCTCCGTTGGATCGGTAAAAAGAACCATAGCCGTCAGTGCCATCATCCACGCCTTTGGATTGACCCATTGAAAGGCTGCGGCCTGTAGCAGTGTTATCGGACGGGATACAGCCTCATCTTCGGCGAGGCTGCGGCTTCCGGAGATTTTCCAGGCGAGATAAATAAGGTAACTGCCACCGGCTATTTTCAGCGCAATGTGAAGTGCAGGCCAGGCCTGCAAGAGGGCGCCGAGACCGAAGCCGACCCCCAGAAGCAGAGAGGCGAATCCGGCCGCAATGCCGAACATATGTGGAATGGTCCGCACGAAACCGAAATTGGCACCTGAGGCCAGCAGCATGAAATTGTTCGGCCCCGGAGTGATCGAGGACACGAGCGCAAATGCCAGCAGTGCCAGAAACGTGTCGATTGCCATAGTCGCCTCCTAACAGGTCAGCAATGCTGACCTAAAACAGGAAACACAGCAAGCCTGCAAACGCATGGCTCCCATACGGCGGAAGCATGGTTTAGTCGGGTTCTGCAGCGCAAAAATGTTGGATTAAGCCGCTTCTTACATACCCTCGGGACCACGATTGAGGGCGGCAACACCGGTTCGGCAGACTTCGATCAGGCCGAGCGGTCTCATGATGGAAATGAACTGCTCGATCTTGGAGACCCGGCCGGTAATCTCAAAAATGAAATGCTCGGTGTTTGCGTCGATCACCTGGGCGCGGAAGGCATCAGCCAGGCGCAATGCTTCGACGCGGTGATCGCCCTGCCCTTTCACCTTGATCAGGGCAAGCTCCCTTTCAAGCGGTTTTTCGTGACCCTTTTCATGGGCGCGGACCGACAGGTCGACAACCCGGTGGACCGGCACGATCCGTTCAAGCTGGTGCTTGATCTGCTCCAGCACATGCGGCGTCCCGTTGGTGACGATGGTAATCCTTGAAAGGTGTGCTTCGTGCTCGGTTTCCGAAACGGTCAGGCTTTCGATGTTGTATCCGCGGCCGGAAAAAAGACCGATCACGCGGGCAAGGACACCCGGTTCGTTGTCCACCAGAACCGACAGGGTTCTGGTTTCAAGCTGTTCGGTTTCCTTGGCGATGAAGTAGGCCGAGCCTGTTGGTTTATGCTGAGCATTCATGAGGCGTTTTCCTCGATAGACTTGAGTTTCGGCTTCGAGCGCATGCGTGCGACGGCAACGCCCGACAAAATGATGGCAAGGGCGACAAACGCATTGAGCGAAAGTCGTTCGTCAAGAAAGATTGCGCCCCAAAGGACCCCGGCAACGGGAACCAGAAGATTGATCTGCCCGAAAAACGATGCGCCTTGACGGGCGATGATGCGGAACATGATCAGCGAAGCCACGGCTGATGGAAAAACACCGAGAATAATCAGGCTGATCCAAACAGTCACTGATGGATTTTGCGCTATCATCGGCTCGAACAGGAAAGCCGCCGGCGCAAGCATGACGAAGGACCAACCGATATTGACCGCGAACATCGGTTGCGGTTTCAGGTGCAGCAGACGCTTGGTTATCAGCGCATTGACGGCGTAGGAAACACCCGCCGCCATAACGGCCAGTTGCCGCCAGATATCATCATCGGTGCCGGCCACGATGTCCGGCCAGAACAACACGACAAGTCCTGCAATCCCCAGCAGCACGCCAATGATTTTTGCCACATTCATCTTCTCGTCATCGGTGAAGAAATGCGCGAGGATGATCGTGATCAGCGGCATCAGTCCCATGAGGATCGCGGCAAGGCCCGCGGTGATCTCCCCAAGGCCCCATGTGATCAGGCTGAAGGGCAGTGCCATCCCGAAAAATGCGGAAATGATGATGACCACATGATCGGTCCGGCTTGCCAGCAACCTCTGTCCCGTCCGCAGGGTCACAGCTGCCAAGATCACCATAGCGATACCCTGTCGAATAGCCGTCAGCGTGATTGGTGGAACCTCCGAAACAGCCACCCGCGACAGCATGAAGCTGCCGCCCCAGATCACCGCGAGCAGGCAAAGCATGCCGTAATCGGTCCATCCTGGATGATTATCGTCATGCATGGTTGGTTCCGCCAATCCCGTTCACTTGTCCGGCCAGATACTTAGACCAGCGCCTTGCCTTTTTTGTCGATGGCCGTTGCAACAGCTTCATCCGTTGCCTCGTCCGGCAGCAGCATTTCATTATGCGCCTTGCCGGATGGGATCATCGGGAAACAGTTGGCAAGATTTGCGACCCGGCAATCGAATATCACCGGCTTGTCGACCGAGATCATCTCGTTGATGGCATCGTCGAGTTCGCCCGGCTTGTCGGTGCGCAGGCCGACACAGCCATAGGCTTCCGCAAGCTTTACGAAGTCCGGCATTGCCTCTGTGTAGGAGTGAGACAGCCGGTTTCCATGCAGCAGCTGCTGCCACTGACGCACCATGCCCATATACTGATTGTTTAGGATAAAGATCTTGATCGGCGCGTCATGCTGGACGGCCGACGACATCTCCTGGATGGTCATCTGAACGGATGCATCGCCGGCAATGTCGATGACCAACGCGTCCGGATGGGCGATCTGCACGCCCAGCGCTGCCGGAAGGCCATAGCCCATGGTGCCAAGCCCGCCGGAAGTCATCCACCGGTTCGGCTCTTCAAAGCCGTAGAACTGTGCTGCCCACATCTGGTGCTGCCCGACCTCCGTCGTGATGTAGGTATCGCGGTCCTTGGTCAGCTCGTAGAGGCGCTGCATGGCATATTGTGGCATGATGACGTCTTTGTTCGGCGCATAGGCAAGCGAATTGCGTGCACGCCATTTGTCGATTTGCGCCCACCAGCCTTCAAGCGCCTTGCTTTCCGTTTTGGCCGACGAGGCACGCCAAAGGCGGACCATATCTTCCAGCACATGACCGGCGTCTCCGAGGATCGGAATGTCGACATGGACATTTTTGTTGATTGACGAAGGATCGATATCGATGTGGATTTTCTTCGAATTCGGTGAGAACGCGTCGAGACGTCCCGTGATGCGGTCGTCGAACCGTGCGCCAATGCAGACCATGACGTCACAATCATGCATTGTCATGTTGGCTTCGTAGGTTCCATGCATGCCCAGCATGCCAAGCCAGTTCTTTCCCGAGGCCGGATAGGCGCCGAGCCCCATCAGTGTGGAGGTGATCGGAAAATCGGTCAGTTGCACGAGTTCGCGAAGCAGATGGCTTGCCTCGGGGCCGGCATTCACGACCCCGCCGCCGGAATAGATGACCGGCTTCTTGGCCTCGCTCATCAACTTGACGGCGGCTCGGATGGATTCCAGATCGCCCTGAATTTTCGGCTGGTAGCTTTTGAGTTCCGTAACCGGAGACGGCGGGACATATTCGCCGGTCGCAAACTGAACGTCCTTCGGAATATCGACAACAACCGGCCCGGGCCGCCCGGTTTTTGCAATGCGGAACGCCTCGTGCAGGATACCCGGCAGGTCATCAATGTTGCGGACCAGCCAATTATGCTTTGTGCACGGGCGCGTAATGCCGACCGTGTCGCACTCCTGGAACGCGTCGGAGCCGATCAGGGGCGTCGGCACCTGGCCCGAGATGCACACCATCGGAATTGAATCCATCAGCGCATCCTGCAAGGCGGTGACGACATTGGTCGCGCCCGGACCGGATGTCACCAGCGCAACACCGACCTTTCCGGTGGAACGTGCATAGCCCTCAGCGGCGTGGCCGGCGCCCTGCTCATGTCTGACAAGCACGTGGACAATGTCTTCCTGTTGAAACAACTCGTCGTAAATCGGCAGGACGGCACCACCCGGATATCCGAAAACATCTTCAACGCCATTATCCTTCAGCGCCTGGATAACCATCTCAGCGCCCGTCATTTCTTTTTTACTGCCCGTCATTGTCCTGTCCCGTTTCGCCTTCTTTGGCGTTCCTTCAATACGGTTAAAACCCTCTTAAAGGCCCGATCCGCATCAGGCCATAAAAAAAGGCTCCTGTCGGAGCCTCGTTCAGCGCATGGGTGGCTGCCGCCGGATGGTTACACCATCCTGCCCATACGCTTAATCACCACAATTAGTCCATTCCTGATCATGCGCGGGACGTTAGCGGCAAAGCCCCGGCGCGTCAATGGCGCTTTTGACCTATTCCTTCGCCGTGCAAATACCGCCCATTTACCACTGGAACAGATCACCGTCACGACAACGGGTTGTTAACGCAAATTCGTTAAACTCGAAGCATCAGAGTATGACCTGCTTGAATTGTACTGATCAATCGCGGCACTTTGAAGCTCAACTGTATGAAACGGGGCAGCATGACAAATCTAACGACCAGCGAGGAAAGAAGGGACGTTTCCTATACGACCCGTGTCTTGGGCCACGTTGTTAAGTGCAATGGCGCACGAGCAACGATCGCCGCCCGCATCCTCATCGACGAAAATCCGATCGCCGGTGCACTCTCTGTCGGCCGGCTTATTTCAATCAGGGTTGGCGACAACCGGATTGTAGCGCTTGTCTACAGCGTCCACAGCCCGGAAGAATTCTGGAACGAGGATTCCGCCAACACAATGCACTTCGAGGTCGAACTTGTTGGCGAAATCCGTGAAGACGGGCTGGGGGCCAAGTTCAGCGCCGGTATTTCCGACTACCCGACACTTGGAGCGGTTGCGCACCAGATCCGCACTGAGGATCTTGATGCCATCTACGCCGTCAAGGGTACAAATCCAGTCACCGTTGGGCATTTGACGCAGAATTCGGAGATAGCTGCAAGTATCTCGGCGGACGCACTGCTCGACCGCCACTTTGCGATTGTCGGGACCACCGGCGTCGGTAAATCAACCGCCGTTTCGCTCGTGGTCAACCGTATCGTCGACGTCTGCCCGGACCTGCGGGTTCTGATCCTCGATCCGCATAATGAATTTGCATCGGCGTTCAAATCCCGTGCTCATCTGATCGAAACCGACACGCTCGATCTTCCATTCTGGCTGTTCCGACTGGAGGAGTTCACGGAAGTCATTTTCCGCGGCAGGCCCGCCGTTCCTGAAGAAGTTGATATGCTGCGGGACCTGATTGCGGAGGCAAAGCGGAGTTTCAAGGGCGCACCCGACGGCAAGACACTGGTCCGCAAGATGGACCGGTCTTCGATCACATCCGACACGCCAGTGCCCTATAGGGTTGCCGACCTGCTGGCGCTCATAGATGAGCGTATCGGTCAACTCGACGGCCGCGAGGAAAAACCGCACCTTCGCAATCTCAAGGTCAGGATCACATCGGTGATCAACGATCCGCGGTTCTACTTCATGTTTTCCTCGAACACGATCAATGACAACATATCCGAAGTTATCAGCGATATCTTCCGCATCCCCGGCGACGGCAAGCCGATCACGTCGTTCCAGCTTTCGGGAATTCCGTCGGAAGTTGTCAACGCCGTGGCTTCCGTGCTTTGCCGGATGGCATTCGAAATTGCGCTTGGCGGCAATGGCAAGATGCGCATTCTGGTGCTTTGTGAAGAAGCCCACCGGTATGTCCCCTCTGACCCAAGTCTTGGCTTCTTTCCGACACGTCAGGCTGTCGCCCGCATCGCCAAGGAGGGCCGTAAATACGGCGTGAGCCTGGGCGTGATTACCCAAAGGCCCGGCGAACTCGATGCGACGATCCTGTCCCAGTGTTCAACGGTTTTTGCCATGCGGCTGGCCAACGACCGTGACCAGGAAATCATTCGCTCGGCTATTTCCAACTCATCGAGTTCGACAATCAGCTTCCTGTCGTCGATCGGAAACGGTGAGGCAATTGCGTTTGGTGAGGCTGTGCCGGTCCCGATGCGCATGTGCTTCGAGCGCATTCCAGAGCATCTGCTTCCGAAAACGGAAACCCATAGGCTGAGTGGGCAGGACATGCGCACCAATAATGGTATTCCGGATATCGAGCACATCATCAAGAGCATGCGCCACACCGAAGCGCCGCTGGGCACATCCGGTATGCCTCCGAAGACAGCGTCACTGCAGCCGGATTTGGCCGACCTCACAGAGCTTGAAAAAGCAATCAGCGGCCCGGCGGCCATGCCTGAAGCTGCAACAGCACCACCGCCCGCACCGCGCCCTGCGCCTGCGCCTGAGCCTGCGCAAGCACCGGCCGCGGCGCCTGCCCCTGCGCCAGGAGAAAACACAGGCCTCGGATCGGTTCATTCCAATGATCTACGAGAGTCGCTACTCAAAAAGTCACCCCACAGGGAAGCCTTGCTGAAAAAGCCGGACTCAGAGTAATCCACGAATTGGAGCTGGATGCGGTTCGAGCCGCATCTAGCTTCTGAACTCCCAGTCATCGCCCAGTTGGTTTCTGAACCACGTCATCTGCCGCTTGGCGTATTGGCGCGTCGCAATGGCGGCACGCTCGATAACCTGCTCAACCGTCATTTCACCGGCAAGATAGGCGGCGATCTCCCGCACGCCGATGGCTTTCATGGCCGGAAGCTTCGGTGACAGGTTCTGTGCAAGCAGGTGCCCGACCTCCTCCACTGCGCCGGTTTCCATCATCATCTCGAACCGTTCCTTGATCCGCTCCCTCAATCGCATACGGTTCGGCATCAGGACGACCTTTCGCGCTTTGGCGACATCGACGAGGGCGTTTCCCGCCTCATTCTGAAATGCGCTGATCGACCTGCCTGATGCATCGAACACTTCCAGGGCCCGTACAATTCTCTGGCTGTCCCTGATTTTCAACCGGTCGGCCATGTCCGGATCTTTATTACGCAATTGCGCATGCAGTGCCTCGACACCCTCCTCTTCCAATGCCCGCCGCCAGTGCTGCCTTATTGCCGCGGGTATCGGTGGCATCTGCGAAAGACCACCTGTCAGTGCTCTGAAATAAAGACCCGTTCCACCAACGAAGATCGGCGTTCGGCCCCGCAGTTCCGGCCCACATAAAAGAGTCTCGGTGTCTCGGAACCAGTTGCCGACCGAATAGGCCCGCGCGGCTGGCACATGACCGTACAGAAAATGATCGATTGCCTGCATATCCTGAACGGATGGGCGCGCAGTCAGAACACGCAGCGCGTCGTAGACCTGCATGGAATCAGCATTGATCACGACGCCACCGGTTGCATCGGCCATTTCCATTGCCAATGAGGACTTGCCGCTCGCCGTCGGCCCGGCTATCAGGACTGCATTCATTGCATCTCCACAGTCAGGTTCTCCATGCCACTCGTTGCCACGCTTATAACCGATCCGTCAAACCCTGTCCTTTCACGTGCACTGGCCAGCCGTGCCGCAAAGAACGTGACCTCCGGGGAGCCGGTATGGCTGGCGCAGGATATTGCCTGCGATCTGGCGCTGAAGAATGGAATGACGCAGGACGATGCGCAAATGGCAATCACCGAAGCGCTGGACGGCGCACCGGTGGATGTTGTCATTCAGGAGGCGTCCGGCCGCAAAAAAGGTCTGCTGATAGCGGATATGGATTCAACCATGATCAGGCAGGAATGTGTCGACGAACTGGCGGCAGAGGCCGGCGTTTATGATCATGTGGCGGCTATCACCAAGCGGGCAATGAATGGCGAAATAGAATTCGAATCCGCAATGAGCGAGCGTGTGGCATTGCTCAAGGGTCTGGACCTGGCGGTTGTGGACCAGGTCCTTGAAAACCGCATAACGCTGACCCCAGGCGGCAAAGTGGCGCTTGCCACCATGAAAGCGAACGGAGCCTATACCGCTCTCGTCTCCGGCGGCTTTACTCTTTTTACCGGACCGATCTCGGAAGTCCTTGGATTTGATGAACACCGTGCCAACGTGCTTCAGCATCAGGACGGAAAACTCAACGGTGCTATCGTTGAGCCGGTTCTCGGACGTCAGTCGAAAGTCGATGCGCTGAACGAGTTGACCGCCAGACACGGCCTGACCGTCGATCAGGCGATGGCTGTCGGCGACGGTGCCAACGATCTGGGAATGCTTCACCTTGCAGGCAGCGGTGTCGCGCTCCATGCCAAGCCAATCGTTGCAGCCGAAGCAAAAATCCGCATCGATCACGGCGATCTGACCGCATTGTTGTATATCCAGGGCTACCAACAAACAGAGTTTGCCAGGGTCGAGGAATGATAGCGCAAACAGATCGGCTCATTGTCCGGAATTGGCGGGACAGCGACGAAGAGTTGTTTTACCACATCAATTCAGATGAAACGGTAATGGCGTTCTTTCCGATGCGGCGCGACCGCCAACAGTCGCGTGAGATGATGCAGAAAATAAGGGCTCGGATCGACGAGACCGGCTTTGGGTTCTTTGCCCTCGAAAGAAAAGCGGACGGAATACCCATCGGTTTCGCAGGCCTTGCCCGGACCGATTTGGAGCCACACCTATCGAAGGGAACAGTCGAAATCGGCTGGCGTCTGGCCGCCACAGAATGGCGCAAAGGTTATGCGACGGAAGCCGCTGAAGGCTTGCTCAAACTCGGTTTCGAACAGCGCGGCCTTGAAGAAATCGTTTCCTTTGCCGTCCACGACAACACGCGCTCAACGGCCGTGATGGAACGGATCGGAATGCAGCATGACCCGGCGCGGGATTTCGATCACCCGCACGTGCCCGATACATATCCGCATTTGCGGCGGCACGTGCTTTATTACATCACGGCAAAGCAATGGAAAAAGCGGCACGGCTGAACAGGCCCGCATGCCGCTCTTTTTCCTTGAATCGCGTTGTTCGTCAGCGCATCGGAACGGTGATGAAACGCAGCTCACCCGTTTTATTGGCGATCATGAGCAGAGCGTTGCGCCGCCCGTCATCCTTGAGCTTCTTGACCCGTTCCTTGACTTCCTCTGGCGTATTGACCACCTCCTGGGCGATCTCGACGATAACGTCACCGGCAACGATCCGCTTTTCGGCAGCCGCTGATTCCTCTTCGACCTTGACGATGACGACACCACTGACGTCCTCGGCAATTTCGTACTTTTCCCGCAGCGCAGCGTCGAGCCCGGCAATTTCCATGCCCAGCACGGTTGCTGTTTCAGGTTCGTCAACCTGCTGAGCCTGCGCGATAAGCTGCTCTCCGTCTTCAAGCCGCCCGAGTGTGACCGATATCGTCTCTTCCTTGCCCTTGCGGATGACGACCACTTCGACTTCCTTGCCGACGGGGCTTTCGGCGACAATCCGCGGCAGGTCACGCATATCTTCGACATCTTGTCCGTCGAATTTGATTATCACGTCGCCCGGCAGGACAGAGCCGTTGTCCACCGGTCCACCCTTGATGATACCGGCAACCAGTGCACCCTTGGCCTCCTCCATGTCGAGGCTTTCGGCAATTTCATCCGTAACCGGCTGAATGCGCACACCAAGCCAACCGCGCCGTGTTTCACCGAACTCGATCAGCTGTTCGACGACGGACTGGACAAGGTCAGAGGGCACAGCAAAGCCAATGCCGATGGAGCCGCCCGTCGGAGAGATGATCGCCGTATTCACGCCAATCACCTCGCCTTCCTGGTTGAACAGCGGACCACCGGAGTTGCCCCGGTTGATGGCCGCATCGGTCTGGATGAAATTGTCGTATGGACCGGAATTGATGTCGCGCCCGCGGGCCGACACGATGCCGGTCGTAACCGTACCGCCAAGGCCGAACGGGTTGCCGATCGCCATCACCCAGTCACCGATGCGCAGCGAATTGGAATTGCCGAACGACACCGCCGACAGCGGCTCTTCTGGCTTTACCCTCAAGACGGCGATATCGGTTTTCGGGTCTGCACCCACCACTTCGGCCGAAAGTTTCGAACCGTCGGCAAAGATAGCCTCGATATCATCGGCTTCCGCGATCACGTGGTTGTTGGTGACGATGATACCTTCCTTGTCGATAACAAAGCCGGATCCAAGCGAATTGACGCGACGCGAGCGCGGCTGTTGTTCGCCATCACGTTCACCGAAAAACTCATCGAAAAAATCCTGGAAAGGCGAACCTTCGGGAATTCTCGGGCGCGGCGTGCGGCGATTGTTGCTGACCCGTTGCGACGTCGAGATATTGACCACGGAATTGAGCAACTGTTCAGCGAGATCAGCAACCGATTCCGGCCCCTGGGCAGCCTGCGCTGTCTGAACACCTCCAACACCGAACTGAACGGTTGCAACTCCCAATGCCGTTACGACGGCAATGGCGCGAAACGGCTTGAGGATTGTGTTCAATGCCATGTCGTTCTCTCTCCCGATTTAATTTCCTGCGGTACTTTGTTCCGCATAGATATGTTCAATTTCAGCCCCGTCCACTCAAATTTGAGCAAAATTAACGTGATGGCCGGTCAGCCTCGAATCATCCAGACAAAAAATACGCCCAGGCACACGGCGCCCAATCCAAAAGTCCGCATCTGCCGGTCCGAAATCAGTGGAAGCTCCTCGGCCATCTTGCGGACGAACGAAGGGGCCAGCGCGTACACCAGCCCCTCGATCACAAAAAACAAACCGATGGCCACAAGAAAATCACTCATGGCGCTTCAGGCTCACTGCGGATTGACAGCCGACGTTCCTCCCGGAACGGTACCGGCGGCATCCTGGAAGAACCGGAAAAATTCCGAATTCGGTGTGATGACCATTGTCGTATCCGAATCGGTCAGCGACTGCCTGTATGCTTCCATTGACCGGTAGAAGTCGAAAAACGATTCGTCCTTTGAAAAGGCATCGGCAAAGATACGGTTGCGCTCGGCATCACCTTCACCTTTGGTGATTTCCGAATCGCGTCGTGCTTTCGATTCCAGCTCAATAACCTGCCTGTCGGCGATAGCCCGGATCCGCTGGCCCGCTTCACGTCCGCGCGCGCGGATCAGCTCGGCTTCAGCCAGACGCTCTGCTTTCATTCGGTCGTAGGTCTGCTGCGAGACTTCCTTCGTCAGGTCGGTTCTGCGAATGCGGACATCCTCGATGGTAAGGCCAAGCGACTCGGCGTCAGGGCGAAGCTGGTCGCGAACCTCCGCCATCATGGCATTACGCGCATCGGAGAGCGCCGCTTCAAAGCCGCGCAGACCGTAGACCCGCCGCAAGGCTGAATCGAGACGTGTTCTCAGCCGCTGTTCTGCTGCCACGACATCGCCCGAAACGGTTTCCCTGAAGCGCTCGGCATCGGTGATCTTGTAGACGACGAATGCGTCCACTTCGTAGAACTTGCCGCCCGATACCTGAACGCGGATATCATCCAGGTCAAAACGGATGGCACGTTTTTGAACCATCTGCACATTGTCAGCCTCGATAAAGCTGAACGGCAGCTTGAAATATAGACCCGGTTCGGTTTTGACCGACCTGATCTCACCAAATCTCAGCACAATAGCCTGTTGGCCGGCGTGAACAACGAAGAACGATGAATAGGCAAGGCCCAAAATAACAACGGCCGCAATGACGATGGCAGGGAGACGATTACCCATTAGTTCGATCCTCCCTGAGTGGCTGTCTTGTTGAGTTCGGTCAGCGGCAGATAGGGTACGACCCCCGACCCCTGGTTCTGCTCAATGATAAATTTGTTGGATGACTTGAAGACGTCTTCCATCGTTTCGAGGAACAGCCGCTTGCGCGTCACGTCAGGCGCCTTGGAATATTCGTCATAGATGGAGATGAAGCGCTGTGCTTCACCCTCGGCTTCGTTCACAACCCGATCCTTGTAGGCTGCCGCCTCTTCGCGGATCTTAGCCGCCTCACCACGGGCCTGACCGAGCTTCTGGTTGGAATACTGGTTGGCTTCTTCGACAAAGCGGTCTTCGTCCTGCTCGGCACGCTGCACTTCATCGAAGGCGTCGGCAACTTCACGCGGCGGAGCGGCATCCTCGATCGAAACCGTGTTCACCGATATACCGGCTCCGTAATTATCCATAGTGGTCTGGATGGTTGTCTTCACACTGTCCGCGATTGCCTGACGATTATCGCGGAAGATGTCCTGGGCGGGACGCCGGCCGACAACTTCACGCATGGCGCTCTCGGCAACCTGGCGAAGCGTGTCTTCCGGCTGCTCGACGTTGAAGAGATAATTCTGCGGATTGGTGATCGAATAGAGAAGCGAGAACTGAACATCGACGATGTTCTGATCGCCCGAGAGCATCAGGCCCTGGGTAGCGCCCCTGGCCGAGCTTCCGCCGATATTGATCTGCCGTTCGACGATACTGACCATCTCGACCTTTTCGACCGGCCACCACAGAAAATGTAGACCCGGCTGAGAAACTTCATTCTTCGGCTTACCAAAGAGAAGCACGACGCCGCGTTGGTCTGGCTGAACCGTATAAATCGCCTGAAACAGCCAGAGCAGGAACAGGCCGATGAGAATGACTGCGATGAAGATCGGACTGCCGCCACCGCCGCCCGGAAGCGCGTTCTTCAGCTGGTCCTGGCTCCGGCGGATTATTTCTTCCAGATCAGGTGGAGTTCCACCGCCGCCTGTACGGCGCGGTCCACGCGGTCCCTGCCCCCAGGGACCCTGGTTGTTTCCGCCACTACCATTTTGGTTGCTCCAGGGCATAGATTCCTCATCGGTTCGTCAGCTCAATTGGTTGAAAAATCGGGGATGCTCCCGGATTAACTAAGCTGATCCTTGCTGTTTCCTCATTCCGGTGCATCGATATGCACGCGACAGGTGAAGGTCAAGGCATATTCCTGCGCGGGCAAATTGGCATAATTGGGGTTATAGGTATACCCGGACCCGCTTTCAACGCGGCGCGGAGCATTAGCTTGGTTAATTACCGTACTTTGCGCCGATATACCGCATATCGGCTTGCGGCAGTGTCTTTTTCTCCTGCCGGCACCAGCTCTTCCGATTCTTTTTCCCAAATACGCTCGTCGATTTCCGGAAAGACCGTATCGCCGTCCGGCTCACAATCCACATGGGTTACATGCAAGCAATCGGCCAGCGGCAACATCTGCCGGTATATCTCGCCGCCGCCGAGGATGCATATCTCCCGCAGCCCGTCCGCTATGGCGCAGGTCCGTGCAAAAGTTACCGCGTCGTCGAGCGTGGCGAATGTTTCTATACCGTTCGCTGAAAAAGCGGCATCGCGCGTAACAACGATGTTTTTGCGGCCAGGCAACGGTCTGCCGATCGACTGGAAAGTCTTGCGGCCCATGACCACCGGCTTGCCCAAAGTGATCGCCTTGAAACGCTTCAGATCCGTCGATAAATGCCACGGCATGTCGCCATCCCGGCCGATAATGCCGTTTCGTGCCATGGCGACGACGATCGTTATCGTTGTTGCTTGCGCGTTTTCCGGCTCATTCATACCGAGACCTTCGCAGCTATATGCGGATGGGGGTCGTATCCCTCGAGCGAAAAATCCTCATAGGAGAAGGAATAAATGTCCCTGACGTCGGGATTTATGCGCATGACCGGCAGCGGCCTTGTGTCGCGGGTCAGTTGCAGTTCGGCCTTCTCGATATGGTCCGAGTAAAGATGCGCATCGCCGAGCGTCAGCACGAAATCACCCGGTTCAAGACCCGCCACCTGTGCGATCATCATGGTCAGCAGCGCATAGGATGCGATATTGAACGGGACACCGAGGAAGATATCCGCTGAACGCTGATAAAGCTGACAGGACAACCGACCCTCAGCCACATAGAACTGAAACAGGCAGTGGCAGGGCGGCAATGCCATCTCGTCAATCAATGCCGGGTTCCAGGCCGAAACGACCAGCCGCCGGGACGTTGGATTTGTTTTTATCGCCTCGACCACCTCGGTAATCTGGTCGATGGTCCTGCCGTCAGGCCCTGGCCACGAGCGCCACTGATAACCGTAAACCGGCCCGAGTTCGCCTTGCGCGTCTGCCCATTCGTCCCAGATAGAAACGCCATTCTCCTTCAGCCAGGCAATATTGGTTTCACCTCTGAGGAACCACAGCAACTCGATGATAATGGAGCGCAGGTGCAGTTTCTTGGTGGTCAGCACGGGAAACCCTTCGGCAAGATCGAACCGCATCTGATGACCGAATACCGAGCGCGTGCCGGTGCCGGTGCGGTCGCCGCGGTCGACGCCGGTCTCAAGCACGCGCCTTAAAAGTTGGTGATACTGCTGCATTGGCTGTTCTCCGACCGATTCGCACCGAAACATTCTAAAGCCAGATGTGATGAAATGGGCAAAAGATATTCGGCTTGCCCGGCACCGGCCGTCCACTGGGAATGATTAACGCCGCTGCAGCACCTGTTACGAAAAAGACACCAAAATCAACTCGGTATTGGCCCGGGTGTTCACAAACTCTTTTCAACCCCTTCTCAAAGCCTTATATCAAGGGTGCTGCTTCGGCAGCTATGGCGATAAACGGAAGATGCAATAAACCCATCGGACCCGGGGGCAGTACCCGGCGCCTCCACCAAAACCGGCTGGATTGCCAAATGCTTGGAAAGAGCCGGTTTTGATGGGGGCGACACAGGATCGACGAGGGCGTAAAGATCAACTTTTTGCTCGGCATGGTTCCGCCGTTATCGGGCCGTTTCAATAGTTGCAAACGACAACTATGCGGAAGCACGTCTCGCTGCTTAATGCAGTGCGACAGCTTCAATTAAACTCCTGACCGGTCGCACGGTCAGGCGGGGTTCGGAGGCACCTGGCAACAGAAGCCTCCACTTTCCGTTTTATGAAGGATAATTTCATCCGGAATATTGAGGGACAATACGAGGATGTGTATCACGGTACTGGAACAACAGGCGGAATTGGCAAGTGCAGGATCACATTAGATACGATATTCTGGCGCAAGAGGCGCTGCGGGGCGTCATCCGCAAGGTACTGACCGAAGTAGCTGCGACCGGTAGCCTGCCGGGGGAGCACCACTTTTTCATTACATTTCTGACCAACGCACCCGGCGTTCGCATATCGGCCTATTTGAAAGAAAAATACGCCGAGCAGATGACAATCGTCATCCAGCATCAATTCTGGGACCTGAAGGTAACAGACAGCTATTTCGAAATTGGCCTTTCCTTTTCGGACAAACCGGAAAAACTGCACATACCCTTTGCGGCCATTCGCGGATTTTATGATCCCTCGGTCAATTTCGAACTCGAATTCGATACAATGATGGCTGACAATGAGGACATACTGCCCAGCGAGATCGCCGAATATATTTCGGTTGAGGACGAAACCGGCGACGCCGAGGAAAGTGCACCGGCAGCCGCTGACAAGAAGCCGGCCGATGACGCCGAAACCGCAGAAAAATCAGACGATGTAAAGGAAGACGACAAATCCGGCGCAGATGTCGTTTCGCTGGACGCATTCAGAAAGAAAAACTGAGTGGGCGCGGATCTGGTAAATTTGCGCCAGTTCAAAAAGCGCAAGGCACGGCAGGAAAAGGAAGCCGCCGCTGAAAGAAACCGGATTGCTTTCGGGCGTACAAGAGCTGAAAAATCCGAGACCCGCAAAATCAACGAACAGCAAGACAGGGCGCATGAGCAAGGGCGCCTTGAAAAACCGGACAATGGCGCTGGCAAACGCCCGCCAAAATGATCCGCAAGCACTCCATAACAATTCGCGGCCACCGCACCAGTTTCTCGCTGGAGGATGAGTTCTGGGATGCATTGCGCGCCATTGCAGCGAATCGCGAAATGCCGCTCGCTGCTCTCATCACCGAAATTGATGAAAACAGAATTCCTGACGACAACCTCTCGTCGGCGTCGCGCCTCTACGTCCTTGACTGGCTGAAGTCGGGAAAGGCCCTCTAGCAAATCCGCAATGCTTCAAGCCAATCGGGATTTGTTCTAGTTGTTGAGCGTATCGAAATTTAGCTGAAGCTCCGGCAGCCTTCGCTCATTTTGTGCGCCGCGTTCTCGGGGGACCGGTGTCCTGCGGGGGGCTTCAGGCGTGGCGGAATTTGCGCTTGCGCCCGGTTCGCCGGCTTGTTCACCAGCACGCCGAACCGCATCTTCCAGCAGACGGATGAAATCATCCTGCAGCGAAGGTGGGGCAGCCTCTCCCCGCGCAAGTCTGTCGGCAAACTCCTGAGCGGCCCGAAGCTGCGCTTCATCCAGCAGCCGTGCCTTTTCCTCTTCCTGTGCCTTTATTATCGCCGCCTCGGCTTCGCGTTTCGCCTTTGCTTCGGCTTCCAGCCTGGCGATGCGCTCCTGCTCGACACGTTCCCGTTCATTGGCCGCACGCTCGGCTTCCAGCCGCCTGCGCTCAAGCGAAGCCTGCCTGTATGATCTCGCCTGTTGCTTGGCAAGCAGTGCCTCGCGCCGCATGCGCTGGTTTTCAAGCACCACGGCCTGCAGTATTTCAACGCGCCTTCGCTCCCGCTCGAAAGCGCGCAAAGAAAGGAAATTCGCAAGTTCGGCGACGTCCAGCATTCGGTCCGGTGCGCCGACCGGGCCGAGAAAAGCAACACTCAACGCCGGAGCAGCGCCGGTCAATGCGTTGTCTTCAGGGTCGAATTCCACATCAAAACGCGCGTTGACCGCCTCGTCTACCAAATCGAAACGCGCTTCACCGCGAACCGTTGCGCCTGCATCCGTCATGACGATGTTCGGCATTCGCAGTGTCCCGGCCGCCATTGTGAACGGCACACTGACATTATCGGCAAAGTAGTTGCCGCTCGAAACGATGCGTTCCGTAAGCTGTTTCACATTGTCGCCATTGACCTCGAATCCGTCCTCATCGGCTGCCGCCAGCAGCGGCGTGAGGGACTCGTTTTCCAGCCCTTCAAGTTCGAGGCCGCTGACCTCTATAATGCCGGAACCGGACAGTGAGCCGACCACATCGCGGACACTCTTACCGGCGCCCTCAAAGGAGGCGGACAGATTGAAATTTCCCGTTGCAATGGGAAATCCGTCACGCTTCCACATGACCGGCTGCAAGTTGGCATCCTTGAGCTGAAACTGGCCCGAAAGCAGCGCTGATGCATCGCGGTTCGCAAGCGTAAGCGCGCCCTGCACCACACCACCCAGCCAGTCAGCGGACAGCTCACGCAACTGCAATTCGTTGTCCTTCAGAACGAGCTTGCCCGACCACGGACCGGTATCCGGTCCGAAATGCAGCCGGGCCGCCTGCGCCTTGACGTCAAGGTCAAACTCCAGATTGCTTTGCAGCGGCGGAAGAAATTCAGCCGAAGACCAGGCCGATGTTCCGGACACGACCGTTCCCGGGCCGACCATCATCTCGGCAAGCGATGCCAGGTCCACATCGGAAAGAGCGACAGTGCCGCTGATGTCGACGATTTCCGTACCGCGGGCAAGGGCCACATCGCCGGAAAAACCGGCATCGCCGGCCCGGCCAGTCATTTTGTCCAGTTTGAAGGTCTGAGGATCCGTGCGAACATCCGCTTCGATACTCACCGGTAGCGAATCCCCCGGATCGACAATATTGATGCCGTTCATCGCCAGATATGGCGTCAGATCGTCGGAGGACAAATTGAGCTTGAAATTGCCTTGCAGCATGCGGTTTTCGTCCTGCCAACCGGTGCCGCGCGCCGACACGCTCATGTCCGGCGCATCATAGCCAAACGAAAATCCGAGCTCCTTTGACGGAATACCCTCCAGCCGCAGATCAACGGCAGCAGCACCCGACAGATCCCCCGGCAGGCTGTCGACACCCAACTGGGCAAGGAGATTGCGCGGATCATTGCTGCTAATATCGGCGGTGACCGACAACTGGCCTGAGTCGAGCGGCGCGAATGCATCGGAGCGCTCCAATACAATATTGAAGCGGCTGCCACCCGTGCGGCCCCTGACCCTTGAAGACAACGAGGTATTGTCTCCGGCCCCGGGCGCAAACTGGGTCTGGACATCGATCGTCGTTTCATTAAACAGCGCGGCATTGGCGTGCAAATGATCGAGCACCGGATGTGCGCCGCCGAGATTTGACATAAGCGCAAACAATTGGCTGCTGCTCTCTGTCATGACGCTCAGGTCAATATCACCCACCGGCCCGGTGAACACGTTTTCGAGACGGCCAACACCGGAAATCGACGCGCCCGCAAGATCGCCAACGGTCAGCCGGTCGATATCCAGCGTTCCGCCCTTGAGCCGCAACGCCAGATCCGCGTTGTTTGCAATGACACCAGATGCGCGGAACCGTTCGGCGCTCAAACGCGCGCTGACATCGTGGCCGGCCAGCCTGCTTTCCTGATTGTCGCCCACAACGATGCCGGTGAAGGCGCGCAACGCATCCACGTCCACCTCGTCGCCATCCAGTACGAGAGACAGTGACGGTCGCCCCTGGATCGGCACGACCCGCTCAAGCCGACCTTTCAGCACGGCTGGTCCGACGGCAATTTCCAACTCGTCAAAACGCTGCAATTGCGACGACAGATCCACCTTCGCGGAAAGACCGGCCGCTTCAAGCCGGCGGATGGCCGGATCGACGCTGTCGGTCAGCCAGGACGCAAATCCCGATGGCTGGTTGGAGGCAACGATGACTTCCCCGGTAAAACCGAAGCCGGCGCCGACACCCAGCCGTCCGGCAGCAAGAAATTGCGTCCTGCCCGGCAGTTTGGCTTCGATGCGGCTTATTTTCCAGGCGGTGCCGTCAGGCTGCGCCTCCATCAAAACATCTCGGATGGTTGTATCGCCGGCAAGCACTGCCGGAAGCGCGACCGAAACCCGGCCCGGCATTTGCGGAACCGGCGCAAGGGCAATCAGTCTCCGCAGACTCGCCAGGCGTTGCCCCAACGACAAAGACTCCGTGGCCTGTTCACCGTCGCCCCCATCGCTCTGGCCGCCGTCCATCCGGCTCAGGTTTAACTGCTGACCATCGGCGACAAGCAGGAACTCGGGCTCGCGCCCGGTGTCGAATGTCGCCTCTCCCGATATGATATAGGGATCGCTCTGTGGTCCGGTCTCCAGCCGGTAGTCTTCGACACGCAAGCGCTCATTGTTCAGTTCGAATACGCCGATCGCCCTTGCATAGAGAGGACGGCGGCCTCGTTTGCCCTTGGCGCCGTTATCCTTTGGTGCCGTGACCGGGTCGAGCGCGCGAACGTCAAATGTCCCCTTGTATTGGGGTTTGAGATTTTCAATGCGCAGATTGCCTTCAAGATCGACCGACACCGGCAATGCCGCCGGCATGATCCGTGCCTTGAGGCGGATCCTGTTTTCCTCCAGCTGCGTGCCGGTCGTCAGCTCAAATCCGCTCTTGTAGCCATCAACCTCAACTGTCCCCTCCATGTGCCATGGCCCGGCAATGGATTTGGCGGACATGCGCATGTCGAGGTCCCGCACCCGGTGCTCTCGGCCGTTCTGATCGTCTATGATCAGTGCCTGCCCACCGGTTACGGTGATATTTTCTAAAGTCAGTGCCTGCCCCGGCAGGGTTTTCTGATTGCGCAGAGCCCAATCCAGCTCACCCTTTGGAGAAAGACGCAGCGTCCCGCGCGGACTGTCGATCCGCATGTCAAAAATTCGGATTTCACCACTTAGAAACGGCGCCAGTTCCGCATCCATGGAAAACCGGTCGATGGTCATCATCGGCCGGCCGTCCTGACCTTCGCCAACGACCACATTGTCGAAGCTGACGGACGGGAACGGCAGCAGGCGCGCATCCGCCTCACCCAGCACCTGCACCTTCTGTCCGAGGATCCTGCCCGCTTCCCGTTCGAAATCCTGCCGGTAGCTTGACCAGTCGATAAAATAGGGTCCGATCAGCGCTGCAAAAAGCGCCAACACCAGCAAACCACCGAAGAAAACGAACAATCGAACCAGCGTTCAGAACCTCTCAAATACGCAAAACATGCCCATCGAAATAGAGCCGCGGAACCGAAGACGTCCGATCCCGCGCGCAAAGGCATAAATCATACTACACAGCTTATTCAGCGCCGTCATGACAAATTCATGGCAACAACGGCAATTCGGTCGGCATCCGCGCCTCACGTCAATGAAAATATTTTTCCCGGATTCATGATGTTGTCAGGATCGAGCGCGCGCTTGATTTGCCGCATCGGCTCAATGCACCCGTCGAGTTCGTGAATGAGGGCTGTTTTTTTGCCCTGCCCTACGCCGTGTTCGCCGGTGCAGGTGCCTTCCATCGACAGCGCCCGCTCGTTGAGACGCGCAATAAACGCCTCGGCATCTGCTATTTCCTTCTCGCTTTCTCGGTCGATCAAAAGCGCGACATGGAAATTTCCGTCGCCGACATGACCGACAATCGGTGCTATAATGCCGGCTTCGGCGGCGTCTTCCTGGGTGGCCATAATGCATTCGCCAAGCCGTGAGATCGGCACGCAGACATCCGTGGCGACGCCTTCGGCACCCGGACGAAGCTGCATGCCTGCCCAATAGGCGTCATGGCGCGCCTTCCACAGCTTGTTGCGTTCTTCCTGCTCCGTTGCCCAGATAAATTCGCTACTGCCGTATTCGGCAGCGATCTCGCCGAAAAGCTCAGCCTGTTCCGCTGCGTAATTGTCAGTGCCGTGAAACTCGACAAACAGTGCCGGACCTTCCGGATAATTCAATCCGGCATAGGCATTTGTAGCTTTCATCATGAGTGTATCGAGCAGCTCTATCCGCGCTATAGGAATTCCCATCTGGATGGTCATAATCACCGCGTTGACCGCATCGTCGACGGTGGGAAACGGGCAAACCCCTGCCGTGATCGACTGAGGAATTCCAAAGAGCCGGAGCGTCACAGATGTTATGACCCCCAGCGTTCCTTCCGACCCGACAAACAGCCTCGTAAGATCGTATCCCGCCGAAGATTTCCTCGCCCGCGTTCCCGTCGTGATTTCCCGGCCGTCCGCCGTAACCACGGTCATCGAAAGCACATTGTCCTTCATCGTGCCATAACGCACCGCATTGGTTCCGGAGGCCCGTGTCGAGGTCATGCCGCCGATGGATGCGTTGGCACCCGGATCGATGGGAAAGAACAGCCCGGTGTCGCGCAGATAGACATTCAGATCTTCCCGCGTAACCCCCGGTTCAACAACACAATCCAAGTCTTCGGCGTTGACCTTCAGGATCCTGTTCATGCCGACGGTATCGATACAGATGCCCCCATTGGGCGCATTTATATGCCCCTCCAGTGATGTTCCCGCCCCAAAGGGAATGATGGGCACCTTGTGATCGGCGCAGACACGGACGATATCGCGCACCTCATCGGCGGTCTCCGGATAGACGACCGCGTCGGGAAGCTGGGAGGGCAGATAGGTGGTGGTGTGGGCGTGCTGCTCGCGTATGGAATGGCCGGTATTCAGCCGGTCGCCAAATCGCTGCTTCAAAACACCGACGGCGGCGGCAATGCCCTCCTCGTTGCGTGGACCGGTGACGACATCAGACAAACCCATCGACCAGGTTCTCCCTTTAAATTCAGATCTCTTTCATGGTTTGCAGGCAGGATGCCTCTTGTGGCTGCAGATTGAAAGAGTCATGTTTTCAGTTTGTGGACCGAAATCAGGGAGATCGGAATGATTCAGGCAGCGCCGTTCGTCGCGCCGGAGGCTGAAATCGAAGAGGCATGGATCGACTATAACGGTCATCTCAACATGGCCTTTTACAACGTACTCTTCGATCGCGCCGCCGATCATGCATTTGCGTCGATCGGTCTGACCGAGGACTATGTCAAAAGCCGCGGTCTCAGTTTTTACGTCGCCGAGACGCATGTTTGCTACCTGCGGGAACTGCACCAGGGAGCCAGGGTCCACGCTTCGTTTCACTTGCTGGATCATGACGAAAAACGTCTGCATGTCTACGGCGAACTGACCCACGTCGACGGATGGGTCGCCGCGACAACTGAAACGCTCTACCTCCACATAGATGCCTCGGGTCCGAAGGTCGCGCCCATTCCCGAACCCATGTTCACACATGTCAAGGAAATGCGCGCCGCTCATTCTGCCCTCGCCTATCCCGAACGTGCCGGTCGCCAGATCAAAATCAAACGAAAATGAGCGGCCACAACCATGTTACCCGATTTCATCCGCAACCTGCCAACCCAGATCCGCCAGTGGGTTGCGCCGAATATCCGGAGTTTTCTGGGAGAACATCAGCCACGGCTGTGGATTTTGTCTCTAGTCGTCGGCATCGCGGTAACGGCAGCGGCCATTTTGTTCCGCGAGATGATCGGGGTAATTCAGCTGCTATGGCTCAAGGACAGCACCGAGCGGGTTATAACGGCGGCGCGTAACACGCCGTGGTACTACATATTTCTGGCTCCCGTACTGGGCGGCCTTGTCGTCGGCATCATGCTTGAAAAGCTGATGCCCCAGCGGCGCACCCTGTCGGTCGCCGATGTCATCGAGGCCCGTGCCGTTACCGGCAGGAAGCTGGGGCTGCGCGACGGGCTTCTTTCAGCTGTCATTACGGTGATTTCGCTGGGCTCGGGCGCCAGTGCAGGACGTGAAGGGCCTGTTATTCATCTGGGTGCGACGCTCGCCAACCACGCGGCGCGGCGCTCCGGCTTACCTGAATGGTCGAAGCGCACCCTGCTGGGAGCCGGTGTCGCAGCAGCGATATCGGCGAGCTTTAATGCACCGATTGCCGGTGTCCTGTTTGCCCATGAGGTCATACTGGGCCACTTTGCACTGCGCTCCTTCGTGCCAATCGTGATTGCCTCAAGCGGTGCGGCGATCATATCGCGCCGCTGGTTCGGTGAAGTCGCCGCCTTCATGATTCCCGATTATTCCGTCACTTCCTACTGGGAGTTTCCCGGCTTCGCGCTATTGGGGCTGGTCGCGGCAATCGTTGCGATCGCCTTCCAGTTCTCGCTGTTTTCGGGAGACTATCTCGCCCGCAAGGTCACCATGCCGCTCTGGTTCAGGCCGGTACTCGGCGGAGTTGCTGTTGGCGGCATGGGGGTTTTCCTGCCGCAGATACTGGGTGTCGGCTACGAGGCGACCGACCTTGCCCTTCAGGGTCGCCTGCCGCTCTTTCTCATGCTTGTGCTGATCGTCGCAAAGACGCTTGCGACATCCATCACATTGGCGTCGAGATTTGGCGGCGGCGTTTTTTCACCGGCGCTCTATCTGGGGGCGATGACCGGTGGAGCATACGGGATCATGGCCGCCAGTGTTTTCCCGGAACTTGCCTCAAGCCAGGCGCTCTACTCCATTCTCGGCATGGGCGCGGTCGCAGGCGCCGTTCTTGGCGCCCCGATCTCGACCACATTGATCGTATTCGAACTGACAGGCGGCTACGATTTATCCATCGCCCTTCTTTTGACGGTCGCCATCGCACACGGCATCAATCAGGCGATCCACGGTCACTCCTATTTCCACTGGCAACTGGAAATGCGCGGACTTTTTGTACAGGCCGGCCCGCACCGCGCGGTTGTCAGCAATGCGAAGGTCATGGATTTCATGACGGCGGTAGATCCGGACGAGCCGCCCGAAACCTATGAAGCGGACGGTGGAACGCCCTGCCTGCATCCGACCGACACGCTTGATACGGCGCTTCGGACTTTCGATTCAGGCGGGCATCCGCTTCTTCCGGTGGTTGACGAGGTGGAAGGAAAGACAATTGTCGGCTGGGCCGAACAGGTCAAAGCCCTTGCCTATTTCAACAAGCGGCTGATTGACGCTTCGGAAGAGGAACACTGCTGAATTCCGGCACTAATTCTCCGGAAAACCGGACGATACCGCCCTATTTATCTGCTAGAATGCACGATTGACAGACATGCGGCACCACCGTGGAAAATCGGAGGACAATCATGATTACGCGCGACGATGTCATCGACCTTTTTGCACATCTTGAAACCGGTCACGCGGACGAGTTCTTTCAACGGGTCGCCGAGGATGTCCAATGGACGGTCATGGGTACCCACCCGCTGGCCGGCACCTATACCTCGAAGGAGGAGTTTCTCAATGCGACTTTCCGCCGGCTCGACAAGATTCTTGAACAGGGTGTGCGGCTGAAAGTGACCCACACATACTTGGAAGGGTCGACCGCCATCGTCGAGATGGAATCCCTTTCCGTTGCCAAGAGCGGCAAGCCGTTCAACAACATTTATTGCTGGATCGTCGCATTCAATGAAAGCGGCATGATTGTTGGCGTCAGGGCCTATGTCGATACCGCGCTCGTCAAGGAGGTGATCGACGAGAACGAACCGCACCTCATCAATATTTGAGCGCCACCCGTTGCGCCGTCCCTGATGATCGCTTAGAGCATGCCCTGCTCCCGGAGAGGGACAACAGAGGGTCTGATGGCGGAATTTATTTCTGATACGGTTTTCAAGCGCGACGTTTTTTCCGAAACACGCGCCGGCCATTTTGCCGACCGGCCGGATACGCGGGTCGCGCGCCGCATCGTAACCGCCTCTCCGCTTTGGTCACGCCCGCTCGCCTGGTTTCTGGCAAAGCGTGAAATCAGGGCACTCAGGGCCGTTGCCGGTATTAAAGGCACACCCGACATTATCGAGGTCGATGCCGATGGCCTGTTCCGCTCCTGGACAGATGGCACGCCGCTGCACCTTGCCCGCCCGCAAACCGGGGACTGGTACAAGGATGCGCGACGCCTGCTTCGCGACATGCGCCGGCGTGGAATAACGCACAACGATCTGGCCAAGCCACAGAACTGGCTGATGCTTTCCGACGGAAAGGCCGCAGTCATCGATTTCCAGCTTGCATCCTGCCATCGCCGCAGGGGCCGGATGTTCCGCGTCATGGCTTACGAAGATCTGCGCCACTGCATCAAGCAGAAGCGTGCCTTTGCACCCAACCTGATGACGCCGATGGAAAAGCGCATCCTCGCACGCAAATCGCTGCCGTCACGCATCTGGATGGCGACGGGCAAGAAAATCTACAATCTGATAACGCGCGGCATATTTTCCTGGTCCGACGGCGAAGGCACCGGCGACCGGATCGACCGAGAAGGCCCGGCGATCATCAAGGCGCTTGATGCCGATCCCGCAATCATATCGGCTGCCCTGGCGCTCTATCCGCTGCCGCGAAAGGGGGTCGGCATTTATGCTTTCATCGAAACGCGGGAAGAGGCCCTGGACCTTTCCAAACTCAACGATGCCGTGAGCACCCGGGACAAGGATGCACAGATTGATCTCGCCCAACCGGTCACATCGCTGCCGCGGCGTCCGGACGGAGAGGTCCGCGACGATGTCTTGCGGCTGATTGCCATGAACCAGATCACCGAACTGGATGACCTGATCGCCCGGGAACCAGATCTGGCGCCCACAGTAAGGCCAATCATTGATGGCCGCCTGAACTGGACTGACCGCCGCATCTCGCGCTTTGAGAAATGACGGGCCGCCACGGTCCTATTTGATATCGACATCAAGATATTTTCGGATCCGCTCCAACAGCGGCAGCGCCTCGATCATGTCGGGTGCCGAAATGGTCTTTGCAAGTTCGAGAATATCCGGGGCAACCGCCCGCAGCGCATCGTCCCTGACAATCTGACCAAGACCGGTGAGCTTGGCCCTTTTTGACCGGCCGTCATATTCATCGGGAACGACGGTGACAAAGCCGCGTGCCTCAAGCCGCTGCATGGTGTTTGTGATGGCGCCCTTTGTAACCTGCATGGCACGGGCAAGTTCAAGGAGCGTCGGATTGGCCTCGTCTCGCGCCAGATGGTCGAGGACGAGAAAATGCGCCCGCTTGAGTTCATGCGGCAGCGCGCGGTCTATCAACTTGTCTGAAGCCTGAGCAATTGCAGAAATTTCAAGGAAAAACCGAAAAACGGTGCTGTCGGCACCGGACGAAGGCTGCTTCATGCTCATTGCTGCTGTCTGACCTGCTCGTATTTTAACCCGCGACCGAATAATGGGCATCCATGATTATTTTATGGCCGCCGATATACGAGCCGGTGCAGCTGAACGATTCGGGAACAAAACTGCGCCCGCAACGCAATGGTTGCTGGCCTTTCACCGCCGAATCACTACATTGAGAGGGATGGTCAATCCGGATGAAGATATACCGTTTTTTGGCGATGGCGATTCCCAGGCGCCTTCAGCGCCCGCCACCGGCGGTATCGCTGCGCGCGCCATGGTGGCGAGAAACCGTCAGAGCGGTCCGGCCCCTTATCTCGATGGGCTTAACCCCGAGCAGACCCGCGCCGTCGAGACAGTCGACGGGCCAGTTCTCGTGCTGGCCGGTGCTGGCACAGGCAAGACCCGCGTCCTGACCACCCGAATTGCTCATATCCTTGCAACCGGCAAGGCCTATCCGAGCCAGATCCTGTCCGTCACCTTCACCAACAAGGCGGCCCGCGAAATGAAGGAGCGCATTGGCGTTCTCGTCGGCGGGGCCGTGGAAGGCATGCCGTGGCTCGGAACATTCCATTCCATCGGCGTCAAGCTGCTGCGCCGCCACGCCGAGCTTGTCGGTCTTCGGTCTGATTTTTCAATTCTGGACACGGACGATCAGATAAGGCTTCTGAAACAGCTCATTCAGGCCGAAGGTCTCGACGACAAGCGCTGGCCGGCCCGTCAGTTCGCCATGATGATTGACGGCTGGAAGAACAAGGGGCACGGCCCGGCCGATATTCCCGAAGGCGATGCACGGTCCTTTGCCAATGGCAAGGGACGCGAGCTCTACGAGGCGTACCAGAACCGGCTGAAAACACTCAACGCCTGCGATTTCGGCGATCTGCTGTGCCATCCGATCCGCATCTTCAAGAACCACCCGGACGTTCTCAAGGAGTATCACCAGAAGTTCCGCTACATCCTTGTCGACGAGTACCAGGACACCAACACCGCGCAGTATCTGTGGCTGCGGCTGATCGCACAGGGCTCGCACAATGTGTGCTGTGTCGGCGACGACGACCAGTCCATCTATGGCTGGCGCGGCGCCGAAGTCGACAATATCCTGCGGTTCGAAAAGGATTTCCCCGGCGCGGTCGTTATCCGGCTGGAACGCAACTACCGTTCCACCGCCCATATTCTGGGCGCCGCATCCCATTTGATTTCTCACAATGAGGGCCGGCTCGGAAAAACACTGTTCACAGAGCTGGCCGACGACGAGCACGACAAGGTCATGGTGCACGCGGCCTGGGATTCGGAAGAGGAAGCCCGCGCCGTCGGCGAGGAAATCGAGCAGTTGCAAAGGCGCGACCACAAGCTCAACGATATGGCGATACTGGTACGCGCCTCTTTCCAGATGCGCGAATTCGAAGACCGTTTCGTCACCCTCGGCCTCAATTACCGAGTTATCGGCGGGCCGCGCTTTTACGAGCGCCTCGAAATCCGCGACGCCATGGCCTATTTCCGCGTTGTCTGCCAGCCGGCAGACGACCTTGCCTTCGAGCGCATCGTCAACACCCCGAAGCGCGGCCTTGGCGAAGCTGCCGTCCGCCAGTTGCACGATTATGCCCGCGCCCGGGAAATTCCACTGCTGAAGGCCGCCTCCGATCTCGTCATGACCGAGGAGATGAAGCCGCGGCCGCGCAAATCGCTGACCGATGTGGTTGAAAATTTCCATCGCTGGTCCTCGCTGCTCGAAACAACCCCGCACACGGAGCTTGCCGAACAGATCCTTGACGAAAGCGGCTATACGGCGATGTGGCAGAATGACCGTTCGGCCGATGCGCCAGGCAGGCTCGACAATCTGAAGGAACTGATCCGCTCCATGGAGGAATTTGAATCCATGCGCGGCTTCCTCGAACATGTCAGCCTCGTCATGGATGCGGAGCAGAATGAGGATCTCGATGCGGTTTCCCTCATGACGCTGCATTCGGCCAAGGGTCTGGAATTCGAAACCGTCTTTTTGCCCGGCTGGGAAGAAGGTCTCTTCCCGCACCAGCGCGCCCTCGACGAGGGCGGGCGCTCCGGCCTTGAGGAAGAACGCAGGCTCGCCTATGTCGGACTGACACGGGCCAAGATCAACTGCCATATCTGGTTCGTGTCAAACCGCCGCATCCACGGGCTTTGGCAGTCGACAATTCCATCGCGTTTCCTCGACGAGTTGCCTTCCGAGCATGCCGACGTCGCCGAGCCCGAAACATCCTATGGCGGATATGGGGCAACAAGCGTCGGCGGCGGCTACGGCGCGTCGCGTTTCGATGAGGCCGAACCCTTCTCGGGCAGCTACAATACGCCCGGCTGGCGGCGG
Source organism: Hoeflea sp. TYP-13 (assembly GCF_040932035.1). Taxonomy (NCBI): domain Bacteria; kingdom Pseudomonadati; phylum Pseudomonadota; class Alphaproteobacteria; order Hyphomicrobiales; family Rhizobiaceae; genus Hoeflea; species Hoeflea sp. TYP-13. The sequence goes on from NZ_JBFRBB010000002.1 coordinate 1,333,588, forward strand.
GCCCAGGCCAACCGCAATGAGGCAACACGCCAGAACTGGGGTTCGCGCTCCGGCCACTCCGTCGAGCGCATCGGCTATGGCGAAACAGATTCAGGCTATGGCGCCGGCCGCACCTCGATCAAGAACCGCACGATCGAAGGCGAACTCGTTGCAAGATCCGTCGCGGACGAGCCTTCGGCTTTTGCGATTGGCGACCGCGTTTTCCACATGAAATTCGGAAACGGCAATGTCGCCTCCATCGACGGCAACAAGCTGACCATCGATTTCGACAAGGCCGGCCAGAAACGCGTCCTCGACAATTACGTAGAAAAAACAAAGAAATAGCCGCAAAAGCGGAATCGAATCCACAACATCTTTTTCGAACGCGCAACTCTGTCACAATTTTGCAGAGAATGTGGACGCATATTCTCCTCGGGGCTAAGCTGTCCTATTCGGCATTTCAATGATCAAGGCATATCCGGTCTGACCACCGCTCCACGCGGTCCTTTCCGGATTGCAGCAAGGGAGCAACAAAATGACAATTCGATTTAATAACAAGCTCAACCGCCGCGATTTTCTGGCCGGCACCGCCGCCATCGGCTCGCTCGCCCTTCTCCACCCCTATTCGGCATTTGCGTCCGGCAACCAGGCCCATCTGCGCCTGATGGAGACGACGGACCTGCATGTCCATGTCTTTCCCTATGACTATTACCGCGACCGCCCGTCCGATTCCGTCGGCCTTGCCCGTACCGCAAAGCTCATCCGCAGCTTCCGCGACGAAGCAACCAACTCGCTGCTCGTCGACAATGGCGACTTCCTGCAGGGCAATCCGATGGGCGATTACATCGCCTACGAGCGCGGCATGAAGGAAGGCGACATGCATCCGATCATCCAGGCAATGAACGTGCTTGGATTTGATGCTTCGACACTCGGCAACCACGAATTCAATTACGGCCTCGACTTCCTGATGAAGACCATCGACGGCGCGGACTTCCCGGTCGTGTCCGCCAACGTCACCAAGGGCGCGCTGGCCGCCAATCCGCGCGACGATGAGCTATTCCTGAAGCCCTATGTGATCGTCGACAAGGTGGTCAAGGACGGCGCAGGCAACGAACACCCGATCCGCATCGGCCTGATCGGCTTCGTTCCACCGCAGATCATGAACTGGGACCGGCGCCACCTCGAAGGCAAGGCCAATGCCCGTGACATCGTCGATACGGCAAAAGCCTGGGTTCCGGAAATGAAAGAAGCAGGCGCCGATATCATCATCGCGCTCTCGCATTCCGGTATCGACGCCAACGACCGCTCGGACGGCATGGAAAACGCCTCATTGCATCTGGCCGATGTCGAAGGCATCGATGCGCTGTTCACCGGACACCACCATTTGGTGTTCCCCGGTCCGAAATATGCCGATCTGCCGGGCGTAGACGCCGAAAAAGGCACCTTGTTTGGAAAACCGGCCGCAATGGGCGGTTTCTGGGGCTCGCATCTCGGCATTATCGACCTGATGCTGGAGCGCGACGGCAACAGTTGGAAAATCACCGGCTTTACCACGTCTGCCCCATCCATCTTCGAACGCGACGGCCGCAAGGTCATTCCGGTGGTCGAAAGCGAAGAGGATGTTCTGGCAACGGTCCAGAAGGAACACGATGAAACGCTCGCCTATGTACGCCGCGCCGTCGGCAAGACGTCGGCTCCGCTGCATTCCTACTTTGCCCTCGTCGCCGACGATCCGTCCGTTCAGATCGTCAGCCAGGCGCAGACCTGGTATATCGACCAGATGATGAGGGGCACCGAATGGGAAGGCCTGCCGATCCTCTCGGCTGCAGCCCCGTTCAAGGCCGGTGGCCGTGGCGGCCCGGACTACTACACCGACGTTGCACCGGGAGACGTTGCCATTAAGAACGTCTCCGACCTTTACCTATACCCGAACACCGTGCGGGCCGTCGCCATCACCGGAGCACAGGTCAAGGACTGGCTGGAGCGTTCCGCCGGTATTTTCAACCAAATCGAGCCGGGTAAGAAAGACCAGGCACTCATCAACAACGAGTTCCCGTCCTATAATTTCGACGTCATCGACGGCGTTACCTACAGGATCGACCTGACCCAGCCCTCCAAATACGATCCGAAGGGCAACCTGCTCGATGCAAATGCCAATCGCATCGTTGACTTGAAGTATAACGGACAAGCGATTGATCCAAATCAGAAATTTGTTGTCGCTACCAACAACTATCGTGCAGGAGGCGGTGGCAATTTCCCCGACATCAGCGACGAAGTTGTGATTTTCGTCGCACCCGACACCAACCGCGACGTCATCGTGCGCTACATCGTCGAACAGGGCACGATCAACCCGTCCGCCGACAGCAACTGGACCTTCAAACCGGTCGAAGGGGCAACCGCCATTTTTGAGACCGGCCCCAAGGCCAAGGCCTTCATGAAAGACGTGCGGGACGTCAATATCGAGGCCGCCGGCGAAGGTGCCGAAGGCTTCGCCAAATACCGCATCACGATGTGAGTATCGACATCAGCGCCAAAGACAGGAGGCATCGCTCGCTTGAGCGGTGCCTTTTTTGCGGGCAGATTACGGCGACAGCGCACTCCGTTTTGGATAAAACAATCGCAAGTAAAATCGTTCCACTCATTGTGATCTAGCACCATGACTATCCTCGTTACCGGCAGTTCAGGACATCTTGGAGAGGCTATCGTGCGCCTCTTGCGCGACCGTGGGAAAACAGTTGTCGGCATGGATATCAATGCTTCGCCCCACACGGATATTGTCGGCACCATTGCAGACCGCACACTGGTGAAGTCTGCGCTACAGGATATCGATGCGATCATTCACGCCGCGACGCTGCACAAGCCGCATGTCGCCACCCATGGCCGGCAGGAATTTATCGACACCAATGTGACAGGAACGCTGAACCTCCTCGAGGAAGCCGTTGAAGCCGGCATACGGTCAATGGTCTTCACCAGCACGACAAGTGTCTTCGGCAATGCGCTGGTGCCGCAGCCGGGCGAACCGGCGGCTTGGATCACTGAAGACGTCGTGCCGAGCCCGAAGAACATCTACGGCATCACCAAGCTGGCGGCCGAAAATATGTGCCAGCTCTTTGCCCGCAAATACGGCTTGCGGGTTGCGGTGCTGCGCACGTCGCGTTTCTTTCCCGAAGAGGATGACCGCCGGGAAATCCGTGAAGCTTTTGCCGACGAGAACGCCAAAGCCAACGAGTTTCTGTTTCGTCGCGTCGATATCGAGGACGCCGCCGAGGCGCACATAGCCGCCATGAACCGGCCGCCGTCTGCCGGTTTCGGTCTTTACATCATCAGCGCCACGACGCCGTTTTCCAGCGATGATCTTTCAGACCTGCGAAATAATGCACCGGAGGTTCTGCGGCGTAAATTACCGGATCTCGCCTCCGAATACGGCCGGCGCGGCTGGACGATGTTCCCGCAAATCGACCGTGTCTACGTGAATGACAAGGCCCGCATGGAACTCGGCTGGACGCCGAAATACGATCACCGGCACCTTCTCCAACGGTTAAGGCAAAACGAGCCGGTTCTCGGCCCCATGGCGCGAACTGTCGGCTTGAAAGGCTATCACGCGGAAACCTTTACCGAGGGCCCCTACCCGGTCGACTGACCGGCTTGCCTCATTAGCAGTCCCTGGCAGCCATCACGGCCGCCACGAGATCTTCGGGAACCTCCGCCGGCAGTGCATCCGGATCGGCCTTGCCGCTCTGTTTGGCAAGTTCGAGCGATATCCTGTAGGCGGCAAGATACTCCCGGCATTCGCGGCACAGCTTCAAATGCATCTCGAAGACGAATTTCTGCCGCGCGTTCAGTTCGTCCTCGAGATAGGCCAGGATAAAGTCCTCAAAATCCTCGCACGTGATCATCAGCGGAAGCTTGAACATCATGCCGTGAATACGGCGCATCAATCTTGGTTTGGTTTCGGTCATATTCCCTGCCCTCTGACCAAAGGCTCCAGCAACCGCTTCAGGGCGGCGCGTGCGCGATGCAGTCGCACCTTGACATTCGCCTCGCTGATATCGAGTAATTCCGCCACTTCCTGCGTTGTCAGTTCTTCGATGTCGCGAAGCACGAGAATGATACGGTAATTGTCCGGCAAAAGGTCAATTTTCTCGCTCACCCGCTCACGGATATCCGACTTGAGAATAAGCGATTCCGGCGTTTCCATAATCGCCCATGCATCCTCGATTCGGCACCCATTCCCGTCGAAAACCGGCAGCAGATCGTCAATCGGCACCGTTTCGGCCCGTTCGACCTTACGCATCAACATCAGGCATTCGTTGACCACAATGCGGTGCATCCAGGTCTTCAGCGCCGACTGGCGGTTAAAGCTGCCAATGTTTTTAAACACTTTTGAGAAGGCGTTCTGGACAGCATCTTCGGCATGGTGAACGTCACGGACGACCCTGGAGGCAACCGCCAGCATCCAGCCTATATGCTGACGGACAAACAGCTCCGTCAAGCCCGCATCACCGGCCATCAGACCCGCTATGGCGTCATCATCGTCCAGCTTGGCGGCCTGTGATCTGCTGTCTGCTTCCACCCGCACATCCTGTTCGGTGCATGACCACTCGAATTTAGAAATTCCGGCAATGCGCTGTAACCTTAGTCAGGCCCCCTGCATCTGACAAGAAGTCACAAGGGCTGCGCGCCACACGACCGGCAGGGAACAAACGGCAGCGTCAGAACAAAAACAGCGTGATGGGATATGATGGGCTTACTCTTTCTTGCCATGTTTACCGTGGCGTTTTCGATGCTTGCCAACCGCCTTTCGACAACGGTGCTGACCGCACCAATGCTGTTCATCGGCTTCGGTTTTCTGATGGCGGAAACCGGTTTCATGTCGCCGGGAGGTGCTGAGGAAACCTTGCATATCGTTGCCGAAGTGGCGCTTATCGTTCTGTTGTTTCTGGATGCAGCGCAGATTGATCTCGCAACCTTGCGCAAGCGCCATGTCTGGCCGGTTCGCATGCTGGTGTTCGGACTGCCGCTCTCCCTGCTTTTGGGAACCGCCTTTGCCTATCCGTTCCTTTCGGGCTGGCCGATATTCGCCGTTGCATTGGTTGCGGCCATTCTTGCTCCGACGGATGCGGCGCTCGGTCAGGCAGTCATTTCGAATCCGGATGTTCCGGAGCGTCCAAGACGGGCGCTGACGGTCGAAAGCGGCCTTAATGACGGGCTGGCGCTGCCGGCCGTGCTGCTATTTGCAAGCCTCGCCGCCGAGGCCATGGACCGGTCCAATACGGACTGGCTGATCTTCGGCGCAAAGCAGATTCTGCTAGGCCCGCTTGCAGGAGCCGTGGCCGGGCTTGTCGGTGGCACGGTTCTGCTCTGGGCAAAAAGGCACATGACGACATCCGACACGTTCGAAGGGGTTGGAGCAATCGCCCTGGCGGGCGGCTCCTATCTTGCCGCAACGCTGATCGACGGAAATGGCTTCATTGCAGCGTTCGTTGCCGGCCTGAGTTTCGGAAACGTGGTCAAGGGCCGCTGCAAGTTCATCTACGAATTTACTGAAAGTGAAGGACAATTGCTGACTTGGGGCGCGTTCTTCCTGCTTGGCCTTGCGCTTGTGCCGGAGGCCGTGCGGCATCTCGACATGTCCATGCTGGCGATCATCTTGTTAAGCCTCTTCATCACCCGCCCGCTCGCCATCTGGATATCGCTTGTCGGCACGGATGCATCACCGGTCACCCGGCTTTTCTTCGGTTGGTTCGGCCCTCGAGGCCTGGCAACCGCCCTGTTCGCACTTCTGGTCGTCTCCCGGATCGACCACGTGTTTGCGGAGCCCGTGCTGCTCCTTGCCGTTAACGCGGTTTGGATAAGTGCGCTGCTGCACGGCCTGAGCGCCGCACCCGGCGCCCGCTGGTACGCAAGAAAAGTCGCCGGGATGGGTGAATGCGCGGAAATGGAACCAGTTGAGGCCTCCGCCAAACCCTTGAAGACACAACACCAGGAAACCTGAACATTCCAACCAATCCGGGGAACCGACATGAAAAAACTGGCAATCATGGCATTGAAGGATCTTGAAGACCGCAAACCAAAACATGCGCTTGTCGCCGACGTCGATCTGGTCGTGGTCCGCTTCGACTACGAAATCTCGGTGTTTTACGGACGGTGCCTCCATCGTGGCGCGCTGATGGCTGACGGCTTCGTACGCGGCAGGAATCTCATTTGCGGTGTCCACTACTGGGACTACCGGCTGGATTCCGGCGTTTCGGCATATAACCACGAAGAGGCATTGCCGAAATTCGCCAGCTGGGTTGAAGACGGCCGGATTTTTATCGACGAAGACGAGATCAGCGCCTGGGCCAGGGAAAATCCACAGCCCTTCAACCGCAAGGCCTATCTCGGCACCTATGCGGACACTGGCCACGGCACCGAGGAAGAACCGCTCAACGGGTTGATCCAGGGCTATGCGCGTTCGGGGCTGAAGAGGACCGGCCACCACGGCCAGGTCGAAGCCATGGGTGTGCCGCGCGCCCAACTGCCGGGCTGGGACGACATCCAGCTGCTGACCGCACAGCTCGACCGCATGCCGCTGCTGGATGAAGACCCGGTTGGAACGGATGTGACAATCGGGCCGAACGCGCAAAAGCCTCTGAAACTCGACATCCCGCTTTTTGTTTCGGACATGAGTTTCGGCGCCCTGTCGGAGCCGGCAAAGGTTGCACTGGCGCGCGGCGCAGAGCTTGCCGGAACGGGCATCTGCTCGGGCGAAGGCGGCATGCTGCCGGAGGAGCAGGCCGAAAACTCCCGCTATTTCTACGAGCTCGCCTCCGGGCGGTTCGGCTTTGCGTGGGAAAAGCTGGATCTGGTCCAGGCTTTCCATTTCAAGGGTGGCCAAGGCGCCAAGACCGGCACCGGCGGGCATCTGCCCGGCCCCAAGGTCAAGGGAAAGATCGCCACGGTTCGCGGCCTCAAGGAAGGCGAAGCGGCCATATCCCCTCCCCGATTTCCCGATTGGACGGAAATCGGCCAAATCAGGAACTTTGCCGAGGAAGTACGCAGCCGCACCGGCGGCATACCGATCGGCTACAAGCTGTCAGCCCAACACATTGAAAAGGATATCGACGCGGCGCTCGCGGTCGGTGTCGACTACATCATACTCGACGGACGCGGCGGCGGCACAGGTGCGGCACCGATCATCTTCCGCGACAATATCTCCGTGCCCACCATTCCGGCGCTGGCGCGCGCACGGCGTCATCTCGATGCGAGCGGCCGTTCCGATATCACGCTCGTCATCACCGGCGGCCTCAGAAAGCCGGCCGACTTCATCAAGGCGCTGGCAATGGGCGCGGACGCCGTCGCATTGTCCAACGCCGCGATGCAAGCCATCGGCTGTATCGCCATGCGGGCCTGCCACACGAACAACTGTCCGGTGGGGATCGCCACGCAAAAGCCGCACCTTGTCAGTCGTATCGTGGTCGAGAAATCCGCCGAACGGCTGACGAATTTCTTCGCCGCCTCGGTGGAACTGATGCAGGTGATGGCGCGTGCCTGCGGCCACGATCACCTGTCAAAATTCAATATCGACGACCTGACCACCTGGAAGAAAGACATGGCATCGCTGTCGGGCGTTGCCTATGGCGGCGTCGCCTGATCCTGAAAACCAAGGGAGCGAGTGAATGAGCAAGGAAAACCTGGAATGGATTCGTGTGGGACATGTCAAAGACCTTCCCGAAGGCCGGGTTAAGACCGTGACCGCACGCAATATCTCGATATGCCTTTCGCATTTCGACGGTCACTGGGCGGCAATGGACAATCACTGTCCACACCAGGGCGGCCCGCTCGGCGAAGGTTCCATCGAACGCGGCGTGGAGGGCGAGTGCTGGATCCGCTGCCCGTGGCACGGCTGGGATTTCAATCCATTGACGGGCGCGCCTCCCGGCGGACACAAGGATACCGGTCAGACGCTCTATGAGGTGGAAGTTCGCGATGAGGAGGTCTTTGTCGGTCTGGAACCCGAACCACCACGCGAGCGCACGGTAACCGATGCGATGACCGAAACCATGGTCAATTGGGGCATAAGAAGCGTCTTTGGCATGGTCGGCCATTCTAATCTCGGCCTTGCCGATTCCATCCGGCTGGCGGCGCAGGACGGCAAACTCAGCTATTACGGCATTCGCCATGAGGGTGCCGCGGCATTTGCGGCTTCTGCCTATGGCAAGCTGACCGGCCAACCGGCGGCTTGCATCACCATTGCGGGCCCCGGCGCGACCAATCTGTTGACGGGCATGTGGGATGCAAAGGTCGATCGGGCACCAGTGCTGGCGCTGACCGGACAGGTGCAGACCCAGGTTTTCGGGCCCGGCGCCTTCCAGGACATTGACCTGAAATCCGCATTCGATGCTGTTTCCCGTTTCTCGCAGACTGTGCTCTCCACCTCCAAACACACCGAGCTGATGTCGCTGGCCTGCAAGAACGCCATTGTCGAACGTGATGTCGCCCATCTCATCTTTCCGGACGACATACAGACGCAACCGAGCAAGGCCAAGGCGCGCAGCCCAAAGGGACGGCTCGGCGACAACGCCATCAAACCTTCCGATGCGGACGCCGAGGCGGCAAGCGAGATGATCTCCTCAGCCAAGCGTCCCATCATCATTCTCGGCCATGGCGCGGTCGAAGCGCGCGATGCCGTCATCGCATTTGCAGAAAAAATCGGCGCGCCGGTGCTCACCACTTTCAAGGCCAAGGGCCTGATTGCCGACACACACCCCAATGCGGCCGGCGTACTCGGCCGATCGGGAACCCCGATCGCAAGCTGGTTCGTCGCAACGTCCGATCTGCTGATCACACTGGGAACGTCATTTTCGAACCACACGGGCATCGAACCGTCGAAACGTATTATCCAGGTCGATTTCGAGCGCATGCAGCTCGGCAAGTTCCATCGCGTCACTCTTCCGGTTTGGGGCGAGATCGGTGCATTCTGCAAGATCATGATGGAAACGGTGAAAAAATCGAAGGACGCAGACGACCAGGTTTCTGAGCTTGCCGAACGCTGGACCATTTGGCGCGAAGAGAAAAAATCGCGGCTTGCCGAAGAAAGGGGGCGCGGCATCCACTCTTTCGCTGTTTTCGACGCGCTGACGAAGCTCTGCCCGCCGGATGCGGTCATTGCCGTCGATGTCGGCAACAACACCTATTCCTTCGGCCGCTATTTCGAAACCTGCGGACAGCGTGTGCTGATGTCCGGCTACCTCGGTTCGATCGGCTTCGGCTTTCCTGCCGCGATGGGTGCCTGGGCCGCGACACAGGATCTCGACGCCTTCAAGGGCCGCAAGGTGATCTCGATTTCCGGCGATGGCGGCTTCGGACAATATGCCATGGAATTCACGACAGCCGTCAAATACGGCATGGATATCACCCATATCCTGCTCAATAACGGCCAGCTCGGCAAAATCTCCAAGGAACAACAGGCAGGACACTGGCCGGTCTGGGAAACCCAGCTAACCAATCCTTCATTCGCTGCATTCGCGCGCCTGTGCGGCGGGCACGGATCGAAAGTGACGGAAACGGACGCCCTTGAAACCGCCATAACAGAGGCGCTTGATTACAAAGGACCGGCACTCGTCGAAATCGTCACCGACGCCGAGCTGGTTTGAACGACAAAACACGCCGCAACAAGGAGAATGACTATGCTCTCAGCCAGCGAACTTCTTGGCAAAACAGCACCGGACGCTTTGGCGGATGCCAGGATAATGGCGCATAACGCCGCCCAGATCGCAGCCCTTGCGGCGCTTGCCAATCTCGAAGCCAAACCCGACTACAGCCACACGGCCCTTCACTGGAATGCAACCAATGGCGGCGTTCAGACCAATCCGATTGAATCGTCCAATGGACCTGTCCTTGTCAGGGTAACGCTAGCTCCGCTCGCCATGTGGATTGTCCGCGGCGGTGAGACGGTCGAGATGCTGGAACTCGATGGTGTTTCCGAAACCGACTGCATCGCATGGCTCGATGAGGGTCTGGCCGAGCACGGCCTTAAACCGGCATCCGGCGTGAAACATCCGTTCAAGCTGCCGAAAGACGTTATCGCAATCACCAAATTCAAAACGGATGGGCTCGATGCCGGCCTGCTGGCACTTGGCCGCTGGTACGATCTTGCCAGCCGGCAATTGCTGACCTTCGCCGCAAAAAACGAGACCGTTTCTCCCGGCCCGGGTCCGGTTTATTGCTGGCCGCACCATTTCGACATCGCAACCTATGTCGGCCTCGATGCCGGCGGCTCGGAAACCGCACCCGGCATTGGTGTCGGCATGTCGCCCGGCGACAACAACTATCAGGAACCTTATTTCTACATCAATCCCTGGCCGCATCCTGACGCTGCGAAACTGCCGTCTCTGCCGGCACCCGGCCACTGGCATACGGCGGGATTTGTCGGTGCGGTCGCAACCGCCTCTGAAATCCTGACATTGGAAGATCGAGAGGACGGCCTGGCTACGTTTATCGACGTTGCCTTTGCCGTCGGGCGTGACGCGTTGGGGGCTTAAACCAGATGGCAGCCGCACTCACCATCGCCATATTGCTGGCCCTGTCGGTCTCGCTGGTGCGCATTGGTGCCGTTGCTATGCGGTTGACGGGATTGCCTGAAAACATCGCCCGGTTTCAATGTGTCTCAGCCCTGACCGGGACAGGGTTCACCACGCATGAAGCCGAAATGATCGTCAATTATCCGATCCGGCGGCGCATTGTCATCGCGCTGATGGTCCTCGGGAACCTCGGTTTGATCTCAATCGCCTCGACCTTCATCGTCGCGTTTGTGCGAACCGGTCCGGACACACAGCACATTGCCGTACAGGCCGCTATCATGGCTGCCGCAATCGGCATAACCTTTCTGGTGCTCACCAACAGGACGCTGGATCGGGGCATGTGCGCATTGATCGGCCATATATTGCTGCGTACGACCTCGCTGGGCGGTACAGGCTATCACCGCATCCTGCAATTGGGCAGCGAACTCAGCATCGCCGAACACGAATATTTCGGTGCGGAATCGAGACCCGTAAGCGACGTGAACCTGCCCGGCCAGAACATTCTCGCTATCCGTCCGGCAGGAACCTGGAAGACCGATGCTGCGGACAAACAGACGGTAATCAGGCCCGGCGACATCCTCATCCTCTGCGGCAACGAGACCGCCCACGGGATTGCTGCTGCAGAACTCGGCGGCAATGGACCGGCACGACCGCCGAAATGAATGAGATTGCGGCTCGGTGCACGCAATTGCCTCAAAACTGAAACACATCGTCGGACTATTACAAACGGCGCGGTTCCAATGATCCTCCCGCCGCTGAAGATCATCAGGGGATTTCCCGGGCGCTCGCGACCGGGATTTCTTTATGATTCAAAGTGGGAGGAAAAAATGGATCTTATACTGGCACTGGCCGTTTCAATCGGCCTGTTGGGCGGCGTCGCGACCTATTTGTTTTTAACGGTCGGAGCCATCCAGATCTGGGTTGGTTTTATCGCCTGGGCGAGCTTTTATCATTGCGGCGGCGGCACCGACGGATTGAAGAAATCGCTGGCCGCCAATATCTGGGGCGCCTTTGTCGGCTTCGTCGCGTTGCTTGCGATCACCAAGATCAGCGTTGCCATGCCTGGCGTCCTGTGGGCTTCGATCGTTGTTGCGGTTACCGCGTTCGTGCTTGTCCTTGCGGCCAAATTCGAGCCGCTGGGCGCCATTCCGGCTTCCGTCTACGGTTATGCGGCCATCGCCGGCTATGGCCTCATGAGCGGCGCGTCGCTGACCGAGGGCAGCCTTGCCAATCCGCTTGCCTGCGTGATCATCTCGCTGATCCTTGGCGGCATTTTCGGCATCGTCTCGGAAAAGCTGGCCGGCGTCATGACGGCAAAGAGCCAGCCCGCGGAATAATCACGAATTACCGGGCCGCCGAACCGGCGGCCTGTCCTGTCCGGCAACCCGAATATTGGCTCATGGCCGATAAACGAATTCAAAACGCGCTTCTGTTTTCAGCCAAAGGCTGCTAAACGCTGCCCCGTCTGGATGAACAGACAGATCCCGGTCGCAGCCTACCCGGTTAAAACAAGGACACGTATTTTGAAAACGATAGTTATCTGCTCAGGCGGATTGGACTCCGTATCGCTCGCCCAAAAGGTTTCCTTCGAGAATACGCTCACCGGTCTTGTATCCTTCGACTACGGACAAAAGCACCGCAAAGAGCTGGACTTCGCCGCCCGCTGTGCCGAGCGCCTGAACGTCAGGCACCATGTCATCGATCTGACAAGCGTAGGGCGGCATCTGACGGGTTCTGCCCTGACGGATGACCTTGATGTTCCGGACGGGCACTACGCCGAAGAAACGATGAAAGTCACCGTGGTGCCAAACCGCAACGCCATCATGCTGACAGTGGCGTTCGGTATTGCCGCTGCGCAGCGGGCCGATGCCGTGGCGACCGCCGTGCACGGCGGCGATCATTTCATCTACCCCGATTGCCGCCCCGAATTCATCAATGCTTTCGATATGATGCAGAAACATGCCTTGGACGGCTACGCCCGTGCCCGGCTTTATGCCCCTTACGTTCATGTTCCGAAATCCGAAATCGTCAAGGACGGAGCCCGTTATCAGACTCCGTTTGAAGATACATGGTCATGCTACAAGGGCGGGGACCTTCATTGCGGGCGCTGCGCAACCTGTGTGGAGCGTCGCGAAGCCTTCCATCTTGCCGGAATTGACGATCCGACGGATTATGAAGATCCGGACTACTGGACCCTTGCAGTAGCAGCCGCGAAAACTACGGCGGGTGCATGATGTTCACGATATCCAAGGAGTTTCACTTCTCCGCATCCCATCAGCTCAAGAGCCTGCCGAAGGACCACCCGTGCAACAGGCTTCACGGCCACAACTATGCGGTCGTGGTCGAACTGTCCGGCGAGGAGCTCAATCAATACGGATTTGTTAGGGACTACCGCGAACTGGCGCCGTTGAAGAACTACATAGACGACGAACTGGATCACCGCCATCTGAACGATGTGCTGGGTGAAGAACGGGTGACGGCTGAACAGCTGGCCATGCATCTATACAACTGGTGTAAGGAGCTGTGGCCCGAGACCTCAGCCGTGCGCGTCAGCGAAACCGCCAAAACCTGGGCTGAGTACAGGCCGTGAGCGACCAACTCTCCCCCACGATCCGCGTCAGCGAGATTTTCGGTCCCACCATACAAGGTGAAGGTGCGCTTATCGGTTTGCCTACGGTTTTCGTGCGCACTGGCGGCTGTGATTACCGGTGCAGCTGGTGCGATACGCTGCATGCCGTCGACCCCGAGCACCGCGACAGCTGGATTCCCATGACGACCGAGGATATTTGGTCAAAAATCATGGAACTTTCAGGTGGCAAACCGCTGATGGTTACGCTGTCGGGAGGCAATCCCGCAATCCAGCCATTTGAGGGTCTGATCCGGCTTGGGCGCGGCAATGGCTATCGGTTTGCGGTGGAAACGCAAGGCAGTGTCTCAAAACGCTGGTTCGGCCATCTTGATATGTTGGTCCTGAGCCCGAAACCGCCGTCAAGCGGGATGGACACAGACTGGCCGTCTTTGGACGCATGCCTTGTAGCTGCCGGTGACGCTGAAACCGTGCTTAAATTTGTCGTGTTCGATGATGCCGACTATGCCTATGCACGAAAGGTCGCAGCGCGTTATCCGGACCTGTCCGTCTATCTGCAGCCAGGAAACCACACACCACCGCCTGCCGATGACGATCAGGAGAGCGTCGACCAGGAGGGCCTGTTGAACCGGCTCGACTGGCTTATTTCAAGAGTTTCGGGCGATCAGTGGTTCGACGCCCGCGTCCTACCCCAATTGCATGTTGTCCTTTGGGGCAACAAGAGAGGCGTTTGACGGCTTCGGCCGGAAATGGAGGCCCAAATGGCAGACAAGGAAATCTACGGTAATCTCACACAGCTTGGCGGAGCAACCACCCTGCCCGAAAGCCCGGACAAGGCCGAACTGGAACGCGTCCCGAACCCGCAGGCCGGAACCGCCTATTGCGTCAGGTTCACAGCTCCCGAATTCACTTCGCTTTGCCCTATCACCGGGCAGCCGGATTTTGCACATCTCGTACTGGACTATGTTCCGGATCAGTGGCTGGTGGAAAGCAAATCCCTGAAGCTCTATCTCGGATCGTTCCGCAACCACGGCGCCTTTCATGAAGACTGCACCGTTTCCATCGCCAAGCGGCTCATCGAGACGCTGGAACCGCAGTGGCTCCGCATCGGCGGATACTGGTACCCGCGCGGCGGCATACCGATCGACATCTTCTATCAGACGGGCCCCATTCCGCAGGATGTCTGGGTGCCTGATCAGGGCGTGCCGCCCTATCGCGGGCGCGGTTAGAAATTTACGGCCTGCCCTCGGTCCAGGTCACATCCTGACCGTAAAGCGGGACGGTCGAAAGCGACATCTTTGCCGAACCATCCTGCACCTGGCGCGAATGCGCCAGATAGATCAGCGTATCATTCTTCTTGTCGTAGACACGGTTGATAACCAGCTTTTTCCAGATGATCGAACGGCGCTGCTTGAATATCTCCTCACCGCCCTCATCCAATTCGATATCGCCGACAACGACCGGCCCGGTCTGGCGGCAGGCAATCGACGAATTGGACGGGTCTTCGAACCAGTTGCCTTTCTGCAGGCGGTCGACGAGACCGCGCTCGAAATAGGCGACATGGCAAGTAACGCCCGAGACCTCCGGGTCTTCCACTGCTTCGATGATGATATCATTGCCGAGCCAGTCGACGCCGACTTCGCCCACCTCATCGGCCCGGCTCGCGCCGGAACCAAATACAGCCATGGCCAGTCCCGCCATCGCGCCAATCGTCAGATACCGCATTTCATGCTCCCTAATTGCTCGTGCCGCTTTCATATAGGGATGCACCCTGCCCGGTTTCGAGTGCCTGGCGGAAAATGCTGTCACGCTTGGCTTGTCAGTCGGGTTTTGAACACATGCACGTTCAAAACGACCGATAAGGGCTGGACGGTACACAACCACCGATACATATTTTCTCATCTTGGCATTCAGCGCAGGGATAACGGGCACAGGAGGCTCCCATGAAGGCAGAACTGAAAAACGGCATAAAACTGGGCCTTGCAGCAGCATTCATGGCCGTCTCAATAAGCGTTTTCGGCCAGGATGCGGCGGACAGCGTGGCGCCCGAGATCGCGACTGGCATTTCGGAGCGGCAGGCAGTCACCGCAAGCGACTTCATGGTCGTAACAGCCAATCCGCATGCCACCAGGGCGGGTCACGACATTCTTGCAGCCGGCGGAAATGCCATTGATGCGATGGTTGCCGTGCAACTGGTTCTGGGGCTGGTGGAGCCACAATCCTCGGGCCTTGGAGGCGGTGCCTTTCTCGTCTACTACGACAACGCCGGTGGGCGTCTGACGACCTATGACGGGCGTGAAACGGCCCCAAAGGCAGCAACACCGACATTGTTTCTCAACGAAAACGGCGAGCCGCTGAAATTTTTCGATGCGGTGGTCGGCGGACGCTCGGTCGGCACGCCCGGGACACTGAAGCTTCTTTTTGAAACCCACAGGGCGCACGGCAAACTGGACTGGGCGATACTCGTTCAACCGGCGATCGATCTTGCCGAAAAGGGCTTTGAACTGTCAGACCGGCTGTTCATGCAGTTGAGCGCCGACGCGGAAAGGCTTGGACTTCACGAGGAAACCCGGGCGCATTTTCTCAAAGATGACGGTGCCCCGCATCCGCAGGGCCATCTGCTGGAAAACCCGGCCTATGCCAAAACCCTGAAACTGATCGCCGAAAACGGTGCGGACGCATTTTATGCCGGACCGATCGCCGAAAAAATTGTTGAGACGGTCAAGACGGGAAATCTTGGCAACCCGGGCGTTCTGTCCCTTGGGGATCTTGCAAATTACCAGATCAAAGAGCGCCCGCCCGTGTGCCTTGCCTATCGCGGCTACGATGTTTGCGGCATGGGGCCGCCCTCATCCGGCGCACTTACGGTTGGTCAAATCCTCGGCATTCTCGAACCGTTCGACATGTCAAAACAAAACCCGGGAAGCGCAGATACATGGCGGCTGATTGGCGATGCATCGCGGCTCGCCTTTGCCGATCGCGGCCGCTACATGGCAGACAGCGATTTTGTCCCGATGCCGACACGCGGGCTGCTCGACAGGGCCTATCTCGACGAGCGGGCGCATCTCATCGAACCCGGTGCCGTTCTGAGCCCCGACGAGGTCAAGCCGGGGTCACCGCCCTGGGACCATGCTATGCTTTTGGCCGATGACGAAAGCCTGGAACTTCCCTCCACCAGTCACTTTTCCATCGTCGATGCGGATGGCAATGTCGTCTCGATGACAACGACGATCGAAAACGGCTTCGGCTCGCGCCTGATGACCAACGGTTTTCTACTCAACAACGAACTCACCGATTTTTCCTTCCGGACACACCGGGACGGCGTTCCGATCGCCAACAGGGTTGAACCCGGAAAACGTCCACGTTCATCCATGTCACCGACGATCATCATGAAGGATGGCAAACCCTATATGGCTGTCGGCTCACCCGGTGGCAGCCGCATCATCGGCTATGTCGCACAGGCCATTATCGCCCATATTGACTGGGGGCTGGACGTGCAGTCGGCCATCAACATGCCGCATCTCGTCAACCGGTTCGGAACCTATGACCTTGAAAAAGGCACCGATGCCGAAATGCTGTCCGGAGCACTGGAGGGGCTTGGCTACAAGGTCAACATCCGCGATCTGAACTCAGGACTGCATGCCATCATCATTTCGGATGGCGGTCTTGTCGGCGGTGCCGACCCGAGGCGCGAGGGAACGGTCCTTGGCAGGTAATATGGCGATCTGCGAAAGATCCATTTGATGAAGGGCGTCATGCGTTTCGGATCGTTGGAAACCACCACGACGAAAGCAACGCTCCTTGTGGTTCTTGCCGGTCTCGGGTTCGGGACCATGCCCTTTTTTACACGCAGTCTTACGGAAGCCGGAATGGCTTCTTACGCCATCGAATTCTACCGGTATGGCGTGATCGTTTTGATCTTCTTCCCGTCGATGTTGAATGCCAACATCAGGAAGTCGACAATCGGATGGGGTATTTTGGCCGGTGTTCTGGTGGGTTTCGGATGGATAGGTTACTCCGAGGCACTCAAGGTCGCGCCCGTGGCAAGTGTCAGCGTCATCTACACGACCTATCCCGTATTCACGCTGTTGATCGGTTGGGTCTGGTTCCGGGACAAACCATCCAGGCGCGCCGTCATTGCCTCAATCTTTATAATCTCAGCAGGCATGATCGGATTGTCACCCTCCGAGTTTTCGGCTGATCATCTGCCGGCTCTCTTTATGGCGCTCACGGCGCCTCTGACCTTCGGCCTTTTCATCAATATTCTGGCACACAAACTATGGGAGCTGCCGCCATTCGCACGAATTGCCTGTTTTTCGCTGGGTGCGGTTGTCGGACTGCTGCCTCTGGTCGCCCTGTCTGACCTTGAGCACGTCGTTCCCCATAATGTCGAGGGCTGGTGGCTTGTTATCGGCATCGCCTCGCTGACAGCACTGATACCGCAGGTTCTCTACAACACCTTTGCACCCGTTATCGGCGCGGCGCGGACATCCATGGCAGGCAGTATCGAACTTCCGACCAATTTTCTCATTGGCTGGCTGGCCTTCTCCGAAGCCATCGGCCCGGGGCAATGGATCGCCCTGCTCCTCGTCATCGGCGCCATTCTCATGACGCCGGCGCAATCGCCGCGCAAGCCGGCCGCGGAATCCCTGCCCTGACTGTGCTGACGACCGGGCGCCTGCCTTGGACACACAAATTTTGCGCACTATAATCAGCGCATGAACATTTCGGCAGGAAACTGGAACCGCATGATAATTGCCGGCATTGCCGTGCTCGCCGCCGCGCTGGTCACCGGCACGGCCTTTGCCGGCTGGCTCAATCATGGCGCCGAAATCTTTCTGACCTATGCGTCGGCCGGCCTTGCATGGTGCTTCTAGCGTCCCTCAGGTGATCACATTTTGTCATGTGTCAAATTGGCCCGGTGACTTCCCCTAATACCGGTACTAGAAAACATCGGTCGATATGCGTTAACCGCGCAACGGTACACGGAGACATATATGGCCGCCATCAGAACAGTCCTGATCGTTCTCATCGTAATACTGGGCCTTGCTTTTGCCTGGCTTGCTTTTGAGTGGTCCCGGTCCGACACACAAGTCGCCGGCGCGCCCTACGGTGTTGCGTTCGAGCTGGTCGACCAGACCGGCGCGCCCATCACCGAAGCCGCGTTCCGCGAAAAGCCGACAGCGCTCTTCTTCGGATTCACCCATTGTCCGGACGTCTGCCCGACGACATTGTTCGAGCTGGATGGCTGGCTGCGCAAGGTTGACCCCAACGGCGACAAGATGAACGCCTATTTCGTTACCGTCGATCCGGAGCGTGACAGCTACGACATACTGGGACAATACGTCTCCAACGTCTCGGACCGCATTACCGGGATTTCCGGCGATCCGGCGAAAATCAGGGCGATGGCCAAGGGCTTCAACGTATATTTCAAGAAAGTGCCGACCGATACAAACGATCCGGATGGCGACTATGTTATGGATCACACCGCGTCGGTATTCCTGCTGCACAATGGCGGCCAGTTCAAAGGAACGATTTCTTTCGGCGAAGACAGCGATGTGGCCGTCAAGAAACTGGAAAATCTGATCAGCGGCTAACAGAAGGGAGCAGCCAAGCTCCCGGGCCGGTTCCATAACCGGCAAACGTCGTCTAAAGCTGTAACCCACAAACAAGCGGATACAGCAATACATGCACGACATCGCCTTGAAGATAGCCATCGTCTGCGCAGCCGGTATCGGCGCCCAGTGGCTGGCATGGCGACTGCGGCTGCCGGCTATCGTTTTGCTTCTTGCCGCCGGCTTCCTTGCGGGCCCTGCAACCGGGTTTCTCGACCCGGCCAAGGACTTTGGCGAAATATACCGTCCGCTTATCTCACTCGCAGTCGCCATTATCCTTTTCGAGGGCGGGCTGACGCTCAATTTCAAGGAAATCCGCGAAACCTCGACGACCGTCAGGCGCATCATCCTGTTCGGCGGGCCGCTGGTGTGGCTGATGACAGCGATGGCGGCACATTCCATTGCCGGGCTTTCCTGGACAACGGCCATTGTCCTGGGTGCCATTCTCGTTGTCACTGGACCAACCGTCATCATGCCGCTCCTCAGGCAGGCGCAGTTGTCATCGAGGCCGGCGTCGATACTGCGTTGGGAAGCCATCGTCAACGACCCGATAGGGGCGCTGCTGGCTGTGCTTTCCTTTGAAACGGTGCTCATTCTGCATGGCGGCCATCATGCAAGCGAGCTGGCGATCAGAGTGCCGTTGGCACTACTGATCGCCCTTGGCGGCGGCTGGGCAGCAGCCAAATTTCTGCAATGGCTGTTTATCCGGGGTCATGTCGCAGAATATCTGAAAGTCCCGGTGCTGCTGTCTGTCCTGTTGGTGGCCTATGCGGTTACCAATCTGGCCCTCGAGGAAGCCGGCCTTCTGACAGTCACCGTGATGGGCATAGCCCTTGCAAATACCCGTCTTGCAAGCCTGTCCGAAATTCGCCGGTTCAAGGAAACCATAACCATCCTTCTCGTATCGGGTGTCTTCATTCTCCTGACCGCGTCGCTGACGATTGCCGATATCCAGGCGTTGGACTGGCGCACCGTCGCCTTTGTGGCCAGCCTGCTCTTTGTCATCCGCCCACTGGCGATCTTTGTAGCAACAGCCGGCTCGGGCGCCACCTGGCAGGAAAGACTGTTGACCGGCTGGATTGCGCCCCGTGGCATCGTTGCGGTTGCTGTTTCGGGCCTTTTTGGCGCGACTCTTGTCGATATCGGCGTCGCCGACGGCAATAAAATGGTTGCTGTGACCTTTTCCGTCGTGGTCGCGACAATCATTCTGCATGGCTTTTCCCTCGGTCCCCTGGCTGCAGCGCTCGATCTGAAATCGGCTCAGAAACCCGGTGTCCTGATCGTTGGCGGATCGCGCTGGGCAACGGCGCTCGCCCGCAAGCTTTCGGAACTGGAAATCCCGGTCATGATCGCCGACCGGAACTGGAACCACATATCCGACGCAAGACTTGCCAATGTCCCGGTCTATTTCGGCGAGGTCCTGTCAGAGGAAGCGCACCACGCGATTGATTTCAACCGCTTCTCCTACCTCATCGCGGCGGGCGACAACGATGCCCACAACGCGCTGGTATGCACGGATTTCGGGCTGGAGTTCGGACGCTCTCACGTCTTTCAGCTCGCACCGGCAAAATCTGAATCCGAACGCCACGCGTTGAATTTCACCCTCGGAGGGCGGCCCCTTGCCAATGAAGATATCTCGTACTGGCAGCTTCAGGCCAACGAGATTGCCGGCTGGACGTTCCAGGTCACGACATTGACGGAAGATTTCGGCTTTGACGCCTATCTGCAAAGCCGCAGCGACGGGGCGATTGTGCTTTTTTGGATAAGGCCCTCCGGAAAGATCGTCTTCGCATCCACCGCCGCCGGAGAGCCCTCTGCAGAGGACCGGGTATTGTGTTATGCACCGGCAGGAAATGAGGTACGCGCGGCCAAACGCGCGAACGCGCCCGACGAAAGCAATTAAGTGAAACAGATACGCCTCTATATCACCGCCAGCCAGTCTGACTGCGCAACCGCACTCGATTTGCTCAGCGCAGGTTTCGAGGATGACGGATATCCGATCGCAACGATGGAAATCGACGAAGACAACGACGTTTGGGAGGCATCGCTTTATGCGATGGAAGACGAGCTAGGCCGTTTGAAAGCGGCAATGGCCTCATGCCTGCAGCCCGCGCTTCCGGCCGTTGCAATCGATGTGGAAGTACTGCCGGAAATCGACTGGGTCGCGCACTCGCTTGAAGGTTTGCAGCCGGTGCGGGCCGGACGTTTTCTGGTTCACGGATCGCATGATCGCGATGAGGTTCGCAGCGGAGACCTTGCCATCGAGATTGACGCAGGCCGTGCCTTCGGCACCGGCCATCACGGCACGACCGAAGGCTGTCTCGAAATGATCGACCGGATTACCCGGCAACGGGCATTTCACAGCGTACTGGATCTGGGCACCGGCAGCGGTGTGCTTGCGATCGCCGCAGCAAAGCTCACTCAGGCTTTTATCCTGGCAACGGATATCGATCCGGTGGCCGTTGAAGTGGCGCGGGAAAATGTCCGCATCAACCGGTGCGCATCGCAAATCACGCTGAGGACAGCCGCCGGATTTCATTCGGACATATTTGCCCGCTCGGGCCCCTTTGATCTCATCATCGCCAACATTCTTGCCAGGCCGCTGATGAAACTCGCCCCTTCCGTCAGCCGCAACCTTGCCGCCGGCGGACAGGTCATCCTGTCGGGCATCCTCGCGGAACAAAGGATGAAGGTGCTCGCGGCCTACAACACGCAAGGCCTTTATCATCGCCGCACCCTTTGGCGCGACGGCTGGGTAACGCTTCACCTTGCCCGCTGATCACCACCGGAAAACAAAAACGGCGCCCCGAAGGACGCCGCCAAATTCGGGCGCGAACCCGAGAACCGATTGTATTGTTTATGCTCAGAACGGGTACGGGGACCGTGCGTTCCGGCTGAGTTCTTCACGGCTGTGGCCGAGAGACTTCAACGTTTCGTCGTCAAGCGACAGCAAGACACTGCCGACATAGCGACGTGCCTGCTTTTCGCGGGCTGCTGCAATCCGGTCGAAAGCGTTGCGGAAAAACGAATTGGACATTGAAATCTTCCTTTTGAAACCTGTTATCCAGGGAGCTGTTGCGGCTATATATACGCCTCGACCACATGGTCAGTTAGGTGGTTTCACGCATGGTAGCCTTGCATTTGCTGCATATGCGAAATGGGCTGCTGCGCATGCGAAAAAAACTGATTGAGAAAGGTTTTCATGTTCCAGAGTTTCGAGGTCACGGCATCGGCCGAAAAAGGCAAACAGCGGCTCACCAAGCTGCGCTCGGGTTTCAACGCGCTGGGCATAGATGGTTTTCTGGTGCCGCGCTCGGACCGTTTCCAGGGCGAATATGTTCCCGATAGCGAGGCACGGCTGGCCTGGCTGACCGGCTTTACCGGCTCAGCCGGAATCGCGCTCGTCCTTGAGGACAGCGCCCATGTTTTTGTTGACGGACGCTACACCGCGCAGGTTCGCCAGCAGGTCGACCTCGACGTCTTCACTCCCGAAGACCTGACCAAGAACCCGCCCCGCAAATGGCTGAAGGACAATGGCAGTGCCGGCCTGCGTTTGGGGATCGATCCATGGCTGCATACTGTTTCAGATGTACGTGCCCTTGAAAAAGTGGCGGCGGAAATCGGTGCAAAGGTCGTTATGCTGGATGCAAATCCGATTGATGCCGTATGGGATGATCGCCCGGCGGAACCGCTTGGCAAAGTCACCATCCAACCCGAGCAGTTTGCAGGGCGCACAGCCGCCGACAAGCTGGCGTCGATCGAAGCTGCGATTGCGGACAGGAAGGCTGATGCCTGTCTGATCACCGACCCCTCATCGGTCGCCTGGATTTTCAATTTGCGTGGCAACGATGTGCCTCATACCCCTCACCCGCTGGCCTTCGCTATCCTTTCGCCTGGGGGGGAAAACGCGCTGTTTATCGACAAACGCAAGCTCGACAAGGACACCGTGGCATATTTGAAGCCCCTGGCAGCGGTTAAGGAACCCGGTGAACTCAAAACCACGCTGACCGAACTTGGCCAGGACGCCGGATCGATCATGATCGACCCGAACCTTGCCCCCGCACGCCTCGGCGATCTGATCGTTGAAAACGGCGGCAAACTGGTGGAGCAGACCGACCCGGCGCGTTTGCCGCGGGCACAAAAGAATTCCGCTGAATTGGAAGGCAGCCGTGCGGCTCACCTGCGCGACGGCGCCGCTATGGTCTCCTTTCTCGCCTGGCTTGATAGCCAAGAGCCCGACACCATCGATGAGATAAGCGCCGTGCGTTCGCTGGAAAATGCCCGTCGCAGCACCGGCGAACGCCTGCAGATGCCGCTCAAGGATATTTCCTTTGAAACCATCTCCGGTGCGGGCCCCAACGGCGCGGTGATCCACTATCGCGTCAATACGAAAACCAATCGCCCGCTGCAGCCCGGTGAACTCTATCTTGTCGATTCCGGTGGTCAGTATCAGGACGGGACAACCGACATAACCCGCACAGTTGCAATCGGCACGGTGGGTGCGGAAGAAAAACGCTTCTTCACCCTGGTGCTCAAGGGAATGATTGCGCTGACAATACAGCGTTTCCCCGAAGGTACGCGCGGTGTCGATATCGACGCTGTCGCCCGCTCGGCCCTTTGGAATGCGGGAGCGGACTACGCCCACGGAACGGGTCATGGGGTTGGATCCTACCTTTCCGTACACGAAGGCCCGCAAGGTATTTCGCGCCGAAGCCTACAGGAACTGAAACCGGGAATGATCCTTTCAAACGAGCCGGGATATTATCGCGAAGGCGCCTTTGGTATTCGTATCGAAAACCTGATTGTCGTCAGCGAAGCCGAACAGATAGAGGGTGGCGACAAGCCGATGCTCGGTTTTGAAACACTGACCCATTGCCCGATCGACCGGCGGCTCGTTGTGGCAGATCTGCTGAGCGATGCGGAGCTTGGCTGGTTGAACGACTACCACGAGCGGGTGCGCCGGGTGCTCACGCCCCTTCTCGACACGCAGGAGGACAAGGACTGGCTGGAGACGGCAACGGAGCCAATCAATTCTGATTGATTAGCCAAGCCCCGCAGCGCGCAACGCTATGATGGCGATCGCACCGACAACCAGCACGGCCACCAGATTGAGGCGCAGCGCAACAACGGCGGCAATAATCAGCGTGATGGCTTCCGCCGGGCCGTTTGACACGGCGGCAGGCGCGACCAGTGTCGTCAGAACGGCTGCCGGTACCGCATTGAGCGCCGCGTTCAGCCGGGGTGGAATTCTCTGAAACCGTGACAGCACCAAATGCCCGCCGATGCGGGTGGCATAGGTTGCAACCGCGCCAGCAATGATGATCCAGGTGATGTCTGAAATATCGAACGGCATATCACACTCTCTCCGGATCGGCTTCTGCAGGTTCTGCAACCGGATCGCCGCCGGTAATCAAAGCGGCAAGCAACACACCGGCAAGCGCACCCAGGCTGACATGCCAGGGAGAACCAACCGTGTAATAGGCCAGGATCGAGGCAAGACCACTGGTCACGACCACCGGCAGCCAGTTCCTGCGTTTGCGGAAGCCCATGACCAGCACCAGAAAATAGATAGGCAGCATGAAATCGACACCGAACGCGTAAGGATCCTTGATCAGCTTTCCGAAATACGCACCCACGGCCGCTTCCAGGACCCAGCATGAATAGACCGGAATAGCGACGCCCATATACCAGTTGAAACTGACCCGAAATCCGCTCTCATGCCGATTTTCCGCTTCGGCAAACTGAGGGTCCACCATGAAGAAAAATGCGATGGCCTTCTGCAGTGCCGAGAAATTGGCGATCTTGGGCCCCAGCGTCGCCGAATAGAGGATATGCCTGAAATTGACCGCAAAGATCGACAGCACGATGATCCAGGGGGCGACATTGGTGCCAAAAAGGTCGATACCGACCATCTGACTGGCCCCGGCATAGATGCTGGCGCTCATGAAAACGGCTTGATAAATGTCCATGCCGTTTTCGACCGCCAGCGCACCGAACAAGGTGCCGAACGGCGCAGCCGCAACCACAATCGGCACCGAGTGGCGCAGACCCTGGCGGAAATCGGCATCGAATTTCAAAAACATGAAAAACCTCTTCAGACCGGCAGGGCCGGCAAATTTGAGGAAAGCACACTTAAGCTTGGTAGTTTGACGGAATTGGCCTCAGGTTAGGTCAGCATTGCTGACCTGTCACGCAAATAAATGTGATCCATCGTTCAACAATACTGATCATTCGCCGATGCGTGTAAACCACTCGTCTTCGTCGATGACTTCAATACCAAGTTCCGCTGCCTTGCGAAGCTTCGATCCGGCGCCCGGGCCGGCAACGACAAGGTCGGTCTTTTTGGAAACGGACCCTGCGGTTTTGGCGCCGAGCCTTTCAGCCATGGCCTTGGCCTCGTCGCGGGACATGCGCTCCAGCGACCCTGTAAAGACAATGGTTTTACCCGAAAACGCCGTATCCGTGGCGACCTGCTCGGCGTCATTCGGCTGCACGTGGGTCAACAGCTCTTCGACGATCGCTGCGTTGTGCGGCTCGGCAAAAAACTCCGCCAGAGCATGGGCCACGGTCGGTCCGATACCGTCAATATTGACGAGATCGTTCCAGGCCTCGCCCTGTTCCTCGCCGACGGCCTCCATGGCGGTCACAAACGCGCGGGCCGAATGGTAGACCCGCGCAAGGATTTTGGCATTGCCCTCACCCACATG
The DNA here is from genome assembly GCF_040932035.1 of Hoeflea sp. TYP-13. Taxonomy (NCBI): domain Bacteria; kingdom Pseudomonadati; phylum Pseudomonadota; class Alphaproteobacteria; order Hyphomicrobiales; family Rhizobiaceae; genus Hoeflea; species Hoeflea sp. TYP-13. Next base: position 1,359,038 of record NZ_JBFRBB010000002.1, read on the forward strand.
CCGGATGCCAAGCGCATAGATAAAGCGATGGAGGTCAACATTTCGGCGAGCGTCAATGGCCTCGAAAAGATTGGCAACGCTCTGTTCTCCCCAGCCTTCACGGTTTTTCAGCTTTTGCAGCGCACTGGCTTCGTCGCGGGCCTTCAGGGTAAAAATCTCCGCCGGGTTCTTGACCAACCCGTCGCGATAGAACACCTCGACCTGCTTTGCACCGAAACCGTCAATGTCAAACGCGTTACGCGATACAAAATGTATCAGCTTTTCAACCGCTTGCGCGGGGCAGATCAGCGCGCCGGTGCAGCGGCGCACAGAGTCTACCCGACCGGTCTTTTCGTTAATCTCGCGGGTTGCGGGGCTGCCGCACGCCGGGCAGGTTTCGGGAAACACAAAAGGTTCGCTGTCGTCGGGCCGCAGCGAAAGATCGACATCCATCACCTTGGGGATGACGTCGCCCGCACGATATATCGTCACGGTGTCGCCAATGCGAAGATCACGCCCCTCCCGTATCGGCTCGCCATCGCTGCCGATCCCGGCAATGTAATCCTCATTGTGCAGCGTCGCGTTAGAGACGACGACGCCACCGACCGTCACCGGCTCCAGCCGCGCCACGGGACTGAGCGCACCGGTGCGGCCGACCTGGATTTCGATGTCCTTCAGGACCGTTGTCGCAGTTTCTGCGGGAAACTTGTGGGCAATGGCCCAGCGCGGACTGCGCGAAACAAAGCCTAGCCGCAATTGCAGCGCCAGATCGTCAACCTTGTAAACAACACCGTCGATGTCATAGGCAAGCCCGGAGCGCTCGGCCTCAATCACGTGGTAATGCTCGATCATTTCTTCCACAGTCTCGAAACGCTTCATCAGCGGATTGACCGGAAAGCCCCATTCGCGGAAACAATCGACGACGCCAAGCTGTGTGTCCGCCGGCAGACCGCTGGTATCGCCCCAGGCATAGGCAAAGAACTTCAGCGGCCGGCTGGCGGTTATTGACGTATCAAGCTGGCGCAGCGAACCGGCAGCTGTATTGCGCGGATTGACATAAGTCTGTTTGCCTTCGGCTTCCTGGCGCCGGTTGAGGTCCGCAAAATCTGCTTTGGTCATATAGACCTCGCCGCGCACCTCGATCACATCCGGCACGTCGCCGTTCAACTTGTGCGGTATGTCCCGGATTGTCCTTGCATTGGCCGTGACATTTTCACCGACAGCACCATCGCCGCGTGTGGCGGCGGTCACAAGCCGGCCGTTTTCATAACGCAAGGCCAGCGACAGACCATCGATTTTGGGTTCAGCGGTAAAGGCGAGCGGCGCATCTGCGGATAGTTTCAGAAACCGGCGCACACGGTCGGCGAAATCCTGCACATCCTCATCGGAGAACGCATTGTCCAGCGACAGCATGGCAACCCGGTGGGTGACCTTCTCGAACTTGTCGAGCACTTCGCCGCCAACCCGGTCCGTCGGCGAATCCGCACGTTTTAGATCCGGGAACCGTTCTTCAATGGCAATATTGCGTTTTTTCAACGCATCGTAATCAGCGTCCGAAATAACCGGCGCATCGTCGGTGTGATAATGCTGGTTGTGCTCGCTGATTTCGGCTGCGAGCCGCGCAAGTTCCTGTTCGGCCTGATCTTTGCTCAGTTCCTCGACAGCAATGGTTTCGCCAGACATATGCCCTACCCGTGAATCATCAACATCAGAGTTTTAGAGCAATGGCGGCGGCGCCGACAGGGCAAATTTACCTCTGTCTTCCTCGGATCAACGTGGTCGGTGTGGAGCGCAATCGTCGAGGAATGTCAGGATGCGTGGGTCCAGCGTTGATCGAGCAGCATCCGGATCAGATCGTCCGAAGGCATGGCGGGAGCAAATGCGTAGCCTTGCAGAATATCGCATCCGAGGTCACGCAGGATACTGGAATGTTCCATCGTCTCGACACCTTCGGCAACCACTTCGATATTGAAGGACCGGCCGATATCGATGATAGAGGCGACCAGATTCTGCCGGGCGGTGGAACTGACGATCGGAGCGACGAATTGCCGGTCGATCTTCAACCGGCGCGGTTTCAGTTGCAGGAGGCTGATGATCGAGGCGTGACCGGTTCCAAAATCATCGACCTCGATATCGATACCCAGTTTCTTAATCTGATCGATGTTCCGTTTCACAATGTCGTTGCAGTCGTCGAGGAATATGGATTCCACCAGCTCGAACGACACGGTTCCCGGTTCGAAGTCGATGCCCTTGATTTCCTCAATCAAGCCCTCGTCGTGCAATCGTTTTGACGATACGTTGACCGAAACCTTCGGGAGCGTCATTCCGGCAGCCTTCCAGGTCTCGAATAGGCGGGTCGATTGCATCAAAACAGACCTGTCGATCTGCGATATGACGTGCAGTTCTTCGGCGATTTTCATGAAATAGTCCGGCGCCAGAACACCCTCTGTCGGGTGATGCCAGCGTACCAGCGCCTCCACGCCGACCAGATCGAGCGTTTGCGCATCGAACTGCGGCTGAAAGTAGGGAATGAACTCGTTGCGCTCGATGCCATAGAGTATCTCGTCTGCAATCCGTTTGTTGCGGATTGCTTCTATCTGCAGGAGCGGCGTGAAAACTTCATAGCGGTTGCGCCCGAGATTCTTGGCCCGGTACAGCGCAATATCGGCATTGATCAGGAGCTGTTGCGGACTGAACAGGTTTTCATGGTTGTGTGCGACACCCACGCTGACCCCGACCCGGCACTGGTGTCCGTCATGGGAGATGGGAATCTTCATTTCGTCGATAATCCGCTCGGCCAGCTCTATCGGATATTCCTCGTTTTCAGGCGTACGGCAGTAGATAACGAACTCATCTCCGCCTATACGGGCGACGAAATCATTTTCCGCAATGTTTGATGTCAGAACTTTGGAGGCATGAACCAGGACCGCGTCTCCAGCGCTGTGCCCGTGTGTGTCATTGATCTGTTTGAAACGATCCAGATCGATGTGCAGCAACGCTGAATTTGCGGAATTTTCGTTCCCGATCCTGGTCAACTCGTTGTCCAGATATCGCCTGTTCGGAAGGCTGGTCAGCGGATCATGCAGAGAATTGTATTCGATATGGGCTTTGGCCACCTCCAACTCGGCGTTGCGGGCATCGGACAATTGTTTGGCCCGACGCAAATCCTCGTTGAGCGAAACGTCCGCGGTCACATCCCAGTTGACGCCGACTATCCGAGACGCGCCCTCAGCGTCCTCATAGACGGCACCAATGGCTCGTATATTGCGGATTTCACCATCGGAATGCCTTACGCGGAAAGTTGAAAAATATCGCCCCTTGGCGTCAATTGCCCGCTGAAATTCCTGCTCCGCCTTCGCTATATCATCGGGATGCAAGGCATCGCGCCAATGCTCATATACGCGCTCGCCGTCATCGTCGGCGTAACCGTATAGCTCGTTCATCCTGGCATCCCAAACGAGTTTATTTGTAACGAGATCCAGTTCCCACACGCCCACTTTGGAAGCATCGAGCGCCAACTCCAGCCGTCGTGACAGACGCATCAGCTGAACTTCGCGTTTACGGGTTTCCGTGGCATGGCGCTGACGTTCCTCGATCAGCCTGCCGGTGATCAGGATCGGAACCAGAATGAGGATACTGGCGATCAGAATAGCTAGGCGCATCCACCAGATTTCGGCAGCCGGAGGAGCCCATCCACCCTTTGGTGTGGCCATGAGCGTCCACGATCCCCAGGGCAGCGAGATTTCGACTTCAACCGGATCAGACCCTCTGATGTAATCGGGACCGTAAAACCGTTCGCCTTGCAGACCCATCCCATCCTTGCCGAAGATAGCAATGTCAATCGGCAGGTTTTCGTCCAGTAGGCCGCTGTCGCGGTAGAGCTTTTGCACGTCCACGACGGCGGACACGATGCCCCAGAAAGTCCTGGTGCCATCGGCACCGTCGACAAAAACCGGTATGCGGCCGATGAAGCCCTGACCGCCCTGTACCAGGTTGACGGGTCCGGCAAGGATCAGTTCATTGAGATCACGTGCTTTCAGTGCAGCGTCGCGTTGTGACTGGCTGCGTCGGTAGTCGAGGCCGATCGCCCTTTCGTTTCCTTCCAAGGGATACATGAGCGAAATTACAAGATCCGGGGCGCCGGCGATATTGCGCAATTGAGAGCGGTTTTTCATAAGTGATCCGACAAGGTCGGCAAACCGGTCCTGTGTCATGTGCGGCTCGGTTGCGATCGTTGAAACCAGACCGCGAACCAGTTGGATGTTGCCGTTGATGTTTCCCTCGAGCTTTGCCCGTATGAGATTCACATCGCCCAGCACCTCTGTGCGCCGGTCATGTTCGATTGCACGCTGGTAGAGCCTGTCTGCGAAATATCCGCACCCCAAAATAACAACAAGCGCAATCGCGGTGGAAATTCGCGTCGGCTTCAGTGCAGATACGACGGACATTCGCCTGGCTGTAAATGGGATACGCATGACTATACCCGAAAACTCAATACTCAATCACACCAATAACAACGACGATAAATGAAATTGTTTAAGATAAAGCGACCGGCAGGAATACCGAACTCAGTCGATGTTTTGCTTTGCCCGATACTCTTTTTACTGTCGGGCCATTCGTCTCTGGTGGAGGGTTCCGATCCAAATTCAGCGATTGTTTGATTTGTTCGATGCTGGTCTCGCCCGGATGAACCCGCCTGAACCACCAGGCAGCCGTCTACGGCCTCGCAAGTACAGGGCCGCCGGCTTGGTTGGGTACCGGTCCATTGTGTGGTGACCAGCTATCCGGTTCAGAACTGACGGCACAGGCGAATGTTCAGCTATGGTGTTTGATCCGTGGATCGGTCAGGACATTTTTGTGATTTGTCTTATTTGCTGATGGCCGCAAATATTACCGGAACTGCATCGCTTGCCGGACGGTATCTTTTGACCACCCGGTTGCTCTTGAAGAAAACATGATCACCAATTTGCACCAGGCGATCGAGTTTCTTCGACCAGACGGGTCTCACATCATAGCGATGATAGTGGGTCATCACGTTCAGCATTTTATAGGGCGAGCCGGCCACGAGATCATGGTCCAGGCTGGATTTGATATTGCTCGTAAATTCAGCAGCTTGCAGCGACTGCTTAAAAACCGCCGGGTTTCCCGGAAGGTCGCTGAGACGATCGCAGGCAAAGGAAAACTGGCATCGGTTCAATTTTGCGGCGTTTTGATAGACCACCCCGCACACAGTGTTTGGGTAAGCGTTCGAGCGCACCCTGTTCAATATGGTAATGCCAACGGCAAATTGCCCGGCGAAGGGCTCACCGCGCGCTTCATGGTAGATGGCAAGAGCGAGGCAAAACCTTTCAATGCCGGTTTCGGTGTCAGAGGGATTGCTGGCAGACAGCGTCAAGAGCCTGGGTGTAGCCATGGAGAACTTAAACGCGAACACAGGTGAAGCGTTTGCCGGACTGAACATCGCCGACATCAAAAATACCAAGGCAAATATCGAACCAATAGTTCTCAACACAACGGCACTCCCAACTGGGTTTATTGTGCCGTAGTGAAATCAAGATTCCGGAAAATGAGACGCTGCAATTGAACCGGATTTGTTAACCGCCTGTTTGCCATAACAGACCCGTTTTCAAGCGCTTAGCGGACAATTTGAGACGCGTCACGGCTGCTTGCCCAGCCATGTTGAACATCCGGTTTTAGTGGTAATTCCTAAGGTCCGCAGAGCCTCACTTGAGACATGGAGAGCGGTGGAACAAACAGGTCTGATATTACGGGTTTTCGGAAAGCAACCTGCCTGCTGCGGCCCGTGCCTCCTCGGTTACCGAGGCACCGGCGAGCATGCGCGCTATCTCTTCCTTGCGCGAGTCATTGTCCATGGTGCTGACCCTTGTCGTCACGGTTTCGTCTCCGCCTGCCCCCTTGGCAATGAGCATATGGGTCGTCGCACGTGCCGCCACCTGAGGCGCATGGGTTACGGAAAGAACCTGCACGTTGCCTGAAAGCCGCTTCAGCCGCTGACCGATGGCGTCGGCGACGGCACCACCGACCCCGGTGTCGATTTCATCGAATACCAGTGTCGGCGCAGATCCCCTGTCTGCAAGGGCCACCTTGAGTGCAAGCAGAAAGCGCGACAGTTCACCGCCGGAAGCAACTTTGAGAATGGGACCCGGCCGCGTTCCGGGATTGGTTTGAACATGAAACGCCACCTGGTCGATGCCGTCAGCCCCGCCGTGTTCGGCATCGCTTTCGATATTGACGATGAATTTAGCGCGTTCGAGCTTTAAGGCCGGCAATTCCGCCATCACCGCATCCGCAAGCACAGCCGCTGTTTCGTGACGACGTTCCGACAGGGACCATGCCGCAGTGCCATAGGCCTCTTCCGCTTCGGCCACAAGCGCATCCAGCTCCGCCATCTTTTCCTCGCCCGCATCAAGCTCCGCAAGCGCACCGACCATGCGCTCGGCAAGCGCCGGCAGTTCGGAAACCGGAACGGAGTATTTTCGCGACGCCGCTCGCAGCGCAAACAGCCTCTCCTCGCAATCTTCCAACTCGCGCGGATCGAACTCGGCTTCCCGGATGGCTGCCTCCGTCGCCATCTGCGCATCGGACAATTGATGAACCGACGCATCGAGAGCGGCTATGATATCGTCGAGCAGCCCTGGAACCTCCTCGGATTTGCGCTCCAGCTTGCGCAGCAGCGAACTGAGCACGGGAACCGGGGATGCGTGGCCTGACAGTATATCGTTGGTCTCATTGATGTCGGCGGCTATTTTTTCTGCCTTCATCATCCGCGCCCGCTGCTCGGCAAGATCTTCCTCTTCACCATCGACGGGGCCAAGTTGCTCCAGTTCTTCCACCGACGCCCGCAGATAATCCGCTTCGCGGGCCGCCTCTTCGACCCGCGCACGATGTTCTGCTGCCGTTTTCCTTGCTTTTCGCCAATGCGCAAACAGTCCCGCGACATTTGCGGCGTCCCGTTGCAGCCCGCCAAATGCGTCCAGCAGCCGTCTGTGCGCATCCGGCTCCACCAGGGCGCGGTCGTCGTGTTGGCCATGGATTTCCACAAGCAACTGCCCCACCTGCCGCATTAGGGAAACACTGGCCGGCTGGTCGTTGATGTAGACTTTGGTGCGCCCGTCGGCACTTTGAGTGCGGCGCAAGATGAGATCGCCGTCATCATCAAGGCCGTTTTCACTTAACAGCGCCCACACCGGGTGATCCATGGGCACATCGAATACAGCTGTCACCTGCCCGCGTTGTGCCCCCTGCCGTACGAGACCGCCATCGCCACGGGCGCCAAGGGCCAGCGACAGGCTGTCAAGGAGAATGGATTTTCCGGCGCCGGTTTCACCGGTCAGGACCGACAGCCCCCGTTCAAATCCGAGATCAAGCCGTTCGATCAGAACGATATCTCGGATCGACAGGTGTGACAGCATGGATCTCTCTTAGAGCGGGATGAGGTCAAACCGAATCATTTGACCAAAGCGACATTGGTTTCTGACTGAGCAATTATAACTATTTTCCGCCATAAGGTGCGTCAATTCGGACCAATCCTGCTCCGCTCAGCTCTCGGCGCCGATCAGGCGCGCTCCGGCCCGTGTAATCCAGGAACCTCTGTTCTCACGTGGTTCGAGACCACCCGACGCCAGAAGCTTGTAGGAATCGGCGTACCATTGGCTGTCTGGGAAGTTGTGTCCCAGCACGGCGGCGGCGGCCTGTGCGTCAGGGGCAAGTCCCATGGCGTAGTAAACCTCGACCAGCCGTGCCAGCGCCTCTTCCACCTGACGCGTTTTGGGATAGGATTCGACAACGGTCCGGAACCGGTTGACCGCGGCCGCATATTCCTTGCGTTCCTGGTAGTACCGCCCGATCTGCATTTCCTTGCCGGCGAGCTGATCGCGCGCGAACCTGATCTTTTCCTCTGAGTCCGGAACGTATTCCGAATCCGGATAGCGCTGGATGATTTCTGAAAATGCAGCGATGGCCCGCCGCGCCGTTCCCTGATCGCGGGTGACCTGCGGTATCTGCTTGTAATAGGAAAGTCCGATCAGATAGTACGCGTAAGCCGTATCCTCGGAATTAGGATAGAGGCTGATATATCTGCGCGCCGAATTGATCGATTCGGCATAACGTCCCATGCGGTAGTTGGCGAAGGAATTCATCACCATCGCTTTGCGCGCATATTCCGAATAGGGGTGCTGCTTGTCGAGGGCCTCAAACTTGCGCGAGGCTTCCGGCAGTTTTCCGGCCTTGATGTTGGCGAGTGCCTGATTGTACAGCACATCGGCAGGCTCGGTCTCGACACTCAATGCGTTGATGTCGATATCCGAATCACCCTGACAGGCACCAAGGACGGTCATGCTGCCGATTGTTGCGGCCACCAGCAGGCCACGCATGCATCTATTCACTGGAACCAGTCCCCTATTCAACATTTCGGCTTATACCCCAAAATTCGTGTCGCCAGAACCGTTATCCCTGGATCTTTCCACACGATGGAATACCACATTTATGCACCGCAACAGTCGGTTTTTCGAAAATTGCCGGCACCTCGGACCGCATGCGGAACCGCGTCAGTTGTCATAGCGTTAAAAACACGATGACCGCAATGTCATGCGCATCCATTGGTACATTTTTATGGCATTCAAACGCGTTCCCGGCATATGGGCCCGGTCAATGAACGCTGGCAGTTCGCCAGACCAATGGCGAAATCATCCTCCGTCCGCAATAAACCCGCAGACAGGAGTAGACGGATATACCTGTTATTGATGGATCGACCGGCGTTTACTGGGTCCAGGGCGCGAACATCGGTCCGCTGACAGCGACCAGTTCTCCCCCGCGTGGGGTCTCGCGCGGCTGCGAGGTTTCCACGACGTCGTATGCGCTGGCATCGTTCAACAGAGCCTTGAGTGCAAGGGAGTTGAGCTTGTGCCCGCCGCGATAGGAACGGTAGCAGCCGATAAACTTGGCACCCGCGAGGGCAAGGTCGCCCACAGCGTCCAGTGTCTTATGGCGAACGAACTCGTTTTCGAAGCGAAGGCCTTCAAGGTTGATGACGGAATCGTCGTCGCTGATGACAACCGAATTTTCAAGAGACGAACCGAGTGCGTGACCGGAAGCCCAAAGAAACTCCACGTCGCGCATGAACCCAAAAGTACGGGCGCGGGCGAGCTCTTTACGGAAGGTGTCCGCGGTAATATCGCCTTTCCAGGACTGGCGGCCGATCAGCTTGCAGTCGAAGTCGATATCGATCTCGAAACGCGTTCCCTCATAGGGCACGAATTCGGCCCATGACGCCCCGGCTTCGATGCGAACCGGTTTGACGACACGCACATAACGTCTTTTGGAGCTGAGAATATCAACACCGGCACGGTCCAGGGCCTCGATGAAGACGATTGAACTTCCATCCATGATCGGCACTTCCGCGCCATCGATTTCGACAATGATATTGTCGATTTCCATGGCATAGAAGGCGGCCATGAGGTGTTCAACGGTCGCAACACTTGCCCCGCCTGCATCGCCAAGCACGGTACACAGATCCGTTGCGGCAACCTGCGAGGCAACCGCCCTTATGTGGTGCACTTCACCATTTTCGAGTTTTCGTTGAAAAACGATGCCGCTATCGGCCTCGGCCGGCTTGAATGTGACTGACACTTTTGAACCGCTATGAACTCCCACCCCCGAGAGCGTAGCTTCGTTCAGAACCGTCGTCTGATAGCCAAAATAGTTAATACTCATACAATCAGCCTGATACCTTCAGCCAAGGTCATCTCGAAAACTCCATCGGCTCATACGCGATTGCAAAACCGCGTATCTTTTCAGTATTTTCGGATTACCTATAGTCCCGACTAAATCCCCACTGTGGAAAGATACGTGTCGACTCGGGACAAACCAAATCACGGTTTTTTACGGTTTGTTACGGCCAATAAACCGTTTATTTTCAGAAAGATAACCTGATTAATATTCGTTAATGAACCGTTAACATCACGGAAACCCGAACATCATCCACAATTACCGGGGCAATTCGTTATGAATCGCCCCGGAGAATCACCAAAGTGAGTCGCCTCGTCTCGCCGCTTACATTGCCTGTCGGCGGAGGAAGGCAGGTATTTCGAGCTGGTCTTCTTCACTTTGCGACGGTGCTGCGGGCTGTGCCCGACCTTGATTGTCGAGACTTCCCTTGCGCGGTGCATACATGCTCGCTTCCGCCGAAAGCTGGCGCCTCTGGGAGGGTGCCGGCGCTTCAGCCCCGGTATCTTCCTCATCTTCCCTTCGTCCAAGACTATGCGAAATGCGCTTCAACAGGCCCATCGGACCACGCTCGTCCTGGCCAACTGCAGCTGGGCGCTGCTTGTGCTCGACTTCTGCCTGCACCACGGGCGGAAAGTCTTCGATGCGCGGCATTTGCGGTGCGGCTTCCGGTTCAGGCATGGCCTGTGCAGGTGCGGGCTCGGCGGCAGGCGTCGCCGGTGCCAGGGGCTGAGGTGTGGCACGGCTCTGCACGGCTGGTTTGGGTTGCTCCTGCTGGGCAAACAGCTTGCTTTGAGGCTGGAACTCCTCGGCTTCGCCGGCAGCCTGTTCCGGCACAGCAATGCTGAGTTCCTGCTCTAGCTCGGCTTCAGCCAGCTGGATGGTACTTTCGACCGGATCGGCCGCGGCGGTAGCAGCAGGTGCCGACTGTGCCGGTTGGGCCGGCTGAGCTGGTTGAGCCGGACGGCTGGCAGGCTTCGGCGTTGTGGTGGCTTGAGGGGCCACCGGTTCCTCGCCGGCGCTTTCGCGGTCGATACCGGTTGCGACAACCGAAACGCGGATGATGCCTTCAAGGTCTTCATCGAACGTCGCGCCAAGGATGATATTGGCGTCCGTGTCCACCTCTTCACGGATGCGGGTTGCCGCTTCGTCGACCTCGAAGAGCGTCATGTCACGCCCGCCGGTGATCGAGATGAGCAGACCCTGTGCACCGCGCATCGACGTTTCATCGAGCAGCGGATTGGAGATCGCTGCCTCCGCGGCGGCCATCGCGCGGCCTTCGGCGGAGGCCTCGCCCGTGCCCATCATGGCTTTGCCCATTTCGCGCATGACCGAGCGTACGTCGGCAAAGTCCAGATTGATGAGACCTTCCTTGACCATCAGGTCGGTGATGCAGGCGACACCCGAATAAAGAACCTGGTCGGCCATGCCGAACGCATCGGCAAATGTGGTCTTGTCATTTGCTATGCGGAAGAGGTTCTGGTTCGGAATGACGATCAGCGTGTCGACGGCATTTTGCAGTTCGGTGATGCCATCCTCAGCTATGCGCATGCGGCGCTGGCCTTCGAAGTGGAACGGCTTCGTGACGACACCAACGGTCAGGATGCCCTTTTCACGCGCTGCCTGTGCGACGACGGGTGCGGCTCCGGTTCCGGTTCCGCCGCCCATGCCGGCGGTTACGAAGCACATATGGGTGCCATTGAGATGATCGTTGATCTCGTCAATGCACTCGCGTGCCGCCGCGCATCCGACTTCCGGCTGTGAACCGGCGCCAAGGCCTTCGGTTACTGCAACCCCCATCTGGATAACACGATCTGCCCGCGTCATCGTCAGCGCCTGGGCATCCGTATTGGCGACGACAAAGTCGACACCCTCCAGCCCTGCATTGATCATGTTGTTGACGGCGTTGCCGCCACCGCCGCCGACACCGAATACGGTGATCCGCGGTTTGAGCTCGGTAATATCCGGCTTCTGCAGATTGATAGTCATGGCACCTCGTTCCCTTTTTAACTCTAGGCCGCCTGCCGCGCCGGCCAAATCCAACTCAAAAACTCTCTTTTAACCACTGCCCGACACGGGCGAAGCGGCCGCCACCGCCCACAGCCCGGTATCGGCCAGCCCGCGCACCACCATGGCTCTCAAGTGCTGCGATCTGCGGGTAGATCATCAGCCCGACTGCTGTCGAAAATGCCGGCCCCTTGGCTGCGGCCGGCAAACCGGCAACACCGAGCGGACGGCCAATGCGCACATTGCGGGCAAGGATGCGCCTTGCTGCATCCGCAATGCCGGTCAACTGGCTTGCCCCTCCGGTCAGCACGATGCGCCGTCCGACAAGTGGCCCGTATCCGGAGCGCTGTATGCGATCGCGGATCATTTCCAGTGTTTCTTCGATGCGCGCCCTGACAATGCGCCCGAGCAGTGCCTTCGGCATCTGCACCGGCATCTCGCTTTCGCTGTCGCCGATCGGCGGAACCGAAACGGTGTCGTGATCGTCGCCGGTCATCGGCAGGGCCGAACCGTGAACGACCTTGAGCCGTTCGGCATCTTCCAGCCGTGTGGAAAGTCCACGTGCAAGGTCCATGGTCACATGATGGCCGCCGAGCGCGATGGCATCGGCGTGAACCATCCGTCCCTCCGCAAATACGGAAATTGAAGTCGTGCCGCCACCCATATCAATACAGGCGCAGCCGATTTCCGCCTCGTCATCGACCAGGGCGGATAGTCCGCTCGCATAGGGCGTCGCGACCATTGCCTCCACGGTCAGATGGGCGCGGTTGACGCAAAGTTCGAGATTGCGCAGCGGTGCCTGCTCGGCGCTCAAGACATGCATGTCCACGCCAAGGTGGTCGCCATACATGCCGAGCGGGTCACGGATGGAACGCTCTCCGTCAAGGCTGTATCCGGTCGGCAGGGAATGAAGGATCGAACGGTCCGGATTGTTAATTTGCGATGCAGCGGCAGCCAGCACCTTCTTCAGGTCCGAACGTTCAACCTCATGACCGCCGAGATCGATCTCGGCAGCATAGAGGTCGCTCCTAAGCCGCCCGGCGGAAATATTCACGATGAGTGACTCGACGGTCAGGCCGGCGCGCTTTTCCGCGGTGTGAACGGCCATGCGCACCGAGCTCTCCACCGCGTCGAGGTCGGCAATCACGCCTGCCTTGATGCCTCGTGATTTGTGATGGCCAACACCAATGATTTCAACATCATGCGTACGGCCGGGCAAAAGACGTGTCTCTTCACGCGGCTCAAGCTTGCCGATCAGGCAGACGACTTTGGTTGAACCGATGTCAAGCACGGTAACGACGCTCGACCTTTTTGCAGGCAGCGCCCTTAGATGCGGAACTGTAAATGATGGCGAACGGAAGACGCTCATGAATTGCGCCCCCGTTTCTTCAGCATGCGCTCTCGCGCTTCGATGGCATTGTCCCGGCGCTCCGCTGCTCCGTCGGTCAGACCGATGGTGATGCGGTCCGAAAGACGCAGGTCAACCGTATCGATATCGCGGTCAAGAAGCTCCTTTTCGTCGTCCATACGCCTTAGCTTGTCCAGAGCTGCGGCAGCATTGTGCTCAGGCAGGCGCACGGTTACGCCGTTGTCGAGACGGATATCCCATCGCCTGTCGGCAACGCGGATGTGCGCCCGGATACGCTCTCTGAGCTCCGGCCATTGATCCAGAACCATGTTGAGCGCTTCGGCATTGGTATCCGCACCAAATCCTACATAGAGGGGAAGCTGTGTAAACTTGTCGCTCGCAAGCGGCGCTATGATGTTGCCGTCACGCTCGATCAGTGACAGTTCCCGGCCGTGCTGCCAGATACCGAAGGCGCGCCGTTCAGCGAGTTTGACGTCAATGACATCCGGATAGATCTTGCGGATGTCGGCATCAAGGACCCATGGCAAGGCCATGATGGCATTGCGCGCCTCGCCAAGGTCCAGCGTGATCAGCGATGTATGACCGTCCAGACCAAGCTGCTGGACGACGTCGATGGGAGAGGTTTCAATATTGCCGGCCACATCGACACGTTCGATGGCAAATCCCGCGACCGACGTGGTGTTCTCGGCAAGGGCCCGGAGGTGTCCGCCTTCAATAACGCCGTAAAGACCGGTCATGGCAAACAATGCGGCAGCTGCCAGCGTACCGGTGTGAGGTGGAATGACGATGCGACCGTCAACAAGGGCGGTGAAAAAACGTGCCGGACGGCGCAGGACACGAGGCAGCACGCGACCAAAATCCGCCGCGCCGCCGTCTAAGCGGTTCGCGGCGGTTCGCCGATTGTCTACCCACCTGTCCTTCAACGCATGCAAGAAGCGTCCTCCACCATCCAGGTAAGCAGTTCGCCAAAACTGTACCCGGCAAGTTCTGCAAGTTCTGGCACCAGAGATGTCGGAGTCATGCCGGGCTGCGTATTTACCTCCAACCAGACCAGTTCACCGTCTTCGGAAAAACGGTCGTCATATCGAAAGTCAGAACGGCTTACGCCGCGACACCCGAGAGCTTGGTGCGCCATCAGGGACAGTTTCTGTATTCTTTGGTAAATATTTGGTAAAATTCTCGCCGGGAACTCGTGTTTTGAGCCGCCTTTAATATATTTTGATTCATAATCGTAGAAACTGTGGCCGATTGGGAATATTTCCGTGACGCCAAGGGCTTGGTCGCCCATCACCGCACAGGTCAGTTCACGCCCGTGAACGAATCGCTCCACCATCACCCGGTCGCCATAGGGCCACTCATCGGATCCTAAACTCTGAGGCGGATGCGGATGATCTTCGTGAACGATCAGCACACCGAAACTGGAGCCCTCCGAGACCGGTTTGACCACATAGGGCGGATCCATCGGATGCACGAGTTCGATTTCCAGCCGGTGCATGACCCGTTCGTCTGCAACGGGAATACCGACAGAGGCGGCGATCCGCTTGGCGTGCTGTTTGTCCATGGCAAGCGCCGAGGCTGCGACACCCGAATGGGTGTAGGGAATTTCCAGATATTCGAGGATTCCCTGGATGGTCCCGTCTTCACCATAGGGGCCGTGAAGGGCATTGAAGGCCACATCCGGTTTCAGCTCATCAAGGACCGAAGCGACATCGCGGCCGACATCTACACGGGTTACCCTGTACCCGACTTCTTCCAAAGCGTCCGCACAAGCATTTCCGGATGACAGGCTGACGGGCCGCTCCGACGAAAAGCCGCCCATAAGAACCGCTACATGTTTGTATTTCATCACTGCCCCTTTTTCCGCTTCCGCCACCTGTGCGGTAGATTGAGTCCGAGTCCGCTCGCAGACGCCTGTACGAGCTAAATCGACTCAAAATACGGAAACTCTAAGACCAGTAGAATCAGAGTGTTGCGCCATTCGCAACCGTATTCGGAACAAATGGCGCATTTTTTGGGTGAAGTTTTCTGCCGCCCGCAAATTCACTTGGCCCGGCGCACAGGATCAAACGGCACCGGGATGACCCGGTTAATTTGTTGCTTTACGCAAATTCGGCAGAGATGAGACCAGCCGGCCGGCTCCTCTCAGGATCGAATAATGTCGGTCATCCACACTCAAGCCAGAGGCTCGAAGCGGCAGGAAAAATGCCGCATCAGCTTCGGCTCCCACGAGATCCGAAAACCCTGCAGGGTTTCCCTTTCCTCGGCCAGCAGGCCGAAGGCCTCAATAAGATAATCGATGTGAGACTGGGTGTAGGTACGCCTGGGTATGGCAAGCCGCACCAGTTCCATTGCCGCAGGAATTTCACGCCCGTCCGGATGGCGTCCAAACATCACGCTGCCGATTTCACAGCTGCGGATGCCGGCGATCTCGTAAAGACGGCAGGCAAGCGCCTGTCCGGGATAGGCAAGCGCAGGAATATGCGAAAGCCACTGCCGCGCATCGACAAACACGGCGTGCCCTCCGGCCGGTTTAACCACCGGGACCCCACCAGCATCCAGGCGGTCAACAATGTATTCATTGACGCGGATCCGGTAGCGCAGATAATCCTCATCCACGATTTCGGCGAGCCCTTGCGCAATCGCATCCAGATCGCGACCGGCGAGACCGCCATAGGTCGGAAACCCCTCCGTTTGGATCAACCGTGCGCGTGCCTGCGCGGCCAGGTCCTTGTCATTGAGGGCAAGCCAGCCGCCGATATTGGCAAAACCGTCTTTCTTGGCGCTCATGGTCATGCCGTCGGCGCAGGAAAAACAATCGCGCACAATGTCTGAAACCGAGCGGTCACTCTGGCCAGGCTCGCGCTGCTTGATGAACCATGCGTTTTCGGCAAACCTGCAACCGTCAATGATAAACGGCTTGCCAAAATCACGCGAAATCCTGGCCACGGCCTTAATGTTCTCAAGGCTCACGGGCTGTCCGCCCCCCGCATTGTTGGTGATGGTGATCATCACGCAAGGCACGCTGTCGCCGTGTTCAGCCAGGTAGGATTCCAGTCGCGCCAGATCCATATTTCCCTTGAAGGGATGCGAGGACGTCGGGTTTGCCCCTTCTTCAATCACCAGATCATGTGCCAATGCTCCGCTGGCCTCGATATTGCCGCGCGTTGTGTCAAAATGCGTGTTGTTTGGAACATTGCGCCCCTCACCGCCCATGATCGAAAAGAGAATCGCTTCGGCGGCGCGGCCCTGATGGACCGGTATGATGTGCTCAAACGGCATCAGGTTCTGAACTGCGGCGGTGAACCGTTCAAACGAGGGTGACCCCGCATAACTTTCGTCGCCGCGCATCATTGCTGCCCATTGCTCGGCACTCATGGCGCCGGTGCCGCTGTCGGTTAGAAGATCGATCAATACGTCGTTTGAATGCAAACCGAACAGATTATAATGAACGTCGCGCAGCAGCTTCTTTCGCTCCTCGCGCGTGGTCCTGCGGATCGGTTCAACGGATTTGATGCGGAAGGGTTCGATTATCGTTTTCATCAGGGCTTTCCTTGAGAAGGCCCCGAATAAATGCGGCAATCGGTAATCACATCAGGAGCCTCGCGCTGCGGTTGTCGGCTCATTCGCCAACCGCGCTCAGCGCCCATAAGATTGCCGGTTTTGTGTATTTCCCGGTCTTCGCTTTGTCAACTTCGGACAAATACTGTCCGTGCCGTGCGGGTGAGCATCGCAATCAGCACCATTGCTAGTCGACGGCCGGCACGGCTCCAAGCCAGCGGTGCGCGTTGGGAAGTCCAGGTGCTGTGCTCATTTCCCGTTCGTACAGGGTTTCAGATGCACCCAGACGGAATTTCAGGCCCGCATATATACCCTGATCGGTCACACGGTCGGTGCCACCGGACGTGCTGTCTTCGTTGACCTGCAGCCCCTGATAGGAAACGAAAACGGACGCCGCTGTGTTGTCCCCAGAGAGCGCCACCAACTGGTGCTCGAGTGTGACATCCCAGGAAAGAACGTCGGTTGAATTGATCGGTGGATCATCCGCATCCTGATCGCCGCTTGCATATCCAAACCCGGCCTGCAGCATAGTCTGACCACGGTTGAAGAATTTCTGTCCGGCAACACGGACAAATGCGGCATTGCTCAACGTCTCGGAATTATCGGCGCTGATGTCAAGATAGCCAACCTGGAGTGCAAGCGAGCCGTATTCGGTCAGATACCTGGCCTCACCACCCGCAAGCCAAAAGTCAGCATCCTGGCTCAAGATACTGGCATCATTGAAGAAAACCTGCCCAGCGCCAGCAAAGCCGCCTATGAGGAAATTGCCGTGGGTATAGGACAGATGTCCACCGCCGGTGTAGCCACCTGAATAGGTGTCGTCGGCTGGGGCCAGGCCAAACCCGAAACCGGCATTGTTGAAAGTCGACTCGCCGTCGGCTTCAAGCTGAACCAGCCAATTCGAACCGACCGGGAGGGCCAGCAGCGTGCCGCCGCCGGCCATGGGATAGTCATCGATCTCGGTAAAAGGGCTGCCGGACTGATTAATCGCGTTACCGTTGCGCCACAGATAACCTCCCCAACCTTCCATTTCGAAGACCGGGCCGCTGTCGGAAGCGGGTGCTCTGCCCCGCACGAAGTTGCTGGTTGACGGGACAACATCTTCGGCGGATCCGATCGGCATCGTCAGTCTTGCGAAAGGACTGATGATATATCTGTTAGCGTCGTCATCCCCGGTAATAGCTGTGGTTTGATTGTAGGCGCCGAACCAGGCCTCCGTACGCACACCGACACTTAAGATCCCTGGCATGGAATCCGAGCGGAAACTCAACGCGGCACTGGCTTCCAGCATTGGCACGACATCGAAAACGTTACTGCTGGAACTGCCGCTTATACCGCCTAGCGCTCCTGCCGTGGTTACACTCGTGTCCTTGATGCCGAACAACAGTGCCCCCGCGCCAGCCAAATCGAAAGTTACGTTTGGTGCAACGGGAATAACACTTTCAAGGCCTATTCGCGGTCCGGCACCTATAAAGCGGGATCGTCGTGTGTCGGTAAGGGTAAAGGAGGGTGACGGCAGGTAGACAAACTGCGTGTCCGTTTCGGCATTAAAATAGCCAAATCGCAGACCGGCCTTAAGTGTCGTCTTTCCTCCGTTCTGAGACCCAAGCCCAACATCGCGTCGTGCCTCGAAATCGACAATGGCATGTGTTTCCCGATGCGTAGCGCTGCCAGCTGTGTAGTAGGTCGGGTAATTGCCGCCGAGAATGTTGTAGAAGTAGCTCGCCAGCCCTCCCTCGGACTGTTCATCTGAAATGCCGAGCCGTGCAAAAAAACCAACATCCCACTCGGAGCCGAACTCCGGTGTTATTTTGTTCATCGGCGCAATAACGCCGATCAATCCACCAAGATAGTAGTCCGGTCTGATTTTCTGCAGATCACCATATGGCGTATAGGAAGGCGCCACCACAGCCCATGGCTGGCTGTCGCCCCAAATCGCACCGCCGTTGAGCTCGAGAATGAGCTTGGTCTGTCCGTCTCCGGCATTGGCGTCGGCAGGCATCTGTGCAAGGAACACTCCGATTGCCAATGCCGATGCAGTTCGAAAATAGCGTGAATTAAATCTGCGTACGCCAAAAAGACGCCGATCCCCTCCAGGCATGACCACCTCAAAACCAGTAAAATTTTACGACGTCCCCAATAGCCAACTAACAAAAAGTAAACGCCATAGCAAACGTCAATCGTGAATTTGCCACACCGTGTTGCGGATGGTGACTTTTGGGTTACATAAGGCCGGAGAAAGAACACTGGTCAACGGAGCAACTGGATGGCGAAGGACACCCCGAAGGGAATCATCTGGCTCGCGTCCTACCCCAAATCCGGCAACACCTGGACACGCAATTTTCTGCACAATCTGATCAACGTCATGTCAGGAGATGCGTCCGGCTCCCAGGACATCAACCGGATGAATTCAATGTCGACCTGGGAAATAGCCGCCGCGCCCTACGAGAAGCTCCTCGGCAAGAGTGTCGATCAATGTAGTCGCGAAGAAATTGCGTCCGTCCGTCACATTGTTCAAAAGCAGATAGCCGACAACGCTGACGGTCTCGCTTTCGTCAAGACCCACCACGCCCTGGTCATGGACCGCGAATTACCGACCATCAATTTCGATGTGACGTCCGGAGCCATCTACATTGTGCGCAATCCTCTCGATGTCGCCATATCGTTCAGCCATCACATGGGCACATCGATCGACGCGGCCATCGACCAGATGGCGGTGGATGGTCTGGAAACGCCGATCGGTGAAAAATCCGTCTACGAGGTTTACAGCTCCTGGAGCCAGCACGTTGAGAGCTGGACCAGGAAGCCGCACCGAACGATCTACGTAATGCGGTACGAAGACATGCTCGACGATCCGGAAACGACGTTCGGCGCGCTGGCCGAACACCTTCTTTTGAAACCTGATGCGAGTGAACTGCAAAGGGCCATCGCGCTCTCCTCGTTTGCGTCTTTGCAAAAACAGGAAAGCGAAAAGGGCTTTAGGGAAAAACCGAAGGCCGCCCAGAAGTTTTTTCGTTCGGGCAAAGCGGACCAGTGGCGGCATGACCTTACGCCGGGGCAGGTTAACCGCATCGTCACAGCCCACGGCACCCAGA
The DNA here is from genome assembly GCF_040932035.1 of Hoeflea sp. TYP-13. Classification (NCBI taxonomy): domain Bacteria; kingdom Pseudomonadati; phylum Pseudomonadota; class Alphaproteobacteria; order Hyphomicrobiales; family Rhizobiaceae; genus Hoeflea; species Hoeflea sp. TYP-13. The sequence goes on from NZ_JBFRBB010000002.1 coordinate 1,378,790, forward strand.
TGCAACGGTTCAACTATTTGCCCTAGCCTCTTGAATACGTGCGTAGACATGGACCGGACGGACCGTGGGTTGCGAATGCACGAAAACGTCGTGCGGCACATCATCGACGATATTCGTAATCGCGCTTCCGGGCTTCGCCCAGGGGAATTTTGCAACGAGCGAACGGGCTTCAAAAGGCGATTGCGGTGGGTCCATGAAAGTCTGGGCCAATGCATCCAGTTCTTCATAGGCCTTGACCGAAACGGCCCGGTTGCGGCTGAAATCGATGGCGGGTCCCCAGTGATCGGTCGGCAGCGGTTCAATGCCGCACAGCGTAGCCGTATCCTTTAATATCGATGCGGCCGGAAGCCAAATGCCGCTTATTCCGGTGCGAAATTGCCCGCAGCACGCCGCCCTGATCTTTCCCTCGCGGATTGCCAGCCATAACTGGCCGGCCGACAGGAAGCGGTTTCGAGGAACATCGTCGACTTCAAAATCGATCCCGTAGGCGCCGCGCGCGCGCCAGCCGAGTTGCGCGTCCAGAAGCTTCCATTCTCCTTCCCACCGGTATTCGCACAGCCAGTGTTCTTCCCACCAGCCGGTCTTGAAGTAGTCCGCAAAACCGGCCCGCAGCCGGGCTTCGATGCCATTGGATCTCAGGACGCTTGCCGCCATGAGCGCAAAATCGCGGCTGCCGACATAAAGATAGGCGGAAAGGTCTCTTTGTACGCTCAACGGGCGCCGGTCGCGCACGATGGCGGCGCTCAGCAGGCGTTCGACCGTACGAAGGCTGCGGTCGATTTCGGCAAACTCAGGAACACTGACATCGAGAAGATGTGCGGTGCCGTGATGGATCATGAAATTTTCCAGAACATCGGCAAGCTTTCGCGGCGCATCGGGAAGCCCGTACAGTCTGCTGCGGAATGATCCCGGATTTGACCAGGCCGTGTGCGTTGCGTAGCTGATTTTCATGATCTTGCCGTTCTCCAGTTCGGTTTCCCATATCGTCCGGAAAACAAACAGCGCCTTCCGCGATCACAGCAATGCAATCGCCAATTGGGGAGACACTGGGGCCGGCAGGATCAAAGAAAGGCGCAGCCGGTAATGAAATTTGAGATCAGTTGACCAGGTTCGGCCTTATTGCGCCGCTTGCGCGAGCACTGAGCGTCGAGCGTCACGGAACGTTACCAGACGGCGCTGTGCATCGTCCCACAGAACCAGGCGCACACAGCCCAGACTCTGAAACAGCGTCAACCGGCTGACATCGCGAAGCATGGGGTGATCGCGCAGCACCGCCGGGAGCCTGTAATAGGGAATTCGGCTGCACAGATGATGAATATGGTGCAGGCCTATATTTGCGGTGAACCATCGCATCGGCATGGGAAGATCGTAGTGTGAGCTTCCATGCAGCGCCGCCTCGTGCCAGTTCCAGCTCTTTTCGTATTCCCAACTGGTTTGCTCGAACTGATGCTGCACGAAGAACAGCCAGATACCGATGGACGCGGCCAACAGAACGATCGGCAGATGTATCAGCAAAAACGGCTTCACCCCGATGATCCACATCATCGCAATCACAAACAGTGCGATTGCAAGATTGGTTCCCAGCGTGCTGATCCACGGCTTCAGACCGCTGCGCATCATGCCTACCGGCAGCCGGTGCTGAAGAACGAACAGATAGGCCGGCCCAAATCCGAACATCACAAGCGGGTTGCGGTATAGCCGGTATCGCAACCTGCCCCAGAAGGTCTCGGCCCTGTATTCGTCCACAGTGAGAGTATGAACGTCGCCAAAGCCGCGCCGGTCGAGATTTCCCGAACCGGCATGGTGAAGTGCATGCATGCGCTGCCAGTGGCCATAGGGAGTCAGCGTAAACACGCCGCTCACGCGCCCGATCATGTCATTCGCCAGGCGCGAACGCATGAAGGAGCCGTGGCCGCAATCATGCTGGATCATGAACAGCCGCACCAGAAAGCCGGCCGCCGGGACGGCCAGAAGCAGGGTCAGCCAATAGCCCCAGCCAAGGGTTACCCACATGACGATCCAAAGTGCGACCAGGGGAACGACGGTGATGAGAATTTCAGCGCTGCCGCGCAGGTTGCTGGGCTGACGATATTGCGTCAGAACCTTTGCCCAAGCGCGCGCATCGCGTTGGACGCTGCCGGTGTCCGGCAGTTCCGAATTGACCATTTATTGAATTCAACTTTCCGATTAGCGTTGCAAGCGCCCCACCACGCGCCGATTGCGGCGACGATAGCACACTTATTGCAGTCCATTGGAATTAATATGCGTCGATTTGACGGCAGCAGGCTGCCGCAGCGATATACTCCTCCACACAATCCGGCGATATGGCAATCACACCTGCATGAAATTCGCGGTTAGCACATCGGCGAAGTCTCATTTTTGGCTTCTTTCGTGCATGCGGTCATACAATCCCGGCAGGTCGTAGCCCAGCGTATCCCAGAAGCTGCAATTGGCATCGGGCACGTCGCTTGGCCCGATCGCATCACCCAGGTTCAGCACCCGTTGACTGGAGCGTCCGTAGCGTGGCCAGCCCGGCTGCAGCGTTTTGGCAAACCGGGTCCATTCGCCCACCATTCGGTCCGACAGCCGCTTTTCGGCGAGCGTGAATTGCGCCGGTGCTGGCGGAGACTGCGCAGTGACGGTCGTCGGATTGCCAAAGACGAAAGGCAGCTCAAAAGTATGGCAGACCTTTTGCTGATCCGGAGCGCAGAGTTTTTCCTGCGGCCACACATTGTAGGACGGAATATGGGAAAACATGTATCCGTAAATCCGCCCTCTCGACCGGTTCATCACATGACGATTAGCGCAGGTGAAAACATAGTCGGTCAGAACCTTTGAGAATTGCCCCGTGTTGTCGCCATCGATCGGCGCGTAACGTGATATCGCCTTGATCTTTTCCGCGGTCGGCTTTGAAAACAGCAGTTCAAGCACAAGCCCGTATTCGATCCTCGGTATCTGCCGCCGGCCAAATTGATCAAGCCTGCCGGTCTGGGCGAAAATCACACCTTCATTGCGATTGCTGCCGATGATGGCCGGTTTTGAAATCACACCCTGATTCGGTTGCCCCCTGATCACGGTCCCGTCGATGACGGGCGACCAGACAAGCTGCCCGCTGAAACCGGAAAGGAGTGAGGTCAGTTTTAGCCGCAGCGAGGTTTCGTGCTTGACGACAGATTTGAACGCCCGTCCCCGCATACAGGCAAGGTCGCCTTCGCCGCAGCCAAGCGCTGCACGGAACCGCTCACCGAAACGCGCCGCCTCATCCATGGATTTGTACGGCAAACCAAAGGGATTGCTTTCCATGATCGCGGCACGGAAATAGTTCCGGCTTGCCGGCGACATTAGATGCAGACTGACGGACGCTGCACCGGCGCTTTCGCCAAAGAGGGTCACTCTTGCGGGATCGCCGCCAAAGGCAGCAATGTTCTCGTGCACCCAACGCAGCGCCATTTGCTGGTCGAGAAAGCCGTAATTGCCTACCAGCCCTTCTATTCCAGCAAGAAAGCCGAGCGCTCCGAGACGGTAGTTCATAGTGACAACGACAACGTTGCCGCGCGATGCCAGAACATGCCCGTTATAGAGCGGATTGGCGCTCGATCCGAAGAAGAAGGCGCCGCCATGAATAAAGACCATGACCGGCCGCTTGCCATTTCCACCGGCGGCAGGCGTCCACACATTAACGCTGAGACAGTCCTCGCTCTGCTCGAACGGAGATTGCCTGGCAGACTGCGGGCAAATTGGTCCAAAAGCTGTAGCCCGGGTCACACCCGGCTGCTTTATTGCCGGATTTGGCGGCCTCCACCGATTGGCACCCGAGGTCGGACCGGCATAGGGAATTCCAAGGTAGCTATGGACGGTCCTGCTGCCGGCGACAGTCAATCCGCAGATCCTGCCGCTCGTTGTTTCGATTGCCGGGGCGCTGCAGTCAGGCCTTTGCGTCGGGTCACTGGCAACCGGCTGGTCCAAAACGGGATTGACGCACGCCGAGAGGAGCGCAAACGCCGCCACAATGGCACCCGTAATGATGAGCCGTCGCATGGAAGCCCCCCAAACAGAAAGGGCCATTTTATAGCATATTTGCAACCGGATAGGGCAATCCGGCGGCTAGGCCAGGGTTTTGCGTATCAGCGGCGCAAGCGCCAAAATGCCGTCCCGAAGCTCCTCTGGTGTAAATCCGCAGAAGCCCAATACCAGCCCTTTGCGCGGATTTGATCCGGCGTAATAGGTCGACAATGCCGATACTGAAAGCCCGATTGCACCGGCCGCCCTGGAAAGGGCCGCATCGTCGCAGCGATCGGGCAGGCACAAAACGAACTGCATCCCGGCCTGCGGGTCCTCAATCTTTGCGCCGGCGCCAAGCTCCGATTTCAGCAGATCAATCAATGCGCGCCGCCGTTCCGCGTAGACACGTCGCACCCGCCGCAAATGCCGATAAAATTCGCCATCCTCGAAAAACGTTGCCAGCGCGCGCTGGGGCAGAACCGACGCCTTGCCGCCAAAGCGCCTCAGCGTCTCGGCAAATCGCTGCGTGAGCGCATCGGGGATTACCAGATAACCAAGCCGCAGATTATTGGAGAAGATTTTCGAAAAACTGCCCGTATAGATGGTTCGCTCGTTTCGGTCGAAACTGGCAAGCGCCGGAATTGGGCGACCCGCATAGCGAAACTCGCTGTCATAGTCATCCTCGATCAGCCAGCCATTTGCCCGCTCGGCCCAGCTTAGAAATTCAAGCCGTCTTCCTGGTGTCATCGCTCCGCCCAACGGATATTGCTGGGTTGGCGTGAGGACAACGAGACAGGGCTTTTTTCCGCCGCTCGCCGGCGGCAGTTCGGCACCGTCCGCGCCGACTTCCAGCCACAGGGGCTTCATGCCAAGACTTGAAACAAAATGCCGGATCTGCGGATAACCCGGATCTTCAAGCCCGATCCTGTCACCGGGCTCGGCCAGCGCGCGAATGCAGATTTCCAGCGCATCGCCCGAACCCGCTGTAATCAGTACCTGCTCGGCGGTCGCACGCACCCCGCGCCACTGAAAAATGTGCTCACAGATCGCCTGACGCAGGCGCAGGTCACCGAAAAGATCGTCCGGTATGACAAGCGCCTCCGGCTCGTTCCTGGCGACACGCGCGACACAGCGCGCCCATTGCCTGTAAGGGAAATGCCGCATATCAGGAACGCCCGGGCTGAAGGGTTTCGGTCTCGAACGCCTGGGCGCGGATATCTGCTTTGCGGGCACTTCCTGTTTCGCGGCAAACTCCACCTCTCCCATGTGGCAGACCGAATAGCCCGAGCCCTGCCTTCCCTCCACATACCCCTCGGCAACGAGCTGTTCATAGGCGGTGACGATGGTCGACCGGGACACGCCAAGCTCCACCGCCAATGCCCGTGTCGGCGGCAGCCGACCGCCGTTTTCGAATACCCCGGACGCAATGCGTTCGCGCAGTCCCTCATAGACCTGCTGGAAAACCGGCATAGCTGCCGTCCGGTCAATGGAAAAGACTACCGACGCACTTTCGCCCACTTGAATTGGCCTGCTCATAATTCCGACTATTGGACATTTTTGACAGCTCAATTCTGACATAGGAAGCAATAGGAAGACAACCGGCTCGCGATGGAGATACGAAATGCCGCATTTCCCGGAATATGAAGAAATCTTTCCGCGCCCGCTTTCAGGGGCGGTTGTAAATTCTCCGCCGCCGGCGCTGGTGCCGCCGCGCACACCGCTTTCCGGCGAATTGGTGAAACTTGAGCCCCAGAATGCGGCTCGTCATGCGCAGGAGCTTTACGACGCAGGCCACGAAACTGAAGCAGCTCTTCAAATCTGGGATTACATGAGATACGGCCCCTGGCCCGACGTGGCGTCCTACGCGGCAACGCTTAGACAGCAATCGGCCAGCTTCGACACCATCTTCTATGCCATCCGCGAGCACGCCGGCGGCACGGCCTGCGGCCAGGCGTCGTTTCTTGATATTCATCCAGAAGACGGTGTCATCGAGATCGGTCATATCTGGTTTTCACCAAAACTCCAGCGCAGCCGCGCCGCCACCGAAGCGCTTTACCTGATGCTGTGTCACGCAATGGACGGTCTTGGCTACCGGCGCATGCAATGGCGGTGCAATGCGCTGAACAGCAAGTCACGCAACGCCGCCCGGCGGCTCGGTTTCCGGTTCGAGGGGATCTTTTACAACAACCTGATCTTCAAGGGCATGAACCGGGACACGGCCTGGTATTCCATCCTCGACGACGAGTGGCCGGATGTCCGTGCGCTTATCAGCGAGTGGCTCGATCCGTCAAACTTCGATGCGGCCGGCAAGGCGCGGACATCCCTCAGCGAAGCAATGAAAAACCGGCCCGACAGAGAGCGCCGCGTCGGCTAGAGTGCGTTCAGCCGCGCAAGATTGGCCACCCGAAGATCCTCCTCGGTTTGGCCGGCATCGTAAGCGGGAGACAGGATCATTTCCGCATCGCTCACGGCTATTGAAACGAACGCCGACATGCGCGGAACATAATCTCCCCAAAGTTCCTCGAAAGCGGCAAGCATCCCGGTGCTCGCCTTGGACTTGGAAATAATCGAACCCGTTCCGATCACCCTGACCGCTTGGCGGGTGACAACGTCGATGAAGCACACCTCGATCGATGCATTTCTGCGCAGATTGGCCAGTGTTCTCGGCGAGCGGATATTGCCGAAGGCAATCGTCTGTTCATCAAATATGACAAACGTCGCCTTCGGTGAAACCGACGGGGTCCCATCCTCATTGACCGTTGCAACCATACCTGCGGTGTGATTGCGGATCAGGGTCTTCATCGGCGCAGTGAGCATCTCGTTAATCTCCGGACGTCACGACACGGGCGCGATATCGACAAAAGTTTCGTTGTAGCAGGCGCCGTCTTCGATATCGGTCCGGATCTGCGCTGAAATCAGCGCGTTGACCGTATTGCCGGTCGCACTCGTGCGCAACCAGGTCCCCTTTGGACTATAGAGGACACCCGGGCGCACCGCGTCGCTCACCTGAACCCTTAGCGCAACCTCCGCCAGATCGTTTCGAACCATAGCCATATCGCCGGTTTTCAATCCCCGCGCCGTTGCATCGGCAGGGTTGACCTCGACCACTTCCGCACCTTCCGAATCTTCACAGCCGCCGAAGGTGGCGTTTGTTCGCTTGTCGGAAGACGGGGAAATGAGCACGAGCGGATAATCGCGCGCCACCGGCTCGAAGCGCGGCACGCCGTAACCGAACCTGCTCTCGAGATCCTCGGAATAGAGTTCGATTTTTCCCGATGGCGTCGCCGGAGAGACTGTCGCGCACATGATGGGTTCTGCCCCTTCCGACACCGTCATCTCCAGCGCCCTGTCCAGCGGCAATTTGCTGGGCTTGAAACCCTGCATGCGCGGATCGCTTCCATCGAAAGCAAGATCCATCAGCGTTTCGTCGCTTTCCGCAAATATCGGTTCGTCAAATCCGAAGCGCTCGGCCAACCTGCGGAAGATTTCCGTATTGGGCAGGCTCTCGCCGACACATGGAATTAGGGGTTCGGCACGCTGCACGTAATTCTGACCATAGGCTCCATAGACATCGTCAAATTCGAAATGACTGGCCGCGGGTAAAATGACATCGGCAAAGGCCATGCTGTCCGTCATCACGACGTCGCAGCCGGCAATGAACAGATCGTCCCGCTGCAGCGCCCGCATCAAGGTCTTCTGGTCCGGGTGCGTACAGACCGGGTTGTGGTTATAGATCATGGTCGCCATCACCGGCGGGTCGAGATTGTCATCCAGCAGTTTTTGCGCAACGTCCACGATGTTGAAGGTGCGGGTTCCCTCCGGGATGAGGTCGGGTCGCTGCAACCGGTCAGTGGTTTTGGGAGCTGCAAGGCCCGGCTTGGCGATAACGCCGGCTCCGCGCCGGCCGTGATTGCCGGTCAGGGCCTGCAGCGCCATGCCCGCACGAAGGCCGGAACCGCCGCTGCGTCCACGCTCGATACCGTTGCCGAGGGAGGCCGCAACCGTTTCGGCGCCCGCATAGAGCCCGACGAATGTGTGAAACGCTTCTGCTGAGAGCCCGCACTGCGCTTCGACATCGGCTGGCGAATATTGCCGCGCCTGCCCCATGTAGCGATCGAAGCCGACGGTCCACTTCGAAATGAACTCCATATCCAGCGCGCCGCGCCGTTCCAGTTCCGCCGCCACGGCCATTGCCAGTATGACGTCGGTGCCCGGCGTTATCTGCAGAAACAGATCGCTGCGCTCGGCGATCTTGGTGCGCTTCGGATCGATGACCACCAGCCGTGTGCCGCTTTTTCGTATATCTTTGAGAACGCGCATCAGATGCAGGTTGGAAACGGTGACGTTGTTTCCCCAGACAACGACGAGATCGGCGTCGCGGGCCTGCTCAGGCGGCATTCCGGGAGCCGGGCCATAAAGGCTCGTATAGGCCGTGCCGCGTACGATCCCGCACAACGGCCCGCGGTTGAGCAGCGTCGCGCCAAGCCTGTGAAAAAAGCGCCGATCCATGGAACCGCCCGAAAGCTCGCCATGCGGGCCCGCATAGTTGAACGGCATGACGGACTGTGGGCCATATTTGTCGATCGCCCGACTGAAGCCGTCGTGAACAAGATCGATGGCTTCTTTCCAGGATACCGGCTCGAACTTGCCCTCCCCGCGCTTGCCCGTGCGCTTCAAGGGTTGGGTCAGGCGACCGGGGCCATGTACGAATTGCGGATAGGACCGGGCGACCTTGTTGCAGATGACCCCGTCGGTGAACGGATTGGCATTTGATCCGTGAATGGCTGAAAGCTTGCCGTCGACGACGGTAACGGAAAGGGAACACGTATCGGGACAGTCGAGCGGACAAACACTCGGCTTGGTAACAGTCCTGGCTAGTTCATTCATGGTCCTGATCTCGGCTTGGAGCTCATCATTTGGCGAAAAGACGAGGATACAAAGCAAACGGACCCGGAAAAATGACCATTTATGAAGAAAATCCGCATACCAATTGCGCGAACCGAAACAGTTGAGAAAAATCGCCCGGCCTTCAAAACATGGATTGACATTGCAGCGCCAAGTGGGTGGTTGTGTTGCGTGGAATTCAGTGACCAATCGGAGGCGCGCGTGAACTGGATATTTTTGGCCGTTGCAATCACCGGTGAGGTTATCGGTACGTCAGCCCTCAAAGCATCTGAAGGCTTTACCCGTGTCGGCCCCTCGACCATTACCGCAATCGGGTTTGCCGTCGCCTTCTATTTCCTGGCACTGGCACTGCGGACGATACCCATGGGCATCGCCTACGCCATCTGGTCGGGCGCGGGTATCGTCGTCATTTCACTTGTTGGTTATTTCTACTACAAACAGACGCTCGATCTTCCGGCTCTTTTCGGTATCGGACTGATCCTCGCCGGGGTACTGGTCATCAACACACTTTCAAATTCCGCGGCGCACTAGCGGGTCTGAGTGCCCTGCTCTAAAGCAGCCTGCCCAGAAACTCCTGCACCATCTGGCCGTCACGGAAATTGCCAAGCCGCTTGATTTCCCATTCCAGGCGAATACCGGAATTCTCAAGAACGCGCGCCCGTACGGTTTCGCCGAGCGTTTCCAGATCATAGGCGGTGGCGTTGCCCGTATTGATCATGAAATTGCAGTGCATTGGCGACATCTGTGCAGCCCCGACCAAAAGACCGCGGCAGCCTGCAGCATCTATTTCCTTCCAGGCGGATGTGCCGGGCGGATTCTTGAAGGTCGAACCGCCGGTTTTCTCGCGGATCGGCTGGACGGTCTCGCGATGGTGCTGCACCGCGTCCATCTCCTTGCGGATGGTGTCGCCGTCTTCGCGATAGCCCTCGAACACGGCGTGGGTAAAAATCAGATCAGGCGACGCATCCGAATGACGGTAGGCATAGCCCATCTCGGCATTGGACAGCACGTGTTTTTTGCCGCTGCGATCCAGCGCATGCACCTCGACAACCCTGTCGCATGTTTCCGTACCGTTGGCACCGGCGTTCATGCGCAATGCCCCGCCGATACCGCCAGGTATTCCATGGTAGAAGTGAAATCCCCCGATACCGGCCTGGTGCGCCGCAGCTGCCAGTCTCTTGTCCGGGCAGGCAGCACCGGCTTCCATGCGCGTCTGGGAGACCTGCGAGACACTGCCGAATCCCTTGGCCGAAAGACGGATGACGACACCGGGAATGCCGCCGTCGCGGATCAGTAAATTCGAGCCTATGCCGACAACCAGGACCGGCACTTCCTCAGGGAGTTTTTTCAGGAATTCTGCAAGGTCATCGCTGTCGGCCGGCTGGAACATGACCTCAGCCGGACCACCAACGCGAAACCAGGTGACATTGGCCATCGGTGCGTTGGGCGTAACGGCCCCGCGCAATCCGTCAAAGACATCGGGCATTGTTTCGAGAATGGTCCGGCTTGCATCGTCGCTCATTCGCCCGCCCCGTTCAGCGCCTGCAGGTCATTTGGCAGCGCCGCTGCCCAGCCGGTAATGCTGCCGGCACCGAGGCACACGACAAAATCATCCTTCTGCGCAACAGAGGCAACCATCGGCGCAAGGTCATCGGGTCCATCAAGGACACGGGCGTCCCGGTGTCCGCCCGCTCGAATTCGCATTACCAACTCCTCAGCGGACACGCCTTCGATAGGCTCCTCGCCAGCGGCAAATACCGGAGCAATGGCAACTATGTCGGCATCGTTGAAACAGGCTGCGAATTCATCGAACAGGCTTTCAAGCCTGGTGTAGCGATGCGGCTGCGCAATGGCGATAACCCGTCCAGAACAGGCATTGCGTGCAGCGGACAAGACGGCCTTGATCTCGACGGGATGATGGGCGTAGTCGTCATACACATTCACACCGTGCCAATTGCCGACATTGGTAAAACGCCGCTTCACTCCGCCAAAGGCTGCCAGCCCGCGTGCAATTGCCTCCGCATCAAGTCCAAGTTCGTGCGCGACCGCAATGGCCGCGGTGGCATTTGCCACGTTGTACTGACCCGGCATCGGCAGTTTCAGATCGTTGATCTCGGTGGTCTCGCCGGTTTTGCGGTGGCGTATGGTAATATCAAATATCGATGTGGCGCCGTCCTGGCGGTGGTTTGAATAGCGCACATCGGCCTGCGGATTTTCACCGTAGGTGACAACACGGCGATCGTCGATACGGCTGACCAGCGCCTGGACTTCCGGATGGTCAACACACATCACGCCAAAGCCGTAGAACGGGACATTTTCCACAAACTGCGAAAACGCCTCGCGCACATTGTCGAACGTGCCGTAGTGATCGAGGTGTTCCGGATCGATGTTGGTGACAACTGCAACATCGGCAGGCAGCTTCAGGAATGTGCCGTCGGATTCATCGGCCTCGACGACCATCCACTCGCCGCCGCCCATATGGGCGTTTGTCCCGTAAGCGTTGATGATGCCGCCGTTGATAACCGTCGGATCGAGCCCGCCGGCGTCGAGCAGCGTCGCCACCATTGATGTCGTCGTGGTTTTGCCGTGCGTGCCACCTATCGCGACGGCATTGCGGAACCGCATCAGTTCAGCAAGCATTTCGGCCCGGCGCACGATTGGAATATTACGTTCGCGCGCGGATATAAGTTCAGGGTTGTCCTTGCGGATGGCGGTCGAGACGACCAGCACTTCCGCTTCACCAAGATTTTCGCCCTTGTGTCCGATTGCGACCGGAATACCCTTTTCGCGCAGTCGCTGCACATTGGCATTGTCGGATATATCGGACCCCTGGACGTTGTGACCGAGATTGTGGAGCATTTCGGCAATACCGCTCATGCCAATGCCGCCAATACCGACAAAATGCACCAGACCGATATTCTGCGGCATTTTCATTGCTGCGCACCTCGTTTTTCAAATGGCGATTTCCCGCCCGCAATATCCGTAACCAGATCGCCAAGCAAGCTTGTTGCATCCGGCTTTCCCGCAGCTTTTGCGCTTTTTGCCATCTCAGCCAGTTTATCAGGCTCCTCCATGAACAACGCAAGCGTTGTCGCAAGCTTCTCGGCATCAAGCTCCGATTGGCGGACCAGCTGCGCTCCGCCTTTTTCCTCAAGAGCTGCTGCATTTGCCGCCTGATCATGGTCCAGCGCATAGGGAAATGGCACCAGAATGGACGGGCGGCCGATAACCGAAACTTCCGAAACAGTCGAAGCACCGGAACGGCTGATCACAAGATGGGCGTTTGCAATGCGCTCAGCCATATCGCCGAAGAATGGCGAAATTTCCGCATCGATAATGTTATCCTCATAAAACCGTTTGAGCGCATCCTGGTCTTCCGGACGGGCCTGCTGGGTGATACGCAGCCTCTTGCGCAGGTTTTCCGGCAATAGGACCAGCGTTTCGGGCATGATTTCGGAAAAGAACCGCGCACCCTGGCTGCCACCGAACACCAGCAGATGAAACGGCTGATGGACCCCTGGCGCCTGATATGGCGTTTCCGCTGCTTTCAGGACATCCGGCCGTACCGGATTGCCGGTCGTGATGACCTTGTCCCCAAAGGGCCCCTCTCCTGCCGCAAGAAAACCGCCGGCAATAACCGTCACACGCCCCGCCAGGAACTTGTTTGCCCTGCCCATCACCGCATTTTGCTCATGAATGACCGACGGAATTCCGCCGCGGCTCGCTGCCATCACTGGCGGCAATGTCGGATAGCCTCCAAATCCGACCACAACAGAAGGCCGCAATCGTGCGAGTAGGCGACCCGACTGGCGCAGTCCCTTAAATAGCTTCAAACCCGTCCGCGCCAGCGCAATCGGGTTTTTGGAAGTGATGGTTGCGGACGGAATGATGTGAATTTCGTCAGCCGGAAACGAGCCGGAAAACCGTTCGGCCCGCTCGTCCGTTGCAAGATGTACGGATACACCGCGGCCGCGCAGCTCATGCGCCAGGGCTTCAGCCGGAAACAGGTGGCCGCCGGTGCCACCGGCGCAAAGCAAAACAGGATTCATGGCCTACACCTGTTCCGCCGGCATCGACGCGTCCTGATAGGATTTTCGGCGGCCCGTGGCGCGCTTTTCCGGATTGCGCCTGGTAAGCGCAAGCAGAAAGCCGGCTGTAATTGAAATCGCAAGCATGGATGAGCCGCCATAGGAGATCAGCGGCAAGGTCATGCCCTTGGCAGGCAACAGCTCGAGATTGACCCCGATATGGATCATCGACTGCAGGCCGACAAGAAGCGTAAGCCCGGCAATCGCAAGCCGCGTAAATTCGTCTCCTTCACGGTTTGCGTGCCCAAGGCCGCGCAACACGATAAAACCGAATATCAGGACAAGCGCCAGGCAGAAAAGGATCCCGAATTCCTCAGCGGCAACCGAGAAAATGAAATCCGTATGGCTGTCGGGCAGGATCCGTTTGATCGTTCCTTCGCCGGGGCCCTGTCCGAACCAGTCACCACGCACAATCGCCTCACGCGCGGTATCGACCTGGTGCGTATCCCCCTCACCGGTCCAGAACCGATCGATGCGCCCGGCAACATGCGGAAAGACAAAATATGCCGAAACGAAAAGAGCGATGGCCACGCCCGCCAGCAGGATAATCCAGAACCAGGGCATGCCCGCCATGAAAAACAGCGTTCCCCACGAAATGGTGACGAGTATCGTCTGTCCCAGGTCGGGCTGTGCCACAAGCAGCGCCACCACAATGCCGAAAAGAATGATGGCAAAGAGGTTGCCCGGAATATCCGGCTGGCGCGAATGCTCGGAAAACAGCCACGCGCAGATAATGATGAAGGCGGGCTTGAGGAATTCCGAAGGCTGTATGGAAAAGCCGGCAATGGCAAACCAGCGCCGCGATCCCTTGGCTTCAAAGCCGTAGAACTGCGTAAACACCATCATGGCAATCGACAGTGCAAGCAGCAAGAGCGCGCCGCGCCGCACCTGTTTGGGCGACAGAAACGAAAGGCCGATCATCAGCCCGAGCGCCGGGAAGATGAAAAGCGCGTGCCTTTTGACAAAATGGAAATTGTCGATGTCGAGACGTTCCGCAACGCCTGGACTGGCGGCAAATGACAGCATGAAGCCAAGACCGGTCAGTATGACGAAGATCGCCAGCAGGGTTCTGTCTATGGTCCAGAACCAATCGGAAATCGGTCCCCGTTCCGCGCGGCTTACCATCGTCAGGTGCCCCCCGTCTCAACCAGCATGGTGATATCCGGCAATTGCGAGACATGCTTTACAAATGCATCGCCGCGTATTTCGAAATTCTTGTATTGGTCGAAGCTTGCACAGGCCGGCGACAGCAGCACCACCGGTTCCTCACTCCCGTCCTCCGCCGCATCCGCTGCGGCGCGAGCAACCGCCCGGTCAAGCGTTTCGGCAATCTCATAGGCAACATTCCGCCCCAGCGTTGCGGCAAATGACGGCGCAGCCTCACCAATCAGATAGGCTTTCACAATGTGAGAATACCAGCTCGACAACGGCTGTATTCCGCCTTCCTTCGGCAGGCCGCCGGCAATCCAGTAGATGCGCTTGAAGCTTGAAAGCGCCGGCGCCGAGGCTTCCGCATTCGTTGCTTTTGAATCGTTGACGAAAAGAACCCGGCCACGGCGCGCGACCGGCTGCATCCTGTGCTGCAACCCGGCAAAACTTTGGAGACCGTCAAACACTTCCTTTTCGGAAAGCCCGACGGCAATGCAGGCTGCAATTGCCGCGGCGGCATTTTGTGCATTATGCGCACCACGCAGCGTGGTGATGCCCGCAAGATCGGCAACCGCATGTGCCGTGCCACCGGATGCACGCATGATCACCGTGCCGGCGGCATAGTAACCATCGGCCAGTACTTCGCGCTTCGAAATACGGACCACCCGCGTCGAGGCGCGCTGCAACCGGTCTGCAATCAGCGCACACCAGTGATCGTCGGTGCCGACAATCGCAAGGTCGCTGCCGGCAACCAGCCGTTCCTTCACCTCGGCATAGTGCTGCATCGTGCCGTGCCGGTCGAGATGATCGGGTGACAGATTCAATAAGATCCCCGCTGTTGGATTGATCGAGGGTGACAGGTCGATCTGATAGGAGGAACATTCAACGACGTAGAACCGGCCATCTTTTGGCGGCTCCAGTGTCATGATAGCCGTGCCGATATTGCCGCCGAGCTGCGTGTCGCGCCCGGCCTCTTGCAGAATATGCGCAATCAGAGCCGTAGTCGTCGACTTCCCGTTTGTGCCGGTGATCGCAATGAACGGGCTGTCCGGCGCCTGAATGCGGCGCTGACGAACAAAAAGCTCCACATCGCCAATGATCTCAACGCCGGCCGGGCGGGCAAGATCAACACTCCAATGTGGTTTGGGGTGGGTCAGCGGAACGCCCGGTGCAAGCACCAGCGCCACAACCGTGGACCAGTCGAGGGATCTCAGGTCAGCGACCGGAATACCTGCTTTTTCCGCCTCTGCCACGCGGTCCGGATTGTCATCCCAGGCAACGACATCAGCCTCGCCCGCTATCAGCGCATGGGCGGTCGCAATGCCCGATCCGCCCAAACCGAAAAGAGCAACCTTTTTTCCCGAAAAAACAGTTGCTGCAATCATCGCATCACCGCAACTTCAGGGTAGCCAGGCCAAGCATGGCAAGTGCGACGGCAATAATCCAGAAGCGGATCACGACCTGGCTCTCGGTCCAGCCGAGCTTTTCGAAATGATGGTGGATGGGAGCCATCAGAAAGACGCGCCTGCCGGTCAATTTGAACGATGCCACCTGAATGATGACCGAAAGGGCTTCAGCCACGAACAATCCGCCAATGATAATCATGACCAGTTCATGCTTGGTGGCGACCGCAACCGTGCCGACAAGTCCGCCGAGCGCCAGAGATCCGGTATCGCCCATGAAAATGGCGGCGGGCGGCGCGTTGAACCACAAAAATCCGAGCCCCGCGCCGATAACCGCGCCGAGAACAACCGCTAGCTCGCCGGTTCCGGGCACAAAATTGATCTGAAGATAGTTCGCAAAAACGGCGTTACCGGCGAGATAGGCGATGACGCCAAAGGAGGCCGCGGCAATCATGATTGGAACGATGGCGAGACCGTCGAGACCGTCTGTCAGATTGACAGCATTGCCCGCACCCACCACCACAAATGCACCAAAGGCGATGTAGAAAAGTCCGAGATCGACAACGAGGTCCTTGAAGAAGGGAAAGGCCAGCGACGAGCCGAAGCTTGCCCCGTTGCCGCCACCGGCGGCCATGGATGCAACCATGATGGCATAGACCGCTATGCCCGCGATGATGAATTCAACAAGCAGGCGCACCTTGCCGGACATTCCGCCATGCGTCTGCTGCGTGACCTTGAGATAGTCGTCGTAAAAGCCGATAGCACCAAATCCAAGCGCTACGAGAAGTGTAACAACCACATAGACACTCGACAGGTCGGCCCACAAAAGCGCGCTGATGATAATGCCGGTCAGCATCATCAATCCGCCCATGGTGGGCGTACCTGCCTTTTTGAAATGGGTTTGCGGTCCATCCGCCCGAATCGGTTGCCCATGCCCCTGACGCAGGCTCAATGATGCGATGATTCGCGGTCCGAACAGAAATACTATTAACGCGGAGGTGACCGTAGCTGCCCCAGTCCGAAAGGTTATGTACCTGAAAAGATTGAAGATCTGGAAATGATCGGAAAGTTCGACAAGCCAGATGAGCATTAAGCGGATACCCCCTCATGCATTTTGTGTCCCACCCCGCTGTCGGACACCACCGGATACTTGTCAAGCAAGGCGGCTACGAGTCTGGAAAACCCGATGCCGTTTGAGGATTTGATCATGACCACATCGCCCGCGCGAACAGTGTCCAGAAGCACGCTTTCCAGCTCCTCGGCGGTTTCCCTGTGCTGATGGGAGATTTCATCGGGCAGCGCCTCATTGAGGGCCTTCATTTCCGCCCCGCCAAGAAGCACGATGTCGGTACCCGACTTTTCGATCGGGACTTGAAGCTCCGCATGCAGTTTCTGCGAGAACGAGCCGAGTTCCAGCATGTCGCCGAGGACTGCGATGCGGCGACCATCTTCCGCAACGGGCGTATCGCGCAACAGGTCGATGCCGGCGCGCATTGAAGCCGGGTTGGCATTGTAGCTTTCGTCGATCAGGATGACCGTGCCGCCTTCAAGTTGAAGTGTATGGCGGGTGCCGCGCCCTTTTGCGGGTGCAAGGTCGCGAAATGCGTCAGCCACCGTGGCAAGGTCCGCACCTGCAAGCTTTGCGGCGGCCGCAACCGCCAGGGCGTTTTGCGCAATATGGCGACCGGGCACACTGATATTCAGGACACACGCCTCACCGAGAATATTGGCATCGGCGACCGAGCCGTTCTCCAGTGCCTGCCATTTCATTAGCCTGATATCGGCCTGCTTGTGTTCACCGAACCCGTGAATATTGGCGATATCACACGCCGTTGCCGCCTTTTTGAGCTGCGCGAATTTCTCGCTGTCCCGGTTGAGCAGAACATGGCCGCCCGACTCTACACCCTCGAAAATCTCTGCTTTTGCCGCGGCAATTTCAGCAAGGTTCTTGAAGTGCCCGAGATGCGCCGCCGCAATCGCTGTAACAATCGCGATATGCGGACGCACCAGCTTGACCAACGGCCTGATTTCATCTGCATGGTTCATACCGATCTCGAATACACCGAATGCGGTGTCCTGCGGCATGCGCGCTAGCGTAAGGGGCACGCCCCAATGATTGTTGAAAGAGGCGACGGAGGCGTGCACCTTTCCCTGAGCCGACAACACGTGCCGCAGCATTTCCTTTGTCGTGGTTTTGCCCACCGACCCGGTTACGGCAATAATCCGCGCCTTTGTACGGGCACGCGCTGCAACCCCCAACCGGCTCATCGCTTCCAGCACGTCATCGACGACAATCATCGGTGCCGTTACCCGTCCCAGCGCCGGAAGCTTGGCCTCCGAAACGACCAGTAGCGCCGCACCATTTGCAACGGCCGCACTAGCAAAATCATGACCGTCGAGCCGGTCACCCTTGATGGCAAAAAAGGCGTGGCCCTTTCCAATCGACCGGCTGTCGATGGAAATGCCGTCGATGCCGTCCGGAAGGTCGCCGACAGGTCGGCCGCTCATGGCGTCCAACATGTCCGCGGTCGTCCACAACCAGGCTCTCGGTGTCCGCTCGGCGATAGCCTTTCTGATTTGCTCGTGGTCCGAAAACGGCAACACATTGTCGCCGATGGTCTGGCCCTCTTCATGCCCCTTGCCTGCCACAACGAGCGTATCGCCCTCGGCAAGCATGGTCACCGCATCCGATATCGCCTGGCCCCGGTCGCCGATCTCGAGTGCACCGGGCGCCTGGGCAAGAATTTCGGCCCTGATGCTCGCTGGTTCCTCGCTGCGCGGATTGTCATCCGTGACAATCACCACATCGGCAAGCCGGGTCGCAATCTCGCCCATCATGGGTCTTTTGCCGCGGTCACGGTCGCCGCCACAGCCGAATACCACAATTACGCGGCCGGTGGTGAAGGGACGGACCGATTGCAGCACCTGCTCCAGCGCGTCGGGCTTGTGGGCGTAATCCACATAGGCGGGAGCACCGTTTTGCGTCGATCCGACGAGTTCGAGCCTGCCGGAGGCACCGCGCAAATGTTCCAGCGCAGCAATCGCTTCTCCGGCGGGAACGCCGGTGGCTATTGCAAGCCCCGCGGCAACCAGTGCATTTGAAAGCTGAAAATCACCGGCCAGCGGAATACTGACCTGATAGATGGCGCCTGCATGGTGGATTTCGGCGACCTGCTGGTGGCGCCGATGTTCGACACGCTTCAGCGTCAGGAAGGTGCCGTTGCGGCCGACCGTCAGAACATTGAGCCCTCTTGCCTTAGCGGTTTCCACAGCCCGCTCGGACCAGGCATCGTCAGCGAATATGACCGCCGGCGCGCCCGGCGCAAGCAGCGCCTCGAAAAGCCGCATCTTGGCTGCGAAATAGTCTTCGACAGTGGGATGGTAATCGAGATGATCGCGCCCCAGGTTCGTAAAGGCGCCGGCAGCCAGCTGAACGCCATCGAGCCTGTGCTGATCGAGACCGTGGCTGGAAGCCTCCATCGCGCAATGGGTGACACCTTCTCCATGGAGCTCGCTCAAAAGCCTGTGCAAAACCACCGGATCCGGCGTCGTCAGATGGGCATATTCCCTGCGGGTAGGCGATTCAACGCCGGTGGTCCCGACCATCGCCGCCGATTTTCCGCTGCGCTCCCATATCTGCCTGGTAAAGGAAGCAACGGAGGTCTTGCCGGCGGTGCCGGTCACGGCAACCATGGTTTCAGGCTGCGCGCCATAGAACCGTGCTGCAGCTTTCGCAAGGAACCGTCGCGGCTCGGAAACACGGATGACCGGCAGGCCGGGATCGGGAAAATCGCTTTGTCCGGATGTAATGATAGCCCTTGCGCCACGGGCCTTTGCGTCGCCGATAAACTCGGCGCCATCCCTGACCTGGCCGGCGATCGCAGCAAATGCATATCCCGGCTGCACATCCCGGCTGTTGGCCGAAAGGCCCGTTATTTCCAGATCAGCTAATTCCGTCGGGATAGTGGCAAATTCCCCGGCCAGTACATTCAGCTTCATCGTGTCGTGCCATCATTCCTTTGTCTTGCCGTGCTTCGGCCCAGGGCCAGCAATGCAACTCAATGTGCTTATGTCAGACTCAATATGACACAAGCAAGGCGTCTTCACCTTCACCGAAAGAAGGCCGGACCCCTAGAAGCGCGGCGGAACGCCGGATGATCGCCTTGACCGTAGGAGCTGCGTTGAGGCCGGCTGTTGCCGATCTCTGTCCCTCGGCCGGTTTCGGCTCGTCAATCACCACCAGCACGACAAATTGTGGATCCTCTATGGGAAAGGCCGAAAGAAAGGCATTGAAGCGAACACTGGAGGAGTAGCGGCCATTGACCACCTTTTCGGCGGTACCCGTCTTGCCACCAACGCGAAAGCCCGGCACTTCGGCACGCCGCCCCGAGCCTTTTTTGACGTTGAGGCGCATCAGGTAACGCATATTGGCGCTGGTTTCCGGTTTGATCACCCGCGTTGCAATGCGCAGAGCCTCCTCTTCGCTACGCGGAAGAAAGGTCGGCGGGATCAGATTTCCGCCATTCAGCATGGCGGCGGCGGCCATGGCCGTTTGCAGAGGCGTTGTTGCCACACCGTGGCCGAAGGAAATGGTGATCGAATTGATTTTCTTCCACACTTTCGGCTGGCTCGGCCGGGTAACCTCAGGCAATTCGGTCGGCATGCGTGTCAGAAGGCCGATGCGGGTCAGGAAGTCGCGCTGGCCCTGTATACCGACGACATCGGCCATCTTGGCAGTGCCGATATTGGACGAATAGATGAAAATCTCGGGGACCGTCAGAACCCGGTGTTTGCCGTGAAAATCGCTGATTGTGTGACCCGCGATCCTGATCGGACGCCGGGCATCAAAACTGTCCTTCATGGTGACAAGGCCCGAATCCAGGGCCATCGCCGTGGTAAAGGCCTTGAAGGTCGATCCCATCTCGTAGGTGCCGGCGGACATGCGGTTCAACCGGTCCTTTTCCAGCGCCTGCGCGGGAATATTCGGGTCGTAGTCCGGCAGCGACGACATCGCCAGCACTTCGCCGGTCTTTGCATTGAGCACCACCGCGCCAGCGGCAATGGCCCTGTAGCGCTGCATGGCGGCCGACAACTCGTCGCGCACGATATGCTGCACGCGCAGATCAACTGAAAGGCGCACCGGCTCAAGCTGCTGTTCGATGGTCATGCCGACGGCGGCAAGGTCAGCGAGCCCCTGCCCGTCGACATATTTTTCCATGCCGGCAATACCCTTGTTGTCAATATTGACGTGACCGACAATGTGCGAGGCCGTCGGGCCGCCGGGATAGAAGCGGCGCTTTTCCGGTCGAAAACCGACGCCCGGAATACCCAGGGCAAGAATATCGTTCTGCTGTTTGGGGGTGAGTTGACGGCGAAGCCACTGGAATTGCGATTTCGACGTCAGCTTGCGGTAAACCGTGCGCACATCAAGTTCCGGCAACACCGTTGAGAGTCGCTCGATGACCTCGTCAGGATCGGTGATCTTGTGCGGTTTTGCGTAAAGCGAAACGGTGCGGATATCGGTTGCCAGCACCTGTCCGTTGCGGTCCAGAAGATCCGGCCTTGATGCCAGCAGTTCGCTGCCGCGGGCAATACCCGAGACCATGGCAAGATCACGAAATCCGTATTGGATCAACCGTCCTGCAATGATCGCGTAGACGAGACAAGCGCCAATCATGACCAGCGTAATGCGGTTTCGCGTCTGATTGCCGGATGATTTTCGCGCGCCGTCGACGACGATCGGCCGTTCGGGCACTTCCACCTGCTTTCGCCGTCTTAATCTCTTCCGAAAACGCTGGAGCATCCGAGTCATTGCGCCACCGACCCCGTAACAGTCTCATTGTCCGGCAGATCCGCCATCATTTCGCGCACGGGTTCAGGCAGGTCACGGACGCGTGCCGGCAATTCTTCCGGACGGACCATCTGGTGCGGCTCCGTGATTTCGAGGCCAAGGTCCTCATTGTGCGTCTCTACCAGGTTCTGCAACCGTCCCGGCTGGACAAGCAGGCTCCAGTCGGCATTCAGCAGATCGATCGTATCTTCTTCAAGGCGGATATCGGCTTCCAGCTTTTTGATCTCTGCAAGCTGTTCTTCGGCCTGGAATTTAATGTGAAAGGTCATCACGGCTGCTGCAGCCATCAAGGCAATGATCACGAAGTCGATGGTCTTCAGCACAGCCTCAGCCCCCTATCGATGAAACGACGGGCAGGTTCGGTAGCCCGAATATGGCATAATCGGCATCGCGGGCAGCCACATCTGTGCGCATTCCGGCCCGCAGCTTTGCCGACCGTGCCCGCGGGTTTGCCTGCGCTTCCTCGTCACTGACCGCGACAAGCGGTTTTCCGACGGGTCTGAAGGTCACGGGCACTTCTTCCGTGACCGGCAGATGGCGGGAGCCACCACCGGTTCTGCCGAAACGGTCCTGGAAGAAGCGCTTGACGATGCGGTCCTCTAGCGAATGGAAGGTAACGACCACAAGCCTTCCGCCTGGTTTCAGTGCCCGTTCGGCCGCAAACAATGCGCTGGCGAGTTCGGTCAGTTCTTCATTGATGAATATTCTCAGTGCCTGGAAGACCCGGGTCGCCGGGTGAATTTTGTCGCGCGCCTTTCGCGGTTTTACCGTTTCGATAAACCCGGCAAGATCGCGCGTCGTGGCAAACCGTTCCGTCTTGCGGCGGCCTTCGATCGCCCGGGCGATGCGGCCGGCCTGCTTCTCCTCGCCGAGAAAGCCGAAAATGCGGGCAAGGTCAGAGGCCTTCAATGTGTTGACGACATCGGCGGCCGTTGGCCCTGCTTCCGACATGCGCATGTCGAGCGGCCCGTCCTTTTGAAAGGAAAAACCCCTTTCGGCTTCATCAATCTGCATCGACGAGACACCGATATCCAGCATGATACCGTCGAGCCCGCCTTTTGGCGCGTGATCGGCAAGATCGCTGAAACGCGCGTGTACAAGCTGCAATTGATCGGGATATGCATCGGCAAGCGCGCCGCCTCCGGCGATGGCGTTCGGATCGCGGTCGAGTGCAATCACGCTGGCGCCGCGGTCAAGTACGGCCTTTGTATATCCGCCGGCACCGAATGTGCCGTCGAGAACGACCTGTCCGCGCTCCGGCTGCAGCGCGGACAGGACTTCGTTAAGAAGAACCGGGATATGGCGCACTGGTCCGCCACCGGCGTCATCTTCAATGCCGCCAGAGTGCGCGCTCATCCCGTTTCTCCTTGGCCGGCCCGAGGCTGTCCCCCCGCCATGCGCCGGCTCAGGGCTTCCTGTCGTTTTTCCTCGTAGCAAACAGGGTCCCAAAGCTGAAAGTGATCGGAACGGCCGACAAAGGTCACCTGGTCGGTAATTCCGGTATAGTCGCGTATGAAGTCGCTCACCATCAGACGGCCCTCGCCGTCCAGTTTCAAAAACACCCCGCCGCCATGAATAAGCAGCGACATGTCGTTGGCGTCCATCGAGAACGGATCGCCACCGTCGATCTGCCGTTCGAAACGATCGAGCAGGTCCGGGCCGCCGACGGTGACCGCCGGATATATGAAATCCTGGATGGCGTAGAGTTCCTGAATGTCGAGGCGAGACAATACGTTGCGAAACTGGGCGGGTACGGAGACCCTGCCCTTCGCATCGATCTTGTTTGTCGCATTCGACAGGAACCGGTTCATTACGCAAAACCGCCGTTTCCAGGCCTTCTAACCATAACATGCCGCCTCCGGAGATTACTGACCGCAAGCTGCGCAGGTGGATCAACGTCGCGTCGCGACGCACATTCCGGACCCGCCATGGGGTTACGCCTGAACATCCCTCACACAGTGTGTTTGGGATAACATGGGATAATTTGGGCGTCAATGGGATCAAGTTGATCTATCGCGGTTTCAGGACTCCCCATACAAGCGTGATTTTGGTTAATGAATTCTAAAAGTTAACGCCGGCGGGCAGGTGTTTGCGACCCCGCCGTGGTGTGATCAACTTAATGAGAGAATCAAAGCGCCAGCCGGCCTGTAAGCCGGGTTCTGTATGGCCCGCCAAATCAATGACGGACGTGACAGCCATTCGTCTGGGGCAGGATTTGCATCCCGCCTCTAGCAACCTACCCGGACGACCCACCCGGAAACGGGCTGGGGCTCGCGCCCCGTGTCATCCCAATTCGGTCTTGCTCCCGGTGGGGTTTACCCTGCCATTCCTGTTGCCAGAAATGCGGTGGGCTCTTACCCCACCCTTTCACCCTTACCCCGCCGGCATTCAGGTCCCGACCGGTGGTCGGACGGACCGGAATGCTGGCGGGGCGGTTTGCTTTCTGTGGCACTTTCCCTGGGGTTACCCCCGCCGGATGTTATCCGGCACCGTGTTTCCGTGGAGCCCGGACTTTCCTCACCCCGCCACCTTTCGGCGTTGCTGAGCGCGGCTGTCCGGCCGGCTGGCAGCCCTCAATAACCGAGCTCAGGAGAAAAGGCCAGCAAATCCAGCCGTGTGTGCGATGTGATTGGCAGGCGCTACGACCCGGTCGGAAGGTTCTTCATAAAGAAGTCGATCTGGTTCTGACCCATGACCTTGCGGATGATTTCTTCATCCATCCCCAGATCCAGCAGCGCCTCGGTAATCAGTACCAGTTCCGATGCATCGAGCTTGGTGGTAACCGCACCGTCAAAATCCGACCCAAGCGCAACGTGATCCTCTCCGACCAGGGCAACCGCCGCCTGGATTGCCTTGGCTATACCCTCTGGCGAATAGTCGCAGATCGCCGCATCCCAGTAACCAATACCGATCAGCCCGCCTCGATTGGCGATCTCAACCATGAGATCATCGGATATGTTGCGATGCGTGTTGCAGTGACCACGCGTGCCCGTGTGGCTGACAATCAGCGGTCGTTTGACGATCGCAAGCGTATCGCGCACGACATTCTCGGATGAGTGGGACACATCGATCATAATCCCCATGTCTTCCATTTTCCGAACGGCCTGCTTGCCGAATTCAGTCAAACCCTTCTTACCGGAACCGTGAAGCGAGCCGCCGAGCGCATTGTCGAAGAAATGCTGCAGGCTCATCAAACGAAAGCCCGCATCGTACAACCGCGAAATATTGTCCAGGTTTTTCGAAAGGGCGTGCGAACCTTCCGTTCCTAGCAGACCGCCGACAACCTCATCTCCACTGGCGCGGCGTGATATCAACGATTTCAGGTCATCACTGTTTTCGATGATGATCAGCCGCTCGGGCGCGCGTTCAGCAAACCCGTAGAGCTTTTGCGCCTGATAAAGCGCCCTTTCCGTCAGGTTTTGCCAGGTGCTCGGCGGCCACATCTGCGCCAGGGCAAGCAGCGTGATATTGTCGGCCGCATCGCTGCTGTTCGCCTCGTAATTCTGTCCCTTGGGGGATTTGGTGACTGTCGTAAACACCTGCAGCGCGAGATTGCCTTCAACCATGCGCGGCACGTCGACATGACCGCGGTCCGAACGCGTCAGGAGATCCCGCTTCCACAACAGGGAATCGGCATGAAGGTCGGCTACGTTCAGGGTTTTGTGGAGGGCCCGGGCCTCTTGTGAGGCCGTTCGCGTTCCGTCGCGCTCGACAGCATTTTGACCGTTTTCAACCAGACCCGGCGCAACATAGTGCAGGGCGACGCCCCCCGCCACGATTAATACGAGCGGTACGATCCAGAACAAATGGCGCTTTTTCAAATCAACTCCCCCTAACTTGAATTGCAACGTGATGTAGCAATTCAGAAAGGCACTTCCAAGAGTTGCTTTGAAACGTCGACTGCCTGGCCCGCACTATGCAGATATCGCCGGCAAGTTGGCCTAGCTGATGATCTTCTTCACCTTGGTGCAGTATCTGGATGATATCTTGTTCATGCGCTTTGCCGCATGGCCGGCGTTGTAGCGAAGAATCGTGCCGCAGGTTTTGCCACCGCTCAGCTCATGCGCCTTGCCGAGATATTTCATGCCGTACTTGATATTGGTCTCGGGGTCGTAGAGCCCCTTCTTCGACCCTTTGTAGCCCATCAGCCGCGCAGTCGCCAATTTGATCTGCATCAGTCCGATTTCACCGGCCCGGCCGCGCGCCTTGGGATTGAAATTGCTCTCAACCCGAACGACGGCATGTGCGAGGTTCGACGGCACACCGTGTTTTTTTGCGTAGCTGTTGATCAGCCGCGAATATTTGGGATTGCTTTGCACCGATTTGTCGGCCGGCTTGAAAATGGCCGATGTCACCGCACTCAGATCGATACCCTTGTTTTCCGTTTTCTCTTCTTCGGCAAGAGCAGCCGAGGAGAGTGAAACCAGGCCGGCACATACGATTGCGCCTATAAAGGTTCCAGTTCTTGTCATTCCGTCACTCCGAACAAACAACCGCCAACGCAATACCCATGGCGGCCAGTAAATTTCCGGCATCATTCCTAGTGGCGATTTCTGGTGAATGGTGGCATTTCCGTAACGTTGCGTTACAGCCCGTAAAAATTAACCATGTTGCGGCGCAGTATTCACGCTGATCCGGACATGCCCGGCAGTGAAGTCAGCAATTTATGAAGTGTCTCTATGGTCGAGACGTCGGCAATTCCATCAACCTTTGAGGGTCGGAAATGACGTTGAAAGGCTTTGATGTTGGCCTCTAGAACTTCATCAAAAGACGCGGTAATTTCAACACCATATCCATACATGGCGAGCATCGCCTGCAATGCCTCGACGGGCTGCCCCTGATCGCCCCGCTGGAAAAACCGGCCGCCGGTCGCAAGAGAAGGTTCGACCCAGTGTCCGACGCTGGCCTCGAAAAGTGATCGCCAGGGGAATTTTTCGCCCGGATCCTCTTTACGCTGCGGTGCAATATCGCTGTGAGCCAGCACACGCTCTGGCACAATTGCCCATCTCCGGACACAATTTTGACACAATCGGATGACCGCCGCGATCTGTTCTGGCGGGAATTCGTGGTAGTCGCCCTGATGTCCGGGATTGGCGATCTCGATACCAATGGAGCGGGAGTTGTTGTCGTGCTCGCCCTTCCACAGGCTGTTTCCGGCGTGCCAGGCGCGCATTTCCTCGGCAACCATCTGCACGATGCGGCCGTCTTCATAAATGAAGTAATGCGCGGACACTTCGGAACGTTCGGAGCACAGCCAGGCAAGCGCTTCGTCCGCGTTGTCCATGCCCGTATAGTGGAGCACCAGCATGTCTGGCGGACCGCCCCGGCGCTCACCAAAATTCGGCGACGGACGGACCTGCGCCCCGGCAAATTCGGGATCCTTCAGCGTCATGCCGCCCTGCGTTCCTTTTCGATCGCAGCAAATGCGGCGTTGAGCGCCGCCATGCGGCTGTTTGCAATGGCGATGAACTCTTCCGGAACACCGCGCGCGATGAGCCGGTCCGGGTGCGCCTCGGATACGAGCTTATGGTAGTGTTTCTTTATGCTGTCGAACGTCGCATCGCGGGAAAGCCCGAGAACCGCATAGGGATCGTGGGTCGTCTCATAGGTATGCCGGGCGATAATGCGTTCGAAGTGATCTTCGCTGACCCGGAAGATCTCGGCGACCCGGGCGAGGAAACTCTGCTCCTTTTCATGCAGCACACCATCCGCTTTTGCGATATGGAAAAGGCCGTCAAGAATATCCTCCAGCACCAGGCAATTGTCTTCGCCGGTCCCGCAAAGGTCCGCCATCTTTGCGGCATAGGATTCGTAACCCGCCACATCCTGTTTTGCGAGATTGTAAAGCCGCGCCACATTGCGCGCCTCCTTGTCCGGAATCTCGAACAGCTCCTGAAAGGCAACAACCTCGTCCGGCGTGACGATGCCGTCGGCTTTCGCCATTTTTGCCGAGAGCGCGATCATTGCAACAGAAAACGCCACCCTGCGGCGCGTTTCCGGATCACCCTCGAACACGGTACGCACGGCTTCAATCACGCCGGAGAAAGCCTCCGACGTGGCAATGCTTACAAATTGTCCCAGTCTCGCAAATATGGACATGATGTGTGTTTAAGCGATTTGCGTGCGCATTGCGAGATTCAATAATCGGCTTATTTCAGCACGCCTTTTCTTGTCCTTCAGACCGAAATCTGTCCGGTTTTAACCTTAATCTCATATGCCGGCAGTATTTTGACTAAAATACGCAAGAGGATTTCGTATCGTGAGCAGCCGCGTTGCACTTTTTACATTCGGGATTTTCATCGAACCGTCGGAACATCCAAACAATGACGGCTTTCATGAACGCAACGACCCCATTTTGGATGCGGTTGAAGATGCTCCCGGATTCGTTGCGCGCTCCGGCTATGACGATGAACCAGGCCCGGAACCCTGGGGGAATCAGGTTTATCCGCGGTTTTACGAAGAGCGCGGCGACGGCTGGTCGCCGGCAACGCTTTCCCTTTGGACGGACCTGGAATCGCCCATGGCCTTTTCCTATTTCGGCCTGCATGCCGAGGCGCTTTCAAGGGGACGCCTGTGGTTTGAAAAGCCGAGGTGGCCACCCTATGCGCTGTGGTGGGTCGATGGCGGCCACACACCGAGTTGGACTGAGGCCGTTGAGCGCCACGAACACCTTCACGATCATGGCGTGTCGGCCTTTGCCTTTACATTCAAGCAGCCCTTTGATGCCCGGGGGCATGTATGCCTGGTTGACCGCGAACGGCTGAAGGCAATTGCCGTTCACTATGGTCAGGGCGCAGCCTCAATCTAAGCTGAAAGCGTCCTTCATGGCATTGTCAGGAATCAGGTTTCGGCAAGCGTGCGCTCGTTTGCCTTCGCCAGCTTCTGACGCAGGTTGTTTTTGAAACCGGCCTGCAGAGCGATCTTGATGTCCGGTTTGCGCTGCAAATGCTTCAACAGGCTTTCCCGCTTAAACACAAGCGCGCGCAGATCAGACGTAGCGGTTGTCGTTGCGGTAGCCGGGCGGCCGGACAAAATGCCCAGCTCGCCGACGAAATCGCCGGCCCCGCACGAGGCAACCAGCCTGCCGTTCACCTGGACATCGACGTGCCCTTCCGCGATATAGGTCAGTTGCTCGACTGTTTCGTCCTGCTCCGTCAAAACCGTACCCGCTGAAATGTCGTGCCAGGACCCGCTATCGATGAACTGGCGCGCCAGGAAAGGGGGTACCAGAACCAGTGCGTTCTGACAGAACAGGAATTCCTCATCCGTAAAGCGGACCCGGCGGCTTCGCCAGATCAGCAGACACAACTGACTCAGATTCGCCATGACAAACAGGGCTTCCCAGCCGGTCCCGATCGGGTCACGCAGAACCATGCCGCTATAGACGACCCCGGCGACTCCCGAAACCAGTGCAATGGCACGCAGCCAGACTATCGAACTCATTAGCATCGACAGGACCAACAGTCCGTACGACAAATGGCCGGCGATCGACGATGGCGACAACGCGGTTGCGACAATCGTTTCTATTTCTGTTTCCAATTGGTGAACTCCACTTACTATGCGCAGCACGGTGAGCGAAATGGCATAGTAACCATGACCTCTTTGTGGCCATGGCACACATTCACAATCTTCGCATGTCAAAAACCGGCTCTGGCTGATCCCACGGTCTTTCGGCAGCGGTCGCCCATCCGGCTGCCGTGCCCCTGTGAATTACCACCTTGTGCACCGGGCCGTCAAAAGGCGACGCGGCAGGGCTTTTTGAAAATGCAGCCATACGTTGATATCATTAGATGGCAAATCAATGACCCTTGCGGCCGAACCCGTCAAAGCAACAAGGAGCAGGATCAAATCAGTGATTATTCTTATTTCATTGGGAATGCTCCTGTGCCTGCTGGTCATATTGTTCGGCCTTTATCTGCTGCGGCGGCGCATGACGGATGAACCGGCGGTCCTCAAATATAAGGACGTCAGCGTGGAAGGTCCGGTCGGGTTTGTTCTGGTTGCGGCCGGCCTCGCGGCATTTGTGATACTGGTCAGTTTGTATGCTCCAAGTCTTGAAAGAGAAAACAGTCAGCTGTCTGACGACAATGACCGGATCAGGACTGAGCGCGATACGCTGAAAAGTGAGCGGGACCAGCTGGAAACAGACCTTGATCTGGAAAAGGAAAAATCCGGCAAGCTGGCAATTGATCTTGGAAAGGCAAACGCATCTAACGAGCTGCTTCAGGAACAATACGATCAGGCAGTGGAGGATCTTGCCGACACAAAATCGGACCTTGATGAGCAAACCGCGCTGGCTGGCAAACTGACGACTGCAAACGAAGATCTGAAAAGAAGTCTTGTCAACGAAACGGCACGCCTCACGCAAGCCCTGTCGCAAGCCCGCAAGGCCTGGCAATCGGCGGACTATATCGCTTTGAGCGAAGCAGACCGGGCCGCCTTCGATAAGGTGAAGAGCGGCGTAAACGCACTAAATTCGGAATTGGTGTTGCTGGCCATCCGCGCCGACCACTGGCCGCGCATTGCCGGAAAGGACGCGGTGGCAACATTCGAGATTTATCGCAAGGACTTTGTGCCCGACCAGATCATGCCGCGCGGAGCCGGTTTGTTTGACTTCGAATCCGAAGAATTCGTCATCAAGGGGGATTACCAGGGCAGAATCTCCGAGGAGTTGCGCACCAGCCTTGCCGACACGATATGCGGGGCCGCCACGCGCGCCATCGTTCAGGGCGTTCCCCTTGAAGAAGCCATCAAAAACATGCCTGCAATCGACGGCTTTGAGGTGGACAGCCAGCTTGTCGCCAGCCTAGTGGAATGGACATATGTACAGATGCGCATCAAACTGCTCGCTGCAGATGCGCTCGTTCTTGTGCGCGGCTATGCCGACGGTGAACGGCGGCGTTGGCAACGGGATCTGGATAATTCACGTGCAGCGATCCGATTGCACGAGAATGTCGACCCAAATGCAAAAAATGACGATTTCGCACTGACATTTCGCGCAGATGCGACCAAGCACATGTTGGGAGTGCCCTCCGGCGGGCAGACGGTTTACGGCAATGAGGACCTTCCCAATCTTCGCGCGGCGGAAGTTGCGGAAATACTCAAAAAGCTGGTGCGCAAATGTTCAGCACCCTCGCCCGCCGCCTCCCCCGGCTCCATCGGGATCAAGATACTGGATGGTTTCGTCTATCCACAGCACAACGAGGTCGACCGTAAGGCCCGCGTTCACCTGCTTGTTTTTCTGAAGGACCATGACTAGAGCGGCCCGTAACAGCTATTTCACCTCAAGTCTGCGACAGGACCCGCTCGATTTCGGCATTTATCCGGTTGAGCGCCCCTTCGAAGCGTCCATATGTCATTGCCTCGTTGACGCCCTGATCGAGCCCCTTCTGGATGCTTTCGCCAAGCGCGAAATCTTCATCGAGTGTGGCGACCGTAAGGTCGTGATTGGCCTGCCAGTATCCTTTCGCTTTGTCCGTCAGGGGTTCGTCCGGCTTGGGAATCAGCGTGACGCATCGGATCAGCGTGCGGTCGATCGCCTGCGGCTCGAAATGAACGAGAACCACATGGTCCCCCTGCACCAGGAAAACACTGCCGGGAAACACGTTGTAGACGATATTCGTGTAGTCCCTGATCTTCCAATCCTTGCGCGGCTGCTCGACCAGTTCGTCAATCGTGCTGCGCGCCAGAACGGAACGGATATGCGGGCCGAACAGCTGATAGCTGGACAGATTATCAAGAAACATGCCGGCGATGGTCTTCGCATGGGCCACCCGGAAGTGGTAGGCCTCAAGCCCGCCCTCGATGACGACCTTCCAGTTGCAGTGCCAAACCTGTTCCCTGGTGGTGAAGACCTGATGCCCGTCCAGCTTCAGCCACTCGAGGTCGTCGGCCAGTGGCGCCAGATGCGCGCCGATCTCGATATCGTCCTGCGCCGATAGCTGGATCCAGACGAATCCGAACCGGACGGCACAGGCAATGGGCTTCAGCCCGTAGCTTTCCTTGTCGAGATCTGGAAATCCCTGCTCCTGATGCGGAACCGCGATCAGCCGGCCGGTATTGTCCCAGGTCCAGGCATGATAAGGGCAGGTGAAGCGATGTCTGCAGCCGCCATGGGCATCGACAAGCTGGGCCCCGCGGTGGCGGCAGATATTGTGGAAAGCGTGAAATTCACCGTCCCTGTCACGGGTCAGCAGAACCGATGTTCCGGCCACATCGCGACGCAGGAACGAGCCGTCCTCCGGCAGCTCGCTGACGTGGGCAATCAGGCTGGGATGCCGCCGAAATACATACTCGCGTTCCTGCGCAAACCGGTCCGCATCGAGATACCGGCTCATTGGCGAATAGGTGACCGCCTCGTCCAGATAGGCTGAATTGCGTTTGCGCAGACCCAGCAACTCATCGAGCAGACCGATCTCTTCTTCGCGGTTCATGACTTAACTCCCTGCATGTCTGTCGCCTGCTGGACGCCTGTTTGTTTCAAATTCTTGAAAAATCACCGTGCCGGCCGGCACCATCGCGGAAATTTCCCGCACCTGCAGCCCCTTCCTTGCGGACCGCATCCACACCGTTTGCCCATTCCACCTTGAGCGCTTCACGGACGGGCAGGCCCCTTGTTTCAATGATCGAGCGGCGGTCTGCCAGAACCGCCTCCTGTGGAAAACGGGCAATCTCGTGCGCCATTTCCTCTGCCGCATCGCGTGCACCGCCGGGCGCAACGACCTTTTCACAAAGACCGATCCGGTAGCATTCGTCCGCCGGTACCTTGCGGCCGGTCATGGTGATTTCCAGCGCCTTTCCCTGGCCGACAAGCCGCGGCAGGCGTACCGTGCCGCCGTCAAGAAGCGTAATGCCCCAGCGCCGGCAGTAGACGCCGAGGTAAGCCGTCTCGGCCATGACCCGAACGTCGCACCACAGCGCCAGTTCCATGCCGCCGGCGACGGCCGGCCCTTCAATTGCGCCGATTACGGGTTTGGAAAGTTCCATGCGCGACGGCCCCAGGGGTCCGCGTGGCGCGGGCGCTGAGCCAACAGGAAACCCGAGCCCCTTGACGATTTCCCTTTCAAACTTTTCCGGCTCGGTCAAAGTCGAGGCATATTTCAGATCCCAGCCGGCACAAAAGGCGCCGCCCGCGCCCCAGAACACGCCCACCCTGGCATCGCTTTTGTCAAATTCCTCGAAGGCGGCGACCAGTGCATCGGCCGCTTCCGGATCGACGGCATTTCGTGCCTCCGGCCGATTGTGAATGATCGTCCAAACGGGGCCGTTCCTGTCAATTTCGACTGCCATCTTATCCTCCGTTCCTGTTTGCTTTCATCAAGGACATTATCCTGGCTCGCATGCTATTCTGTAACAGTGTTATTACCCAGTGAAGCCAGATAGATGTCAACGGTTGTCTCGAGCATGTCACGGGCATTGACCTGAAGGGATCGGTCCCGGCCAGACACAACCATGGCCATCACGCCGATAAGCGTCGCAAACAATGCATTGGCCAGAGCGGCAGAACTCCGCGGGCCATTTCCCGACCTCGCGCCAAGACGTTCAAAACACACCGTGAGCACGTTCAGCGATTGTGCCAGCAGGGCGTTCAGCGCGGCGTCGCGTTCTGTTCCAAGCCCCTTTCGCCCGTCCTTTTCGAAAAGATAAAGACCGAGGCTGTACTCAAATATATGTGATTGATAATATTCAAAAAACGCCATAATCGCAGCATGCAGCGCCTTGTCCGGTGCGGCCTCGCGTCCGGCTGCGCCCGCGACCATCAGCGCCAGTTCCCGCAGGCTTTCCTCAAGCAATGCCGCATAGATGTCTTCCTTGCTGGAAAAGGCGGCGTAGATCGCTCCGGTCGTGCAGCCGGCTTCCGCCGCAATCGGTCGCATGCCGGCGCCAAGCCCGCCCTTTGCCTGGAAGACGGTTCGCGCCGCCTCGAGAATTCGGCGCCGCCGCGCTTCCGACGTCTTCGGTCTTTGTTTTTCTGCCAGAGCCATAGGTACAGTAAATAACACTGTTATATTCGTGTCAACTGTTCGACAATTCACCGTAAGCCTGCCGGTCTGCGAAACGGTCGCCAAAACCATGATTGGCGCGTCCCTCACCTGTCGCTAATATGCGTCCATATCTCAAGGACCGACCCCGCGCGCCCAACCTCTCATTGCAGTACGCGATGTGCTTGCCAGCCGGGCTTGAGATGCGGGGAACAACCGGAGATCCTTAATGATTGACAACGCCATATGGCATAAAAATCCCGGCGGTATGAAGGTAAGGATCTGGGCCGTTCTTGTGGGCGAATATATTGTCATGGCGGTTATTTTATTCACGACGGCGGGAACTGTTTCCTGGACAGCCGGCTGGGTTTTCATTGGCCTTTTTGCCGTCACTGTCACTCCCATGTCCGTCAGCCTGGCAAATCACGACCCCCAACTGATCGAGGAGCGGATGAAAATCCTGCCCCAGGAAAACCAGCCCATTTGGGACAGGATGCTGCTTGCCCTGCTGATCGTGCTCATCGGCCTGTGGCTTGTCGTTCCGGGATTTGACGCCATACGCTACGGATGGTCAGCCATGCCGTTCTGGCTCCGACTTGTCGGCGGTGTTGGCATGGTTATAACGCTGTGGGCGAACTTTACCGTCATGCGCCAGAACTCCTATCTCGCGCCTACGGTTCAGGTCCAGTCCGAGCGCGGCCACACCGTGGTGACCACAGGTGCATATGGGCTTGTCCGCCATCCGTTTTATGCGACCCTCAGCCTATTTTTTCTTGCCGGGGCGCTGCTGCTCGGCTCATGGATCAGCGTGATGTTGGCGTTCACAATAACTCTGGTCTTCGCCTGGCGCTGTGTCCGGGAAGAGGCGCATCTGCGCCAGAACCTCGAAGGTTATGCGGCCTATATGGAAAAGGTGCGCTACCGCCTCGTCCCGCATGTCTGGTGATTGCAACGACTTGACCGGCAATTGCAAAAAATCACGCGTTGTTCCACAGTTGGAGCCGTAAAACCGCTGGAGCCTGCGGGCTTCGACATGTTTATATATCAAAAATATAATATGATCGTCGCGCACGGGAGGATGACAGTGGAAAACAACGACCAGACCGTAACCTACCAGCCGCCGAAAATGCCGGAGGTCCATGCGGTATCGTTCGAAACGATACGCAGCGCCCTCAAGGCGGGAATATCGGATTTCCTGCGCGCGCCGCTGTTCGGATTGTTCTTCGGGGGCATCTTCGCCGCCGGCGGATGGTTTATCCTCGCGTCCCTGATGTATCTCAACATGCCGTGGATGATCATACCGGTCGCGATCGGTTTTCCGCTCATTGGCCCGTTTGTGGCGGTCGGCCTATATGAAGTCAGCCGCCGCCTTGCAGCCGGCAAACCGCTTGTCTGGAGCGAAGTTCTGCTGGTGATGTTCAAACAGCGCGAAAGACAGCTCAGCTGGATGGCGTTTGTCGTTCTTTTCATCTTCTGGATGTGGATCTACCAGGTAAGATTGCTTCTGGCGCTGTTTTTGGGCTTCAAGAGCATTTCGACGATACCGCGCTTTATTGACGTTATCACCTCCACGCATGAGGGCATGCTTTTCGTGGGCGTCGGCACGATTTCGGGTGCGATTCTGTCCTTTTTCCTGTTTTCGGCAACCGTCATCGCCATGCCGCTGCTTCTCGACCGCGAGCTCGATTTCATCTCCGCCATGATCGTCAGCTTCAAGACCGTTTTTAAAAGTCTGGTTCCCATGGTTTCCTGGGGCATTATCGTGGTGGCGCTGGCAATCATAGGCATGATCCCGGCATTTCTTGGTTTGATCATCGTGCTTCCCATTCTCGGGCATGCAACCTGGCACCTCTACGAGGCGGCCATCGGTTCTGAAAACAAGGCAACCTAAATTATCCGTGGGTCGGCCAGACCCGGTGTTCGTCGTCAATGACAAACGCATGCCGGTGGCGGTGCGCACCGGTGCGCACGCCCGTTTCCCGCAGATGCGGGTGGTCAGCGGGCAGGTCTTCGTGGCTGTGTTCGATGATTTCAGGCTCGCCCCCCGGCCAGAATAAAAGTCCCGCCACGATCGCAAATCCGGCAAGAGCACTCAGTATCAGCATTGTCACACCCATTCCGAAGGCTTCGAACAGGAACCCCGACAGCGGATAGGTCACCAGCCAGCAGGCGTGCGAGAGGGCAAACTGCGCGGCAAACAGTGCCGGCCGGTCCTCGGCATGGGCCGAGCGGCGCAACAGCCGCCCGGACGGCGTCAGTATTGCCGAGTAGCACAGTCCGACAAACAGCCATACGGACAGCAGCACCTGCCAGGGCGGGACCTGGCCGAAGGCTGCATAGGTGCCGAGGGCCATGAAAGTTCCCGCGCCCAACAAAGCGCCGGCAATCATGACCAGACGGTCCGTTACCCGGTCCAGCAACCGCGGCAGCGACAGCGCCGAAATCATCGATCCGCAGCCGAACGCGGCGAGTGCGACCGCAACGTCACTCTCCGACCCGCCATAGAGAAATCGCACGATGACAACCGTGTTGACGATAACGACGGCACCGATTGAGGCCGCCGCAAGGTTGAGGAAAAACAGCCCGCGCAAACGCGGTGTGGCGGCAAAGATGCGGCTGCCGCGTGTCAGCCGGTCGGCAAAACTGCGGCTCTTGGCGGCAGCAATCACCGGAAAGGATGTCATCAGCACCAAAAGCGTCGATGCCAGAAAGCCGAGCGCAGTCCCGGCAAAAAGCCAATTGTATGAGATGACAATCAGCAACAGGCCGGCGGCAACCGGACTGATGATATTTTCCAGATCGTAGGCCAGGCGCGAAAGCGAAAGCGCCTTTGTGTAATCTTCCTCTTTGGGGAGGATTTCCGGTATCGTCGCCTGAAATGCCGGTGTGAAGGTTGCGGATGCCGCCTGCAGTACGAAAACGAGCACATAGATCTGCCAGGCAGCGTCTATGAATGGCAGGAAGAGCGCCGCGCCCGCCCGGACAAGATCGGCGGAGATCAGCACTTTCTTGCGGTCAAGCCCACTGATCAGCGCGCTGGCAATCGGCGAAAATCCCACATAGGCGATCATCTTGATCGTCAGCGCCACACCAAGCACGACACTCGCCGCCGCCCCGGCGATCTCATAGGCGGCAAGCCCCAGCGCCACGGTCAAAAGCCCTGTGCCGAGCAGAGCAACGACCTGTGCCGAAAAAAGCCTTGCGTAGGTCCGGTTTGATAGGACATCGAACATGACACTATCTATGTCACGGCATTTGGAGCCGCCGCAAGGTTGCACAACTGCGACAAATACATCGATCAATCCAATTGATTAGACGCGCGCCGCGTTGCCGATTACACCGCTG
This sequence comes from Hoeflea sp. TYP-13, assembly GCF_040932035.1. Taxonomy (NCBI): domain Bacteria; kingdom Pseudomonadati; phylum Pseudomonadota; class Alphaproteobacteria; order Hyphomicrobiales; family Rhizobiaceae; genus Hoeflea; species Hoeflea sp. TYP-13. The sequence goes on from NZ_JBFRBB010000002.1 coordinate 1,415,514, forward strand.
GTTCAACAATTTCGGGGATGACCGTGGAACATGCGATTGATCAGAACCGGCAGGGCCTCGGCATGGTTCTGGGATTTGTCGGTGTCGTCCTGTTCGGCGCGACGCTACCGATGACCCACATCGGTCTTGACGGGTTCTCACCGTGGTTTTTGACATTTTCGCGGGCACTCATCGCATCCGCAGCCGCTGCCACCTATCTCGCCGTTACCGGATATAAACTGCCGCGCAAAAATATCCCCGAAGCGTTTCTGGCCGGCTTGTTACTGGTATTCGGATTTCCCGGCTTTGCAACCCTGGCGATGGAAACCGTACCGGCCAGCCACGGTGGCGTCATTTTAGGGTTGCTGCCTTTGATGACCGCTGTTTTTGCCGCGCTCATCGGCGGTGAACGGCCGGGGCTCGTCTTTTGGGGTCTTGGTGTTCTGGGGGCGGCTCTCGTTGTTGCCTTTTCACTCCTGCGATCGCATTTCAGCCTGACGCTTGGCGATTTCTGGCTGCTGGCGGCGGGGCTTTCCGCCTCGCTCGGCTATGTGCTCTCCGCCCGGCTTTCACGCATCATGTCAGGCGGCGCAACAATATCCTGGGCATTGATCCTGACGCTTCCGATATCGATCGCGGGCACGGCGTGGAACTGGCAAACGGGCATCATGGACCCGGACATCCCTTCCCTGTGGGCACTTTTGTATCTCGGACTTTTTTCAATGTTCGGTGGCTTTCTGTTCTGGAATGCCGGCCTTGCAATCGGCGGCATCGCCCGCGTAGGACAAATTCAGCTTCTGCAGACCTTCGTGACCCTTGCGCTTTCCGCCCTGCTTCTCTCCGAACGCATTTCGACGATGACGCTCGCCTTCGCCATTGCGGTGGCTGCGGTCGTGTGGTTCGGCAGAAAGGCACGCATCTCCTGAACGACTGACGCAATTTCGCTATGGACAGGGCGCAGGCGAGTGTGCATCTGTTCGGCAACGAAAGGATGAACGATATGGCGGACAAGTGGGATTTCTGGATTGATCGCGGCGGCACATTCACCGATGTCATCGGCCGTTCGCCCGATGGCGAACTGATCCAGAAAAAACTGCTTTCCGAAAATCCGGAAGCCTATCGTGACGCCGCCATTCAGGGCATTCGCGAACTGATGGGTGTTGGACCCGGAGCTCCCATCCCCAACGAATTTATCGGCGAAGTGAAGATGGGCACCACTGTTGCCACAAACGCCTTGCTGGAGCGTGAGGGCGACCGAACCCTGCTGGTGATCACCCGCGGTTTTCGCGATGCGCTGAAAATCGCTTATCAGGCCCGGCCCGACATATTCGCCAAGGAGATCATCCTTCCCGAGCAGCTCTACGAGAAGGTGATCGAGGTTGACGAGCGTGTGCGCGCCGACGGCACAGTTGAAGCGATCCCGGAACCTGGAACAATCCGCGATGAACTGCGCGATGCAAAGGCTGCCGGCATCGACGCCGTCGCCATCGTCTTCATGCATTCGTGGAACTATCTGGACCACGAAGCAGTCGTTGCTGACATTGCCCGGGAGGTCGGGTTTTCACAGATTTCGGTCAGCCACCGCACTTCGCCGCTCGCCAAGCTCGTCGGCCGCGGTGACACGACGGTCGTCGACGCCTACCTTTCGCCGATCCTTAGGCGCTACGTGGATGAGGTTGCAAAGGATCTCGGTGTCGGCGCCGACGCGCAGAACGGCCAGTCACCTTCCCTCAAATTCATGATGTCCTCCGGCGGTTTGACGGCGGCAAACCTGTTTCAGGGCAAGGACGCCATCCTTTCGGGCCCTGCAGGCGGCGTTGTCGGCATGGTGGAAACGGCAGATCTTGCCGGCTTCGAAAATGTCATCGGCTTCGACATGGGCGGCACCTCCACGGATGTCGCCCACTTCAACGGCGAATATGAGCGCGCATTCGACACCGAGGTCGCCGGCGTGCGCATTCGTGCACCGATGATGCAGATCCATACCGTTGCCGCAGGCGGCGGCTCCATCCTGCATTACGAGGCAGGACGTTTCAGCGCCGGGCCGGACTCCGCGGGCGCCGATCCTGGCCCCGCCTGCTACCGCCGCGGCGGACCGCTCGCCGTCACCGACGCCAATGTCATGCTCGGCAAATTGCAGCCGGATTTCTTCCCGGCGATCTTCGGATCGAAACAGGATCAGCCGCTCGACACCGAAATCGTGCGCAATAAATTCGCCGACCTTGCCGAAGAGATCGGTGACGGCCGGTCACCCGAAGAAGTGGCTGAAGGCTTTGTGAAGGTTGCTGTCGAGAACATGGCCAACGCCATCAAGAAAATCTCGGTCCAGCGCGGATACGACGTTACCCGGTACCTGCTTAACTGTTTCGGGGGCGCAGGCGGTCAGCACGCCTGTCTCGTTGCCGACGCGCTCGGCATGGAGGCCATTCTTATTCATCCGTTCTCGGGGCTCCTTTCGGCCTATGGCATCGGCCTTGCCGGCCTGTTTGCCTCACGCCAGCAGGCACTGGTCAAACCGCTTGCCGATGAGACGCTGGATGAAATCGGCCGCCTGATCGAAAGGCTGGCTGCCGATGCGTGCGACGAGCTGCACACGCAGGGCGTTCCGGAAGAGGCGGTGGAATGGCGCCCGCTCCTGCATCTTCGCTATGACGGAACGGACACGCCGCTTTCCGTCGTCTTTTCCGATCGCTCGCAGAGCGAGGCCCGTGTTGCCTTTGAAGCCGCGCACAAGGCGCAGTTCGGTTTCATCTACGACAACAAGAAAATCATCGTGGAAGCCGTCGCCGTGGAGGCGAAGGACAATCGCAGCAATGCAGCGGTCGAGCACGATATTCCCTTGAGCGGCGGCTCGCCCTCGGCGGACGGCACCTGCAGGCTCTTTTCCGACGGAAAGTGGCGTGAGGCGCCCGTCTACACACGCGAAGCGCTTTCGCCGGGACAGTCACTCGCCGGTCCCGCGCTGATCATTGAAGCGAACCAGACGATTGTCGTCGAAACAGGCTGGCAGGCCGAGATCAACGCCAAGGGTCATGTCGTCATGACGCGGCACGAGGAAATGGCACGCCAGGATGCGATCGGCACAAAAAATGCCGATCCGGTCATGCTGGAAGTCTTCAACAACCTGTTCATGTCGATCGCCGAACAGATGGGCATAACCCTCCAGAACACCGCCCACTCGGTCAATATCAAGGAACGCCTGGACTTTTCCTGCGCCGTCTTCGACCGCAACGGTGCGCTTGTCGCCAACGCCCCGCACATGCCGGTGCATCTGGGCTCCATGGACCGCTCTGTGGAAACGATCATCAAGCTCAACGAAGGTAATATCCATCCGGGCGACGTCTTTGCGCTCAACGCGCCCTATAATGGCGGAACGCACCTGCCGGATATCACCGTCGTCACGCCGGTCTTCGACGACACGGGCTCAACGATCCTCTTTTATTCGGCATCGCGCGGTCACCACGCCGATGTCGGAGGCACCGCACCCGGTTCGATGACGCCGCTCGCGACAACCGTCGACGAGGAAGGCGTGCTGATCGACAATTTCCTGATTGTCGAAAAGGGAAAATTCCGAGAAGCCGAACTGGTCAAGGTGCTTACCGACCATCCCTACCCGGTCCGCAATGTCCATCAGAATGTCGCCGACCTGAAAGCCCAGATCGCCGCCAATGAAAAGGGCGTTGCCGAGTTGCGCAAGATGGTCGCCAATTTCGGCCTCGAGGTCGTCGAGGCCTATATGGGCCACGTCCAGGACAACGCGGCCGAAAGCGTGCGCCGGGTCATCGACGCCCTGTCGGACAGCGCCTACGAATACGCCACCGACACCGGCCAGCACATCAAGGTCAAGATCACGGTCGATCGCGATAAGCGCACCGCGACAGTTGATTTTACCGGCACATCGCCGGTGATGAAGAACAATTTCAACGCGCCCGAACCCGTCACCCGCGCCGCTGTTCTTTATTGCTTCCGGGTCATGGTGGAAGGCGCCATTCCGATGAATGCCGGCTGTCTTCGCCCGATCAACATTATCCTGCCGGACGACTGCATGCTCAGTCCGAGCTACCCCGCGGCCGTTGTTGCAGGCAATGTCGAAACCTCGCAGCATGTCACCAATGCGATCTTCGGAGCACTGGGCGCCATGGCCAACAGCCAGGGCACGATGAACAACCTGACATTCGGCAATGATCAGTATCAGTATTACGAGACGATCTGTTCCGGTTCGCCCGCCGGTCACACAAATGACGGCCACGGCTTTGACGGAACCTCTGGTGTACACGTTCACATGACCAATTCCCGCCTCACCGATCCCGAGATATTGGAGATGCGTTTCCCCGTGCTGCTTGAAGATTTCCACATCCGCGAAGGTTCCGGCGGCAAAGGGCGCTATTCGGCCGGTGACGGGACGATCCGCACCATCCGGTTCCTTGAAAAAATGGAGTGCGCCATCCTGTCGTCGCATCGAAATCGCCCGCCTGAGGGAATTGACGGTGGCGGTCACGGCCAGGTCGGCAAGACGGTCATAAGACGCCTCGACGGAGCGATGGATGAGCTGAAAGGCTGCGACCAGACCGTGCTCGAAGCCGGTGAAGCGGTTATTTTGACAACACCGACGGCAGGCGGATTCGGAAGGCGATAGGCATTCTTCCGGGCTGCCGTTGAGCTTCATGGTCGTGGTAACGCCTGCGATACCGATATTCAAATGGCGTGACCCGACCAATTTTGTCCTTTAAAAGTCGTTGGCAATGAACGTGAATTGATTCGGACCGGTTCGATATGCCCCGTTTCGGCTTTGCGCTGATCCCGCTGTTATTTGTCCTGATGTCGTGCACGACATCCGATCTTGGCCTGGAGCCGGAGGCGTCCCCTTCCCGATATGGCGACAGCGATCCGCAATATTTTGGAAGCCAGCACCCGGCCACACACGAGATTCACGGCATCGACGTTTCCAAATGGCAGGGCGATATCGACTGGCGAAGGCTGGAGCGGGCCGACATTGCCTTTGCCTACATCAAATCCACCGAGGGTGGCGATCACCGCGACGAGAGATTTGAAGAATACTGGTATGGGGCAAAACGCGCCGGTGTCCCGCGCGGCGCCTATCATTTCTTCTATTTCTGCCGCACGGCAAAGGAACAGGCGGAGTGGTTCATCGCCAACACGCCGAACGACCGTTCCGCATTGCCGCCGGTCCTCGACATTGAATGGAACCACCAGTCGAAGACCTGTAAAAAGCGGCCCGACCCGGAAATCGTGCGCGGGGAAATGCGCGATTTTCTAAAGCGTGTCGAAGCGCATTACGGCAAGCGGCCAATGATTTACACGACGGTCGATTTTCACAGTCAAAATCTCGAAGGATATTTTACGGAGTATCAATTCTGGGTCCGCTCCGTCGCCGATCATCCCGACAATGTCTACGACCGTCGCGCCTGGCATTTTTGGCAGTACACCGGCACAGGACGTGTTCCGGGTATTACAGGCGATACCGATATCAATGTCTTTGTCGGCAATAAGGAACAATGGGACATCTGGCTCGCAAGCGCGACACAGTAAGACCATCATTAAGCTTTTGAAACTAGATAAGTGGAACGTTAACAGACAGCCGCAGTTGGGAAACATCCATGAAACGACCGATCGCACGCGCAGCCATGATCCTGCTTGGCGCAACATCCATCGCCTTTGCTTCTCCTACTCTTGCAGCCCAGTGTGGAGGCAGCCTCAGCCAGTTTCTTGCAGGCGTTAAGCAGGAGGCGGTTTCGAAGGGTATTTCCAAACGCGCCGCGGACAGGGCTCTGGCAAATGCCGCGATCAACAAGAAAGTTCTGCGCCGCGACCGTGCGCAAGGCGTTTTCAAACAGACATTTCTTGAATTCTCGAAGCGGATGGTAAGTGGCCACCGCATGCAGCACGGCAAAAAGAACATGGCCAAATACGCCAATGTCTTTGCCCGCGCCGAGAGCGAATACGGCGTGCCCGCCCCGGTCATTGCCGCCTTTTGGGGGCTGGAAACCGATTTCGGCGCGGTCCAGGGCGATTTCAATACAATCAACGCGCTGGTTACGCTGTCTCACGACTGCAGAAGGCCGGAGCTGTTTCGTCCGCAACTGATCGCCGCCATACAGATGGTCCAAAACGGTGATCTCGATCCCGCCCGCACCACCGGTGCCTGGGCCGGCGAGATCGGACAGGTGCAGATGCTGCCGCTCGACATCATCCGTTTCGGCGTCGATGCAGACGGCGACGGCCATGTGCGGCTGAAAACAAGCGCGCCGGATGCGATACTGACAGGAGCCAACTTTATTCGCCACCTCGGCTGGCAGTCCGGTCAGCCCTGGCTGCAGGAGGTGACTGTACCTTCAAATCTCGCCTGGCAGGGTTCGGGTCTCGGCAAGGCCGAGTCCGTATCGCAGTGGGTAGCTCAGGGTGTAAAGGCGCGCGAGGGTTCGCTGCCGTCAGGTTCCACGGCAGCAGCGCTGTTGCTGCCTCAGGGGCGCAAGGGTCCGGCGTTTCTCGCCTACCCCAATTTCTCAATCTATCTGGAATGGAACAAATCGTTCATTTACACGACCAGTGCTGCCTATTTTGCCACGCGCCTCGCTGGCGCCAGCCGCTACAATCAGGGTAATCCGGATCCCGGCCTGTCGGACGGTCAAATGAAGACATTGCAGACGATCCTTTCGAACAAGGGATACGATGTCGGCAAGATCGACGGCATTCTCGGTGCAGGTACGCGCGCTGCGGTTCAAAAGGAACAGATGCGCCTCGGAATGCCGGCCGACGCGTGGCCGACACCCAAGCTGCTCGCAAGGCTGCAATGATCCCTATTGCGCAGGCTGTTCGGAATCGTCCGTTGATGTAACCGATTCACCGCTGGTTTCATCACCTTGTTTCGCCGCCTTTTCTGTGCGGCGCTGATAAAGCGCGAGCCTGGCGGCCCGGTAACGCAGCCGGGCATGAAACACGGCGCGGTCGACAGCCTGCCGGCCACGCTGCACTTCACCGATTTCCGTTGCATAGGCTTCGATCAGCGCCTCGCGGTAGGAGGTCAACCCTGCAGTCGCAACCCGCTCGACACGGCGTGCCATATTGGCCCAGACCGGTGAGATCAGGAGCGAAATCGCCGTGACAGCTATGGCCAGGCGGTAGGCATCGCCGCTGAGCGCCGCCGCACTGAGGCCGGCGGCCGCCAGCACAAAGGAAAACTCCCCGATCTGCGCCATCGACAGTCCGGCAATCAACGCCGTCTGTTCGTCCGAACCTGTGAGCCTGAGAAGGGCTATATTGAGAATGGATTTGGCGGCAATCACCGCAAGCGACGCCGCGATCACCAGCAACAGGTTGTTCCAGATGAAGGTCAGATCCATCAGTAGGCCGATGGAGAGAAAGAACACGACGAGCAACACGCTCTGGATCGGCTCGATAACCGGAATGACGCGGCTGCGCAGGGTTGAATTGCCGATAAGAATGCCGGCGATGAACGCCCCATAGACGGGCGACAGGCCGGCAAGGCCCGATGCAGCGGCTGCAGAGAAGCAAAGCGCCAGCGAACCGAGGGCCAGTATCTCCACATTGTTCTCAATCTGCTCGGCAAAGGGAATGCGCAGCTTGACCCTTCTGCCCAGCCACCACAGCAAACCGCCGAGAAACCCGACAGCGATGATGACCTTGAACGCCACTTCCCAAATGTCGATTTCCCGGCTGCCAAAACTGCTGACGAAGATCAGCATCGGCACAACGGCTATGTCCTGCGCAATCAGCACGCCGACGGCAATACGCCCCTCCTCGCCGCGAAGCACGCCCATATCATCAAGCATCTTCATCGCTACCACGGTGCTGGACATGGCAATGATGAAACCGAGAATGATCGATTCCGCAATACCGATGCCAAGAGCAAGGCCAATCAGCACGGCTACCACAAGCGCAAAGAAAATCTGCCCGCCGGCAACAAGCACCGCCTGTCTGAGCGTCAGCACGAAGGCCTTGAGCGACAACTCCATGCCAATGAAGAAGAGGAGGATGAGAACACCCATTTCCGCCAACAGGTTGACGTTGTCGGAATTGGCGATAACGCCAAATCCCGTAGGTCCCAATGCAACACCCGCAAGAATGAAGCCGACCAGCGGCGGCTGCCGCAATCGAATGAGGCCCAGTCCCATGATGACAGCGATAGCAGCGACAAATGCAATGCTGCTCAGCGCTGCGCCATGGGGAACGGCCTCCGAGACTACCTTGTGTACCGTTTCTTCCAGAAGCCTTCTCCCGTTCGATTCCTCAATCGATTCTTGCACGGCTCCGGGTGACCGACAAGCCGCGGCACGAGAGCGGAATCAGACCTTGTCGAAGTCGTCCTTGTTGGTTGGCAGAAGCAGAACGGCCGTTGTCAGATAGCCGAAACCAAAGGTGATGCCGAAGGAAAAGAACATGATGAACAGCGCGGTCACGACATGGCGCGACTCCATAACGAGACTACCGAAGCCGTTGATGTCGAAATACACCACGGCAGAGGCGACAATCCAGCCGATCACCATGCCGATAAGACTGTTGAGCATCACAAACCGTATGAGTTTCGGGAATCTTTCGGGTTTCATGTCCATCACGCTGTTTGAACTTCATACCGGTTGCGCAGGATGGCCCATGATAACCCAAATCGAAGCGATCCGTCACTGCTACAGATTGTCTGCGCAAGAGGCGCCAAGCAAAGCAGTGGAAATTCCGTAACGGTCCTGCCCCTGAAGGGTCCGTTTCGCTGATCGACATCGCCCCGCAATATTGATGCCCGCTGCGCTATCGCCGTCCCTGGCACAAATCCCGTATTTCGGCATCATCAGCAGCGACAGGGCGGCCAACGATTAGCCGACAAGGCTAGTGGTACCAATCGCCCTTAATTGGTTACGCACCGCATTTTGCAATGAACAAAGGATCGGGAAATCTCAGGCCGGTCTGCCACTATCAGCCGCAGTCTTTTGATAATTATGGGCAAATTGGTGGATGTCCTGAAAAATAAAGCAAAATTAAATGGTTACACGAATCGTGAGCACTAAATATATGCGTTCGCATACATCGAAAATCCCCTCAAATTTAGGCATGCTGCCACAAAGATGCCACGAATAATCCCTTCGCAACCGCAGCAATAGGGGTAAATCTGTCCCATGATTCACATTTTTTTGGTACCACGTTAAGTCAATGAAATTCATGCGCTAAAGTGAGGAAAATACGCAAAATTCATTGTGATTTTCGGCAGCGCAGCAACTATTTTTCTTTTCAATTCCATCCGCTCCGGCATAGCATTTAGCAGTTAACCGTGGGAGGTCAGCTATGGGACTCGTGCGTTCGCTCAATGTCCTGGTGATCGGTGCAGCGTTTCTTTTTGTCGCGCTTATGCTGTTCCTATAGGCATAGCCGAGAAGCCGCCGGAATAATCGGAATGGCTTGAAACAATCAAACGGGGATGGTTCTCACCATCCCCGTTTTCATTTGCAAAAGACAATTCAATTAAGCTGCCACCTGCTCAATGGTGCTGCGCGCGCGTTGCAGACTGTCGTCTTCCGACATCATCAGCTGATCGGCGGCGATGAACTCGATATCCGTGATGCCGAGAAATCCGAAAACATGCTTGAGATAGGGGGTGACGAAATCGGCGGGGCTGCCGACGGGAACACCACCCGATGCGTTGACCACATAGACCTTCGTGTCACCCAGCAGGCCGACAGGTCCGTTTTCCGTGTAATTGAATGTGCGCCCCGGTTGCGCGACGTGATCGATCCAGGCCTTCAGCGCGGCGGGAATTCCAAAATTGTATGTGGGCGCTCCGACAACCACAATATCGGCAGCACGCAGTTCCTCGACAAGCTCATCCGTCAGAGCAAGCGCCGCGTCCTGTTCATGCGTCCGCTCTCCCTTCGGCACGACGCGGTCCGTCAGCCAGTTTTCGGTCGGGAAAGAAAGCCCTTCGGCAACATCACGGGTCGTAACGGTAACATCCGCGTTCCCCCGTTTCAGCCGCTCAATGAGTTCGTCGGTCAGTTGCCTGCTGTACGAACCGCTGCGCCGGGCCGATGAATGAATGGTCAGTATGTTGGTCATGGTCTGCCTGTCTCCGGTAAAAAATGAAGCGCCCGCCTTGCCGTCATGTGCCGTGCGACGACAAGCGGGCGGTTCACCGGAAGATAGGTGCAACACGGGCCTTCTAAAGGCTGCGGACACCCGACAGACTGTTCAATAAAAATGAACGAACTTCAAAATATCGTTAAGCTGCAGCTATTGATGTAACCGACCCGTTGCCCTTCGGGGCGCGCAGCCCCAACAGGTGGCAGATCGCAAATACGAGCTGGGCCCGGTTCATCGTATAGAAGTGGAAATCCTGCACGCCACGCTCCACGAGATCCATCACCTGATCAGCCGCAACGGCTGCCGCAACCAGGGACCGCGTTTGCGGATCCTTTTCAAGCCCCTCGAACCGCGTTGCCAGCCAATCCGGAATGGACGCACCGCACAGGCTTGCAAATTTGGCAACCTGAGCAAAATTGTGGACCGGCAATATGCCCGGAACAATCGGAATGTAGATACCGGCGCGCCGCACCCGCTCGACATAACGCTCATAGGTGTCGTTGTCGAAGAAGAACTGGGTGATCGCGCGTGTGGCGCCATTGTCGACCTTGCGCTTGAGCATGTCGATATCGGTCATGAAGTCCGGGCTTTCAGGGTGTTTTTCCGGATAGGCCGAAACCGTGATCTCGAAATCTGCAAAGGCCTTCAGTCCGGCGACAAGCTCGGCGGCATTGCGGTAGCCGTCCGGATGGGCCTTGTAAGAAGAGCCCACCCCTTCAGCCGAATCGCCACGCAGCGCAACGAAATGACGAACGCCGGCCTGCCAGAATTCCCGCGCGACGGCGTCCACCTCATCCTTGCTGGCATTGACGCAGGTCAGATGCGCCGCCGGCGAAAGATCGGTTTCCTCAAGCAGTCGCTTGATGGTCGCAAGCGTCGGCTTGCGGGTGCTGCCGCCGGCACCATATGTCACCGAGACGAAATCCGGGGAAAACGGCGCAAGACGCATGACGCTTTCCCACAGCTGGCTCTCCATGTCGCCGCTTCTGGGTGGGAAGAACTCAAACGACACATTCATTGCGTCACCCAGGGGGGATGGACCGGAACGGCGTAATACGGACATGGTCAGGCAACTCCTTTTACCGGTGATTCACTATCGGCGCTGTCGGCAATGACCAGACGCGGGTCGCGCGCCAGCCAAATCGTGACCGTCAGTCCTTTGTCAGTCTTCTCTTCGGGCGTCAGCTCAACGACCTTTTCAACTGCAAGCCCGGCATCGCTCAGCCAGCCGGAGACGATGTCCGCCGGAAAACCAAGACGCAAATGGGCGTGCTCATCGCGAAGATATTCAAAATCATGGGGTGCGAAATCGACAATGACGATCCGCCCGCCCGGGCTCAGCATGCGGGCAGCTTCGGATATGGCTTCCTCGGGATGCTGAAGGAAATGCAGCACCTGATGGATGGAAATCAGATCGAAGGCACCGCGCTCAAGCTGCAGGTTCAATATGTCGGCATGGCGCACCGACGCATGGCTGATGCCGGCCTCGTCGATATTGGTCCGCGCGACGGCAAGCATGTCACGGCTGGCGTCAACGCCGATGCCGCGCCGATAGAGCGGTGCAAAGAGCTGCAGAATCCGGCCGGTCCCCGTTCCAAGATCCAGCATTGAATCGAACGGCGTATCACCCACCATTTCGACCAGTGCCTTTTCGACCTGTTCATCGGAAATGTGCAGCGAACGCAATTCGTCCCAGCCCGCGGCATTGCGGCTGAAATAGGCCTGCGCACGGGCAGCACGTGCCTGCTTGACAGCACGAAGGCGCTCGCTGTCACGGGCAAGCAGAGGATCGGAAGACGAGACGGAATCGACGATGTGCCGGGCAAGCACAAATGAGCGTCCGTCACCGCTGAGGCGGAAATAGGCCCAGGCGCCTTCCTGGAACCGCTCGATGAGACCCGCTTCAGTCAGGAGTTTCAGGTGCCGGGAAATGCGCGGCTGGGATTGACCCAGAATTTCCGTCAGATCCGTAACGGTCAGGTCGCCGCCGAACAGCAGCGCCAGCAGCCGCAGCCTGGTCGGCTCGCCCGCCGCCTTGAGCACGTCCACGGTTTTGTCCAGGCTCAGCTTTTTAGTGTCCAGCATGGCTTCCTCAATTGTCCCGCTGTCGGCAGGCAGAAGCCAGGACCACACGCGAAATCACATAAACATATCTTTATATGATTTTGTCGTCTGGCGCAATATTAAATAAAAATGTCGCACATAAAAAAGAATGGTCGCAAATGCGACCATTTATCCGCAATCCCCTGGATGCAAACGGCTGCCGGGCTGCGTTCAGACTTTATAAACCCATTGCTCAGGAATTTGGGCGCGCACCGCTTCACCGGCACGAATGCTTCCCGGTATTTCGACCCAGGCCAGAACGCCCCTTCGCTGTTTTGCCGCCGGGACAAAGCCGAGGGAAAGCTGCGTCCGGTCCCGGTCCGGATAGTGATCGGCAATCGCAGCGCCGGCGATTTTGCAGGGTTTGTTCTGAAAATCGACCTTGAGAGTCACGCCGCCCTCGAAAAACAGCAATGTGCTTGGCGGCAGCATCGAGAGATTCGGGATGCCTTCTATTATCAGGTTTGCGCCGATCCATTCAGGTCTGATTTCCGCAATACCCATCTCCCCGGCTGCGGCGCTGAGTTCCTGCGGGCATAAAAGTGTAAGCTGCCGTTCATTGCGCATTTCGGTACCGCGCGTATACCACGGTTCGCGGGCGCCGGATTGACGGGTAATACCGCTGTGGCGGTCGCCCTTGATGCCCTCATAGGTGAGCGTTAGCGCATCCACCGTTTCGGTTAAGAACGTGTCACCCGTCGCTGCAAAGACGCCGCCGACCTTGCCGATTGCCTTTTGCTTGTCCGTGATTTCCAATGCCGTCCCTCCCATCGCCGGGTCATGATTCTGTCACGACAAGAGGTATAGCCAGCCCCGCCTGCTTTCAACACCCATCACCAGGCCAGGTGCTCGCCGTCCCAGTTCCAGAAGTGGCCAGTCGAGGCAAGGTCGAGCTTTTCGCATAGTTCAAGAACACCACCGGCGCTCTCCTGCGGGCTGATATCGGCATGCTCGCCGCCCATATCGGTGCGCACCCAGCCAGGATGCGCCGTCGCAACCGCAATGCCCAGCGGCTCAAGGTCGGTAGCCAGTCCCTGCATGACCTTGTTCACCGCTGCCTTTGAAGCGCGGTATGCAATGCGGTCGGATTTGGCATAGGACATCGAACCCATGAAACTGGAAAGCGTAACAATGCGCGCATGCCCGCTGCGCTTGAGATGCGGCAGAAAGGCCTGTGTAACCCGCAACGGCCCGACCGTGTTGATGGCAAGCGTGTCGGCGAAACCGCCGAAATCCATGTCGAGTGCAGATTGGCGCTTCGGTCCGATAATACCCGAGCAGTTGAGCAGGATATCGATCGGTTCGTCGATCGACGAAGCCGCTGCATTGATCGCCGCGCCATCGCGCACGTCGAACATGACAGCCTTGAAACGGTCGCCGGCAAGGTCTTTCAGCAGATTGGCGTCAGCCTCCTGCCGCACCGAGCCGATGACATTCCAGCCTTTGCCAAGCGCCTGACGCGCAATCTCGTGGCCAAGGCCGCGCCCGACGCCGGTAATGAGGATTGTCGTCATTTTGCCACCGTTTCCGTGCCGGTCACCGGGTCAGCCGCTTGTAGGTCACCCGCTTCGGATTGATGCTGTCCGGTCCAAGGCGGCGGACCTTGTCCTTTTCATAATCCTCGAAATTGCCTTCAAACCACTCGACGTGGCTGTCGCCTTCAAAGGCCAGGATATGGGTTGCAAGCCGGTCCAGGAACATACGGTCATGGCTGATGATGACGGCACAGCCTGCGAAGTTCTCCAACGCGTCTTCAAGCGCCGCAAGGGTCTCGGTATCGAGGTCGTTGGTCGGCTCGTCAAGGAGAATGACATTGCCGCCCGACTTCAGCATCTTGGCAAGATGAACACGGTTGCGCTGACCGCCCGAAAGTGTTCCCACCTTCTGCTGCTGATCGCCGCCCTTGAAGTTGAAGTTCGAGCAGTAAGCTCTCGAATTCACTTCGAATTTTCCGAGCTTGATGATGTCGTTTCCGCCTGAGATTTCTTCCCAGACAGTCTTGTTGCCGTCAAGCGCATCGCGGCTCTGGTCGACATAGCTGAGATTGACGGTTTCGCCGATATTGATGGCGCCGTCATCGGGCTGTTCCTGACCGGTGATCATGCGAAAAAGCGTTGTCTTGCCGGCACCGTTCGCGCCGATCACGCCGACAATACCGCCGGGAGGAAGCTTGAATTCGAGATCCTCGATCAGCAGCTTGTCGCCATAGCCCTTGGAGAGCTTGTCGGCTTCAATGACAACCTGTCCCAGCCGCTCGCCGACCGGAATGACAATCTGTGCATCGCCGGGGCGGCGATCAGCCGCCGCACTCACCAGTTCGTCATAGGCGCGGATACGGGCTTTCGATTTGGCCTGACGGGCTTTCGGACTGGACGCGATCCAGTCGTGTTCGCGCGACATCGCCTTCCGGCGGTTCGCCTCCTCGCGCCCTTCCTGCGCCATTCGCTTGGCCTTTGCTTCAAGGTAGGCGGTATAATTGCCTTCGTAGGGAATGCCGCGGCCCCGGTCGAGCTCGAGGATCCAGCCGGTGACGTTGTCGAGGAAGTAGCGGTCGTGGGTAATCATCAACACGGCACCCGGATATTCCCGCAAGTGTTTTTCCAGCCACGCAATCGTCTCGGCATCGAGGTGGTTGGTCGGCTCGTCAAGCAAAAGCAGGTCCGGCTGCGAAAGGAGCAGCTTGCAGAGCGCCACGCGGCGCTTTTCACCACCGGACAGATTGGTAACGGCGCTTTCGCCGGGCGGGCAGCGCAGTGCATCCATTGCCATTTCGACCTGGGCGTCGAGATCCCAAAGGTTTTGCGAGTCGATAATGTCCTGGAGCGCTGCGCCTTCATCCGCCGTCTCGTCGGAGTAATTCATCATCAACTCGTTGTAACGGTCGACGATCGCCTTCTTTTCGGCAACGCCTTCCATGACGTTTTCGGCAACGGTCTTCGTTTCGTCGAGCTCCGGCTCCTGTGGAAGGTAGCCGACAGTAGCACCTTCCGCGACCCAGGCTTCGCCGGTGAAATCCTTGTCGAGACCGGCCATGATGCGCAGAACGGTAGACTTACCGGCGCCGTTCGGCCCGAGTATGCCGATCTTGGCATCCGGGTAGAACGAAAGGTGGATATTCTCAAGGACCTTCTTGGATCCATAGGTCTTGTTGAGACCGGCCATGTGATAAATGAACTGGCGTGCCATTGCGCGCAATCTTCCTCGTGGACAGGGACAAAAAGGGATTGCACCGCTTTTAGGCAAACAGCTCGTTGAGAGCAATCCAAATGTTTGATGCATAACGAAGTACCGCCTCAGGGAGCTTTTCCTGCTTGCGCCAAATGCGCGGATTTCAAAGTGAAATATTCCCAATTATGTCCGTTTGGTCAGGTGCACCCGCATTCCGTGCAGCAAGTTGAGAGGCCATAACGCCATCACGCACGGCTCGCAAAAGCGTGATTTCGTGCCATCCCATCGTGACCCCACTTTACGGATCCTTCGTTTAGGTTGCGGCGGACCGAAAAGGTTTCGGCGAACTTCCAAGGGAGAATTCCATGAACAGCAAATCCAAAAGAGCACTTACTATGATGGTTGTCAGCGGCGGTCTCGCAGCAGCGGTTGCAGCAACAACGCCTGCCGTAGCGTCCTGCAGCGCATGTGGGTCGACTAAGGTAAGTGCCTGTAGTGCCTGCGGCGCATGTGGTGCCTGCGGCGCCAAGAAGAAAGTATGCGGTGCCTGCGGTGCTTGTGGCGCATGTGGTGCCTGCGGCGCGAAGAAAACCAACTGATCAGCTTTCCGATCGCCGGGAGCCGTCGGTTCCCGGCGATTTTCCTCCATATGATGCGTTTTGGACCGAGCGCCGATCTGCTAGTGTTCGCTCAACAGTGCAAACACCCATCGGGAACCGCTTATGAACATTCCGGTACGTGACGATCCGAAAATCGACTTCAAGGCACTGCCGCGTGAGGATCTTCTTTCCATGCAGCGAGCCGCAGACGATATGATCGGCGTTCTGGAAGAAGCGGCCGCGCAACAAAAGCATGTCCTCATCGACGTGCTCAATTCTACGGCTCCCGACTCATTCACCCAGTGGCAGCACTATCCCCCCGGCGATGTGCATGATCGCGAAAAGGGTGCGCTGTGGTTTTACCATGCCCATTCGGAAGATCCCGAATCTCGGCCATGGAACGAGCACGGCCATTTCCATCTCTTCGTCTATAGCGAGCACGTCCAGGAAGGGGTCGAACCCATTGCCCTACCGCCCAAGCCGGATTTCGAGAATGGTGGACTATGCCACCTCGTCGCGATTTCCTTCAACAATGCCGGCACGCCGATGCGAATATTCACGGTCAATCGCTGGGTGGCAATGGAGTGGCAATACCCGGCAGAGGAAGTCATCCGGCTGCTGGACTGCTTTGATCTCGACAATGAAGACTACGCGCTGACCACAAAGTGGCTGGTCGCTGCCTTGAAACTGTTCCGCCCGCAGATCGAATGGAGCCTGCGCGAACGTGACAAGGCGATTGAGAAACTGCGCGAAGAGGATCCGGAAGGGTTTTCCGAAAACGAGGACGTCGAGGTCCTGTCATCATTCCCCTTTGATCTCGGCTTACAGATCGAAGCCATCGAGGAAGCGCTGCAGGGCTGAACCGGGATTGCACTTTCCGTTTGCGGCGGGCATGGTCTGCTCATGAGCGGATTCGATGAACAAACGGCGCTGGATTCTCCAACCGGCGCGGCACTCAATCTTCTGCATAAGACTCCCAAAGGCATGGCGCGGGCAATCGTGCAGATCAATCACGGGTTGGCTGAACGGGCATCCCGCTACGGCCCCTTCGCCGACTACCTTTCCGAAGCCGGGTTTGCCGTCTTTGTCCATGACCACCGCGGCCACGGAGAAACAAAGGCATCGGACGCGCCGGTGGGCATCTTTGCAAAAGCACCCGCTGGCCAAGCCTTCGAGAAGGTCATTGCAGACACGTTGGCCGTCAACACATATGCACGGGAGCGTTATCCGGACGTTCCCGTGATCACCTTCGGTCACTCCATGGGCGGTCTCATCGCGATGAATTTTGCCCTGTCTCATCCGGACCGGCAGTCGGCACTGGCTGTCTGGAACGCGAATTTCAACATGGGGCTTGAAGGCCGGCTGGCGCAGGGTGTTCTTGCCGGAGA
This sequence comes from Hoeflea sp. TYP-13, assembly GCF_040932035.1. Taxonomy (NCBI): domain Bacteria; kingdom Pseudomonadati; phylum Pseudomonadota; class Alphaproteobacteria; order Hyphomicrobiales; family Rhizobiaceae; genus Hoeflea; species Hoeflea sp. TYP-13. Next base: position 1,432,855 of record NZ_JBFRBB010000002.1, read on the forward strand.
GCGGATGATTCTCGGATCAGACGTTCCAAGCCGTATTTTGCCAAAGCTCACATTCGAAGCCTGGGGCAAGTCCATCAAAAACGCCGATACCGGTTTCGACTGGCTTTCACACGACCGCGATCAGGTCGCGGCCTACGTTGCCGATCCGCTGTGCGGCTGGGACGCCTCCGTTGCCCTGTGGCAGGATATTTTCGCGATGGCCTTTCGCGGCAGCAGTAAAACTGAGCTGGTGCGATTGCGTAAAACCACACCGATCCACCTCGTCGGCGGCGGGCAGGATCCTGCAACCAACAAGGGCCGTGCGGTGACCTGGATGGCCAGCCACATGCGCGCTTGCGGCTTTGAGGACGTGACCGGTCGCATCTACGATGATATGCGGCACGAAACGCTGAACGAAACGGCCCTGCCCGGCGCACGCTGCGCTATGGAGGACTTTGCCGCCTGGGCAGTTGCGGCGCTCAAGCACGGGTAGGTCCAGTGCCAGAAAATTCATTCAGGATTCTGATCAGCGCCTGCCTTTTGGGGCGTCCGGTCCGTTACAATGGCAGCGGCAAGTTGCTGGAAAGCGCGTTGATCGAAAAATGGCAGGCACAGGACCGGCTCGTGCCCTTTTGCCCGGAAGTAGCCGCAGGGCTGCCGACACCCAGACCGCCAGCAGAAATCGAAAGCGGGCTTGACGGAACCGATGTTCTCAACGGAAATGCGCGGATTCTTGAAGATATCGGCACGGACGTAACCACAAGCTTTATCGAAGGCGCGCGACTGGCGCTGGACATTGCACAAAGGACCGGATGTCGCTTCGCGCTGCTGACGGACGGCAGCCCTTCATGCGGGTCGTATTTCATCCACACGGGAAATTTTGACGGATCGACCAGATCCGGCATTGGGGTCGTTACCGCTTTGCTGCGCTCCAACGGCATAGCGGTTTATGCCGAATCCCGAATTGCTGATTTGGCGCGTCATGTCGATCCTTCGGGAGCCGGCTTATCACCGTAATATCCGCCTGACCGCCCAACTACGCGAACTTTAGCACTTGGCGCGCGCGGTGTCGTTTTGCTACCACAAACCCAACGCAGCTCGGCAATACGGGGGCAGCCTATGCTCGCCAATCTCTTTACGATCGACAATCTGACAACATTTCTGGTGCTGACGGCACTGGAAACGGTGCTTGGATTTGACAATCTTCTCTATATCTCAATCGAAGCCAAGCAGGTCGACCCGGCCCGTCAGGCATGGGTGCGCCGCTGGGGCATCATTCTGGCAATCGTGCTTCGCATCGTTCTGCTGTTTGTCATCCTGCAATTGATCGCCACCCTTCAGGCGCCGCTCTTTGAGCTCGATCATCCCTGGATATCGGGTGCCGTCAGCGGTCATGCCTTGATCGTTCTGGCAGGCGGTGTTTTCCTGATCTATACGGCCGTCAAGGAAATCTACCACATGATCGGCGTGGAGGATCTCGAGCACGAGGCCGAAGGCGGACCGCGTCGCACCGTGCGCGCAGCCTTATTCTGGATCGTCGTCATGAATTTAATCTTTTCCTTTGACACCGTCCTTTCAGCCGTTGCCCTGACGGACCATTTTATCGTCATGACGGGGGCAATCGTTGCATCCGGCGTCCTCATGGTCGCCATGGCTGACACGGTTGCCACTTTCCTTCAGAAAAACCGCATGTACGAAGTCCTCGGCCTGTTCGTGCTATTGCTGGTCGGTGTCATGCTGATGTCGGATGGCGGCCATATCGGCCATCTGTCATTCTTCGGTCATCCGATCGAGCCAATGGCCAAATCCACATTCTACTTTGTCCTGATCACTCTGGTGGCGGTCGAAGTTGTCCAGGGGCGTTATCAGAAGCGGATTCTCGCTGAGGCCGCAGCGGCAAAACAACAGAAAGCGGAGAGCTATCATGGCTGACGCACCGCTAAAGGGGTTCCGCGTACTGGAACTAGCCCGCGTTCTGGCCGGCCCCTGGGCCGGACAGATGCTCGCTGACCTTGGAGCCGACGTCATCAAGGTCGAAAACCCCGATGGCGGCGACGATACCCGTCAGTGGGGGCCGCCCTTCTTGGCGACAGAAGACGGTGAAAACCTGGGTGCGGCCTATTTCCACGGCACAAACCGGGGAAAACGCTCAGTCACAGCTGATCTGCGCGACAAAGACGATCTGGAGTTCGTCCGCAAACTTGCTGCCCGTTCCGACGTTCTGATCGAAAATTTCAAAACGGATGGCCTTAAGAAATACGGCCTCGACTATGCCGCGCTCAGGAATATCAATCCCAAACTCGTCTACTGCTCAATCACCGGCTTCGGACACACCGGCCCCTATGCCGGCAACGCGGGATACGATTTCATCATTCAGGGCATGTCCGGCTTCATGTCGATCACCGGAGAGAAGGAAGGGTCGCCGATGAAGGCCGGAACGGCCATTGCCGATCTCTTTACCGGCATTTACGCCGTTGCGGCCATCCAGGCAGCGCTGATCAATGTGATGAAAACCGGAAAGGGCCAGCATATCGACATGTCGCTGCTGGACACACAGGCCGCGGTCCTTGCTAACCAGAACATGAACTATCTGGCCACCGGCATCAGCCCCCAGCGCCTCGGCAATATCCACCCCAACATTTCGCCCTATGAAGTCGTTCCGACACTCGACGGTCACCTTATTCTGGCCGTTGGCAATGACGGACAATTCGCAAGGGCCTGCAAGGTCCTCGGCTTGGAGGAGATGGCAGAGGACGCGAAATTTTCGACCAACAAGGCGCGCGTCGCAAACCGCGAGGAACTGCACACGCGAATCTGCGAAAAGACGGAGCTATTCGAGCGCGACGAATTGCTGAGCCTGTGCGAAGCCAAGGCCGTTCCGGTGGGTCCGATCAATTCCATTGGCGAAATGTTCGACGACCCGCAGATCAAGGCCCGCGGCCTGAAACTTGAACTCGACGACGGCCACGGCACCAAGATCCCGGGTGTTGCCTCACCCATGCGAATGTCTGAAACGCCGCTGCGTTATGAACGGACCTCACCACGCCTCGGAGAACACAATGACGAGGTCAGAGCGGAGCTGGAACAGCTGGAAAAATCCTGAGCAAACAGCACTATGCGCGAATGTGCAGGGTCTGCTGATAAATAGCTGTCGAGCGTGCGCCCGAACGGCAGTAGCCCAGCATCGGTCGATCCATTTCATCGAGAGCATCGACGAATTCCTGGACCTGTTCGAAGCCCACGCCTTCGCGGCCGACCGGAATATGGCGCATTTCGAGGCCCCTGGCCTTTGCCGCGGCTTCGATTTCGGTGAATGTCGGCTGATCGTCCACTTCCGCATCCGGGCGGTGGCAGACGATCGATTTGAATCCCATCGCGGCGATCGCGTCGAGATCCTCGACGGTTATCTGACCTGCGACGGAATACTCATCATTGATCTTGCGGATTTCCATTCTTCAATCCCTGCCGTTCGAAATCGGGTTGCACGTTTTATAGAGCATGATTTGAAAAATGAGAACAACAGCAAAAACTTCAAGGCAGGCATTGCTCACGATTTGCCCCAGCCGCCTCCGTTTGCGGTGTTAATGAGAATTTTATCGCCGGCCTTCAGTGCAACGCCACTGGCAAATGCGCGTTCTTCGCGGGCGCCGTTGGCATGCACAAGAGCAAAGCCGTTGGTGCCGCCGTTCTCACCGCCTTCGAGCCCCCACACCGGGATGCGGTTGCGGCTATAGCCGGCCGAAAGCAACGCATCGCCGCGCATTTGGTAGCATACGGAAAGACCCTTGCCGCCGCTGAACCGGCCCTGCCCTTCATCGCTTTCACGCAACGTTTTAAAACCGACCTCCAGGCCATAGCGGGCTTCGGCGATCTCCACCGGGCAATTGTAGGTCTCGCCGTGGCTGCACGAGTACATGGCGTCGAGCCCGTCCCGTTCGGCCGTAGCACCCCATCCGCCCATTTGCGGTTCGACCATGGTGTAGCGCCGCCCCGTATCGGGATGCGTGCCGGCAAGAACCGTTCCGCAGATCGAAGCAAAACTTCCTGCGGGCAAACGGTCAGGCATGGCGCATGCAAGGCACTGCCAGAGCATGTCGTAGAGGCGAATGCGGGTTTCGAAATAATAGCCATGCGGTGCGGTGCCGGTGGCATGAAAGACCGTGCCAGGCTCGGTAAGCACCTCAAGCGCCTTGAACGATCCCGCATTGGCAAACAATGTCGGGTCCGTCAACGCTTTGAAGATCATCTGCGCCGAGATCACGGCGCCGTCACGGCTGGTGTTGTAGGGCTCGTCGCGGACTTTCGGATTGCCGCGCAAATCCACTGTGAAACGATCCTTCGATATGGTGATGGAGGCCCGCCAGAGCGCCCCGTCATCCTGCTCTTCCTCGATCGAATAGGTGCCTTCCGGCAGGCTGCGCAATCCGGCCAGCCCGCGCCTTTCACCCTCGTCAAACAATGCTTCAAGGGCCGACCGGAAGGCTTGGGCCCCATGGGCATGCACGAGATGCGCTATGCGCTTTTCCGCAATGCGGCTGGCGGCAACCTGGGCCCACAGATCACCATTGGCAAATTCCGGCAGGCGTGAATTGGCGGAGATGATCTCAAAAACCGGCCGGATGGCTTCGCCGTTTTCAAAAAGCCTGACGGCAGGCAGCCGCAGCCCCTCCTGAAAGATCTCCGTCGCCTCGGTCGACATGGAGCCGGCAACCCGGCCACCGACATCGTTCCAGTGCGCTATGGACGCGGTCCAGGCAAGCAATGCGCCATCGACAAAGACCGGGAGCGCGATCACCACATCATTGAGATGGGTGACGCCGCCATAATAGGGATCGTTGGTGATAAACATATCGCCGGGCCGGATAGTCTCCTGCCCGTGAAGATCGAGAATGCGCTTTACCGCCTTGTCGAGCACACCCACAAAGGTCGGGATGCCTGCGCCCGAGCTCACCAGATTGCCATCCGCATCGGTGATTCCTGTACCGACGTCCAGCACCTCGTAGATGATCGGGCTCATCGCCGTCTTGCGAAGAACGGCAAACATCTCATCGGCAGCGGCAACCAAACTTGCCTGTATGACGGATGCGGTGAACGGATCAGTATCGACTGCACTGTTCATAGCTCAAACCTGCACGTAATGAGCCGTGCGCGGCAGGCCCGACAGGATTTCCGGACCGTTCTCACGCAATATCACAATGTCTTCGAGCCGGATACCAAACCGGCCCGGCAGATAGATGCCGGGCTCTATGGAAAACACCATGCCGGTATCAAGCACCACGTCGGAAGTCGATGTTATGTAGGGCGGTTCATGCCCCTCCACGCCCATGCCGTGGCCGGTCCGGTGGACAAAATATTCGCCATAGCCGGCCTCGGTTATGACATTGCGCGCGGCGGCGTCCACCTCGCTGGCGCGGACACCGGGCCGGGCCGCTTTCATGGCCGCTTGAACCGCGGCCTCGACAATGGCGTGTACCTCGTCATAGCCTTCCGGCGGTTCGCCGACCACAATCATCCTTGTGATATCTGATGAGAACGTGCCTTTCCTTGCGCCTATGTCGACGACTATCGCGTCACCCTGCCTGATCACGGTATCGCCGGTCTGATGGTGGGGAAATGCTCCGTTGCCCCCTGCCCCGACAATGCGGAAAAGCGGCCGCGCGCCATTTGTCTCGAAACGCTCCGAAATGATGTCCGCCAGTTCGATTTCACTCATGCCGGGCCGAACCGCTGTAAATGCCGCCTGCATCGCTTCATCGGCGAGAGCGGCATTCATCTTCAGTTCGCGATACTCCTCGTCACCCTTGCGCATGCGCAGCGCCCCAAGCGTCGCTTCGGTGAAGCTGTGTTTGCAGCCGGGCAAGGCGTCGAGAACCAGAAGTGCAAAATCTGCGCGCATCGCCTCGTCTACAACGACGCTCCTGGCACCCCGGGCCCCGACATCTTCCAGGGCGGCTGCCAGCGCCGCGTCAGGTCCGTCGGCATCATCCCAGGTGTGGAAGACTATGTCGGTATGCTGTCTCGATCCCTCGGCATTAAGGGCCGGCATCAGGAAGGCTTCACGTTCCGGGCCGACGAACAACATGCTCGGCCGCTCGTCGGGATGAGGGTAGAAGCCGACCAGCCAGGTCATATTCGCGCCCGGCCCGATCGCGATCAGATCGACCTCCTGTTGCGCCATTTTAGCGCGCAGCGCTTGCAATCGTTCGGTGACCGGGTTGCCCATCATATCCCTCTTTTGTTTGTTTCGTTTACGGCCGATTCAGGCGGCACTCGCTGTAATTGTCTCGGCCGGAACGACAATCCGGCTGCCGAAGAACTCACCTTCGTCGAAGCCACCGAACCGGGCGATTTCCTCTTCCGGCGGCGCTTCGCAGGACCATTTGCGGCTCGGTACCCACCCGCACTGCCGTTTGAGAAGCGCCGCATATTCGGCGCGTTTGAACGCGGCAATGGACGGATCAATCACCGGAACACCAAGTTCCTTCTCGAGTTGCTTGTAAAATCCGATTTCCAGGGTGCAGCCGAGAATCAGCGCTTCCGCATAGTCCTGCTCAACGGCCTTGCGCCCTGCTTCCAGCAGAAGATTGTTGGTACGGTCATGATCCGTCTGGAAATCATTGACCCCGAGTTCGACATGATAAAAACCGGAAAGCCTCTCGCCCTGCCCGTTATTGCGCACGGTGGCTTCCATCTGGTCGACCCATTTGCGCCGGCCGACAATGACGCCGAAACGGTTCGCAAGGCTCGTGGCGATTTCAACGGATGCCGCGCACGGTGCGGTCACGATCATCTCCCCGGATATTTCCCGCGCATCGTGCAGCGCCGTATCATAGAAGCAACCGATCGCCAGCGCATCGAAACCCTCTCGCGCAGCGGCGCGTGACGCCCGGATAATCCCCGGCGTGACCATCGCTTCATAGGAACGGAATTCGATGTGTGAAAAGGCACCGTCCGAGGCCGGCAGAGAGGTGACGTGCACTTCCGTATTCGGCAGCTTGTGCTCCGCCGTCATGTCGGCGAATACCTGATCATAGTCACTTACGCCCGTCGGGCTCAGATACATGACTTTCAGCGGTTTATCGTTATGCATTTGGAACTCCTCCTGTTCCCTGTCGTCAGACTTTTACGCCGTAGATTTCCTCGGCGCGTTCCTTGGAAATGAGCTCGTTTTTCACGTCTTTGCGCACGGCATCGGGATCGCGTTTCTTCGGATCGCCGAGCCCGGCGCCATTGCCGGTCACGACGCGGATCACGTCATCCCTTTGCGTCGTGAGGCCGGAAACGAACGCGTAACGCTGCGGTTCGCCCTCCTTCGGCCGAAACTCGACATAATTGGGTGAGCCTTCATTGCCGCCATCGATAGACCAGGCCGGGAATTTCGACCTGGTATAGCCGGCGGTCAGGAAACCGTTGTCGGCGCGCACGCGATAGTCCATGACAATGCCGCGCCCGCCTGTGAACTGGCCCTCGCCGCCCGGCTCCATGTTGAGTGCAAGCTGGTCGACATAGAGCCCATTTCTGGCCTCGTTGATTTCCGCCGGGCAATTGTAGGTCTCGCCGTGGAAACCGCAAAAGACGGCGCTGTTTCCGTCGCTCTCACGGCTGGCGCCCCAGCCGCCAAGCTGCGGTTCAATGATTGTGTATTGCCGGCCTGTATCGGGATGGATGCCACCGATGAAGGTGCCGCAGACCGACGCGAAATGCCCCGCCGCCAGCCGGTCCGGCATATGCGGCGCAAGGCAGCGCCACATAAGGTCGTACACTCTCAGCTCAATCTCGTAATAAAAGCCGATCGGGGCCGGTTCCTTGGCATGGAAGACCGATCCTTCACGCGTCAGCAGGTTGATCGGGCGGAACGAGCCGCCATTGGCCGGTGAATAGGGATCGGTCAGCGATTTGAAGATCATCTGCGCGCAGACCATCACGCCGTCGCGGCTTGTGTTGACCGGATTGTCGGACTGGTCGGGATTGTCACGCAGGTCGACGGTGAATTCGTTGTCACCGATGGTGATCTTCACATTGAAGATACGCCCGTCATCCTGTTCTTCCGACAGTTCAAACGTGCCCTTGGGCAGCTCCGCCAGGGACGAAAGCGAAACCTCTTCACCGAAATCCATGAAGGAGGACATTGCGGTCTCAAAGGTGGCGGCGCTGTATTTTGCGGCAATTTCCCGCAAGCGCTTGTCACCGACCCGCACCGACGCAATGGCGGCCCAGACATCGCCTTCAAGGACGTCCGGCATGCGGGAATTGACCTTGATGATCTCCATGACCGGGCGGATCGGTTCTCCTTTGGAGATGATCTTTACCGCCGGCAGGCGCATGCCTTCTTGGAAGATTTCCGTCGCTTCGCCCGAGAGCGATCCGGGCGCCATGCCGCCGACATCAGAATTGTGGGCGATATTGGCGGTCCAGGCAATGATGTGCCCGTCGGCAAAGACCGGCATCGCCACCACGATGTCGTTAAGGTGAGTGACGCCGCCGTGATAGGGATCATTGGTGGCAAAGACATCGCCGGGCTCGATATCGCCGGGCTTGTCATATTTGTCGATAATGACCTGCACCGCCTTGTCCAGCACACCGATAAAGGCCGGAATGCCCGCGCCGGACGATGCCAACTGCCCATTGGCGTCCATGATGCCGGTGCCCATGTCGAGGACCTCGTAGATGATCGAACTCATCGCCGTCTTGCGCATCGCCGCGAACATCTCGTCGGCCGTCGCCTGCAGCGAATTCTGGATGATTTCGAGTGTAATCGGATCGTTGCTCATGGTGCTCCTCCTCACTCGCCCAGTTCAATGTGAACGTTGCCATAGGCATCAACGCGGGCGCTGCTGCGCGGATTGATGACGATGGTGGTGCCGGGATCCTCGACAATCGCAGGGCCGGCAAATTCCATGCCGGGTTTCAGGGACGGACCATCGAAAATGACGCTTTCGTGCTCGCCTTCGAGCGCAAAATCGACAACACGCCTACCTTTTTCCGCTGGACTTGCATCTGCATCGCCCAGTGGCTGCTCCGCCATGGTCAATTTGCCGACCTCGGCAGAAGCGACCAGGTGAATGCCGACCATCTCGACCGGCGCATCCAGCCGGTAGGTGTATTCACGCTCATAGGTTTCGTGGAACAGCGCCTCGATCTCGGCCAGTTTTGCGTCGCTCACTTCCCCTTCGGGCAGCAGCACTTCTGTCGTGTGCTCCTGGTTCTGGTAGCGGAACTTGCCGAAGCGCAGGAACGACACGCGCGAAGGATCAATCCCCTCCTCCTCGAACTGCGCCCGCGCCTGCGCTTCGGTCTCGGCAAACAATGCCTCGATGTTTGCCCCCGCGCCTTCTGCAAGATCAACGAGCCGGGTAACGAAATAGTCGCGCCTGAGATCCGACATCATCATGCCCCAGGCCGAGAAGACCGATGCACCGGCGGGCACAACGACCTTCTTGACACCGAGTTCCGACGCCAGCGCCACGGCGTGCATCGCACCGCCGCCGCCAAAGGCGACAAGGGTAAAGTCGCGCGGATCGAAGCCGCGATTGAGCGACACGAGTTTCAGCGCATTGACCATGTTGTTGTTGGCAATGCGCACAATGCCGCGCGCCGCTTCCTGAGAAGACACACCCAGCTTTTCGGCAACCGAACCGATGGCGGCATTTGCCGCATCCATGTCCGCGTCGATCTCGCCGCCGCAGAAATAGTCCTTGTTGATGCGTCCGAGATGAAGATTGGCGTCGGTCGTCGTTGCTTCCGTCCCGCCCTTGCCATAGGCGGCAGGTCCCGGCAGCGCGCCAGCCGATTGCGGACCGACATGCAGCTTGCCGAAATCGTCGACCCAGGCGATGGAGCCGCCGCCATTGCCGATCTCGACGAGGTCTACGACCGGCACCATGATCGGATAGCCCGCAGATGTGCGGTCCTTCTCGATCCAGTAGTCGGTCATGATCTTGATCTGACCGTTCTCGATCAGTGAGCACTTGGCCGTCGTTCCGCCGATGTCGAGCGCAAGGATATTTGGCTCGTCGATCAGCTTACCGAGTTCGGCAGCACCCCAGAAACCGGAGGCCGGCCCCGATTCCACCATGGTGATGGGAATGCGCGAAACCGATTCCAGCGAATCCACACCGCAATTGGATTGCATGATATAGGGGCTGCCCTTAAAATTGCGGCTCGCCAGCCCGTCTTTCAGGCGTGACAGATAGCGCTCGGCAATCGGCTGCACATAGGCCGATAGCACCGCCGTATTGGTGCGCTCATATTCACGCCATTCACGGGTAATCTGGTGAGATGACACCGCGGATACGCCGGGCCACAGGGATTCAATCTCGGCAAGCACCGCCTGTTCATGCGCCGGATTGGCATAGGAGTGAATGAAACAGACCGCAATTGCCTCCACGCCTTCGGCCTTGAAGCCATCCAGGATTGCGGGAAGGCCAGCCAGATCGAGCGGCTTCATCTCCTCGCCCCGGTAGGTCATCCGGCCCGGCAGTTCCTTCCTCAGATAGCGCGGAACGAAGGGTTCCGGCTTCTTGTAGTGCAGGTTGAAAAAGTCCGGGCGGTTGCCCCGCGCGATCTCGAGGATATCGCGGAAGCCTTCCGTGGTGATCAATCCGACCTTGACGCCCTTGCGTTCCGTCAGCGCATTGATGACGACGGTCGTGCCGTGGGCAAGGAAATCGACGGCACCCGGATCGACATTGCCTTTTTCAAGCACATTGAGGACGCCCCGTTCGAAATCGGGCGGCGTCGTGTCGGACTTGGCAGTGCGAATGGTCGAAGCACCGTTTTCGTCAGTTTCGAAACACACCAGGTCGGTGAAGGTTCCGCCGACATCCGTTGCAACACGTATAGTAGAGCTCGCCATCACTGGCCTCCCTTGCTCAGTTTTTCCATGAGGAAACAAACGCTTCCAGGCAGTTTCAGAATCTCCGCTGCAGCGACTTTGTCCGGCGTGTAAAACCCTTTTTCGTGCAGCAGGTTGATGGTTCCGAGAACCTCGCCACCAACAACAACGGGCAGATTGAGGACGGACTCGCAGCCGAGCGACCTGATCAGTTCGTGGTCGTCAAAGACCTCGGCGATGCTTTCTATGTCGTTGGCGACGAAGTTCTGCTGCCCGTCCAGAACATGATCGGACCACCGGTCGCTATCGACCGTCTTGGTTCCGGACGCAGGATAGGCTTCAGGCATGTTGCTGTAGCAGCGGCTCGCCAATCCCGATGCGCGATCAAATGTCATCAGAGTGAAGAGTTTCGCTCCGACATGGGCCATCGACAGTTCTTCGAGAGCGCCGTAGACCGTTGCCGCGTCGGCAGCTTTGGAAACGGCTTCACCGAACCGGTGCATAGATATTTCAGCCGGCACTGTTCTTCTCCATTACTTTTTTACGCAGGGCTTCTTCATCATCCGTGATGATCGGAATGGCCCCGATCAGGCTGCGCGTATAGGCATTGGCGGGCCGTTCGAAGATCTCCTCCGTGCCTGCTTGCTCAACAAGGTTGCCACGCTCGAAAACGGCAACGCGGTCGGCAATATTACGCACCACACCAAGATCGTGGGTGATGAAGACATAGGTCAGGTTGCGCCGGTGGCGCAGCTCATCGAGCAACTGCAGCACACGCGCCTGCACAAGCACATCAAGCGCCGAGGTCGGTTCGTCCAGAACGAGAATTTCCGGCTCGCAGGCAAGCGCCCGGGCAATCGCGACGCGTTGACGCTGGCCGCCCGAGAGCGCCGCCGGATACCGGGCGGCGAAATCCGCCGGCAGGCCGACCTCCTCAAGTAACGCACCTATCCTTGCCTTTCGTCCCTGACGGTCACCGATGTCGTGGACATCAAGCGCCAGCCGCAGCGAAGCGCCAATGGTGCGGCGCGGATTGAGCGAGGACAGCGGGTTCTGCTGAACAAGCTGGATGGATCGCCTCAACGGCAAAGTCCGCCTGTTCGGAAGCAGATCGCCGTCAAGGAAGAATTCGCCCGTTGTCGGCGGATAGATACCCAGCAGCATGTTGGCGAATGTCGTCTTGCCCGATCCGCTTTCGCCAACAATTGCCAGGCACTCACCGCGCGATACGTTCAGTGACACGGAATTGAGTGCCTTGACCTCATGGGTCGCGGTCATGAACACCTTGGAAACGCTGCGCGCTTCTAGGACGGGGCGGAACTCTGTTGCGCTGTCGTTCATGACGCCGCCTCCGCTTCGTGATCGATCAACGGATCGAGATAGGCGTCGGTCGCCTCGGCAATATCAGGAATGCCGCCGCCGGTGATGCGCGGAACCGCCGCCATCAGCGCCTTGGTGTATGGGTGACGCGGGCTGTGGAAGAGCTCGCTCGTCTGTCCATGCTCGACCAGCCGGCCCTTGTAGATGACATAGACCCGGTCGGCGAATTCGCGCACAACGCCGAGATTGTGCGAAATGAAGAGCACGGACGTTCCCCGGCGCTCGACAAGATCGCGCATGAGATGCAGCGTCTGCGCCTGCACGGTGACATCAAGCGCGGTGCCCGGCTCATCGGCAATCAGCAGCGACGGTTCGTTGGCAAGCGCCATGGCGATCATCACGCGCTGGTTCATGCCGCCGGACAATTGGAACGGATAGGATGCAAGCACACGCTCCGGCTCCGGTATGGAAACATCCTGCAGGAGTGCGATGGCGCGCGCCTCGGCATCAGTGGCCGAGATTTGCGTATTGCCGCGCCGCAGGACTTCCTGGAACTGGACACCGATCGTATAGACCGGGTTGAGCGACGATGTCGGGTCCTGAAAGATCATCGAAATCTTCGTTCCGCGCAACGCCTGGCGCACGCTCAGGGGCTGCATCTCCAGATCCTCGCCTTCGAAGCTGACCGAGCCCGAAATGCGGGCCGTGCTGAATTCCTGCAGAAGGCCGAGGATAATGCGCGCCGTTACTGATTTTCCCGAACCGGATTCACCGACCAGCGCAACCTTTTCGCCGCGGCGGATATTCAGCGAAATGCCATGCAGCACCTCGATCAAGCCGGTGTAGCTCTTGAACGCCAGTTTGAGATCGCGGATATCGAGCAGATGATCGTTCATTGGTCGCTCCCCAGGATCTGGCGGAGTGCATCTCCGAGAAGGTTGAAACCGAACACCGCGATCAGGATGGCAAGCGATGGGAACACGGTCAGCCACCAGGAATCCGGCAGGTAATTACCCCCTTCCGCAACCATCGAACCAAGATCGGGGGTCGGCGCCTGCACGCCAAGGCCGAGGAACGACAGTGAGGAGGCAATCAGGATGACGAAGCCGAGATCCAGCGTCATCTTGGTGACGATGGACGGCACACAATTGGGCAGGATCTCGCGGAACATGACATGGATGCGCGATGCACCGATGATCTCGGCGGCAAGCACATAGCCTTCCTGCGCTTCCGACCGTGTCACATTATAGACAAGCCGCGCATACCAGGGCCACCACATGGTCGTCACCGCCAGCATGCCGTTGGTGAGCGTCGGCTCCAGGAGGCCCATGATAGCCATGGCCAGGACCAGCGGCGGAATGGACAAAAACACGTCGGTCAGCCGCATCAGCACGAATTCGGCCCAACCGCCGAGATAGCCGGCGGCAAGGCCGACGGTCACGCCGATCGGCACGGCGATCGCCAGCACCACGACACCGAGCAGCAGCGAAATCCGGTAGGCATAAAGGATGCGAGAGAACACGTCCCGGCCGACAAGATCGGTACCGAAGATATTTGGCCAGTGCGGCGCCTGGTTGAAGTTGGTGAAATCGACCACTGCACCGCGATGTGAGGGAAACGGCGCAATGAAATCGGCGAAAACGGCTGAAAAGACAACGGTTCCGACAAGCACAAGACCAATTACTGAAAGCGGATTGGAAAGCAGGATGTAGAACGTGCGCTTCATGACTTGCCTCCCTCCGCAAGCCGGATGCGCGGATTGATATAGGCAATCAGCAGATCGACAATGATATTGACGATGAGGAACGTAGCCGAGATCACGAGAACCGTGCCGACAATGGCGTTAAGGTCCTTGCGCAGGATCACCTGCACACCGTAGCGCGACAGGCCCGGCCAGGCATATACCGCTTCGACCAGGAACGCATTGCCAAGCATCGCGGCAAAATCGAGCCCGATGATCGTCAGCGACGGGATCAGCGACGGACGGAACGCGTACCGGTTGGCAATGCGACGCGCCGGGAAGCCGAAAGACTGCGCCATTTCGATATACGGCTTGTCATAGGTCTCGACCATATTCGAGCGCGTCAGCCTTGCCGCCTGGCCGATGCCGGACAGCGCCAGGGCGAACGCCGGCAAAATGATGTGATGCAGTGCGCTGAAGAAAGCCCTGAAATCACCATCGATCAGCGAGTCAGCCAGCAGAAACCCGGTAATCCGGGGCGGCGTGGCAAGCGTGTCGGATATCTGCCCGGCGATGGGAAACAGCGGCAGGAAGAATGCGAAGAGCAGCATGAGAATGACAGCCCAGACGAAACTGGGCGCGGAAACGCCGAGCAGCGATATCACCCGTATGATGTTGTCGGCAGCCTTGCCGCGATGGCGCGCCGACATGATGCCGAGCGGAATGCCGAGACCGATCATGAAAATGCCGGCAACAATCACAAGTTCCAGCGTCGCCGGCAGGAACTGTGCAATATCCGTCGTCACCGGCCGGTTGGTATAAAGAGAAACGCCAAGATCGCCCCGGGCAAAGTCCCGCACGAAATAGCCGTACTGGACATAGATCGGTTCATCGAGATGCAGCTTTTCGCGCAGTTGTTCGACCTGCTGCGTGGTCGCGTTCGGACCAAGGGCGATGCGCGCCGGATCACCCGGTATGACGCGGGCGATGGTGAATATCAGCATCGAGACACCGATCAAAACGATGATCGAAATCGACAGCCGCTTCACAAGAAGGCGGACGACGGGTGACATGGCAATTCAGCAGTTCTTTTGGAGCTCAGGGCAACAATGGCCCTGGTCGCTCGGGTTTTATAAAAAGCGGGCCGGCGCCGCAGCAACCGGCCCGATACGCAGGGCTAGTTGCTGTCCTGCATTTCCATCAGGCGGAAGGTGAAGCCCATTCCGTCCAGGCCGAAGGCTTTCGACGGATCGGAAAGCGCCGGAACCTTGACCCGGTTGCTGGCGGCAAAGACCGACTGGCGGTCGTAGCCATAGATGGAAGGAGCAATCGCCATCAGCCGGTTGTTGAGCTCATGATAGGCTTTTGCCCGGGCTGCTTCGTCCGTGTTGACCCGCCCTTCTTCAAGGAGCTTGTCGACATCGGCATCATTGAGATGTTCGGGCGACTGCCAGGTGCCGGCCGCCTTTGAATCATACATGCCGTAAAGCAGCGTGTCGGGATCGCCCGTCACCGCATTGACAAAGAGCTGCGAGATGTGCGGCGTGTTCTCGGCCTTCGAGACCTGTTCCGCAAACAGCGCCCAGGGCAACTTCTTTATTTCGGACTTGATGCCAAGTTCGGCGAAATTGGCCTGCATCAAAAGAGCAAACCGCTCTTCCAGTGGCACTTCGGCAATCCACGAGATCTCGATATTCTGGTCGCCGGGATTGTAGCGGCAGGCATTCAGGTGTTGCTTTGCCGCATCCAGATTGCGGGAAAGCTCATCCGAGGGCGGGTTCGCGCCAAGCATACCAACCGGAATCGCCCCGGTCGCCGGGCTTCCTTGCGACACTTCATCAGTCACGGCAATCATCTTGATAGCGGCTGAGTAATCGAACGCCTTGGCAAGCGCCAGACGGCATTCCGGATCGTCCAGCGGCGGCTTGGTGGTGTTCATTTTGACGTAGAAGCCACCCGTGCCGGACTCCGTCAGCAACTGGGCACCGTCCTGGGCAAGCGCCTTCAGAACTTCCGGCGGCAGCCACTGCGAAGAAATATCATGCTCGCCCTGCGCAATCAGGGTGCGGACCGTTGCCGGCTCGAGACCATAGCGCAGACGCACCGTATCGGGTGCGGCATCCGGAACACCGAGGAAATAGTCGGCGCTCTTTGCCATGACCGTTTCCTGTTGCGGATTGTGTGCCGTTACCTTGTAGGCGCCTGAACCGGCACCGTTGGCAGACAGGAACGCCTGTCCCCAGTCTTTCATCTCGCCGTCGCCATCGCCGAGATTTTCCATGACGAGTTTTTTGTCGACGATCGGAAGACGCAGCATGGAAGCAACGAACGGTGCATAAGGTTCTTTCAGAACAAACGTGACGGTGTTTTCGTCAACAGCCTCAGCCTTTTCCACATTGGCAAAGAGATATGAGAGGCCCGCACCGAGCGCCTTCATCCGGTCCAGCGAGAATACGACGTCTTCCGCCGTCAGCGGATTGCCGCTCTGGAACTTGACGTCCTTGCGCAATTTGAAGGTGTGATTGTTGCCGTCTGCCGACCAGCTTTCGGCAAGATGCGGAACGAGACCCGGCGCCCCCTGCGCCGGCATGACCAGCGTGTCGTAGACGTTGAACATCAGGATCGAGTCCGCATAGTCCGAAGCCTTGGCCGGATCGAGTTCGCCGACGGCGACTTCATCCAGCCGCAGCACAGTTTCGGCATGCGCCGGGCCCGCGGGCATGAGCGCAAGCGTGCTGACGCTGAGAAGCGCAGCTGCTGCTGTTTTTGTGATGACATTCATTTTGGTTCCTCCCTGCAAAGTCTGATTTCGAATGTTGTTTCGGACGGTCAATCCGCCTTCTGTTTTTTGCCCTTGTGGAATGGCGTTGAAGGTTCTTCACAAAAGACGTCCATAGTGCCGGTCCACAGGATGGTGGCCGGCTTGTCAGTGTGGTTCCAGCCCGAGTGCACACGGGTCGACGGGAAATGAACGGAGTCGCCCGTCTCCAGAATCGTTCGCTCTCCATCGATTTCGACGGTGATTGTGCCTTCAAGCACGAACATCATTTCTTCGCCCTCATGCGCGATCGGTTCGCTGCGGTACCCGGGCGGCTCGTGAATGATCACACTGCGCAATATATGTCCGGGAAAGGACGATGAGACCCGCTCATAGGTGAGTGAGCTTTCGCTAACGGCAAATACCGGACGTTCCGACTGCCGGGTCTGAATCTCGTCCTCGTCAGGTTGCGGTTGCCGCGTCAGGAAGTCTCCGACATTGACGTCCAGAACGCGCGAGACCGAGACGAGTGACGACAGCGATGGAACGGTGATGCCACGCTCGATCTGGGAAATGAATCCAACGGAAAGCCCGGCTGCATCCGCGACCGCTTTCAGGGTCAGTCCGAGCTCCCGGCGGCGTTCCCGCAAGCGGGTAGCCAGTTGCCCGTGATCCTCTGTGTCCTTGGATTTCGCTGTCTCCTGCCGGCTCAATCCAGCCTCCCACTTTTAGTATTACTAAAACGATGACTCGCAACGGTATGGGAGTCAAGGCTTTTTTAGTAAGACTAAAATTGAGGCGCTTTAAGATATTCACATGCCTGTTTAATGTCAGCATGCAAACATTTGTCCGTATTGAATTATTATTGACGGGCGCCAAGCGCGAAAAGGCACTTTAATATTTTAATGCAGCAGATGGAATTCGTATATCCAGCTGCCGAAACGATGTTGTCGTTCGCAAAATTTCAATCGTAAAATCGAATTCAAATGCGAAAGCCGCCCGTTCGCTAACAGGACTCAGCGTGCGGGAAAGTGTCAGCCAGGCTGGGTCAATGTCCTGCGAACCGCGTCTTTCCAGCCCGCGAGATCAGCACTGCGTGTTGCCACGTCGATATTCGGCTCAAACCGGCGATCGCGCGCCCAATTGCCGGCAAAGGTTTCGAGATCGGGCCAGACGCCGGCGTGATGACCGGCAAGCCATGCAGCGCCGAGAGCCGTTGTCTCGAGTATCTTCGGCCTGTCGACCGGTGCGCCCAAAATATCTGCAAGGCGTTGCATGGTCCAGTCAGAGGCAACCATGCCGCCATCGACACGCAACACGGTCTCGGCCTTGCTTCCCTGCCAGTCCCCGCGTTTGGCTATCAACAGGTCATGTGTCTGGTAGCAGACAGCGTCGAGAGTGGCTTTGGCAAATTCCGCCGGTCCGGAGCTCCGGCTGAGCCCAAAGATCGCACCGCGCGCATCAGTATCCCAGTAAGGCGCGCCCAACCCGACAAACGCCGGTACGAGATACACCCGTTGCCCGGGATCAGCGGATGCCGCCAATTCACCGCTCTGTTCAGCTGAATCAATAATCCCAAGCCCGTCGCGCAGCCACTGCACACCGGCGCCGGCCACGAAGATCGAACCCTCCAAGGCATAGGTTGTTACACCATTGAGCCTGTAGGCAATTGTGGAAAGCAGGCGGTTTTTCGAATGAACCAGTTCATTGCCCGTATTAAGCAGCGAAAAACAGCCGGTGCCGTAGGTGACTTTCATCATCCCGGCCTCGAAACAGGCATTGCCGATGGTTGCCGCCTGCTGGTCGCCGGCGACCCCCAATATGGGCAATCCGGTAAGCGTGTGGCCTTTCGAAACCACGCCAAAATCATCGGCGCTATCGCACACTTGCGGAAGCATCGATACCGGGATCTGCAAAAGAGTGAGAAGATCCTCATCCCAGCAGTTTTCCGCAATGTTGTACATGAGGGTTCGCGACGCGTTCGTTGCGTCGGTAACATGACGTGCGCCTTCCGTCAGCCGCCAGATAAGGAAGCTGTCGATCGTCCCGAAGCACAGCTCACCACGCTCGGCCTTCTGGCGCGCACCGTCGACATTGTCGAGCAGCCATTTGAGTTTTGTGCCGGAAAAATAGGGATCAAGAAGCAAACCTGTTTTTTGTGTAAATACCGGCTCGAGCCCATCGGCCTTCAGATGGGTGCACAGGTCAGCAGTCCGCCTGTCCTGCCACACGATCGCATTGAATATTGCCTTGCCGCTTTGCCGGTCCCAGACAACCACCGTTTCGCGCTGGTTGGTGATTCCGATCGAGGCTATATCGGCCGCAGTCAGTCCTGCCTTTTCAAGCGCCTGACCGATGGACCACTCCACGGTCTCCCAGATTTCCTCAGGATCATGCTCTACCCATCCGGATTGCGGAAAGTGCTGGGTGAACTCTTTCTGGCCGACACCGACGACGGATTGGTCTTCGCCGAATATGATTGCCCGGCTGGAGGTGGTTCCCTGGTCGATAGCCAGAACATACTTGCCCATTTGTATTCTCCTCACCAGTTCTCCGCTTCGCCGGGCTTTGCAATACCCGTCGGGCATACGGCCTCCGTGCCGACAGGCTTGCCGGCCGCGGTCAGCCTGCCTTTAATCTGCTCGTTTTGGAAGTATCAAGATAGGCCGCAAGATCCGCAGCCTGGGATTTGGACAAATGCAAACCGCGCTTGGTACGCCGCCACAGAATATCGTCAGCTGTGACAGCCCACTCGTTCTCCACCAGATAATCGACTTCCGCGGCGTAGAGATCGCTGCCAAAACACTTGCCCAGTTCGCTGTTTTCGCGTGCCGATCGGAGTATTTTATCGGCATTGGTACCGTAGAGACGCAAAAGCCGGTAAGCGTGCTCCCCGGCAAGAAACGGATACCGGTCTTTCAACCGCACCAACAGCTCATCAAATTCCGTTGCGGCAAAATCACCGCCAGGTAGTGGCGAATTCGCGGTCCATGCGGCGCCCCTTTTTCCCAGCCGGTCTTCGACTTTTTCCACCACCGCCTCGGAAAGTCTCCTATAGGTCGTTATCTTGCCGCCAAAGATATTGATCAGCAGACCTTCTTTTTCAGTTCCCTCGCCCACCAGAACATAGTCGCGTGTAGCTTCCTGAGCCGCCGATGCTCCGTCGTCATAGAGCGGTCGCACGCCGCTATAGGTCCACACAACATCATCTCTGGCGACCGGTTCCGCAAAATATTCCGACGCCGCGTCGCAAAGATAGCCGATTTCATCTTCGGTGATATCCGCGTTTCCAGGATCCCCCCGATAGTCATGATCCGTCGTTCCTATCAGAGTAAAGTCACGCTCATAGGGGATGGCAAATATGATGCGCTCATCCTGGTTCTGAAAAATAAAGGCCCTTGGATCGGGAAATTTCTTGCGAATGACGATGTGGCTGCCCTGAACCAGCCTGACATTCCGGATCTCTGCCCTGCCCGTTGCAGATCTTAAAACCTCATCGACCCAGGGCCCGGCCGCGTTAATTAACACACGTGCCTTGACCGTGCTGGTATTGCCGCTCCCCAAGTCTTCCAGTTCTATATGCCAGATGCCGTCGGCTCTGAGCACCCGCGTGACTTTGGCGCGCGTTTTGATTTCTGCACCACGCTCAGCAGCATCCTGCGCATTCAGAGCGACAAGCCGTGCATCATTGACCCAACAATCAGAGTATTCGAATGCACTGTCAAAAACCGGTTTTAGCGGCTCGCCGGCCGGGTCGGATTTCATATTCAGGACTTTTGTGGTGGGCAGCAGCTTGCGCCCACCGAGGTGGTCATAGAGAAACAGACCAAGTCTCAACAGCCAGGCCGGACGCAGGCCCTTGTGGTGCGGCAGTACAAATCGCATTGGCCATATGATGTGCGGGGCAATTTTCCACAGAACCTCACGTTCCATGAGCGCTTCACGCACCAGCCTGAACTCGTAATGCTCCAGATAGCGCAGTCCGCCATGGATCAGCTTTGTCGAATTTGACGATGTGCCGCTGGCAAGATCATTCATTTCGGCCAGACAGACTGAAAATCCCCTGCCTGCCGCATCGCGGGCAATTCCGCAGCCATTGATGCCGCCACCAATGACAAATAGATCATAAAGTTCGTTATCGCTCATGGATGCCCCAAACGGCCGTAAGACGTCATTCCTCCCCTATAAAATTTCTCCCTAAATCCGAAATAATATGAACAATTTCGAAAGTCAAATGAAAGGACTGTGAAAACGCTGATACAGCATTTGAAGCCATTCAGAACGCACTGGTCATGTGCCACCGGTGTCATAAAAGTGTATTCGCGTGATTTGAGACAATTGGCTCGCCAATGTTAATGCACACTGGAGAGGCATAGTGACCGCCAAGACCAACCGAAACCGGACGATGGACAACCGCGCGCCTGAACCACCAAGACCCGCGCAACGCGGCGGGCTGCTGATCGCGACGACAGCCGGCTTCATCCTGCTCTTTATGGCATTTGGGGCCGGCTCAACAAAGCTGTTGTTGGCCGCCGCCATCGGCGTGTTTGCCGGTGTTGCGCTCTACCATGCATCATTTGGCTTCACTTCCGCCTGGCGCCGGTTTGTCTTTGAGCAGCGCGGGTCCGGCCTGCGCGCCCAGATCATGCTGATCCTCATTACGTGCGCCGTGACCTTTCCGCTGATAGCGGCAGGAGGCGTCTTCGGCAGGCCAGTCAATGGTTCGGTCGCACCATTCGGATACGCTGCCGCGCTTGGCGCCTTTATGTTCGGCATCGGTATGCAGCTTGGCGGCAGTTGCGCGTCCGGAACGCTGTTTACCGCAGGCGGCGGCAACACCCGCATGTTGGCGACGCTTGGGGGTTTCATCGCCGGTTCCGTCATCGCAACCGCGCACCTGCCCTATTGGTGGTCCTTGCCCGCGCTGCCGTCATTTTCTTTGGTTGACGCCTACGGAGCCGCACCGGCCTATGCGATTACGGCACTGGTGCTGGGCGGGCTTTATCTGTTCAGCCGGCAAAGAGAACTCAGACACCACGGTGAACTTGAAGATAGACCTGACCGCGTCAATTTGATTCGCGGCCCCTGGCCGAAATCCTGGGGGTGCGTTGCGCTGGCAATTGTGAGCATCGCTACGCTGCTGGTTCTATCAAGACCGTGGGGAATCACATCTGCTTTCATGCTTTGGGGAGCAAAAATAGCCCAAGCGGGTGGCGTGTCCTTTGAGACCTGGCCCTATTGGCAGAATCGTCTTGCCTGGCTTAATCAATCCATATTCTCCGACAGCACATCCCTGATGAATTTCGGCATCATAATAGGTGCCTTTGCAGCCGCCTCGGTCGCCGGTCGGTTTGCGCCGACTTTCCGGCTCCCCGTCAGGGATTTGCTGATTGCGATATGCGGTGGGCTGCTGATGGGCTATGGGGCAAGGCTGGCTTACGGTTGCAATATCGGCGCCTATCTCGGGGGCGTCATTTCAGGCAGCCTGCACGGCTGGGGATGGCTGGTGTTCGGCTTCATGGGAAGCTGGCTGGGTGGGATGCTGATGCTTCGAACCTCGCAGGCGCAATCGAAATGATGATCAATTTGCAACACACTTGAAATAAATTTTCAGCCGGAAAACAGGCATGAGGGGTCGCGTTGTCTTCAGCGGTCTCCACCGGCTAATTACAGGCAAATTTGAAATATGGTGTCACTTCAACATGATACCACCTCAACAGCGGCTTTGGTCAAACCCAGTCAATTCACACACCACAACTCTCCCAAAGATTGCCTTGGCTCCCCTAAAAATATTTGTTGAATCCTCTGAGAGATTAAGAGTTGACATTGCTCCCGTACAACTTCTTATGGTTGCAGGGCGAATTCATATCTTAATACATTTTTCGGAGTTGAATTTCGCTTCAGTGACCGGACACTTAATTTTATACTGACGCAGGGCGGCGGCAAAGGTACAAAATGCTTAATTCCGATCAGCAATCCGCTGATCCGCTTGGACTCAAAAGACTGGCGCGATCGATCCATCAGACAATGCTGGAAATGGGACGTCATCAAAAAAGAGCAATCTTCATGCTCTCCGATGGCGCATGCCTCGTCGGGTGCCTTCTTGTTGCCCTGGCCTTGCGCTTCGGCAGCATGGATTTCCCCGACCGCAACAATCTGACCTGGCTGCTCTTGGTTTTGCCGATTGTCGGCGTCACCTCCTACTGGTTTCTGGGCCTCTATAACGTCCTCATCAGGGCAATGGAAAGCAGGATGATCGGTATAATCGCCAGCGGCGCTGCGATCATGATGATGTTTGTCGCTGCTGCCTCTCATATGGATAGCGGGTTCAATATTCCCAGGTCGGTGCCGCCAATTTATGGATTGCTCGTCTTCATATCGATCGGTCTGTCACGGGTCCTTGCCCGAGCCTACTATCACCACATAGAGGCCGGACTCAGTTTTCGTGAAAATGTGCTGATCTATGGAGCCGGTTCTGCTGGAACGCAGCTTGCAGCGGCAATTCAAAGTGGCAATCACCAGCGCGTCGTCGGTTTTCTGGATGATGATCCCCGGCTGAAAGGAAGTATGATCCGCGGTTGCCGCGTCTACGGCCCCGACAAAATCAGCAAACTCCAACAAAAATTCGCCATTTCCCGCGTTCTGTTTGCCATGGCCAACGCTACGCCAACTCAAAGGCGCAGTATCGTTGCCCGGCTTGCACCATACAAACTTGACCTGCAGACAATTCCGCCACTGAGTGAAATTCTTCGCGGCAAGGCCCATGTTCAGCAACTGAAAGAAATTCGCATTGAGGATTTGCTTGGCCGCAACACCGTTAGTCCGATTGCGAAACTGTTTGATGAGGCAATAGACGGAAAAACCATTTTGGTTACTGGGGCCGGTGGTTCAATCGGTTCCGAGCTGTGCCGGCAAATTCTGAAAGCCAGACCGAAGAAGCTTGTGCTTTTGGAAATCAGTGAACTTGCACTCTACAATATTGAAAAGAGCCTGCAAAAACAGTTGGTTCAAGCCTCACCCATTGAGATCATCTATACGCTCGGTGATGTGCGAGACCGCAAGCGTGTACACACCTTGCTGACACGCCATGATGTGGACATTGTTTACCATGCCGCCGCCTACAAACATGTACCGATCGTTGAGGCAAATCCGTCCCAGGGGGTCGTAAACAACATCTTTGGGACATGCTCAGTTGCGCAGGAAGCCGTTGCATGCGGCGTCGAACGGTTCATCTTGATATCGACAGACAAGGCAGTGCGCCCGTCCAATATTATGGGGGCATCCAAGCGTCTGGCTGAACGGGTCGTACAGGACATTCAACAAACTGCTGACAAAACCGTTTTTGCAATTGTGCGCTTTGGAAATGTACTCGGCTCCTCAGGCTCCGTCATCAATCTCTTCACCGAACAGATAGCCGCAGGCGGTCCGGTTACTGTCACCCACGAAGAAGTAACCCGCTATTTCATGACCATTCAGGAGGCAGCTCAACTGGTGGTTCAGGCCGGGTCGATGGCCAAGGGGGGTGAGGTCTTTGTGTTGGACATGGGTGACCCGGTCAGGATCAAGGACCTGGCAATGCTGATGATCCAGTTGAGCGGAAAAACCGTCCGCAGCGAGGAATACCCCGATGGCGACATAGAACTGGAAATTATCGGATTGCGTCCGGCAGAAAAGCTGTATGAGGAACTGCTGATAACAGATAGCGTTGTTGGAACCGAGCATCCGAAAATCCTCCGCGCTGAAGAAAAAAACGGAGCGCTTGCCTCGCCGGTCGATGATTTGTTGCCACGGCTTCAAAATGATATCGACAATGAGGATTCAGACCGGCTTCGCCTGACCCTGCAGGCCGCCGTTGAGGGCTACCGGCCCGATCCTGATGTTCAAGGTTCAATTGGGGACCTTCAATCCGCACAGGTTTTGAGCCTTGAAGAAGAAAGAGCTTTGCGGCAAAAGGGATCTTGAATAAACGCTTCGGCAAATAGACCTGGATTGCCATTTTGCCCTGGTAGAGTTCCTTTCGGCACCATGCGGGGGTAGCCATGATTGTTCCTGTTATAGTTAGCGGCGGCGTCGGTTCCCGCCTCTGGCCGGCTTCGCGTCAAACGCACCCAAAACCGTTTCTTCCGGTCGAAAATGGCAAAAGCCTGCTGCTTAACACGTACAACAGGGCAGCCTCGCTCGACGGAATTTCCGATATCGTAACAATCACCGCGCGCGAGTCGTCATTCAAGACTGTCGCGGAATATGCCAACAGCAAAGATTCCGGCATTACCAATCACCTGCTTTTGGAGCCCGTTGCCCGTGATACCGCTGCGGCGACAGCCGCTGCGACAAACTTTGTCGCCAGGCAATTTGGTCCGGACGCCGTCGTCCTGTTCCTGGCCGCCGATCATTTGATTCGGGACATCTCTGCATTTCAAGATGCGGTAACCAATGCGGCCAGCAGGGCCGAAAACGGACAGATCGTTACATTCGGCATCGAACCGGACCGTCCGGAAACGGGATATGGCTATATCGAAGTTGATGGCGATCAGGCTGTACGTTTTGTGGAAAAGCCTGATCTGGATACGGCACGTCACTACGTCGAATCCGGAAACTTTCTTTGGAATTCGGGAATGTTCTGCTTCAAGGCGGGCGTGATGCTGGATGCGATGAATATCCACTGCCCGGAAATTCTGCAGGCAAGTGAAGAGGCGATTAAAAAGGGAAAGCAGCAAACACTCGATTCCCGCCACCTGGAAACCGAACTTGACGAAGAAGCCTTTTTGAGAGCTCCAAAGATTTCAATCGACTATGCCGTGATGGAAAAGGTCTCAAACCTGTCAGTCGTCCGTGCCGACATCGGTTGGAGCGACGTTGGCACCTGGTCTTCACTCTCGGAGAGCTACGCCGCGGACAGTGAAGGCAATACCGCAATAGGCGACACGGCGCTGGTCGATACCAAAAACTGCTTTGTCAGCTCAGAGGGCCGGCTGGTGAGTCTTGTGGGCGTTGAGGACCTGGCGGTGGTTGATACCCGTGATGCGACGCTGGTCGTCAGCAAAAATAAATCGCAAGACGTCAAAAAGCTGTTTGAAAAACTCAGCGGCGATGGCCACGAGGCACACGCCAGCTTTCCCACGGGACATCGGCCATGGGGCTCCTACACGATCCTGGATGAAGGTGCCGGCTACAAGGTCAAGCGCATCGAGGTCAAACCGGGCGGCTGCCTGAGCCTGCAGTCACACAAACACCGTTCAGAGCACTGGACCGTGGTGCAGGGTGTCGCACATGTCGTCAATGGCGATGATGAGATCGTCCTCAAATCCAACGAATCCACTTATATTGAATGTGGCAATGTTCATCGCATGGAAAACCGCGGTTCGGAACCGATGACCCTGATTGAGGTCCAGACCGGATCCTATCTCGGTGAAGACGACATTGTCCGCTACGAAGATATTTACGGGCGTTCCTGACCGGCGGCCGTGTCGCGTCTACTTAAGTGGCGGATCACCTGGCAAATAGCAAACGGTGATCAGGCTGCGACATTTTGAAGAAAATCTCTGTAGGATCTCGCAATCCCGTCCTCAAGACCGGTTTGCGCAACCCATCCAAGGTCCCGCATACGACCGACATCCATAAGTTTGCGCGGCGTTCCGTCGGGTTTGGAGGCATCGAACGCGATTTCGCCCTTAAAGCCAACGACCTTCATGACCGTTTCCGCAAGCTCACGGATGGTAATGTCGATGCCTGTTCCGACATTGAAGAGACCGGTCTCAACTCCGGATTCCATCAGGAAGACACAGGCATCAGCCACATCGTCGACATACAGAAACTCGCGCATCGGATTGCCTGATCCCCACACAACGAGTTCCTTGTCGCCGCGCTCCTTGGCTTCATGCGCCTTCCGGATCAAGGCGGGCAGCACATGGCTGTTGTTCAGATCATAGTTGTCGTTTAGGCCGTAAAGATTTGTCGGCATTGCGCTGACATATTTCGTGCCGAACTGAGCATTGTAGCTTTCGCACATTTTTATGCCGGCAATCTTGGCTATCGCATAGGGCTCGTTGGTGATTTCAAGCGGACCGGTCAGCAGATAGTCTTCCTTGATCGGCTGCGGGCAATCGCGCGGATAGATACAGCTCGAACCGAGAAACAACAGCCGGCTGGTACCGGCCAAATACGCACCGTGAATGATGTTGGTCTCCATCGCGAGGTTCTGATAAATGAACTCGCCGCGCGCGGTATTATTGGCGTGGATACCGCCGACCTTGGCCGCAGCCAGAAAGATGTAATCTGGTTTTTCAACGCGTAGAAATTCGAAGACGTCTGCCTGATTGGCAAGATCAAGCTCGGAACGCGAACGCAGCAACAGGTTTGAGTATCCAACCGATTGCAGCCTTCTTACGATGGCCGACCCAACCATACCTTTGTGGCCGGCAACAAAGATCTTCGCACCGTTTTCCATGAAATTTACTCGTGGTAGTCGTAAGCAGAATATCCGTGGCTTTTAACGAGATCGTCACGTTGCGCCGATTTCAGGTCGTCGCGCATCATCTCGGCAACCAGCTGCGCAAATCCTGTACCGGGTGTCCAGCCGAGTTTTTCTTTTGCTTTTGTAGCATCCCCTAGAAGGGTCTCAACCTCGGCCGGGCGGAAATAGCGGGGATCGACAGCGACAATGCACTGTCCTTCGGCATTGTATCCCTTTTCGTCAACGCCCTTGCCCTCCCATCGGATCTGAATTCCAACTTCGCCGGCTGCTGCGTCAACAAAATCGCGCACGCTGTATTGTTCGCCTGTGGCTATGACGAAGTCCTCTGGCGCCTCCTGCTGAAGCATCAGCCACATCATTTCAACATAATCCCTGGCGTGCCCCCAGTCGCGTTTTGCATCAAGGTTACCGAGGTGAAGGCAGTCCTGAAGCCCAAGTTTGATGCGCGCCAATGCCCTGGTGATTTTACGGGTGACGAAGGTTTCACCGCGCAGCGGACTTTCATGATTGAACAGGATGCCGTTACAGGCATACATGCCGTAGGCTTCGCGATAATTGATGGTGATCCAGTATGCGTAGAGCTTCGCGACCGCGTAAGGCGAGCGCGGATAAAACGGCGTGGTTTCTGATTGCGGCGTCTCCTGCACGAGACCGTAAAGCTCCGAGGTCGACGCCTGATAAAATCGGGTTTTGCTCTCAAGCCCAAGGATCCGAACCGCTTCCAGAATGCGCAGCGCTCCAAGGGCGTCGGAATTCGCCGTATACTCCGGCTCCTCGAACGAGACCGCCACGTGCGACTGCGCCGCCAGGTTATAGATTTCATCCGGCTGCACCTGCTGGATCGTCCGCGTCAGGCTGGACGAATCGGTCAGGTCGCCATAATGCAAAATGAGCCGGGGATTCTCGACATGCGGATCCTCGTAGAGATGATCGATGCGGTCCGTATTAAACAGTGAAGCGCGGCGCTTGATGCCGTGGACCGTGTAGCCTTTACCCAACAGGAACTCGGCCAGATAAGCACCGTCCTGTCCTGTTATTCCGGTGATTAATGCGACTTTACTCACTCAATCCCTTCCTGTTTTCTGATATCCAGCCCCTGCAATGGCCCGCTGTACCTAGCAATCTGTGCCGACAATTGAAAGTCAAATCCCCACTATGGACAATGGCTCCAAACTTCGTTCTCCTAATCAACACCCAAGTGTCGCAAAAATCAGATTAATAATTTTTAATTTGCATTTTTCTAGAGATTTAATGAAAATGGGCATCCATTTTTATAAATTATCATTTTGCGACAATTTCTACCATGGAAACATTTCCCGACAATGCACTGAATAACCGGTTGGACACAAACGGCAATTGCCAATCCTGGACCATTGAACTGTTGCACGCATTGCTCGAAGAGGAAGGCCCGGCAGCGGCAAAGAGAACGATAGAACGTCAGGTCCTGTCTCAGGGCCTCTTGCCTGCAGCACTTACGCTGGACGATGTGACAGACGAGCGCGGACGGCCGGTCAAGCAACGGGTGGCCGAGCAACTTGCCCAAATTGCGCGCAGGGAAAGAACCGTCTCGCTTTTTGTTCAACGGCACACGACACCATCGGGAAAGGCTCTGCTTGCTGCCAATGACGGACGCGGCGCCCGACGCTGGGTGTTCCTGGAGTCCGAACAGCCAGACGATAAAAGCCTAATCGCAGCGCTGCACACATTATGCGGCGAAACCGGCGACAAGACACTTTTGTGGCCGCATGCCTATCTGTGCGGCCGGGTTCGCAGGCTGGTGAATTCCGATCAGAAAATTTCTTCGGACCTGATAACAGCCCTTGCGGCCTACAATCCCGCTTACACGGAACCGGTCGGTTATCGCGCGAACGGATTACACCGTGAACCCGCAAAGAACCTGTCTCATCTTGACCGGCTTGAAGCCGAAGCCATTCACATCATGCGCGAAGTGGCAGCTACCGCTGACAATCCGGTTATGCTCTATTCGATCGGCAAGGACAGCTCGGTCATGCTGCACCTTGCCAGGAAGGCCTTCCATCCTTCCCCCCCACCATTTCCCCTGATGCACGTTGATACCGGGTGGAAGTTCCAGGAGATGTATCAGTTCCGCGATCGCATGGCGGATGATGCCGGCATGAAGCTGATCGTGCACATCAATCCGGAAGGCGTCGCAAAAAACATTAATCCGATCGACCACGGCAGTTCGGTGCATACCGACATCATGAAGACGCAGGGGCTGAAACAGGCTCTAAATGAAGGAAAATTCGACGTCGCATTTGGCGGAGCACGGCGCGACGAAGAAAAAAGCCGCGCAAAGGAGCGTATCTTTTCGTTCCGCACCGCCAGCCACCGCTGGGACCCCAAGAACCAGCGCCCGGAACTGTGGAACCTTTACAACACAGCGATCAGGAAGGGCGAAAGCATCCGCGTCTTCCCGATTTCCAATTGGACCGAACTCGACGTATGGCAATATATCCACCGCGAGCAGATCCCAATAGTTCCACTCTATTTTGCCGCGGTTCGCCCATTCATTGAGCGCGACGGAATGCTCATCATGCTTGACGACGACCGCCTGGAACCGATGGAAGGCGAAGAAATCCAGTTCAAAAAGATACGTTTCCGGACACTTGGCTGCTATCCGCTGACCGGCGGCTTCGAATCCGATGCCGATAATCTTGATTCGGTCATCCTGGAGTTGCTGAAGGTGCGTAGCAGCGAACGGCAGGCGCGCGCAATCGACTCTGACGCAGCAGCATCGATGGAACAAAAGAAGCAGGAAGGGTATTTCTGATGACGGTCCAGCAGCAGATCGATACCTATCTTGACGAGCAGGCCGGCCTTGAAACACTCCGTTTCATCACCTGCGGCAGCGTTGATGACGGTAAGTCCACCCTGATCGGGCGCATGCTTTACGAATCACAGATGATCCTGGACGACCAGCTCTCCGAGCTGGAGCAGACTTCATCAAAAATAGGCACGCAGGGTGAAAAGATCGACTTCGCGCTGCTGGTCGACGGCTTGAGCGCGGAGCGCGAACAGGGCATCACCATCGATGTCGCCTATCGCTATTTTGCCACCGATCAACGCAAGTTCATCGTCGCCGACACGCCCGGCCACGAACAATATACCCGCAACATGGTGACCGGCGCCTCGACCGCCGATGTTGCGGTAATCCTCGTAGATGCGCGCAAGGGAATTCTCGAACAGACCCGGCGCCACTCCTTTATTGCCTCGCTGCTCGGCATTCGTCATGTGGTGCTGGCCGTCAACAAGATGGATCTTGTTGATTTCGACCAGGCGACATACGACGCAATCGTGGCCGAATATCAGGAATTATCGGGGAGATTCTCTTTTGAATCCGTCACGCCCATTCCGGTCTCGGCGCTCGGCGGCGACAATGTTGTCAGCCGCTCCGCCAACACAGGCTGGTATCAAGGCCCTACCCTTCTCGGCTTTCTCGGCGCTGTCGACACCAGAAAGGCGCTGGTCAACCACGGATTTCGCATGCCGGTGCAATGGGTCAACCGGCCAAATCTCGATTTCCGCGGCTATGCCGGCTCGATCGTGGCAGGCACTGTCAAAACCGGCGACGAGGTGCGCATTCTGCCGTCGGGCGAAACCGCCGCAGTCGACAAGATCATCCTTGGAACATCCGAGCTGCAATACGCCGAAGCCGACCAGGCCGTGACCCTGACCCTCGACCGTGAAGTGGATATTTCACGGGGCGATGTTCTCGTCGCGGCCAAGGATCCTTGCGAGACCTCGGACCAGTTCGAAGCGAAGCTTGTCTGGATGGCAAAGGACAGCGGCTATCACGGGCGCACCTACTGGCTGAAAATGGGCGCAGCAACCGTCAACGCGACCATCTCGGAAATCCGCCACACCTACAACATCAATACGTTTGAGGAGGCCATGGGCCGCTCGCTCGAGCTCAACGACATTTCCGTCGTCAAGCTTGCCATCGACCGGCCTGTTGCATTTGAAACTTTCGCGGATTGTCCGCCCATGGGCTCGTTTGTGCTGATCGACCGGCAGACGCACCAAACGGTTGCAGCCGGCACGATCGATTTTGCCCTTCGCCGCGCCGACAATGTCCACCGGCAGGCAGTCACCGTCGACAAGAAGGCCCGCGCTGAACAAAACGGCCACGCCGGCCGGGTGCTGTGGTTCACCGGCCTCAGCGGCTCCGGCAAATCGACCATCGCCAATGCGCTTGAAATCAAGCTGCACAATCGCGGCTTCCGCACCTATATCCTCGACGGCGACAATGTGCGACTCGGCCTTAACCGCGACCTCGGCTTCACCGATGCCGACCGGGTCGAAAACATCCGCCGCATCGCCGAAGTCGCCAAACTCATGGTCGACGCCGGCCTCATCGTCATGACCGCCTTCATCTCACCCTTCCGGGCCGAACGGCAGATGGCCCGCGAAATGTTCGAAGAGGGCGAATTCGTCGAAATCTTTGTCGACACGCCGCTCGAGGTCGCCGAAGAGCGCGACCCCAAAGGCCTCTACCGCAAGGCAAGACGCGGCGAGTTGCCGAATTTCACCGGGATCGATAGTCCGTATGAGGTGCCAAAGGACCCAGAATTCCGGCTGGAGACGGACACTGCTTCCTCCAAGCTACTAACAGAGGATTTGTTACAAAATTTGAACTTCACAATCGATGACTGAACCTTTGCAATTCCGCGCCAATCAGGCTAGAAGCGCATTGGGCTTGCGGGTTGTAGGATAGTGCAGTTGCAAACAACTTCAATGGACTCGACGAAACCTTGATTTTGATTCACGCATATGATGTAGGCAGTTTTCAACACATAAATTCAATACAATCGGTACTAGAATCGGCACATTCAAGATTGAGAAGACTAAGCAGGACGAACCGCCCGACCCCAGACTTTCGTATTATCTTCAACATAGCCCGCAGACTGAACAACGGATTTTTCCATTGATGTTGTTGGGCAATCAGGCATCTTTGAGAACGACCATGTCGCCAATACCGTCTGGCGATAGTAGTGCAAGATCTCAAATACAGATTACGAAGAGCTAAGTTATGGCAAGTTTTGCCTTGAGAAATTGTAAAGGATAGGGGCAGTGCATCAATTGGGAAAGCAGCTGTATTTAAATGGGTGGAATGGAATATGAGGCAGCCGATTCAGCTTTTTACGCCCAATTTTCGTGTTGAGGAATGCTTGGATGGTATTCGGGAATGCCTGGAAAAAGGTTGGACGGGCCTCGGTTACAAAACTAATGAGATCGAAGACGCTTGGCTGGATTATACGCGACTTCCCAATGCTCACTTTCTAAACTCAAACACTGCAGGTCTCCACCTGGCTCTGCATATGTTCAAAACAGAATTCGATTGGGAGGATGGTGATGAAGTCATCTCTACCCCAATGACATTCGTATCTACCAATCATGCCATTATTCAATGTAACATGACGCCAGTCTTTGCTGATATTGATGATTATCTATGCATAGACCCGGATGATCTTGAACAAAAATTAACTCCGCGTACTCGCGCTGTATTTTTTGTAGGCATCGGCGGGAATACAGGAAATTACCTACGCGTAGCGGAGATATGCAGGGAGCGCGGTATCATATTAATATTGGATGCTGCCCATATGGCCGGGACTCGGCTAAATGGTAGGCATGTTGGATTTGATGCAGACTGCACGATCTTTAGCTTTCAAGCTGTGAAGAACATGGCTACGGCGGATTCCGGCATGATTTGTTTCAGTGACAAGACGCGCGATGAGCGCGCACGGAAGCTGACCTGGCTCGGTATCAACAGAGATACATATTCACGAACTCTGGGCGGGGGCGCGTACAAGTGGATGTATGACGTTGAGGAGTTAGGGTTCAAATATCATGGAAATTCGATCATGGCAGCGATTGCGTTGGTTTCGTTACGTCATCTAGATCGAGACAATGCTTACCGCCGGCAGCTTGCCAAATGGTACGAGGAACGCTTACTAAAGGAGGATAAAATCCAAATCGTTCCGACATTCAGTGGATGTGAGTCCTCGCGCCATTTATTCCAGGTACGCTTAGACAAACGCGACCAGGTTCTAATGGCTTTGAACGAGTATGAGATTTATCCTGGCGTGCACTATCGTGATAACACTGAATATGCCCCCTTTGTACAGAACGCCAATACATGCCCGAACGCAAGGCAAGCGAGTTTGGAAATATTGTCGTTGCCAATGCATATGGGCGTTACTGAACGTGACGTTGACTACATAACCGAAAAGCTCTCTGAGATTGTAAGAAAAGAAATATGATACCGAACTTACGATGCAAACATTCAAAAGAACTTGGTATCACCATCACTGGTGCCAGCGGCTACGTTGGGCTGCATCTTATCGAGGCTTTCGGTTCTGGTGACTTTAGGGACGTTCCCATTGAGCATGTCCCAGCAGGTTCGGTAATCATACATCTTGCAGCTGCCGTTTCCGATACGCGCGATGCCCTGCTAGCAAATCTGGCGGCAGACACCCTATTGCTTGAAATAGCAAATGATCGACACCGGAGGATTATTTACGCATCTAGCAACAACATTTACCCATGTGCAATTGGGTGCCGGCTTAACGAACTACCTGACTGCAGTGACTACTATGCTGCTTCTAAAATCTTTGGCGAAACTCTCTATTCTAACCTCTCAAAGATACCTGTCACTGCTGTCCGAATCGCAGATGTATTCGGCATTGGGCAAAAGCATGGCAAATTTTTTAATGCAATTGAAAAGTCAATTCGCACACACACACCTCTTCGTCAATATGGCAAGGGATTAAAACGGCGAAGCTACATACACATTCAAGAGTTGTGTGCCTTCCTGATGTTTGCTGCACAGGACGGTTTTATGGATAGTCAAGCCCACGCTAAAATCAATTTAGGATACAGGGACTCCGCTGGCGTTTCAGAAATACTCAGCCTTGTATCGGAGCTCACCGACCTACCTATCCGCGTCACTCAACTTGAAGCAGATGCGTCAGCGTTTGACGTTCGCACGATGCAGGCAACCGAGGTGTCCGGGTACACGCTGCGCTGGGCGAGCTTTCGTGATGCTCTGAAAGCATATGTCGAACAGATCGTTTCAGACAGATAATTAGGCAAATAATTGATGAACATTCTAATTACGGGCGCAGGCTCTGTGATGGGTCAAAGCATCTACAAAGCATTATCCAAATGTGACAAACAGGACGAAGTACGAATACACTTTGCTAATAGTAACACATTAGCAGCGGGACGCTATTTTTCTGGACGCACCGCACCAATTGTCAAAGCCCCGATCTTTCCGCTCGCGAGCGAGCCGAATTATAAGTATTTTCTTGAGAAATATGTAGATGAGCATCAGATTGACATCGTTTTCCCCGGGACACAGCATGAGCTAACAAAATTAGCTAAGTTCCGAGATAAGACGATGAAAGTCGCCTCAATCCCCTCATCAATCGTCGAGATTTGTATGGATAAAGTACGCACCTCAGCCGTATTATCCAAACACGACATTCGAGTTCCTAAAACCTGCACATTCAGCGAGTTCCTTCAATCCGCCGACTTAGAAGGGCCAATAGTGGTGAAGCCAAACCACAGCTCATCGTCGCGCAACATATTTCGATTGAACGACAAGCAACAAGCTTCAAAACTTGATATAAACCCTCACGCCTTCCTGGTACAAGAGCATTTATTGGGTGAAGAATATACCTGCGGCCTATATATTGACCGATTCACGAAGCGATACACCCACATAGTTTTTAAGCGGTTGTTATCACCTGATGGCGCCTCGCTATACGGGGAGATTGTCAACGACCCCGATATCAGCAGATATATCGTAAATATCGGGGACGCGCTTGTTAAAGAGGGTTTGGATTTCGGACACGTAAACATCCAGCTCATATTGACCGACAAAGGCCCGGTTCTGTTTGAGATTAACGGCAGACTAAGTTCGACAGAAGCATCTAAAGCTTACTACGGATTCAATTCCTGTGCCGCCTTCGTCACTAATATAGTAATGCAGAAGCCTTACTCGAAGTGGCAAATAGCTCAATCTGGAAAATTTCTGCGATATTATGAAGAGACCTACTTCGACGAATGAGAACGCAAGAACAGCAACTGGATGCGAGAGGCAAGCCAGTTTATCTCATCTCAGATATCCACGCTAACTTGGCAGCGCTGAAGACCGTTTTGGATAAAATTCCGCTTTATACAACAATCCTTTGTGCCGGAGACATATTAGGTTACTACACTGAACCAAACGAAGTATGCCAATTGCTAAGAGAGCGCAAAGTTCAGTGTATTAAAGGAAATCACGATAAATACATCCTAGGTGAACTTGAATATCCAGCAACAAGGGAACTTGCATATCGAATTGAAGCTACACGTCGGCTACTCAGCGCGCGCAATTATAAGTGGCTTGCGTCATTGCCGGACAAGCTATCTATCAATATACCAAGTTCGCACGGAGGGGAAAAGACCGCAGAGACCAATATCCTGATAGCCCATGGCAGCCCGTCGAATGTGGAGGAATATATATATCCTGATACGCCAATCGATTTCTTGAGCAAGCTACGGCAAGATTATTTAGTGCTAGGCCACACTCATCACCCAATGAAGCAAAAAGCTGGGGAACTCACAGTTATTAATCCAGGATCAGTCGGACAACCGCGTGATTGGATTCCTGAACCCAGCTATGCTTCCATCAATCCTGCTTCCAAAGCTATTTGCTTTTATCGTGCCAGCTATGACGTCTCCGCTTATCAAAACCTTCTAAGGCGTGCAAGTATCGATCACTCAGTGATAGAAATTCTTTCACGGTCCAAATATGATTAATGAAATCAGGCTTCTGATAGATAATTATCCGATCTGGAGCTATCTATCATATTCGGATATCAAAAGCAGATTTAGACGATCGAAGCTTGGAGTGGTATGGCAGGTTGTCAATCAACTTGCATTCTCTGTAGGTGCCGGCTTGATATGGTCAGCAGTATTCAATCTTGACCCGGCCGAATTCATCCCATTCCTGACAATGGGTTTTGCCGTTTGGGGATTTATTTCTGCTTCGCCCGTTGAGGGATGCAGTGCATTTGTCAACGCGCACGGATATTTGAAGCAACTACCACTTTCTCCATCTATATTTGTGTTTCGAACCCTCTTTACACAGTTGATCTATCTGGCTATTGGATTGGCAACTGCACTGGCTGTTCTCGCATATTTTCAAAAATTGACATTGCTGGGTGCTTTGCTCACTCTGCCAGGTCTGCTGCTTTTGATTTTGTACTCATACGGTGCCATTGGATCTTTTGCGTATCTTGGTCTGCGATACCGAGATTTACAACACGGACTAGCCAGCCTGTTCAGCCTGCTATTTGTGGTTACGCCGGTTATTTATCCTGCTGAAGTTCTTATACAAAGAGGTCTGGGAATGGCGGTCTACGTGAATCCGTTTGCGTCTTTAATTGAGATCGTACGGTATCCAATATTGCAGGGAGAGTTTGCGCATTTCAATCACTATTTGGTGTCTTTTGCGTTCGTTTTTGTTCTTCTAATGCTGCGCGCAATTCTCAAATTTCGCTTTGAGCGTTACATCCCGTTTTTGTCATGATCGATCTACAAAACATATATATAGATTATCCGTTGGACCCAGTAGATGGTGCGAGTTTAAAACAATCACTGCTTAACGCGCTCGACCGAAACAAGGGCCGGAGAAAAAATTACTTCAGAGCACTGGATAACATTTCCCTAAAAATCCAGGGCGGAGAAAGAGTAGGCCTAATTGGACTAAATGGAGCCGGAAAAAGCACCTTATTGAGGGTGATGTCTAGAATTTTCCAACCAACAAGCGGATTTGCACGCATAGATGGTCGTGTGTCTCCACTTTTGGACATGGCGACAGGTTTCGAGCTTCATCACACCGGAGTCGAAAATATTCGCACCAGGCTTATGTTCCTTGGTGAATCACAGAAGTCAATTGAAGGCAAAATTGACGAAATCGCCAAATTCTCAGAACTTGGCGATTTTCTGCACCAAACCGCCAGAACCTATTCAACCGGTATGTTTATGCGTCTGGCATTTGCGACATCAACTGCAATAAGGCCAGATATTCTCATCGCTGACGAGATAATCGGCACCGGTGATGCTCAATTCTCAGATAAAGCAGAAGCACGAATTGCAAAGCTCCTTTCCGAAGGGAAAATAACAATAATAAGCTCCCATTCAATGGGTATTATTCGCAAATTTTGCAACAGGGTAATATGGCTCCACCACGGGAAAATAATTTCTGATGGCCCGACCGAAGTAGTAATTAATGAATACGAGAATAGAGCGCCAAAAATGATAAAGTAGATTGGAAATAAGGCATGTTGATACTTGACTTAGGCTGCGGGCAAAAGAAGATAGAAGGAGCAGTTGGTATCGATTTTTCATCGATGAGCGATGCAGATTTGATACTCAATCTAAATGAGGAATATCTCCCTTACGAAGATAGCAGTGTTGATCTCATCTATTCCTCGCATACACTGGAGCACCTCAGCATCGATGGTTTTTTTCACGTAATGAAGGAAGCCTACAGGGTGCTCAAGCCCGGCGGTCAGTCTAATATTGTCGTTCCTTATTTCATGACAACGGCAAATTTTGCCAACCCATTTCACAACAATAATATCTGTTTCAACGAGCACACATTTCGATTTTTTTCATCAGAAACAATTTGTAATGCTACAGACAAAGATGATTATGCCACCCCAAGTTGCCCTCAATGGGGTCTGCGGTATTCAGCAAACGCCGAGCTCGGCATTGAATTTCGAACCCTTGATATTTTCTACTACTATTTCCCTGAATATCAGGACCTGAGTGAGAAAGAAAAACGGATTGCCCGATCGAGTAAGTTGAATGTCGTCGATCAAATTTCATACGTGCTGGAGGCAGTTAAGCCATGCCCCATACGACCGGAAACCGCTCCCGTGGCTAATAGTGATGATCCCCGCGAACTTGCCGAGGATCAATTGCATTATTTGCGTAGACAAGTTGATTTTTTAGAAGGTAAAGAATCGCATAAAATGACATCACGAGCCCGGGAGTACTTGGCCGGATCGTTCGAAAAGAGTGGCTTGTACAACAGGAGAGGTTTGCTTTCTCCTGTAAATCAACTTGCACTTGAGTTGGACTACATGATCCAAAC
This sequence comes from Hoeflea sp. TYP-13, assembly GCF_040932035.1. NCBI lineage: Bacteria > Pseudomonadati > Pseudomonadota > Alphaproteobacteria > Hyphomicrobiales > Rhizobiaceae > Hoeflea > Hoeflea sp. TYP-13. The sequence goes on from NZ_JBFRBB010000002.1 coordinate 1,471,071, forward strand.
ATTGCGCCGATATATAGGCGAATGATATTAAGTATTATTTATAATAATAATATATATTAATGAATATTCGAAATTTACCACCTGGAGAATCGAAAAAACCAATATATATACTGAAATATAACTTCAAAATATCTTTTTATTCTAAAACAGATTGACATAAAAGCCCTAATTGCAGCTACTTTATGAACCCAATACAGCGTTTTTTCAGGGGGTTTGAAAGCAACTTTCTCAAGTAGATCAAGATAAATTGCTGGATATCCATCAAGTGAATATTCATTGATGATGGGCGAATTAGATGGCTCGGTAATAAGATACCGTTCTGCGAGCGACTGAATTGTGTCGGAATTTTTGGCCTGATTTACACTGAACACAAAACTCACGTCGACATCATTTGCAACCTTTTGAAGCCGATGAATGGCCTCGTCAATTTCTCCCGCGAATTTTGAGAAATCAATGATTGCGTTTTTCCAACGAGGCAATACCGTTAAAAGGATACTTAAATCTTGCTTGTCATCCACCAAGAATATCGAAATAAGGTTATTGTATTCGCTTGAGGAATCTAATTGTAAGTAATCTTTCTTTTCAACTACTTTAAAGTTTTGAATATTGGTTGCTGACAGCTTGATCCAATTACAGCGTTTATCTCTATTTTGTTCTTCTAACGTCTTTTGTGTCAAAATAACGCCGAAGGATTGCACATGTCTTTTTAGTGGCGGAAGCCAATGTGAAGCGCCGTAACGATCGCTTTCAAGCTCGCTGAGACATGTACGCCACACGTCAACCGCACCCTCGAAATTATAGTTGCAGGATATGTCGCTTGCAGCATTGGAGACAATGTGTTCGCGTAATTCAGCGTCAAGGATGAGTCGCTCGATGGCATCCACCCAGTCCTTCGCCGTGCTATCAACCAATATACCGCTATGCTCATGCTCCACTGAATCTGAATAGGGTGGAAAGTTGGCATACACACCAGCAACCTTGCAGCCGCCGAACTCCCTGTATTTATTGTTCGTTTTGGAATGGAAAAAAGGAGTATCAATGCCAGGAGCAAGCCCTATATCAAAACCCGCACTGTAGAATGATCTAATGAAATTTCGATAATTGGACTGCCTCTTGTTTAGAACTACCCCTTGGACACCAATAAGCTGTTTAGGTATTTTTTTGTTCCAAAGATAAAGCTCGACTCTACCCGGATATCTTTCAAGAATTGTCTTCAACGAAGAAAAAAGGAGAGCCTCCATCTCCGGCTCATCTAACCGAGTTGTGGGATAGGCTATCTTGATGATGCCGCTTGCTGCGCGTCGCTCCAATCCTTTGATAAGAGACGTGTCAAAATAGCTGTTTATCAGCTTCGGTTTTGCACCGTGTGCAAGTGCACGTTCATGCATGCGTTTTGAGTAAATTCGTGTAATGTCACTGAGTTCAAAAAAACGTTTCAAAATATGCAATCTAAAAAAAGTGCGATGATAAATTCCAATACTTGTATGAAGCGATATTTCCTCAAAATTGTCATCTATTTCGTAGACAATCTTTTTTCCTAGCCGCTTCAAGCGATACAAAATCCGAAGATCTGTGGTCTCACAATTTCGGCAAAATACGGCTACGTCACACCACTCTAAGTCAGATTTAAGTGTAAATTTGTTCAAGCGGAATCTAGTAGATATCTCGCCTTTACGCCTAAGATCAGACAGTGGGTAAAGTATAGATATTATTGTACTCGGAATAAATCCAGGTATAATTATCAGTACTCTCTTTACTTTTTTCATTAAATTTCTTTTATAATATAAATTTCATATTCTGACGAAACTGGTATATGACTTGTATATAAATTCTGATTACAGGTATTATTCTGTAGGATTCATAAACTTATATAGCACTACACCACTTGCCTGCCTCCAATTCGGGGTGCGCCAACTATGCTGGTATCTGAGTTTATTCGTTGACAAACGGGAATTTCCCGGCTTGCTGGCTTTGGCTGGGTATTCAGACGATGAAATACGCTTAACCACTGCACTCGGCCCGCCGCGCACTTTGCTCAGTTCCATGATCTTTTCGGCAAAGCTGGCCCAGCTGGTCGCACCCTCACCAGCGAGATGGAATATCCCGTAGTGGCAGGCGCTCTCCTGCGCAAGCACCTTTTGAGCGATATGCAAGATCCCGTCCGCGATATCATACGCCGAGGTTGGATTTCCAATCTGATCGTCGACAACGGTTATGTCGTCACACGCCTCGGCTAACCTGAGCATGGTAGTAAAGAAATTCTTGCCGTAAGGGCTATAGACCCAGGCCGTGCGCAGAATGATGTGCCGATCATTGGCTGCTGCGACTGCCCGTTCTCCGGCGAGCTTGCTCGCACCATAGACACTTTGTGGATCCGGCTTGTCCTCTTCCGTGTAGGGTCGGTCGAGGTCGCCGGAAAAGACATAGTCCGTTGAAAGGTGAATCACCGGTGCGCCGACTGCCTTGGCAGCGGCAGCGACTGCGCCGGCTCCAACCTCGTTTGTCGCAAGGGCGATTTCGGGTTCGTCCTCTGCTTGGTCGACTGCCGTATAGGCAGCCGCTGAGACAACGATATCCGGTGAATGTGCCGCAACGACATCGCCAATCGCGTCCGGCTTTAGAAGATCGAGTTCCGGCCGGCCGACGGCAACGAGGTCCACGTCGTCGCGGTCCCGCGCCCGGTCCTGCAGGCAGCGCGACACCTGACCTTTTGTGCCGGTGACAAGAATTTTCATGCCGCGCCTTTGTTAAGTTCGCCCAGCCGGTTGCCGGAATACTTGCCTTCGCGGATCGGCCGCCACCACCAGTCGTTCTTCAAATACCAGTCGACCGTTTGCTCCAGCCCGCTCTCGAAGCTCTCCCGCGGTGTCCAGCCAAGGTCGCGCTTGATCTTGGAAGCGTCGATCGCATAACGCCGGTCATGGCCGGGCCGATCTGTAACGAATGTAATCAGGTCGCGGTAGCTATTACCGCCGCTACGGGGCCGCATCCGGTCAAGAAGATCGCAAATGGTCTCGACAACCTGCAGATTGGTCCGCTCCGCATTGCCGCCGATATTGTAGCTTTCACCCTGCTCCCCGCGCATCACAACTGTTACCAAGGCCCTCGCATGGTCCTCGACATGCAGCCAGTCCCGCACATTCTCGCCCTTGCCGTAAATCGGCAGTGGCAACTCGTCGAGTGCATTGAGGATAACAAGCGGAATGAGCTTTTCAGGAAAATGAAACGGACCGTAATTGTTCGAGCAGTTGGAAAGCACGACTGGAAGCCCATAGGTCTCACCCCAGGCACGCACAAGATGATCGGAAGCCGCCTTTGAGGCCGAATAGGGAGACGACGGCGCGTAAGGCGTTTCCTCGGTGAAGATGCCGCTCTCGAACGGCAGGTCTCCAAAAACCTCGTCTGTGGAAACGTGATGAAAGCGGAATTTCGCCTGTTCCGTGTCGGACAGTCCGCGCCAGTAAGTGAGTGCCGCGGCCAGAAGGTGATAGGTGCCGACCACATTGGTCTGGATAAAATCCGCGGGTCCGTCAATCGAGCGATCGACATGGCTCTCGGCCGCCAGATGCATGATCGCTTCGATCCGCTCTTCCCGCAGAACCTGCAACACGCGGGGCTCGTCGCAGATGTCGATCTTCAAATATTTGTAGTTTTGCCGGTTTTCGATCGCTCTCAGGGAATCGAGATTGCCCGCATAGGTCAGCTTGTCGAGATTGACGATCATATTGGCCTGGTCATCGACCAGGTGCCGGCACACTGCCGATCCGATGAACCCCGCGCCGCCCGTCACAAGAATTCTCATTTCCCCGCTCCACAACTTTTCTCAAATATGTCCGCATTGCTAAGACCCGGCGCAATCCGGTCCTTGTCCGACAAAATCACATCGGCAGTGTCCACTGGCCAGTCGATGCCGATCTGGCTGTCATCGAAACGAATGCACCTGTCATGCTGTGGTGAATAGTATTCTGTAACCTTGTAGACAACCTCGGTATGATCTTCCAGCGTCAGAAATCCGTGGGCAAAGCCCTTGGGTACCAATATCTGATTCCAGGCTTCCGCGGAAATGATGAGCGATACCCACTGGCCGAAGGTTGCTGAATCCTTCCGGATATCGACCGCAACATCCAGGATCGAGCCGCGCGAGACACGCACGAGCTTGTCTTGCGCCGCCGGCGGAAGTTGATAGTGCAGTCCCCGCAAAACACCCTTCTGGGCAGAATAGGAAAAATTGTCCTGAACGAATTCCAGATTGATGCCGGATTCCGCGAGACGCGCCCTGTTGTAGGTCTCGGAGAAAAATCCACGCTCGTCGCCAAATTGTTGCGGTTTGATCTCCAGCACGCCATCAAGACCGAGTTCTCTGATTTCCATCACGCCAGCTCCAGCGCCCGGCGCTTCAGATAATCGGCATAGGGTGTCTTGCCAAGCAAGCCCGCCCGCTTCAAGACGTCATCCGCGTCAAGCCACCCCATTTCCAGTCCGATTTCCTCCGGACAGGCAATCTTGATACTTTGCCTGTGCTCAATGGTGCGCACGAATGCCGATGCCTCGTGCAGGCTGTCATGCGTTCCGGTATCAAGCCAGGCATATCCCCTACCCATCTGCTGGACGTGCAGGTCGCCCCGCTCAAGATACACGTTGTTCACCGTCGTAATTTCCAGTTCGCCCCGCTCGGAAGGTTCAATCGACCTGGCAATGTCGAGCACATCGTTGTCGTAGTAATAAAGGCCGGTCACCGCCCAGTTGGACTTCGGGTTCGACGGCTTTTCCTCGATGCTGAGCGCTCGTTTCGACAAGGGATCGAACTCAACCACGCCATATCGCTCCGGGTCTTCGACATGGTACGCGAAAACCGAAGCGCCTTCGTCGCGCGCAGCCGCCCGCTGGCATACGCCCGAAAGCCCGTTGCCGAAATAGATATTGTCACCGAGAATCATCGCCACGCTGTCAGAACCGACGAATTCGCGGCCGATGATAAACGCTTCGGCGAGCCCGTTGGGGTGAGCCTGCTCGGCGTAGCTGAACGCAACGCCATAGTCGCTTCCGTCACCCAGCAATTCTCTGAAGATCGGCAGATCGCGCGGTGTGGATATGATCAGGATCTCGCGAATACCGGAAAGCATGAGGACACTGAGCGGGTAATAGATCATCGGTTTGTCGAAAACCGGCAGCACCTGCTTTGAAACGGCAAGTGTAAGCGGATAAAGGCGCGTTCCGCTGCCGCCCGCCAGAATGATGCCCTTCATAATATCCTCAAAAAATTCAACTATAGCTTTTGAAACAACGTCGCTGCAAACAACCCAAGATTACCCTGAAGGCTCTGTCGGTATATGCCGGAACTCAGCAGTCCGCGCAATCGTCGTATGATCGATTTTTCGGCCCTGAACGAGCGAAATTCCTCCACTGTTGCCTTTGCGTCATCACTCAGCAAATCGATGCACTGTTGCAGACTGGAGAGATTCCTGTCGCCCCATGAAACAAATTGTCCTTTGAAGAGGCGATTGACACGATCAATCCGCGATCGCAGGCTCATATTGTCTCCGACGAGATTGCCACTGTGCTGCCGGTAGCTGATATGTGCCTGCGGATCGTAGACAACCCGGCCGCCTGCACCCGCCACAAGAATATAGCACCACCAGTCGTGGCTGACGAAATCAGTGCGACGTGCGCTCTCCGCAAGCAATTGCCAGGCCGCGCGATTGGCAACCATGGTGTTCCCCCCGGCGATGCTTTGCACGATGGCATTGCGAAAATTCGGCTGGCGGTCAAACAGGGGCGAATAGCCAACATGGCGGCCACATTCGTCTACGATCCTGGTTCGTCCGCAATAAAGCGCAGGCATATCCCGCCCGAGTGAAGCGAGCTGGCTCAACGCGACCTGAAGCTTGTCAGAATCCCATAGGTCATCCTGATCGCAGAAGGCATAATAATCAGCCTGAATTTCAGTGTTGCTCATCAGGCTTCTAAAGTTGTCGGAAAAACCTGTTTGCGGTCCGTCCGCTACGCGAAATGTACCCTTGCTCCAGGAATCGCTGCAGGATTTCAGTATTTTCCGGGAACCATCCGACGACCCGTCATCACTGACCCAGACATCAATGCTCGGAACACCTTGGCTACTCAGAGAGTCAACTTGTTGTTGTAAAAAGCGCTCGCCGTTGTATACCGCCATCAATACCGCGATTTTCGCTGGGTTTTTGATAATTCGCGACTGCACTATCTGGACCTGCTGCTCACATATCTAGGCTGTTGTAGCTTGGTTGACGGCTTTGACCGCAACAAACAACGACGACCGAACTCCTCAATCAACACGGAATGCGTGACTGGTTATACACCGCAATGGCCTTCGCAAAACCCACGAAAAATTACACCAAAAAATATAGGTTGTCTTCGCCTAACCAACCTCAAAAGCCTCACCAATCCGGTTCCTTCAATGGCCATTGGCAAACAAGTGTGTCAAAGGGATACGGTCCTCGTCAATGATGTATAAAGACCTCCTATGAAAAGGCTCATCGACATCATCGCATCTGCTGCTGTGTTGGCATTTTTATGGCCTGCCATCCTGCTGCTCGCCCTGCTCATTCGCCTCGAGACACCTGGTAATCCCTTTTTCGGCCAGGTTCGGCTTGGTCGGGACGAAAGGCCGTTCACGATCTGGAAGCTGCGGACGATGCATGCGGGTACCCCGCACCGGGGCACGCATGAAATCGGTGCGGATGCGCGCACGCGCATGGGCGCGTTCCTGCGGCGCACCAAGTGCGACGAACTGCCTCAGGCGCTCAACATCCTTCTCGGGGATATGAGCCTCGTCGGTCCCCGCCCCTGCCTGCCAAGCCAGGACGCCGTCATAGCGGAAAGGCGCAGGCAAGGCGTTTTTGCCATCAGGCCCGGTGTTACCGGCCTGTCGCAGATCAACGGCATCGACATGTCGCGCCCTGCTGAACTGGCGGTCAGCGACGGGGAATATATGGAGCGTCAATCGCTGATGCTCGATCTTCAGATCTGTCTGCGAACAGTCGGCAGGGTTTTAAGGCGGTAGTTCCACGCCTGGAATGACGGTGGAGTCTGTCTGCTCAAACGCAGCTGGGCGCACAAGGCCTCGTGCCCATGCTGTGTCCGGAGGCCAATCAACTGCGATGTTGGGACGATGCCGGTAGGCCCGCTCAGCCGGAATCGGGCTCCGGCAACATTGCCAGTGCGCTGAAAGTGCACATCAATCCGAGGAACAGAAACGTCGAAACATCGTGATAAAATAAGAGGTTCGTCATGCCGTAGAGCCCGTATGAGACGGAAACGCACAGTACGCCGCCAAAGACGATGGGTTGCGCGTTGCGAAGGACAAACAGCGGCACCAGCAGAACACCGAGCAAAGAAAATAGCCCCAACACTCCTGAAGCGACTGTATCGGTGAGGTAGCCATTGTGCAGATGCGTATAGCTAAAGCGCGGCGCATTCTTTGCATCCCCCGCCCACGCCACACGCATGACGTTCTGACGTCCATAGCCGGATAGAGGCCGTTCCAGAATTGCATTCATGGCAACTTTGTAGAGTGCAAGCCGCATATAGATGCTTTCTTCCGCAACTTGTTCGCCGGTCGGATTTTCAAAACGCTGAATCGCAAGTTCAAACCTCTGTGACAGGTAGTTGTCATTTTGAATGACTGCAAAACCGACAACCCCGACAAGTGCGGCGGAAATGAGAGCACGCTTGGCCATGTAGCCGAAACCGAGGTACCGGTATCCCATGATCAGCCCATAGGCCGCGAGCGTCAGGCAATAGGAAAGCAGCGCCCCCCGGGAGCCTGTATTCAGCAACGCATAAAGCGAAGCGAGTGCACCGGCCGCCATAAGCCAACGCATCTTCCCCTTGAAGAAGAGGAGCCCATGGACACACAGCAGGCCTGACACCATCGCCCCAAGCGCTAGAATCAACGGGTTGCCGCTAAAGGCCGCGCGCTGAATTTCTATTGAATACCGACCGCCGATCAACATGATCAGTACCGCACAGACCGCGCCTGCAGCTATCCCGGCAAAAACCCAGCTGAACCAATCCGGCCGCGCCCATCGCCGCAATACCGGCAACACGGGTGCAAACAGTAAAAACGGCACATTCGAATAGACCGAGCCGAGCTTTGCCTGCCAATCGGTGGCAAACCCGTGTGCGATCGCAAACCCGGCCGTGATCAGGAAATAGGCAGCACAAACCGCGACGAGAGTACGTTCGGTTGTGTTGAGAATGCGGCATGCCGGATCGAAGATCCAGTAAAGAACCGCAAACAGCCACAGGCCGATAAACATCACCGAGCCGCCACTGCCAATGCCCGGGAAAAGAGCGAACATCAAGAACACAGACAACACCCAGCGCAACGAGGCGCTGGCGTCGTTGCGGTGCCAGTGCACCCAGAAAAATCTGCTGAGCGGTCCGGTCGGTTCCACTGGATGGTTCTCCTTGCGCGCCACAATGCGCCTAGAGCAAGGCTTTAGAAAAGAGACAGCAACAACGCAACCCGGCCGAGCATCAACCTACAGAAAGATCCCGTCTAGAAGACGTCGGCGCTGGCGTCCAGACAGATCGTGTCCATTTGTGAAAGCAGCGCGCATTGCGTCTCGATGTCCGGCAGTTCGTAGCGGAAGAAATAGCGGCATGCCACTACCTTGCCGGTGCTCAGCGGACCGGCCGCCTCCCCTGCCCGTGCCTGCCGTTCGAGCGCCGCCAGCGCCTGGCGCAACCAAATCCAGGCGACAACGACATGGCCGAGCATATCGAGATAAATAGTGGCATTGGCAAGATAGGTTTCCTGACCAAGCTGACCGGCCTTGCCGCCCATGGTTATCGTCGTGCTTGCCGCCAGAGCAATCGCCCCTTCAAGCTGACTTGCAAGTTCCGCCAGTTCTGGCACCGCCGCTGCTTTCTTGACCGTTTCCTGCATTTCCGAGATCAGCGCTTTCAGCGGCGCTCCGCCCTGCATCGGTACCTTGCGGCCGAGAAGATCGAGCCCTTGGATGCCGCGCGTTCCCTCGTGGATATGGTTGAGCCTGTTATCCCGGTAGAAACGCTCGACCGGATAGTCGCGCGTATAGCCCGCCCCGCCAAAAACCTGGATTGCGGTTTCATTGGCCCGAAGGCCGAATTCGGACGGCCATGATTTGACGATCGGTGTCAGGATATCGAGCAGCAGTGTCGCCCGCTCCTGCTGGGCTGCATCGCCCGCGCGTTTTTCATCACTCAGCCGCGCGGCGTAAAAACACAGAGCCATCGCCCCTTCCGCATAGGCTTTCTGCTGCAGCAGCATGCGCTTGACGTCAGCATGCTCGATGATCGGGATCATCGGGGTTGCGGGATCACGATCGGTAATCTTTCGTCCCTGTGTGCGGTCACGCGCATAGTCCAGTGCATGAAGATAGCCTGTCATCGCCAGAGCCGCTGCGCTCAACCCGACGCCGATGCGCATCTCGTTCATCATTGAAAACATGTATTGCAACCCGGCATTCGGCTCGCCGATCAGATAACCTACGGCCCCATCACGGTCACCGAAATTCAGCACGCAGTTGACCGTACCGCGACAGCCCATCTTATGATTGAGACCGGCAAGGCGCACATCGTTGCGTGCGCCCCGTGTTCCGTCCTCATTGACGAGGTATCGCGGAACGATAAAGAGCGATATGCCCTTTACACCGGGAGGGCCGCCGGGAATTTTGGCCAACACCAGATTGATAATGTTGTCCGACATCTCATGATCGGCGCCGGATATCCACATCTTGTTGCCGAACAAGCGGTAACTGCCGTCATCCTGCGGCTCGGCCCTGGTCCGGATGTCACCCACAGACGATCCGGCATGCGGCTCGGAAAGCGCCATTGTTCCAAAATACCGCCCCTCCACCATCGGCCTAAGATAACGTTCCTTCTGCCCTGTGCTTGCGTGCTCGGCCAGAAGATTCCCGGCAGCAACAGTCAAACCGGCATAGCCGCTCGTTCCCCAGTTGGCGGCAGAAAACCAGGCTGAAATCGCGGTCTGCAAGAGATAGGGGAGTTGCAGGCCACCATCGTCCGCATCAAAGCTCGCCCCCATCAGTCCGGCTTCGCAAAACGCATCGATCGCCTCCTTGACCTCGGGAATGATGTGAACCCTTTCACCGTCGAATTCCGGCTCGTTTGCATCTAGTTTCTGCGCATGCGGCTGAAACCGTTCCTCCGCTATTTTTTCAACGCTGTCCAAAATCGCGTCGTAGACGGAACGGTCCGCATCGGCAAAATGCGGCAACCGGCTGAGCGCTTCCAGGTCCAGAAAATCGTAAAGCAGAAACGCCACATCGTCGCGCCGCAGAATATTCGGCATAACATCCTCCCGTTTGACGGAAACCCGACAGCGCACGGGTGAGCCCCATGCGCGAAATTTGTTCATCCTTGACCTGTTTTACCGGCACCGTGCGCGACACGCAAAGAAATAGTGTTCGAAAGTCACGGAAGCACGCTGTGGCATAGCCGCAAACGTGAATTTCTTGAAATTGCCTTTTGTGTCATGTTCGCAAGGGGTTAATCAGTGGAGGATTCCGATGGTTTTTTGGCGCGTTAGAATCATGACCATTATCGCGGCTTTCATCCTGGCTTTTGGCATTACCGCTTCGGCCACAGCCAGCGAAGTCGTCATTGAGCGGGTGCACACCGATACGGTCATGCATGTCGGACAACGCTACTGGGTCGATATCACGGTCAAGACCACAACGGAGGTCGAAATCACGGAAGCCTGCTTTATCTGGTCCGGCGCCGGGCCATACTGTTTTCCCGTGATCTTGGTTGAAAAAAACAAGCAGATAAGGGTGTCCGTCGTTGCCCGCAAGCCGCGCAAATACAACATCGACGTTTACGTGAAATACAATTCAGGCGGCAAGGTCTACGAATCAAACAGGGTCAGCCTGAACGTGGACGTCAAAAGCTAGGCGCAGTCCGAAAGCTATCGAGCAGCCATTCGGTAAACAGCAGAACTTCCGGTGCGTGCTGGCTACCGGCGCGCCGCATCACATAGTGCGCCTGGCGACTCGGCAGGCGCGCATCCACCGGCTGAACGAGACGCCCGCTGTTAAGATAAGGTTGCGCAAAGGCGTCCAGCACCAGCACAGAGCCCTTGCCGGTTGCTGCATATTCAAGTGCGATCAGCGAAGTGTCGGACTTGATACCGGCGGAATGCTGCCTTGTATGCAGGCCGTTGAGCTTCATCAGATCGTCCCACATGCCTTCGCAGCCCATGATCTCGATGATGTTGCCCAGACAAAGTTCGGTCAGTCCGGCATCAGGACCAAGCGCCTCCGCATGGTCCGGGCTGCAAACGACAATCGACGCTTCGCTGCTGATTTTTTCACAGCCGCCTTCGTTGCCGTTCTGATCCGGCCAGTTCCCGTCGCCGTAGCGAATGTCAACATCAACCGATTCCGAATTCAGCCCGTCGCCCCAAATGGTGGTGCAAAGCTGCAGTTCAATTCCGGGATATGCATCACGGAATTCCGGTAGTCTGGGCACCAGCACCAGCGATGCATAAGAGATCGGCACCCTGATACGCAGGGTTCTGTCGCCAATCGATCCGAATATCCCCAGGGTTGCGACGGACAGGTCCTCGAATGCCTTGCGCACAGCCGGGACATAGGCCGCACCCATATCCGTCAAACGCACACCACGCGGCAGGCGTTCGAACAGACCAAACCCGAGCCGTTTTTCCAAGGACCTTATCTGATGGCTGATCGCCGCGGATGTCATGTTGAGCTCTCCGGCTGCAGCGGCAAAACTCGAATGCCGCGCAGCGGCTTCAAACGCCCTTAACCACGCAACAGGCGGGAGTTGATAGCTCATGAAATCTGCTCCGCAAGCAACAAATAAAATTAGGTCTTTGACCGATAAAGCTTCGTTTGATTATGGTCATATCACCATCAACACTGTCGCAAGACAAGATGGAACAGACATGGCCGGTGAAAAATTCGATTTCATAGTGGTGGGTGCGGGGTCGGCCGGCTGTGTCCTGGCCGATCGGTTGACGCAATGTGGTCGCCATTCGGTGCTGCTGATAGAGGCTGGCGGCTCGGATCGCAAGCTGCGCATCCGCGTACCCATCGGTTACGGTTTTACATTCATGGACCCGTCCGTGAACTGGCAGTATGACACAGAGCCCGATCCGGAACTGAACGGCCGCTCGGCCTATTGGCCCCGCGGCAAGGTGATTGGCGGTTCAAGCTCGATCAATGCAATGGTCTACTGCCGTGGCCTGCCACACGATTTCGACGACTGGGCCGACAGCGGCGCTGCGGGCTGGAACTGGGACCGGGTCCGCCCGATATTCGAGCGTACCGAGACAAAGGCGCGGCGCAGGAATGGCAGGATCGAGACTACGGGCAAAGGCCCGCTATGGGTGACCGATGAGGTCGACCAGGCCCATCCGGTAACAGCCCGGTTCCTTGACGCTGCCCGCGAGGCCCATTGGCCGACAACCGCCGATCTCAATGGCAGGCAAAAAGAAGGCCTCGGCATTTTCCACAACACCACCAGAAAGGGCTGGCGCTGTTCGGCTTCCGACGCCTTCCTGCGCCCCGCACTCGGGCGCAGCAATCTGAAGGTGATTTCGAATGCAGTTGTCGAGCGGTTGTTGTTCGACGGCAGGCAGGTCATCGGCCTCACATATTTGCGCGATGGTCAATCGCATCAGGCAAATGCCCGGCGTGAGGTTATTGTCAGCGCCGGTGCAGTCAATTCGCCGAAGCTGCTGCAGCTGTCCGGTCTTGGTCCGGCAGGGCATCTTCAGGATAACGGCATTAAAGTGCACGCGGATCTGCCGGAGGTCGGCGGCGGCCTGCAGGATCATCTGGCGATCAACTATTATTATCAATCCACCGTGCCGACATTGAACAACAAGCTTCAGCCTTGGCGTGGCCGGGTTATGGCGGCCCTGCAATATGCCCTGACGCGCCGCGGCATGCTGAGCCTCGGCATCAATCAGTGTGGCGGATTTATCCGTTCCACACCGCAGGCCACCCGCGCAGATATGCAGATCTACTGCAACCCCGCCACCTATTCGACCGGGTCCGGAACGGCGCCTCAAATCGACCCGGAACCGGGATTTCTTCTTTCCTACCAGCCCTGCCGGCCAACAAGTCGCGGACGCATCGATATCGCCTCCAACGACCCGCACGATGCTCCGAAGATCAAGGCAAATTCACTGACAACCAACGAGGACCGCGACGCCGTGATCAGGGGAGCGAGGCTCCTGGGTGAACTGATCAAAACGCCGACCATGAGCGCGCTCATAAAATCCGCCAGGCAACCCGATCCGGCCTCGATGAGCGACGACGACATGCTCCAGGATTTCAAGGAGCGGGCTTCCACCGTCTATCATCCGACCTGCACCTGCCGCATGGGAACGGACGCTGCCAACTCGGTGCTGGATGCACGCCTTCGCGTGCACGGCGTCGACCGGCTGCGCGTGGTCGATGCTTCGGCTTTTCCGAACGTGACCTCCGGCAACACCAATGCACCGACCATCATGCTGGCGCAAAGAGGCGCCGACCTTATCCTCGAGGACACAATTGCTGCCGGGGGCAAGGCCGAATGAAAATCAAATCTCTTGAGACCTTCAGCAACGAATTTGTCGGTTTCGTCCGCGTGACAGCACAGGACGGCTCAACCGGGTGGGGCCAGATGTCCACCTATAATGCAGATATCACTGCACAGATATTCCATCGGCAGATCGCGCCCTGGGCACTTGGAAAGGACGCGGACGATATTGACGGCCTTGTCGACCTGATTGTCGAAAGGGAGCACAAATTTCCCGGTTCCTATCTGCGCCGTGCACTGGCCGGCCTGGACACCGCACTATGGGATTTGAAGGGCAAGCTGGAAGAAAAGCCGGTGTGCGCCCTGATCGGCGGTCAACCGGGCTGGCGGCGCGCCTATGCATCAAGCATGCGCCGGGACATCCAGCCGCAGGAAGAAGCGGAGCGGTTTTTGTCTCTGCACGACGAATTCGGATTCGACGCTTTCAAGTTCCGTATTGCCAGCGAATGCGGACACGATGTCGATGAGTGGCCGGGCCGCACCGAGGCGATTGTGCCGACAGTCCGCAAGGCTCTCGGCGAGGATGTTGCGCTCCTTGTCGACGCCAACAGCGGTTACAGCGCGCCAAAGGCGATCGAAATCGGCCACCTGCTCGAGGACAACAACGTCTGTCATTTCGAAGAGCCCTGTCCGTACTGGGATCTTGACCAGACGAAGCAGGTCACTGACGCGCTTACGCTCGATGTCACCGGCGGCGAACAGGACTGCGATCTTTCGACCTGGCGGCGCCTGATCGCCATGCGGGCGGTCAACGTGGCACAGCCGGACATCTGCTACATGGGCGGTCTGGCGCGCACCCTGCGCGTGGCAAAGATGGCAGCCGATGCGGGTCTTGTCTGCACCCCGCATTCTGCGAATCTTTCCATGATCACGGTTTTCACCATGCACCTGCTGAAGGCCATCCCGAATGCCGGCCCTTATCTGGAGTATTCCATTGAAGGTTCAGACTATTACCCCTGGCAGCGGAATCTGTTTGTCAACGACCCGTTCGCCATTGCCGAGGGTGGTGTTACTGTTCCCGACGCTCCCGGCTGGGGCGTTGAAATCAACCCGCATTGGCTCGATGGAGCGCACCACCAGATAAGCGCGCTCGACTAGCGGACCATTGAAAGATCGGATGATGTCATGAAACTTCAATCCATCGAAACCTTCGTCGTCGGCAATCCGCCACCCTCACGCGGCGGTCGCTATTTCATTTTCGTACAGTTGAAGACGGCCTGCGGCATCGTCGGCGTCGGCGAAATCTACAATGCCACTTTCAGTCCGCATCTCGTTGCCGAGATGGCCAAGGATGTCTTTACCCGCATATTCGAAGGTGAGGATCCACATCGCATAGAGCGGCTGTGGAGAAACACCTACGGGGCCGGCTACACGCTACGCCCCGATGTAACCGTCATGGGTGTGCTGAGCGCCTTGGAAATGGCCTGCTGGGACATCATCGGCAAGGCCGCGGATAAGCCTGTCTACGAACTGCTCGGAGGCCGGGTGCATGAAAAACTCCGCAGCTACACTTATCTCTATCCGCCGGGCGACGAAAATGTCTATCCAGATCCCGAGACGCGCAACGTCTACAACGATCCGGACATAGCGGCTGAAATCGCCCTCCACTGGGTCGATCAGGGCTTTACCGCCGTCAAGTTCGATCCGGCCGGTCCCTACACCGTATATGACGGCCACCAGCCGAGCCTCGAGGACCTTGAACGTTCGGAAACCTTCTGCCGGCGCATCCGCGAGGCGGTTGGCACGCGCGCTGACTTGCTGTTCGGAACCCATGGCCAGTTTACCGTGTCCGGTGCCAAGCGCATGGCGCGGCGGCTGGAGCCGTATGATCCATTGTGGTTCGAGGAGCCGGTACCGCCGGAAATGCCGGAACAGATGGCCGAGGTCGCGCGCTACACATCCATCCCGATTTCCACCGGCGAGCGGCTCTGCACAAAATATGAATTTGCCCGTGTGCTCGATATCGGCGCGGCGTCGATACTCCAGATGGATCTTGGACGCGTCGGCGGATTGCTGGAAGCCAAGAAAATCGCGGCAATGGCCGAAACCCGCTATGCCCAGATCGCGCCTCACCTTTACTGCGGACCGGTCGTCGGCGCGGCCAATATCCAGCTATCGGCCTGCATACCCAATTTTCTGATCCTGGAAAGCATCCAGAAATGGGACGGATTTCACGCCGAACTTTTGAAAAACCCCATCGAATGGGACAGCGGCTACGTGATCCCGCCGGAAGCACCGGGTCTCGGTGTCGAACTCGACGAGGCGGTCGCACGTGCCCATCCCTACACCGGCGACGAACTGCATCTGACCATGGAAACCGAGCCCCTGCGCTAGGGCGACAATCAAAACGATCATTTACGGAGAAACGCATGAAAATCGGATTTATCGGATTAGGCAATGTCGGTGGCAAGCTGGCAGGCAGCCTTTTGCGCAACGGGTTCGATGTGACCGTGCGCGACCTCGACAAATCGGTCGCACAGCCCTTTCTCGACCGGGGTGCCCATTGGGCGGACAGTCCGATGGAGATGGCGCAGAATTGCGATATCGTCGTTACCTGCCTTCCGAGCCCGGCCGCTTCCGCCGCGGTGATGGAAGCCGATGACGGTGTATTGGCAGGTTTGTCGCCCGGCAAGATATGGGCTGAAATGTCGACCACCGATGAGGCTGAGGTCGCACGGCTCGGTGCTCTTGTCAGGCAAGCAGGCTGTGAACCCGTCGACTGTCCCGTCTCTGGCGGCTGTCACCGCGCCGCGACCGGAAACATAGCCATCTTCGCGGGCTGCGAACGCGAAACCTTCGAGCGTATGTTGCCGGTTCTCAAATCCATGGGCCGGCGCATTTTGCACACGGGTCCGCTGGGGTCGGCATCCGTGCTGAAAGTGGTCACAAACTATCTTGCGACCGCCAACCTGATCACGCTGTGCGAGGCTCTGGTGACCTCGAAGGCCGCCGGCATGGACCTTAACACTACCTATGAGGCGATCAGGATTTCTTCGGGCAATTCATTCGTCCATGAAACCGAAAGCCAGGTCATCCTCAACGGCTCGCGCGACATCAATTTCACCATGGATCTTGTATCCAAAGACATCGGCCTGTTCCAGCAGGTCGCCGACCGGTTCAACGTTCCGCTGGAAATCAACCCGATCATGATCGATATCTTCAAGGACGGCGAAAAGCGCTTCGGCTCGCGCGAATATTCACCCAATATCATTCGCCGTCTGGAAGAGGCCACCGGTTGCAGCATTTCCGCACCGGGTTTTCCCGCCGAGATGACTGACGATGAGCCGGAAGAACCCGGCTATGAAGTCGTTCCGAAGGGACTTGCCGTCTAGTGTGATGGATTTGAAGTTCGTACAGCGCGCGCTGCGCAATGTGACGAACTTCAGTTTCAGGACACTAGTACCAGATGTATAACGCTGCTCCGGCGAACATGCCGGCAGCGGCAAGTGCCAGGGCAACAGCGGTCAATTTTATGAATGTTATCCAGTCCTCGCGGGACCAGGTACCGATGGGTGCAACATCGGAACTGGTGAAGCCGCACAGTCTCGCATGCCGGGTTCTTAGCATCATCCGCCTTTGGGATTTCCGTACCGCGGCAAACAGCGTCAATATCATCAGCGCGGCAACGACCATTGCCGGTGGCGGGGCAACGTTCAAGGCAATAGTCAGAAAGATCTGCACTGCCAAAGAGGAAATGACGATCGCCAAAGGAGGCAGGAAAAGCCGGAACTTTTCCCTTTCCGTCAGATTTTGAAGTATTTCCCGGGTGGCGCCGCTCTGTCCGGGCGCCCACAAAAGGTTCATGATCATTTGTCCCCTGCCGAACCGCATTCCTGCTGTGTCAGACAGAGGCTATTTCCGCAGACTTGCAGCTCAATTGCACAAAGGTTTAATTGCCGGAACCCGACATCGAAAACGCATGAAAAACCGGGTAAAGATAATATAGTGGTTAACAAAATCGTACCGCCCGGAAAGGTTACCGAACGTGCTGAAATTCATCCACCTGACTGACATACACCTTATCAGCGGCGGCCGAAGGCTTTACGGCGTTTCGCCTGAACGCCGGTTGCACGCGGCAATCGACAGCATCAACCAGGAACACAGCGATGCGGATTTTGTTGTCCTTACCGGCGACCAGGTCCATTGGGGCGATGACGACAACTACCGGGTTCTTGCCGACGCAATTGCCCGCCTCGATATCCCCGTTAAGCCGATGATGGGAAACCATGACAACCGCAAGGCCATGCTGACGGCGCTTCCCAGCATCGAGACGGACGAGAACGGCTTCATTCAGTATGCCCTCGACACCGAAGCCGGGCGCTGCCTCTTTCTCGACACTAAGATCGAGGCCGAGACCGATGCTGGCGAATATTGTCCCAAACGCCTTGCCTGGCTGAAACAGCAACTCGAAAGCACGGATGCACCGGTCATTATCTTCATGCATCATCCTCCCATGAAACTTGGGTTGAAGGGTATGGACATAATCGCGCTTCTGGACGCCGAGCCGTTCTACGCAGTGCTGAAGCCACACATTTCGAGGATTCGGCAAATCTTCTTCGGCCACGTGCACCGGCCTATTTGCGGCAATTGGCGCGGGATGGCATTTTCCTGCATTCGTGGCCTCAACCACCAGCTCGCTCTCGATCTCGAAGCGCCGGAGACCAGCGTTCCGGGAAATTTTGAGCCGCCGACCTATGGCGTGGCTCTGGCCGATGCGGAGCAGATCATTATCCATATGCACGAGTTCATGGACCGCTCGCCGCATTTCGAACTGGTGACGCCAGAAGGCATGGATGGCCGGGAATACAGCCTTCACATGCGCCATGGCGACTGGGACCGCATGACCTGAAAAGCAACAAGAATTTCACGGCAGACAAGACAACGATGAAATTGTCATTCAAAAACCGCCGCGGACGGGCCATTGCCGCCGCGATCATTACAGCGGGACTGCTGATGCCGCTGCCCGCGTCAAAGGCGTCGCAAGAAGGCACGCCCGTCAGGATCATCCAGAACGCCACCGACAAATACATCATTCCGGCATTTCAGCAGTTCAACGGGGCTGCTGGCGATCTTCGACAACACATCGAACAGCTTTGCGCAATCCCATCCAATGCACAGTTGGCGAAAGTGCGGGCCGATTTCGACAGGCTGGTATCGAACTGGTCTTCAATCAGCATCGTGCGCATCGGACCGATCCTGCAGCACAATAGACTTGAAAAGCTGCTCTTTTGGCCCGATCGGAGAGGCATTGGGTTGCGGCAGATCCAGGCCATACTGGCAAAGCAGGATGAGACTGCAATTAGCGCCGGCGGTCTTTCGCAAAAGAGCGTGGCGGTCCAGGGACTGGCGGCACTGGAATATGTGCTCTACGGCAAGGGTTCCGAGACATTGGGGCAAAAGACCGACGGATTTCGCTGCCGTTTTGCAAAGGCAATCAGCACAAATGTCGACACCATTTCAGGCCAGTTGCTGACAGAATGGCAGGCGCCGGACGGTTTTGCCCATTCGTGGCAATATCCCGCGGCGAACAATCCCCTTTACCGGGACGAAAAGGAATCACTGAGCGCGCTTGTGAGCCTTTTTTCCAACGGCCTTGAATTCTACGACACGGTCGAAATGGGTGCCTTTTTGGGGATAACCCCGGAAAAGGACAGACCGCGCCGGGCGCTATTCAGGCGGTCGGGAAATACGCTGAAAAGCCTACAAACGAGCCTTTCCGACATTCAGGAATTCTACAGGCAATCTGAGCTCGCATCGTTGCTGCCGGAAGGGTCCGACTGGATCAATGAGGCAATCGAATTCGGATTTCGCCACGGCATTGCCAACCTCGACGCCCTTGACGGCTCGGCAACTGACATGTTGGCCAATCCGCAGCAAAGGGCAAAGCTCGCTTATGTTCGGACAGTCGTGCGCGGTCTTAACGAGAACTTCGGGATCGATATGACGGCAGCACTCGACCTTACAGCCAACTTCTCCAGCCTCGACGGAGACTGATTTGGCAGGCGAACCGGTTTCACGTCGCGATTTTCTGAAAGCCGCAGGCTTGGGCTTTGCCGCATCACTTTCGCCCGCAGGGGCCGAAGAACTGTCACGAGCGGATGCTGTGTTTGCCTCGGCCTATTCAGACAAGGCAGGAGGTTTCGGTGCGGCCCTATTGTCCGAAGACGGCGCTGTCATTGCATCGATCCCGCTGCCTGTCCGCGGTCATGATGTCGCGCATCATCACGAATCGGGCCGAGCAGTGGCATTCGCGAGAAGACCGGGAACCGTTGCCGTCGCTTTTGATACGGCCAGGAATGCACCGCCGCGCAATATCATGGCGGCGCCGGGCCGCCATTTTTACGGCCACGGCGTTTATTCGCCGGATGGACGGTTGCTCTACGCCAGCGAAAACGATTTTGACAATGCTGCCGGCATGATCGGCATCTATGACGTCGGCGATGGCTACAGACGGATCGGAGAATTAACCTCCGGCGGCACCGGACCGCATGACATGGTGCTGCTCGGAAATGGCCGCTCACTCGCAATAGCCAATGGCGGCATCGAAACCCATCCCGATTTCGGGCGCACCAAACTCAATCTTGCAACGATGGAACCGTGCCTGTGTTTTGTTGATTGCGTTCACGGAACGCTGCTTGAAAGGCAGTCCCTGCCCAAGCAACTGCATCAGCTCTCGATCCGCCATCTTGCCCGAATTGGCCATAACGGCGTCTATTTCGCCTGCCAGTATGAGGGCTCGCAGCAGGATCATCCGCCGCTGTGCGGTCACGCCGAACCTGGTAGCAGCATCCGGCTCTTTGAGACGGAGCCCGGAGCCCTGGCAAAGCTTAAAAACTATATAGGCTCGGTTGCCGCCGATCCGCAGAGGGGAACGCTTGCAATCACCTCGCCGCGCGGCAACTGTCTTCTCATACTCGATGGGAAGACAGGCAGCGTTTTGCGCGAAAGCAACCTTGCCAATGTCTGCGGCGTTGCCGAGGGGCACCGTGGATATCGCGCGACCACCGGCAATGGCGCAATATTCGACACGGCAAAAGGTACGATCAGCAATGGGAGCCTGCAATGGGACAACCATCTGCTGCGGATATCAGGCTAGCTGCGTTGCCGGAAAAAGGGAGCCGATAGTGGCGGACAGGCAAGAACTGATCGATAAGAGCGCCTGCGAAATGGTCGAGTTGCTCGACGCTGGCGAGATATCGCCCGACGATGCGCTCGACACCCTCGAGGCCCGGATTGCGCAAGTCGACCGGCAAGTCAACGCACTGCCGACATTGTGCTTCGAGAGAGCCCGCGATCAAACGCGCCGTCTGCGCGACATACCTCCCGCCGATCGCGGTCTATTGCGCGGACTTCCGGTGCCGATCAAGGACCTGACGAATGTCGCGGGAGTGCGAACGACATTCGGCTCGAAACTGCTTGAGGACAACACACCGGATATCACCGGTGCGGTGGCGCAGACGCTCGAAAATAACGGCGCGGTTATTTATGCGAAATCAAACACGCCGGAATTCGGCACCGGCGGCCATACGTTCAATGATGTCTTCGGTACAACTCGCAATCCGCACGATTTATCGAAATCGGCCGGAGGATCATCGGGCGGCGCGGCTGCGGCACTCGCAAGCGGCACCGCCTGGCTCGCCCATGGCTCGGACATGGCCGGGTCGCTGCGCACCCCGGCAAGTTTCTGCGGCATCGCCAGCCTGCGCCCCTCGCCGGGGCTGATCGCGACCGATCCCGGCAATTTTCCCTTCCAGTTTCTCGGCCAGGAAGGGCCCATGGCCCGTTCTGTCGAGGACGTCGCCTTGCTCACCGACGCAATGTGCGGCCTTTCACACCGTGCCGGCCTGTCAAAACCGGCGCCTGCGACATCCTTCCTAAGTGCCGCGCGACACCCCCGTATGCCACAGAACGTTGCTTTCAGCCCCGATCTCGACCTCACCCAAACATCCAGAGAAGTACGCGAAGCATTTGATAAGGCGATGAAAACCCTCGCGGGCTCCGGCATGGATCTGGAAGAAACCCACCCGGATCTGAGCGATGCAGAGGAAGCGTTCACGCTGCAGCGGGCACTCATCTACGCAGGCAATCTCGGCGGCGATCTTGAAAAGACCCGTAATACCCTCAAGCCGGAAGTCGTCTGGAACGTCGAAAAGGGACTGGCGGCAGGTGGAGACGAAATCCGCAGCGCCCTGATGGCGCAAGGGCGGGTGTTTGAAAGCGCGGCTGGCTTCATGCAGGACCACGATGTTTTCGTCTGCCCGGCAACCATCGTTTCGCCCTTCCCAGCAGAAGAACGCTATCCGGGATCTTCAAGCGGTGTTCCAATCAGCGATTATTACGGCTGGCTCAAGATCGTCTATGCGATCACTGCTACGAGCCTGCCGGTCATCACAATTCCCTGCGGAAGGACTGCGGACGGCCTACCGCTCGGCATCCAGCTCGTCGGCAAACCGCACGGCGAACAGGCACTTTTTTCAATCGCCAGATATCTTGAGGAAATCTTCGGCTGGGACCTGGTTCCGGTCGACCCTGCCCGGCGTTGAGGTGCGGACGTAACGGACGTTCAATGCTGACAAAACGGGTTCACCGTGATACGCCGCGATATGAACGCGTTGTACGACACAATCGGACTGAACTACGCCAATTTGCGAAAGCCGGATTTGCGCATAGCCGCCCGGATTGAACAAGCGCTGGGATCAGCCCGGACCGTTTTGAATGTTGGAGCCGGAGCTGGTTCATACGAACCGACTAAAAGACAGCTTACTGCCGTTGAGCCTTCGGCCGAGATGATACAGCAGCGTGCGGCGTCCGATGTGACCGTCATTCAGGGCAGTGCAGAAGACCTGCCCTTTGCTGACAAATCATTCGATGCGTCGATGGCGATCCTGACGATTCACCATTGGTCTGACCAGGAAAAAGGTGTCATGGAGATGCGCCGCGTTACGCGGGGCAAGATCGTTTTTCTTACATACGACCCGTCTTTCCGCGGGTTCTGGCTGGCAGACTATTTTCCCGAACTTGTAACGTTGGACGAAGAGCAAATGCCGCGGATAGCGGATTACGAAAGCTGGCTCGGTCCCGTCGACGTATCGGCTGTCCCAATTCCTCACGACTGCACAGACGGTTTCCTGGCAGCCTATTGGCAGCGTCCTGCGGCCTATCTTGACGAGAGGGTGCGGGCCGCCATGTCGTCATTCTGGGCGTTGGGTAATGTATCCGAAGGGCTCGGGAAGCTGGAAACAGACTTGAATAGCGGTGCCTGGGCGCAACGTTATTCCCAATTGCTCAACCTTGAAGACCTTGATTGCGGTTATCGCCTGGTTGCAACAAGGTGAGCTGTTGACTGGGTGGAAAGATCCATCGCTTGCATCTGTCCGACCTGCGCACGAACGAGCCTCGGCATCCCGCCGGAACTTTAGGTGCGAACCGTGTTGGAAGGTTCCGAATTTGCGCTGCTGTTAATGCGAATAATCTCGTCCCTCAGCGCCAAGTTGAATGACTGCGCAAGCCTGGAGACCGGCCGGTGCGCAGGCGTCATCAGCGACAAAAACAGCGGAACTGCAGGCTTGAAGGGCCGAAAGACGATCCTTTGATCATCACTGCGATAAATCCGGTAACTCTCAGCGCTCAGCGTATCGACGACGGAATAGGCCTGTCCGGTTTCGATGAAGGTCAGCAGCGGAATGAAGTACTGCGTTTCGAAACGAACATTGTAATCCGCACCCATCGCTTCGAACGCCGCCCTTGTGTGGCGATGCGTGGAGTGTTCCGTGTGAAGCGCTGCCATCGGCCTGCCATCGAGGTCCGCTGCCGAGATTTCGTCCTGCCCCGCCAGCGGATCGTCCGCCCGCATGGCACACATGCAGTCGCAACGAATGACATCATGGTCGACAAGCGGTGATTCTCCGGTCGGGGTCACACCCTGGTCCGCAATGCCGACATCATATCGTTGCGTCGACAGGAGCTGCTGAACCTGCGGCGAACTGCGGGTCACCAATGTCACCTTCACATCGTCGCGCCCCTCGACGAACCGGCTGATCAGCTTCGGCAGCAGAAAAACGGACGGGCCTGGCATGGAGACGATATTGAGAATCCCGCTCTCAAGGTCGCGCAGGCTTTTAATGTTGCGCTCGACAGAGGTGAGGCTGTTGAGAATCGTATTGGCCTCTTCGAACAGATAAAAGGCCTCCGGCACCGGGTGAAGGCGGCCGCCGCGCCGTGCAAACAGCTCACAACCGAGCTCCTGTTCAAGACTTGAGATCAGTGCACTGATGGCCGGCTGCGTGCGGAAAAGATTACGCGCGGCCGCCGAAACGGAGCGCGTCAGCATCACTTCTCGAAACGCTGCAAGTTGATTGAGTTTCACGTGCGCACCCCCGGTTTTGCAGCCTCGCAAAGCTATAAGCGTTTTCGATACATATCAAAGAATTTACAATTTGTCTTTATGGCCTCAATCCGTACTCTTGGACAATTACAAATATCCGACACCTCCTCGCCTGCCCGGTTGAAACGGGGAAGTCGGGAGGTGCCAGCAGAAACGGGAGGTTCCAAATGAAATCCGCTGGAAAACTACTTGGCTTGGCCCTTATGGGTGCCGTTATTGGCGGCTTTGCCGCTGAGGCACAGGAGATGAAATTCTTCCGCATTGGCACGGGCGGTGCCGGCGGCACCTACTTCCCGATCGGCGGCATAATTGCGAACGCCATCTCCAACCCGCCAGGATCAAGAGCCTGTGACGAGGGCGGCAATTGCGGCGTGCCGGGTCTTGTTGCAATGGCACAATCCACAAATGCATCCGCCCACAATGTGAATGCTATCCAGGCAGGGCAAATGGAAGCCGGGCTTTCGGGTGCTGCAACGCTGCACTTTGCCTATCACGGCAAGGGCAAGTTTGAAGGCAATGCCAAGCCGGACCTGCGCGTCATTGCCAATCTATACCCCGAGGATCTGCATCTGGTCATGCCCAAGGGTGCAAAACTCGACGGCATTGCGGACCTTAAAGGCAAGCGCGTCGGCATCGCACAGGCCGGTTCCGGCACGCAGATCGCGGTTGAACTGATCATCGGCGATTATGGCGTCAACCGCGATAATATCGACGAGGCAGAGCTCAACAACGCACAAAGTGCTGAGCGGGTCGCGGACGGCCAGTTGGACGCTTACTTCTATGCTGCCGGAACGCCTGTTGCCGCCATGATCCAGCTCGACAACACCAAGGGAATGGAGCTCTATTCCTTCACTGACGATGAGGTCAAACAGGCCAATGCGACGGTGCCCTACTACATTCCGTCCACCATTCCGGCCGGCACCTATCCGGGCGTCGACTATGATGTGAACACAGTTGCCGTGTCCGGCATCCTGGTCACCAATGCCAATATCGATGAAGAGCTGATTTATCAGATCACCAAGGCTATGTGGTCGCCGACAGCACGCAAGCTACTCGACAACGGCCATGCCAAGGGCAAGGTGATTACGCTTGAAACCGCTCTTGACGGCATCGACGGCATCGGCGTGCCGCTGCATCCCGGCGCCGAGCGCTTTTACCGTGAAGCCGGTATGCTGAACTGACGCCCCGGCAAAATAGGCGCGGTGCGGAACGGGCGGCTGTTGCATAAGCGCGGCAGTCAGCCCGATCCGTGCACCCCTTAATACTGCAGAACCGGCGGCATGCCGCATCTGCACTTTTACCGACAGTGTGATTGCCATGACGGATTCCCAGCAAAACGCCCTTGACGTCAAGGCGTTGGAAGAGCTCGAGAAGAAATACGACACCGCCCTTGCCACCCGCGACAACGGTCCGGCCCTGACGCGGGCGCTATACTGGGGCACAATCGTCTTTGCGTTCTACCATGTATGGACAGCGGGCTTCGGAACCCCGGTAGACTACATTCACATGGGCATTCACCTGACCGGCCTGTTCATTTTCATCCTGGCCGGTTTTCCGCTCATCCGCAGCGCAACCGCACTCGACTTTCACCCCAACAATGCGCTGCGATACGGCAACGTGCCGGCCTATGACTGGGTCTTGATGATCTGTGCCGTTGCCGCGGCACTTTTCCTTTGGCTGTCATGGCGCGGCCTCACCATCTTCGACTGGTCGATCCCCGAACAGACGCTGCGCCAGGGCAATCCCACCACACCCGATGTGGTTCTCGGTTCGATCCTCATCCTTGCGGTCCTCGAAATCGCTCGCCGCACCATCGGCTTCGTCCTGCCGCTGATCATCCTTGTCTTCATGACCTATGCCCTCTTCGGTCCCTACATGCCGCTTCAGATCCTGCAGCATCCGGGGGTCGACTGGCGCCAGTTCGTCAACAATATGTACTTCCCGTCGGAAGGCATATTCGGCGTCACGTTGTGGGTGGTCTCGACCGTCGTCTTCCACTTCGTGCTCTTCGGTGTGGTTGCCCAGCGCATGGGCCTCGGCCAGTTCTTTGTAGACAACGCCATGATGCTCGCCGGCCGCTATACCGGCGGACCGGCCAAGGTTTCCGTCGTCTCGTCCGCCTTTTTCGGCACGATTTCCGGCTCGTCCATCGCCAACACCGTTTCGACCGGATCGTTGACGATCCCCAACATGAAGCGGCTCGGCTATCCCGGCCATTTCGCCGGCGGTGTCGAGGCAGCCGCAAGCGCCGGCGGCCAGATCACCCCGCCGATCATGGGCGCGGCTTCCTTCCTGATGGCCGAATATCTGGAAGTGCCCTACACGACCATTGTCATAGCCGCGATCGTGCCGGCGCTGATGCACTATATCGGCGTGCTTTCCATCGTTCACTTCACCGCCCGCAAGCTCGGCCTGGACGCTTATCCGAAAGACCAGCTTCCGAAGATCGTCCAGGTCTGGCGTGAGGGCTGGCCGACAGTTCTGCCGCTGATCGCATTGCTCGTGGTGCTCTTCTCCGGCTATTCGCCCAACATGGCCGCCTTTATGGGGCTGGTGCTGTGCGTCGTCGTCGGTTTCACCTCGGTAGCCCGCCCCGTCACACTGCTCTTCCCGCTTGCCGTGCTCGCCTTCATCTTCTGGAAAGCTTCGCCGCTCAGCGGTGAAGGTTTTTCGCCGACAATGGCGGGCATCCTTGCCGCCTGTGTCATCGTCGGTGTCATTCACCGGCGCGAGCGCAAGCCGTTTTCCGAGCTCTTCGACAGCCTGCATGTCGGCACCCAATATGCCCTCGCCGTCGGCGCGGCCTCGGCCGCCGTCGGTATTGTCGTCGGCGTCATCAACACCACCGGCGTCGGCTTCCGCCTCGGCTTCATGGTCACAAACGGTGCCGCCGATATGGCGACGAACCTGCATCTCCTGCTCGGCTGGATACCGCTCGACATCTTCGCCCAGGCATCCCTGCAGGAATTCCTGTCGCTGGTGCTGATTGCGATCGCCTGTATTTTGATGGGCGCAGGCCTGCCGACGACGGCGCTCTACATCATGTTGGTGGCCGTGGCACAGCCCGCCCTGGCACAACTCGGCGTGCCGCCCCTCGCGACCCACATGTTCGTGCTCTACTACGGCGTCATCTCCGAGATTACCCCACCTGTCTGCGCCTCTGCCTATGCCGCGGCCGGCATTGCCGGGGCCAATCCGTTCCGCACCGGCGTCAACGCCTTCACGCTTGGCATCGGCAAGCTGATGGTGCCCATGGTGTTCGTCTATGCGCCAACGATCCTCATCGTGCTGCCGGAATACTTCACCTGGACCTCCTTCCTGCACGTTACCATCACATGCGCACTCGGCGTCTTTACCATCGCTACCGCCGTTGCCGGCTTTTTCCTCGCACCGCTCTCGCCCGTGTGGCGGTTCCTCATGGCCTGCGCCGGACTGATGCTCGTCGCGCCCGGCTGGCAGAGCGATATCGCCGCGCTGGTCGTCGTGGCGCCTGTCATTGTCTCGCAACTGGCCCTGCGCCGGCAGGCAAACAATACCTCCACGGCCGATATTGCGGCCTAGTCGGACGGAGCAGGAAGCATGAGCCTTGCAAGCGATCACCCCGTCACGATCATCGGCGGCGGCATTGTCGGCATCTGCTGCGCCCTGTCGCTGGCCGAGAAAGGTGTCGCAGTCCGTATCATTGATCGCGATGAACCGGGACAAGGCGCAAGTCATGGCAATGCCGGAGTGATCTCGCCCTGGTCGTGCGTTCCCCAATCAATGCCAGGCCTTTGGAAGAACATTCCCAAATGGCTGCTTGATCCGGCCGGCCCCGTTGCCGTCAAACCAGGCCATCTGTTCAATGTCCTGCCCTGGGCAATGCGCTTCCTGCGCGAGGGCCGCGCCGACCGCGTGCCGGCAATTGCCGAGGCGATGGACGCCCTTGTTCGTCCGAATGTCGACCTCTACCGGCATCACCTTTCAGGAACCGGCCAGGACGATCTGTTGCGCAATTCCTGGTATGTTCATGTCTATCGTGACGCGCGGGCCGCCGACTTGAATGACCTTGGCTGGCGTCTGCGCACCGAGCGCGGCGCGCCGATTGAGGTCATCGATGCAAATCAGCTTCGCGAAATCGAACCGGATCTTTCCACCGACTACCAGGCAGCCATCCTCATAAAGGATCAGGCTCGCGCCCTGTCGCCCGGCCGCATCGGCAAGGCGCTGGCGGAAAAGGTTCTCAGCATGGGCGGGGAGATAGTACGAAGCGCGGTTCACAACCTCAGACCCGTCGATGGCGTATGGCGGATAATGACCGACGATGGCGAGCTTACGGCCCCCCGCGTCGTTGTCGCCGCCGGGGCCTGGTCGGCAAGGCTGCTGGAGCCGCTCGGCACCCGCATCGACCTGCAACCGGAGCGCGGCTACCACCTGCTCTTTCGCGATCCGGGTGTCCGCCTCAACAATTCGGTCATGGAAACGGATGCGAAATTCGTCACCAGCACCATGGATACCGGGTTGCGCAGTGCCGGCACCGCCGAATTCGCCAGCCTCGACGCCACCCCCAACTACCGTCGCGCCCGCATGCTGGCGAAACAGACAAAGCGCATGCTGCCCGGCCTCAATGTGGAGGATACGGAGGAATGGATGGGCATTCGCCCGTCCCTGCCCGACAGTCTTCCCTGTATTGCGGAAGTGCCCGGCCATCGCGGCCTATTCGCCGCATTCGGACACAGCCATTACGGTCTCGGCATGGCGCCGATGACCGGCCGGGTGATCGCCGATCTTGTCACCGATATGCAACCCAATCTCGATCTTGCGCCCTATCGCATCGATCGCTTTTCCGCCTGATGGGCGGGATGTTACTGAGAGTACCGACCCATGAAACTCAAAGGCGGACAGAATATTTGCGGTGTGACCATCGGGGTCCTGTGTCTGGATTCGCGCTTTCCAAAACCACCGGGCCATATCAAGAACCCGTCGAGCCTGCCCTTCCCTGTTCTTTACGAGACCGTAACCGGCGCAACGGTCGCAAAACTGCTGAACGATCCGGCGCCCGAATTCATCCTGCCGTTTCTGGATGCGGCCAGGCGGCTTGAAGCCGAGGGCGTCGGTGCGATCACCGGAAGCTGCGGCTTCCTGGCGCTCTTTCAGCGCGAACTTGCAGAAGCCGTGGAAATTCCGGTTTTCGCCTCCAGTCTCATCCAGGTGCCTCTCGTCTACAATATGCTCGGCCGCCGTGGCCGCGTCGGCGTTCTTACGGCGAGCCGCCAAAGTCTGACCGAACGCCATTTCGAAGCCGTCGGCGCCGGCAACATTCCAGTCGCCATTCAGGGGATGGAGGATTGCACTGAATTTCGCGAGGTTATCCTCACCGGCAGCCGCAATGACATGGATCTGGAAAGGATCGAGCACGAAATCCTCGCATCCGCGGAAAGTCTGCTGGCGGATGCGCCGGACACCCGCGCCCTCGTTCTCGAATGCACCGACATGCCGCCCTACGCGTACCGGCTGCAAGAGCGCTTCGGCCTGCCGGTCTTCGACCTGACGACCCTTGCCACCATGGTCCACGACGTGGTGCTGCGCCAACCCTACGCAGGCATCATGCCGCGTTAGGAGCAAGCCGCAAATCGTTAATTCTTAACGTGGAAAACAGGCAAAGATCTTAAGCCTTAACCATGTTTTTCATGACAATTTTAATGGTTCATCCGCATGCTGGACGCTTGTGTTCAGTATGTCCTTGGATGTTCGACCATGCGCAAAACGGTGATCTCGATTCTGATTGTGGCCATGACCGGGCTGCCGATGGCAGGCTGCGCAAGTTTCTTTGGTCTCGGTTCCCGTTCGGCGAAGGTCCATTACAACGACACCAAATGGTGCGTACCGCGCCGGTTGAAACGTGTTCTCAACCGCGTTGCCGATAATTACGGCACGGTCACCGTCCATTCCACCAAGCGCTGGTGGCTTGAAAACTGGTGGAAGGGCGGCGCCAAAAACTCCTATCATCTGAAGTGCAAGGCAGTGGATTTCTCCGTCCGCGGCGATCCTTCATCGGTTCTCGCCTTCCTCAAAGCCCAGCGCGAAGTCGGCGGTTATGCCTATTACCGTTCCGGCCACTATCACATCGACACCGGTCCGCGCAGGACTTGGTAACGCCACCCAAAATTTTGTTCTTGGCATCTACAGCCGTTACCGCGAACTCTGCTATCGCCTCCCTAAAAGTTGACCCTTCCCGCCTTTTGCGCATTTAATAGCCGCCAGGTGCAAAGAACGCATGGGGATGCGGGCATGCGCGTGTGCCGGTGGAGGCCGGTGCAGGGAGGAAAATATGAAAAGGCGTAGTTTCGTCATGGGCGCCGTGGCCGCAACGGCCGGTTTGAGCGTGCCCTTTGTCTGGAGCCGCAAGGCTGCGGCCCAGTCGGCTTCGAAATATTTCTACGGCGCGAGCGCCGACAGCGGTCACAATTACCGCAACACGAATTTCAAGGCGATCGATCAGCGCTGGCACCGCCAGATGGTGAAGTATTTCTCCGACGAGCCGCAGGGCACGGTGGTGATCGACACCAACAACCATAACCTATACTGGATCTGGGAAAACAACACGGCGATCCGCTACGGCGTCGGTGTCGGGCGTGAGGGGTTCCAGTGGTTCGGACGGGCGAATGTCGCCCGCAAGGCGCGCTGGCCGCGTTGGGTTCCGCCGGAGGAAATGAAAAAGCGTCAGCCGGGCCTTCCCGATTCCATGGAAGGCGGGCCGAACAATCCGCTCGGCGCTCGGGCGCTTTATCTGCACAACAGCAAGGGTGACACGGGCTACCGCCTGCACGGCACGGCAGAACCCTGGTCCATTGGATCGGATGTATCTTCCGGATGTATCCGCATGTTCAACGAGGACATCATCGATCTTTACCGGCGTGTGCCGGTCGGCACGTCAGTCCTGGTGCTGGAACATATTTCGGACCGGGCATGATCCGCATCGGGGATGCCAAATAGGCAGGGAAACGGGAATGAAGAGTATCCTCAGGGCAATTGCGGTCAGCGCGTTACTGACCGCGGGGTTGGCCGCATCCGGCTGCAACAGTTCGCTCGGCGCGTTCGACAACGATCCGTCATCCGGTGTGACCGATGATCCGGCGGTTGGTTTTGCAAAATTCAAATCGGATTCGGAAGAGCACTTTGTGATGACGGTGGGCCGGCGGGTCTATTTCACATCGGGTTCTACGGAACTCGACGATGTGGCGCTTGAAACGCTCAATCTGCAAGCCGCCTGGCTCGTCAGCCATCCCAAATGGCTCATCAAGCTTCAGGGCTTCGCCGATGATCCGGGCTCGGAAGACGCTAATGTCAAACTGTCCGCCAAGCGCGCGCAGACCGTGATGGATTATCTTGCGTCAAAGGGTGTCAACCGGCAGCGCATGTGGGCAAAGGGTTACGGCAAGGAACGGCTGGTGCGCAATTGCGCCGATATTTCCTGCAAATCGCAAAACAGACGCGTGATCGTCAATCTGCGCAAGGAATTCGACGGGGCTGCGCCGCAATACAAGCGCAAGCAGAGCTAGACCTTTTCGACGGTGAAATCGAGATAGTCCTGACTGTGGGTATTGATCCCGGCCATGCGTCGATCAAGCGCTTCAGCTAATTTCAGCTATCAGAGGTCGCCGGTTGCAACACAGGCATGGGGATTGTGTGGGTCCAGCCGAGCGGGATCGTGCTTCCGGTAATCCAGTCCGCATCGCTCGATGCAAGAAATGTCACGGCGTTGGCTATGTCGTGTCGCGATCCGGTGCCCAGAGGATGGCACGCATTGACCTGATCCCAGGCTTCCTTGGTAAAGTTCTGCGCAAATTCGTGCAGCATGGGTGTATGAGCCATGGCCGGCGCAATGCAGACGGCACGCATTCTCTTCGGGGCCAGTTCCAGCGCCAGCGAATTGGTCAAAGCAACCAGCGCAGCCTTGCTCGCTCCATAGGCTGCACTTCCTTCGCACGCATTCATTGCCAGCGCAGAGGCTATATTGACGACGACGCCTCCCGGCGAAGACAGATATGGCAACGCTTCGCGAATAACGCGCACAGCTCCCTTCACATTGACATCGAGCATATGATCCCACTGCTCGTCGGTAAGTTCTTCGAATAGTCCGAAGCAGCTGACACCGGCGCAGTTGACGACGACATCGATCCGGCCAAATTCCTCAACCGTATGGGCGATGATACTGCGCACGAACACCCGGTCTGTCACATCGCCTTCGTGCCAGCGAAGCTCGGCACCGCGGCGGTTCAGTCTCTTTATCAATCGTTGCGGCTCAACACGGTCGGTCAGGACCAGTGTCGCACCCTCATGGCAAAATTTTTCGGCGATGGCGCCACCGAATCCCCGGTCATTGGCGCCAGTTACAAGGACAACTGAATTCTCAAAGCGACTGCCTGCCTTGAATCCGGTGCCCCCTCCGTCTTCACCGTTTGTTCGGTCACTAGGCATATCTTTATATTAGCGACACTATTGGCTGTCGGGAAATCTTTTTTTGAGCCGCCAGTATTTGTGGACGGAAATAAGCTCCTTCCGGCTGATCTTGTTGCAGAATTGGACGCTCGCTATCATGAGAACTGCAAATTAGTAAAATTGCCCGGCCAGCGGTCTGGCATTGTGAACTCAAAATACGGGCTGTTCGTCATGACAATGGATTCGATCGATTTCTGGTTCTCTGTCGGCAGCACTTACAGCTACCTGACCATCATGCGCCTGGAGGACGTCGAACGCGAAACGGGAATTCGGTTTGAGTGGCGTCCCTTCAGCGTCCGCAAGATCATGGTGGAAATGGACAATATTCCGTTCTCGGAAAAACCGGTCAAGGCAGCCTATATGTGGCGTGATATCGAGCGGCGGGCATCATCCTATGAACTGCCGGTGAAGGTGCCGGCGCCCTATCCGTTGCGGGAATTCGATCTGGCAAACAAGGTCGCCATCATCGGAAGAAACGAAGGATGGTGCGCCGACTACGTTCGCGCCACCTATCGAAGATGGTTTCAACAGGGCCTGCCGGCTGGCAGCGAACCGAATCTGAGCCAATCCCTGATTGAAATCGGCCAGGACCCCGGCAGGGTCATTTCGAAGGTTTCGGAGCATGAAACCAGAAACGCCTATTTCGCCGCAACTGATGAGGCCCGTGCGCTCGGCGTGTTCGGTGCGCCGACATTCGTAGTCGGACGGGAGGTTTTTTGGGGCGACGACAGGCTGGAGGACGCGGTCGACTGGCACCGCACATATGTCGAAGCGGGCTAGACCGCATCAAATCATGCCGTCAGGCCCCGTCTTTTGGCTTGTATAAAACCATGCGGTAGCAGTCGAGATTGCGCGACAGGAACTCATAGGTCGCGCCCCACAGATAAAGCCGGAACTTGCGATATTCGAAATCCCCGAACTCGGCGACGATTGCGTCCTTGTTTGCTTCCAGATTCTCGGCCCACTGCTTGAAGGTCAGATAGTAGCTGTGCCGGTCGTTCTGGATTTCAAGGACTTCGAACGGTGTCTTGTTCATCTTGTTGAGGAAGTCATCCAACACAAGAAACGAATGGTTGCCCGGATAGATATGGCGCACCATGAAGGTTGACAGCTCATATTTCTTGCGGGCCGCGCTGCCGTCGAGAAAGACCAGCCCGCCCGGCTTCAGCAGCGAGTAGAATTTCCTCAGCACCCGCTCGTAGTTCGGCAGGTGTTCGATCACGCCCATGATGACGATGGAATCGAATTTCTCCTTCGGTTCGTAGTCGAGAAAGTCCTGCATCAGGATTTCAAACTGATCTTTGTATTCAACGAGCTTGTCGTTGATGAACTTCTGCGACATTTCGGAGATCGTCAGCCCGACGAAACTCACCCCGAGCGGCAGCGCATGGCTGGCGAAAGCGCCCCACCCGGGACCAATCTCCAGCACCCGGGTGGATTGTCCGAGTTCACACATGTCCACCGCATAGTTGAACTTGCGTCGCAGTGCCGTCTCCAGCGTCTCTTCGTCATTTTCATAAATACCCTGGCTGTAGGCAGGCAGAACCGGATCGAGAAAGCCAAGAAACAGCTTCGGGTCGAGATCGTAATGCGAACTGATGGCGGCCTTGTTGGTGAAAACCTGGCCGAATATCAGCGGTTGAATGAAACGCCAGGCGGTAACGACCGGGTGGCGGTCGTCCATGGACGCCCGCAGTGCGAACGGGCTGATCATGTCCCCCTCAATGTCGATATCGCCCTGCAGATATGCCTCTGCAAAATTTGCTTCGTCAAGCGAGCCGAGCGCCTTGACGGCGCGGTCTGTGCGCAGCGACACATGAAAGAGCGGATTGCCATCGCCGACATTGCGTTCATTCCCATCAGGCATGGCAATCGAAAACGGCGTGTCGATGGGCCCTATGCGGTCGAGAAAGCCGTTTATCCTGCTGAAACTAGCGGTTGTTGCCATAATTGCCTCAATGTCACGATTGGGAGAACGTAATTTGCCTTGTATGCACCGATAGAAAATAATCTGGCACAAAAATATTGGCGAAGGAAATCTTTAAAAACAAAACCCTGTACAACCGTACCGGGTCAGTCGCCAGCCGGCTTGCACCACCCAAAGACGGGGGTTTTTATGGTAAACTGTCGATACCCGGGATGGGCCGACACGATAAAATGGACATCCAAACAGGAAGCCCACAAAAACGGCGCGTCACTTGCTGAAATTACGCCCGTCTGGCGCATAATCGGCGAAAAATCACCGATTCTGAAGAGGTTATCGTTTGGCCCCGCCTATATGCTGAACCAGCGGGTCTTGGAGCGCCACGATTAAGCTGCGCGCAGGCGCATCGCAATCCGTAATGAATGATCCAGGCGCGTTGCCAACTTCTTGTCGATTCGGCTGAGTTTCAGTTTGGAAGCACCCCATTGCTTTCTTCCAGCCTGCGCCCGTCGAATTCTATTGCCTGTTTGCTGCGCGACCTGTCCCGGTACACCGTTACACCCTTGCAGCCCAGTTCCCACGCCAGCATGTAACATCGCGCAACGTCCCCGGGCTTTGAATCAAAGGGCAGATTCACTGTTTTGGTGACGCCGTTGTCGACATATTTCTGGAAGGCGGCCTGAACCCTGACATGTATTTCAGGCGCGATTTCATGTGCGATCTTGAACCGGGTCCGGATCTGTTGCGGCACCCGCTCAACGTCCTGCACGCTGCCGGCATTCTTCGCGATCTCGGCAAACACAGGATCCGGGTCCATGCCGATCTCCAGCAGCGCTTCTTCGAGATATTTGTTCTTGCGGAAAAACTCCTGGTCCCCCATCACCCGCTCCAGATAGTAAAGCGAAAAATAGGGTTCGATACTGAAGCTGCTGTCGAAAATGATGGCGTGGTTGCCGCTCGGCGGCAGTGCAAGAAGGCTGATGTTTCTCTTTTCGACCTCACCGGACAGTTTGGAATTCGGATAGGCGCCTTTTTCAATCGCCAGTGTTTTCGTCGCCTCCTCCGCATGGCTGCGCAGCGTTCCCGCAAACGCTTCGGCAAGATCGATCGCTTCATCGCTGTCATAGGCAATGCCGGCCAGCGCCAGGCAATCCGCCCATCCGGTCACACCAAGCCCGATCCGCCGGTTCGATCTGACGGACTCAAAAATTCTGTCGACCGGATACCAGGATGCGGAAATCGAGTTGTCGATCATGCGAATTCCCACATGCACCACTGCCCGCAGGAGCGCGTCGTCAAACAAATCCATACCCCTGCGGCCCGATGGATTGCTCTTCAGAAGTCTGACGAGATTCAGATAGCCCAGATTGCTGGATTCATACGGAAAGAGGCCGACTTCGCCGCAGGTGTTCATGGCGTTGATCGGGCCGATACTGTCGAGCAACGGATTGTCCCGGTTGAGGTGATCGAGGAACACCACACCCGGGTCGCCCGTCTGCCAGGCGAGCTCGCAGATGGCATTGAAATGGCCAGCGGCATCCACTTCCTTAAGCACCTCGCCGGTGCGCGGATCCTTCAATTGCCAGGATTTGCCGGCTTTCACCGCCTCCATAAAGGCGTCGTTGATCCCGACGGAGATATTTGTCAGCCGCAGATCGCCATCGGTCAGCTTGGCGGACGCAAATTCGATAGCATCCGGGTGGTCGATATTGATGATCGCAAGATTGCCGCTCTCATACCGGCCCTTTTGCCTGAAGATCGCCGAGCCGCTATCGAACAGCTTGAGGAAGGCCGTCGGCCCGCAGGCCAGTTCGTCATGCTCGCGGACAATATCCCCCCGAGGGCGGATATTGGAATAGTTGAAACCGCAGCCTCCGCCGTTTCCCTTGATGTCGCAGGCGTCTGAAAAGGTCTTGAGGATTTCGCGCCTGTCATCGGCAAGCGGCAGAACAAAGCAGTTGCCAAGCTGCGGATTGGTCGTGCCGGCATTTGCCATGACGCGGCTTCCCGGCAGGAAAAGCAGTTTTGACATTGTCCGGAAAAACAGGTCCTGCCACACCTCGCCATTCTCAGTTTCGGTTTGGGCCAGTGTCGATGCGATACGTTGCATCATGTCGGCGGGCGTTTCATCATCCCCATCGTTGCGTATCAGGAGAAAACGCTCCTTCAAAAGCCTCATGGCATTGGCGGAAAACGTCGCATCATAGCAGCCATCGATGCGGTCGAAGCGGATATCAGATGCATAAATGCCGGTCGTTTTGGACATCATGGACTCACCTTCACCCCTGCTCATCGGATTTCACTGAAGCGACAATATCAGCTGGTTGATCACATTGGTCGCGTAAGCCCCGGAAGGAAGGAAAAACGATACCACCGATTTTGATCGGCCCGGGTGCTCCTCATCCTGACCAGTGCTTTCGATATTGACCACCATGTGAAGCAGCGTCGGCCGTTTTATGGCGGAATAGGCAAACCGGTTTCCTTCGGGCCGATACCGCCGATACTCGGCCATTGGAAATTTCGAAAACGCGCCGGGCAGATCTTCAGCAGATTTTGCTGCGAAATATTCCACCCCATCGCGCACATATTTGACGATCCGGTCCGACTCAAGCCGATTTTCCAGCCTTCCTTCAACGATCCTGTTCCATTTAAAGGAACTGTCGGCCGACATGAAAAACGCGACAACCCGTGGCTCGAGCGTCGAAAAGAATTCTTCGGCGTCACCACTCCAATTTTGAGCCTTGGCCGATTCGGGCGTCTTCGCGTCTTTGAGAAGCGCGAAAGCCGATCCAAAATCGTTGTCGAGCAGCGCGGCGCCGATCAGATGGGTCGTTTTCGGGCCGCCCGGAACACCGAACCGCTGCGTGTCGTAATAATTGATAACCGCGGTCTGATGGGCGTGGCCCAGCCCGCGCATCTGTTCGGCAACACTGGGCGGTATGCCGCGGACGCAAATTCGAAACGCGTTTCCGGCAAGCCCGCCGACCGACAGCGGCACCGGATAATCACCATATCGAACGAGTGCGACAAAGGTATCGTTGGATCTGTTTTTAGCGTTGAATTCGTCAATCCGTGCAAGATCGACATCACCGGGAACCGCAATCATCTGGTCGGTAACCGCGTCTTCGTCCTTCAGCCCGCAATAGGTTATGACGCCGGGTGTGATGCCAAAATGGGAGGCGATGACTTCAATCGCCTGAAAGGTCGTATAGCCGCATTTGCGAAGTCGCAGATACTGATATCGTTTTGCGGCATCGGGATGCGCACCGGAATGTTTCGAAAGGGAGGGTCCGAGCGCAATCGCTTCCGTCACGCAGAAATCATCGGGTCTGAACTTGACCGTTATTCCGTCCAGAACGGATTCGCCGGTTTGAGAACCTTCTTGCATGGCGCTCCAACAATATCATGCCTCAATTCAATATATGAGGGCATGTGGCCAGTTCAAACGTGACCCAGGACCCAGCTCTAGCTGGACTTCTGCGGCCAGGTGGCTTTGACGATGTCCCACCATCGTTTCCACGCATCCCGGTCATAGGCGAAATCCATGCCGGTGATGGCAGTCAGCGTTCCGGTGACTTGCGATTGCAGCCAAAAGGGATCGCCGGAATTGTCCAGCCGGCCGATCAGCGCATCCACCGTCGCCCGGTCGTTTTGCCCGGACAGCTGGACCGCGTGCATGGCAATGAGCAGCGCGTCGAACCATTTTTGAGGCCTGTTCGGCTGGCGTTGCCACCGGGTTGTCAAAAGCCGGGCGGGAACAGTTTTTTCACCGCGCTGCGCCATTGCGGCAAGGATTTGCCACCGCGCAATGTCACGTGCCGGCACGGAGAACCGTCCGCCAAAGATCTCGATATCCACATCGGGCACTTCGGCATCGAGCAGCGAGGCAAGAAACCCCGATGGCGGATTGCGGGCGAGAGCCATGCTGATGATTTTGTGCAAGGGGCGACCATGGCGCGCATAGTTTTGCGGCGCGCTCAGCGCGGCCTGCAGCCTGTTTCTTTCCGCAGCTTCGTCAAATTGGGGGTCTGCTTCCCTAGGTTGGTCCGGAAGCGCAATCGGATCAGGAACATCGACAATCGAAACATCGGTGGGTCCCCAAAGGATGGCTTTGCCGTCGGCCCCCTCACCTGCAAGATAGATTTTTCCTGCCGCGAGCGCCATCGCGCTGTGGACGTTACCGCCCCGGACTGTGTCGCCCGGGGTAAAGGTCTTACCGTCAGCACTCGACCAAAGCTGCGCACCATCATCCGTTCGCACAACAAGCCACAGCGACCTGCCGTCGCTGATCATGTGCTGCATGTCGAGGCCCTCAGGCGCGGCTTCAACCCTTTCCGGCCTGCCGGTGGCGATACGCCACAATTCGTTTTTGCCGCTGTCACTCTCGACAAGCGCATAGAGCGCGCCGGCAAACGGCGTCAGGGCAGAAAAGATCCGGCCTTTCGGCCAGCCATCAACGGCGGCCACGCCACCGTCGCGATATTCGGCCAGGGTCAGACCCGTGTCCTGCCAATGACGCACGAACAACCGCTCATCAAGGGCAACGACATCGTTATAGCGGTGAAACGAGCCGGTTTTCGGTGGATCATTGACCAGTGCCGTCCAGCTCATCCCCGCATCGGTCGATGCGGCAAGCACGCTGTTCCACCCGGCCATTGCCGTCACCAGCTTCCCCTTCCATTCCACGGCCGCATGGGTGTGCATCATCAAATCATCTGTCGCTACAAACAATTCGGCCCACTTGCCGCCATTGGTAACGCTGATCACCCCTTCCCCGAGCCCGATGCGCATGTCTTCATGCGGCCAGTAAAGCAGTCCCTTGTGAACGGACGGCCGCCCAGCATCCTGGGAAAAGAGATAGCGCTCGAACCGCAACTCTTCCGTCCCCGGATCGAAACTCCATATATCTGCAGAATTATGGTCGACGCCCTTGACCGCGGCTGAAAACCAGATCCGCCCCCGATAGGCAACGAGATTGTCCGCAACCGGCCACGGCCCGGGGCGGGCCAAAATACTCAGTTCCGCCGCCAGCGAGGGAAAGGACGGCAGGCACAAGGCAATCATCAGTGCCAGCCGTTTGCAGACATTGAGCATGGCGGTCCTTTTGCATGTTGATCTCAGGGCAGAACTATCACGCAAATAGTGGGAACGGTGAAATCACAAGGGCGTCAGGGCTGGCGCGGCAATTCATATTACTCCTGGCGCGCCGTTCACGCAGCTTTGAATATTTATGCCGCATGGTCAGCATTCTGACCTGATAGGATGCAGCTTGTTTCCCGGTCGGCCTTGCAGAAAGGGAGCCGCGATGACGTTCGTCAAACTAGACCGCAGAACCGTTCTTCGATCGTTTCTGACCCTGCCGTTGCTTGCGGCATCGGGCATGCCGGCACGCGCTGCTGCAACGCCTCAGTCTGCCGAAGGCCCGTTCTACCCACGTCCGGACATGCGCTTTAGGGACGCGGACAACGATCTGGTCAAGATTCAGAGCAAGGTGCAAAACGCCGGCGGAGAGATTGTCGCGCTGACCGGCCGCGTTCTCGACCTGAACGGCACACCTGTGTCCGGTGCCCGCGTTGAAATCTGGCAATGCGATGCCAACGGGCGCTATCTGCACACGGGAGACCGTCGGCGGATTCTGCGTGACCCTGGTTTCCAGGGATTCGGACATGTCGTTACCGATGAAAGCGGCGCCTACGCTTTCCGCACGATTAAACCCGTCCCCTATCCCGGACGAACGCCGCATATTCATGTAAAGGTCTTTGCCGGAACCACGGAACTGACGACACAGTTCTACATAGCCGGACACCCGCAAAACAGTCGCGACAGTCTCTACCGCCGGTTATCGCAAAGCGAGCGCCGCGCGGTGGAAATGAACTTCCAGAACCGCGGTTCCGTACCGACGGCAAGGGTCGACATAATCCTCTAGACCGATAGCGCAACGGCGGCGGCAGTTTGTTTGACCCAGCACTTGTGAAATGACCATGAGTTTTGACCGGAACAACGAAATTTCCGGCCTGAATTCCAGAAATTTCGTACATCAACCGATTGTGTATTTCCTCTATTTCGGCCATTAGGTAATCAGCAATTAGCCGCCTTCGCTTTTTTGCGGAATGCGGTCGGGGTGTGTGAATACCGCCCAATTTCACACACCCCTTACTCGACTGAAAGCCCCGATCCATGCCGCCCACTTGAATCAGAATGTCAACAGGCCGCTGCCATCCGGTTCAGCGGGCGCATCGATCCGGTTGAATAGACCTGGCAATTGCCAATTGTGCGCTCACACGTCCGGTTAAAGCGCTTCATCAGGCAGAGATAAGGGCAATGAGCGACCTGAGACATGGGTGACGTTTTGTACCGGAGACATGGGTAACACTTTTGGTTTTTGCCGGAGGTGTTGATGCCGTGGAGAAGGACATGTGTCATGGAGGAACGTCTTCGATTTGTCGCCCGTCGTCTTGAGGGCGAAGGTATGAGCGATTTGTGCTGCGAGTTCGGCATCTCGCGCAAGACCGGCTACAAGATCTTCAATCGCTACAAGGAACAGGGCGTTGAGGCGCTGTGTGACCGATCGCGCCGTCCGGTGCGCTATGCCAATCAGTTGCCCGAAGCCATTGAGCGCATGATTGTCGACTGCAAACGCGACAAGCCCCATTGGGGCGCCCGCAAGATCCGCGAGCTGCTGGTGCGGCGTTTGGCCGGCGATGTGCGCATCCCGGCCAGGAGCACGGTGCATGCGGTGCTGGACCGCCATGGCCTGGTCAAGCGGGGCCGGCAGCGCAAGCGTCAAAGAGCGCAAGGCACGCCTCTATCGGCCGGATCGGTGGCCAATGCTCTGTGGTGCGCCGATTACAAGGGCGAGTTCAAGCTCGGCAATGGCCAATACTGTTACCCCCTGACGGCCACCGACCATGCCTCACGCATGCTTCTTATGTGCGAAGCCCATGGTTCAACCAAGGAGATCAATGGCTTGCCGGCCTTCCAGCGTCTGTTCGAGGAGCGCGGCCTGCCAGATGCAATAAGAACCGACAACGGTCTGCCGTTTGCTTCTCCCAACGGGCTCTACAATCTGTCCAGGCTGTCGGTGTGGTGGCTCAGGCTGGGCATCAGGATCGAACGCATAAGGCCGGGTCACCCGCAGCAGAACGGCCGTCACGAGCGCATGCATCTGACCTTGAAGAAGGAAACAACGAGACCGCCAGGCAAAAACAGCCTGCAACAACAGGCCCGCTTCGATGCCTTCCTAAGTGAATTCAACACCGAAAGGCCGCACGAAGCGCTCGACATGAAATGTCCAAATGAGGTTTATGCGCCATCACCGCGCCCCTATCAGGGACTGCCCGAGGTGACATATCCATTCCACGACAGGGACATTCTCGTCACAGCGTGCGGGCGCATCTGCATGCACCGAAAGAAGATCAACATATCACAGGTGCTCGCCGGTCAAAGGCTCGGCATTAAGGAGGTAGATGATGGAATTTGGCTGATCAGCTTCATGCACTATGATCTGGGATACATCGACTTGGAGCAAAGAACATTGCAAACCATCGACAACCCGTTCGGCACGAGGTTGTCACCCATGTCTTAGGTACGTTCTGTTACCTATGTCTCCGGGTCGGACANCGCCCCCCCCCCCCCCCCCCCCCCCCCCCCCACCCCCCCCCCCCCCCCCCCCCCCCCCCCCTCCCCCCCCCCCCCCCCCCCCCCCCCCCCCCCCCCCCCCCCCCCCCCCCCCCCCCCCCCCCCCCCCCCCCCCCCCCCCCCCCCCCCCCCCCCCCCCCCCCCCCTCCCCCCCCCCCCCCCCCCCCCCCCCCCCCCCCCCCCCCCCCCCCCCCCCCCCCCCCCCCCCCCCCCCCCCCCCCCCCCCCCCCCCCCCCCCCCCCCCCCCCCCCCCCCCCC